>CAXXNZ010000013.1:292500-449640 GCA_963676075.2 Devosiaceae bacterium
GAGGACCGAACCCACGTCTGTTGAAAAAGACGGGGATGACGTGTGGCTAGGGGTGAAAGGCCAATCAAACTCGGAAATAGCTGGTTCTCCGCGAAATCTATTTAGGTAGAGCGTTGGACGAATACCTCGGGGGGTAGAGCACTACAAGGGCTAGGGGGACTCACCGTCTTACCAAACCTTAGTAAACTCCGAATACCCGAGAGTACTATCCAGCAGTCAGACTGCGGGTGCTAACGTCCGTAGTCAAAAGGGAAACAACCCTGACCTACAGCTAAGGTCCCCAAGTCATGGTTAAGTGGGAAAGCATGTGGGATTGCTTAGACAACCAGGAGGTTGGCTTAGAAGCAGCCATCCTTTAAAGATAGCGTAACAGCTCACTGGTCAAGCGATCCTGCGGCGAAAATGTAACGGGTCTCAAACCATGCACCGAAGCTTAGGGTGTGCACCTTCGGGTGTACGCGGTAGCGGAGCGTTCTGTAAGCCTGTGAAGGGATACCTGTGAGGGGTCCTGGAGGTATCAGAAGTGCGAATGATGACATGAGTAGCGATAAAGAGTGTGAGAGACACTCTCGCCGAAAGTCCAAGGGTTCCTGCGCAATGCTAATCAGCGCAGGGTTAGCCGGCCCCTAAGTCGAGGCGGAAACGCGTAGACGATGGGAACCACGTTAATATTCGTGGGCCAGGTGGTAGTGACGGATCTGAAAGTCTGTGTGTCCTTATCGGATTGGATGCGCAGTGGACAGGTTCCAGGAAATAGCTCCACCATTAGACCGTACCCTAAACCGACACAGGTGGACTGGTAGAGAATACCAAGGCGCTTGAGAGAACTATGCTGAAGGAACTCGGCAAATTGCACGCGTAACTTCGGGATAAGCGTGACCTGTCAGGTGGCAACACTTGGCGGGTGGCACAAACCAGGGGGTAGCGACTGTTTATCAAAAACACAGGGCTCTGCGAAGTCGCAAGACGACGTATAGGGTCTGACGCCTGCCCGGTGCCGGAAGGTTAAAAGGAGGAGTGCAAGCTCTGAATTGAAGCCCCGGTAAACGGCGGCCGTAACTATAACGGTCCTAAGGTAGCGAAATTCCTTGTCGGGTAAGTTCCGACCTGCACGAATGGCGTAACGACTTCCCCACTGTCTCCAGCATAGACTCAGCGAAATTGAATTCCCCGTGAAGATGCGGGGTTCCTGCGGTCAGACGGAAAGACCCCATGAACCTTTACTATAGCTTTGCGCTGGCATTCGTGTCGGCATGTGCAGGATAGGTGGTAGGCTTCGAAGCGAGGACGCCAGTTCTCGTGGAGCCGCAAGATGAGATACCACCCTTACTGTCATGAATGTCTAACCGCGGTGTAACAGCATCCGGGACAGCGCATGGTGGGTAGTTTGACTGGGGCGGTCGCCTCCCAAAGAGTAACGGAGGCGCGCGATGGTGGGCTCAGACCGGTCGGAAATCGGTCGTCGAGTGCAATGGCATAAGCCCGCCTGACTGCGAGACTGACAAGTCGAGCAGAGTCGAAAGACGGTCATAGTGATCCGGTGGTCCCGTGTGGAAGGGCCATCGCTCAACGGATAAAAGGTACTCTGGGGATAACAGGCTGATGATGCCCAAGAGTCCATATCGACGGCATCGTTTGGCACCTCGATGTCGGCTCATCACATCCTGGGGGTGGAGCATCTCCCAAGGGTACGGCTGTTCGCCGTTTAAAGTGGTACGTGAGCTGGGTTCAGAACGTCGTGAGACAGTTCGGTCCCTATCTGCCGTGGGTGTAGGAATGTTGAGAGGAGCTGTCCCTAGTACGAGAGGACCGGGATGGACGCACCTCTGGTGGACCTGTTGTGGCGCCAGCCGCATTGCAGGGTAGCTATGTGCGGACAGGATAACTGCTGAAAGCATCTAAGCAGGAAGCCCCCCTCAAAACGAGCATTCCCTTGAGAGCCGTGGGAGACCACCACGTTGATAGGCCGGGTGTGGAAGCGCAGTAATGTGTGAAGCTTACCGGTACTAATAGCTCGATTGGCTTGATCGTTCTCATTTATCTATGTCCGTAACGGAACGTTCGGTCACACTAAGAAATCCAATTCACGTCAGTTGTTTTTTGCCGACCTGGTGGCTATTGCGAAGCGCCCAGAACACGATCCCATTCCGAACTCGACCGTTAAACGCTTCAGCGCCGATGGTACTTTGTCTTAAGGCACGGGAGAGTAGGTCGCTGCCAGGTCTGCCAAAAACAATTGCATCTCTTCACCATGGATGATTTCAAAACCCCTCACCGGAAACGGTGAGGGGTTTTTTGTTTTGGATATCGCTTGTTGCGGGGATATTCGCGGGGACGCCTGCATATGGGGCGCCTCGCGGCATGATGGGTGTAGGCAGCACGCCGTCGTCCGGGATTGATGTGCTTTTAGCTCAACCGCATCGCCCTCAGGTCAGGCGTGTGATCTCGATTGGGTCGCCCTCTTCGATCAGCGCCAGCTCGCGGACATCGCCAATGGCGTCGGCCCAGATGTTGCACGGCGCAGCCAGGCGGATTTCGGACTCCTGCGATAAAGGCGTCTTTCCGTAGCCGATGGCGATGGCGTGGCCCTGTGTCCAGAAGGCGATTTCGCCGCGCTCGACCACTGCTTTCGCGTCGGCCTCGCGGCCCGCATTGACTGGTACCGTGAAATAGACCTCTTCGCCCCAGCTCAGGGCCTTGCCGCGAATGGGCAGGGCCGCAAGGATTTGCTTTGCGGTCTCGGTTTTCCGCGTCATCACGACCAGTTGCACCGAGCCGGAGGTGATTGCCAGTTTTGTCATTGCCGTCGTACTCCTATGGGCGAGTCGGCACAGGCTAGCCAATCCTTTGGTCTGGGCCAACAGAGTTGAACCGCAAGGAGGATGCTATGAGACGCGGTTATGTTTTGGTGGTGCTCGCGCTGGCCGCAACGCCCGTTTCAGCGGCGAGCTTTGATTGCAACAAGGCGGAAACACCGCTTGAACACGCTATTTGCGGTGATCCTGCCTTGTCTCAGTCAGACACTGATATGGCCAAGGCGTTCTCCGCCGCGCGGCAGGCGCTCTCGTCCGATGCGTCAGCGCTGGTACTTGCCGGTCAGCGCGAGTGGGTCGATTTCGTCTCGCGTGCCTGCACCGACACCGCTGAACCGAAAACAACTGGAAGTTACGACGCCGACGGCGTGGCCTGCCTTACGAATCTGTACACCCAGAGGACCGAAATCCTCGGAAACATCGGAAAAGTCGACGGGCTCACTGTCTATTCCGTCGACAGTTATGACGTTGTGCGGGATCCTGATCCAGAAGGCTGGAACAAGGTGGCGACCACCGAAATTTCCTATGCCCAGATCGACGATACTGGTCCCGAGGCCTCGGCCTTCAACGCTTATGCGCAGTCGTTTGCATCGAAATCAGGTGTGCCCGAAGATTTCGGTGACGGCGAAGGCACAGCCGATTATGCCCAGACCATTGAGATCGCCGCGGTAACGCCGAAGCTGATCCGCCTCGCCATCAATGACTATTACTACGCCCATGGCGCCGCGCACGGCATGTATTCTCTTACCCACGGCCAATTCCTGCGCGGCCCCGGGCGCGCCCTGCAGGCGGCGGACATCTTTACCGGAGCGGACTGGGTCAATGAGCTGGCGCCGCTTGTCATCGACAGACTCAAGCAAGTCGCGGCAAGCGACTATGATGATGCCGAGGTGATCTGGGCGGAGCCTGCAGATGTTGCCGCGGCAATCGCCTCTCCCGACCGCTGGACTTTCTCCGCGGACGGCATCGGTTTCCAGTTCCAGCCCTATGAGGTCGCCGCCTATGCCTACGGAGCACCGGAAGCGAAAATGACCTGGGAGGAATTGGACCCTTGGCTGCAGCCCGGCGCACAGGCGCTGCTGACTGACGAATAGACAAAACCGGCACCCGTCTGACGGCGGGTGCCGGTGTCGGTTTTGCTACAGCGATCAGTCGGCGACTGACAGCTTGACCTCGATATTACCGCGCGTGGCGTTGGAATAAGGGCACACCATGTGGGCCTTCTCCATAAGGCTTTCGGCAGTGGCGCGGTCGACGCCTGGCAGCCTGACCACAAGTTCCGCTGCGATGCCGAAGCCCGGGCCGTTGGCGTCCTGGCCGATATCGACGCTTGCCTCGATCGCCGCGTCGTCCGGCACCTTTATCTTCTCGCTGCGCGCAACATGTTGCAGGGCACTGAGGAAACAGGCCGAATAGCCGGCGGCAAACAATTGCTCGGGATTGGTCCCCTGGCCACCGCCGCCGCCCAGTTCCTTCGGCGTATCGAGAGTCACAGACAAACGGCCGTCGTCGGTCTTGCTAGTGCCGTTCCGTCCGCCGGTCGAGACTGCGTGTGCGGTGTAAATGGCCTTCGTAATCATTTTTCTATCCTTTTCAGATCCGCGTTCACCTGCGATCAACAGATATATAGCGCACAATAGAATTGCGCGCTATGGAAAATCACAACAATGTGTGCGACCTAATTGCGCGCAATCGGATATCGTGCAAACTGACCCGCAAGGAGATTTGGATGACCGAGTCCGAAGATGTTCTCAAGCTCGACAGGCAATTGTGCTTTGCCGTCTACGCAGCCGGCCACGCCTTCACCCGCTTCTACAAGCCGCGGCTTGACGCTCTCGGCCTTACCTATCCGCAATATCTGGTCATGCTGGTGTTGTGGGAGGAGGACGGGCTGACGGTCAAGGGAATCGGCGACCGGTTGTTCCTCGATTCAGGTACGTTGACGCCGCTGCTCAAGCGTCTTGAGGCTGCGGGACATGTCGTGCGCCGGCGCGACGAAGCCGACGAGCGTCAAGTCCGCGTGAACCTGACAGAAGGCGGACGCGCCATGCGCGACAGGGCGCTCAGCATCCCGCTCGAAATTGGCAAGGCGGGTCAGATGGATGTAGCCGCTATTAGGGCGCTCAAGGCCGATCTTGATCGCTTGCGCGCCCAGCTCGACGCCGCCATCGCGCAAATTTAGCGTCTCGGTCAGGCTCTGAGATCGGCCCAGTCGGGATGACGGCGGAACTGCGCGTCGACATAGGAACAGGTCGGTATGATGCGGAAGTCCTCGGCGCGCGCGTCTGCGATCGCGCGCTCCATCAGGCGCGCGGCGATGCCAGTGCCGCGAAAAACCTCCGGCACATAGGTGTGGTTGAAGTCACGCACGCTGGCTGCGCGCACCACCCAGGTCATTTCGGCTTCCTCGCCACTCTCAAGCCGGACGAGGTAGCGGCCGTGCGTGTCGTGGTCTTCCTTGATGATGTCGGGCAGATCGTTCATGTCGGCTAATCTGTTCTGGCTTGGGGGCAGGAGCGGCAAGCCTAACGCGCCGCTCGCTCGTGCGAAACCAACGGTTTCGTTATCGCCGGGGCGCGCCAACGCACCCCGGCGACCGCTTGTTCCGCGTCCGGCTGCTAATCGGCCGCGACGGTCATCTGGGTCTGCTCGCCAAGACCTTCGACCCCGAGATGGATCTTCTGGCCAGGCTTGAGATAGATCGGCTCGGGCTTGATGCCCATGCCGACGCCGGGCGGCGTGCCGGTCGAGATGATGTCGCCGGGCTGCAGGCTCATGAACTGCGAAATATAGTGGACCAGGAACCCGACCCCGAAGATCATCGTTGCGGTCGTACCGTTCTGGCGCATGACGCCGTCGACTTCGCAGAAAAGCTTGAGGTTCTGCGGGTCCGGCACCTCGTCGCGTGTTACGAGATAGGGGCCGATCGGGCCGAAACTGTCGGCCGACTTTCCCTTCACCCACTGCCCGCCATGCTCGATCTGGAATTCGCGTTCCGAAAGGTCGTTGATGGTGCAATAGCCGGCGACATGGTCCATGGCGTCCGCCTCGGAGACATAGCGGGCCTCCTTGCCGATGACGACGCCGAGTTCGACTTCCCAGTCGGTTTTCACCGAATTGCGCGGGATGATGACATTGTCGTTCGGTCCCATGATGGCGCTGGTCGCCTTCATGAACAGGATCGGTTCCTCGGGGATCTTGGCTCCGGTCTCGGCGGCATGGTCTGCATAATTGAGGCCGACGCAGATGAATTTGCCGACCGGATTGACACAAGGCCCGATGCGTTCTGAGGCATCGATGATCGGCAGCATGTCGATGTTGGAACTGGCGATATCGGCCAGCGAATTGTCGGTCAGCGTCAATCCGCCGATATCGGTGACGAATTCGGAAAGATCGCGGATGGTCCCGTCCGAATGCAAAAGGGCGGGCCGTTCGGCGCCCCTGGCGCCCATGCGCATCAGTTTCATGAGAGATGTCCTTTTTTCGAAGCGGGTTCTGTTACATCACTGTCCAGCCGCCGTCGATCACCATGGCCTGGCCGGTGACGAAACTGGCGGCGTCCGAACCGAGATAGACCGCCAACTGGGCCACCTCCTCGGGTGTGCCGAGCCGACCCATGGGCTGGCGGTCGATAAAGCTCTTGCGTACCGTGTCATAGTCGCCCTGGGCGGAAATGCGCTGTTGCAGCGACGGACTGTCGACTGTGCCGGGGCAGATGGCGTTGGCGCGGATGTTTTTGGTCATGTAGTCGGCCGAGACCGATTTGACGAGCCCGATCAGCGCCGCCTTTGAGGCGCCATAGGCGCAGCGGTTGGGAACGCCGATGACAGAGGAGGCCACCGACGAGATGGCGATGATGGAGCCGCCGCCGCGTGCCAGCATCCCCGGTAGGAAAGCCTGCATCAGCTGATAGGCGGCGCGGGTGTTGAGTGCGAACGAGGCATCCCATGCCTCGGCTGGTGTGTCGAGCAAACCGCCGTGGAACACCATACCGGCGCAGGAGACCAGGATGTCGGTTTCCGTGTGCGCCGAGGCAAGTGAGGCGATCGCTTCGCCGTCGCGCACGTCGAGCGGCGCTGTATCGATGCCTTCGACTGCCGACAGTCCCGCCAGTCTGTCCACGGCGATGTCGGTCGCCAGCACCCTTGCGCCGGCTTCGGCAAACGCCATGGCCGTGGCGCGCCCGATACCATCCGCCGCCGCGGTGACAACCGCTCTCTTGCCCTTCAAATCGATCACGTAAGGCCCTCCTCGCGCGGCTTGCTGTCAAATCAGACGGTGACGCGTGGGTTGGAGGCCGCGTTCCCCCACCCATGCGCCGAGTGTTTCCAGATCTGTTGGGTCCGGTCAGCCCTCAGGGCCGATGACACCCTTTTTCAAAAGGATATTGCCATAAAGCCGGGTTTCGCCGGTCTGGATAATGGCGTAGGCGGTTTTGGCTCTGGCGTAAAAGCCAAAGCGCTCGATCGGCATCAGCGCCACATCGGGTTCCTGGTTATGGATGATCTGCTGGAAATCTTTCATGATCGGCTCGATCTTGTGCGGATCCTCGACCACCTCCATGCGGAAGGCAGCGTGTTCCATTCGGTCGAGCGGCATCAGCGCCAGCACGGCCTCGAGCACATCGGTCGCCGAATGCCCATCCATGCGAATCAAGCGCCTGGTCAGGCTGGCGCCGGGAAAATTGGCATCGGAAATGACGATTTCGTCGCCATGGCCCATCGATGCCAGCACATGCAGCAGGTCGGGTCCAATCAGGGCAGGAATGCCTTTCAGCATGGATGTGATTCCTCCGGGTCTTTTGTGTCCCGCTTGCAGCGGGTCTTGCTTGAGTGGCGCAGGCAGTGAAGCTAGACTCACATCAGCTACCTGGCAGCTTGTCTCCGCCAGGGCGTCGCTGCCGGATCGCACCATGACGACCGCAACCCCGCTTTCCGGCCCGACTTTTTCATTCGGAATCCGGATGGTCGGCGCGCGAGTATCTCGCGCCATGTTAGTCTTGTGCCAGCGACCGCGGCAATGTTGTTTCGACGATACGGTGGACAAAGCCCACCGGAAAGGAATTGAGATCAATGGACAAACCCAATGTCGAGCCCCGGACCCTGGTGCTCAATCCCGCCGACAACGTGGCGGTTGCGCTCACGGTCATTGCAGACGGCACGGTGACGTCCGAGGGCGTGACGGCGCGCGAACGGGTTCCCAAGGGACACAAGATCGCCATCGCCAAAATCGAGACCGGTGCGCCGGTGAGAAAGTTCGGCCAGATCATCGGCTTCGCGAAATCCGACATCGCGCCCGGCGACTGGGTGCACGAGCACAACACCGGCATGGGTGACCTGACCCTCGATTACGCCTTTGGCGCCGATGTGCGTGATGCAGTGGTGCTGCCGCTAGCCGAACGGGCGACATTCGAAGGTTTCCGCCGGGCCAATGATTCGGTCGGCACCCGCAACTACATCGGCGTTCTGACATCGGTGAACTGTGCGGCCTCGGCTGGATCGTTCATCGCTCAGGAAATCGAGCGCTCCGGGTTGCTCGACGATTATCCCAATGTCGATGGTGTCATTCCGCTCGTCCACGGTGGTGGCTGCGGTCTCGACATCAAGGGCGAGGGCTATGACATCCTGATGCGGACGCAATGGGGCTACGCCACCAATCCCAACATCGCCGGCGTGCTGATGGTTGGCCTGGGGTGCGAGGGCTTCCAGATTTCGCGCTTCAAGGAGACCTATGGCATTGCGGAAAATGATCTGTTCCGCTCGATGACCATTCAGGACACGGGCGGTACGCGCAAGACCGTCGCCGCCGGCGTCGATGCGGTCAAGGCGATGCTGCCGCTGGTCAATGCCGCAAGGCGCGAAACGGTGCCGGCGTCCGAATTGACGCTCGCCATGCAATGTGGCGGCTCTGACGGCTATTCCGGTATCACCGCCAACCCGGCCCTTGGCATCGCCTCGGACATCCTGGTGCGCCATGGTGGCACCTCGATCCTGTCCGAAACGCCGGAAATCTATGGCGCCGAACATCTGCTGACCCGTCGCGCTGTTTCGACCGAAGTTGGCGAGAAGCTCGTCGACATCGTCCATTGGTGGGAGGACTACACTGCCCGCAACAAGATGGAGATGAACAACAATCCATCGCCCGGCAACAAGCTCGGCGGGCTGACCACCATTCTGGAGAAATCGCTCGGGGCGACGGCCAAGGGCGGCTCGGCCAATCTCAGTGCCGTCTACCATTATGCCGAAAAGGTCACCGAAAAGGGGTTCGTCTTCATGGACACCCCCGGCTACGATCCTGTCTCGGCAACCGGCCAGGTGGCGGGTGGCGCCAATGTCTTGTGCTTCACCACCGGACGCGGCTCGGCCTATGGCAACAAGCCGACCCCCTCGATCAAGATCGCTACCAATTCCGACATGTACGAACGGATGTCCGAAGACATGGACATCAATGGCGGCGATGTGCTCGACGGCACGGCGCTCGAAGCCAAGGGGCAGGAAATCTTCGACAAGATCCTTGCCGTCGCCTCGGGCGAGAAGTCGAAATCCGAGGGCCTGGGCTATGGCAGCCACGAGTTCGTGCCATGGTATGTCGGCGCAACGATGTAGAATGCCCGATCGGCAGTCAGCAGATGTTAAGTCCGAATTTGCCTGTCGGACGGTAGACTGTGGTGCGGGCGGCGCATGCGCCGCCCGTGGGTCACACACAACGCAAGAAGGTGTCCGATGAGAGCTGTTCACGTCATTGTTTCGGGTCGGGTTCACGGCGTCGGCTTCCGCATGTGGACGGAGGAAGAGGCAACTCAGCTTGAGGTGGGCGGCTGGGTGCGCAACCTGCGCGACGGCACGGTCGAAGCGGTATTTACCGGGGCCGATGCGGCGGTCGGCGAAATGCTCAACCGCGTCAGGGTCGGCCCGCTCAGCGCCCGCGTGACCGATGTCGAGACACGCGACTGGGATGGCACAACCTTCAACGGCTTTTCCGTCCTGTCGACCCAGAACGCCTGATCGCCGCTGCCGGCGTACTGATCAGTCCGCTCCGGGCACCGGAACCCACATCACATCGTCGATCCGCGGCGCGCCTGTCGCCAGCATCACCAGCCGGTCGAAGCCGAGCGCAATGCCGCTGGCCGGCGGCATCGCCGCCAGCGCCAGCAGGAAATCCTCGTCGAGCGGATAGCTCTCGCCATAGACACGCTGTTTTTCCGCCATCTCGGCGATGAAACGCCTGCGCTGTTCGTCCGGGTCGGTCAGTTCCCCGAAGCCGTTGGCGAGTTCGACACCGCACGCATAAAGCTCGAAACGTTCGGCAAAACGCTCATCGTTCGGCGTGCGTCGCGCCAGTGCCGCTTCCGCGGCCGGGTAGCGGTCTAGGATCGTCGGACGGTCAAGTCCGAGATTGGGCTCGATCTTTTCGACAAGCACCCGCGAAACCATGTCCGACCACGTGTCGTCCGGGGCTGAATGTAGCCCGCGATTTTTCATCTGCGCCCTCAGCGCCAACGCGTCGGTCTCGCCGGCGGGCAGGAGGGTTGCATCAAGATCGATACCGGCGAAACGCCCAAAGGCGTCGCTGACGCTCAGCCGTTCAGGCTCGGCGAAAGGATCGCAGCTGCGGTCGCGAAAACGCAGCACCTGTGATCCGGCAGCCTTGGCGGCGAGGCGCAGCAGGGCGGTACAATCCGCCATCAGCGCGGCATAGCCGGCACCGGACCGATACCATTCGAGCATGGTGAATTCGGGTGAATGCAGCGCCCCGCGCTCGCGGTTGCGCCAGACATGGGCGAAAGCGAAAATCCTCTGCTCACCGGCAGCGAGGAGCTTCTTCATGGCGAATTCCGGCGAGGTGTGGAGATAAAACGTCTGCCGCGTGCCGTCGGTGCCGATCGCTTCGGTCCCGAAAGCGTGCAGATGCGCTTCGTTGCCGGGGCTCGTTTGCAGCCCGGCGGGATCGACCTCAATGAACCCGTCATCGGCGAAATAGGTCCGGATCGCCGCCTGCAGTCGGTTGCGTGAAATCAGCAACGGACGCCGGTCGGCGTGGCGCATGCGCTCCCAAAACGGGGTTTCCGGCGGATTTTCCGGCGCTTTGACCATGTTTTGCTGCTTTCGATTTGAGATTTTTGCGCAATTGCGCTAACGGCATCACCAAACAGAGGCTGCCATAAGCGCAGCGCCGCTCAAGCTCAAGGACAGACTGTGGTAAAGGTCATCGCTTCTTCCATCCGCAAGGGTGCCGTCATCGACTACGAAGGCAAGCTCCATGTCGTGTTGACGGCGGAGAACATTCACCCCGGCAAGGGCACTCCCGTCACCCAGGTCGACATGCGACGCTTCGGCGACGGCGTGAAGGTTTCGATGCGCTGGCGCACCACCGAACAGGTGGAAAAGGCCGATGTCGACGAGCGCGAATACAATTTCCTTTATTCGGATGCCGAGGGCTACCACTTCATGGAGCCGGCCACCTATGAGCAGGTGACGGTGACCGAAGACGTGATGGGCGACAGCCACGTCTATCTCGAGGACGGCATGACCGTCTTCCTCAAGACCTTCGAGGGCATCCCGATCGCCATCGAACTGCCGCAGCGCGTCACGGTCGAGATCGCCGAGACCGAACCGGTGGTCAAGGGCCAGACGGCCTCGTCCTCCTACAAGCCGGCCGTGTGCACCAATGGCCTGAAGATCATGGTGCCGCCGCACATCACCGCCGGCACACGGGTCGTCATCAATACCGTCGACAACTCCTATTACGAGCGCGCCAAGGACTGAGGTCCGGCGAGCGCTGGTGTGAACGACAAAGGCCCTTCCATTCGGAAGGGCCTTTTTCTTGGAACAGTCTGCAAATTCTACTCCCCAATGAATGAGGGAGGATCAGGAGGTAACCCGCCAATCCTCCCCTGCGCAGCGGGGGAGGGGGGCCACGAAAGGAATGGTGGAGGGGGCATGCAATGCACCCGATCGAAAGATCCTCGTGCTTCGCCTAACCCCCGAGTGCCTGCTGATCGGCAACGATCCGGTCAATTAGCGCGTCTGTCTCGTCGGGGACGTATGGCGCATCGTTGGTACGCGCCTTGAAATTGCTTATCGAGTCCGCCAGCACCTTGTCGAGATCACGCTCGGTCGAGAACGTGCCGGCAACCGACATCACCTTGGAATTGTCGAACAGCGCCGTCCACGACTTGTCGCCGAAAAGCGGCCCGATCCACTCGGGATTGTATTTGACCAGCGTGTCGGTTGGCACGTGGACGATGTCGGCTTCGACCCCGAGCCCGCGGGCGATCGCCCGATGGATCTGATCCCAGGTGTAGCCGAAAAGGTGCTGGGTGATATGGAAGACCTCGCCGAGCGCGGCGGTCTTGCCGAACACTCCGACAAGTGGCGCGGCGAGATCGATCGAGCGGGTCAGCGTCCACAGCGAGGTGCCGTCGCCGGCAACGATCACCGGCTTGCCGGTGAGCATGCGCTGCGCCATCCGGTCTCCTTCGCCGACCTGGGAGGGCAGACCGGTGCGCACGGTGTGGCTCGGGCGGATGATGGTCCAGGGCAGGTCAGAGCGGCGGATCATCTCCTCGCAGGCGATCTTTTGCTGGGAATAGGCCCAGTACGGGTTGATCGCCGGCGTTTGCTCGGTGATCACC
Source organism: Devosiaceae bacterium (assembly GCA_963676075.2). GTDB lineage: Bacteria > Pseudomonadota > Alphaproteobacteria > Rhizobiales > Devosiaceae > JAHJQZ01. Next base: position 304,948 of record CAXXNZ010000013.1, read on the forward strand.
GGCACCTGCACAGGCTTTTCATAAACCGAGGCGCTGGAAATGAAGACATATTGCCCGGTCTTGCCGGCAAAGGCCTTGAGGTCGCGAGCGACCTGTTCCGGCGTGAAAGCGCGGAACTGGCAGACAACGTCGAACCGGCGGTCGCCGATTTCGGCATAAGGATTCTCGGTATCCATGTCGCCGATGATCATTTCGACCCCATCCGGCACCGGCACGGACGTCGCGCCGCGATTGAGCAGGAAGATCTTGTGACCGAGCGCGGCGGCGTGTTCGACGACGGGCAGGGAGATCTGCCCGGTGCCGCCGATGAAGAGAATATCCATTCAGCTGAAGTCCTTGTTGTCAGGGAGTCTGGGCGCCATTCGCTGCCGTATGCAGCAGGTGGACGGCGTTTGTTGCTGCGATGAACAGCCAGTTCTTTTTCGGGCCGCCGAAGGTGAGGTTAGCCACCCCGCGTGGAGTGAGAATCTTGCCGATCAACACGCCGGAGGTCGAATACACATGCACCCCGTCGCCGGCCGAGGTCCAGACGCGGCCAGACGTGTCGAGCCGGAAACCGTCGGGCAGGCCCGGATTGATCTCGGCGAAAACCTCATCACCTGACAGCGTGTTGTCGGAATTCACCCGGAGTACGCGGATGTGGTGCGGCCGGCGCGGCCCGTGCGACAGCCCGGTGTCGGAAATGTAGAGCAGGGATTCGTCAGGCGAGAAGGCCAACCCGTTGGGGCGATCGAAATCGTCGGCGACGATCTTCAACGTGCCCGTTTTCGGGTCAAAGCAATAGACGAAACACCCGTCCTGCTCCATTTCGGCCTTGTTGCCCTCATAGTCGCTCTCGATGCCATAGGCCGGATCGGAGAACCAGATGGTTCCGTCCGATTTGACGACGACATCATTGGGCGAGTTGAGGCGCTTGCCGCCGTAATGGGTGGCGAGCGCGGTGATGGTGCCGTCATGCTCGGTGCGCTCGATCCGGCGATTGCCGTGGCTGCACGACACAAGGCGTCCTTCGCGGTCTCGGGTGTGACCATTGGTGTTGCCCGCCGGACGACGGAACTCGGACACGCCCAAGCCCGGGGTGTAGCGCAGGATCCGGTCGTTCGGGATGTCGGACCACAACAGGTAGTTGCCGTCGCCGAACCACACAGGCCCTTCGGCCCAGCGGCAATTCTCGTAAAGCGTCTCCAGGCGGGCGGCACCTTTGACGAGCGATGAGAATTCGGGTTCGTAATGCTCGTAGAGCGGGGTCTCGGTGGTCATGTCGCTTTCCCGGCAGGCATGTCTTTGATCGTTAATACAGCAAAACCGATTGCGGTCTCCGGCGCAAGTCGGTCCGGGCATCGGTGGCAACGTCTCAAATTGTCGTCGTTGGAAGTCTCTAGATGTGCTGGTCGATGAGAACGGGATTGCCGTCCGGATCGATGAGGGTCAGATGGGCCGGGCCGGAGCTCGATTCGTCGACCTCCTGGACCAGTGTCAGCCCTGCCGCCTTCAGCTTTTTCTGGATATCGCGCACGTCGGTGAAGCCTTTGACCGGTTCCGCGTCAGTGTTCCAGCCAGGATTGAAGGTTAAAACGTTTTTCTCGAACATGCCTTGGAACAGGCCGATGATGGTGTTGCCGTTCTTCATGATCAGCCAGTTCTGGCTCTCGTCGCAGTGGAACTTTTCAAAGCCGAGCTTTTCATAAAAGGCCCTGGACGCCTGAAGGTCGGCGACGGCGAGGCTGACGGAGAAATTTCCGAGTTCCATGTCTCACTCCCTGTCGGATGGACCGAAGGATTGCAGACCGGACCCGGTCAGCCAACCAACGTTAAGGTGAACGCCGACCGATACCCGTGGTCCCTCTTCGCATTTGGACCAACACGCCGATTGTGGTCATGCCCGCATTGGCGATAACCTTGCTGCAACAACACGCGCACGCCGGGGGAGACAATGTCGGCACTCGATAAGGTATTGACCATTGACGACATGAAGGAACTGGCGCGGCGTCGGGTGCCCAAGCTGTTTTTCGATTACGCCGATTCAGGCGCGCTGAGCGAACAGACCTACCGAACCAATTCCGCCGATTTCGACGAGGTACTGCTGCGCCAGCGCGTGGCGCGCCGGCTCGGGACGCGTTCGCTCAAGTCGAGCATGGTCGGGCTCGAAACCGAAATGCCGATTGCGCTGTCGCCTGTCGGTTCGCTCGGCATGCATTACCCCGATGGCGAAATGCACGCGCAGCGCGCCGCGGAAAAGGCCGGCGTGCCGTTCATCTTGTCGACCATGTCGGTGTGCTCGATCGAGGACGTGGCGGCGATCGCCACCAAGCCGTTCTGGTTCCAGCTCTATGTCATGCGCGACCGCGATTTTGCCCTGAGCCTGCTCAAGCGCGCCAAGGCCGCTGGGGTGGAGGTCTTTGTGCTGACGCTGGATCTGCAGCTTTACGCCCAGCGACACAAGGATCTGCGCAACGAATTGAGAACACCGCCCAAGCTCGGACCAAAGCATCTGATGATGATGGCGCGCTGCCCGCGCTGGGTCATGGGCATGGCGATGACCCAGAGGCACACCTTCCGCAATGTCGTCGGACACGTCAAAGGCGTCAAAGACCTTGGCACATTCACCGAGTGGACCAATTCCCAGTTCGACCCTGAACTCGATTGGGAGGCGGTGAAGTGGTTCCGGTCGCATTGGGACGGCAAGTTCATCCTCAAGGGCATTGCCGACGAGGAAGATGCCAAAATCGCTGCCCGGCACGGCGCCGATGCCATTGTCGTATCCAATCACGGCGGCCGTCAGCTTGACGGCGCGCCGTCCTCCATCCGCACGCTGCCCCGGATCGTCGATGCTGTCGGCGACAAGATCGAGGTGCATGTCGATGGCGGCGTTCGCACCGGGGTCGATGTGTTCCGCGCCCTGGCGCTTGGCGCCAAGGCCGTGCATGTCGGACGGGCCTATACCTATGGCCTGGGTGCGGCGGGTGAGGCCGGCGTCAGCAAATCGCTGTCGATCCTCAGGAGCGAACTCGACCAGACCATGGCGCTGTGCGGGGAAAACGATGTCACCAATGTCGGCCGTCACAACCTGTTCGATCTGCCGGATGGGGCACTTCCTGTCGCCCCGAAACCGGCCCCGGCCAAGAAGGCACCGTCGAAAAAAAACGCTGCCAAGTCTGCCGCCAAGCCTGCGGCAAAGACAGAAGCCAAGCCTGCGACAGCAAAAGCGCCAACCAAAGCCGCGACATCGAAACCCGCTGCTGCCAAGCCGACCGCGAAACCGCGGACCAAGTCGGCGCCACGCCGGACACCGAAGAGCTGAGCCGCGCCCGCGTCCGGTCGCCTGGACCGGGGTGCAGGCCCGCCGCTCAATCGGTCGAGGTCACAAGTCCGGCCTCGATCGCATAGCGGGTCAGGCCGGCGGTGGTGGCGATACCGAGTTTTTTCTTGATGTTCTTGCGGTGGGTCTCGACCGTGCGGGCCGAGATGTTCAACGCCAGCGCCACGTCCTTGGAACTCTTGCCCTCGGCCACCAGCGTCAGCACCGAGGTTTCGCGGCTGGTCAGCGGACCGGAATGGCGGTTGGGATCGGGCAGGCGCATCAGCACATCCGAGACCCCTGAGGAAAAATAGGTGCCGCCGGCGGCGACCGCCTCGATGGCGGCGATGATCTCGTTGGTCGGTGCATCCTTGAGGATGTAGCCGGACGCGCCGTGCATGACCGACGTCGAAATGAAATCGCGGTTGTCGTGCATCGACAGCATGACGATGCGCACCGAACCGAGCGCCTCCTTGTACATGTCGATGGCGTCCAGCCCGGAAATGCCCGGCATATTGATGTCGATCAGCACCACGTCGGGCGGCGTCCTGTTGGCGATGGCCAGCCCGTCGCGGGCATTGGTCGCCGCGCCGATGATCTCGACATGGCTATAGGTTTCCAGAACCGCGCGTACGCCCTCGATGACCAGCGGGTGGTCGTCGACCAGAAGGATCTTGATGTTTGGCCGTACCGACATGTCCTGGTCTCGCCTTTGCGTGGTGCGTGCGCCCGAAAAGCGCAGAAACAGTGTCCCACCGATTGAGACTGAGTGACAATGGACGCGGCGTCGCATGCTGGTTCCTTGCCTTTGCCCGCTTGACCGGGATAAACAGACCCGTGAGGCGGCGCTTCCGTGGGGAACCGGCAGCGTCGGGGCTGCTCGCGATCAATTGGGGCAAAACTTTCGGCGCCGCGGACGGCGTGGGGGAGGCACTACATGCAGGGTTTGCTGGCGTTGTCCCGGTTCATCGACCGGGTCACGGCCTTTATCGGCAAATTCGTCGCCTGGCTGGTGCTGGCCGCAGTTCTGATCAGCGCCGGAAATGCCATCCTGAGGAAAGCCTTCTCTATCTCGTCCAACGCCTGGCTTGAGGCGCAGTGGTACCTGTTCGGCGCCGTGTTCATGCTGGCTGCCGCCTACACGCTGCAGACCAACGATCACATCCGCATCGATATCATCTACGGTGCGTTGAAGAAGCGCACCCAGGACTGGATCGACCTGATCGGCCATATCCTGTTCTTGCTGCCGTTCACCGTGTTGATGGTCTACCTGCTCATCCCCTATGTCTGGCGTTCCTTTGTCTCGGGCGAAGTCTCCCAGAATGCCGGCGGCCTGCTGTTGTGGCCGGCCAAGCTGATGTTGCTGCTCGGCTTCGCGTTGCTGGTGGCGCAGGGGCTTTCCGAGATCATCAAGCGCATCGCCATCATGCGCAGGATCATCTCCGACCCGCACCGGCATTCAGGCGCGCACGGTCCGCTCGAAGACGCGACCGCGCCGGAAGAGGAGCGGCCTCATGGTTGAGCTTATCGCCCACAACATGGCGCCGATCATGTTCGGCGGTCTGGTCGTTTTCCTGCTGCTTGGCTACCCGGTTGCCTTTGCCCTGGCCGCCAATGGACTGTTGTTCTTCGTCGTCGGCGTCGAGCTGGCGCCCTATTCGAATGGCGAGATCCACCTGTTCTGGCCGCTGCTGCAGGCGCTGCCCGACCGCTTCTGGGGGATCATGAGCAATGAGACCATGCTCGCCATTCCCTTTTTCACCTTCATGGGCCTGATCCTCGAGCGATCGGGCATGGCCGAGGACCTGCTCGACACGATCGGACAATTGTTCGGCCCCATTCGCGGCGGGCTGGCCTATGCGGTCATCCTTGTCGGCGCGCTTCTGGCCGCCACCACCGGTGTCGTCGCCGCCTCGGTGATCTCGATGGGCCTGATCTCGCTGCCGATCATGCTGCGCTACGGCTACGACCGGCGTCTGGCCACTGGTGTCATCGCCGCCTCGGGCACACTGGCGCAGATCATCCCGCCGTCGCTGGTGCTGATCGTTCTCGCCGACCAGCTCGGCCGCTCGGTGGGCGATATGTATGCCGGCGCCATCTATCCGGCTCTCGTCCTGACGGGGCTTTATCTCGGCTACGTCTTCTTGATGAGCACCTTCCTGCCCAAGGCGGCGCCGGCACTGCCGGTTGAGGCGCGTTCGCTTGGCTCGGGCGTCACCTCGCTCGTCGTCATGCTGGCCGTCACCTCGGCGCTGACCTTCGGGTTCAACCAGCTCTGGCTGCCCGCGCTCGGCGCGAATGCCGGCATCTGGGCCATCACGGCGGCGGTCGGCATCGCCTATGGCTTCGCGCTTATCGACAAGGCGTTGAACCTCAACCTGCTGAGCCGGCTGGCGCGCCAGGTGATCATCGTGCTGGTGCCGCCGCTGGCGCTGATCTTTCTGGTGCTCGGCACGATCTTTCTCGGCATTGCCACCCCGACCGAGGGCGGCGCCATGGGCGCTGCCGGTGCGCTGGTTCTTGCCGCCTCCAAGCGCAAGCTCAACATGGACATGGTGCGCCAGGCGCTGACCTCGACGACGCGCCTGTCGAGCTTCGTGCTTTTCATTCTTATCGGCGCACGTGTTTTCTCGCTGACCTTTTACGGCGTCAACGGCCACATCTGGGTCGAGGAACTGCTGACCGGCGTGCCGGGCGGCCAGATCGGCTTTCTCGCCATCGTCATGGCGCTGGTGTTCTTTCTGGCCTTTTTTCTCGATTTCTTCGAACTGGCCTTCATCATCGTGCCGCTTCTGGCGCCGGTGGCCGACAAGCTCGGCATCGACCTGATCTGGTTCGGCATCCTTCTGGGCATCAACATGCAAACGAGCTTCATGCATCCGCCCTTCGGCTTCTCGCTGTTCTATCTGCGCTCGGTGGCGCCGCGCGTGCCCTATATCGACCGCATCACCAAGCACACCATCGCGCCGGTCACCACCGGCCAGATCTATTGGGGCGCGGTGCCCTTCGTCTTCATCCAGATCATCATGGTGGTGATCGTCCTCTCGTTCCCGCAGCTGGTGCTGCACTACAAGTCCGACCAGCCCAAGGTCACGCCGGGCTCGCTGGAGATCATCGCGCCCGATTTCGGCAATGGCGACATGGGTTCGGACCTCAACGGCCTGACAGCACCGCCGATCGGTGGTGATGCCGGCTTCGGCATACCCGGTCTCGACAGCACGCCGCCTGATTTCGGCGGGCCGGCAACCGCCCCCGATCCTGCCGTCGATCCGAACGATCTCAGCCAGCCGCCGAGCTTCAACTAGGTCGTCCTCGCCTTCTCGTAACGATGGGTGCGCAACAAAAAACCCGGAGCAAGGCTCCGGGTTTTCGCATTCGTGTCAGGTGAAGCTGAAGCTGAGGTTAGAGCTTGCCGGCGCGCTGCTGTACCATCATGAAGGTGTCGTAATTGTATTCGGCGATCTGGAACCACAGGTAGCCTTCGGCCCTGAACGCAGTCATCGAATCGTAGATGGTCTTGAAGTCGGCATTCTTGGCCGTCAGGTCGGCATAGACCGCATTGGCCGCTTCGAATCCGGCTTCGAGAATGTCCTTCTTGAACGGACGCAGCTGGGCGCCGTCGGCAACCAGGGCCTTGATGGCGGCCGGGTTGGCGCTGTCATAGCGCTCCAGCATGTCGGCGTCGGCCGCCTGCGCCGCGGCGGTGACCAGCGACTTGTAGGCCGGGGGCAGTTCCTCGAACAGGCCCTTCTGGAACATGAAGTGCAGCGACGAACCGGCCTCCCAGAACGCCGGATAGTAGTAGTAGGGCGCCACCTTGACGAAGCCGAGCCGCTGGTCGTCATAAGGGCCGACGAATTCGGTGGCGTCGATCGTGCCCTTTTCGAGGGCCGGATAGATATCGGCGGCCGCGATCTGTTGCGGCACGGCGCCCATCTTCTCGAACACGGCGCCGGCGAGGCCGGCAATGCGGAACTTCAACCCCTGCACGTCGGCGATCGAATTGATTTCCTTACGGAACCAGCCGCCCATCTGCACGCCGGTATTGCCGCCGGGCAGCGCGTGAAGGTTGTTCTTGGCGAAGAAAGTGTTGAGCAGGTCGGTGCCGCCGCCATGATAGAGCCAGGCGCTGCGCAGGCGCGCATTCAGGCCGAACGGCACGCCGGTGGCGAGCGCGTAGGTCGGGTCCTTGCCCCAGGAATAGTAGACGGCGGTGTGGGCCATTTCGACGGTGCCGGTGGCGACGGCATCGAGCGGAGCCGGGCCGCCGGGGACGATTTCGCCGGCCGCGAAGGACTGGATGGTGAAATTGCCGTCAGAGGCTTCCGAGACATATTTGGCGAACAGCTCGGCGGTGCCGTACAGATTGTCGAGAGCCTTCGGGAAGGCCGAAGCCAGACGCCAGGTTATCTTCGGCATGGACTGGGCAATGGCGGGTGCTGCGAGCGTGGTGGCGCCCACGGCGCCGGCGGTGGTCACACCGGCTTTCTTGAAAAACGAACGACGATCCATGCGTGTTCCTCCCCTGCATGAAATTCTTGATTTCGCGATGCATTTTTTGCTGGCGCGTTCCTGTGTCAGATTACACTGGCTGCGCCATGTGTCCAGCCGGCTCGCGGCGCTTTTCTGGTCGGCGGCAGAGATGGATGGAGGCAGAACGCACCGGATATTGTAGATTTTACCTCTCAAGGAAGTCCCGGCGATGGTGCGGGGCATCGGTTGTGTCCTGTGTTTCCATCCGAACAGGTCATGAGGTAGGCTCAACCGAGTGAAGGGCTTGAGGGGGATCAGGCATGGGAGAAATGGCGCGGGCAGTGCTGGTGACCGGATCGACCAGCGGCATCGGACTTGCCATTGCCAGGGCATTCGGCGCGGCTGGCTGGCGGGTCGGGGTCACTTCTGAAGAACCGCCCGGAGCGGTCGAAACCATTCTCACCGACATCGCCGCATCCGGGGCACCGGAGGTGCGTTATTTCCAGGGTGATCTCGGCGAGCCGGGGGAGGGCGAAGCCGTTGTCGTGGAGGCCATCGCCCAGTTCGGTGCGCTCGACGGGCTGGTCAACAATGCCGGCACGCACACAAAGGCGGCGATCGAGGACTTTCCGACCGAAGCGTGGGACCGCATCCGCACCATCGGCCTCGACAATGCCTTCAGTGCCATACGGGCTGCCGTTCCCGGCATGAAGGCGCGCGGCTGGGGTCGTATCATCAACATCGCCTCGGTTTATGGCCAGCGTGGCGCGGCGATGAAATCCGGGCTCGTTGCCACCAAGCATGCCCTGATCGGTCTGACGCGGTCTGTGGCGCTCGAACTGGCCGAGCATGGCGTCACCGTCAACGCCGTGTGTCCCGGCTATGTCTGGACGCCGCTCGTCGAAAAACTGGTTCTCGACGAGATGGAACAATCCGGCCGCGACCGCGAGACGGTGATCCGCGACGTGCTTCTCGCCGACCAGCCGACCAAGCGCTTCATTACCGCCGAGGACGTCGCCGCGCTGTGCGTTTATCTTTCGGGCGAGACGGCTGGCTCGATCACCGGTGCGACCCTCAACATTGATGGCGGCTGGACGGCGAAGTGACTCTGGCGGCTTCGACGGGGCCGCCATCCGTTTTTGGTGGTCGCGTGCCGCACCGGAAAAGCGGTCGCCACTTTCCCTGGGCACACTCTGCAGGCGGCTGGACGGCAAAATAGCCGGCATATCCCCAACGCCTGCGCCGCGACGTTCCAGCGCTTGGCCTTGAGCCTTCGCTGCGCTAGACAACGCCGGAGTTTCTGAGTGGTCACTAATTCGAACTGGCGAACCAGTGCCCACTTCGCTTGAAAACAGTCAAAGTCGGAGAACGTCATGTTCGTAGTCGGTGGTGAAAGCCTGATCGATCTGGTCTCGCAGCGGGTCGGTGCTGATCGGCGCGTCGTGCTTGAAGCCCATGCCGGCGGCTCGCCGTTCAATTGCGCCATCGCACTTTCCAAGCTCGGCAATGAAGCCGGCTTTCTGTGCCCGATCTCGACCGACACCTTCGGCGATATGCTGCTGATGCCGCTGCAGGCGGCCGGCACCCATATGCTGCTGCCCGAGCGCGTTGCGGCGCCGACGACGCTTGCCGTCGCCACCATCGACGAGCGCGGCAAGGCCAGCTACCGGTTTTACCGCGAGGCCGACCGCGCCTTCACCCGCGACGGCCTGATTGCGGCGCTTCCGGCTGCGCCGTCGGTCTTTCAGGTTGGCGGGTTCTGCTCGATCCTGCCCGAGGATGCCGATGTCTGGCTCGATGTCGTCGACGCCGCGGCGGAAAAGGGCGCCCTCATCACAATGGACCCCAACGTCCGCCCGACGCTCGTTTCCGATTTTGCCTCCTACAAGGCGCGGCTCGACCGGTTTTTCGCCAAGGTCAATCTCGTCAAGCTGAGCGACGAGGATCTGTTGGCGCTCGATGCATCCAAGTCCATCGAGGACCACGTCACCGGCCTTTTGGCACACGAGAACTGCAAGCTGGTCGTCGTCACCTTCGGTGAAGGCGGCTCACGTGCCTTCACCCACAATGCCGAGGGCCGTACCGACATCTATGTGCCGGAGGTTTTCGGCGACACGGTTGGGGCCGGCGACAGCCTGATGGCCGGCATTCTGACCATTCTCGGCAGCTGGGACGCCTTGACGCCGGATGCGCTCGCCGGGCTCAGTGCCGACAGGCTCAGTGAGATGCTGCGCTTCGGCGCCGTCACCGCCGGGCTCAACTGTGCCCACACCGGCTGCAATCCACCGACGCGCGAAGAGGTCGAGGCGATTCTCAAGGCCTGACCGGCTCCGCACTACCAGCACACCAGGGCCGATCTCGCGAAAGCGTCAGTGGCCCTTTGCCGCGAAATTGGCGATAGTGTCCGTTCCTTGCGCGCCAAAGCGGCGCGCCGTTCCAATGCCTATGGAGAACGGATGAAACGCAGCTGGCTGATCCTGATCGGAGTGCTTGTCGTCATCGGCGGCGCCGTCGCCGTCTATTTCCTCAAACCGGTCACCGGTCCGGCGCGTGATCTGACCCTTGTCGGTGATGCCACGCGCGGCGCCTATCTCATGGTGCTCGGCGATTGTGTCGCCTGTCACACCGACACCAAGGCCGGCAAGGAACCCTTCTCGGGTGGGGCGGCTCTGAAAACCGATTTCGGTACCTTCTACGCCCCCAACATCACGCCCGATCCGACCTATGGCATCGGCAAATGGACGCTGGCCGAGTTCTCCAACGCCCTATCCAATGGCGAGGGGCCGGGCTTCATGAACCACCTCTACCCGGCCTTCCCCTATGACAGCTACACGCTGATGAGCGATCAGGAGGTGGTCGACCTGTTCGCCGCACTCCAGCAGGTGGCCCCGGTCGCGACGCCGTCGCGCCCGCATGATGTCGGCTTCCCGTTCAACATCCGGCCGATCCTTGCCGGGTGGAAGAACCTGTTCTTCAAGCCCCAGCGCTTTTCCCCGGACCCCGATCATTCGGCGGTATGGAATCGCGGAAAATACCTCGTCGAAGGCCCGGCCCATTGCGTCAGCTGTCACACGCCGCGCAACATGCTCGGCGGCCCGGACACTTCGCGCCCACTTGCCGGCAGTCGCGGTGGTCCGGCGGGCAATGTTCCGGCACTCACCAAGGCGCATCTCGCCGAGGCGGGCTACGATAAGGCAGCACTGATCGAGGCCCTGACGACCGGCTTCACGCCCGGTTTCGATATTCTCGGCGGTGCCATGGGCGAGGTGATCGAATATTCGACGGCAAAGTGGACGCAAGACGATCTCGACGCCGTTGCGGAATACTTGCTGAGCGAATAGACCGTTACGTCGCGCAAGCTGCGTCGCATGACTGCCGCGACGACATTTGTCGTTCGTCGGACTTCCCGTGCATTGCCGGCCCCAAAGATGTACGCGGCAGCCGGTCCGGAAGTACATCCTGGGCGCATTTTTGCCAAGACATAATGGAATTTCTACATATTTCTATTTCAATAAAAACCATAAATTACAGTATGTTGCGTCTTTGTGCCGCGATATGGCCAACAACAAGCCTGTCGCAGAGACGCCCCTCAACATCCCTGTTAACGTCCGCGCGTTGACCGTCCGATTGTGTGCGTTCGCGCCAATCGGCGTCAAAAAACAATAGCAAAAAGGACTCCCCCCATGCCGTATGATCCAAGAGCCATGCTGAATGAGTTTACCGAGGGGCTGAAGGATGTCGGCAAGACAAATCCTGCCGTCGTCAAATCCTTCTTCGGACTTCTTGGCGAGGATTACAAATCAGGTGCCGTCGACACAAAGACCAAGGAGCTGATCAGCGTTGGCATTGCTGCATATTGCAGATGCGAATACTGCATCGTCTACCATGTCTACAAAGCCTACGAAGCCGGCGCCACAAAGGAAGAAATCATGGAATCCTCCTTGATTGCCGTGGCATTCGGTGGTGGCCCCTCCATGACCTATGTCGTGAACCTTCTGAAGGCCTCGGCCGAAGAATTCGAGAACGATTTCGTTAAATAGTCGGGCAGCGCGCACGCTGCCCCGAGACTAAAAGCTGCATCACGAAGTCCTGATAAACGTGATGGTCTGTCGTGATAGCGGTTTTGACGACATGTGAATCCGGCGTGCTGCCGTCTTTTTTGCGAACGGCATGCCGGATTGTGTCTTGCCCCGCACGGCCTGTCGGACAAGGCCTCCGGCCGATGACGATACGGCGCGCAATGCTCCCCCGGTGAGATCGAACAGTCGCTGCGTTTACGACTAGCTGTTCGCCTGCCTGATCGCCAGCGCCTCATCCAGCGTCATCTCGGTATGCGCATGCCAGTTGACGTCGTCCGTTTCCGGGTAGTCGGTGCGGAAATGGCCGCCCCGGCTTTCCTCGCGCTTCAGCGCCGCCGCCGCGACGAGCGTCGCCGAGGTCGTCATGTTGAGGAAGGAGCGGGTGACGCCCTGAGCCCTGGTCTCCAGTTCATGGATGCCCTTGAGCGCCGTTTTCAGGCCCTCGGAATCGCGCTCGACCCCGACATGCTCGGACATGATCCGCCTCAGCCGTTGCACCGGTTCGAGATTGCGTAACCGCTCCTCAACGGCCTCGCCCTCGGTCTCGTCCCAGGAAATGCCCTCGAACGGGGCGAGGGGATGCCGGACCGGTTCGAGGCCGGAAATGTCGTTGGCGATGCGGGCGGCATAGACCGTGGCCTCGAGCAGCGAGTTGGAGGCAAGGCGGTTGGCGCCGTGTAGCCCAGTGCAACTTGCCTCTCCGCAGACCCACAGGCCCGCCAACGAGGAGCGTCCGTCCTCGTCCACCTTGACGCCGCCCATGTGGTAGTGGGCCGCCGGTGTCACCGGGATAGGCTCGTTGACCGGATCGATGCCGGCCTCGCGGCAGTATTCGCTGACCGTCGGGAAGCGCTTGACGATCTCGGCGCCGAGCGCCAGCCGGGTGTCGAGAAACACCTTTCGCCCCGCCTTGATCTGGCGGAAATTGGCGCGGGCCACGATATCGCGCGGTGCCAGTTCGGCGTCCTTGTGCACGTCGAGCATGAAGCGCTCGCCGAGGTCGTTGACCAGGATGGCGCCTTCTCCGCGCAAGGCTTCGGTGGCAAGCGGCGCCGGATCGCGGCTCGTCAGGATGGCGGTCGGGTGGAACTGGACGAATTCGGCATCGCCGATAACGGCGCCGGCGCGTGCCGCCATGCCCATGGCATGGCCGCGGACGCCGGGCGGATTAGTGGTGACGGCAAACAGGCCGCCCAGCCCGCCAGCAGCAAGCACGGTGGCGCGCGCCCTGACCAGAACCGGCTCGGCATATCGGTCGCCGAGCTTGCGGGCGTAAACGCCGATGACGCGTCCGTCGGCCGACGCGAGATCGGTGGCGGTGATGCCCTCGACGATGCGGATCGAGGGCGTTGCGACAACGCGCGCGATCAGGGCCCGCATGATCTCGGCCCCGGCGCGGTCGCCGGCAACACGGACGACGCGGCTTTTCGAATGCGCCGCTTCGCGCGACAGGATGAATCCGCCGTCCGGATCGCGGTCGAACGGTGCGCCCCAATTGGCAAGATCGGCGATGCGTGCTGCGGCCTCGCCGGTGACGTTTTCTGCAACGCCCATGTCGACCAGACCCGCGCCGGCCATTTCGGTGTCGAGCGCATGGTCGTGCGGGCTGTCGTCCTTGCCGACGGCGGCGGCAATGCCGCCCTGGGCCCAGACCGAAGACGCGCCGGCGCCAAGCGGTTTGGCAGCAATCAGTGTGACCGGACGCGGCGCCATCTTCAGGGCGCAGAACAGGCCGGCAAGGCCGGCGCCGACGATCAGTGCGCCGTCGGCATTGAGCGTGTTGTCGAAAATGGGCATCTCAATTCCCCCCGCGCGGGACAATCGCGGCGAGCGACCCTATCCGCATTCGCGGCAAGGGTAAAATCGGAAAAGCTTCGGGGCGTCAGACCGCCGCGGCGTGGCGCTTGGCGTTGGCCTGTTCGGCAAGATAGGCATCGAACACCGAAGCAACGACGCGCAGTGCCGGGCGACCGCGTTCGGTGACGCCGAGCACGCGGCCGTCGCGGGTGGCAAGGCCCTCGGCGACAAAGGTGTTGGCGCGGTCCAACTCGGCATCGAAGGCGTCGGGCTTGAGGCCGAACTGCGTGGCGATCTCGGCGACATCGACGCTAAGGTCGCACATCAGCCGCTCGATCAGGGCCCGTCGCACCAGGTCGTCACCGCTGAGCGTCAACGACTTGCCGGTTGGCAGCTTGCCGGCCTCGACGGCGCGCGACCAGGCGCCCGTCTCGGAGATGTTCTGCACATAGGAAGCGGGCAGAGCCGAGATCGAGGTGGAGCCGAGCCCGATCAGCGTCGGCGCGCCATCGACGGTGTAGCCCTGGAAGTTGCGCCTGAGGCGTCCGGTCCCAAGTGCCCGGGCCATGGCGTCGCCGGGCAGGGCGAAATGATCGAGCCCGACCCGGATATAGCCCGCCTTGACCAGCGCCTCGGCGGCAAGTTCAGCCTGATCGAAACGTTCCGATGCGCCGGGCAGGCTGTCCTCGGGGATCAGCCGCTGGTTCTTGGCCATCCACGGAACATGGGCGTAGCCGAACAGCGCGATGCGGTCGGGACGGAGCGTCAGGGTCTGTTCGACCGAGCGGGCGATGGTCTCGCTCGTCTGGTGCGGCAGCCCGTACATTAGGTCGAAATTGATCGCCGCAATGCCGGCTGCGCGTAAGGCGTCGACGGTCTGTTTCACCACCTCATAGGGCTGGATGCGGTTGACCGTCTCCTGCACCTTTTCATCGTATTCCTGCACGCCGAGCGAAGCGCGCGTGGCCCCCAGCCCAGCGAGCACGGCGGCGAATTCGGGCTCGAAGGTGCGTGGGTCGAGTTCGAAGGCGATCTCGGCATCGGAGGCGACATCGAAATTGCTGCGGATTTGCGCCATCAGCGCTTCGAGCGCATCCATCGGCATGGCAGTGGGCGTGCCGCCGCCCCAGTGGATATGGGAAACCTTCATTCGCGCCGGCAAGGCGGCCGCCGTCAATTCAATCTCGGCTTCGAGCGTCTTGCCATAGGCCCGCACCGGCGCCTCGCGGGCGGCGAGCTTCATGTTGCAGGCGCAATACCAGCACACCTGCTTGCAGAACGGGATGTGCAGGTAGAGCGAAACCGGCTCTTTCGGGTCGAGCCCGGCAAGCAGGGCGCGATGGTCCGCATCGCTTTCCGCCGCGCGGAAATAGGGCGCAGTCGGATAGCTTGTGTAGCGCGGTACGCGCATTTCGGCGTAGTGGGCGATGGCCTGATCCATGTGGTCCCTATGCCCTGTGGCAGATTGTCTCGCCTTGATCGGTATCAAGCGATAATGGTGTTTCTCCGGCACCGGCCCGAGTGCTGGTCGACAGGAACTCGAAGGTCCTAGTCGCCCTTCTTGGAAAGCGCGATCATCTTCTCGATGGCGGCGCGGGCCGGGGCGATATGCTCTTCGGCGACGGTGACCTCTTCGCTCATCGTATGCAGCGACCACAAGACGTTCTCGAGCGTGATGCGCTTCATGTGCGGGCAGAGGTTACAGCCCCTTAAAAACTCGATGCCGGTCGTTTCGGCGGCGACATTGTCGGACATCGAGCATTCGGTGACCATGACGACGCGCGGCGGCTTCTCGGTCTTGACCCAGTCGATCATGCCGGCGGTCGAGCCGGAGAAATCGACGGCCTCGATGACCTCGGGCGGGCACTCGGGATGGGCGAGGATCTTGGCATCCGGATAGGCGCCGCGCAGCTCGGCGATATCGGCGGCGGTGAAGGTTTCGTGCACCTCGCAGGCGCCGGCCCAGGTGATGACCTTCTTCTTGGTCTTTTTGGCGGTGTTGCGGGCCAGATACTGGTCCGGGATCATGATCACCGTGTCGCCTTCGACGGCGTTGACGATGTCGACGGCGTTCGAGGAGGTGCAGCACACATCACTAACCGCTTTGACCGCTGCCGAGGTATTAACATAGGTGACGACCGGCACGCCCGGATATTGCGCCTTCATAGCCAGCACGTCCTCGGGCGTGATCGAGGAAGCGAGCGAGCAGCCGGCGCGGCTGTCGGGAATAAGCACCGTCTTTTGCGGATTGAGGATCTTGCTGGTCTCGGCCATGAAATGGACGCCGCACTGGACAATCACCGACTGGCTGACCTTGGTCGCCTCGATGGCGAGCTGCAGACTATCCCCGACCACATCGGCGACGCCGTGATAGATCTGCGGCGTTTGGTAGTTGTGGGCGAGGATGACCGCGTCCTTTTCCTTTTTCAGCTGGTTGATGGCGAAAACCAGCGGCGCAAAGAACGGCCATTCCAGGTCCGGAATGAGGTCCTTGACGCGGTCGTAGATCGGCGCTGTCGCTTGTTTGATCGCCGGAGAGAATTTCAGGTCGTAACTGTCCGCGAGCGTGGCCCGCGCTTCGTCAATCGGCGTATGCGCGTTGATCGTCTGGACCATCGGCGGAGAACCTTTCCTGAGATTCCGGGGTGGTTCGGCCCGGCGTGTGCCGGCCGAGATGCGCCACCCCGCGCAACCGCCGGCACAGATAGGCACTTTTCAAGTTTTTTTCAATGAACGATAGCCGCTTCTGCCGCCGTGAGTGTTAGCTTTTGGTCGGTCGGCAAGCCCACGCCGTTCATTGTATTTTTGCGGAACAATTTCATGAGATTGTTCACCAACGTCGGCTAGCCTGTGCCAGACTGCCGGTAACACAGCGGTGGATAACAGGTGAGACAAAGCCTCGGAGAACAAGAATGACCCAGGACCTGGCGCGTCTGCGCGCCTTCGTGCAGGTTTACGAGGCGGGCGGCTTTTCGGCGGCGGCGCGCGAGCACGGCCGTTCCAAGGCGCTGTTGTCGAAATATGTCACCGACCTTGAGGACGAACTCGGCGTTCGCCTGATGAACCGTACCACGCGGACGCTCAGCCTGACCGAAGCGGGCGAGGCCTATTACCGCGAGGTCACCCAGATCCTGCAGCACCTTGACGACCTCGACGCATCGATTACCCACCAGACCGCGGAAGCGCGCGGGCTGCTGCGCATTTCGGCGCCGCGCAATTTCGGCGAGATGACACTGGCCGGGGCGCTGTTTGCCTTCTTGAGCGCCAACCCTGACGTCTCGCTCGATTTGCGCCTCGAAGACCGTTTCGTCGATCTCGTCGACGAAGGGATCGATGTTGCCTTGAGGATTTCCTCGCTGCCCGATTCCTCGCTGATCGCCCGCAAGATCGCCGACATGCGCATCCTGATCTGTGCCGCGCCTGAGGTGATTGCCGAATACGGCCTGCCCGAGACGCCCGAAGCGCTGCGCGCCATGCCGGCGATAGTCGACACCAACAGGCCGAACCTCGCCAACTGGCGGTTCGTCGATGGCGGGCGGACGATTCCGGTTCATGTGTCCGGGCGGGTGCAGGTCAATTCGCCTGCGGCCGCGGCCGAAGCGGCGGCGGCGGGCCTTGGGTTTGCGGCGTTGCCGGCCTATCTTGCCGATCCGCTGATCGAAAAGGGTCAGCTTGTGTCCATGCTCGAGCCGTTCATGCCGCCGGCGCCGGGCCTTTATGCCGTTTATGCACACCGGCGGCACCTCGCCGGCAAGGTGAGGGCCTTGATCGACCATCTTGTTGCCTGGTTTGGAAGCCATCCCGTGCGCTAGAGCGTGTCCAGGAAAAGTGGCAACGGTTTTCCGGTTCGGACACGCGACAAAACAAAGGCATAGAGCAGGTCCACCGATTCAACCTGAATCAGACCTGCTCTAGCCTATCGGGGATTGCTCGTGCGCCACCTGTTCATGCGACGTTTTCTGGGCGTCCTTATCGTGTTGCTTCTGAGCGCCGGACCGGCTCTGGCGCACCCGCATATCTTCGTCGATTCGACGGCCCAGATCGTTTTCGACAAGCAGGGGCGTTTCGCCGAGATCAGGCATCGTTGGGTCTTCGACAAGGCGTTTTCGGCCTGGGTGACTCAGGGTCTGGATACCAATCAGGACGACAAGATCTCTCCCGATGAAATGCAGGACTTGGCCGACCAGAACCTGCTCGATCTCAGCGAGTTCGAATACTACACCTTCGCCGGCGAAGGGCAGAAACAGCTGATCTTCCGGCCGGTTCCGGGCGCGCGCATGCACATGGAAAACGGCCGTGTCGTGCTCGAATTCTCGATTGTATCGACCAAGCCCTACGAGATCGCCAATACACTCGAGATCGAGGTTTCAGATCCGGACTATTATGTCGCCTTCTCCTTCCCTGACAGCGGCGGTGCAACGCTTGTCGGTGCCCCGCTGGGCTGCTCGGTCGAGAGCCATCCTCCACAACCGCTGAGCGATGCTGACGCAAAAAAACTTGCCGCCATCGGCGCCGATGTCGTCGCTGTGCCGCCAGAGCTCAAGGCGCTGGCCCAGAGCCAAGCCAACATCATCCTTGTTCACTGTCCGCTCGGCGCAAAATCCGAGGCGTCGGCGCCGGAAGAACCGGCAACAGCGCTCGATGCCATAACTGCCGCGACCAGACCGGTCACCGCGCCATTCGGCGGGCCGCCGCCCGAGCGCAACCTGCCGATGCCGAAAACCGGGTTCTTCGGTTGGATCAACGCCCAGCAGAAAGCATTCTACATCGCCATGAGCCAGGGGCTTGCCGCCTTCCGCAACGATGGCAGCGCCTTCCTCGTTCTCGGACTGCTGAGCTTCTTGTACGGGGTTTTTCACGCCGCCGGACCGGGGCACGGCAAGGTGGTGATCTCAAGCTACATGCTGGCGGGTGAACGCCAGTTGAGGAACGGCATTGCCCTCAGCTTCGCGGCGGCGCTGGCGCAATCGCTGACGGCGATCATCTTCGTCGTCATCGCGGCGACAGTGCTTTCCATGACCAGCACCGCCATGTCGGGGGCTGCCTGGTCGATCGAGATCGTCTCCTACGCTCTCGTCACCGGCCTCGGGCTGTGGCTGCTGGCACGGAAAATCTTCGGACTTGGACACCATCATCACCACCACGCGCATGATCATGATCAGCATGGGCACGAGCATCACGACCATGATCATCACGATCACGCCCACTTTGTCGTGCCGACGCGGGGCCAGAGCATTCGCGAGGCGCTGGGACTGGTGCTGGCGGTGGGGCTGAGGCCCTGTTCTGGAGCACTGGTGGTTCTGGTCTTCGCCTTGTCTCAGGGCGTGCTTCTGGCCGGGATCGGGGCGGTGCTGCTGATGGGGCTTGGTACGGCCTTGACGGTGTCGAGCCTCGCCATCCTCGCTGTCGGTGCCAAGGCGCTGGCCTTGAGGGTCGGTTCCGGCGCCGGTCGCGCCGAGCGCGTGGTCTCGGCCTTCGAAATCGCCGGGGCGCTACTGCTCACAGCCTTCGGGCTGGTGATGCTGGTGGCGAGCTTCATGCCGTACTGAGCATCCTCTCGCCTCATCCTGAAGTGGGAGTGAAACGATACTCGAAAGACGAGGGGCTCGTGCCAGATCGCCTCGTCCTTCGAGGCTCACTGCGTTCGCGCCTCAGGATGAGGTGAGGAGCAGGCCAACTCGGACCGCACGCAAAAACGCCCCGGACCGCAGTCCGGGGCGCTGATAGTGCACTAAGGCCGTTGTCTTATTCGACTTCGGTGATACGACCATCCGTCGCCGGGGTGTATTCGCCACCGAGCGAGGCGATGTAATCGGCCAGGACGTCTTCGAGCGGCGGGCCGAAATCGTAGGGGTTCACCGCATTGGTGTCGAAGACCGAATAGCCGTCGCCGCCGGTGCGCATGTAGTTGTTGGTGGCAACGCCATAGAGCTTGTCCGGATCGATCGGCGCCCAGGCACCGTCTTCCATGACCTCGGCCTTGATGACGCGTTCACCGGCCGGCTTGGCCTTGGTCCAGGTGTACTTGAGACCCGAGACCTGCGGGAAGCGACCGGCGCCCTCTTCAACCTGGCTCAACCCGTTCTCGAGCGCGGCAATGACGTCCGAACCCTTGAGCTGCATGGTGGCCAGCGTGTTGGAGAAGGGCAGGACGGTCAGCACTTCGCCCATGGTGATGTCGCCGGCATCGATCGAAGAGCGCAAACCGCCGCCATTCTGGATGGCAATGGTCACGCCCTGTTCCTTGGCGCGGTCGACCATGGCGTCGCCGAGCAGGTCGCCCATGGAGCATTCCATGGCGCGGCAGGTGTCGCGGCTGCCGTCGATCTCGGCGGTGGCGGTGCCGATCACCTTGGCCTTCAGTTCCTCGATCGGAGCGCTGAGCTCGGCGAGGCGGGCAGTGACCGTTTCGTCGGGCGTAACCGAGGCGTCGAGCAGCTTGGCGTCGCCGGTCGCGGATACGACATTGCCGTCATCGTCCCAGGTGACCTTCAATTCGCCGAGGAACTTGGCGTAGGAGCCGGCGGTGACGACAGGCACGTCGCCGATCATCGTCGGATAGGCTTCGGCGCCTTCGATGGTGTTGGACATCAGGGTGTGCGAGTGGCCACCGACGATGACGTCGATGCCCGGCACGGCGGCGGCGATTTCCTCGTCACGCTTGAACCCGTCATGGGTCAGGGCGACGATCTTGTTGATGCCGGCTGCTTCGAGCGCTTCGACGGCGCCCAGAAGATTGGCTTCGATATTGGTGAAAATGACATTCTCGCCGGGCGAGGAGGTTTCGGCCGTGTCTTCGGCCAGCGCCGAGACGATGCCGATCTTTTCGCCGCCGATATCGAGGATGGCAACGCCCTTGAGCTTGCCGGCCAACAGCGGCTCGCCGGAGACGTTGAGGTTACCGGAAATGATCGTGTAGTCGGCGTTGTCGAGCAGCTTGGCGGTCTCTTCCGGACCACGATCGAATTCGTGGTTGCCGAGAGCCATGACGTCGATACCGAGCTGGTTGTTGAACTCGTTGACGACCTCGGAGCCGTAGGTGGTGAAATAGAGCGAGCCCTGGAAATCGTCGCCGGCATCGAGCAGGACGACATTTTCGCCTTCACCTTCAAGTGCGGCACGGCGCATGTCGATGGCCGCCTTCAGACGACCCATGCCGCCAAAGCACTTGCCTTCGGCCTCATCCTCGGCGCCGCAATTCGAATCGTATTTGTTGATCGAGTCGTAGCGCGAATGGAAATCGTTGAAATGCAGGATGTTGAGGGTAAAATCGGCGCGGGCGGCGGTGCCTGTGGCGGCCATGACCGCGAGGGTCGCGGCGCCCAGAAGCAGTTTCTTCATCTGAATATCCTCTCCGTATCGCAAATGCGGGTGTTCGGCAGGGCGTGGTAGTCGCTACAAATGACAGTTACATGTCGGCCGATACGCCGGTCCTGGATGAATCTGTACCACCAACACGGGTGTCACAAAACTGTCATATGAATACCGGCAGAGGCGTTGGACACAGCTTTGTCCCATCCGTTGCTGCCGGGATACGATCGTATGCGGAATTGGCATTCTCCCTCGCCAAACCACCCGACATCCGAGCGAGCATAGTGAGCCATCTCCATACAGGCGAGGTAGATCATCTCGCGATCGGTCATTGCGCTCGGGCCGACTTCGACTAATGTGCGGCACGCCCTCACAGTCCGAAGCCTGCTCATGTCCTCTCATCTGCCCGCCGATCACCCGCCCGTCAAAACGCCGAAGGTCGGCGTGCTGCTGCTCAATCTCGGAACCCCGGACGCCACCGATTTCGCCTCCATGCGGCGCTATCTCGGCGAATTTCTGTGGGACAAGCGCGTGATCGAGACGCCGCGCGTCATCTGGTGGCTCATCCTCAATCTCATCATTCTCAACACTCGCCCGCAAAAAAGCGGCGCGGCCTACGACAAGATCTGGGATCGCGAGAACAACGATTCGCCTTTGCGTGTTATCTCGAAAAGTCAGGCTGAAAAGCTTGGCGCCCGCCTTGGTGACGAGGTCATGGTCGATTTCGCCATGCGCTACGGCAACCCGCCGGTCGCCGAACGGCTCGAGGCGATGAAAAAGGCGGGCTGCGATCGCATCCTGCTGTTTCCGCTTTATCCGCAATATTCGGCGCCGACGACGGCGACGGCCAATGACAAGGCCTTTGACGCCCTCAAGACCATGCGCTGGCAGCCGGCGATCCGCACCGCACCGCCCTATTTCGGGGAGGACGCCTTTGTTTCTGCACTGGCGGACAGTGTTGCCAAGGGCGTCGCTGCGCTGGACTTCGAGCCGGACCTCGTTATCACCTCTTATCACGGCATGCCGAAATCCTATCTCGAAGCGGGCGACCCCTATCACTGCCAGTGCCTGAAAACGACACGCCTTGTGCGCGAGAAACTCGGTTGGCCCGAGGAAAAGCTGATGGTGACGTTCCAGTCCCGGTTCGGGCCGGCGGAATGGCTCCAGCCCTATACTGACGAAACGCTGATGTCGCTGCCGGGCAAGGGCGTCAAGAAGGTCGCGATCCTGTCGCCGGCCTTTTCCGTCGATTGCCTGGAAACGCTGGAGGAGCTGGCGATCACCGGGCGCGAGCAGTTCATGGAAGGGGGCGGCACCCACTATGCCTATATCCCCTGTCTCAACGATTCTGATCCGGGCATGGATGTGATCGAACAGGTCGCACGGAACGAACTCAAGGGCTGGATCGGCTAGACTGCGCTGTAACGGCCATTGCGGCAGGCGTCCGATGCTCCTACATCTGTAGCAACGGCTCGTTGTGGCCCGTGGGAGGATACAATGGAAATTCTGGACGGACTGTCGATCGTGTTGATCGGAGGCGGGATCCTGGCGATCCTGGTCCTGTTTGCCGGCGTCAAGACGGTGCCGCAGGGTTACAATTTCACCGTCGAACGCTTCGGGCGCTACACGCGTACCCTCAAGCCCGGCCTCAATCTCATCATCCCGTTCATCGACGGCATCGGCAAGCGACTGAACATGATGGAGCAGGTGCTTGACGTTCCCCATCAGGAAGTCATCACCCGCGACAACGCTACGGTGACCGTCAACGGCGTCAATTTCTATCAGGTTCTTGATGCTGCGCAGGCGGCCTATGAGGTCGCCCAGCTCGAACACGCCATCCTCAACCTCACCATGACCAACATCCGGTCTGTCATGGGGTCGATGGATCTGGACGAGCTGCTGTCCAACCGCGACGAGATCAACGCCCGCCTGCTGCGCGTCGTCGATACGGCGGTCTCCAGCTGGGGCGTCAAGATCACCCGCATAGAGATCAAGGACATCGATCCGCCGACCAACCTCGTCGATTCGATGGCGCGCCAGATGATGGCCGAACGTGAGAAGCGCGCCCTCATCCTTGAATCCGAAGGTAAGCGCCAGTCCGCCATCCTTGAAGCCGAAGGCCTGAAACAGTCCCAGGTGCTCGAAGCCGAAGGCCGCAAGGAAGCCGCCTTCCGCGACGCCGAGGCGCGCGAACGGTCGGCCGAGGCCGAGGCCAAGGCGACCCAGATGGTTTCAGAGGCCATTTCCAAGGGCGACGTGCAGGCGATCAACTATTTTGTCGCCAACAACTACATCAAGGCGCTTGAAGGCATAGCCACATCGCCGAACCAGAAGGTGTTGATGCTGCCGGTCGAGGCCGCCAGCGTTATCGGCGCCATCGGCGGCATTGCCGAGATCGCCAAGGAAACCTTCGGCGACAGCGGTTCGGCCGCATCGCGCCGTGGTGGCCGTCCGCCGTCAGCGGGACAGTAGGAACCGGGCCATGCAGGTGATTGAACTGATAGGCCAATATGGTGGTTGGTCGTGGATCGTTGCCGGGCTCATCCTGTTGGCCCTCGAACTGATCGTGCCCGGCGGTGTGCTGGTCTGGCTCGGCATAGCCGGGGTGATCACCGGCATCGTCGCCTTGCTGAACCTAGCGCCATTCTCGATCCAGTGGGTGCTGTTCGGGGCGCTCTCGATTGCCGGCGTCGTTCTCTGGCTGACCTTCGCCCGCCGCCGCAAGGCTTATGAAACCGACCGGCCCATGCTAAACAAGCGGGCCGAGCAGTTGATCGGCCAGCAGGCGCAACTGACCGAAGCGATCTCGGGCGGGTTCGGACGTGCCAGGCTTGGCGATTCGACTTGGCGGGTCGCCGGCCCTGATCTGCCAAAGGGCACGAGCGTGCGGGTCACCGGCGCCGAGGGCACGGTGCTGAGGGTCGAGGGCGAAGGCTAAACTCTGCAACGCGACCGGTTCGGACGGCGGGAAATGCCCCGCCGTACGCCGAGTGCCTGCGACGCACCGGCTATTGCGACCTTTGGGATTCCCCTTTAGAGCTTCGGGAAAAGCCGGGGGGCGGGGTCATTTCCAGTCTAGTTGTCGTGCCTGCCGACAGGGGACGGGCGTTTCGCGATTTCGTCGCACTCACCTACGCTGTCGGCAAGGACTATCCGCTCTGGGCGCTGCCGTTGCGCGCCCAGCTCAAAGCTGTTCTCGATACCAAAAAGCACCCTTTTTACGCCGATGCGCGGCTCAAGCTCTTTATTGCCTATCGCGGCAGTGAGGCGGTGGGGCGGATCGCCGCCATTGACGATGGCGTGCACAATCGTGTGCACAACGAACGAACCACCCATTTCGGTTTCTTCGACTGCAAGAACGATATGGAAGCGGCTTCCGCGCTGTTCGCGGCGGTCGAGAACGAGGCGAGGGCGCTGGGCCACACCTGCATACGTGGGCCGTTCAGCCCGTCGGTCAATGACGAGATCGGGGTGCAGATCGATGCGTTCGACACGCCCAATTACGTCATGATCCCGTCCAATCCGCCGTACTATCAGGCACTGGTCGAGGCGCAAGGCTTCGAAAAATCGGTCGATCTTTATTGCTACGAGATGGCAAATGGCGACATGAAGCGGCGGCTTCAGGTTTCTGCGCCGCAGATCGAGCAACGCCTCGGCGTCACCGTCAGGCCGATGCAAAAGGCCGAGGTCGACACCGTGGCGCTCAAGCTGTTGAAGGTGCATTCGGAGGCCTGGCGCAAGAACTGGTACTGGACGCCGATGAGCGAGGCGCAGTTTTTGCACCTGGTGGCCGATCTCAAGCAGATCGCCGATTACGATCTCATCTATCTGGCCGAGACGGAGGCAGCCGAAATTGTCGGCTTCACCATCGCCATTCCCAATATCAACGAGGCGCTGATCCGCATACGCGACGGGCGGCTGTTCCCCTTCGGGCTGGCGAAGCTTTTGTGGCATTCCCGGCCCGGCGCCATAAAGTCGATGAGGGTTCTGGCTCTGGGCGTGCTTGAGGACTATCGCGGCCGTGGCATCGACGCGGTGCTCTACGACCAGCTCTATCGTGCCGGCCAGCGCAAAGGCTATCTCATGGGCGAGATCAGCCAGATTCTCGAAACCAACCGGATGATGAACGCCGCCGCCCGCGTGATGGGCGCGCGCCTCTACAAGACCCATCGCATGTACGAGAAATCGATCGCCGCCTGATCCGTTTAGCTCAGGGCATCAGGCCGGGCGGCACCGGCGGTTCCTCGATGACCAGCAGAATGGTAATGCGCTCGTTGGTGGCGAGGTACGGATCGTTTGGGAAAAAGGGTTCAGCATCTCCGCGCCCGACCACTGAATAGATCTGGCTTTCCGGGACACCATGTTCTTCCAGGATGCCGCGGGTGACATTGGCACGGTCGGCCGAGAGTTCCCACTTGCCGTAGCGCGGATTGGGATAGTCGTCGCCGGCAGCCACATGGCCGGTTATGCGGATCTGGTTGGGCATTTTTGCCAGCACCGGCGCCAGTGCCGCCATGGCGGCCCGCGTTTCCTCATAGGGGTATTTCGAGCCGGACGGGAACATCGGGCGCCCCTGCTGGTCGGCAATGACGATGTTGACGCCCTCTTCGCTGTTCTCGACGATCACGTTGTCCGAGATATTGGTGATCTCCGGCAGGTCCTGGAAGGCCTGTTTCAGGGTTGCCGAGGCCAGCGAGAACATGGCCGAGGTCTCGGTGCTGGTTTTTTCCTTGGTGTAGGTATTGGCTTCCTGGCCCTGCTTCTCGTTGTCGGGATTGTCGACACTGGAATATTCGGTCGACAGCACTTCGGTGTCCTTGGTGACGTTCTTGACGTGCTTGCGCTCGGGATTGCCGTCGCGCTCGACGACAGCGGCGCGCTGTTCGACCTTGAGGATGCCGAAGGCATCCTTGAGCGATCCGGACACCACCTGGAGCTTCTGTGTGTCCTGGATCGAGAATGAAATGATCAGCACGAAAAAGCAGACCAGCAGCGACATGAGGTCGGCGAAGGTCACCAACCACTCCGGAACGCCACCGGTTTCAGGTTGCTTGCGTGCCATGGTCAGGCCGCCTGCTCGGTGATCTCGTGATGCTGGTGTTCAGGCAGATAGGCGACGAGCATCTCACGAATCAGGTTGGGGCTCTTGCCGTCACGCACCGACATGATGCCGTCGATGATCAGGGTCTGGTTGATTTCCTCGACGCCGATCTTGGCGATGAGCTTGTCCGAAATCGGCAGACAGACAAGATTGGAAATCACCGCGCCGTAAAGTGTGGTCAGCAGCGCCACAGCCATGGCCGGACCGATTGTCGAGGGATCGTCCATATTGCCGAGCATCTGCACCAGACCGACCAGCGTGCCGATCATGCCAAAGGCAGGGGCGGCGTCGCCGAGCGATTTGAACACGCGCTGACCCTCGGTCAGGCGGGTGAGAAACTGGTCGCGCGCCAGTTCCATCGATTCGCGTATGAAATTGGCGTCGTAGCCGTCGGCAATCATCTGCGCGCCCTTTTTCAGGCCGGGGTCGCTCACCTCGAGACCTTCAAGGCCGAGCGGGCCGGAGCGGCGGACGATATCGCCCATCTGGGCGATGTTTTCGATCAATTCGCGCGGTTCGACCTTCACATGGGTGAAGGCGACCTTGCCGCCAACCTGGAAGGCGCTCATCACGCCGGCCAGCGGGAAACGGATCAGCGTGGCGGCAAAACCGCCGCCGATGACAATGAGGATCGACGGAATATCGATGAATGACGCAAACGAGCCGCCAAGCATGATGGCTATGCCCACGACCAATGCGCCGGCTACAATTCCGATGATTGTCGCTAGATCCATACACGCTGCTCCGGACAGCCATTTCTTGGCCTTATTCTAACTATGCAGTCACTGGCCTGAATCCACGGTTAAATCTCACGCGAAATGTCGATTTTCTTCTGCCGATTGTTAGGGTTTTGTTAACCTAGTTTGACAAATCATGAGCGCATCCGGAGCGCGCCGTTCTGACAACAGAATCAGACCACGTGCCCCATCATTGCGCGGCGACATCGACGAAGCGAAAAACCGGAAACTCTCCTTCACCCCGCAGGGACCGGCACTTTCTGACGATGCACCTCGCGGGCCGGAGGCTCATGGCGGTGAAAGGGTCGTTTGCCAGATCGCACGCTTGGCCGTCGGCCGCAGCGTTGGCGACCCTTGTGGCCGTCGGCTGGGGCCCCGTATTGGCGGGCGACGGCTCGGGAACCAATAATCCGGACCTGCTGCGCGGCACTTATTCCATCGTATGCACAGGCCCCGCCCCGTGTCCGGCCCAGGATCATCCCTGGTCGCAGAACGAAGCCGAACCCGTTTCGCTGGACCAACACGCCAAATCCGCCACGCCACTCGCGCCGAAAACCGTTTCGCAACAGCAGGTAGTCTCCGCGCCGCTGCCGCCGCCGGCAACGCAGCCGACCGCGATCGATCCGATTCCGACGAGCGCGATCTTCAGTCCGGAAACACCGGGCGACGACGCGGTGCTCGGCGATTGGCAGATCGCCCTCAGAGGCAGTTCCACCTGGGATGGACGCGGCCAGCGCTCCGCCATCGTGCTGTCACCGGAAGGATCTCTGGCCTTCCTGCGCCAACGTGGCGAGCTGCGCCTCGCGGCCGGGCTTGATCTCGCTTACGAGCCGGGTGGCGCCCTTACGCTCGACGGCGGCAACGGCACAATCAGTTTCGACAACGCCTTGCAGCGCGATCTTTCATTGCGCGCTTCCGTGTCGCTCGATGGCGCCCGTGAGCAGATCAATGCCGTCACCTCGCCCGCCGGCGAGCAGACCGGCGCCTTGTCGGTCCTCGGCAATGCCGATCTCGAGATCGAGAAACAGTTCGGACGCGCTGCCGTCGCGCTCGGCGGTTCGGTCAGCCGGCGCTATGTCGGCGATACCACTCTGGTCGGGGGCGCACTCAGCTCCAATGCCGACCGCAACTGGGTTGGCTATGGTCTGAGCGCAAGAGCCAGCTACAAGCTGACGCCGATCTTGTCGCCCTATATGCAGTTCACCGCCGACCGCGCCTATTACGACGCCGTATCGGGGGGAACGGGCGTTCGCTCCGACAACTGGACCTATCAGGCAACCGCCGGTCTTTCCGGTGCCTGGAGCAATGGCATGACCGCCGAGCTTTACGGCGGCTACGGGCTGGTCCAGTACGACAGCGCCGCGCTGTCGAGCGGTGGCTTCTATGTCGTCGGCGGATCGCTCTCTGCGCCGTTCGCGCGTGGCGGCACCCTGACCGCCAGCGCAAGTACCAGCGTCACGCCGACGGACAGCGTCGCCGGCGCCTCGACCGAGGTCGCCTACGGCGCAAGTCTTGATGGCCGTTATCTCATCAACGACTGGCTGACGGTGCGGGCGGCGCTCGGCGGCACCTGGACGGTCTATCCCGGCGCCGATCGCAACCAGTATGGCATGAGCGCCAATGCCGGCGTCGACTGGTTGTTGGGCCCGCACACATCGCTCACCGCCGACTACACCTTCGGCGCCGACTGGACGCCCGCCGCCAACGGCACCAGCCACGAAGTCAGCGTCGGCATGGTCGTACACCGCTAGGTTTTCAGGTTCGGCGGCGCGCCCTCAAAAGAAACGGGCGCACTTGCGCACGCCCGTATTGCAAAAATCGCAGTGAAGCCCCGTCTACTTGCCGGTCACGGTCTGGGCCAGCAGGTGGATTTCGTGCATGAAGTCGTCGGCGATGTCGGGCCTATCGAGGGCGTAGGCGACATTGGCGGTCAAAAAGCCGATCTTGGAACCGCAGTCGAAGGTCCTACCCTCGAATTTGACGCCGTGGAAGGTCTGGCGCTGCATCAGCGTCAGCATGGCGTCGGTCAGCTGGATCTCGCCGCCCGCACCCGCTGCCTGGTTGCTGAGGATGTCGAAGATCTCGGGCTGCAGGATATAGCGGCCGGAAATGATGAAATTCGACGGCGCATCCTCGGGCTTGGGCTTTTCGACCATGCCGGTGATTTCGAACCCGTTGTCGGGGCCTTCCCCACGCGCCACGATGCCGTAGGAACTGACGTCCTTGGGGTCGATCTCCTCGGTGGCGATGATGTTGCCGCCATGCTTGTCATAGGCATCGATCATCTGTGCCAGACAGCCGGGGTTGGCCTTCATCAGCATGTCGGGCAACAACAGCGCGAACGGTTCGCCGCGCACGATCTCGCGGGCGCACCACACCGCATGCCCGAGCCCGAGCGGTTCCTGCTGGCGGGTGAAGCTCGTCCGGCCCGCCATCGGCAGGTCCTTGTGCAGCTCTTCAAGCGCCTCGGTCTTGCCGCGTTGCTCGAGGGTTTGTTCGAGTTCGTACTGCTGGTCGAAATGGTCTTCGATGACGCCCTTGTTACGCCCGGTGACGAAGACGAAGTGCTCGATCCCGGCTTCGCGCGCCTCATCGACCGCATACTGGATGAGCGGCCGGTCGACCACCGGCAGCATTTCCTTGGGCATCGCCTTGGTGGCGGGCAAGAAGCGCGTTCCCAAGCCTGCAACGGGGAAAACGGCGATCCTAACTCGTCCTGTCATTTCAATTCCTTTTCGGGCTTCACCTTGTCGCAAGGAAATAGGTCCAAACCTGTTTCCCATTCACGTTCAAACATCTACAACCGCACGCCATAAAGCATGATCTGGAGCGGATTGCATGACCATTCTAGTAACGGGCGGCGCCGGTTATATCGGCAGCCACATGGTCCTCAACCTTTGTGACCGTGGTGAAAAGGTCGTCGTCGTCGACAATCTCTCGACCGGCCACGATTGGGCCATCGACCCACGCGCCAAACTGGTCGTTGCCGATGCCGGCGATCTGGACAGCGTTAAGGCGGTAATCGCCGAACACGGGGTCGACTCGATCATCCATTTCGCTGGTTCCATCATCGTTCCCGAATCGGTCACAGATCCTCTGAAGTATTATGCCAACAACACCGGTGTGTCCCGCAACCTGCTGGAAGCGGCGGTGACCGGTGGCGTCAAGCGCATCATCTTTTCCTCGACGGCAGCGGTCTACGGCATGACCGGTCTCGATCCGGTCAAGGAGACCAACGAGCTCAACCCGATGTCGCCCTACGGCCGCTCCAAGCTGATGACCGAATGGATGATCAAGGACACGGCGGCGGCGTTCGGCCTGCAGTACGGCATCCTTCGCTATTTCAACGTTGCCGGCGCCGATCCGGCCGGGCGGTCGGGCCAGTCGACGCCCCAGGCAACGCATCTGATCAAGGTGGCCCTGCAGGCCGCGACGGGTCAGCGCGAGGGCATGGACATTTTCGGCACCGACTATGAAACGCCTGACGGCACCTGCATCCGTGACTACATCCATGTCACCGATCTGGCCGCGGCTCACGCGCTGGTGTTGGGCCATCTCCGCGATGGTGGCGAAAGCGGCATCTTCAACTGCGGCTATGGCCACGGGTTCTCGGTGACTGAAGTCGTCGACAAGGTCAAACAGGTGACCGGGGTCGATTTCCCCGTGCGTCTGGCGCCGCGCCGCGCCGGCGATCCGCCGGCCATCATCGCCAATTCCGATCACATCAAGTCCGATCTCGGTTGGGTGCCGGAGCATGCCGACCTCGACGGCATCGTCACCGACGCCTACAATTGGGAACGAAAGCTCCTGACTCGCAACCGCAAGGATTAGCGCCGCACAAGGACGTTGCGCCGGGCCGGGGGCATATCCACTGGCTGGCGAGGTGAACGGCGTTGCGCGAAAACCGGATTCGGACTGTCATAGGACGCCGCTTGAGCTTTGCCGCAGCGCTGATCGTGCTGTGTGCAGCGCTTGTGCCGGTGTCTGCCGCGGCGGAAGATTTTGACGCCTTCATCGCGCGCTTCGAGCAGAAGGCGGTCGACGCCGGCATTTCCCGCAATCTTTATCGTTCGCTGACCAAAGGCCTGACGCCCGATCCGCGCGTGCCTGGGCTGGTCACCAGCCAGCCTGAATTCACCCGACCGATCTGGGATTATCTCGATAGCCTCGTTTCCGAACGTCGCGTCAGGGACGGTGGGGCAGCGGTCGCCGCCAACAAGGCGCTGATCGCCGGCATCGGTGAGCGCTATGGCGTCGACCCATACGTCCTGTCGGCGATCTGGGGCGTCGAGACCGATTTCGGTGCAATCCTCAACAATACCAGGCTGATCAAGCCGATCGTTCGTTCGCTCGTAACCCTGGCGGCGCAGCACCGAGATCGTTGGCAAGGCGATGAGGACGAACTGATCGCCGCTATGCGACTGATTCAGGATCATGGTTGGACCAATCAGACGCTGGTCGGCTCCTGGGCCGGCGCCATCGGGCATACCCAGCTCATCGTTTCCGGGTTGATCCGCTACGGCACCGACGGCGATGGTGACGGGCGCGTCGATCCGCAGAACTCGCTCGCCGATGCCATGGCCTCGACAGCGGTCTATCTCAAAGGATTGGGCTATCAAACGGGCGAGGACTGGGGCTACGAAGTCGTGGTGCCTGACGGCTTCGATCTTCTGCTGGCAACGCGCGAGACCTTGCGTCCTGTGCGCTTTTTTGCCGACAGGGGCATCAGGCGCGTCGCCGGGCGGGTCTTTGCCGATCCGAACCAGCCGGTTTTTTTATATCTTCCGGCCGGCATCAAGGGGCCAGCCTTCCTGATGACGCGCAATTATCTGGTGCTCAAGGCCCATAATTTCGCCGATTCCTATGCGCTCGCCGTCGCACACCTGACCGACAGGATCAAGGGCGCGGGGCCGTTCGTTGCCGACTGGCCGCGCAAGACGAAATTTCCCGATCTCGAACAGCGCAGGTTCATTCAGCAGGCGCTCAAGAAACTCCGCCTGTACGATGGTGACGTCGACGGACGCATCGGTCCGATCACTCAACGGGCCTATGCCCGGTTCCAGGCGCAGATCGGCGTGCCGGCGGACGGATTCGTCACCGCTTTATCGGCGGAACGGCTCGCCAGAGCCATCGAGTAGTGGGCGAATGCGCACCGCCATAGGCACGACGCAATCGGCCTGATAATTTCCCATCGATGTTTCGTTTGGCAATTGCGCTTGCGCTCGCCCTGACCATGACCGTCATTGCCCTGCCGCCATCTGCCATGGCGCAGGAGGATGGCACCATTCTGGTCGCCCAGTCCAAGCCCAAGACCTTGTGGGACCTGCTGTTCGGCGGTGGCGACCAGAACCAGAAGGCGCCCCAGAAACCGCCGCCGGCGCCGGTGAAGTCGCCTTCGGTTACAGTGATGGAGCCGGCCAAGCCCGAAATCGAGAAAGCACCCGATGCGACACGGCTCGGCGTGTTGGGCGATTCGCTTGCCATCGATCTGACCAATGCACTTGAGCGAGCCCATGCTGATGATCCCAACATGGTGGTGGTCGGTTATCCGGTTAATGCGTCCGGTTTTGTGCGCGACGACTATTTCGACTGGAACCAGCGGCTCAACGAACTGCTGATTCAGGATGCTTTCGACATCGCCGTTGTCCAGATCGGCATCAACGACCGCCAGCCGATCGGCAAGGACAAGCCGTTGACCGATCCGTGGAAGGCCGAATATTCGGCCCGGCTCAATCGCTTCCTCGGGCAGTTACGGGCCGCCGGCAAGCCGGTGATCTGGGTCGGACTGCCGCCGATGCGCCAGACCTCCTATTCGGCGGCGATGACGCAGATTTCTTCGCTGCAACGGCTGGCCGCTTTTGCCGGCGGGGCGGAGTTTGTTGATATCTACGAGCGCTTCGTCGATGAAAACGGCAATTACACCAATTACGGCCCCGACCTCAGCGGCCAGAGTGTCCAGGTCCGCAAGTCCGACGGCATCCACTTCACCCGCGCCGGCGCCGACAAGGTGGCGTTCTACATCGAGCAGTCGCTCAAGCGCTTTTATCGCGGTGGCACCGTTTCGCTCGAAGTCTCCGACGCGCTGGTCGGAACCGATGCCGAGCACATGCTGCGCCCGCCGTTCCAGGGGCTCGGGCAGATTCGACTGCTCGAAGTCGCCGGCGCGGTGGTGCCTCTGACCGGCGTTGAGCCCAAGGCGAGCGAGCTGGTGACTGCGGAGGCGCCGAAGGACGGGCTCGGTTTTGACCCCAACGAATTGCTGCAGGCGCCGGCCGGACGCGCCGACGCCTTTGGCGTCGGCGTTAAGGCGGACGCAGGTAAGGGCGAGGAAAACCAGTCGGGCCGATGACGCCAGGTACTTTCCAGCAGGCTTTGTGCGAGCGCATTATCGCGCGTGCCGGCTCGGGCATTTTGCGGGTGGCAGTGACCGGCGTCGACGGCGTTGGCAAGACGCGCCTTGCAGATGACCTTGCCAGCGATCTTCGTGCTGAAACCCATCACGTCATTCGCGCCAGCATTGACGGCTTTCACCATCCGCGGGCAAAGCGCCATGCACGCGGCCGACATTCGCCGGAAGGGTTTTACCGCGACAGCTTCAACCTCGATGCTTTCCGCCGCGAACTGCTCGAGCCTTTGTCGCCGGGCGGCACCGGGCGCTATCGGACCGCCGTTTTCGACCACCGGACCGACAGCCCTGTCGATATGGCGGAGCAGCCCGCACCGGCATCAGCCATCCTTCTCGTCGATGGTGTTTTCCTGCTGCAGGAGGCGCTAAGGCCCTATTGGGATCTGACGATCCTGCTCGACGCACCATTCGCCGAAACGTTCACGCGGCTGGCGGTCCGCGATGGTGGCGATACCGACCCTGCGACAGAAGCCAACAGGCGCTACCGCGACGGTCAGATGCTCTACGAGAAAGAAAACCGCCCGCGTGAGCGGGCGGATATCCTTGTCGATTATGGCGATCTCAGAGATCCGAAGATCGTCAGAGGCTAGCGCGGCAGGGTGGTTTCACCCATCAGGTCGAGATCGATGGCGCGGGCGGCCTGGCGGCCTTCGCGGATGGCCCAGACGACCAGCGACTGGCCGCGGCGCATGTCGCCGGCGGCGTAGACGCCCTGTTTGGATGTCCGGTAGTCCTTCATGTTGGCCGTGACATTGCCGCGCTGATCGCGATCAAGTCCGAGCTCGTCGAGCATGCCCTCGTGGACCGGGGACACGAAGCCCATGGCCAGAAGCACCAGGTCGGCTTCCAGCACGAACTCGGAACCCGGGATCGGCTGGAACTTGTCGTCGACCTTGACGCAGTTGAGGCGGCGGACGGCGCCGTTCTCGCCCTCAAAGCTCTGGGTGGCGACCGAATAAAGCGTCTCGGCACCTTCCTGCATGCTCGAGGAGATGCGGAGCTTGCGCGGCCATTCCGGCCAAGTCACCGCCTTGTTGGCTTTTTCGGGCGGCTTGCCCATGATTTCGAGCTGGGTCACCGACAGGGCGCCCTGGCGGATAGAGGTGCCGATGCAGTCCGAACCGGTGTCGCCGCCGCCGATGACCACGACATTCTTGAAATTGGCGTGGATCAGCCGCTCGCCGACAAGGCTTGCCTGTTCGAGGCGCCGGTTCTGCTGGGTGAGGAAATCCATGGCGTAATGGATGCCATCGAGCTCGCGGCCCGGCACCGGCAGATCGCGCGGCTTTTCGGCGCCGCCTGTCAGCAGCAGCGCGTCGTGCTTTGCTTCGAGTTCGGCCGTGCTGACGTCCTTGCCGACAGTAACGCCGCAATGGAAGGTAACGCCCTCGGCTTCCATCTGCGCGACGCGCCGGGCGACCAGCGATTTGTCGAGCTTGAAGTTCGGGATGCCGTAGCGCAGCAAACCACCGGGATTGGCCGACTTCTCGTAGACATGCACCTCGTGGCCGGCACGGGCCAGCTGCTGGGCAGCGGCAAGGCCGGCCGGGCCGGACCCGACGACGCCGATGGTCTTGCCGGTCTTTTCGGCTGCCGGCTCGGGCTTGACCCAGCCTTCTTCAAAGGCGCGGTCGACGATGGCGCATTCGATCGTCTTGATGGTGACCGGGATGTCCTCGATGTTCAGCGTGCAGGCTTCCTCGCACGGTGCGGGGCAGACCCGGCCGGTGAATTCGGGGAAGTTGTTGGTCGAGTGGAGGTTGCGCGCCGCTTCTTCCCAGTCCTCGTGATAGACGAGATCGTTCCAGTCCGGGATCTGGTTGTTGACCGGGCAGCCGCTGTGACAATAGGGGATGCCGCAATCCATGCAGCGCGACGCCTGCGAGACGACTTCGCGCTCGGCCAGCGGAATGACGAATTCCTGGAAATTGCGCACCCGGTCGGAGGCCGGCTCGTAAGTGCGGTCGTGACGGTCGGTTTCGAGAAATCCTGTAACTTTACCCATGGTTTTTCTCCCTACTCGGCCGGAACCTGAGCGGCTTCCCGCATTTCCTGCATTTCGCGGATGGCCCGCGCATACTCGACCGGCATCACCTTGACGAATTTCGGCCGGTAATCGGCCCAGTGATCAAGGATTTGTTTCGCCCGGGTCGAGCCGGTGTAGTGCAGATGGTTCGAGATCAGCTGATGCAGACGCTCGTCATCGTGCTTGGTCATGTCGCCGGTGATATCGACGCGCCCATGCCATTCGAGATCGCCACCGGAGTGGTGGATCTTGCGCATCAGCGCTTCTTCTTCCTGCACCGGTTCGAGATCGACCATGGCGAGGTTGCAGCGCTCGCGGAACGAGCCGTCCTCGTCGAGCACATAGGCGATGCCGCCCGACATGCCCGCCGCGAAATTGCGCCCGGTCTGGCCGATAACGACGACAACGCCGCCGGTCATGTATTCGCAGCCGTGATCGCCGGTGCCTTCGACGACGGCGAGGGCACCCGAGTTGCGGACGGCGAAGCGCTCGCCGGCAACGCCGCGGAAATAGCACTCGCCGGAAATGGCGCCGTAGAGCACGGTGTTGCCGACAATGATCGACTTCTCCGGCACGATCGAGGATTTCGGCGACGGTCGGACGACAATGCGCCCGCCCGAAATGCCCTTGCCGACATAGTCGTTGGCTTCCCCGACCAGATCGAAGCTGATGCCCTTGGCAAGGAATGCTCCGAAGCTCTGGCCGGCGGTGCCGGTCAGGTTCACCGATATGGTGTCGTCGGGCAGGCCCTCGAGGCCGTAGCGCTTGGCCAGTTCGCCTGAGAGCATGGCGCCGGCGGTGCGGTTGACATTGCTGATCGTCGTGTCGATGACCACCGGCTTGCCTCCGGACAGCGCCG
Organism: Devosiaceae bacterium; assembly: GCA_963676075.2. Lineage (GTDB taxonomy): Bacteria > Pseudomonadota > Alphaproteobacteria > Rhizobiales > Devosiaceae > JAHJQZ01. The sequence continues at coordinate 341,035 of CAXXNZ010000013.1, forward strand.
GCATGGCCTCGGCAATCAGCTTGCGGTCGAGGATGTCTTCGATGTCGTGGCTCTGCACTTCGGACTGATAGGGCGTGTCGCCGCCGATCGACTCCGGCTTGTAGAACAGTCTGGAGAAATCGAGGCCCTTGGACTTCCAGTGATCGACAAGGCGATGCTGTTCGAGCAGATCGGTCCGCCCGATCACCTCGGTCAGCGACCGGACGCCGATCTCGGCGAGATATTTCCGCACTTCCTCGGCGATGTAGAACAGATAGTTGATGACGTGCTCGGGCGTCCCTTTGAAGCGCTTGCGCAACACCGGGTCCTGGGTGGCGATGCCGACCGGGCAGGTGTTGAGGTGGCACTTGCGCATCATCACGCAGCCGGCGGCGATCAGCGGGCCGGTGGCAAAGCCGAATTCGTCGGCACCGAGCATGGCGCCGATCAACACGTCGCGTCCGGTGCGGATGCCGCCATCGACCTGCAGCTTGACGCGCGAGCGCAAGCGGTTGAGCACCAGCGTCTGGTGGGTTTCGGCGATGCCGATTTCCCACGGCGACCCGGCGTGTTTGATCGAGGTTAGCGGGCTGGCGCCCGTGCCGCCGTCATAGCCGGAAATGGTGATGTGGTCGGCCCGCGCCTTGGTGACACCGGCAGCGACGGTGCCGACGCCGATCTCGGAGACGAGCTTGACCGAGATGTCGGCCTCGGGGTTGACGTTCTTCAGATCGTAGATCAGCTGCGCCAGATCCTCGATCGAATAGATATCATGGTGCGGCGGCGGCGAGATCAGGCCGACACCGGGCGTCGAGTGCCGGACCTTGGCGATAACCGGATTGACTTTGTGGCCGGGCAGCTGTCCGCCTTCGCCGGGCTTGGCGCCCTGGGCCATCTTAATCTGGATCATGTCGGCATTGACGAGATATTCCGTCGTCACGCCGAACCGGCCTGAAGCGACCTGCTTGATCGCCGAGCGCATCGGGTTGCGATCACCATTGGCGAGCGGCCTGAAACGATCGGGTTCCTCGCCGCCTTCGCCAGTGTTCGACTTGCCGCCGACCCGGTTCATCGCCTTGGCCAGCGTCGTGTGGGCCTCGCGCGAGATCGAGCCATAGGACATGGCACCAGTCGAGAAGCGCTTGACGATATCGGCTGCCGACTCGACCTCCTCGATCGGGACCGGGCCGGAACTGAGCGGCTTGATGTCGAACAGTGACCTTATGGTCAGCGCCTTTTCACTGGCCGAATTGATTTCCTCGGCAAAGGCGTCGTAGCGCGCCTGCGCCCCGGCGGCGTCCATGTCCTTGGAGCGGACGGCATGCTGCAGGTTGGCGACCGAGGTCGGCGACCAGGCATGGGCTTCGCCGCGGAAGCGGAAGGCATATTCGCCGCCGACGTCCAGGGACTTTTTCAGCACCGCGTCCGCGCCGAAGGCGGCCGCGTGCCGGCGAACGGTTTCCTCGGCCACTTCGTTGAGGCCGACGCCCTCGATGGTAGTGCCGGTGCCGAAGAAGTAGCGGGCGACAAACTCGGAATCGAGCCCGATGGCGTCGAAGATCTGGGCGCCGCAATAGGACTGGTAGGTCGAGATGCCCATCTTGGACATGATCTTCAAAAGGCCTTTGCCGATCGCCTTGATGTAGCGATAAACGACCTCGTGCTCGTCGACCTCGGGCGGAAACTCGCCCTCGGCATGCAGCGCCACCAGGGTTTCGAACGCCAAGTAGGGATTGATCGCCTCGGCGCCGTAACCGGCCAGAACGGCGAAATGGTGGATTTCATGCGGCTCGCCGGTTTCGACCACCAGACCGGTCGATGTCCTCAGACCCTTGCGGATGAGGTGATGGTGCACCGCAGCGGTGGCGAGCACCGCCGGAATGGCGACGCGGTCGGCCGAGATCATCCGGTCGGACAAGATGATGATGTTGAAGCCGTCGTTGACCGCCAGTTCGGCGCGGGCGCACAGCGCTTCGAGCGCTTCGTCCATGCCACTGGCGCCGCGCTCAGCCAAGTAGGTGATGTCGAGCGTTTCGGTGCGGAACTGGTTGTCGGCCTGATCGCCGATCATGCGGATCTTTTCCAGATCCTCATTGGTCAGGATCGGCTGCCGGACTTCCAGGCGCTTGACGCTCGAAAGGCCCTGAAGATCGAAAATGTTCGGGCGCGGGCCGATGAACGAGACAAGGCTCATCACCGATTCCTCGCGGATCGGGTCGATCGGCGGGTTCGTCACCTGGGCGAAGTTCTGCTTGAAATAGGTGTAGAGCAGCTTCGGCTTGTCCGAGAGCACCGAGATCGGCGTGTCGGCGCCCATCGAGCCGACGCCTTCCTGGCCTGTCGTGGCCATCGGCGTCATCAGGAACTTGATGTCCTCATTGGTGTAGCCGAATGCCTGCATGCGATCGAGAAGGCTTTCCGAGGTCTGCGGAGGCTCGGACTTGACCGGCGGCAGGTCTTCCAGAACGATCTGGGTGCGGGCCAGCCACTGGGCGTATGGGTGACGCGAACTGAGCGTCTTCTTGATCTCGGCATCCGAGATCACGCGACCCTCTTCCATGTCGATGACAAGCATCTTACCCGGCTGCAGGCGCCACTTCTCGATGATGTCTTCTTCGGGAATGTCGAGCGTTCCGGCTTCCGAGGCCAGAACCACATGGCCTGCCTTGGTGACGACATAGCGGGCCGGCCGCAATCCGTTGCGGTCGAGGGTGGCCACGACATAGCGGCCGTCGGTCATCGACATCGAGGCCGGGCCGTCCCACGGCTCCATCAGCGCCGCATGGTATTCGTAGAAGGCCTTGCGCTCGTCATCCATCAGCGGGTTGTTGGCCCAGGCTTCGGGAATGAGCATCATCGCCGCATGCGGCAGCGCATAGCCGCCACGGGCAAGGAACTCGACGGCGTTGTCAAAGCAGGCGGTGTCGGACTGGCCTTCGTAGGAGATCGGCCAGAGCTTGGAAATGTCCTCGCCGTAATGGCGCGAGGCGACCGAAGCCTGGCGGGCGGCCATCCAGTTGAAATTGCCGCGGATGGTGTTGATCTCGCCGTTGTGGGCGGTCATCCGGTACGGGTGTGCCAGCTTCCACGACGGGAAGGTGTTGGTGGAAAAACGCTGGTGCACCAGCGCCACGGCGCTCTCGAAATCGGGATCGGAAAGGTCGGTGTAGAAGCCGCCGAGCTGGTAGGCCAGGAACATGCCCTTGTAAACCAGCGTGCGCGCCGACATCGACACGATGTAGAAACCGTTGTCGCCCTGGGCTTCCGGATGATCGTTGTAGATGGCGTTGGACACCACCTTGCGGGCGATCAGCAGCTTGCGCTCGAAGCTGTCGATGTCGAGCCCCGACGGCATGCGGATGAACGCCTGCTCGATGATCGGCTGGGTGGCGATCACCCCTTCGGACAAGCAGGAATTGTCGAACGGAACGACGCGCTCGCCGATGAGCGTCAGGCCTTCGCTCTCAAGACCTGTCTTGAAGATGGCGTTGCACTTGTCGCGCAAGGCTTTGTCGTTGGGATAAAACAGCACGGCCACGGCATATTCGCCCGGGCCCGGCAGATCGAAATCGGTGACCTTCTTGAAGAACTTGTGCGGGATCTGCGCCAGCAGGCCGGCACCGTCGCCCATCAGCGGGTCGGCGCCCACCGCACCGCGGTGGGTGAGGTTGACCAGCATTTGCAGGCCCTTCTCGACCACCTCGTGCGAGGCCGTGTTCTTGATGTTGGCAATGAAGCCGACACCGCAGGAATCGTGCTCGTTGGCCGGGTCATAAAGCCCCTGCGCCGCAGGCCGTCCCGATTTGACGGTGAGGTCGGCCGTGTTCGCAGCACTGGCGGACATTGTGTCGATCTCATCAGTCATGGTCTTGTTCCTCGCTACTGTGCCGTCTTCCTCAAGCGGCAGCCATTCATGCACACCTTTGCTTCGGGTCGTACGTAACCGGTACGGCTCGAGGCGAAGATCGCCAGTCTACGGGGAGCGGCACTGCATCCAAATGGCCGCTCATACGGGCCTGTCGGCCCTCGCGGTTCGGTCCGGAATCTTGTGCCCGAACCTATCGCGCTGCATCGGCCCGGGAGACGGGCCCTCAGCAAATCCCCTTGCAACACCTTAAAGCATCACGCCGCCCTCTAGAAGCGACATAAGGCTCCATCGTGCCATTTGCGCCTGCCCCCGGCGGAAACACGAACCGACTGGTGACGACGCCAACCGGGCCCGACACAATCGATCCGCGAGCCCGGTTAAATGGACAACAGTGCTGTCCTAAATCCGGGGGACATTGGCAGATTTTTAACCGAAGGGCAAGCGCCACGCCGCGCCTGAGACAATGCGCGTCAGCTCAGGCGCGCCTGCATGCGAATGCAAGTGTTCGACAGGGACGGAATGTCGCACAAAACAAAGGCGCCGGCTTGTCGCCGGCGCCCGTATGAGAGGCTAATTGCCTCGCGTTCCGATTTCGATCAGTTGACCGACTTGTCCTCGATCACCGTGTCGGAAGAGCCGGCGCTGATCTCGATCTGGCGCGGCTTCTTGTTCTCGGGAACCTCGCGCTTCAGGTCGATATGAAGCAGCCCGTTTTCGAGGGCGGCGTTCCGGACCTCGACGTGGTCGCCGAGCTGGAAGCGCAGCTCGAAGGCGCGTTCGGCAATGCCGCGATGGAGGAATTCGCGGGCTTCGCTGCCGGCTGCGGGTTCCTTGCCGCCCTTGATCACCAACGAGTTGTCGGCGGCCTCGATCGAGATGTCGCCCTTGGAGAAACCGGCGACGGCGATCGACACGCGCCAGGCCTCATCTTCGAGGCGTTCGATGTTGTAGGGTGGGTAGGTTTTGGTTTCCTGCGCCGTCAGGCTGTCGAGCCTGTCGAACAGGCGGTCAAAACCGACGGTGGAACGATAGAAGGGGGAAAAATCGAAGGTCTGCATCTGACAATCTCCAATGGGACGATTACCGTTTCGCTGTTCCGGGGTCCGTCCACGGCTCCCATCAAGGCAAGCCCTTCGAACCTCCGGCGTTCCCGGGTCATTCCGGCGAACACGAATGATGTAGTAAGCGCGATTTTCGGTTTCAAGGGGTGGGCAGGCCACGCGATCCGCTGTCTAGAAACGGTGCCGGAGTCCCACTGTCAGGGCATTGGCGCCATCGATATTGGCGATGGTGCCATAGAGCCCGGACCGGTGCTGAATACGCGTGAACACTTCCCATTCCGGCTGATCCACCAGCGAGAAATTGAGTTCGGGGCCGAGGTAGAACAGGACGCTGGCGCTGTCGCCCGAGCTGCGTTCGCGATCGGCCTCGGTTCGCAACTTGCCGGTGACAAAGGAGAACCCGACCGTGACGGCAGGTGTGACACGAAGCGTGTCAAACAGCTTGATCCCGTCATAACGCACGACCCCGCCCGCCCAGACTTCCGCCGATGGCGCCGAGACGCCGAAACGGGCGCCGATACCGACCTCGGCGCCAGCGCTGAACCCATCAGGATTGGTCGCGAAAAATTTCTGGTAGCCGAAACCGAGTATGCTGTCGCCGTAAAAATCGTTGTTCAGCGGATGCAGAGCGATGTCGCTGAAATAGCCGGCGATATAGCCGCCGCCGAACCCGAAAAACGACTGATCGAGAACGGGTGCCGGAGCGAAATCGGCGGCGCGCACCTCGGTTGCCGATGCTGCCTGTGCTGGGGCCGACAACAACGTCAGCAGGAGTACGAGAGCGGCGGAAACCCGGCCTGAATGCGCCATAGGGATCTGTGCGAGCGAGAACATGTGGTGTCGATGACTTTGTGGAAATGCGGAAAAGGAGAGGTGAGGGACTTGGCCGGATAACGTCCGAGAGGATGATCTGTTCCCCGTCTGTGACGATTTTCGGGCGTTTCGTGCCGAAGATAACCACTAGGCGCTATCCATTAATCATCCCTGAACCGGGAATGAATGGTTTGATCCGCGAAGGTTCATGCCGCCTGGTGCAGTCTCATAACCGTGGAAGCCGAAGAGATAGCTCGCGATTTCCTCTTCCACCCGGAGCGGGAGGTTCGGCCGCTCCGGCGCTCATTCAAGGCTCCGCGTTTCCCGGGCGACATTTGCCCCGACCATCCGCCCCGGAAACGCCAAACAAAAAAAGGTTGCGCTTTTCGGCCCCGACCCGGCCGTCGCCTAAAGGCAAAAGCGCTCCAGGACCGGATACGACACCCGCCCCCGCTCGTGTGTCCGGTCGACAGAAGGCCGGTCCGGATCCCCTCAGCGGGGCCGGGCCGGTTTTCGCATGCGATGCCGCGTGCTTGCAGTTGCCCGGCGCCGCCGGACTGGATAGATTCACCAGCAACAGATCTCATCCGGATTTCCCTCATGAGCGAGATGGACGCAGAGACCGGCCCGGTCCTGTGCGATACCGAGGCCAACCCGATCCCCGAGGGGGCGCGGGCCGGCTATTTTCTGACTTCGGACAAGGTGCGGCTGCGCTACGCCTTCTGGCCGAAATCGGCTGGCGCGATGAAGGGCACGATCTGCCTCGTGCAGGGCCGTGCCGAGATGATCGAAAAATACTTCGAGACCATCGAGGATTTCCGCCGTCGCGGCTTTGCCGTCGCAAGCTTTGACTGGCGCGGGCAGGGCGGCTCGGACCGGCTGATCCCCAACCGCAAGACCGGCTACGTCGACACGTTTGAGGACTATTGGACCGATCTCAGGAGCTTTCACGCCGAGATCCTTCTGCCCGACTGCCCGCCGCCTTTCTATCTTGTCGGGCATTCGATGGGCGGGCTTGTCTCGCTCATGGCGGCGGCTCGCGACCGGCTGATGTTCGACCGCGTCTTTCTGTCGGCGCCGATGCTCGGCATTCCCGGCCAGCCACTGACAAGCGGTGGCATGGCGGCGGCGGCCGAGGCGCTGAGCTTTGTCGGCGCCGGACAATTGCCGTTCGGGCGTTCGGACGACGGTCCGCCGGACGAGACGCGCTTCCCCGGCAACACGCTGACCTCGGATTTTCGCCGCTACATGTATACGGTCGGTGCAATCAAGGCTCGGCCCGCGCTGATGGTCGGCAAGCCAAGTGTCAAATGGCTTGCTGCCGCGTTCCGCGCCATGGCGCAGGTGGCCGACAGCGATTTCGCCGCCAAGGTCAAGGTCCCGGTGCTGATGCTGGCCGCGGCGCGCGACGAGATCGTCTCGGTCTCCGCCATCGAGCATCTCGGCCTGTCGATGCGCACCGGTCGCCATGCCGTCATCCCGGCGGCGCGCCATGAACTGTTCATGGAAAACGACGCCATACGCGCCGACGCCTTCGCCGCCTTCGACGCCTTCATTACCGAAAAGACGGACTAAGCTTTGGTTTGTCGCATTTGCGAACCGCAGAACCGGTTCTCGCTTTTGCTGGAAACGCGTTAGCCCGTCTTGCCGAGCGCCATTCCGAACCAGTGACCGGAGCTGCCATCCGTCTCGGCTACCGGGATGCGGATCATTCCGCAGGCCTGCCAGAACGCCGCTCCGTTCGGATTGGTGGGGCTAACCCCGACATGGACGCCGGTGACGCCAGCGGCCTCGGCTTTGGCCTGCCAGGCTGCAAACAACGCTTTGCCAATACCTTGCCGCTGCACCCGTGGCAGGATGTTCATGTGCATATGGGCGGGGAAGCGCCTGACCACGGCGTCGGGCGCAAAATCCGGATGATGGAAACGATAGCAGCGCGCGTCGTCGGCATTGGCGTGCGGTGGCGGACCTGGATCGCGATAGCGTCGACGAAGATCGGGCCACCATTTCTCTTCGAGCAGGGCGTCGAAGGCAACGGTGTCAGGCACGCCGACAACATAGCCGGCAAGACCGTCGTCATCCTCGGCGACAAAGCTCCAGTCGGGCATGAGCAGGGCGTAGGGCACTGAGTAGATAAGCCCGATCAGACGCGGGTCGGAATGAAGAGGGGTCGCATCCCGACCGGAATCGCCAGTCTTGAGCGAAATGTCGCACAGGGCCTCGACGTCGTCGGGATTGGGATGGCGGAGGATGGTCATGGTTCCGGCTTTATCGGTTACGGGTGCTGGCGATGCGGGCGAGTGCCGCCGCGTGAAGTTCGGGCGTTGCCGCTGCAATCACATCGCCGCCCTGATCGGCAGGTTCGCCGTCCCATGTGGTGATGCGGCCGCCGGCCTGTTCGATGATCGGTATGAGCGCCGCGATATCGTAGATGTGCAGGCTCGGCTCCATGACGAGATCGGCATAGCCGGCTGCGAGAAGGCAATAGGCATAGCAATCCGCGCCATGGCGGACGAGCAGGCTATCGGAGGAGACCGCGTCCCAGGCAGATTTCAGCGCCGGGGTGCTGAACAGCGCCTCGGTGGTGGTGAACAGCCGGGCCTTTTCGATCTCGGTGCAGCTGCTTGTGCTGAGGCGCCGCCTGTCTTCTCCGCGACGCCACTCGGCAAGCCCGGGCAGACCGATAAATGTTTCGCCGGTGAAAGGCTGGCTCATGATGCCGGCCACGGCGCGGCCCTCGTACGCAAAGCCGATCAATGTGCCCCACAGCGGCACGCCGGTGATGAAAGATCGCGTGCCGTCGATCGGGTCGATGATCCACGAGCACGGACTGTCCGAACTCTTGTTCTCGTGCTCCTCACCGATGATGGCATGGTCGGGATAGGACGCCTCGATGATGGCGCGGATGGCCCGTTCGGCGTCGCGGTCGGCCTCGGTCACAGGATCGAATCCCGACGAATACTTGTTGTCCACAGCTAATTCTGTGCGGAATCTGGACAGTGTTACGCTGTCTGCCGCCTTTGCAGCTCGCGATAACGTTACTGCAAGTGCGTCTAGGTCGAGTTCCGTCACCTGGCGAAATTGTTCATTGTTTTCAAACATCAGGATGACTTTGCCTGTTTGAGTTATTGTGCCGCTATTTCTACATACAATGGGCGCTACCTGTTGAATAACGTCCTCGTTAACCTGGAAGTAAGAAAATTCGCGGTAATAAAGAGGTGGCAATAGTGTTGCCGTGTGAAGCGATTTGGTTCACTTCACGATTTGCATGACGAAGACCGCCCACCAGGCTTCTCCCTTTGGTTCCGGTCTTTTGTTTCCTCCCTTGACTCCGGGCCGCATCTGCGGCCCGTTTTTTTTATTTGAGCAACGGTCGTGCTGAGCGATCCGCTGTGCCTGTTTCGGGAGTGGGTTCTATTCCGCTGCGGCGGCCAGATCGGGCTCCGCGCTCAGGTCGAGACTCATCAATGCCGCAACCAACCGGTTCGCCACGGCGGTGACCAGTTCGAACCCCTCGTGCCGGGCGAGGTTTGTCTCGTTCATGTAAAGATGCCGGCTGATTTCGATTTGCAGCGCATGCACGCCTCTTTGCGGCCGGCCATAGGCGCGGGCCGTGTGTCCGCCGGCATAGGGCCGGTTGCGCGCCACGCGGAAGCCCGCCCCGGCGAAAACCGCTTCGGCCGTTTCGATGACCGCGGGCGCGCAGGTGGTGCCATAGCGGTCGCCGAGCACGATGTCGGGCGGCATGCGATCGCCGGTGCGCGACAGGCGCGGCATCGAATGGCAATCGATCAGCAGCGCCACGCCGAACTGATCGAGCGTTTCACCGAGCAGTTTCTGCAAGGCGGCATGATATGGTTTGTAAATGCCCTCGATGCGCATCAGCGCGTCATCAAGGCTGAGCTGGTCGCGATAGATCGGCTTGTTCTCGGCGACGATGCGCGCCAGTGTCCCGAGCCCGGCGACAACGCGCGGCGACGCCGCGTTGCAATGGGCGGGCAGGCTGTCGCGGAACATTTGCGGGTCGAGTTCGAACGGTTCGCGGTTGACGTCGAGATAGGCGCGCGGGAAATGCGCCCTGAGCATCGGCGCCCCCATATGCGGCGCGCGGGAGAAGATCTCGTCGATATAGGCATCTTCGGACTGACGGATCGACAGCGGGTCGAGTCGCGCCATGGCGAGAAAGCGCGCCGGATAGTCGCGCCCCGAATGGGCAGAATTCACCACCACGGGCGCCACCTGGCGCCGTGGACGTATGGTTTCGAATGCCGGCCGGTCGGCAAAATCGGATCTCACTCCGTGCACCCGTCGATTAACCCCTCTTTCGAATCAAGTTTGCCTTGTGACCGGCACATTGTCCATAAGCTGGCATGAGAGACCGCCTCGTGCCATTTTGGGGTGTTGCGCCGTGGGCAATCTCGATTAAACATCTGGTGAGGATCCCGGGGACGGTCCGGGACCGCAGGAACGAAGAGAGTTCAGATGCACCGCATATTGCTTGCCGAAGACGATACTGACATGCGTCTTTTCCTGACGCGGGCGCTCAAGAACGCCGGCTACGACGTTGCGTCCTTCGACAATGGCAAGTCCGCCTATGAGCGCTTGCGCGAAGAGCCGTTCTCACTGCTCTTGTCCGATATCGTCATGCCCGAGATGGACGGCATCGAGCTGGCGCGCCGCGCCACCGAGCTCGACCCGGATCTCAAGGTGATGTTCATCACCGGTTTTGCCGCTGTTGCGCTCAACCCCGACAGCGACGCGCCCAAGGATGCGTCGGTGCTGTCAAAACCCTTCCATCTCAAGGATCTCGTTAGCGAGGTCGAGCGGCTTCTCGCCGCCTGAATCGGCCGGCGACAACATGCCTGGCGCCGAGCGCAGAATGTGGGCTGAAACCTCTTGACCGGCGCCGGCATTTTATGGTCTATCCCCGCGTCGTGCCCTAGATGCGGGCGCGAGACGAAAGTGGGCGTATAGCTCAGCGGGAGAGCACTACGTTGACATCGTAGGGGTCACTGGTTCAATCCCAGTTACGCCCACCATTTCGTCCCTCCGGCCCGGCCGGACAGCGCATGATCCAGAGTTCGGGCACATTGTTTCCTGCTGAGGTCATGTCGAAAAGATCGTGACACGGCCGCCTAGCGGCGCAAACGGTCACGGGTGTGTAGCTCAGCGGGAGAGCACTGCCTTCACACGGCAGGGGTCACAGGTTCAATCCCTGTCACACCCACCATTCCTTTTAAGATCAGTATGTTAGCCTGCATCGCTCTCTGAGGGGTACATCAGAGGGGAACACGCTTGTGTTCAATCCGTCGTATCTGGTGCGCTCAAGACATGGAGTGTTCCACTTCCGTTGGCCATTGCCGAAGCTGCTGCATCCACAAGGTCGTGCAACTACCATGAAGGTGTCGCTACGAACCTGCGAGCCAAAGGCCGCATTGCGGCTTGCTCGAATGCTCAGCTATGCCGGGCAGCGCTTGGTTGACCTAGGGGTAGCGGAAGGCATGCAGTACGATGAGATGCGGCAGGTGTTGCGGAAACACTTTGTTGGGCTTCTGGAGCGTCGTGAGAGGGCCTTCCGAGAGAGCGGCCCGATGGATCGGATTGATGCTGGACTGGTTGCCAGCGGTCACGCGAACGCGAAGGCCGCGCTAGCTGGCAAGGGTAGCCTCGACATTATGGATGAGAACGACAACGACCTCATGCGCCGGCTCATCGAGACGTACGACTTGCCCGTTTCGGCGGGTAGCCCGCAGTACGATCTTTTGCGGAGAGAGTTCTACAAGGCCTATCGGGACTACAGCGCGGAGGTGTTGCGCCGGAATGAGGCTCTAGAAAGCTACGAATTTGTCGTGCCGTCAGTGGAGACACAGCCTGCGCCGAGTACGCCCAAATCTGCCGGGAATACCCTCGGGGACGTGGCCGAGAGTTTCCTTGCCGAGAACAAGATTGCAAACAATCCAGCATTGCGCACGGAGCAACAGAAGCGGAGCAATCTGGACCTTCTCATAGAGGTTCTAGGTCCAGAAACGGACATTGCTTCTATCGGTTATCCCGAAGCGCAGCGTGTCAGAGAAGTGGTGCAGAGCTACCCAAAGAACCGCAGCAAGAACAGGCATACACGGGACCTGTCGCTTGCCGAGCTTGAACGCGTTTTGCCGGCGTTGCTTGAAGCTGGTGCTTGCGAGCGGCTGTCGGTGCTGACCATGAACACGTATCTGCAAGCCTTCTCCAGCCTGTTTGAGTGGGCGAGAAAACGGGGGCATGTGGACCAGAACTACTTCTCGGGAGCTACAATCCGGCAGTCCAGGTCCAGCAAACCCGCGCCGTACAAGAAGTTCAATGTAGATCAAATACAACTTATGATACATGAGCTGCATACGGACGAAAAAAGACTGATACGGAAGAAATTCCAGAAGTGGGCAACATTTCTTGGTATATATACGGGCGCTAGACTCAATGAAATTTGCCAGATAGAGCTGCAAGACATTAAGAAAGTCGAGGGTATCTGGTGTATAGACCTAAATGACAACGGTGAATACAAGAGCTTAAAGACAGAAGCTTCTAGGCGTGTGGTACCAATCCATAGTCAACTGCTCGAACTAGGATTCCAGCACTACGTGCGAGAAGTGCACTCTGCTGGCCATACTCGCCTTTTCCCCGAGCTAGCATATAGCCCCAAACACGGCTGGGGTCGCGAGCAAAGCCGCTGGTTCAATGACCGGTTCCTTGTACAGCTTGGCCTCAAGGACAAGGGCGTCGTGTTCCACAGCCTTAGGGGTACCTTGAGCACCATGCTGCTCCGAGCCAACGTAGAGCCGTCACTGGTAAAGTGGATTGTCGGCCATGAGCATACGGATGTTACTCAAAAGCATTACAATGAAGGTTACACTGTAGTTCAGAAAATGGAAGCTATTGAGCGAGTAAAATACCAATTGCCGAAGTGAGCCTTATTACAAATTGTCATATTGACATAGGTACCATTTAGGTACCTTTAGGTACATACATATAATGTACATACATGCATAGTGTACAACTATATATGGTCCTAGATTGCATAAGCCTGAATGTATCCCTGCTGTCTACGCTTGAGACTGATACACCGTAATATTCCTCTAATAGGCGGGGTAATTATTGGTGTACTAGCCTCAGCGCCAGACGCTGATCCATTAGCCTATGCGGTCGGAACACATGGTCCTGAGTTGCATGAAGCCTTCATTGTAGAGCCCTGCTGTTTCTCCTAATAGGCGGGGTATTAGCCGGACGGGGCTTTCGGGCGGTGTTCACGGCGCTTTCTCTTGGCTCAGACGCGCGACCAATGCGCCTACATCGAGCCCGATGATGTCGGCTATGTCGAGCAGTTCGACGAGGTCTAGCCGGCGCTCCCCACTCTCGATGTTCGCGACGAACGGCTGGTGACGCCCGAGTTTCTTTGCAACTTCCGCTTGCGTCAGCCCGGACGCCTTGCGCTGCTCGGCCACTGCCGATGCGATCATCCTGTGCCGTGTTGAGTGTACCGACTTGGGCATGGGCCGTTGACTTGGTGAGCAACAGCCCGGTAATCCGAAATCCGGATTATCCAAAAAGCGGATATTGATAGCTATGAAGCGTTCGGTGCTGACTACGAGCGCGCTTTCGTTTGGCGTGCTGACCATCGCTTGTCCGGCAGCACTAGCCGGAACCCTGGTCTGGAACGGAATGTTTCCAAGAGTGCTTGGCAAGCCAGTGGACCTGAAGACCTGCCTTGAGCGTATCGACCCGGAACTGGCGGCCGCTATATCGTGGCCGCGTCCCTACGTCCCCGGCCTTATTCCGACGCCGCCGGAACAGTGGGTCCACGAGCGCGAGCTTTGGATCGGACACAAGCCAGAGACTCCGAAACCCAAGCTCACTCGCCTAGGCATCGAACTCACATGTACGGACTAGTTCTGTTCAGGCTGTACCGTTGCGAGCGTATCGGGCCGCATCCCGACTTGACACAAGACAGATATCTCGCGGGTTCTCGCGGCTCCGTCGTCTAGACCGTTCCGTTGTCATCCGGCGACGTTCTCGCGGCGCTGTGGACGCGCGTAGAGGCGATTGGCCTAGCGGGTAGGGCGAGGACCGCTACACGTGCCCAGCAGGCTCAGGTGGACTGGCAAATAGCTCCAAAACAGGTTGCCTGGCTCGATCGAGTGACGGTTCATTGGCCGTCCAAGAAACAACCAATGGCGTATGCTAGAGTCCGGACTTACTACCTGTTTTCCAAGTCGGCTTCACTCAAGAACGCTGTCACGTTCGGTTGTTGTCGTGCGTCGTCGAGCATTGCTACGCAGTGCCTTGAGGGCGATACTCAATGGCACCGGGAAACGCCAAACGAGCAAGCCAATGTTCGATCATGAATGGATCGACAAGTTCGCCTTTGAAGAGATACCGCTCAATCGTGACATCTACCTTATGGAGGAGAAGTGGTTGCCAGCCTACGAGGCGGCAATCATGGCATTTCTTCGCGACGAAACCACAGAGCTTAACGTTGGTCAGGTCACCTTCGCAGCAGCTCACGGGATCAGAGGCGAAGTTATGCAGATGTCCTGGTATCCGAACGTTCATGATCGCTTTCACCAAGTGCGCATCAGGCTGCCCCGGTCCGCCTTCGTGGCAGCAGTTGGTGCATGGCAGATTGATGAGAAGCCGCACATATTCGTCAAGGATAGCTGGATCCGAGATTTGATCACGCGTAGCTACTCGGTGTTCGTCATGATCGACGCCATCGGAGTAAAGAACGCCCTGTTCAACGATGAGCTTACGTCCGCCAAACTGCTTGCTTTGCAGGCAGAGATTGACAAGCTAGCTGCTGCATACCCGGAGATGGCATTTGTGTCGTTTGCCGATAGTCTCTTGGTCAAGGTCAACTGGATCCCGTTCCCGAAGGCGAACAAGTCGAGTTACAGACCTGAACGGCTGCTCGCCGTTTTGGAGGGAGTTCAGAAAGCATACCAACGTATCATCGGACTCGACACGTACGCTGTCATTGCTCAAGGAGGAAATGAGTATGACGCGCTCATGCACAGATCGGAGGCAGGAAACCATCTGTCACTCAATAGCCTGGGCCTGCCTTTTGCGCAGATAATGTCGATCGACGAGGCGGCTCGCAGGTGCATCAAGAACAAGGAACATGCGCCGGCTGAAATCTACATGGATGAAGACTTCTTCCACTCTCTGCGCCTTCGCTTCAGCTTTCAGAAGGACACCTTGCCGCGTCACCCTTATCTGGCACCACTAGCATCAGGATCGACAGACTATGTGATGGTCTCCCGACGCACATTGTCGGAGAACCTAGCGGATGATCAGACTTAGGCTGGCGCACGGGAGCATGATCGATGCCCTCCAAATATCCTCGCCTGCCTTGCGGCTCCTATGGTCCATCAAGGATGCCCTTGCAGCTCCGTGAAGGCCAAGAAGAACTCAGTGGGTAAGGGGCAAGGCGAATACCGCTATGCACTCTCAGCGGGCTCCGGAGAGTCGGCAAGCGCCTTCTGAACCGCCGCCTTGGACAAGCCGACTTCGGCTGCGATCTTGCGCATGCTCAATCCGTCTTCCCGAAGCGACCGAATGCGAGCCGCTACAGCGTCAGTGACGAGCCGTGGGCGTCCACCTATCCGGCCTTCTGCCTTGGCGCGCTGGATGCCCTCCATTTGGCGCTCTCGGCGTATCTCGGTCTCGAACTCGGCTATCAAGGCAAGGATGCCCATTACGAGCTTGCCCGTCCGGGTCGAGGTGTCCACAGCTTCATCGTCAAGCACCTTGAAGGCTACGTCACGAGCGTTCAGGTTCGACACGATCCGGTATAGGTCTGTGGTGGAGCGTGCGAGCCGGTCCAGCTTCGTCACAAGCAGCGTGTCGCCTTCTCGGACGTACCTCAGGCATTCGGCAAGCTGTGGACGCTCCCCGTCCAGCCCTGAGCGCTTCTCCGTGAACACCTTGCTCGCACCAGCGGCCTTGAGCCGGTCCACTTGCGAACTGTGATCCTGATGCGTGGTGGACACGCGAGCGTAGCCAACGAGAGTACCCATGATCGTACACAATCCTCTTAGAGTGATGCGGACACACGGTTATTGGACGCTATGTGTACAGTCAAGCGAAATGTCCACAAAGGTATAGGAATATGTACATGCACTCCATGCGTTAGGGTGCCCGCATAGGGTTTTGGTCGAGTGAAAGCACGTAGATCAAACAATTCTGTTGGGTGGCTCCGGCATTACGAATGGAGGTCCGATTTCAATTGGGGTATGGGGGGAAGTTGCCACAACCGATCAATAAGATAGGTCCGCGAAAAAGTCCGTCATTTTCGCGCAAGGCTGCAACTCGGTTGAGCACCAAACTCGTAGCCTAGGGGTGGAAATATGTTCTTTTCTCGTGCGACTCGAATTGTAGCCGTGTTGTGCCTGGTGTTGGGGCTGGTGGAACTTGTGATAGGGCTATTGATTGCCACTGGATCCATTGGACCGTACGAAGCTGCGCTTGCCCGCTACACGTCGTTCTCGTCTTCTGGAGACGTAGTTGACTTTAGCGTTAACGTCATTGGTGTCGCGCTGGTGCTAGGAACTCTGTCTGAGATCGCTTTTGCATTGAGAGAGCGGCAAGATCGTTGATCGGCTTGACCGCAGGCACGACCGGTCGGCTATTGCTAGGGCGTCGGGACGTTGTCGCAGGGCATCTAGCCTTAGGCGCTAGCTTAAGTCATGACCAGTTTCGCGGAGCGCGTAAACAAGCGAACCACCTATCTGACTCTCGACGGCTTCCCAGTCCCGGTACACTCGAACACTGACACGGCGCACAAGCTCTGCGCTAAGTTCAGCACTTACGATACGTTGGAAGGAAATGCAGGCGGCGTAACACGCTTGAGCATTTGGGTATCGATCGAAACTCGGAACGTATGCCTGATTTACAAACCCTCTCGAAATATGGTCCGGAATGCGGACTACGTTATCTTCCCAGAATGTGCGCTCCGGTTCATTTCTAGGCGCAGCAAGTCCTGATGAGAAACGTGCAACGAACAGTTCAGCATCCGATTTCAACTTACTGAACCAAGCTGCGGACACTAGGAACAGATCGAAGTCTGACCTAGCCGAAACGTACGGCTTACCGAATTTCGTCGATGCGAGTGAGAAACCTAGACGGCCACTTCCGGAGATGCTGACTTCCTTTGGATGTACGTGCAGACGATCTGCAAACGCTTCCCGTGCCAATTCGTAGACTGCTGGCTTGTCTACAAAAGCGTACGGAATACCCTCAGTCATCCACAGGCGTGCAAACCGAAAAACGTCACGCTTCCTTATCTGACCCTTGGTCTTCCAATCTGCTGGGTCGGGATACGCAGTTTTCAGCTGCGCGAACCACTCTGAGGAACGGGTCATGCGCTCTTCTCCACTTCCCATCGTGATAAAATGTGTCTCACTCGTTGTGCATGCCGCTCGCGGTACCTGGACGACGGACTTTGAGGCATAGGCACCTTAAGCATTGCCGCCAATGCAGCGGCCTCGGCACTACTTGCCCTAGACAGGATGATGCCTAGGCGATTGGCGGCACGATTGACACCGCTTGCTCTCCATCCGAAGTACGCAACCTGCAAATAGGCGAACAGCAGCTGCTGCTTACTAAAACGATGACTGAGTGCTCGTGCGAGCAGAACTTCCGTGACCTTGCGTGACAGCTTCAGTTCATAGCGCCTGCGAAGGGTGCGTACGAGTTGTTGTTCGATTGTGCTCGCCCCTTGTACGCGTTGTCGAAACACGGTCATCCAACAAGCACGCACCATAGCGCGATAATCAACACCACGATGTTGGAAGTATCTATGGTCTTCCGCGAGTACCACTGCATGCATGACATTCGCTAAGCCGGAGCTTAGGTCAGAGGATTGATCTTCTAGTAGCCGACTGACCTTCTCAACCAGTCCGGGTAGTTCGCTCATGTGCATACGATCTCATCCCTAGGTCAGCATTGCGTGAATACTGACCGGCAGGCAATAGGCAGGCAAATCAGTACGGTGAGCTTGTCGTCGCGGCATGCCTCGGGCCAATCGTACCGGAGACACCCGAACATCCTTTGGCGTTCGCCTTTGCACCTGCACAACATGCTTGGCGAGCCGCTTCCGCGCTGGTATGGAGGAAGCAGAAAAGGGGGACATTGTGTTCCCCTCCCGCACAGTAGCTATGTAGATAAATCAGTATCTTAGCGGGATTGGGGGTGTCCCTGTCACACCCACCATTATTTTCAAAGTGTCGGCATATTCGGTCGGGGTCAGCCAACCAAGCCGTGAGTGTGGGCGGTTGAGATTGTAGTCGTTTCTCCAAGCCTGCAGCATTGCCCGGGCGTGCGAGAGCGACGGGAACAGCGTCTTGTTCAGCAGTTCAAGCTGAACTTCGAGATCCTCTTCGTTGGTACCAACGCCGGCGTAGCCGATGCGGGCCATGTGTCACCTCAAGGTTTAGGCTTGAGGCTCGCATGTCACAAATAGTCGATGTCCACCCAGATGTTACGCGCAACGATGCCAGAATGTGACGTCACGGCAGGGTGTGCCCTGTTGTTGCGCTAACGACTGCTTCGCGTCCCATATCTGCCTTCGAAGTTGGCCCGGTCGTTTCCTCAAAGCGGACCTTGCTGGTGGCGATGCCAAGAGGAGCGGTTACGCCCAGGGTGGTTTTTGCCATGAAGACGGAAGATTTCACAAACAGGGATAATGTTCCCATGGACGTTCCGTAACCCAAAGTCGGCGTTCGTACGTCGGAAAGCTCCTTCATGGCAGTGGTGGCGGGGTAAGCAGTTGTCGGCAGACCATCCTTTGGTCGACGCCGATGATCGCTTTTGGTCGACGGCTCCCAGCAACAACCGACGCCTTGTCAGACTTGCTAAGCTCCAGCGTGCATCGAGCTTTGCTGATCTCATGACTTCCAACCACAAAGCCGGCTTGCCTGCTTTAAGGTCAACGTGACGCAGTGGATGCAAAACGCTTGACACGCCGTTTTGGTAACTTATACGTATTAATTATACGTATAAGGAGCGTATTGATGCGTTCTCGACCTACTCAGAAAGATGTTGCCGAAAAGGCTGGCGTTTCGCAGGCCACGGTTTCGATGGTCTTGAACGGCAAGACGCTCCAATCAATCCCGGTCGACACGGTCGAGCGTGTCCGGGCCGTTGCAATGGAATTGGGCTACGCACCAAATCGCTTCGCCCAGGCGCTCAAAACGCGCAAGACCATGATGATCGCCTGCATCGTGCCGGATATCACCAATCCCTTCTATCCCTTGCTGGTGCGCGGTGTTCAGTCCGTGGCGCAGCGCCATAACTACGATGTCATCACGCTCAACACCGACGGTGCGGAACAGCACGAACGCCATTATCTGCGCTGGGCCCTGGAAGGGCGGGTGGATGGCGTGACCGGCGTATTCTTCAAAATGCGCGTTCCGGATTTCGCCGAGGCTATCGAAGCGGGCTTGCCGGTTGTGCGCATCGAGTCGGCGCGAAAGACCGGCGGCGGCATCGCCATCGACGACATCTTCATCGATAGCAAGGCGGCAAGCATTTCTGTTGTCGACTATCTGATCGAGGCCGGTCACAAGCGGATCGCCATGATTGCCGGCACCGGCGGGCCGCAGCCCGTTCGCGTCGACGGCTATCAGGAACGACTGGCTGAGGCCGGTCTCGAGCCGCTGGTCGTTATCGACACCGATTTCAGCGAGGTCGGCGGCATCAGGGCCACCGAGCGCATTCTCGCCACGGATTTCAAGCCAACGGCCATTTTCGCCGCCAATGACCTGATGGCAATTGGCGCGATGCAGGCCTTGCGCGATCGCGGCATCACCATTCCCAACGACATCGCGGTGATCGGTTTCGATGACATCTCCGCGGCGAAGCTTGTGTCGCCGCCACTGAGCACTGTCTCCCAGTTCCAGAACAAGCTCGGCGAGAAGGCTGCCGAATGCCTTCTCGAACGATTGAACGGGAGCAGAAACGGCGCCGGTCAGGCGTACGAAATGCCGTACCAGCTCATCAAGAGGGGGTCGGTTTGAACAACGACTGTATTGAGGAGGAGTCTATGAAGAGACGTACATTTCTGACGGCGAGCTCGGGTGCTTTGATCGGCGCGGCATTCGTTCGTCCCGGTTTTGCCCAGCAGACCAAACCGGTGACATGGTGGTACGAAAGCGCCGCCCCGGCACAGAAGGAGGCGATTTCAAACGTCCTGGTTGATGGCTTCGATGCCGCCAACCCCGAATATAAGCTCGTGATCGACTATCGCGGCTCCGAGCTCGACAAGCAGATGCGGGTTGCCATGCTGTCTGGCAGCGGTCCGGATGTCGTCTACACGGCAGGGCCGAGCTATGTCGCGCCAATGGCCCGTGCTGGCCAGCTCCTGTCCCTTGACGACTACGCCAAGAAGTATGGCTGGAATGACCGGATTCTGCCGGTGTTCCTGGAGATGGGCCGATATGACGGTCAGCTCTTCGCCCTTCCGAAGACTTACGAAACGCTTGGGCTGTTCTACAACAAAGCCGTGCTCGCGAAGCATGGCTGGTCGGCGCCGACCACGATACCCGAGCTGGAGG
Source organism: Devosiaceae bacterium (assembly GCA_963676075.2). Taxonomy (GTDB): domain Bacteria; phylum Pseudomonadota; class Alphaproteobacteria; order Rhizobiales; family Devosiaceae; genus JAHJQZ01. The sequence continues at coordinate 361,341 of CAXXNZ010000013.1, forward strand.
AACTCGCCGACGAGGCCCTCAAGGCCAATCTGGTGCCGTTCGCATCCGGCAATTCCGGCTGGCGCGGCAACAACGAGCATTATGTCACCATCGCCCTCAACTCGATTGCCGGCCCGGAGAACGTCTACAAGGCGCTTAAGGGCGAGCTGCCCTGGACCGCTGAACCGTTCGTAACCGCGATCAGCAAGCTGAACGACTGGTGGCAGAAGGGGTATTTCGGACCGAACTACTTCTCGCTCGAGACAGAGCAGTTCTTCGCCCAGTTGGCGGCGGGCAATTCCCCGATGCTGCCGAGCGGCACCTGGCATTTTCAGTACATCTCGACCTACATGAAGGACAATCCGGAAGATCTCGGCTTCGTCGGGTTCCCGAGTGCCGCCAATATCGGCGCCCCGGTCTATGCGCTCGGTGTCGGGTCGACCCTGTCGATTGCTGCCTCCTCGCAGAATCCTGACGGGGCCGCAGCGGCCATCGACTATGTCTTTTCGCCGAAATTCTACGGCGAGATGAACTCGGTCTGGCAGGGTGAATGGAATACGCCGCTCGTCGATCTGAGCACGGTCAAAATCAGCGACAGCGTTCCTGCGCTTTATGCCCAGACCATGAAGACGCTTGCCGATGCGGTTGCGGCGAACAGCTACGGCTATACCTCCTGGACCTTCCTGCCGCCGGCCACTGACACGCAGCTGATCAACGGCATCGAGGAAGTCTGGCTCGGCCGTGCAAGCGTTGCCGACTATCTTGCCAAGCTCGACGCCACGTTCAAACAGGACATGAGCGAAGGCAAAGTGCCGGCTGTCCCGGCTCGCTAGCAGCGACCATTTCGAGCGGGAGCGGCCTCGTGCCGCTTCCGACCGAAGGAGAACTATTCCATGCACCGCCTTTTTCTGGTCCCGACACTGGCCATCAACGCCATCATCATTCTCATCCCGGCCGTGCTGACCATCGCGCTGGCGTTCTTCCGCTGGGATGGAATCAGCGCGCCCGTTTTTATTGGGCTCGCCAACTTCCAGTCCCTTGCCAGCGACCACGTGTTTTGGGGAGCGTTGATCAACAACATCATTTGGACCGCTCTGTTCCTGACGATCCCGATTGCCATTGGACTTCTGGCGGCGACCTTGATGCTGGTCGCGCGGCGGGGCAGCGCATTTTTCCAGGTCATCTACTTCCTGCCGATGGTGATCGCCACCGCGATTACCGCGCGTATCTGGCAAGGAATGATCTACAGCCCGCTTACCGGCGTGGCAGGACTGATCACTCGGGCAGGTTTTCCTTTGCCGAGCCCGCTGACCATGACTTCGACCGCCCTTTACGGCATCGCGGCAGTCGACCTCTGGCACTGGTGGGGCTTTCTCTGCGTGATCTTTTTTGCCGCGCTCCGACAGGTTCCCCAGGAACAGATCGAGGCGGCGCGCATTGAAGGCGCGACCTTCTGGCAGACGATGCGCTACGTGCTCCTGCCGGGCATTCGGCCGACCATCACGCTCATGATGATCATGACGATCATCTGGTCATTCCTGGTTTTCGACTTCGTCTATATCCTCACCCAGGGTGGACCGGCGTTCTCCAGCGAAGTCCTGTCGACGCTGGCCTATCGCAATGCCTTTTATGACCTCGCCGTTGGCAAGGCTGCGGCCGTCGCCGTGGTGATCAGCTTGTTCGGGCTTGCCACCACCGCGGTATATATCCGGCTGCAGGCGCGGGAGTACGCGCAATGAGGTTCGTCGAAAGCCGGAAAACCTTCATCATCACCTATGCCGTGCTCGGCATTCTTCTGGTGATCACGTTGCTGCCGATTGCGCTTCTGGTCATCAATTCCGTCAAGCCGCATGCCCAGATCGTGCAAAATCCGCTCGCGTGGCCTGAAGTCTATCGCTGGGACAATTTCGTCCGCGCCTGGAACGACGCCAATTTCGGGCGGACCATGCTGAACTCGGCTCTGCTTGCCGCAACCACCATCGTTCTGGTGTGCACAACCGGTTCGCTGACCGCCTATGTGCTGGCGCGGCGCAAGGTCAAGAGCTGGAAGGTCATCACCTTCTATCTGCTCGGCACCACCACCGCACCGATTCAGCTCTTCCTGTTTCCGCTTTATTTTGGTTTCGCCAAGCTCGGACTGATCAACAACATATTTGCGGTTTCCCTGGTCTATACCGCCGTTTACTCACCGTTCGCCATCATGCTCCTGAGGACCTACTTCCTCGCTGTTCCTCGCGAACTGGAGGAAGCGGCATTGATCGACGGCGCGACGCATTGGCAGGTTTTTTCCAAGGTGATGCTGCCGATCGTTTCGCCCGGAATCCTGACCGTGGCTCTCATCATCGGCCTGTATTCCTGGAACGAGTTCCTGATCGCCACGACCTTCCTGCAGCGCGCCGACAATCACACCGCAGTCGTGTCGTTCTTCCTTTTGTCCGGCCAGTACTCGTCCGACTGGGGTGAGATCATGGCCGCCGCGCTCATCGTTGTCCTGCCTATCGTCATCCTCTTCGTTCTCCTGCAGCGCCGCTTCATTGAAGGTATGGCCGGGGGATCGGTGAAGGGATGACAAGAGACGATAAACTGGAGACCATAGTGCCTATTCCAAACGACTATCTGGAACGAGTTTATGCCGGCGTTCTTGGCAAGCTGATCGGCGTTTATCTCGGGCGCCCGTTTGAGGGCTGGACCTACCAGCGCATCATGAACGAGCTCGGTCCGATCGAATATTATGTCCATGATCGGCTCGGCGATCCGCTCGTGGTCACCGACGACGATGTCGCTGGCACCTTCACCTTCGTGCGGGCGCTTGAGGATTATGGCGTCTCGCCCGATCTTGCGGCCAAAGATATCGGCAAGGCTTGGCTCAACTATATCGTTGAGGAGCGATCGATCCTGTGGTGGGGCGGACGAGGCAACTCGACCGAACACACCGCCTGGCTCAACCTCACAAAGGGTATTCCGGCGCCGGAGTCCGGCTCGATCGCGACCAATGGTCAAGGCATTGCCGAGCAGATCGGCGCCCAGATATTCATCGACGGCTGGGCAATGGTTGCGCCCGGCCAGCCCAAGCTCGCCGCGAAGCTGGCCGAGCAGGCCGGCAAGGTCAGTCACGACGGCGAGTCCGTACATGCAGCCATGCTCTGGGCAGCCATGGAGGCTGAAGCTTTTTTGTCCGCCGATATCGACCACCTGCTCGATACCGGACTTTCGGTCATTCCTGCCGACAGCGCCATCGCCCGCCTGATCGGCGACATCCGCACCTGGCATCGTCAGAACCCTGACTGGCGTGTCACGCGACAGCTGATCCAGGACAATTACGGCTACGACCGGTATCCGGGGAATTGTCACGTCATGCCGAACCACGCCCTGATGGTCATGGCGGTTCTCTATGCCCCGGACGACTTCCAGAGGGCGCAGATGATCGTCAACACGTCGGGCTGGGACACCGATTGCAATGCCGGCAATGTCGGTTGCCTCGTCGGCCTCATGCTCGGGCTCGACGGGCTCAATGCCGGCCCCGACTGGCGCGAACCGCTGGCCGATCGACTGCTGATCTCCTCGGCCGATGGTGGGTCGTCCATAAACGACGCGGTGCGCGTCGCCCACTATCTCGCCAATCTCGGCCTGCAGTTGGCCGGTCGCGACCCGATTGCGTCACCCAAGGACGGCGCTCGCTTCCACTTCTCACTGCCAGGGAGCCGTCAGGGCTTTCGCCTGCAGGAAGGGTTCGCGGCCAATGCTTCCTCCCGCATCGGCAACGAACCCTTCGAAGGCGGGCGCGCCCTGGCTGTTGCCTATGACGCCCTCGGGCCGGGGATGTACACGGCGGCAATGACGTCGACCTTCTCGCCTCCGGACGTTGTGCGGATGCGCACCTACGAGCTTATGGCGACGCCGCTCGTCTATCCCGGCCAGACCGTTCGTGCCCGAGTTTTCGCGCCAAAGGAAAATGCTGGCGCCGTGTCCGCTTCGATCCGCATGCGCAGCTACAATGGCCGCAATCAACTCACCGACGGCGACGGGCCGGCAACCGAGCTCATGCCCGGCGACAGCGCCATCCTCGAATGGACTTTGCCCGAGGTTGACGGCCAGCCCATCGCCGAGATCGGCGTTGTCCTCAAGGCGTCCGGTCGCAAGGCTTCGGGAAAGCTCGTCATTGATTACCTCCGTTGGGATGGCGCGCCGTCGCTGACCTTGCACCGGCCAGCCGACAGCGGCGATTTCTGGCGGCGGGCATGGGTCAACGGGGTGAGCTTTTTCTCCAAGCACTTCCCCTCAAGCTTCAGGATTTCGCAATCCGAGGGCGAAGGGATTGTCGCCCATGGCACGCGTGAGTGGACCGACTACACCATCGATACCGCGCTAGTCGTGCATCATGCACAGCATGCCGGCCTCGCCCTGCGTGTGCAGGGCCTGAAACGCTATTACGCCATAAGGATCACCCGTGGAAACCGGCTTGAAATCGTTCGTCACCGCGACGGTGAAACCACCGTGCTGGCGGCAGCCGATTTCCCCTTTGTGCTGGATGAGCGCATTCCGTTCGGGGTGACCATAAAGGGCGCAAGGATTGATGTGACGGTCGGAGCAGTCTCGCTTCAAGCCCTTGACGACACTGCCGAAGCACTCAGGGACGGCGGGTTCGGCCTCATCATCAACGAAGGAGCGCTCTCTTGTGATTCCATCACGGTCTCGCCTGGATGAGACGGCGCAGGCTGGTTCGGATAAACCCTCGGCCGGACTGCGGTGAAGGTCGCCTTGAAGGAATAGATCCTAGAGCATTTCCAGGTGAAGCGGAAACCGGTTCACCGTCCGGAAATGCGACAAAACAAAGACATCGGGCTTTTCGGTGTTTCCAGGAAACACTGAAAAGCTCTAGTTGGAGGAGGGCATAATGGCTCCTGTCTCAATCAAAGGGGTAAGGAAGGATTTCGGTCACCTTACCATCATGAAGGATGTCTCGATCGACATCGAGGACGGCGAGTTTGTTGTGCTCGTCGGTCCGTCCGGCTGCGGCAAGTCCACGCTTTTGAGAATGATCGCCGGTTTGGAGGAAATTACCGACGGGACCATCTCGATTGACGGCAAGGTGGTCAATGATCTGCCGCCCAAGCAGCGTGACATCTCCATGGTGTTCCAGAACTATGCGCTCTATCCGCACATGACGGTGGCAGAGAACATGGCTTTCTCGCTGACCCTCGCCAAAGCCTCGAAGCAGGAAAAGCAGAAGAAAGTCGCGGAGGCCGCCGAAATCCTCGGTCTGACCGACCTCCTGGATCGCCATCCGCGGCAGTTATCGGGCGGACAACGCCAACGCGTTGCCATGGGACGATCCATCGTGCGCGATCCCAAGGTCTTTCTGTTCGACGAGCCGCTCTCCAATCTCGATGCCAAACTGCGGGTTGCCATGCGTGCCGAGATCAAGGCTTTGCACCGGCGGCTCGAAACGACCATCGTCTACGTCACCCACGACCAGATCGAGGCGATGACCATGGCCGACAAAATCGTGGTCCTCCAGGGCGGACGCATCGAACAGACCGGCACTCCGCTCGAGCTCTATGACACGCCGGCCAACAGCTTCGTTGCCCAGTTCATCGGATCGCCCTCGATGAATCTCTTTGACGCCGTGGTCAAAGATGGCGCCTTGTTGCTCGAAAACGGCATGCAGAGCGGTGTCACTCCGCCTGCGGGTTTGCCGGAGGGCAGGCGCGTGCAAATCGGCAAGCGTCCCGAGGATATCGTCGCTACACCCGACGGTCTCAAGGCGATGGTGAAGGTGGTCGAGCCAACCGGATCGGAGATCTTCGCCCAGATCGAGCTCGGCGGCATAGAGGTGTCGTGTGTTTTTCGCGACCGAATTGCCATCGAGGAAGGCAAGCCTCTCGGGATCGACCTCAGTCAGGGGCCAACGCACTTTTTCGACGCCGATAGTGGTCAGCGGATCTAGAACAGGTCTGGTTCGGGTTCAATCGGTCGACCTGCTCTATGTCTTTGTTTTGTCGCGTGTCCGAACCGGAAAATCGCTGCCACTTTTCCTGGACACGCTCCAGCGGATGGAAAGAAAATCATGGCTGACGGATGCGTCGCGATCATCGGCTCGCTTAATGTCGATCTGGTGACTCGCGCCAATCGGCTGCCCGGCCCCGGCGAAACCGTCGTGGGTGAGGACTTCGAAACGGTACCCGGTGGCAAAGGCGCAAACCAGGCCTTGGCCGCCGCGCGTGGCGGTGCACGAACCTTGATGTTCGGAGCGGTCGGCAGTGACCACTACGCGCGGATCGCCACCGAACTGCTTGGCCAGGCTGGCGTAGACCTGTCCGGGATTCGCAGCGTCGATGGTCCGACCGGTATTGCGCAGATCGCGGTCGATCAGCATGGCGAGAATACGATCATCGTGGTGGCTGGCGCCAATGGGCAGGTGCAGCCGGAAGATGCCGCCGCGGCGGTGGCCGGCTTGAGCGCGCGCGATGTTGTTTTGATGCAGATGGAAATCCCCGCCGCGGTAAATCGCGAAGCGATGGTTAGGGCGCGCGAGGCCGGCATTGCGACCGTGTTCAATACGGCGCCCTATACTGACGAGGTCCCTGCGCTGGCCGCGCTGGCGGATTTCGTCATCTGCAATGAAACCGAATTCGATCTGCTCGCTGCCGCTCAGGGACTGTCCGGCAATCGTGAAGCCTCGGCGCAGGAGATGGCGCGCAAGAACGGGCAGATGATCCTCGTCACGCTCGGCCGCGCCGGCGCCTTCACGGCTTCGGGCGAAGAGACCATTTCAGTTCCAACGCTCAGCGTTGATTCGGTTGATTCGGTTGGTGCAGGCGATACCTTCTGCGGCTACCTTGCTGCAGGGCTTGCTGCGGGGCTGGATGTTGCGAGGGCATCTCGCAGAGCCTGTGTCGCAGCTGCACTGGCATGCACAGCACCTGGGGCTCAAACAGGCATTCCGAAGCATTCGGCAGTCGATGCTGCAATGTGCTGAGATAACTTGCACTTTGTCTGACATACTGAGCTATCAAGACTCTGATGAACCGATCGCAGGTCGGGTCCGACATGCCTGCAGACACTTGCGAGACACTTTCACGACAGATTGGTTGTCAGGAATTCGTGTTCGGCTGAAAAAGGCAGACAGCCCGCTTTCGGCCCCCTAGAAGACGGTCGAGATAGCCCAACTTGCGTTGCGGAACCCGGTAGACACCGGCAATTAAGGTCATTTTTGGCATTGGCGACAACTATAGGCCCTTGGCTGTGACCGCATAAACACAGTAGGCGCTTGAAGGCGTGGTGTTTGACGACTTTCAATCACCTGCCGTTTCCAGAAGATGTTTCAACTTTTTTTCGAAGCTAAATGTTTCCGTAGAATAATTAGAACGATGGACAATGGGGAAAATAAAATTAACTTATAGTATTTCATCGAAAAGCCGTTTTTAATCTATCTTGCCGCCAAGCGCCAATATAAGCGAATTCTCTATGTGTTGTTCAAGAGCCATTCTTGCGTCGTCTGCATTGCGATCGCGCATTGGAATAAGGAAATTCAGGTGCTCCTTTATGACGCGCTCAGCATTGAACGGAGTAACACGCAAACGAACCTGAACAGCCATTCGGATTTTGATTGAATTGACGCGATAAATATTAGAAATGATATCGTTGTTCATCGCTCCAATCAGTGAGTTATGAACATCCCAATCTAGCTCCTGAAACTCATCCGCCTGCTGCTGTGTCTGTTCCGCCGCGCTTTTGCGCGCCTGTTCATGCTGTGTAATCCATGCAGAAAGAGTGCCAAGGGTCAGGTTCTGGATGGCAGCGTCGACGGCACTCATTTCTAGAACCTTGCGGAGCTCATAGGCTTCCCGCACGAATCTGACGTCTATGCTTGGCACCATCAACCCGCGCTTGGGCAGTGCAATCAGCAATCCCTCGGTTTGAAGGCGGGAAATGGCCTCGCGGATTGATCCAAGCGTGGTGTCGGTCAGTAGGACGAGCTCACGCTGTGAAACAAGCTGGCCGGGCCTTAGTCCGCCAGAATTCAGCAATGCCTCGATCCGTGCGTAAGCCGTGTCCTTCATCATCTCGGCAGGCGCCGCATTGGACCTAGTATCATCCGGATCAAGGCCAGGTTTTTCGGCCATTCAGCTCCCCTTCTGCGGCTTCACGCCGTCACGCATATCGCCGTCCAGACAAAAATAAGTAACATGTCAGTCGCATGCTAACAAGGAAACAATGCAAATATACCGTGGTTTCGGATCCGCATGCGGCACAAAAGCATTGCCCAAGCGCGAGTGTGCGGAAGTGGGGTATTTTGCTGATCCTGGTGGACATGGATGTGCTTTCGACGGCGGCCCGCGATTGAGCGCGGAAATAAGCACAGTAAAATTAGCGGTTAACAGGAATGCCGAGGAGACCGCGCTCTCTGGATCCATCCGGAAGGGCGGCAGCAAATAAGCGCCCAAATGACGCAGGGCGCACTAATTGCGCTATGAGTGTTGACTGACATGTTAGCTGAAGGTAAGGCTTGAACATCTGCTTACGTACCTTGAGATAAACGCAAGTTCGGTGTCATCGCACGTCTCGATGAGAGGTCGCAGAAAGATCTCACGCAGACGCGTGTGGCGATAGGTGCAGATGATCAGATTAAGGGTGGGGCAGGGCTTCGCTCCATGGTCGGCAAATATAGGTGTGAAAGACACCGTCGAATGAAATGAGGAGGTTTTCGTGAAGAAGTTTATGATGGCAGCAACAGGTGGCGCCCTGGTTGCATTGATGCAGATCTCGGCTGTGCATGCGGCCGACTACAAGATGACGCTGGCGATGCAGCTCTCCGATCCGACCAATCCGATCTTTCAGGCTTTCGAATATATTGAGGATCAGATCAACGAGCGCAGCGATGGCCGCATCGAGGCGACATTGTTCGGCGGCGGTGCTCTGGGCGGCGACCGGGAAGTGGCCGAAAGCATTGCACTCGGCGACGTGCAGTTGACAACCACAAGCACGTCTCCTCTGGTGCCTTTCGTCAAGGAACTTGCGGTTTTCGACATTCCTTACGTGTTCCCCGATGATACCACGAAGCTCGAAAAAGTGCTGCTGGACAGCGCCTTTTCCGAGAGCCTTCAGAAATACGTGCAGCCTGCCGGATTCCGTCTGGCGGGATTCTTCAATTCGGGCTTCCGGCAGTTGACGACGTCCGGAACGCCGGTTCACACCGTCGCAGATATTGAGAAGGCCAAGCTCAGGATCCGGGTTCAGGAAAATCCCTTCCACATCAAGCTGTGGAACCTGCTTGGCGCCGCGCCGACACCAATCGCCTATACCGAGCTTTACGGCGCGCTTCAGCAGGGCGTGGTTGATGGACAGGAAAATCCCTATATCAACATCCTGTCGAGCAAGTTCTACGAAGTTCAGGACTATCTGACCGTCACCAGCCACATCCTCCTGGCCAGCGCCATTATCATGGACGACGCCTGGTATCAGAGCCTGCCGGCGGATCTGCAGGCCGTTGTCGACGGCGTGATGAGCGATGCGATCGAGCAGCAGTGGACCGCTCAGAACGAAGCGATCTCGGTGCAGCGCGCAGAGCTCGCCGAGCACATGGAGATCATTGATCTCACGCCCGAACAATTGGCGGGATTCAAGGAACGCACCGCCCCCATGGTCGACGAAATTCGCGCCAATGTCGGTGATGAGCTTGTGGACGGGCTTCTGGCGGCGATCGCCGAAACCGAAGCCAACTGATCCTCCCTGGGGTTTTCGCGAGCACCTCTGGCTTGCGGAAACCCCACCCTCCAAAGCGGAAAGCCTGTTTCCTCGCTGGGACCGCGCCTTTCCCGCGCCACGTGTCGGCCCACCAGCAGATGGGCCGGGTATCAAGGTGACGCATCGCACAAAAATGCGATGTGGTGCCAAAGGGGATAAAAATGATCAAAGAACTGTTCGATCTTGGCGGCAAGGTAGCTCTTGTCACTGGTTCCAGCCGAGGGATCGGCTTTGCCATCGCGGACGCACTCGCTGACGCTGGCGCGCAGGTAGTGATCAACTCCCGAAATCCCGAGAGCCTGGAAGCCGCACGCGCGGCACTGCTGACGAAGGGATACACTGTTCACGCCCTGCCATTCGATGTCACCGATTCTGCGGCAGTGGCTGATGGAATCGCGCAGATCGAAAGCGAAATCGGCCCGATCGATATCGCGGTGAACAACGCCGGCATCCAGCGTCGCTCGCCATTCACGGAAATAACCGACGAACTCTGGCGCGACGTGATGGAAACAAATCTGAATGCTGTTTTTTTCGTCGGGCGTGAGGTCTCCAAGCGCATGGTGTCGCGAAAGGCCGGCAAGATTATCAATATCTGCTCGCTCGCCAGCGAAGTCGGCCGGCCGAGCATCGTTCCCTACACCACCGCCAAGGGGGCCGTCCGCATGCTCACCAAGGGCATGTGTTGCGAATTGGCCGGCCACGACATCCAAGTCAACGGCATCGGGCCGGGATATTTCCGCACCGAACTCAATACCGACCTTTTCGAGAACAAGCAGTTCAACGATTGGGTCTGTGCACGCACACCGGCTGGACGCTGGGGCGAACTGGATGAACTCAAGGGGGTCGCGGTTTTTCTGGCTTCCGATGCATCGAGCTACATGAATGGCCAGGTGATCTATGTCGATGGTGGCCTGCTGAGCGGCATGTAGGCGAAAAAAGGCCCCCGATCATGATCATCTGTTTCGGTTCCCTCAACGCCGATCTTGTTTATCGCGTCGATGCGATGCCACAGGATGGCCAGACCATTGCCTCACAGGCGTTTTCCCTTCAGGCCGGCGGCAAGGGCGCCAACCAGGCGGTTGCTGCCGCTCTAGACAGCGCAGACGTGGTCATGGTCGGCGCCGTCGGGGCTGATCCGATGGCCGAGACTGCGCTGCAAAACCTGAAAAAACTTGCTGCGGACGTGGGTGGTGTCACGCAGACGGAGACACCGACCGGCAATGCCGCCGTGATCGTCGACAACAAAGGACATAATCGGATCATTGTGTCGCCCGGCGCCAATGCATGCGCGGCGGAATCCAGAATTTCGGACGACGTGCTCAAAAGCGCCTCCAGTGTTCTCATTCAGCTCGAAACGCCGGTGCAGGAGGCGGAGACGTTGTTGCTCCGCTGCAAGGCCCTTGGAACACGTAGCATTCTTAATCTGGCGCCGGCCAAGCCGATGCGCCGCGATGCACTCGCCGCGGCTGGCATCCTGGTTGTGAATGAGGATGAGGCGGAAAGCCTCTCGACGCAGCTCGGCTGCGCCGCTTCGGCATCCGGTCTTTCGACAGTGCTCGGCTGCGACGTTATCCGAACGCTTGGTCGCGACGGGGCGGAAGCCGTGTGTGGCAGTGAACATTTTGAGGTTCCGGCAATGCCCGTCGATACGGTCGACACGACGGCGGCGGGCGATTGCTTCATTGGTGTTCTGGCCGCGGGTCTCGATCGCGGACTAGCGCTTCGGCCGGCGATGGAGCGCGCCAGTGCTGCGGCTGCGGTCTGTTGCTCGCGTCCCGGCAGCCAGTCGAGCCTACCCTCAGCCTGCGAAATCGACCGGTTTATCGCATCACCCAATCACATCTGACACACGCTGGAACGAACATGAAAAACAAAGGAAAAATCCTCGTCAATACGGAACAGTTCCGCAATGGCGACCCGCTTTTCGCCCCCCTTGAGGCGGCGGGTTATCAGGTAGAGGTGAACGAGACTTTTCGTCTGCCCAACGAAGACGAGCTGATCGAGAAACTGCAGGACGGCGTTGTCGCGACCATAGCCGGCGGCGAGCCCTACACCGCGCGCGTTCTCCAGGCGGCACCGGATTTGCGCATCATTGCCCGGTGGGGTGTTGGATACGACAAGGTCGATGTCGATGCCGCGAGCGCGGCTGGCGTTCCGGTCGCCATGGCCTTTGGCGCGAACCATGAAAGCGTTGCCGAGTTCGCCCATGCGATGGCGCTTTCGCTGGCCTGCCGTATCGGGACGCGCGACCGGATGGTGAAGTCCGGCGAGTGGTTTTTCGACGGCTTTCATCCTGGGCTCTGGGGACGTACCGCAGGCGTTCTCGGCCTGGGGCGGATTGGCGGTGCCATGGCGCGTCGCTGCGTGGCCAGCAAGATGCGCACGCTCGTTTTCGATCCGTTCGCCAGCGATGAGCAGATCGCCACGGTCGGCGGTGAGCGGGCGACTGACCTGGACGAGCTGTTTTCCCAGGCGGATCTCGTTTCCATTCATGCGCCTTCGACACCCGAGACCCGTCATACGGTCAACGCTGAACGTCTGGCCCTGATGAAGCCGACGGCCATTCTGATCAACACCTCGCGCGGACCGTTGATCGATGAGCAAGCGCTCGTGGCCGCCCTCGAGAAGGGTAGCATCGGCGGCGTCGGTCTCGATGTTTTCGAAACCGAACCTCTGCCGGATGGCTCAAGGCTGCGGGAGTTCGACAACGTGCTCTTGTCGCCTCACGTCTCCGGCATGGACAAGATGGCCGAACAGAACGTTACAGGCCGCTGCGTCACCAACATTCTCGAGTTTTTTGCGGGTCGCCACGATGCGATCCGTCCCTTTGTCGTTAACCCCGCTGTTTTGGAAGACTAGACCAATGCCCGAACGTATTGAGGGGATCATCCCTGTGATGATCACACCGTTTCATGATGATGGACGGATTGATTTCGATGGGCTTGCCCGACTCGTCGACTGGTATATCGCGAATGGCAGCGACGCCTTGTTTGCCGTTTGTCAGTCGAGCGAAATGCAGTTTCTAAGCCTGGATGAACGCGTTTCCCTGGCGAAATTCGTCGTCGAAGCGGCCGACGGACGTGTGCCGGTGATAGCCTCCGGGCACGTCAGCGAAGCCCTGGAGGAACAGGAAAAGGAACTCAACGCGGTAGCCGCAACAGGTGTCGACGGTTTGGTGCTGGTCACCAACCGTCTTGACGCAACGCAGAAGGGCGGCGCGACTCTTTCCGACAATCTGGGGTGGCTGCTGGAGCGGCTGCCCGGTTCAATGCCCCTCGGGCTGTACGAGTGCCCCGCACCCTTCCGCCGCCTGCTCAGCGACGACGAGCTGAAGTTGTGCGCGGATACGGGTAGATTTGCTGTCTTCAAAGATGTCTCGTGTGACCTCGAAACGGTGAAAAGACGGGTCGCGATGACCAAGGGCACGTCGCTTGCGATCGTCAACGCCAATGCTGCAATTGCCCATGCCGCGATGAAATCCGGGGCGAACGGGTTTGCTGGTGTGTTCACCAACTTCCATCCCGATCTCTACAAATGGCTGCTGACCAAGGGGAATGAGCATCCTCAGCTCGCCGAGGAGCTTGCCGTATTCCTCGCGATGGCCGCGATGTCCGAACCGATGGGGTATCCCAAGCTTGCCAAGTTCTATCATCAACGGCTCGGCACTTTCTCGGGCGTCCACAGCCGCGCCGTCACATTCGACATTTTTGAAAAGTTCTGGGCGCTCGATGTGCTTTTGAAGCACATCGAAACGGGAACAGCACAGTTTCGCGAACGCATCGCCAAACTGAGCTAGCGGGACAGGGTCGCGGTCGGCAGCTCCCGGCCGCGACCACCGATCCCAGCATCGAAAGTAGGAGGAGAGCGTGAAAGCCCTGTTGTTTCTGGAGCGCTATTTCGAGCGTGCACTTCTAACGCTATCGCTTCTATCGATGGCGACGATCCTGTTTCTCCAGGTGATCATGCGATATTTCCTGCGCGCGCCTTTTGTGTGGTCGGAAGAGATTTCGCGTTACCTGCTGGTCTGGAGCGCCATTATCGGCGTCAGCCTGGCAGTGCGGGAACGCAAGCACATAAGTGTCGATTTCCTACCGATTCTGTTCGGTGAACGGAGCCATCGCTGGTTCTCGCTCATATCGCTCGTCAGCGTGTTTGCTTTCAGCTGCATAATGGTCACCACCAGTATCCCGCTCATTGAGCGTCTGGCCGCGATCGGGCAGACGTCGCCGGCTCTGGGGATTCCGATGTGGATGGTCTATTCCGCTGTACCCGTGGGCTTCGGACTCACCATTTTACGCACGGTCCAGGCAGTGTTCGTCGACTTGTTTGTCGGACACCCCGAAACAGCCAATCAGGGAGATCTGTGATGCATCCCGCACTGGCAATTGGCTCCTTCTTCCTTTTGATGCTTCTGACAGTCCCGGTCGCCATTGCGCTCGGGTTCGGGGCGATCATTCCCGGATGGTTCGGCGCACCCGTCAATACGGCCCAGACAGCGCGCACCATTATCACGGCAATCGACTCGTTTCCTTTCCTTGCCGTGCCGCTTTTCATGATGGCCGGCGATCTCATGACGCGTGGTGGTCTGGCACGTCGTCTGTTCAGCTTTGCCGATGCAATCATAGGCTGGATGAATGGCGGGCTGGCGATTGCCACCGTGATGGCGAGCATGCTTTTCGGTGCGATTTCCGGGTCATCGCCTGCCACAGTCGCGGCCATCGGGGCCATGGCAATCCCGCTTCTGACCAAGCAGGGCTATGACCTGCGTTTTGCATCCGTGCTTGTGACGACCGCGGGAACACTTGGTGTGATCGTTCCGCCAAGCATTCCCATGATCATCTATGGCATGTCGGCCAACGTCTCGGTCAGTGCGCTTTTCATAGGCGGTGTCTTTCCCGCATTGCTCATCGGCCTGCTGCTGATGGGCTATGCGTTCTGGTACGGCACCAAGCACAAGGATGAGATCGAAACAACCGCAGGACAGGTGTCCAAACGCAAAGCCCTGCGAGAGAGCATTTGGGCCTTGCTGGCACCCGTCATCGTTCTTGGTGGTATCTATTCCGGAATTTTCACGCCCACCGAGGCCGCGGCGATCGCCGTCGCCTACAGCGCCTTTGTCTCGGTTTTCGTGTTCCGCGAGCTCGACTTCGCCGGTGTGATCAAAACGGTTGCCAACACGGCTTTGACCATCGCGCCGATCCTGATCCTCGCCGGCACCGGAGCCGCGCTTGGTCGAACTCTCAATCTTCTTGGCGTTCCGACCATGCTGGGCAACCTGATCGGTGGCGCTGTTTCCGAACAATTGCTCCTGCTGCTCCTCATCAACCTCATGCTTCTGGTTGTGGGCATGGTTATGGAGACCATCGCGGCGATCATCGTGATGACGCCCATTCTCATGCCGCTCATCATGCAGTTTGACGTCGACCCGATTCATTTCGGGCTGATCATGACCGTGAACCTGGCAGTCGGCTTCATCACACCGCCCGTAGGAGCGAATCTCTACATTGCGAGCGGCCTGACGGGCCTCAGTATGGTGAAGATCGTGCAGGGTTTGATGGTTCCCTTGGGACTGTTGTTGATCGGCCTGATGATCATCACCTATTTCCCGCAGCTGACCCTTTGGTTGCCGTCGGCGATAGGAGGCTAGAGTGTTTTCAGGAACCGAAGGTCCGCGTCAGCGAACAGTGGGCACCACTTTTCCGGCTGAGCGTGTCGAAGCCTCGAAAGCACGACCATTCAAGGACCTGGAGCATTCGTTCAGATTCTATCAAAACGTGAAATGCTCCAAATCGGCCTGATAGCCTGCGGATACCGTCTGCATCGGGGTTGGGTGGTGTCAAATGCGGCAGCGTCCGAGGCGATGAACATGAGCATGTCTGCCATGTCATGCGGTGTGCCGCGGTGTTTCATGGCCTGACGGTCTGGAACCATGTGATCCTGATTTTCAGGATCCTCATGGACATTTCCGCGCCCACTGGGAAAGTGAGGTGGCCGGCTGCGTGACGGTGAGGAATGCTACGCTTGCGAAGAGTTGTTGGATTGAGAGTTTTCGTTGCGTCATGAGCTGATCCCCTCAAATCAGGATGCCATTAACGGTAAGGAATATCCGCCTTGCAAAAGGTCGGGATATTTCATGAGAAGCACGATCGGGATTGTGATGTCCGCGGCTTTTGAGCTACGGCTTTTTCATGCCATCCGACTTGCCGACCACCGACAGAATTTATGCTCTCTGGGATGAGCTGGCGGATTTCGATGCCGGAGATGTCTGGGCGTCCCGCTCTTACCTGCTCAAGACGCTCTGCGACTTGATCGATGCCCAGAATGCGGACTGGATCGGGTGTGTCCGGCTTGGACCAAGCCATGGCCGTGACCCGATGCAGGGCTGGCGTCCGCTCACACGCTTCACGCTGGTTCCCTGCGAGAATACCAGCCAGGCGATCCAGGATGCTTTCGCCGAAATGGACAATGGCGATCCGGATATTACCACCAGGCGCAATGTCGAACTGGCGGGCACGTTCCGGGTTAAGCTGTTGAACGAACTGGCGACCCCCGAGTGGTTCGAGGGGCCGTCCTACCAGCGCTACTATCGGGTGCTTGATCGCAAGGACTCCATCTGGACCGGCATTCCCATCAATGCGGATGCGGAGATCCAGATCGGCTTTCACCGAAGCTTCGACAAACCGGACTTCTCGCTGCAAGAGCTGACGTTCGTATCGCACGCCCTGCGAGGGCTCCGCTGGTTCTTCAAGCATCAGATGCTTGGAGAAGGTGCGGGGGTTGCATCCTCTCCCCTGACCGCAACGGAACAGGCGGTTCTTCAGGGCCTCTTGCGGGGCATGACGGAAAAACAGATTGCCGAGCAGAACAACCAGAGCCCGCACACCACCCACGATCACGTGAAGCGGATCTTCCGCAAATATGGCGTGTCCAGCCGCTCCAGCCTGATGGCGCTTTGGCTCGGCAAAGGATTGATTTCAAACAATAACCCCTAAACAGGGGATACAAAATACGGCGTTTCGGCGGCACAAGCGTGCTTCGGAATCTGACTTGCACCTTCAAGTGAAACCGGCTCGGCATCGGTCTTCGGCAAGAGCGTTCCATATTTAGACCCCGATGGAGCGCTTCCGTGCGTAAAGGCCAAGTAACAAAAGTATCAGTTGAGAGTTCAGCGCTTACGCAACCCCGTGAAAGGGAGCGCAGCAAGCGTGTTACTCATGTTGCGCAAACTTTCCGCGCCCGTCCGCTGCTCACAACTGCACTGACGGCAAATCTTGCCCTTCTCTCTGTCGCAACAGAGCCGGCCCTGGCCTGGGAACATATTACTGGTGACCAGACCGTGATCGGCCCAGATGCAGCCGGAAGCGGCACCCTCGGCAATCCCTACAGTTACGGCGGTGATCTGGAGATTGGCGACGGAGCCATAGGCGGCAGCTTGTCAGTCACTGCCGGTGGTACGGTGACTGATATCGGTGGGTTTGATGTCTACGTTGGATGGGAAAATGATAGCGCCATCACTGTTTCCGGAACGGGCAGCACATGGAGGTCCTTTGGTAGTTTTTTTCTGGGAATGGATGGAGGCAAAGGCACCGCCAATGTTTCGGATGGCGGCACCCTAAGTGCGACGTCCTTCTCTATTGGCCGTAACCTCTCCTCTTCTGGCCATGTCGAGGTGGACGGCGGAACACTCAAGACAACCTTCTACGTTGTCATCGGGGAAAATGGAGCCGGCAGCCTGACCCTTTCGCATGGGGGCGTGCTGACCATTCAATATATAGACAGCTCCAGCAAAATTTTACTTGGGCGCTATGCTGGAAGTGGTGGCGCGCTGAATATCGGAGCGGCAGCGGGTGAGGCGGCAGCCGCCGCCGGTACAACGAATGCACCCGTTATTCAAACAGGATCTGGCACCGGCAAGGTGGTGTTCAATCACACGGATACAAATTATATCCTTGGCGCGGCCATTCAAGGTTCAACTTCCATTGAGCATTATGCCGGAACCACAATTCTGACCGGCACGAACACCCATACCGGCGGCACGACGATTTCCGGCGGCACCCTGCAGATCGGTAACGGTGGCACCAGTGGCAGCCTGAGCGGTGATGTCACCAACAATGCGACTCTCATCTTTAGTCGCGGTGATGCTCTGACCTATGCCGGTGTGATCAGCGGTACTGGCTCGCTGACCAAATCCGGTGCAGGCACGCTGACCCTGACCGGCAGCAACACACATACCGGCGGCACGACAGTCTCCGCCGGCACGCTGCAGATCGGCAATGGCGGCACCAGCGGGAGCCTGAGCGGCAATATAACCAACAATGCCGGCCTCCTCTTCAACCGCTCCGACGCCTTGACCTATGGCGGGATGATCAGCGGCACGGGATCACTGACCAAATCCGGTGCGGGCACGTTGACCCTGACCGGGTCGAACACCCATACCGGTGGCACGACGGTTTCTGCTGGCACGCTGCAGATCGGCAATGGGGGGGCCAGTGGCAGCCTGAGCGGCAATATCACCAATAATGCCGCTCTGATTTTCAATCGCAGCGATGCCCTGACGTATGCTGGCGATATGTCTGGCACGGGCGCGCTGACCAAATCGGGTGCCGGCACGCTGACCTTGACCGGGGCGAACACCCATACCGGCGGCACGACGGTTTCGGCTGGCAGGCTGGTGGTCAATGGCAGCCTTGGTGCCGTGACCCTGAGTGGCGGCACGTTAGGCGGTTCCGGCACGATCGGCGGGTTCACGGCCAATTCCGGCAGCACGATTGCGCCGGGCAATTCCATCGGCACGCTCAATGTCACCGGGAATGCGGACTTTGCTGCCGGATCGACCTATGAAGTTGAGGTCGACAGCGCCGGGAACGCGGACAAGATCGTCGCCACAGGCGGGGTCAGCATCGACCCCAATGCCAAAGTCAACATTCTGGCCGAGAACGGCACGGACGATGGCTCCACCTATGCGCCGTCCACCACATACACGATCATAACCGCAGGCAGCGCCGTGAACGGCAAGTTCGGAACAGTCACCGACAATTTTGCCTTCCTTGATGCGGCCCTTGTGTACAACCCCAAGGATGTGACCCTGACGCTGACGCGCAATGCCGCGCCCTTTGCTTCAGTCGGCCGTACTCCAAACCAGACTGCGGTTGCCAATGGTGTGAGCAGCCTCACCGCAGGCAATGCGGTCTATAACGCAGTCGTGGGGCTGAGCGCCGATGGCGCCAGAACGGCTTTCGACAGGTTGTCGGGTGAGATCCATCCCTCGATAAATGGGCAATTGCTGGAGGACAGCCATCTGGTGCGCGATGCTGCTCTGGCACGTATGCTTGCGCCTGAAGAGGCAACAGGCGCCTGGGCGCAGGCCTATGGCAATTGGGAACAAAGCCAGGGTGATGGCAATGCCAGCGAGATGAACCGGCTGCTTGGCGAGACGCTGTTCGGCGCCGATGCCATTGTTTGGGATGGCTGGCGCACGGGCGTTGTGGCGGGATATGCCAAAACCGGCTTTTCGGCGGGCAATGTCGCTTCAGAGGCTGATGCCGACAGCTATATTCTGGGCGGCTATGCCAGCGGGGCGTTTGGTCCGGTTGGCGTGCGGTTTGGCACGAGTTATGCGCTTCACGATGTCAGCACCAGCCGCACAGCGAAAGCGGGCGGGTTCTCAAATGAGTTGACTGCTGACTATTTTGCCGGAACGGCGCAGGTTTTTGGCGAAGTCGGTTACAGGTTTGAGACGCCGCAGGGGCATTTCGAGCCCTATGCCGGTCTGGCTCTTGTGAACCAGCACAGCGCTGGCTTCAGCGAGAACGGGGGCGCAGCTGCGCTGACGGCGTCTTCAGCATCCCAGACGATGGGTGTCACCTCGATCGGGGTGCGCGGCATGCAGGAGCTGTCCGTTGGTGACGACGTGACTGCGGCCCTGACGGGCGGCGTTGAGTGGCGCCATGTCATTGGTGACACTTCTGCACAAAGCGCGATGAATTTTGCCGGCAGCGATGCGTTCACCATCGCAGGAACCCCCATGGAGCGTGACACTTTCCAGCTTGAGGCGGGATTGAACCTTGAATTTTGCCGGCAGCGATGCGTTCACCATCGCAGGAACCCCCATGGAGCGTGACACTTTCCAGCTTGAGGCGGGATTGAACCTTGAGTTTTCCGAGGGCGCAACACTCGATTTTGGCTATCAGGGGGCGCTTGGGTCGGCGGTCCAAAGCCATGGCGTCACAGCAAAGCTTTCCGGCACCTTCTAGAACCAAAGCAATACGCGGGGGTGGGGTGCGTAGCTGGTCTATCCCCGATAGAGCGGGTTGGACCCGATTGTCGGCAATTATGCTGCCGGGAAAAGGCTGAATGTGGCTTCGGACGCAGAATATCCAGATACCGCATATCATCCACGACCATATGAAGCGGGAGTCTCCAGCCGCTCCAGCCTGATGGCCTTGTGGCTCGGCAAGGAATTGAAAACAAACAATAACCCCTAAACAGGGGATACAAAATACGACGTTTCGGCGGCACAAGCTTGCTTCGGAACCTGACTTGCATCTTTACGTGAAATCGGCTCGGCACCGGTCTTTGGCAATAGCGTTCCACAGCTAGACCCCGATGGAGCCCCCATGCATCAAGGACAGATGACCCAAGCGGAAGTTCGCACACCAGCCCTTGCCGGCACGTGCCAAAAAGGGCGGGCCAAGCGCGCATGGCATCGGGTGCACAAATTGGCATTGCTGGCCTCAACCGCGTTTGCCATCCTCTCGGTGCAAGCGCTTGCCGGCGTTTACATCGACACTGATGTTACCGTCGATGGCATCGACGGCGGGCCATACGGCAAAGCACTTTCAGACCCAAAGTTTGTTTCGGTAGGGGTGAAGGCCCCTGCCTCACTGACGATTTCAAGAGGGGGCACGGTAACGGCTCCGATCTCCAATATCGGCACCAATCTACGTGGCACTGCAACGATCACCGGCGCCGGATCGCGTTGGTATGGCTTCGATATTATGCGGGTCGGCTGGGCCGGCAACGGTGTGGTAACCATCGCGGATCACGGCTCGATGAGCGGAAAGGATATGGTTCTCGGCGTAGATAGTCTTGTGCAAGGGGCCGTGAATCTGTCCGGCGCTGGTTCAAAAATCGAACTCTCCGGCAAATTGTCCCTGGGCGTCGAAGGCACCGGCACGCTCAACCTGTCGGACGGAGGAACGGTTGAAGCCGTCAGCAGTGTCTTCGGCGAAGGCTCGGGCGGGTCAGGTACGGCCATCGTTTCCGGCTCCGGCACGACGTGGACAAGCACCGGCGGCTTAATGGTCATCGGCGATGCAGGACGCGGTGTGTTGACCTTGGCTGACAGCGCAAATGTCGTTGCCAATGATCGCGTTGACATCGCCAAGGAAAGCGGCTCCACCGGCATGCTCAACATCGGGGCAGCGGCCGGAGAGAGAGCCACGACTGCAGGAACGCTTCAGACCGGTGCCATCGTCTTCGGTGCGGGCGATGGCAGCATCGTCTTCAATCACACAGACACGGCCTATGACTTCAAAGCGAGCCTGACAGGCACGGGAACGCTCAAAATTATGAATGGCGGAACGATCCTGTCGGGCGACAATTCTGCCTTCACAGGCTCCACGGAAATCTCTGCCGGCACGCTGCAGATCGGCAATGGCGGCATTAGCGGTAGCCTGAGTGGCAATATCACCAATAATGCCGCCCTGGTCTTCAACCGCAGCGACGCATTGACCTATGCCGGTGTGATCAGCGGTACGGGCGCGCTGACCAAATCGGGTACCGGCACGCTGACGCTGACCGGGGCGAACACTCATACCGGCGGCACGGCGGTTTCGGCTGGCAGGCTGGTGGTCAATGGCAGCCTTGGTGCCGTGACCCTGAGTGGCGGCACGTTAGGCGGTTCCGGCACGGTTGGCGGGTTCACGGCCAATTCCGGCAGCACGATTGCGCCGGGCAATTCCATCGGCACGCTCAATGTTACCGGGAATGCGGACTTTGCTGCCGGATCGACCTATGAAGTTGAGGTCGACAGCGCCGGGAACGCGGACAAGATCGTCACCACAGGCGGGGTCAGCATCGACCCCAATGCCAAAGTCAACATTCTGGCCGAGAACGGCACGGACGATGGCTCCACCTATGCCCCATCCACCACATACACGATCATAACCGCAGGCAGCGCAGTAAACGGCAAGTTCGGAACAGTCACCGACAACTTTGCCTTTCTTGATGCGGCTCTTGGTTATGGTGACCCCAAGGCTGTGACGCTGACGCTGACGCGCAATGCCGCGCCCTTTGCTTCAGTCGGCCGTACGGCAAACCAGACTGCAGTGGCCAATGGGGTGAGCAGCCTGACAGCGGGCAATGGGGTTTTCGACGCCATCTTGGGACTCAGTGTTGATGGCGCCAGGACGGCTTTCGACAGGCTCTCGGGGGAGATCCACCCCTCGGTAAATGGGCAATTGCTGGAGGACAGCCATCTGGTGCGCGATGCTGCTCTGGCACGCATGTTCGCACCTGAAGAGGCAACAGGCGCCTGGGCGCAGGCCTATGGCAATTGGGAACAAAGCCAGGGTGATGGCAATGCCAGCGAGATGAACCGGCTGCTTGGCGAGACGCTGTTCGGCGCCGATGCCATTGTGTGGGATGGCTGGCGCACGGGCGTTGTGGCGGGATATGGCAAAACCGGCTTTTCGGCGGGCAATGTCGCTTCAGAGGCTGATGCTGACAGCTATATTCTGGGCGGCTATGCCAGCGGGGCGTTTGGTCCGGTTGGCGTGCGGCTTGGGACGAGTTATGCGCTTCACGATGTCAGCACCAGCCGCACAGCGAAAGCGGGCGGTTTCTCCGATGTATTGACTGCTGACTATTTTGCCGGAACGGCACAGGTTTTTGGCGAAGTCGGTTACAGGTTTGAGACGCCGCAGGGGCATTTCGAGCCCTATGCCGGTCTGGCTCTTGTGAACCAGCACAGCGCCGGCTTCAGCGAGACCGGCGGCGCTGCAGCGCTGACTGGCTCTTCATTGTCCCACACGATTGGCGTCACCTCTGTCGGGGTGCGCGGCATGCATGAAGTGTCTGTTGGTGACGACATGACTGCGGCCCTGACGGGCGGCGTTGAGTGGCGCCATGTCATTGGCGACAGTTCTGCACAAAGCGCGATGAATTTTGCCGGCGGCGACGCCTTCACCATCGCAGGAACCCCCATGGAGCGTGACACTTTCCAGCTTGAGGCGGGATTGAACCTTGAGTTTTCCGAGGGCGCAACACTCGATTTTGGCTATCAGGGGGCGCTTGGGTCGGCACATCAGAGCCACGGCTTTACCGCAAAACTTTCCGGGACGTTCTAGAACAGGCGGTTACCCCTGAATGAGCTGCCGCCGGGTCTGGCGTGATGGTCTTGCCGAAGGACTGGGTGTCGGGCTGCACCGCATCGAACGGCCGATGTGCCGGCAAGGGCTGCGGGCACGTCTCCGTCGGCGTAGCCTGCCCTTCAAACCGGCAGCAGTTCAGTCGCGAGCATGTCTCGGGATGCGGGTCGTCGCGACGATTCCCCGCCTTCGCCGGCCTAAATGGTTCAACGTCTTCGTGATTACGCCCTTCGTCTCTTGTGGGTGCTGGCCGGCAGCCACATATTGGGGCCATGGCCAGAAAAGACCCAGTGAAACAACAAAGCCCCCGCTTGCCCGACACGGGCAAGGTCAGCGGCGACATCGCGGCCTTCGTCAGCAAGGTCGGCGCCATGGCGCGGCCCGAGGCTGCACGCGACGGGCGGCTGCTGTTCGCCATGGATGCCACGATGAGCCGGCAGCCGACATGGGATCTTGCCTGTTCGCTGCAGGCCGAGATGTTCCGTGCCATTCCCAAACAGAGCGCCCTTCAGGTGCAATTGCTTTATTTCCGCGGCTTCGGCGAGTGCCGGGCGAGCAAATGGGTGCTCGATGCCGAGGCGCTGGAACGGCTCATGGGTCGCATCAGCTGCAGTGGCGGGCGCACCCAGATTGCGCGGGCGCTCGGGCATGCGCGAACCGAACACGCCAAACGGCGGATCAACGCCATGATCTATGTCGGCGACGCCATCGAGGAGAGTGTCGACGATCTGGCCGACAAGGCTGGACAGCTCGGCATGCTGGGCCTGCCCATGTTCATCTTCCAGGAAGGCCATGATACCCATGTCGAGGCGGCGTTCCGCGATTTCGCCCGTCTCAGCAAGGGCGCCTATGCCAGGTTCGATGCTTCGGCGCCCGGCGAGCTGGCGGCCTTGCTTAAGGCCGTGGCCGCCTATGCCAGTGGCGGCAGGGACCTGATGAAACTGCAGACCAGCGGCGCGGCCAAGGCGTTGCTGGCGCAATTGCCGCCATGATCTATCTGTTTTTCGGCGGCCTGGCGCTTCTGACCATCGGCCTTGCCTACAACCGCATTCGCACGCTCGATCCGCGATTGCTGCGGCGCGGCCTGCGCTGGCTTGTCGGTGGTCTGGGCATCCTGATCGCCGCGGGACTGGCCTTTGCGCGGCGCGTCGACATCGCCGTGTTCGTCTTCGCTGCCGCCGTCGCGGTGCTGCGCACAGGCAGGCTCGGACCCTTCTCGCTCGATCTGCCCGACATGGAGACCGGAAATGTCTCCAAGGTCAGGAGCAGCTTTCTGGCGATGGAGCTCGACCACGATACCGGTGCCGTCTCGGGCCGGGTTGTCCGGGGGCGCTTTGCTGGCGCCGACCTGATCGATCTCGGGGAGATGGACACCCGCGTGTTGATTGCCGAAATCCACAACGATCCGGACAGCATGAGCCTTCTGGAAAGCTGGCTCGACGTCAATCGCCAGGGCTGGCGGGAGTATTTCGCCGAGCAGGACGCGGGCGGCCAAACCGGCGCGTCAACCGCCGCCGACCCGGTCGCCGAAGCCTATGAGGTCCTCGGCCTCAAGCCCGGCGCCAGCAAGGACGACATCCGCGCCGCCCACCGAGAGCTGATGAAAGCCATGCACCCCGACCACGGCGGCTCAAGCTATTTTGCCACCAAGATCAACCAGGCCCGCGACGTGCTGCTGAAAAAAGCGGAGTAGGCGACTGGCCGGGTCACGGGCGGTCCTGTCGATCACTCTGGCGCCGAGATCTGCGATCGAGCCATGGAAAGATCAAGCGACTGCCTTACGCTCGATCGGCTGATTGTCGGTCTGCTAGTATATGGCTGGTTTTGGGCCCGAAGCGGACCGGCGACTCCCAAATGCCGATGGGGGGCAGGAGACATTCATCTTGCCAGACCTCAGACTCCGACGAGGCCGTCAGTGAACACGGTTGGCCCTGTTTGTGCTCGCGAAGACTGGCTGTGTTTGCTTTGATTTAGCCAAAAAAAGAAGGCTGGACATGATCATGTCCAGCCTTCTTCTCGATGCTTACGGCTGAAAGGCCGCGGAAATCAAGACTTACTCTGCGGCGGCGCGCGCTTCTGCGAGCCAGCCATCGACGGCAGCCTGGTGGTCGGCGATCCAGGCAGTGGCCTGCGCCTCGATGTCGTCGTCGCCTTCATTCATCTGCGCATTCTGGGCATAGATGTCTTCGACGGGAATACGAACGACGTTGAGGATCTTTTCAACCGCCGGATTGGCCGCGATGAAGGCATCATTGGCCACCGGAAGAATATCGGTTGACGCAAAGCCCATCCGGCACGGATCGGCGACGCAGGAGGCGAGACCCGGAGTCGGATCGGCAACCTCGTAGCCTTCCTTCTCGGGCACCTGAATCCACATGACGTCCTTGCCGGGCTTCAGTTCATTCACCGTCCAGTTCGGCGTCCAGGTGTAGAACAGGATGTGCTCACCGGATTCGTAGGCAGCCACGGCGTCGGCCATGGAGGCGGAGTAGCCGGCCTTGATCGGGTTGATGTAGTCGCCCAGATCATATTCGTCCATGAATTCGCTGATGCGCACTTCGCAGCCCCAGCCGGGCGGGCAGGCGACCATGTCGGCCTTGCCGTCGCCATTACGGTCGAAAGCTTTCATCACTTCGGGACGCTTGAAGTCGTCGAGCGTCTTGATGTCGAATTCGTCGACCGCGGCAGTGTCGACGAGAAAGCCCTGCAGGGCGCCCTTTTCGGCCACCGCACCGACGATGGAGGCGGTGTCCTCGAAAGCCGGCTTGTAGGTGTCGTGCAGCGGGAACCAGCCATTGACCCACAGGTCCATGTCGCCCTGGGCGACCGACTGATAGAACACCGGAACGTCGAGCGTGGTCGGACCGTCGACCGAATAGCCGAGCTCTTCGAAAAGCTGCTTGTAGACTTCAGCCTGGAACCAGCCGGTGTCCCAGGTGGCCTGGCCCATCTTGATGGTGACGCCTTCGCCCGGCATATCGCTGGCGGTGGCGGGAAGGGTGGAAAGGCCGGCAGTGCCGGCAACAAGCGCGACAACGGCCGCCATGGTTCGGATCGTATGAGCCATTTTAGGTCTCCGTTTCTTGGTTGCGTATTTAAAGAGGGCGCGCACCAATGCGCGGCGCAAAATGCACCCTCAAGGGTCGGGCATGATGCCCGGCGAAAAGGCGGTCGTCAGACCGCCTTGTCTGAATCGATCTTCTGCCCGCGGAACAGGGCCTTGAACGCCTCGAGAAGCGAGGTTTTGTTCTCCGAGGGCTCTGCGAACCCCTGGGTGATGCGGTCGAGCACGATCGCCAGAATGACGATGCCGACACCGCCCGCGGTCGCCTGGCCGACATTGAGGCGGCCAAGTCCGGTATTGACGACAAGACCAAGCCCGCCCGCGCCGATCAGCGCGGCGATGACCACCATGGACATGGCGAGCATCAGCGTCTGGTTAAGACCCGCCATGATGGTGCGCATGGCCAAAGGCACCTGCACCTCGATGAGGGTCTGGGAATAGGTGGCCCCGAAAGCGCCCGCCGCCTCGATCAGGTCCTCGCGAACATTACGTATTCCGAGATTGGTCATGCGGATGATGGGCGGCAGGGCGAAAATGATCGTGGCGATAATGCCGGGCGTCATACCGACGCCGAACAGCATGACGATCGGCACGAGATAAACGAAACTCGGGACGGTCTGCATGATGTCGAGGATCGGCCGGATGACCTTCCAGGCCGTGTTCGACTTGGAAACCAGAATACCGATGGGCACGCCGATCACGGTGCAGAACAGCACCGCCGTGATGATCATGGCCAGGGTTGTCATGGTCTCCGGCCACAGCTCGATCATGTCGATGAAGAAGAAGCCGAGTACGGTGATGATCCCCATGGTCCGTCCGACGGCGCGCCAGGCGATGAGTGCGAACACCAAGGTGATCACCAGCATGGGCATCCAGGCGAAAAACGCGTCGAATGTCTGAAGGACGTGGGTGACCGGAACCTGAATAGCCCGGAAAAATGGGCGGAAATTGGGGACGAGGAAGCCACGCACGAACGTGTTGACCCAGTCCTCAAAGGGAATGACGAGAAAATCGGAGGGATTCATCGGTTGGATTTCTCCTCCATGGTGCCATCTTCTTGGGTGTCGGCCGCGTTTTCGCCGCCCTCTGTCGCGTCCGGGTCTTCCTCGGGCTCGGGCTCGGGCTCGGGATCGGCGCTCAAGTGTTCGAAGATCGAGTTCGGCTCGACGGAGCCGACAAGCTTGCCGTCTTCGTCGGTCACGGCGAGAAGAACGCCGGACTGCGCGGCGCCGTACATTTCGTTGATGTAGGATTCTTCCGATACGCTGGGCGTTTCGGCTTCCATAAGGTCATCGACGAGCGTGTCAGGCTTGGCCTGCGTCAGCGCTTCGCGGGTGACGATGCCCGATAGCATGCCATCCTTGTCGACGACATGGGCGGAGTCGACCCCGGCCGAATCCATGACGGCCAGCGAGCGGATGGCATTGGTGTGAAGCGGAATGTGGTCGGCATCCTGCGCGATATCCGATGCGGTGAAGACGCGGGAGCGGTCGACATCGGAGACGAAGGCGCGCACGTAATCGTCGGCTGGATTGGACACGATGTCCTGGGCCGTGCCGACCTGCACGAAGGCGCCGTCCTTCATGATGGCGATGCGGTCACCCAGAAGCAGGGCTTCGTTGAGATCGTGCGTGATGAAAATGATGGTTTTCTTGAGCTCCCTTTGCAGCACGATCAGCTCATCCTGCATCTCGCGCCGGATCAGGGGGTCAAGTGCGCTAAAGGGCTCGTCCATCAACAGGATTTCGGGATCGGTGGCGAGACCTCGTGCGAGGCCCACGCGCTGCTGCATGCCACCGGAAAGCTGGTCCGGAAAGGAATCTGCATGATCCTGAAGGCCAACGCGTGACAAGGCCGCGATGGCTGCCTCCCGCCGCTCGTCCTTCTTCACGCCCCTGACTTTCAGGCCAAATGCCACGTTCTCCGCAACGGTTTTGTGCGGGAACAGGGCAAAGTGCTGAAACACCATGGTGATTTCGCGGCGGCGGATCGAGCGCAGACGCTTGGCGTTGCACTTCGCAACGTTATCCTCACCGATAAAGATATTCCCCAGGGTTGCCGGGATAAGGCCGTTCAGCGTTCTGACCAGGGTGGATTTTCCGGAGCCCGAGAGCCCCATGATAACGAAAATTTCGCCTTCGTTGACTTCGAAGCTTACGTCGTTGACGCCAACCGTTACGCCAATCTCACGAAAAATCTCGTCTTTGGATCGCCCCTGCTTGAGAAGCGCGAGGCCTTCGCCTCGTTGGTCGCTAAACAGCTTGGAGACGTTTTGGACTTTCATCTTTGTCGTCATGGCATGGTACCTACAGTGCGGGGGTCGGAATTGGAACCCTTGGGCCCGGCAAACGGAGATGAAACGGGTATAGGGGAGGGCTCGGCGTTGTTTTTTTCTAGCCAGGCCAATCCACGCCGTCTTTGGTATCCTACTGATTTTAAATACATAAATTTCTAACCGCCCTCACCTGGGGCTCGCGCTTGCCCGTCGTCATATTTATCCGACAAAAAGAAGGATTCTCGGTCCTGATCGCTGGATGCGAGGCAAAACTGGCTAATTTGTCGCAGGCTGAAATGTCTGAATCAGTTGCCGTTTCGGCGCCAACGACCATTCCGCTCGCACTGGCCCGAGGTTCTGCGTTGAAGTCGTTGGGCTGCTTCAGACCGGACTGAAATGTCAGGAGTGGGTCGCAAGTAACGTCGGCTTTCAACTGGCCAACCAACTAACCTTCAGGGCCGAATTGGGGCGCGAAGCCGTCGTTCACGTCCCCCCTCGATGTCAGTTCCCGACTTCCGCCGCCGGCGGATCGACCCGAGTACAACCGGTGGCCTGTTCATCGTCGAATACGCACCGATGCTTATCTCGCCGCGCGCCGACCGCTGACGGGCGTTTCGGGCGAGCAAACACCATAGCGCTTGCGCCAGCAGGCTTGCTGATTCTGCCTGCAAGAAATCACTGCAATTCTGTCATCTCCGTTCATTCCGGCTTCAAGAGCATTCAATTTCGCTCGGAAATGAAAGAAAATGCGTGTGAATGATTGACAGACTGAGGCTCCCATGAGCATTTCCGGTCACATCCAGTTCGGTGAACGACGAGGCGGCTATGACACATTCCACCCCCATTCAGAACCTCTGGGACGATGCCAAAGCGGACGCGATGAGCGAGTCCGAAAAACTGCTGTACCGTTCCAATCTGCTCGGCTCGGATAAGCGCATCACCAATTACGGCGGCGGCAACACCTCGGCCAAGGTGACCGAGCGCGACCCGCTGACAGGCGGCGAGGTCGAAGTGCTGTGGGTCAAGGGGTCGGGCGGCGATCTCGGGTCGATGAAACGCGACGGGTTTGCAACGCTCTACATGGAAAAGCTGCGTGCCCTGAAATCCATCTACAAGGGCCTCCATATGGAGGACGAGATGGTGGGGTATCTGCCTCACTGCACTTTCGATCTCAATCCACGCGCTGCTTCGATCGACACGCCGCTTCATGCCTTCGTGCCCAAAAACCACGTCGATCACATGCATCCGGACGCCATCATCGCCATCGCGGCGGCGAAGAACTCCAAGGAACTGACAGCGGACATCTTCGGCGGCGAGATCGGCTGGCTGCCCTGGAAGCGTCCGGGCTTCGAACTCGGCCTTTGGCTCGAGAAATTCTGTCTCGAAAACCCCGAGGCCAAGGGCGTCGTGCTCGAAAGCCACGGGCTGTTCACCTGGGCCGACGACGCCGGCGACTGCTATCGCCTGACCATCGACATCATCCAGCGCGCCACCGATTGGTTTGCGGCCAAGACCGATGGCAAACCGGCGTTCGGCGGCCCGGTGCATGAAAGCCTGCCGCCGACCGAGCGCCGCGCCGTTGCGGCGCGGCTGATGCCGGCGATCCGCGGCATGATCTCGGGCAAACAGCACATGGTCGGGTACTTCGACGATAGCGAAGCGGTGCTCGAGTTCGTCAATTCCAGCAACATGCCGCCGCTCGCCGCGCTCGGCACCTCTTGTCCCGACCATTTCCTCAGGACCAAGATCCGGCCGCTGGTCGTCGCCTTCGATCCGGCGAAAAACAATCTCGACGAGGTGCTGGCCGGTCTCGGCGCTCAGATCGCGGCCTATCGCGAAGATTACGCCGCCTATTACCAGCGCTGCAAACACGACAATTCGCCGGCCATCCGCGACCCGAATGCCGTTGTCTATCTCGTGCCCGGCGTCGGCATGATCACCTTCGCCAAGGACAAGGCGACGGCGCGCATTTCCGGCGAGTTCTACGTCAACGCCATCAATGTCATGCGTGGCGCCTCTTCGGTATCCGAATATGTCGGACTCCCCGAGCAGGAAGCCTTCGACATCGAGTACTGGCTGCTCGAAGAGGCCAAGCTCCAGCGCATGCCCAGACCCAAGAGCCTTGCCGGGCGCGTGGCGCTGATCACTGGCGGCGCTGGCGGCATTGGCTCGGCCACGGCCGAGAAATATCTGGCCGAGGGCGCCTGCGTCATGCTGGCCGATATCAGCGACGATGCTCTTGCCGCGACCGCCGATGCTCTCAGCGCCCGTTACGGCACGGACGTGGTCCGCACGGTCAATGTTAATGTCACCGACGAAGCAGCGGTGGCGCGCGGTTTTGCCGAAAGCGCCGTGGAGTTCGGCGGTATCGACATCCTTGTCTCCAATGCGGGCATCGCCTCTTCAGCCCCCGTCGAGGACACCTCTCTGGAGCTGTGGAACAGGAACATGGACATCCTGTCGACCGGCTATTTCCTTGTCAGCCGCGAGGCGTTCAGGCTGATGCGGACGCAGGGCATCGGCGGTGCGGTGGTGTTCATCTCCTCGAAAAACGGCCTTGCCGCCAGCCCCAATGCCTCGGCCTATTGCACTGCCAAGGCTGCCGAAATTCATCTCGCCCGCTGCCTGGCGCTCGAAGGCGCCGAGGCCGGTATCCGCGTCAATGTCGTCAATCCCGATGCCGTGCTGCGCGGCTCGAAGATCTGGGAGGGCGAGTGGCTCGAACAGCGTGCCTCGACCTACAAGACCGATAAGGAGGGACTTGAGGAGATGTACAGGCAGCGGTCCCTGCTGAAACGCTCCGTCCTTCCCGAGGACATCGCCGAGGCCGCCTATTTCCTTGCTTCGGACCTGTCGGCGAAATCGACCGGCAACATCATCAATGTCGATGCCGGTAACAAGGAATCCTTCACGCGCTGAGGTGTGCCCGGCCACCTTATCCCGAGGCGCCGGGCAGGGGCCTGATTACATGCCCGGCATCGGGCCGATCTTCTGCTTGAGCGCGGTGATCCGGCCGTAGCTCCGCTCGATCTGCGTCGCCAGGTCCGGATCCGCTTTTGCCGCCGCGATCAGCACGTCGGCGATGTGGCGGGCAAATGCGGGCGGATCCTTGCCCGGGGCGGAAAACAGCAGGATATCGGCCCCGGCAGCGACGGCCTTGACCACGGCGGTGTCCGTGCCGAATTCCTTGGTGATTGCGCCCATGTTCATGTCGTCGGTGACCACCACGCCCTGATAGCCGAGACCTTGCCGCAATTCGCCGTCGATCCAGCCTTTCGACAGCGTCGCCGGAAAGTCTGCGGTCTGATCCTGCCGGCTGTTGGCGTTGGTCAGATGTCCGACCATGACCATGTCGATCATCCCGGGCGTGCCGATCAGTTTCCGGTAGGGCAACAGCTCGACGTCCCTGTTCCATGTTCCGGTGATGTCGACGAAGCCCTTGTGGGTGTCCTTGGTCGATGAACCGTGGCCGGGGAAGTGTTTTGGCGCCGTCAGCACACCGGCCTTGTGGTGGGCGGCGATGAAGGCTTCGGCATAGTCGGTCACAACGTCCGGGTCCGCGCCATAAGAGCGTCCGAGCTTGCCGATGACGGGATTGTCGGGATTGACGTTAACGTCGACAACCGGCCCGAAGTTAAGATTGAACCCATACTCGGCCAGTCCCTCGGCCATGCGGGAATAGGCCTCTTCCGCCTCGGGCGGTGTCATCGCCGCGACGACTTTTTCCGCCGATGGCAGCTGCGGAAATCCCATTTTGGCGGTCAGGCGTTGCACCTGCCCGCCTTCCTGGTCGATGGCAATGAATGGCGGCAATCCGGCCGGGGCTTTCTGCCTCAGCGCACGGTTGATGGCAGCGGCGGCGTCAAGCGAAGCGATATTGTACTTGAAGTAGATGACGCCGCCGATTGCGCCACTGGCGACCAGCCGCTCCGCGCCGGCTGCTGAGGCGGGGCTGTCGCCGGAAAATCCGAACATTAGCATCTGGCCGATCTTGGCGCGAAGCGCCTGTTCATCCGCACGCGCCATGACCGTTTCGGCAACCGCCGGATTTGGCGCGGGCGCGGGCACCGGCGCACGCGTCGCCTGTTCCACCCTGGCCGGTGGACCGCCTGGCACAACCGCGCCGCCCGTGCCGTTTACGGTTGCAGCATCGGCCTGCGCGACAAGGTGCGGCGCAGGCGTTGCGTCGGCCAGAGCCGGCCCGGTCGGGGCCATTGCAGTGATCAGCAGGCAAGCCAGAGTGGAAACGAGCGGAGATGAGAGCCTCATGACAGTCCTTTCGTGGCACCAACCAGCAAGTCTACGGCAAGCCCTGCCGCGTCAAGTCATCGTCCTGTGTTATCCGCCAATCCTGGCCTCGATGTGATCGGCGATCGCGCCTATGCGCGATCCGCTCTCCACCGGAACGCTTGCGCCGCTTGGTGCCGCCGAGCCCCCGGCAGGCGCTTTCCTTTTGCCGTCCGCTCTTGTCCTTGCCCTGCCTCCCCATGCTAGATAGGACTTGCGGGCGGCCGGGCGTGCGCGTTCGCCTTTGCGGGAAAACTGGGACGCGGAAAACATGACCGATCTCAAGCAGTGGACCGAAACGGCCAGTTCGTGGCTCTCCCTCATGCCAGACTGGCTGGTGACGACAGTGCTCTACGTGGTCTGTCTCGCCGCCGCCTTTTTCATCCATCGGTTCATCCACTCCAATATCACCAAGCTGGTTGCCGAGCGCGGATTGTTCTGGCGTTCGCTGGTCTCCAGGACCTATCTGGCCGGCCAACTCGGCATGTTGTGCATCGGACTGGCCGTGGCGACCTCCCTCGCGCCGCTTCAGTCCACGGGCGTCAACATTGCTGGCAAGATCCTTGTCGTCGGCCTGATTGCCATCGCCTTTCTCGGCGCCCGGACAGCGCTCCACATCTGGACGACGCTGCATCTGAGGCGCTTCACGCTCGATTCGGACGACAATCTCGCGGCCCGCCAGCACGTCACCCAGATCCGCATCCTCAAGCGCACAGCCGACACGCTGCTCATCGTCGTCGGCATCGCCTCCATGCTTATGACCTTCGATGGTGTGCGCCAATATGGCGTCTCGCTGCTCGCCTCGGCCGGGGCAGCCGGTCTCGTCGTTGGTCTTGCCCTGCAGCCGCTGCTCAAGAACCTATTCGCCGGCATTCAGCTCGCCATCACCCAGCCGATTCGCATCGACGACGTGCTGGTGGTCGAGGGCGAGTGGGGCCGGGTCGAGGAGATATCCTCAACCTATGTCGTGGTGCGCATCTGGGACATGCGACGGCTGATCCTGCCGCTGAGCTATTTCATCGAACAGCCGGTCGAGAACTGGACGCGCGAGGGCTCCCAGATCATCGGTTCGGTGCCGCTCCATCTCGATTACACCGCCCCCATCGACGCCATCCGCAAGAAGGCGCGCGAACTGGTCGAAGGCTCCAAGCTCTGGGACGGCCAGGTTTTTGGCGTTCAGGTCACCGATGCCACCTCGTCGACCATCACCGTCAGGACCATCGCCACCTCACGCAATTCATCGGATGCCTGGGATCTCAGATGCATGCTGCGCGAGGAATTGATCCGTTTCCTGCAGAACGAGTACCCCGAGGCCTTGCCGCGTAACCGCTCGATGGTTGTCGGCAAACAGGGCAACGACATGCTCGCCGCGGCGGTTGGCGCCGATGCCGAACAGCTCGGCGGCGAGTAGGCTTTCCGGCACCCAGCACACCATGGCGGCGACCTGTTACCGGTCAGCGCCCGCCTTCAGTTGCGCATACTCGTCGCGCAAGTCCTTTTTCGACAGCTTGCCGACCAGGGTCTTGGGCAGCTCGTCGCGGAAGATGACCTCACGTGGCATCTCGATGCGCGACAGTTTGCCGACCAGGAATGTCTTGAGTTCACGGTCGGTCGCCTCAGCCCCGGCTGCCAGCTTGACAAAGGCCACCGGCGCCTCGCCGCGATAATCGTCCGGCACGCCGATGACATTGCACTCCTCGACCCCCGGATGGGTCTCGAGCACGGCCTCGATGGTGCGGGGATAGACGTTGAAGCCCGAGGAGATGATCAGGTCCTTGATGCGGTCGACAAGGAACACATGGCCTTCTTCGTCGACATAGCCGACATCGCCGGTCCTCAGCCAGCCGTCGACAAAAACGTCGGCGGTAGCGGCCTCGTTCTCGAAATAACCGGCCATGACCTGCGGCCCGCGCACCTGGATCTCGCCGCGCTCGCCCGGCGGCACCTCTTTGGTCGGATCCTCGACATCGGCAAAGCGGATATCGGTGCCCGGGAAGGGCTGCCCGATCGCGCCGTCCTTCGCCGGTGCCCAGATCGGCCCGCAGCACACCACCGGTGAGCATTCGGTCAGGCCATAGCCTTCGACCAGAGTGCCACCAGTCGTCTCCTCGAACTCCCGCCTAACGGTTTCGGACAGCGGCGCGCCGCCTGAGACGCCGAGAAGGAAGGTCGAGAGATCGGTCTTCCTGCCGCGCTCCGAGCCGCACAGCGCATGCACGAGCGTTGGCACGGCCATGATCAGTTCGGGCCGAACCCGCTTGACCAGGTCGATCAGCATCTTCAGTTCGAACCGTGGAAGCATGTCGATTTCCATGCCGTTGCACAGCCCGTTGTTGAGGCAGGTCGTCATCGAGAAGAACGTGGAAAAAGGGAATGATCGCCACAAGCCTGCGCTTCGGTCGATACATGCCTTTGGCCCACAGCCCGGCCTGGCTGACATTGGCCGAGATATTGGCATGAGTCAGCATCGCGCCCTTGGGTATGCCGGTCGTGCCCCCGGTATATTGCTGCACGGCAATATCCTTCTCGGCATCGATCGGCACCGGAGTGAATTCGGTTGCGCCGCGCAAAAGTTCGCCGAGCGTCACCACCCTTTCGGCAACCTCGGACTGGCGGGGCCTGGCGAGTTCCTTGCGCTTGGCGGTGGCGAACAGCAGGTTCTGCGGGAAGGGCAGGGCCTCAGCGAATGGACACAAGACGATCCGCTCCAGACCCGTGCGCAGGGCCACCTGTTCGGCCTTCTTGAACAATTGCGCCAGATCGAGGGTGACGATGATGTCGGCGTGGGAATTGGCAAGGATCTGGGTCAGTTCGTCGATGGTGTAGAGCGGGTTGCAATTGACCACGACGCCACCGGCCCGCAGCACGGCATGATAGAAATAGGCGTAATATGGGATATTGGGCAAAAGCAGCGCCACGCGGGTGCCTTTGCGCACCCCGAGCTTTTGCTGCAATGCGCCGCTCAGCTTGTCGATCCGTCGCGCCAGTTCGCGATAGCGTGTCCGCCGGCCCATGAAATCCATGGCGACCAGATCGGGGTGGGTCTGGCAGATGTCGAGCACGCGCTCGGTCACGGGCGTGATGTTGATCGGCGCCGACCACTCGATCCCCTCGGGATAATGGTCGACCCAAGGATGGTATGCCGATTTGAGATCGGTCGTCGCGTGCAACATTTCCTCCCAGAAAAATGTCTCCTCCGTCATAATCGATTCAACGAAAACGCTGATGCGTCAATTTGTTCTGGGACGGTTTCGTTTTTAAGGCGTCGTTTTCCCGGTTTTTAGGGGTTTTCGCCGCCAGTTTTCCCGTGTTCGTGCCGTGAGGACCGTGTTGACGGCGACCAATCGAGCCACGATCACGGCCAACCGGCCGGTTATCGGCGGTTTCGACTGCCTATGACACGTCAGCCGCGTTGACAGGGGGGAAGCGAGCAACTATGTTCCGCGCCGATCGATGGGGGCGCCCGGCGCCTCTTTTGTTTTTTTGAGGTACCCGAAATGAAGATTCGCAACTCGCTGAAGGCGCTGATGGGCCGCCACCGGGCCAACAAGCTGGTGCGCCGTCGGGGCCGGACCTACATCATCAATAAGGTCAACAAGCGCTTCAAGGCCCGTCAGGGCTAAGCGCGTTGCCTCGGTGACACGTTGAAAACCCGCTCTCCGGAGCGGGTTTTTTTTCTGCCTTGACGGCACTGAATGCCGACACAGGTTTGACTCCGGCCGCTGTCCCCTTCACAATTAGCGCATCAGAATTTGGCACCGAAGTCCGCCAGCCGCGCTCGCAAACGCGGCTGGAACCGCCTCATGCGGGCTGTTGAGGGAACCGGTTCCACATCGTGGCGGCACGACAGCACAATGCCATGTCGGGCAAGAGCGTGGGTATCGCCTGCACCCTGCCTGACGCGTTTGTGTTTCTCGGGCCTTGCGCTGACGCCGGCACAACCCGGTTGTGGCGCCTTGTCGGAAACCCCGACCTGCTCCCCCGTGTTTTGCGCGCCACATGGTCAACGCAAGGAGACGCATTCGTGACCGATGAGACTATCATTCCACCCGATGGGGACGCCAATCCCATCGAAACGGACTTCGAGGTTGGCCAGGACAACGTCCAGCACAAGTTCGGCCCGTTCGAAGTCGACATCCACAATCCCGTCTTTCTCATTTCCGGGCTTGCCATCATCGCTGTCGTGCTGTTCGCACTGATCACACCGACCACAGCAGGAACATTCTTCAACTGGCTGCGCCCGATGCTGACATCGAGCTTCGATTGTTTCTTCCTGCTGGCTGGCAACATCTTCGTGCTGGTGGCGCTCGGCATCATGATCAGCCCCCTCGGCAAGGTCCGCATCGGCGGTGTCGATGCCACGCCGGACTATTCCTACACCGGCTGGTTCGCCATGCTGTTTGCCGCCGGCATGGGCATCGGCCTGATGTTTTATGGCGTGTCCGAGCCGATCTCCCATTTTTCGAGTTCAGTGGCAGAAGGTGCTGGAGCGCCCGGTAGTTGGGCACCGCTTGCCGGTGCCGCCGGCAACACGGCCGAGGCGACCCGT
The DNA here is from genome assembly GCA_963676075.2 of Devosiaceae bacterium. Classification (GTDB taxonomy): domain Bacteria; phylum Pseudomonadota; class Alphaproteobacteria; order Rhizobiales; family Devosiaceae; genus JAHJQZ01. The sequence continues at coordinate 398,612 of CAXXNZ010000013.1, forward strand.
CTCGGCATGGCCGCCACCATCTTCCACTGGGGCTCTGCACCCCTGGGCGGTCTACGCCATCGTCGGCCTGTCACTGGCGCTGTTCGCCTATAACAAGGGCCTGCCGCTGTCCGTGCGCTCGATCTTCTACCCGGTGTTCGGTGAACGCATCTGGGGTTGGACCGGTCACATCATCGACACGCTGGCCGTGTTCGCCACGCTGTTCGGCCTGGCCACCTCGCTCGGCATCGGCGCTGAACAGGCCAATGCCGGCCTCAACTTCCTGTTTGGCATCCCGGTGAATGCGGTATCCAAGGTGGTGCTGATTTGCGCCATCACCGCCATCGCCCTGACCTCGGTGGTGGCCGGACTCGATGCGGGCGTCAAACGGCTCAGCGAAATCAACATGGCGCTGGCGGCGATCCTGTTGCTGTTCGTCATCATCGTCGGACCAACGCTGGCCATCGTCACCGGCTTTTTCGACAATCTGTTGGCCTATGTCGAATACCTGCCGGCGCTGGCCAATCCGTTCGGACGCACTGACACCAATTTTGTCCAGGGCTGGACGTCGTTCTACTGGGCCTGGTGGATTTCCTGGTCGCCGTTCGTCGGCATGTTCATCGCTCGTGTCAGCCGCGGCCGCACCGTGCGCGAGTTTATCATGAGCGTTCTGCTCGTTCCCTCGCTTGTCTCGGTGTTGTGGATGACCGCCTTCGGCGGCACGGGCATCGAGATGGTTTCCAGCGGCATCTCGGCCGTTGCCGACGCCCCGCTCGAACTCAAGCTGTTCGCCATGCTGCAGCACCTGCCGCTGACCGCGATCACGTCCTTCGTCGGCATCATTCTGGTGATCGTGTTCTTCGTCACCTCGTCCGATTCCGGATCTCTGGTGATCGATACCATTACCGCCGGCGGCAAGCTCAACGCGCCGGTGGCACAGCGCGTCTTCTGGGCGAGCTTTGAAGGCCTCGTCGCCATCGCGCTGCTGCTTGGCGGCGGACTTGGCGCGCTGCAGGCGGCCTCGGTCTCGACCGGTCTGCCGTTTGCTGTCGTTCTGCTGCTCGGGTGTTACGCCCTGATCAGGGGTCTTATGGACGAGCCGCGCGGCTAGAGTGTCTTGGGCGGAACCGGGAACCCCACGGTTCCGCCCTTGAGACAAACAGGGCTCCAGGTGGCTGCTGCGGCCGTTCAAACGATGATTTGGCACGCGAGAGCGGCATCTTGTGCGCCGGTCTCACCGTCGACAAATGTCCTGCAGCCGCCAGCACCTGGTCCGAATTGCCGAAGACCGGCAGTCAGTCCTTGCTTCCGAGCGTCGCCAGAATGCGGATCCATGACCGGATGCCACGCACGAAGCTGGTGACGTTGTATTTTTCGTTCGGGGAATGGATCGCGTCGTCCTCGAGGGCGAAACCGATCAGCAGCGTGTCGAGCCCGAGAATGGTCTTGAAGTCTCCGGCGACCGGAATTGAGCCGCCCGACCCGATCAGGGCGACATCCTTGCCCCATTCTTCCTTCAACGCATGGCGGGCGCGGTTGAGATATTCGCCGTCGAACGGCACCGCCACCGCCGGCGCCCCGCCGTGCGAGGTGAAGGTCACCGAGCAATCCGCCGGCAGCATGTCGGTGACATGGGCGCGGAAGGCCGTCCGGATCTTGTGCGGGTCCTGACCGGCAACGAGCCGGAAGGAGATCTTGGCGCCGGCCTTGGCCGGAATGACGGTCTTGAAGCCCGCGCCGGTATAGCCGCCCCACATGCCGTTGATCTCGCAGGTCGGGCGCGAGATCACCTGTTCCATTACCGAACGGCCCTGTTCGCCCGCCGGAACCCCGAGGCCCACCTGGCCGAGATATTCGGTCGGGTCGAAATCGAGCTCGTCCCACATCGCCTTGATGTCGTCAGGCAGGTCGGCGACGCCGTCGTAAAAACCCTTGAGCGTCACCGAACCATCCGGCGCCCTGAGGCTGGCAATGATCTCGGCAAGCAGCTGGTTGGGGTTGCGGGCCGCATTGCCGTACATCCCCGAGTGTAGGTCGCGGCTCGCGGCGCTGATCTCGATCTCCTCGCCGACCATGCCTCTGAGCGAGGTGGTGATCGCCGGGGTGTCGCGGCTCCACATGTCGGTGTCGCAGACAAGAGCGATGTCGACCGCGCCGAGCGTATCCTTCATCTTTTCGAGGAAAGGCGGCAGGTTGGCCCCGCCCGATTCCTCTTCGCCCTCGATGATGATGGTCACCTTCACCGGCAGCTTGCCGGTTTCCGCCTTGAGCGCGCTGCAGGCTTCGACAAAGGTCATCACCTGTCCCTTGTCGTCGGAAGACCCGCGTCCGTGAATCTGCAGTTCGCCGTTGGCGGCAGTCTTCACATAGGGCTCGAAGGGCGGGGTATCCCACAACTCTAGTGGATCGACCGGTTGCACGTCGTAATGGCCGTAGAACAGCACGTGAGGGCCATCGGCACTGTGATCGGTGGCCATGACGATCGGGTGGCCTGCGGTGTCATGCACCTTGGCATCAAAGCCGATTCCGCTGAGCTCGCGTTCGAGCCATTCGGCGGCGGCGCGGCAATCTCCGGCATGGGCCGGATCGGTCGAGATCGAGGGGATGCGCAGCAATTCGAACAGGCGCGTGAGCGCCTTGTCCTCATTGGTGTTGGCGTAGGTCAACCCCAAGGCGATTTCGGCGTCGACATGTCCCATGACGATTTCCCTTCACAACAAGACCCGCACCACGCTGCCTGTCAGTGATGCGCCGGACCGTTCACATAGGCGATGCGCAGCATGTTGGTCGTGCCCGGCGAGCCGAACGGTACGCCAGCGGAGATGGCGATGGAATCGCCAGGTCGCGCATAGCCGGTTTCGCGGGCGAGATCACAGGCCTTCTCGACCATGTCCTCGATGTCCTTGAGGTCTTCGGTCTGGACGCAATGCATGCCCCACACCAGCGACAGGCGCCGTGCTGTCTCGATCACCGGCGAGCAAGCCAGGATCGGCTTGTTCGGCCGCTCGCGCGAGGCACGTATGCCGGTCGAGCCGGAATGGGTGAAGGTGACGATACACGCCAGATTGAGCGTTTCGGCCACCTGACGCGTCGCCGCGGAAATGGCGTCGGCAGCAGTCGCTTCCGGCTCGGTCGCCGAGGCGCGGATGATGCCGGAATAAAGCGCGTCGCTTTCGACGGCGATCGCCACCTTGTCCATCATCTCGACGGCTTCGACCGGGTACTGGCCGGCGGCGCTTTCCGCCGACAACATGATGGCGTCGGCACCTTCGAACACGGCGATTGAGACGTCCGAAACCTCGGCGCGGGTCGGCATGGGCGAGGTGATCATCGATTCGAGCATCTGGGTGGCGACGACCACCGGCTTGCCCTTGCGGCGAGCCAGGCGGATCATGCGCTTTTGCAGGCCCGGAACCTGCTCGACCGGCATTTCGACACCGAGATCGCCGCGAGCGATCATCAATGCGTCGCACAACCGGATGATTTCCTCGAGCCGTTCGACGGCCTGGGGCTTTTCGATCTTGGCCATGACGCCGGCGCGGCCCTGCACGACCTTGCGGATGTCCATGACGTCTTCGGGCCGCTGCACGAAGCTCAGCGCGACCCAGTCGATCGACTGCTTGAGCGCGGCGTCGAGATCGGAGCGGTCCTTGGCGGTCAACGCCCCGGACGGCAGGATGGTGTTGGGCAGCGAGACGCCCTTCTTGGAGCTGAGCTTGCCGCCGTAAACGACGACGGTGTCGATGAAGCCCGCGTCGACCGAGGTGGCGCGCAGCTGGACCTTGCCGTCATCCAGAAGCAGGAGATGGCCGGGCTCGACCGCCGCGATAATGTCCGGATGGGGCAGGTGGACGCGGGTCGCGTCGCCTGGGGTCTGGTCGTCATCGAGCCGGAAGGTCTGACCTTCCTTCAGCTCGATCGCGTCCTTGGCGAACGTGCCGATGCGGAGCTTGGGGCCCTGCAAGTCGACCAGAATGCCGATCGGGCGACCGACCTTCTTCTCGACCTGGCGGATGCGGGCCACTGTGTCGGCCATCAGCTCGTGGCTGGCATGGCTCATGTTGATACGGAATACATCGGCTCCGGCGCGGAACAGCGCCTCGATTTTATCTTCCTCGAACGAGGAGGGGCCGAGTGTTGCAAGAATTTTGACACGCCTGGAGCGTTTCATGTTGAACCACACTTTCCGATGGCGGCCTCACCTGGGCCATGTCACTGGGGGTCGGTTAGTTGCAAAGTCCAATCGCTGCGATTTTGCGTATCGACTTCGAAAAATCCTGTGCGTTCGTAACCGCGCGCCAGGCAGTCCTCAACACCAAATATCGTAAAAACGTCGTCCTGGGTACACATATAGACCTTGCCATCCCAAACGCCGCCGCCAATGTCGTCTGCTGCGAAGATGTAATAATAGCGCGAAGTTAAGTCACCCTTGTAAACGGTGGCACAATTGCCCGGACCTGCAACCCACCAGCCCTCGGATTGCCAGCCGCGCGTCGCCGGGTAGCCGAGTGCGATGGAGACCGGGTCGTGAGTCTGGTTGCACACCCTCAAATCGGCGTGCGCCGGCGTGGCCGAGACCACCTGCATGGCAGGCACGAGCAACACCAGAGCCAGCGTCAACCGGACAAGCGTCACAAGGGACCGGTACGACCGGTCCGCCGCAAGCGGTAAATTTCGCAAGTTTCCGGACGCCCTACCGATTCGCATGCCCGAACAGGTATCTCCATTCGCCGTTGGTGGAAAGGCGGGATTTCGCCCTTGTGTGGAGCCGTTCTCTGCGGTTCATACAAGGCGAATTTTGGGCATTCCGGTACGAAGGGTTTGGATCATGGTCGATAGTGGTGTTGCACGGGATCAGTTGCGGGCGTTCATCGAGCGCATCGAGCGGCTCGAGGAAGAAAAGAAGGCCATCGCCGACGACATCAAGGAAATCTACGCCGAGGCCAAGGGAAATGGCTTCGACACCAAGGTGTTGCGCCAGGTCGTCCGCATCCGCAAGCAGGACCAGCACGAGCGCGCCGAGCAGGAAGCGATCCTGGATCTATATATGCACGCACTCGGCATGGCCCCTGCGCCTTCGGACGACGAGGACTAGGCGCGCCGGCCGCCTGTATGTGACTGCCATCCTCGGATGACCACGCCTTTCAAAGTGATTCTTGAAGGCGTGGACGGGTATGGCGGCAATTATGTGCACGCGGGACGCTGAAAAGCACTTCGCCAGAAAAAGCGCTTTTCTGGCTTTTTTTGCGCTTTGCGCACCCTGTTTATTCAGCGATATGCGACCGTGCGCGCGGTCGATGGCAAATCCTTCGATATCATGCCGGGCGTAGCGGTCGGCTACATCGGCAACAAACCGCCGATGGCGCTCATGAATGCATCCGGCGCACCCGGCCCGCCGTGAGTGCTACTTCCGACAAAATCCCCAGCCGCGCGGTTCAAAATTCGGGAGCACGTCATTACCACATGCGAACCCCCGCTCCGATGGAAACGGAACGGGGGCCAAGTGTTGTGTTGCAGCAGTGCTTTCCGGTTCGGACAAGCGATGAAACATAGACATGGAGCAGGTCGATCGATTCAACCTGAACCAGACCTTCGCTAGAAGCCTTGCTGCAACGAAAAGCGGGCACTCGTGCGTGTCGCGCTGTTGATGCGGTCGACGGAGAGATTCGCATTGATCAATCCGTTGCCCTCCTCAGTCGCCACGGTCAGCCCGACGGCGCCGCCGGCACCGCAATAACCGCTTTCCGCGTCGATGGTTGATGCGTCTTCGCACAGCAAACGAGGCGTCAGGGACAAGATCGTGGCCCCGCCCTGGTTTGCCTCGACCAGCGGAACCCTGAGTTCGGGTGCGAAGGTCACATTGGCGAGCGAGACCTGGCCGCCATCAAGCTGAAGACTGCTGTCGGTGAGGCCGTAGGCAGTGCCGGTGAACGGAACCGTGCCGATAGCGGTTCGCCCGTAGCTCAGCGATACCGTCGGCCAGATTTCGAAGCCATCGCCTTCGACCACGCCGGTCAGGGATGTGCCCACGGTGAAATCAGGGGTCAGGTAGCTGCTGGTCAGGTCGAGCGTTCCATTGGTTATGTCGAGATCGTTCTTGCGCAGACCGACCGAGACGAAACCGTCAGCATACAGGTTGTCACCGAGCGCGGCGACGAAGTAGCCGCCCGTGGACAGCCCGTAGCTGTTCATCGTCCCCTCGAAACCTCCCGAAATGTTCGAGTGGCCGACGTCAATGCCGACGAAATAGCCGAGCATAATGGCGTCGGTTACCTGGTTCTCCCAGGCGAGTTTCGCCGCGACGGATGCGGTGTAGGCGCCGTTGTCGTCGATCTGCAGGTCCACATCGCCGAACACCAGCTGACGCATTGTCCGGTCGGCATTGCTGGACTGCTGATGGAAGCTGCCGCTGGTGCTGAGAGCCTCGTCGAAAATGCCGAGTGAGCCGTCCATGGTGAACGGTACATAGCCACTGACCGCGGACATGCCGTCATCTATCGGCTGCGCACGGAAGGAGATGAAGCGCTCCCGGGCGTTTTGGGTCATCCTCTGATTGGCCGACACAGACGCCGTGAGCATTTCGTGCGATTTCTGCACGACCGTGCTGCGGATTTCGCTCTTGTTCGCTTCGAACTCGGTTGCCGGCGAGCCCGCGAGCATCTCGAACACACTGGAGGCGACGCTATCATTTCCGGCGGCATCCTTGGCGGCGCCTGCCGCGATGGACAGGGTCAACACCTTGCCGAGCTCGGGGACGATGCCCACGGTGTAGTCGGCGCCCGAACCGCTCAGCGAACCAGCCTTGATGCTTGCATTGGTCACAGCGATGTCGTTGGCGGCAAAGCCCGTGACGCTTTCGGAGAAGGTGATGGTCGCGGTGAAGAGCTCAGCAGCGCTCTTCGGGCCGGCGATCGTCACTGTCGGGCCAGTCGCGTCCGAGGTCATGGAAAAACCGGTGATCGCGGCACTCGAATTGCCGGCTGCGTCGGTCACCGCATTGGTCACCAGCCCGACCGTCACTTCACCGTCGCCATCGGGGGTGACGTCGAATTTATAGGTACTTGCGTCGACTGTCGCCAGATTGGAGGCGCCGCCGTTTGTGACCACGAGGTCGCTCAGGGCAAAGCCGGACACGTCTTCGGAAAATTTGGCGGTGACCTCGAACGGCCCGTTGTGCGGTGATGATGAGCTGGTGGTGAAGCTCACCGTCGGTGCAGTCGCGTCATAGGTCACCGAGAGCTGGGTCGCGGCAAGGTTGGTCGCCGCGCTGCCGCTTTCGGCGACGCCGGCGGGAAGATCAACTTTCACGGTACCGTCAGCCGAAGGGGTCACGGTGAAAGAATAGGACGCGCCGCTGCCGGTCAGGTTCGAGGCGGCGCCGTTGCCGACGACGATCTCACTGGCCTCCAGCCCGGTGACGGCTTCCGAAAAGGTCGCATTGACGCTGAACGGAGCGCTGTACAGCGTGCCCGAATCCGAGGTGGTAAGCGTCACGGTCGGGTTCTTGATCTTTTCGTCCACGTCGACCTTTGAACCAGTGCAATCGCCAACGTTCACCAGATAGACCTGATTTATGAGGTCGGGATGGTACCAGCCGAAATATCCATTCCCGCCATCGGTCGTCCGGAATTTTATGTAGCTGTCCTGCGCGTCGTATACGATAAACACGTTATTGACGTCGTAATTGTCCACTAGGTAATCGGCGATATTGCCGGCCTCGGCAAAGTTGTGATTGTTCCAGTCCACTGCGATTAGCTTGCTTTTGAGATCCTCGCCGTTGCCCCGGCAAAATTCGCCAGTGTAGCTCGTGCTTCCTAACTCGATCGTCGCGGTGGTCGCACTGAATGCTGGCGTCGCAGTCAGCCCGACCAGCCCGGCCAGCATGCCGCACAGCCAGTTCCGGCTGCGTTCGGCGCCAAGTTTCCCGAAAAATGTCACTGATGTCGTCCCCAGATTGCCGCATGGCATCCCACTGCAAAAGGCAGCGGAATCAGCAACAATTTTCAGGCATATGTCTGGGATAGGGAATTTCGAGACGCGCCAAACTTCTGGCTAACCACGCCAATATGCGCTTGGGAAATCGGGTTTCGTCAGGCCCGGAAGCAGGCAGCGTCGTGCGGTGCAGGATCTCAGCCCGATGCCGCTTTTTTGCCTGGCACGGATGCAGGTTTCTCACGATGTGTGCGCAAAAACCTGTAGAAGCCGCTGATGTCCTTGAAGCCGAGCAAAAGCGATATCTCATTCCTGCTGAGAGCGTTCTGCGACAGGTAGTGATCGGCCAGATCGCCGCGAACCTCGTCGAGCACGTCCTGAAACGACGTCCCCTCCTGCGCCAGTTTGCGCTGCAGGCTCCGGGAACTCATTGCCAGCTCTGCGGCAACTCCGGATACAGTGGGGCAGCTGTTGGGAAGCTCGTTTCTCACGACGCGTCCAACCCGATCCGACAGCGTCTCCGGCTGCGCATGTCGGTGCATCCTGGAATCGAGATAGTGCTCGACATGGGACAGGAAACCAGCATCGGCAAAGGTGAAGTCTCGGTCCAGATCCGCGTCGTCCATCAGCAGCTCTGTCCGGTCATCGAACGAAATCGGTGTGCCGAAATACGCCTCCGCTTCCGATATGCAGGCCACGGGGGCGGTGAGTGTCACTGCCTTGGGACGGATATTCGTCATTGTGAAACGCCGGGCGCTTTGCACCACGAATGCGTATTCCATGAGTGCCATCTCACTGGATAACGGTACGTTTGCCAGGGCCGACATGCACCGGACACTGCCTCCGTCCGGCGTTGAATCGCTGGCCATCACGATCGGACCCAAAAGCGCCTTGTACTTGGCGAATCTTTTGAGCCCTTCGCGCATCGTCGAGCTGTTCTGAAGGGCCAGGCCCGGCGAAGCGAAGGTATTCCCGGCAAAGCCTATGCCGAGCTTAAGCGGTAGATCCGGCTTGTCGTATTCAAGCGCCAGGGCGCCAAAAAGATTGAAGAACTCTTCCGGCGTCGCCTGCGGATCCTCATCTGTCAGCAATGAGCTATCGAGATTGGCGCGTTTCAGTACGCGGTGCGCGTCGAGCCCGAGAATCTTGCAGGACGCGTGGAAGGTAAACTTGATGGGATACAGCACTGGAGAGGGAGACTATCAGCTATGTTGTTGCGTATCTTTCTTAGGTTTGCGAGCCAACAGAACCCTGTCAAGCGCTCACAAGATTTCGCTCCGGAAAAGCCAATCGCCACAATCGGTTCCGTGCGGTAATGAGCAATGACACGGTTTTGTTTTCAAATGCAATGATTTGTCGGGCAGGACTGTTTTCCAATCCTGACCCCGATTGAAGCCAGCTCATACGCTAGCGGTATTGCGCCGTCGCTCAGCGCTTGTCGGCGGCCATATGCGGCATGGCCGGCGCATCGGCCTCCATGCCGAGCGCGCGGCGGGCCGCGGCGACGATTCCGGCGCGATCGAGACCGGCGGCGGCGAACTGGTCGGTCTGACTCGCCTGTTCGTCATAGCGGTCGGGCACCATCAGCGGCCGGAATTTCAGCTTTCCGTCCAGAAGCCCCTCATTGGCGAGGAACGTTCCGACATGGGCGCCGAAACCGCCTGGCCCCCCTTCCTCGACCGTCAGCAGCACTTCGTGATGGCTGGCAAGCTGGCGGATGAGGTCCGCGTCGAGCGGCTTCATGAAACGCGCATCGGCGACGGTGGCGCTGAGGCCGAGCCCAGCCAGCGTTTCCGCGGCAGCGCGGGCCTGGTTGAGCCGCGTGCCGTAGCTGAGAATGGCGATGGCCGAGCCTTCGCTGATAACACGCCCCTTGCCGATCGTCAGCGGCGCGCCTTGTGCCGGCATGTCGACACCGTCGCCGTCGCCGCGCGGATAGCGGAAGGCGATCGGGCCGGCATCATGGGCGGCTGCGGTTGCCACCATATGCCTCAGTTCGGCTTCGTCGGCGGCAGCCATCAGCACCATGTTGGGAATGGCGCCGAGATAGGCGTTGTCGTAGTTGCCGGCATGGGTCGGCCCGTCGGCACCGACGAACCCGGCGCGGTCGATGGCAAATCGGACGGGCAGGTTCTGCAGCGCCACATCGTGCACGACCTGATCATAGGCGCGCTGCAGGAAGGTTGAATAGATGGCGCAGAACGGCCTCAACCCTTCGCTGGCCAGGCCCGCCGAAAAGGTGACCGCGTGCTGCTCTGCGATGCCGACGTCGAACATGCGCGTCGGGAAGATTTCCTCGAACTTGTCGAGCCCGGTACCGGCCGGCATGGCGGCTGTAACCGCGACGATCCTGTCATCGCGTTCGGCTTCCTGGATCAGGCTTTCGGCGAAAACCGAAGTGTAGCTCGGCGCGTTCGAAATGGGCTTGGACTGGGCACCGGTGACGACGTTGAACTTACTAACCCCGTGATACTTGTCGGCCGACTGCTCGGCGGGGGCATAGCCCTTGCCCTTCTGGGTCACGACATGAACGAGGATCGGACCGCCTTCGGTGTCGCGAATGTTCCTCAAAACCGGCAGCAGATGGTCGAGATTGTGCCCGTCGATCGGGCCGACATAGTAAAAGCCCAGTTCCTCGAACAGGGTGCCGCCGGTGAAGAATGACCGGGTGAATTCCTCAGTCTGGCGCGCCTTGTCCTTGAAGAAGGGCGGAAAATGATCGGCGATCGACTTGGCCGTCTCCCTGAGGCCGCGATAAGTGCGGCCCGAGACCAGCCGGGCCAGATAGGCCCTGAGTGCGCCGGTGGGCGGCGCGATCGACATGTCGTTGTCGTTGAGAATGACGATCAGCCGCGCGTCCATGGCGCCGGCATTGTTCATCGCCTCATAAGCCATGCCGGCGGACATCGAACCGTCACCGATCACGGCGATGACGTTGCGTTTTTCGCCCTTGATGTCCGAGGCGACGGCCATGCCAAGGCCCGCCGAGATCGAGGTCGAGGAGTGCCCGGCCCCGAACGGGTCGAAGTCGCTTTCGGCGCGGCGGGTGAAGCCGGAGAGCCCGTCTTTCTGCCTGAGGGAGCGGATGCGGTCACGGCGCCCGGTCAGCATCTTGTGCGGGTAGGCCTGGTGGCCGACGTCCCAGATCAGCCTGTCGGCGGGCGTATCGAAAACGGCGTGCAGCGCCACGGTCAGCTCGACCACACCCAGGCCGGCGCCAAGGTGCCCGCCGGTGACCGAGACGGCTTCGATCAGCTCGGTGCGCAATTCGTCTGTGAGCTGGAACAGCTCGTCGCGGCTCAGTTCATGCAAGCCCGAAGGCAGAGAAATACTGTCGAGCAGTTTTTGTGGCTTTCCGTCATCCATTCGGACGCCTGACGCTCCCGGACCAAGGTCTATGTGAGTGTGTTGTGTAGCAGATGGACCGCGCCGTGTAACGGCGCAATTGCACCTACTGCCCGACGAACAACCGGAAGGTGTTCAGGTTTTTGCGGCTTTTGGTAGGCAACGGCTGGGCGGAAATCAGGTTCCGCGAGCGAAATGGGTCTTGCCCATCCCGAAGGCCGGATCGCCGCCGATGATCAGGTTCGGCGCCAGCTTGCCGAGCTCGGTTGCCGGGCTGAAATCGGCGCCTTCGTGATTGAAGATGATGGCGAAGCGCGACGAGGACACAAAGGCCGGATCGACCAGCAGAGAAGCGACGTGGTCGAGATCGGGGGCAACCAGCTCCGGTCGACGCTGCTCGAAATTGCCCAGGACGGGCGCCGGCGGCGTCGCGGCGCCATCGCCGGGAATGACCGCCTGCATGGTGCCGGAAATCAGCGCCGACAGGGCGTTGGCGTCGGGCGTCGCTGCCGTCAGGGCCGTCTGCGAACCGGTGGTGTTGAGGTCAGCCTGCGGTTTGCTGTCGGCGCTGGCGCGACGTTCGATAATCATCTGCACGGCCCGTTGCGCGTCCGGTTCCGGCGCGACGGCGGGCGCATAGGCGGCCATGAAGGGCACCGGCAGCGACGCGGGTGCGCTGGACGGCGCGCTGGGAAGGGGCTGCGGATCGGTCGACGGCGCACGGGCGGCTGCGGGGCTGATCGAAGCGACGGTGAACACGGCGTCGTCTCCGGCTGCCTTTGTGCGCCAGGCCGGCACGGCCTGCGGGATCGGCGTTGCCGCCTCTGGCGCGGATGCGTCGGCGACAAGCGGATCGCTGCCGACACCGAAGGGCAGGGCGGGTGTTTGCTCGTAAAGCGCTGCAGGTCGCGCAGCCGGGATCGGCGGAACCGTGGTGACGCTGGCAACGACAACCGGTCCCTGTCCCGGACCCTGGCCGTCGGCGGTTGCCTCGTCGGCCTCGTCATTGCCGAACAGCCAGTCCATCAGAGTCTTGCCATTGCCGGCGCTCGGCGTTGCGTCTTTCTGGGCCACGGCGAAACTGGTTGTGCTCGATGCACCCGAGCAGGGAATGGAATGACACTTGTTCCATTCGGCGCGCGCCAGCTGATAGCCGGACTGCGACAGCGGCGTGTTGGAACCGGACGGCAGATGCAGTGTTTTCCCGTTCGGAAACAGTTTTTCGAGCTGGGCCTTGGTCATGCGCGGCCAGGCGCGGACATTACCGGTATCGAGATGAACGAACGGGCTGCCCGAGGTCGGATAATAGCCGACACCACCGACCTGCTTTTTCATCGCGGCGGCGCGCAGCTTGGACAGCGCAACCCCGGGAATGTAGAAATCCATCGCCATGCCTTGCATGTGGCGGGAATTCTTGGCGACGGCGCTCGATTTGGAACGCAGCATGGCGTTGGTCGTCGGCGAACGGTAGGCCGAAACCACGGTAATCGGCTTGGTGGCCTTGACGTCCCGGTAGACTTCCCAGATCAGGTCGAACAGCGCGGGGTCCATCTTGGCGTCTTCATTACGCCGCCAGTCGCGCAGGAAGTGGTTGAGCTGCTTGAGCACGACCGGATCGTACTTGCCGTTCTTGCGGAAAGTGAACGTGCCGGTTTCGCCGGTATGTGCAAAGTAGAGAGAAAGAGTCCGAGTACCACCAGCCGCCTGAGCAACCGGAATGCCGATTGCAGGCACCACGAACAGCGCAAACAATAGCACTGTAAGCCGAGCGATAATCGTCCGGAATGTTCCGCCCTTTTTCAAGATCAACTCTGCCCAGGTTCTCCGGTTATCCCGAAGTTACTAAAATGCAGCAAATCCGTAGAGGATTCATTAACGCTGTTTTGTGCCGATGACCAGACGGCCAGCACGCGGCATGATTTCCATAACGGTCAATGGCGGCGTAACCAAGGCATCAATCTTAACAAGCGTTAACGGGATATCTTTACCAGATTGCTCCATAAACAAAGCCGCCAGCCCGAAGGCTGGCGGCTTGTTGACGAACCGGATGTCTGCCGATCAGTAGCCAAGCATCTGCTTGACCTTGGCATTGATGCCATAAACATCGCCGTACGAGCGCACAGTGCCGTCCTGGTCGACCCTCAGGGTGAAATAGACCAGATGCACCGGGATGTGCTGGCCGAGCGTGTTCCATTGCTCGCGCCCGCCGCGTTCGGATTCGAGAGCGGCCAGCGTCACCTTGGACTCATGAGCCAGTAACGCATCGGCAAAGTCCCACGGGTTCTGCACCCGGACGCAGCCATGGCTGAAGGCGCGGTAGGAGCGGGCGAACAGCGATTTCGACGGCGTGTCGTGCAGATAGACATTGTGCCGGTTGGGGAACAGGAACTTGATCGAGCCAAGGGCGTTGGAGACGCCAGGGCGCTGGCGGATGGAGAAATTGTTGACGCTGGTCGAAGACCAGTCGACCGCCGCCGCATCGACGATCTTGCCGCCATAGAGCAGTTCCATGTTGTTTCGGTCGATATAGCCGGGATTGGAGATCAGCTTCGGCCCGATCTCGTTGACCGCGATCGAACTGGGAACGTTCCAGTACGGGTTGACCACGATCATCTCGATCTCGTCGGAAAAGATCGGCGTCTCGTGGCCCGGCTTTCCGGTGACGACGCGGGTGGTGTAGGTGACATTGCCCTTGTCGAGGATCGCCAGGCGGAACTCGGGAATATTGACCTCGACATAGTACGATCCCATGTCCTCGGGCATCCAGCGCCAGCGTTCCATATTGGCGACGATGTCGCCCTCGGAGGCAGCTTCCCCGCCGTTAAGCGCGGCAACGGTCGCCGGCCCGACAATGCCGTCGACCAGAAGATCCTGGGACTGCTGGAAGCTCTCGATGGCGGCAATCGTGGCATCGTCATAAACCAGCGGATCACTGTCGGGTTCGGGCAGCTTCAGCCGCTTGCGCAACAGCGGCAGGCGCGGGTCTTCCATGCCGGGGCGCAGCATCTTGCCATCGGGAATGGCTTCCGCCTGTTCGATCTTGCCATTGATGTAATCGGCCAAGAGCGACTTGAGCGCTTTGTATTCGCGATGCTGGGGCTCGAGAGACGCAAGCACCGTGGCCGGATCGTCGGCGGTTGCCAGTGCCTTCAGCGTATCGGCGGCGTCGAACGACGGCGGACGTTCGGTGATCGAGCTCGAAACGCGGCGCGGATCGATGCTGCCCGAATGAAGGTCATGGGCATATTTGAGGGCGGCATCGGAAAACCGCGTCTCGAGCGCGGCGAGCTCGTTCGGCTCGGCGGCGCTGGGCGGGATCTGGAAATCGGGGTCGAGATAATCGACGGGATTCAGCCCGGAATAATCGGCCTTGTAGAAGGCCTCCATCAGCTTTTTGGCATTGAGCGACCATGTGACGGTGCCGTCCGACTTCTCGTCGAGCCACAGTGGCTCGAAATGGCGGCTGCCGTAAAAATAATAGAGCTTGAGTGCATCCTCGACTCCGCCACGACGCGCCTCATCGAGGTTTTCCTTGAGGCCGGTCTTGATGACGCGCGCCAACGCCGTTTCGGGCGGAGCGATGATGATTCGCGTCGCCTCGTGACCGTTGATCTCGACGGTTTCCGGCGAAATGGCGAGGGCCGGCGAAACCAGCCCGAACACGCAGAAAAGGCCAACAAACAGACGCTTCATATGCACCCCAATCCAACTCCAGTAAGGCTTTTCTGCCACGTCACGCTGCGACATTATGACAGCCTTTCTTGAATCAAGTACTAGCCGGATTTAGCCAAGCCTACCATGGCCCGCTCAAAAATGTGACAGGCGGACGCTGCGTATAGGCCGAAGCATTTGCGACAGGCAATGGCGTGGCGAAACCTTCCCCAGTTCGACGCGCCGGGGCGCCGACAGGTTCAATACAGACTGGCTCCGAGCCGTCAGGCCGCCACGTCCTCGTCGCCATCGATGCCGTATTCCTTGAGCTTTCGGTAAAGTGTCGAACGTCCGATTCCGAGCGCCCGTGCGACCCGCGTCATGCGGCCATCGCAGCGTTCGATGGCGAACAGGATTAGGTCGCGCTCGATATTGGAGAGGGTCTGCAGTGTCCCTTCCGGGTCGAGGAACCGGTCGGCCCCGCTCTCCTCGGGTGCGGCTTCAATGACCGGGCGCCGTGGCGGCGCTTCATCGATCCGGACCGGATGGTCGGGCACGGGCAGGCTCGAGACCTCTTCGCGTGCCCGGGCGACACCGGCCTGGCGCGCGGCGATCTGCGGGAAATCGACAGGCCGCAGATACTCGGCTTCGGCCAGAACCACGGCCCGGTACAGGGCGTTTTCGAGCTGACGGACATTGCCGGGCCAGTCATAGCTTGAAAGAAGCGCCAGCGCCTCGGGCGCCAAACCGGAAAAACGACGTCCTGTTTCGGCGGAAAAGCGGGCGAGGAAATGTTCGGCCAGCAGCGCCACATCCTCGGGCCTTTCCCTGAGCGGCGGCACGAAGATCGGAAAGACGTTGAGCCGGTAATAAAGGTCCTCGCGGAACGAACCGTCGCGGGCCATGTTCAGAAGTCGCCTGTTGGTGGCCGAGATCACCCGGACATTGACCTTGATCGGTCTGGCCGCGCCTACCGGTTCGACCTCGCCTTC
This sequence comes from Devosiaceae bacterium, assembly GCA_963676075.2. Lineage (GTDB taxonomy): Bacteria > Pseudomonadota > Alphaproteobacteria > Rhizobiales > Devosiaceae > JAHJQZ01. Next base: position 414,511 of record CAXXNZ010000013.1, read on the forward strand.
CTGTAGGGCGCGCAACAGCTTGACCTGTGCCTCTTGCGGTAGTTCGCCGATCTCGTCGAGGAACAGCGTGCCGCCATGGGCTTCCTGGAACTTGCCGGTGTGATCCGACGTGGCGCCGGTGAAGGCCCCCTTCACATGACCGAACAGCACGGATTCGACGAGATTGGCGGGAATCGCGCCGCAATTGACGGCGATGAACGGTTTGCCGGCCCGGTCGCCCGACCCTTGAATGGCGCGGGCAATCAGCTCTTTGCCGGTGCCGCTTTCGCCTTCTATCAGCACCGGAATGGTCGATTTCGCCGCCTTGCGGCACAGATCGAGGGTGCGGTCCATGGCCGGCGAACGGGTGATGATGTCGGCAATGCCGAAACTACCGGTGCGGCGGTTGCGTTCGGTCCGGAGCGCGGTTTCAAGCTCGCCGATCTGCAGCGCATTCCTGAGGGAAACGATCAGACGTTCGGGCGCGACCGGTTTGACGAAAAAGTCGGCGGCGCCGAGCCGCATCGAGGAGACCACCGTTTCGAGCGAAGATTTTGCCGTCTGCACGATCACCGGCACGGCGATGCCGCGTGCCCGCATGGCTTCGAGGACGCCGAGCCCGTCGAGATCGGGCATGACGAGGTCGAGAACGACTGCACCAATGGCGGTGGAACCGCTCAGAACCGACAACGCCTCGTTGCCGCCACTTGCCGTTGCGACATCGAATCCCGCTTTTTTTGCGACTTCCGAGGTCAGGCGGAGCTGGACGGGGTCGTCATCGACGACGAGTACTTTGGTCATACTGGATAACGCCGATAATCTTTTGTTTATATTCGTGAATCTTGCGGGCGCGCACTCATGTGTGCCGATTTGAGGCAGACTAGGCTGCGCCTCTTAACAGGCCTTTAATGCTGATTTTAAAGCGTGAGACGAATTCGCGCGGTTGCCACGCAAGGGCTTGCGGGTGCTCGATAAGTCCGTCTGGCGGCCCGCCGGCGCAACGATTTGGTGAAACCGGTTTTCAGCCATGATCATCGTGCTTATGTTGGCGCCTTCTGTTTCAAGGTTCCGGAGTTCTTCCATGCACCTGCCCGTGCGCGCCCCTCAGTCCGATTCGTCCGCCCGAAAAGACCACAACCAGTTCGGCGACATGCCGGAGTGGAATCTCGATGATCTCTATCCGGGTGCCGACTCGCCGGCGTTCAAGGCCGGGCTGAAAAAGGCGGAAACCGACTCCGAGGCCTTCGAGGCAAAATACAAAGGCAAGCTGTCCGAACTCGCCGTCAATGGCGGGCTCCATCAAGCCATCGTCGATTACGAGTCGCTTGGCGATCTCGAAGGCCGTATCGGCTCGTTCGTCTATCTCAACTACGTGCAGAACACTGCCGATCCCGATCGCGCCAAGCTGCTTGGTGACATCCAGGATGCGCTGACGCGGCTATCGACGAAAACGCTGTTCTTCGGTCTCGAACTCAACCGCATCGACGACACAGTGCTCGACAAGGCGATTGCCAGTGAGGAGGGCCTTGCCCGCTACCGCTCCTGGTTCGACGAATTGCGCAAGGCCAAGCCCTACCAGCTCGAGGACCGGGTCGAGGAACTGTTCCACGACAAGTCCCAGACCGGGCGGTCGGCGTGGAATCGTCTGTTCGACGAAACCATGGCCAGCCTCAAGTTCGATGTCGACGGCGACATCCTTGGTCTCGAACCGACCCTGACGCTGCTGACCGGCAAGGACGAGAAAAAGCGCCAAGCCGCTTTCCACGCTCTGTCCAAGACGCTCAGCGACAACAAGCGCCTGTTCACCCAGATCACCAACGTTCTGGCCAAGGATAAGGAAATCTCCGACCGCTGGCGTGGCTTCAAGGATGTCGCCGATAGCCGGCACCTGGCCAATTCGGTCGAGCGCGAAGTGGTCGACGCGCTGGAGACTGCGGTGCGTTCCGCCTATCCGCGCCTGTCACATCGCTACTATGCCATGAAGGCCAAGTGGTTCGGCAAGGACAAGCTCGACGCCTGGGACCGCAATGCACCGTTGCCGACCAGCGACGATCGCGAATTTACCTGGGATCAGGCGCAACAGATCGTCCTCGACGCCTATGGCCAATTCTCACCCAAGCTTGTCGAGGTCGCGACGCCGTTCTTTTCCAATGGCTGGATCGACGCGCCGGTGCGCGAGGCCAAGCAGGGTGGGGCCTTCGCCCATCCGACCGTGCCGAGCGCGCACCCCTATCTGATGCTCAATTACATGGGCAAGGCGCGCGATGTGATGACGCTCGCCCACGAGCTCGGTCACGGCGTCCACCAGCGCCTCGCCGCGCCGCAAGGTCCGCTGCTCGCCTCAACGCCACTGACCGTTGCCGAAACGGCCTCGGTCTTTGGCGAAATGCTGACCTTCCGGTCTCTCCTGGCCAGCGCCGATGACCCGAAGATCCGCTTCGCACTGTTGAGCCAGAAGGTCGAGGACATGCTCAACACCGTGGTCAGGCAGATCTCGTTCTATTCGTTCGAGCGTAAGGTCCACATCGGCCGCCGCGACGGCGAGTTGAAGACCGAGGATCTCAACCGCATGTGGCTCGAGGTTTCCGAAGAGAGCCTTGGCCCGGCCATCACCCTCAATGAGGGCTATGACATCTTCTGGGCCTATATCCCCCACTTCATCCACTCGCCCTTCTACGTTTACGCCTATGCCTTCGGCGATTGCCTGGTGAACTCGCTCTACCAGCGTTACATGGATCAGCCCGAGGGCTTTCAGGACAAGTATTTCGAGCTTTTGAAGGCAGGAGGCTCCAAGCACCATTCCGAACTGCTCAAGCCCTTCGGCCTTGACGCCGCCGATCCTGACTTCTGGTTGCTTGGGTTGTCGATGATCGAAGGGTTGATCGACGAGTTGGAGTCCATGCAGATTTAGGCTTCCTATCCGCACGGGACCGCGCCCGTTCTTCTGCAAATATTAACCATGCTCCGTGTAGAATCGTTAACGATACTCGGAGGTTAACTGTTCATTGCACGTTAGCCTCCGGGATCTTTCGTTCAGATTCTGGGGGCGCAGATGCGACTGAGAGCTTTTATTTCCGGACTAGCGATACTGGCGTCTGTGCCGGCGTCGGCAGCCGATATTTTCCAACCGACCGACCAAATATACAGCGCATATGACTGGTCGGGATTCTACGCAGGCGCCGTCGCCGGAGTGGAAGCATCAAAGGCCAATACGGTCACCAACAATGTTGCTTCCGACTTCGAGCTTCGTGGCGGTTTCGCCGGCCTTACGGTGGGCGCGAACCACCAATTCGGCACTTGGGTTGTTGGCGCGGAAGCCGATCTGGTCTGGTCCGCACTGTCGGGCGAGGCCGCGTGTGCCAATCCGGCATACACCTGCAGCGGCGACTTCGACTGGTCCGGTTCTGTGAGGGGACGTCTCGGCTATGCCCTTGATCGCACCTTGCTCTATGCCACCGGCGGCGTGGCTGTTGCTCGCGCCAATGCACATACGTCGCCCACGGCGCCAGGTCTTTCTGGAAGCTATTCAGACACACTGATGGGCTGGACCTTGGGTGCAGGCGTCGAGCTCGCCGCAAATGATACGATGAGCATCAAAGCCGAATACGCTTATACCGATTACGGCACGAGCACAGCACCGGCGGGCACGCTGTCGTCCAGCGACACAAGCATCGACATCAACTCGCATATCATGAAGGTTGGTCTCAACTATCACTTCTGAGCATTTCGGTTGCCCACGATCGAGGGTCTGATCGGCGAACTGAAGCCGACCCGGCCGGGATAGTCGCGCTTGCGCACTAACGCCGGCCGGGCAGGGCTCGCGATGCCGTCCGCCGTCCTGCTTGAGCTTGCGACATTCTGACGCTAAAAGCATCGGCGGAATTTGCCTGTCCGGGCGAGATACCAATCGGGGGAAATATGGCCAAGACGACCGACACGATGGATTACGCGGAACACCAACGCACCTATGCGTTGTTCATGCGCATGCTGAAGTTCTCGATCGCTGCCATGGCGATCGGCACCGTGGCGCTTTATGCCTTCATCATCGAAGGCAATTTTTGGCTCGGGCTGGTTCTGCTCATCGCCGCCGTCGCCGCCGGGATCTTCGTGTCGCGCGGCAAGGGCAAGCGGGCCTGACAAAAAAAAGAGCGGGCCATGGCCCGCTCTCTCAAAGAATTCTGAAGCGGGTCGGATTGTCTCCGGCCCGCTTTGTTTGTGACTACGAGTTCAGCCCCACCAGGACCTCGTCGAGCATCTTCTTGGCGTCGCCGAACAGCATCCGGTTGTTCTCCTTGTAGAACAGCGGATTGTCGACACCGGCATAGCCGGACGCCATCGAGCGCTTCATGACGATCGAGGTCTTGGCCTTCCAGACCTGACACACCGGCATGCCGGCGATCGGGCTGTTGGGGTCGTCCTCGGCCGCCGGGTTGACGATGTCGTTGGCGCCGATGACCATCACCACGTCGGTGTCCGGGAAGTCCTCGTTGATCTCGTCCATTTCCAGAACGATGTCGTAGGGAACCTTGGCTTCGGCCAGAAGCACGTTCATGTGCCCAGGCATGCGGCCCGCCACCGGGTGGATGGCGAAGCGGACATTGGTGCCCTTGTCCCTGAGGAGCTGGGTGATCTCGCGGACCGTGTGCTGGGCCTGGGCCACGGCCATGCCGTAGCCGGGAACGATGATGACCGACTTGGCGTCCTTCAACAGTTCCGCGGTTTCGGCGGACGAGATCGGCGTGACCTCGCCGGCCGGCACAATGTCACCGGCAGGAGCGCCGCCGCCGTCACCGGTGCCGAAGCCGCCGAGGATGACGGAGATGAAGCTGCGGTTCATCGCCTTGCACATGATGTAGCTCAGAATCGCACCCGAGGAACCGACAAGCGCGCCGACGACGATCAACAGGTCGTTGCCGAGCATGAAGCCGGTCGCGGCCGCGGCCCACCCCGAATAGGAGTTGAGCATCGACACGACGACGGGCATGTCGGCGCCGCCGATGGCCATCACCATGTGAACGCCGAACAGCAGGGCCAGGATCGTCATGATGATCAGCGGCAGCCAGGACGCATCGCCGACGAACTGGAAGAAGAACCAGACGACGATGACGAGGGCGGCGAGGTTGATCCAGTGCCGGCCCGGCAGCAGCATCGGCTTGCCGTCGATCTTGCCCGACAGCTTGCCGAAGGCGATGACCGAACCCGAGAAGGTCATGGCACCGATAAGGATGCCGATATAGATCTCGCCAAGATGGATAGCGTGCTCGGCCCCGGTATAGTGGATCGAGGTGTCGATGAAGCTGGCAAAGCCGATGGCGCAGGCAGCGAAACCGACCAGCGAGTGCATCATCGCCACCAGTTCCGGCATCTGGGTCATCTTGACGACCTTGGCCGCGTAAAGGCCGATGCCGCCACCGATCACCATGGCGACGATGATCCAGGGCAGGCCCGAGGGCAGAACCAGCTGCCAGGTCTCGGTCTCGCCCATGCCGACATCGACGATGCGCGTGCCGAAAATGGTCGCCAGCACGGCAATGGTCATGCCGATGATGCCGAACCAGTTGCCACGGCGCGAGGTTTCAGGGTTGGACAGCCCGCCAAGTGACAGGATGAACAGGATGATCGCGGCGATATAGGCGGCCGTCGTCAAAGTTGCAGGAAGCATATCGAACGATCCCCTATTTCTGGAACATCATCAGCATGCGCCGCGTCACCGCGAAGCCGCCGAACATGTTGATGGATGTCAGCAGTATGCCGACAAAGGCGATGCCCAGGATCAGTCCGTCCGCACGCACCGTGCCGACCTCGACCTGAGGCGCGATCTGGATCAGGGCGCCAATGGCGATGATCGAGGAGATGGCGTTGGTCACGCTCATCAGCGGCGTGTGCAGGGCCGGGGTGACGTTCCAGACCACCATATAGCCGACGAAGATCGCCAGCACGAACACGGTGAAGTGGCCGATGAAGGCCGGCGGCGCAAAAAGACCGACAACAAGGAACAGGGCTGCGGCGGCGACCACCATGACGGCGGTGCCGACGGGGGACTTCTTCTTTTCCTCGACCTTGGGCGCGGCGGCGGCTGCCGGTTTCGGCGCCGGCGGTGCCGGCAGATCGAGCGGTGGCGGCGGCCAGGTGACCTCGCCTTCCTTGATGACGGTCAGGCCGCGAATGGCGTCGTCCTCGAAATCGACGACAATGTTGCCGTCCTTTTCCGGGGTCATGTCTTCGACGATGCGCAACAGGTTGGTGGCGTAAAGCGTCGAGGACTGGCGGCTGAGACGGCTCGGCAGGTCGGTGTAGCCGACGATGGTAACGCCGTGCTTGACGACGACTTCGCCTGGTTCTGTCAGCTCGCAGTTGCCGCCCTGTTCGGCGGCGAGGTCGACGATGACCGAACCCGGCTTCATCGATTTGACCATGTCGGCGGTGATCAGCTTGGGCGCCGGCTTACCGGGGATCAGGGCCGTGGTGATGATGATGTCCACATCGGCGGCCTGCTTGGCGTACATTTCGCGCTGGGCCTTCTGGAAGCCTTCGGACATGACCTTGGCATAACCGCCGCCGCCCGAACCTTCTTCCTCATAGTCGACCTTGACGAACTCACCGCCCATCGAGGTGACCTGGTCGGCCACTTCGGCGCGGGTATCGTTGGCGCGGACGATTGCCCCGAGGCCCACCGCTGTGCCGATCGCAGCCAGCCCGGCGACGCCGGCGCCTGCGACGAACACCTTGGCCGGCGGAACTTTGCCGGCGGCGGTGATCTGCCCGGCCATGAACCGGCCAAAGGCGTTGGCCGCCTCGATGACGGCGCGATAACCGGTGATGCCGGCCATCGAGGTCAGCGCGTCCATCTTCTGGGCGCGGCTGAGCTGACGCGGCAGCGAATCCATTGCCAGCACTGTGATCTTCTGGGCCGCCAGGGCCTTCATCAGGTCTTCGTTCTGGGCCGGCCAGATGAAGGAGATCAGCGTCGTGCCTTCCTTCAGCAGCTTGACCTCGTCGTCAGAAGGCGCGCGCACCTTGAAAACGATGTCGGCCTTCTTGTAGAGCGCAGCAGCGGTTCGGGAAACGCTGGCACCCGCCGCCTTGTAGTCCTGGTCGGAAAAATCGGCGTCTTCGCCGGCCTTGGTCTCGATCGCGACCTCGAAGCCGAGCTTGATCAGCTTTTCGACAACATCAGGTACTGTCGCTACGCGTCGTTCTCCGGGGAAAGTTTCCCGCGGTATCCCGATAGTAAGAGCCATGATTGCCTCGTTGTATTACGGCACTGCGCAGGGGGCGCGCGTACCCGCTTCATTCAGAAGTGCAGACAGCTGCCCTCCCCGGCACCTCGTCGATTGTCCTTGCCATGTCCGGGCGAATTATTACTGCCGCGGGCACTCCACAAGAAAACGGCGCGTTGAAGTCACACAACGCGACGGCCTGACAGTCAAGATGCTTAATCGGCATTTTGACGTGACCTGTTGGCGCGGTTTCCGGCTGGACAAGCCGAAACGGGTACCGGCGCCTGTCTATCGGGTTCTGCTTTCACCGCCTTGATTTTTGTCATGTCAACCGGCGCATATCCGCGCAGGCCGGCGCCTAACGGCCCTTTGAAGGGCATTTGCAGCCTGCGACAATCCATGCTTCGCGCGCATCTTGAAAACTATACACTCAGTGTATAGATGAACCGCATGGACAATGCACTCACTCTTCTCGGTCTCGCCAGCGTCGCCCCAAGCTATGGTTACGACCTCAAGCACACCTATGACCGCTATTTCGGCATCAACAAGCCGCTCGCCTTCGGCCAGGTCTACGCAACGCTCGGCCGGATGATCCGCGACGGGTTCCTTGTCGAACTCGGCACCGAATCCGGCGGCGGTCCCGACCGCCGCCGCTATCAAACCACCGAGGCCGGTCACGCCCGCATCAGGGACTGGATGATGACCCCGGACGTGCCCTCCGGGGCATTGCAGTCGAACCTGTTCGCCAAAGTCGTGGTGGCGCTTCTGACCGACGCCGATGCCGGCCGTCTCATCGACCTGCAGCGCGCCCGGCACATGCAACAGATGCGCGAGCTCACCAAAGCCAAACAGCAGGCCGACCTCATGCATGTGCTGCTTTACGACCACGCTCTTTTCCATATCGAGGCCGATCTCCGCTGGATGGACATGACCAGCGCCCGTCTCGACGCCATGAAAGCCGATCTCAAATGACCCCCATTCTCGAGGCGCGCCGCCTTCACAAGCATTTCGGATTGACCCATGCCTTGAGGGGACTCGATGCCGTCATCGACCCCGGCGAGATCGTCGCCATCATGGGGCCGTCGGGCTCCGGCAAGTCGACGCTTCTGCATTGCCTCGCCGGCATTATCCCTCCGGACGAGGGCGAAGTGCTGCTTTCGGGCGAGGATATCGGCAGGTTGAGCGAGGCTGAGCGCAGCCGCTTGCGGTTGACCCGCTTCGGTTTCGTTTTCCAGTTCGGCCAGTTGCTGCCGGAACTGACCGCTATCGACAATGTGTCGATGCCGCTGCTGCTGGCCGGGCAGAGCCGCAAACATGCCCTGCGTGAGGCCGAGGACTGGCTGGACCGGCTCGATATTGGCGACAAGGCCGACAAGCGTCCGGCGACATTGTCGGGCGGCGAGGCGCAGCGTGTCGCCATTGCCCGCGCCATGACCATCCACCCGGAAGTGCTGTTCGCCGACGAGCCGACCGGTTCGCTCGACTCGCTGTCCGCCGAGGTGACGATGAACCTGATCCGCAACGAAGTGAAAGCGGCAGGCACGACGCTGATCCTTGTCACCCATGATCCGCGCGCCGCCGCCTATGCCGATCGCGAGATCATCATCCGGGACGGGCGCGCCTCAGTCGATTCACGGGTGGCGGCATGATGAACCCGCGATTTCTGCGTCTCGCCATTGCCGGCAACGCCCGCGCTGCCGGACGCCTTGCCGCGATGTTTTTCGGCATCGCCATGGGCATGGCCCTGATCGTGCTGCTGGTTGGCGCCTTTGATGGTCTCGATATCCGCGAGGCCCGCAGCGCCTGGATCAAGCCGGTCGGCACGCACGCCACCTCCGCTGACATTGCCGACGGCGCAACCGCCGTCATTGCTCCGATGACCGACTGGTTCGACGGCAAATCGATTTCGCGTGTGGACATTTATGCGCCGCAGGGCACGGTGCCGCGGCTGGTCGACATTCCAGCCTGGCCGCGTCCGGGCACCTATCTGGCCTCGCCGGCGCTTGCCGCGCTGATCGACGCTAAACCGGCCGCTGAGCTCGGCAATCGCTACGGCACGCGCACCGGTATCCTGCCCGACGAGACCCTCAAGGGACCGGATTCGCTTGCCGTTGTCGTCGGCCAGGATCTTGAGACCATGATCCCGCGCGCTGGGTTGGTTCTCGCCGATACCGCGCGCGGCAAGCCCGATACGGAAACCACCGGCTTTCGCACCATCGCGGCCATTGGCGCCATCGGCATGCTGTTTCCGGTGCTGCTGTTCGTTGCCATCGCCACCAAACTCGGCGCCGCCGCACGTCGCGAGACCTTCTCTGTCCTGAGGCTGATTGGCGCGACGCCGCGTCAGGTCGGCATCATCGCCGGGCTCGAAACCTTGATCGTCGCCACAGCCGGCACGGCGTTCGGCGCGCTTCTCGCGGCTGTGCTGCGGCCGGTGGGCGCCCGGTTCGAAGCCGTCGGCGCACGGTTCTTCACCGTCGATCTCGATATCGGATTCCTGCCGACCCTTGCCATCGCCGCAACGATCATCGTCGCGGCAACCTTGGTCAGTGCCATCGGCATGCATCGCGCCCGCATCGGCCCGCTCGGTGCCGCCCGCGCCATAGCCGAAAAACCGGTCAGTTGGCGCCGTGTTCTGCCGATCGTGATCGGAATGGCGTTGATCATGGCTGCCGGTCTGCCGGAATCGCTCATCCCAGATGGAGTCGTGCAAGTCGTCTTCCTGGGTGGCTTCCTGCTTGCCACTATCGGCATTGTCGCCATCGGACCCTGGCTGACCGCGCTCGCCGGCAGGGCAATGGCGCGGTTCAGCGGTTCGGCCACCGGCATCATCGTTTCCAACCGCATTGCCGAGGCACCCGTCGCCACCTTCCGCTCGGTTTCCGGGCTGGTGTTGGCGGTGTTCATGGTGACGATCTTCTCGGCGGCCAGTGCCGGCGTGTCGGGCCGGTTCGCCATCAACGATAGGCCCGACCGCATGCCCGTCGACGCTCTGTTGACGATCGTGGCGGACGGCGCCACGGCTCCGGACAGTCTGCCGGGCGTCACCGCACTGATCACGGGCACGCGCGGCGGCAGGGCAACCTATCTGGCCGTGTTTACCGGCGCTGACCTCGCGGCACTCGGCATCGGCGGCGACCGCGCTGCCGATGAGCTTTATCGCGTCGATCTCAGGCGTTTTACCGCTGCCGCCAGCACGGCCTCCCTCAAGATCACGCCAATCGCCTCCGCTCCGGCTGATCGAATGCCACATGTGCTCATCGCCCGCACCGACGGCAGTTCGACCGCCATGGAAATGGCGCGCACGGCGCTGCAGACCGAAACCGCCTGGCAGGTGCCGCCGATGACGCGGCTTGAATCCAACCTGCTCGGACCCGCCCGCGTCATGAAGGAATTGTCGACCATCGCCTATTCGGGCGCGCTGATCACCATTCTGATCTCGGGTCTGTCGCTGAGCGTATCGACGCTCGGCGCCATCATCGACCGCAAGCGCGTATTCGGACTTTTGCGACTTGTCGGCATGCCTGCCAAAACACTCGACCGCGTGGTTTTTCTTGAAGCCGCCACGCCGCTTGCCGCGGTGCTGGTCTTCGCCATCCTTGCCGGCTATCTGGCAGCCTGGCTCATCGTCAGATCGCTGACAGAGGGCATTGGCATCGGGGGACCGGACCTCACCTACATCCTCTTTCTTCTCGCCGGTCTCATCGGAGCGCTCGCCATCCTGCAGATCTCGCGGCGCTTCGTCCGGCACCTGATCGACGGACAAACGGTGCGCTTCGAGTAGGCGCCGCCGGGTTCGGAACCATCGCGCCAGCGGCACGTTTGCACTCCATATCGGCAAAAGGAGTGCAGATATGGACAGAACACGATTGTGGATTGCAGCGATGGTCTACCCGATGGCCAATGCAGTCTTGTTCGGCTCCGGCGCGACCCTGGTGCTGATGGTGCCCTGGCTGCGTGAAAACGCCGTCTGGTCGCTGCCGGTGGCAATCGTTCTGGCGCTGATCCTTGCGGCGCCCATTTCCTGGGTGATCGCTCCGCGTCTGCGCCAGCGGTACTGGAAATACCGCGCAGCACGCGACCCCAAGCCCTTCGACGCGGTGATCGACGAAGTGTCGAAATAGGGGACGCGCCCGAAAATCACGAAAGCGCGACCACGGATGCACGGCCCGGACCGCGCTGCTAGAGTGTTTTCAGGAAAAATGGAAACCACTTTTCCGGTTCGAAAACACGACCACTCAAGTGCATAGAGCAGGTCAGAAGACTCCACCTAAGCGTGACCTGCTCTAGGTTGCGCCTCCCTGCAACAGCTACCCCTCCGGATATCATGCGCGAACTTCAGATCGATGTCTTCGAAGATCCTGCCTGCCCCTGGTGCCTTGTCGGGCTGAAACGGCTAGACAACGCCGTCGCGGCCCTGGCCGATGATGTCGAAGTCAGCATCGTCCATCATCCCTTCCTGCTCGATCCCGAGGCCAGCGAACAGGGCGAGGATATCGTTGAGGTGCTGACGCGCAAATACGGGCAACCGCCCTTTGATGCCTGGGACCGTCTCGAAGCCGAGGCGAAAACGGCCGGGCTCGACCTCGACATGCGCAAGCAGAAGATGAGAGCCTGGAGTCAGCCTGCGCTGACGCTCATTGCTGCGGCCGCTGAAACCGGAACCCAGCACGAACTGGCGGTGGCGCTCGGGCGGGCCAATTACCTCGAAGCGCGCAACATTGCCGATCTCGACGTGCTGGCTGATATCGGGTCCCGGCATGGCTTCACCGAAACGGAAGCCCGCGCCATAGCCGGTGATCGCGCCCGCTACGATACTATCGTCGCCATGGCACAGGACGCCGCTCGCCACGGGATCTCTGGCGTGCCCTTTTTCATATTCGCAGGCAAATACGCCCTGTCGGGTGCGCAGCCGCAGGAGGTCTTCGCCGAGGCCTTTGCGCTGGCGCTCGGCGAAGCCGCCTGAGCGTTTCTACTTAAGCGTCAGACTGGCCAGTCCGGCGGCGAAATTGAGCCCGGTCTGCGACTGTACCGAGAAGGGCTGCAGCGCGAAGGACTTCTTCAGCCCGCCGATCAGCACATTGCCACCAAGCCCGACGCCGATCGTTGCCTCGCCGGTGGCTCCGATATAGGAGCCGGCCAGCGCATGGCTGGTGTACTGGGTATTGGCGGCGGCAAAGACCAGCCACTCGATATGGGTGTTTTCGGTCTTGCCGATATCGATGCCGATCTTGGTGATCTCGCCCGAATAGGATTCGGTCTGGCCGTTGTCGCGATGGAACGTGCAGCTCATCTTTTTCTGCGAACCGAGGATCATGCCGACACCGGCGGCGACGTTGCAGCTGAGCCGTCCGACCTGGACGCTGGCATCCTTGGCGCTGGCCGGCACGGATGCGGCGACAAGAGCGAGGGCGGCGAGGGCGCCGATGGCAAACTGTTTCACGATATGATTCTCCTCCAGAAGCGGGCGGCGGGTCGAACCCGGCCGGAGATGTGAGAACCATCCGGACGCGCGCGAGCACCGCAACAACACGTTTGCGAGCAGGCGCGAAAAATCGGGGGCAGGGCGCGCCAGGCTCGTTTCAGGCGCCACGGGTGATTCGTGGCACGCGCCAACGATGCGCCAGCCATGCGGCGAAAAGAAGCCTTATGCAGCCTGCGACGGGCACTTTCGCTGGCCCACGTGCAAACGCCGCCCAAAAGGGCGGCGCATCATGCAACACATGCTGATAACCGTCGAAACGGATGTCTTGTGTGATCGCGGGGCCGGATTACCGGCCGCCGGGCGATGCCAGAAGACCCTCGCGCTGAGCGCGCTTGCGGGCGAGCTTGCGGGCGCGGCGAACGGCCTCGGCCTTCTGCCTTGCCTTCTTCTCGGACGGCTTCTCGTAGTAGTTCCGCAGCTTCATTTCGCGGAAAACGCCCTCGCGCTGAAGCTTCTTTTTAAGCGCGCGAAGCGCCTGATCCACATTGTTATCGCGAACGACTACTTGCAAAGGTCAACCGCCCTTTCTCAGCATCTCTAAATGTTGCAAAACTGAAGCGGAGGGCATACCAACCCGCCGCGGCCGGCAGAACCGGCTGTCTAGGGGCGGCTCAATAACAAAAGCGCTGGTATTTGTCCACACCGGACAGCGCGGCAAAATTCCCGAATCGGTGTTTTTTCGCTTCGGTCAGCGGAATCGTACCCTGTTGAGGTGTCCCATCTTGCGCCCGTCGCGTGCTTCGGCCTTTCCATAGACATGCGGCTGCTCGCCCGGAGCGAGCTTTTCGGCGACACCAAGCACCTCAGGTCCGACGAGATTGACCATCTCGATATCGCCGAGGCGCCGCGGATCGCCAAGCGGCCAGCCACAGATGGCGCGGATGTGCTGCTCGAACTGGTCGGTTACGCACACCGCTTCGGTCCAGTGCCCGGAATTGTGAACGCGCGGCGCAATCTCGTTGACCAGAAGGCGCGGTGTCGTCTCGCCCGGGACGACGAAGAACTCGACACCGAGCACGCCGACATAATCGAGCGCGGCGGCGATCGAGCCGGCGATGGCCCGTGCGGCATCGGCCGTCGTCTCGGGAATATCCGCCGGCACAGTGGACGTGTGCAGCATGTGGTTGCGATGGACGTTTTCGGCTGGATCGAAGGCGCGGATCTCGCCATCACGACCCCTGGCGACCACCACCGAGATTTCGCGCTCGAACGCGATCAGCTTTTCGAGCACCAGGCCGGTGCCGCCGAGTTCGGAAAAGGCAGGGCCGGCGTCGGCGGCGGCACGGATCATGCGCTGGCCCTTGCCGTCATAGCCGAGCCGCGCCGTCTTGAGTACGGCGGGAATGCCGATGTCGATAAGGCCCTGTTCGAAGTCGGTCAGCGAGTCGACGGCCTGCCAGGGCGCCACGGCGATGCCGGTTTCGCTGAGGAACTGTTTTTCGGCGACCCGGTCCTGTGAAATCGCCAATGCCCGCGCGCCGGGCGCTACGGAGGTCAGCTTTGCAAGGAACTCCGCCGTCGCCATCGGCACGTTCTCGAATTCATAGGTGACGATATCAACCGATTTGGCGAAAGCGCCGAGCGCGGCTTCGTCGTCGTAGGCGGCGATTGTCTTGTGCGGGGTGACCTCGAAAGCAGGACTGTCGGGGTCGGGACAGAAGATATGGGTCTTCATGCCGAGCCGCGCCGCGGCGAGCGCCAGCATGCGGCCAAGCTGGCCGCCACCGAGAATGCCGACGGTCGCGCCGGACTTCAGCAAAACATCACTCATCGTCGACCGGATAATCTGGAACTGCCTGTGTCTGGTTGGCGCGGAATTCGTCGAGCGCCGTGGCGATCTCCTCGTCGCTAAGCGCCAGGATCGATGCCGCCAGCAGCGCGGCGTTGGTGGCGCCGGCCCGGCCAATGGCCAGCGTGCCCACCGGAATGCCCGCCGGCATCTGCACGATCGACAATAGCGAATCCTCGCCGCCGAGCGCGTGCGTCTCCGCTGGTACCCCGAGTACCGGCAGTGGTGTCATCGCCGCCACCATGCCGGGGAGGTGGGCGGCGCCGCCGGCCGAGGCGATGATGACCTTGAACCCGTAGTCGCGCGCCGAGCGGGCAAATTCATACATCCGGTCTGGCGTGCGGTGGGCGGAAACGATGCGGGTTTCATAGTCGATCTTCAGCGCGTCCAGCGTTTCGGCGGCAAAGCGCATATGCGGCCAGTCGGACTGGCTGCCCATGATGATGGCGATCGGTGGAGAGCTTAACACGGCAATATCCCCAAATCAGTCGTGTGATCCTCTGGCTTATCGCATGATTTTTACGAGGATTGGAACGGGTCGGCGCATTTGAGCTGGACACGGGGCCTGTCGCGCATCGACAAATGCCGGGCGATACGGGCCAGAGGAGATATGGGCCGCTACCCTATACAGCTCCTAAAGCATTGATTTGGAACGCCACTACATGATGCACATCTCGGACATCACCGACAAACCGGGTTTCGCCGACATCGTTGCGGATCGCGGCTGGCACGCCTGGTGGACGCAAACCGATGTGACGCGCGCCCAATACCGCGCCCGCCTTGATGCCGTATTTGCCGGCGACCCTATTCCGTTCGCGCTGGTCGCGCATGAGGGCGATACCTACGCCGGCTCGGTTCTGGTCATCGCAGACGATCTCAGTGCCCGTCCCGACTACACACCATGGATTGCCGCCCTATGGGTCGAACCCGAGCGGCGGCGACAGGGCATTGCCACGCAACTGCTCTCCGCTGCCCGGACGCAGGCGGCAGAGCGGGGGCACCGCACGCTGTATCTCTGTGCAAACCCGGACAAGACGCCGTTCTATCAGGCGCAAGGTTTCCGCCTCATCGAAACCGGTGTTTCCGGGCTCGATATTTTTCAGGGATGATCGCCAGTTAATCGCGGTGGTTGACGGCCTATTGCGGCGCGTTGTCGGCCTCGCCCGAGGTCGCCAGCGCAAGCGCCAGTGCGGTGCTGAGGGTGGCATGGGACATGTCGAGCGTCCTGTGGAAAATCTGCACTCTGTCGCGGCGCGGATAGCGCAAGCGGTTGAACAGTGTGCTCCAGCTCCAGACGAACTCATTGCCGTCCATGGCACCGGGCGTCAGCCCGATGACGATGGTGCCACGTGACTTGCCGGGAATAACCAGCCGTTCGAGAAAGCCCGGCTCTGGTCCCTTGACCATCTCGATCCCGGACCACGGGAGCGGCGCGCTTGTCAGCCGCCGGTCCCACAGCCCCTCGGGTCCAATGCTCAGGATGGTCTGTGCGCCGGCGCGGACCATCTCGAAACCGGCAAACCCGAACCCGGCGGCGATGGCCAGGAACAATAACCCGATCAACACCTGCTGCATGCGCTCGTCCGGCTCGACATCAACCAGGCCGAAGACCATGCCGATGCCGCCATAGGCGAAAATCAGGAAGACGATGCCAAATCCCAGCCGTGACAGCCGCGAATAGCGGCTGGTGAGTTCCGGGAACTTGGGTTCGCTCATGCGATGATGTCGGGCAGCAGGATCTTTTCGATCTCGACGATGCGGTCCTTGAGGGTGAGTTTTTTCTTTTTCAGCCGCTGGATTGTCATCTGTTCGGCGTTGCCGACGGTGTCGAGGGCGCGAATCGCCGCGTCGAGATCGGCGTGCTCCTGCCTTATTGTTGCCAACTCCAGACCAAGCTTGGCCCGCATATCCTCGTCGATCCGATACATATTCATCCGCCCGTCCGTTGGCCCGTCCGTCTCCCGATTCGAGAGCGAGCGGGTCCCTAATTATGAGGTTTTGACCCAGATTTCCACGGTTTGTGCGCCGTGGTCCTCCTCTTATTCCCGCTTGAATTCGCGCGAACAGCCCCGATCTTAACCCTTCGTTGGTCGCGTTTCATCCAGCATCAGCGTCGCGGCCCGATTGTGCATCGACAGGACGTGAAATTTTTGTGACGATCACAGGTGCAAAGCAGCCGAAAGGAGTTGCCATGACGACAGAAGGCCATATTTCCGCTCTCGAGCGGCGACACATGGAACTTGAGCAGATGATCGAGGAGGAACTGAACCACGTCTCAGCAGACGAAGAACGTCTCCGTTCGCTCAAGGTAAAGAAGCTGGAAGTCAAGGATGAGCTGACGCGAATGAAACGTCGCTACGCTGCTTGATCGCAAGAAAGTCTAGAGATTTCGGAAAAGGCCGCCTCTCCCTTGGCGGCCTTTTTCTATTTTTTCGGAGCACTTTCAAGAAAAGTGGGTACCACTTTTCTGGTTCGAAAGCGCGACCACTAACGACCAGAGCGTGTTCAGAAAAAGTGGGAACCGGCTTTTCGGTTCGAAAGCGCGACCTCAAAAGCCCATCCGAATACCCTGCCGGCAGCGCAAGCGCGCTCAGGCCCCGCTCATCAGCCCGGTGGCCCCGTCGTACATCAGCTTGAGCGACAGCAGGAACACCAGCACATAGGCGAGCTTGTAGAAGAACTCGACCGAGACACGCCGCACCAGATAGATGCCGAGCAGCATGCCGCCGATGGCGACCGGCACCAGCACGGCGGCGAGTTCGAGATTGGTCACTGACAACTGGCCGAGGAAGAAATAGGGGATGAGCTTGGCGACATTGACGCTGGCGAAGAACCAGGCGGTCGTTGCCGCATAGACGGTGGGGCTGAGGCGCTGGGGCAGCACATAGACCTGATAGGGCGGGCTGCCGGAGTGGGACACAAAGCTCGTGAAGCCGCCCACAGCGCCCCAGAACACGCCCCAGGGCTTTGACGGCGGCTTGCCGATGATCTTCTTGCGGATCGGGAAACTGGCATCGAGGATGAAGACGAAGGATATGATGCCGATCAGTAAGAGCACCATGTGATCGGACACAACTGCCGATGTCGCCCAGCCGAAGGCGATGCCGGTCATCGCGCCGGGCAACAGCACCTTGAGATTTTTCCAGTCCATGTCGCGCCGGTAGGCCCAGACGGCGAACCCGTCCATCACCAGCAGCAGTGGCAGCATCATGCCAGCTGCCTCGCGCGGCGCCATGACAAGCGTCAGCAGCGGCACGCCGACGACGCCGAGGCTACCGACCAGCCCGGACTTGGCGAGCGCAACGATGAAAACCGCCGAAACGGCGACGAGCCAGAAAACGGGATCGGTCATGAGGGGCATCAAGGAGCCGGCGAGAGGAACGGAGGTTGCGAAAACGTCGCCGGTTATCTGCCGATATTTTCGTTAATACAAGAGCGGGCCGGCGCATCGGCGCATATGATGCCTCAAAACCGGCCGACCGGGGCCTAATCGCCGCGGGCCTGGGCCTCCTTTTCGATGTCGTCGGCTTCCGCCGGCCAGCTGGCCGCTTCGACGTCTTGCTTGGCGGCCAGTTCCGCCTGCATGACCGAATGCAGCGTCTCGCGCGCCTGCCTCAGGTAGGACACATAGGCGTCGTCGTCGTCACGCAGGGCGCGGGAGCTTTCCAGTAATTCGGTGTCGTGCCATTCGAAGGCCTTGGCGACGCGCTGGGCGCCGTGCGGCGAGTAGCCGAGTCCGACGAGCACTTTCGCCGCCAGCGCCAGCGAAGCGCGGAAGGTTTCGCGTTCGAACCCGTCGATGCCGAGATCCATCAGTTCGTAGGCGTGCACGCGGTCATAGGCGCGGGCATAGATCCTGGCCTGCGGAAAATGGCGTTGGATCATCTTGCAGATCTCGATGGAAATCTCGCGATCCTTGATGGTGACGACGATCAGGCGCGCTTCGTCGGCGCCTGCGGCTTCGAGCAGGTCGAGCCGGCGCACGTCGCCGTAGAAAACTTTCCAGCCGAACCGGCCGAGCAGTTCGCCCTGGGCCGGATCGTGATCGATCAGCGTCGTTTCGAACCCCTGGGCATGCAGCAAGCGGGCGATGATCTGGCCAAATCGCCCGTAGCCGAGCACCAGCACCTTCTGGCGCGTGTCGCCCATGTCGGGGATGTCCGGCTCCTGCACGGGCCAGACAAGGCGCGGTGCGATCAGCTTGTCGAATGCAAGGATCAGCAGCGGCGTGATCGCCATCGACAGCGCGACGCAGACATTGAGCACGTCGGCAACGGGCTTGGACAGCGAGCCGGCGCCGGTCGCCACCTGGAACAGCACGAAGGCGAATTCGCTGCCCTGGGCCAGAAGCGTGGCGAACAGCAGCCTGTCGGCCAGGTGTAGGCGGAACATCGAGGCAATGGTGAACAGTACCCCCGCCTTAATCACCACCAGCCCGACAACGATCTGCAGGATGAGCAGCGGCGCCTGCATCAGCACCGAGAACCCGATCGACATGCCGACCGAGATGAAGAACAAGCCGAGCAGGAGGCCCTTGAACGGTTGGATGTCGCTTTCCAACTCGTGGCGGTATTCGCTGTCGGCCAGAATGACCCCGGCGAAGAAGGCGCCGAGCGCGTGGCTCAGCGATAGCCATTCCATCAAGAGCGCAGACCCGATGACGACGAACAGCGCCAGCGCCGTGAAGATTTCGCGGATGCCGGCGCGGGCGACGTAATTCATCACCGGCCTGAGGATATAGCGTCCGGCAAGATACATGCCGACAAAGGCGGTGATCATCTCCAGCGCCGGCACCCAGTTGGGGCCGTCGCCGCTGGCGGAATACCCCTCTGCCGCCAGAACGCCCGGCGACAGGTTGGCGACCGATAGCAACGGGATCAGCGCCAGGATCGGGATGACGACGATGTCCTGCATCAGCAGCACCGAAAAACTCGATCGCCCCGTATCGGTCTGGGTGATGGAGCGCTCCGACATGATCTGCAACACGATCGCCGTCGAGCTGAGCGACAGCGCCATGCCGACGATCAGTGCCGTCTGCCAGGCAACACCGGCGAACATGCTGGCGCCGGTGATGATTGCCGTGGTGACGACAACCTGCACGCCGCCCATGCCCAAAAGCCGCGTGCGCAACCGCCACAATTCGCTCGGCTGCATTTCGAGCCCGATCAGGAACAGCATCATGACGACGCCGAATTCGGAGAAGTGCAGGATCGTTGCCGGATCGGTGACGAACTTGAGGCCGTACGGGCCGATGGCGATGCCGGCGACGAGATAGCCGAGCACCGAGCCGAGCCCGGTCAGCTTGGTCGCCGGCACCACGACAATGGCGGCGGCAATGAACACGAACACCGAAAGCAGCAGGTTACTATCCATTGAACACCGCCCCGCTTTCGAGAACCTTGAGCCGGTTTCTCAGCTCTTCCGCGTGTTCGCCGAGCATCGAGTCGTCGGCATGTCGGGCCCGGTAGAACACCAGCGGTTCCTGCCATTCCATGCCGCAGAAATGGCCGATCTGCTCGAAGGGGAACAGGTATTCCTCGATCGGCTGGTTGTGGATGCCACCCGGACGATAGGCATTGAGCCCCGAGCCGGTCGAGATCGACAACATGAAGGGCTTTCCCCGCAGCATGCGGCCCTCGCGGCCATAGGCCCAGCCGGCGATGAAGGTCCGGTCGATCCACTCCTTCAACAGACCGGGCGCTCCGTACCAGAAGAACGGGAACTGCAGCACCAGCGCCCCGGTCTGTTCGAGCAGCCGGCGCTCGCGGGCGCCGTCGATGAACAGGTCCGGATAGGTGTCGTAGATGTCGTGCACCACCACGCCCTCGATGTCGCGTGCCGTCGCAGCGAGCTTGCGGTTGGCCCGTGACGCCTTGAGATCGGGATGGGCAATGATGAACAGGACTGGTTTCGACATTCGGTCCACGCGATATTTGTGCAAGCATGGCGTGATGTCGCCGTCTTCGCAACAGCCCTTGTACGACAGGCGTCCGGTCGGCGTGCCGCGCTTCCATCGAACCGGTTCGGCGCTTTTTGCCTTGTCGGCGTTGAGGCCCTGGCGTAATGGCGGGACATGACCCTTGCCTATGTTTTCGACCTCGACGGCACGCTGATCGACACAGCGCCCGATCTCAACTTCGCCATCAACCAGATCATGGCCGCCGAAGGGCGCCGCGCCATCCCGCTCGAGGAAATGCGTTTCCTGATCGGCAATGGCATCCGTACTCTGGTGGAGCGCGCCTTTGCCCGCACTGGCGCACCGATCGCGCCTGAACGGCACGACGCGGTGACCGATAACTACCTCAAGATCTATACGGCCCACCAGACCGAGCGCAGCCGCCTGTTCCCCGGCGTCATCGACACGCTGGAGCTTTTACAGGCGGCGGGCGCGCCGCTGGCGGTCCTGACCAACAAGCCGCATGATTCGGCGGTTCAGCTCATCGAGCAGTTCGGTCTCACACGCTTCTTCCCGGTGATCTTCGGCGGCGGCAAGCGCGACTATCTCAAGCCCGACCCCAGGCTTTTTGGCGAAGTGCTGGCCGAACTGGGCTGCGGTGGCCCGGCGGTGATGGTCGGCGATAGCCGTCCTGACCTCGAGACCGGTCGCAATGCCGGCGTGCCGGTGGTGCTGGTCAGCTTCGGCTATTGCACCGAACCACCCGAAACGCTTGGCGCCGATGCGCTTGTCGACGCCTTTGCCGATATTCCGGCTGCCGCTGAAGCCCTGTTCGCTCCCGAACGCCAGGACTGAAACGAAAAACCCCGGCGCGATGCACCGGGGTTTTGAATATCTTGCCGAATAGGATCGATCTAGAAGCCGTCGTCCTCGTCGTCGGTCGATTTCAGCGACTTCAGCTTGGAGAAGACGGAATCGGCGTCGAACTCTTCTTCCTCTTCGTGCGGAATTGGCGCGGAGGTGTCGCCCAGCGGATTTTCCTCGGGCTGCGGCTTGTGCAGCGAGGTGCCCTGGATGGTCGCCAGCGCCTCTTCGGCCGAGAGCAGCCGGGTGCCGGTGTCGATCTCCTCAGCGCCTTTGCCGCCGGAGGCCTTGCGCACTTCCATGTCGAGATCGATCTGGCTGCACAGGCCCAGCGTCACCGGGTCGACGGAGGTGAGGTTGGCGGTGTTCCAGTGCGAGCCCTCACGCACCGATTCGATGGTCGACTTGGTGGTGCCGACCAGGCGCATGATCTGGGTGTCCTTCAGCTCGGGGTGGTTCCTGACCAGCCACTTGATGGCACCCGGACGCTCGTTGCGCCGCGAGATCGGCGTGTAGCGCGGACCCTTGCGCTTGGCCTGGGCCACCCGCACCTTGGGCTCGGACAGCTTCAGCCGGTAGCTCGGATCGGCCTCGGCCTTTTCGATCTCCTCGCGGGTCAGCTGCCCGTTGTTGATCGGGTTGACGCCCATGATGCCGGCAGCGACATCGCCGTCGGCAATGCCCTGGACCTCAAGCGGATGAAGGGCGCAGAAGGCGGCGATCTGCTCAAAACTCAAGGCGGTGTTGTCAACAAGCCAGACAGCAGTCGCCTTGGGCATCAGAAGGGTGGTGGCCATTTTGGTCTCCTCGGGCTGTTCCCCTCGCTGCCTTTGATGGCCGGAACCGCGACGCGCGGACCCTCGTGGTGCGGCCCGGGAGCTTCCGGTCCGCCCCGCCTCTTGGCATGACGCTGAGGGGGAATTCAGTTGCCCATATAATCCCATCCGTGCCCGAGCGCAACAAACTGCACGCGATCGTCAACGTTAATCCATCTCCAAACCGAATTCGGTCACAAGCAGCACCTTGCCGTAGTGATCCTCCGCCTCCATGGCAGCATGGGCGGCTGCTGCCTCCTTAAGGGCGAAATAGCTTATCTTCGGTGGCCCGATTTCCCCGGACGCCAGTGCCGGCCACAGATCCCGCTCCGCCGCCTGTGCAATCCCGGCCTTGACTGAGGCGGGCTGCGGACCGAGCAGCGAGCCGATCAGCGTCAGCCCCTTGCCGAGCAATTGCGGCAGGACGATTTCGGATTTGGCGCCGGTCAGAAAAGCCAGCTGCACAATGGTGGCGCCCTGGGCCGCCGCGTCCATGTTGCGCCTGAGATAATCGCCGCCGACGATGTCGATGATGCGATCGGCGCCGTGGCCGTTGGTCAGCTCCATCACCCGGGCGGCGAAATCCTCGTGCGGGTAGGCGATGAGGTGGCTGGCCCCGCGCCCAAGGACGTATTTCGCCTTGTCCTCGGACGAAATGGTGGCAATCGTTGTTGCGCCGAACAGGCGGGCGACCTGGATGGCGGCGGTACCAAGCCCGCCCGATGCGCCATGGACGAGCACGTTCATGCCCTTTTCGACGCCGGCGCGCATGACCAGTGTCTGTTCGACGGTGAAAAACACCTCGGGCAGCGCGGCGGCATCCGCCAGCCGCCAGCCGGCGGGTGAGGGCAGCACCTGGCCCTCGGGAACGGTGACGAATTCGGCGTAGCCGCCGCCATTGGTCAGTGCCACGACGCGGTCGCCGGGTGCGAACCGGCTCGTACCGGGTCCAGCGGCTTCGACAACGCCGGAAACTTCAAGGCCCGGCCGCAATGCCATGTCCTTGTTGGGCACATAAAGCCCGCGCCGCTGCAAAAGGTCGGGGCCGTTGAGCCCGGCCGCCGCGACGCGGATCAGCACCTCACCTTGGCTTGGCTCCGGCCGTTCGAGGGTAACGGGCTTCAGCCTGTCCGGTCCGCCAAAAGCCGAAATCGTCACACTGGTCATCTCTGCCATGGTCTGCCTCTTTTCTTCGCCGCCGCCCTCGTGGCACAGTCCGCTTGAACAGAACATGCCGGGCCGAGGAGTGGCAATCATGGATGTGGATGACGACCGCCCGATCAAAAAGCCGGTTCATGAGGTCGGCATGGTGCTCGACACGCTTTCGGTCGATGAACTCGAGGAGCGAATCGCGCTGCTGACCGAGGAAATCGAGCGCTTGAAGACTGCCATTACCCACAAGAAGGCCTCGCGCAACGCCGCCGATTCCGTCTTCAAAATCTGAGAGCTATCCCCTCAGAGCGCCGGCAAAGCCGCCAAACGTCAGCGGGCGGCGCGACGACATAGGGTTAAGCAAGAGTGAGCGATTAACCTGCAATTAAGGGGATTGAGGTAAACCAATCCTATCCAGTCTTGCTGGGTTCTGCAGGGTGGTTTTCAATCCTGTTCAAGCTTCCTGTTGACTTTCGAGAGCCGTTTCACCGCGGCTCTTTTTTTTGTCTTTCTGCGGGATTTCTGGTTGATCCGCGCCTGCGGCTTTAGCCTTTCCTAAGCACTTGGGACGCACATTCAACCTCAGTGACGGCGTCGCGCTTTCGGAATAGACTTGCCGCACAGATGAGCGAACGGACAGCAGCAATTGGCCGAAGATAGCAAAACCGGAGAAACGGTCGAGCTCAAGGAGCGGCTGGTTTCAGGTGGAGGGTTCAACACCCTTTATCGCGAAGGCATGAGCCTGATCGAGGAGGTTGCCAGCTATCTCGATGGCGACGGGCGCGCTGCCAGCCGCGAGCTGACCCGCGAGGCCTCCTTCATCTACGCCACCGAATCCATGCGCCTGACAACGCGCCTGATGCAGCTTGCCTCGTGGCTGTTGCTGCAGCGTGCGGTCAATGAGGGCGAGATTTCGCCGGAGACGGCGCGGGAGGAAAAGGCCAAGGTAAAATTCTCGCCGAGCGCCACCTCACGCGGCGGCGTCGGCTGGGACGATCTGCCGCCGGCCCTTGTCGGCTACATCACCGAAGGGGAGCGCCTTTTCGAGCGGGTGCAGCATTTCGACCGACTGGATCGCGGCGAGGTGCCGGCGCCCAAGGCAGAAGACGAGGCCCATTCGATCACCGGGCAGATGTCGCGGCTGAAGGCAGCCTTCGGCGGCTCCAGCGGCAAATGAAAAAAGCCCGGTCAAGCCGGGCTTTTTGATTCCAGGGTCTTAAAGCTTTCAGTGGTCGCGCTGTCGAACCGGAATAGTGCGGGGCACTTTTCCTGACAACGCTCCAGATCAGCCCAGGATGCCCTTGAACTTTTCCTTGAAGCGGGACACGCGGCCGCCACGGTCGACAAGCTGACCCGTACCGCCGGTCCAGGCCGGATGGGTGTTGGGATCGATGTCGAGCTGCATCGTGTCGCCCTCTTTGCCCCAGGTCGACTTGGTCTGGTATTCGGTGCCATCGGTCATCACGACCTTGATGGTGTGATAATCGGGATGAATTTCTTTCTTCATCGTCTCAACTCTCAAAATCAAACGGGCGCCGGAGCGCCCGATGAGCCTCAGATGGTGTTGGGCGGGTTCTAAACCACTTGCGACGCATTTATCAAGGCTTTTGCCGCAGGACGCCGGGCAAAGCCATCACAACTTGTAGCCTCAGGCGCAAATGCGTATATCGAGGCACGACAATCTGAAAGTCTCAGCGTAATGACGGACACGACAGCCCAGGACCGCGAAGCGGACCAGGACGGCATCGAGACGCCCGAAGGCGAAACGCTCGAAACGCGCGACCTGCAGCCGCTCAGGCGCATCGTCCCCTTCCTCACGCGTTATCCGCTCAGGCTGACGCTGACCTTCATCTTTCTGGTCATCGCCACCATCGCGCAGCTCGCCATTCCCGCCACAATCGGCGGCGTGATCGATGAGGGCTTCATAGCGAGGAATCTCGACAAGGTCGGCGAATATGCCTTCATCATCGTCGGCATCGCCGGCCTGCTCGGTATTGCCAGCGGTGCGCGCTTCTATCTCATCTCGATCATCGGCGAGCTTCTGGTCGTCGACCTCAGGCAGGCGGTCTTTGATCACCTGATGCGGCTCGACGTCCATTTCTTCGACACCAACCGCGTCGGCGATTTGACCTCGCGGCTGAACGGTGACGTCGGTACCATCCGCAGCGCGGTTGGCTCCAGCCTGACGCTCATGCTCAGATCGGCCATGACCATCATCGGCGCTGTTGTCATGATGTTCCTCACCAGCGCCCCGCTGACGGTTGCCGTCGTCGTGCTGGTGCCCTCGATCGTCATCCCCGTGTTCTGGTTCGGCGCGCGCCTGAGAAACCAGTCGCGCCGGACCAGGATGTGCTCGGCGACATCAACTCGGTCGCAACCGAATCCTTTTCCGCCATCCGTACGGTCAAGGCCTTCGTCCAGGAAGTGAGCCAACAGGACCAGTTCGCCGGTTATTCGGATCAGTCCTACCAGGCCGAAGCGTCACGCCTGCGTACCCGTTCGATCCTTGTCGCCATCGTCATGTTCGTTTCGACCGCGGCCCTTGTCGGTCTGGTGTGGTGGGGCGCGCAGATGGTCTTCTCCGGCGCTGTCACCGCCGGACAGCTGACCCAGTTTCTCGTTTACGCCATGCTGGCCGCCGGTGCTCTCAGCTCCATCTCAGAGGTCTGGGGGACGCTGCAGATCGTCGCCGGCGCCACCGAGCGCCTGTTCGAGGTGCTCGACACCCCGCCGGCGATCGTTGCGCCGGCCAAACCGGTCGCATTGCCCGAGCCGCCGCTCGCCACCGTCGGGTTCGACAATGTCGGATTTTCCTATGACACGCGCGAAAACGAGATCGTGCTGCGCAATGTCTCGTTCACGGTCGAAAAGGGCGAGATGGTCGCGCTGGTCGGGCCCTCGGGGTCTGGCAAGTCGACGCTGTTCGCGTTGCTGCAGCGCTTTTACGACGCCAAGTCCGGTTCGGTGCTGGTCGACGGCATTGACGTGCGCGACGTCGAACCCGATGCCCTGAGGCACCGCTTCGCCTATGTCGAGCAGGAATCAGCTATCTTCGGCGGCACGATCGCCGACAATATTCGTTTCGGCAAACGCGAGGCGAGCGAGGCCGAAGTGATCGAAGCGGCGAAGGCGGCGCTGGTCGACGATTTCGTCTCGGTTCTCCCGAACCGCTACGAAACGATCGTCGGCGAGCGTGGCGTCATGCTGTCGGGTGGACAGAAACAGCGCATCGCTATCGCCCGCGCGCTTTTGAAGGACGCGCCGATCCTGTTGCTCGACGAGGCGACGAGCGCGCTCGACGCCCAGTCCGAGCATCTTGTGCAGCAGGCGCTCGACCGCCTGATGGAAGGGCGCACCACGCTCGTCATCGCCCACCGGCTCGCCACCATCCGCCACGCCGCTCGCATCCTCGTTCTCGACGCCGGCGAGATCATCGACGAAGGCACCCACGACGAGCTGATCACCAAGGGTGGCCGCTACGCCGAACTCGCCAAGCTGCAGTTCCGCGGCACTGGCGACGACGACTAGAGCCTATGCCGGACGATCCCCGTATCAGATTGGCCGATGGCGATGACCTGTCGTGGATGATTGCCCGCCACGCCGTGCTTCTACGCCGATGAATTCGGCTTCGACACGACGTTTGAACGGCGCGTCGCCGCCAAGATGCAGGCTCTTCTCGATCGCGCCGAACCGTTTACCCGCTTCCTGATCGCCGAAATCGGCGGCGAACGGGCCGACTCGATCGCCATCTCCGCCCTGCCGGACAACGGGGCTTTTCTCAATTTCGTCTTGGTCGAACCGGTGCATCGGCGCAAAGGGTTGGCCGATGCGCTGATGATGGCCGGGCTCGATCATGCGCGGCAAACTGGCTGCCGTTTTGTTCGGCTCGAGACCTACAGCCTGCTCGACAGCGCGCGGAAGCTCTACGGCAAGCTCGGTTTCGAGATTGTCGAATCGACATCCGAAATCGCCGAATTCGGGCAGGATTTCGACCGCGAATTCTGGGAAATGCGGCTATAGGGGCGTCTCAACCCTCGGTCAGCTTGAACTCGATGCGCCTGTTCCGCCGATAGGCTTCTGGCGTATCCGCGGTGTCGATCGGCTGGAACTCGCCGAATCCGGCGGCGACCAGGCGGTTGGGCGAAACGCCCTCGGCGACCAGGATCTTGGCGACGGCGATGGCACGGGCCGCCGACAGCTCCCAGTTGGAGGGGAATTGCGGCGTCGAGATCGGCCGCTTGTCGGTGTGGCCGTCAATGCGGAGCACCCAGTTGATGTCGGGCGGGATTTCTTTTTCGAGCTCGAGGATCGCCTGACCGAGTGCCTGGATCTCCTTGCCGCCATCGGGCGACACCGTCGCCGAGCCGGCCGGGAACAGCACTTCGGACTGGAAGACGAAACGGTCGCCGACGACGCGCACATCGGCGCGGCCTTCGAGCACCTTGCGCAACTGCCCGAAGAAATCGGAACGGTAGCGGGAGAGGTCCTGCACCCGCTGGGCCAGCGCCAGGTTCAGCCGCCGTCCGAGGTCGGCGATCTTTGTGCGCGATTCCGTGTCGCGAGACTCCGAGGCTTCGAGCGCCTGTTCGAGCGCGGCGATCTGGGTCCTGAGCGCCGAGAGCTGCTGGTTGAGCAAGGTGATCTGCGCCGTTGCCTCGTCCGACACCTCCTGGGCGTTGAGCAGCTTTGAGTTGAGGTCGGCGATCGTCTGGTCCTTTTCGCCCAGGCCTCCGCCGAGTCCGGCCAACTGGTTCTTGAGGTTGTCGCGTTCGGATTCGGCGCTGGCGAGAGTGGCGCTGAGACTGGCGATCGTCGATTCGAGATCGGAGGAATTGGCCCGCTCAAGCTGCAAAAGGTCGGTCAGCTCGGCGATCTGGGAATTGAGACGGTTGAGCACCGTGTCCTTGCCCAGAATCTCCCGCCCGAGGAAGAACTGGGCGATGACGAAGGTCGAGAGCAGGAACATGATGACGAGCAGAAGGCTCGACAGGGCGTCAACGAAGCCCGGCCAGATATTGGCACTCTCTCTGCGCAGGCGGTTGCCGTAGGCCAAACCGTCCTCTCCCTTACCGTTAGGCTGCTAGATCATTTCACTGTTTCGTGGAAACACCGAAAGGACCTAACCTCTTGTCTTGTCGCATTTTCGAGGCTTCGACAGGCTCAGCCGCAAAACCGGTTCCCTTTTTTGCTGAAAACGCTCTAGTGGTTGTTGCCGTGCTGGTTGTTGTCGTCCTCGCGGATCAACGCCTCGATCAGGTCTCTCAGTTTCTTGTTGGTCTCGGCCTGGTCGGCGATGTGACGCCTGACATCATCCTGTTCGGCGCGGATATGCTTGACCAGCCCGTCAATGCCGCGGGCCAGTTCGGCCATGGCGCGGATGGCATTCTGGTTCGAATTCGAAGACTGCATGGTCGAACCGAGCTGTTCGATCATCGACTGGATCTCGTTGGAGGAGACCCCGAGATTTGAGGCCTGCATCGCCGTCATCGGATGGTCGAGTTCGGTCATCGAGGCCATCCAGTCCTCGAGATCGGTGTAAAAGGCGTTCTGCGCCTGACCCGTCTGCAGATCGAGGAACCCCAGGATCAGCGAACCGGTAAGGCCGAACAGCGAGGACGAAAACGCCGTGCCCATGCCGGACAAGGGTGCCTGCAAGCCGTTCTGCAGCGTGCCGAACAGGTCGCCGGCATCGCCCGCCGTGACATCGAGTCCCTGGATGACGGCGGACACCGAACCGACCGTGTGCAACAGGCCGTAGAATGTGCCGAGCAGACCGAGAAAGACCAACAAGCCGGTCAGATAGCGCGACGTGTCCTTGGCTTCCTCGAGCCGGTAGCCGACAGAATCGAGGATGGTCCGCATGCTCGCCGGGGTGATCATGGTCTCGCCGAGCCGGTCGCGCATGATGCCGGCCACCGGGGCGAGCAGCACCGGCGGCTTGGCGCCCTGGGCCTGGAAACCGTCCTGCAGCGAATTGACCCAGCTGACTTCCGGGAACAGCCTGATCACCTGCCTAAAGCTCAGTATGATGCCGATTACCAGCGCCAGGACGATCATGCCGTTGATGAACATGTTGGCCTGGAAGGCATCCAGAAGCGTCGAGGAAATGATGATGCCGACGAGCACGGCCAGGATCAGGAAGATGATCATCTTGACCAGGTAAACAGTGGGACTGGCAAGATGATAGGGATCGTAGCGGTCGCTCATGGCCGTTCGGTTCTCCGGTCCGGCGCCGGGATGTTTTCCCTGCAGCCCGAAAGTAGATTGCCCTTGCGGGACAGCCGCGCGTCTTTATGGCGCGCGGACAATTCATGCGAATCAAAGATTAGAGCAAAAAAGGCTCCAGACAAAACGCATGATGAGCGTTCGCGCACCGCTTGTGACAAACCGCAGTGCGCGCATGTGGGGGCCGGACTGTGACGAGCTGATGGCGGACGCCGTCGGCGTCCGCTCCGTGAGGGGTCAGCGCGCCTTCTGCACGGTCTTGAGCAGCTGTTTCTGGATGGCCTCGTTTCCGGCCACAACCTCGCCATTGTAGACGCTGCCGGTCTTGCCGGCATAATCGGAGACGAACCCGCCGGCTTCCTTGACCATCAACAGGCCGGGTGCCACGTCCCATGGCGCCAGACGCGCCTCCCAGTAGCCGTCGAACCGTCCGGCTGCGAGCCAGGCCAGATCGGTCGAGGCCGAGCCGGTGCGGCGAATGCCGGCTGAGGCCGGGGACACCTGCGAAAGCTGCCGGAGCGTGCGGGCATCGTCATCGGTGCCGGTGAGCTTGATGCCGGTGACAATCACCGCATCGGCGATGTGCTTGCGGGCGGCGACGCGGATGCGCCGGTTGTTGACGAAGGCGCCGGCGCCTTTCTCGGCGGTGAAGAGTTCGTCCATGATCGGCGAATAGATCACCGAGGCAACGATCTCGCCGGCCCGCTCAAGCGCGATGGCGGTAGCGAACAGCGGGATCGAGTGCAGGAAATTGGTGGTGCCGTCGAGCGGATCTATCAGCCAGCGGTGCTGGCCGTCGGTGCCGGCTTCCTCGCCGGCCTCTTCCATCAGGAAGCCATAGGTCGGGCGAGCCTTGATCAGCTCGTCATGGATGATCTGTTCGGCGCGCCGGTCGGCATTGGAGACGAAATCCGCCGGTCCCTTGCGCGAGACCTGGAGGTTTTCGACCTCGCCGAAATCGCGCGTCAGCGAGCGCGCTGCCTTGCGCGCCGCTCCGACCATGATGTTGAGCAATGCCGATTCGGCCATTTCGATTTCCGTTCGGAACAAAGTTAGGGAGATGTTGGCGCGCTTGTGCCCCAGATTGCGCTTTTGCTCAAGAGGCCGGGCGCTTTTGGCTCCCGGACCACCTCAATTGCCGGATTGGTCCGGCGTGTCGGCGCTTTTGGCGAGATCGGCCGGCTGGTCCGGCCAGACGCGGGCACGTTCCTCGGCCAGCGACAGGTCCTTGGGCGAAATATCGGCCAAAAGCTCGTCGGTCTGGGGGTCGACAAGGCCGGCGCGCCGGGCCAGCGCCCGCCACATCGCGGCGGTCTGCAGGTCCTTGTCGACGCCTTCGCCGGCGGCAAGAAGAATGGCGAAGCGGTTCTGGGCCACGGGATTGCCGAGCCGGGCGGCGCGTTCGTACCAGCGGGCGGCGCTTTCGATGTCCTTGGGCGTTCCCTTGCCGAGATAGCGGAGCGTACCGTATTCGACCATGGCGTCGCTGAGGCCGGCTTCCGCCGCTTCGCGCATGTAGTCGGCGCCGCGGGCCAGATCCGGCGCGATGCCGGCGCCGTTGAGCAGCATGGTGGCGAAATCCCGTTCCGCCTCGGCCAGACCGGCGTCGGCCGCCTTCTCCATCAGTTCGGCGGCCTTGAGCTGGTTGGGCTCGACATGGACGCCTTCGACATAGAGAAGCGCCATGTTGTATTGCGCTGCCGGCAGGCCGGCAGCGGCGGCCTTCTCCATCAGTTCGGCGGCCTTCTTGCGGTTGGCCGGCACGCCATCGCCGCGCTGGTACATCATGGCGAGGGCAAAACTGGCGTTGGCGTCGCCGTTCTTGTCAGCGAGCGTATACCAGCCCGCCGCCTTGGCGAGGCTCACCGGCACCCCGAGACCGTTGGCGAAAATTTCTCCGACAAGTGTCTGCGCCGCAGCATCGTCCTTGCTGGCGCGTTGAAGCGCCAGATTCAGTGCCGTCAGGTAAAAGCCGCGCTGAAAGGCGCCATAGGCCCTGTCGACCGGCCTGATGGGGCCGACCGAACCCGGTGCCACTGGCGGTGTCGTGTCGGCCGGCGACGCTGTCTCGCTCTCAGCCTTGGCGGGTGCGGGCATATCAATCGGTGTCGGCATGGCTGCCGGCATCGGCGCATCGGTCACCGTCTCCTCGGCGAAACCGGCCGAGGCAAAGGCCAGTACGGTCATGCCTGCGGCCAGAACCCGTCTCACGTGTGGCTCTCCGTCCCGAACAGGCTCGGGCCGAGGGCCACGAATTCGGCATCGGTGCCGCCGGCGTCGCGCCCGGCCTCGTAGAGAACGCAGGGCACCTCGAAGGTATCGGACCACCACTGGGCGTTGTCGATATCTTCGGGCATGGCCTTTTCGGCCTCGAGATCGCCGAAAAACACGTAGTCGACGCCTGCTTCGGCCTTCATCATGGCGTCGTGGCGTGAATGAAGATCGCCGGCGCCGACGATCATGTCGGGCTTGAGCCGCGCCACCGCTTCCTTGATGGCCTTGATGCCGCCCAAGAGGTGGACGCCATCAGCGCCGAGCGCCTTGGCGAGATCGGCATCGTCGACGAGCACGGCACAATCGCGTGACTGCGCCGGTTCCAGTACGGCGGCGGCGAAAGCCCGATAGGCGGCATCGTCGCGCGCGCCACGCGGCAGGTAGAGGGCTGCGGCGGGCTCGGCGTCGAGCAGGCGCACCAGCGCTTCGATGAAGCTTGTGGCCTCGGCATCGGCGGGTGCGACGAGAAACAGTTCGGCACTCATGACGGTTCTGGTCCGGTTCCCCTGACTTCGGGTGCGGCGCGAGCTGTTCGCGGGCACCTTGGTGTCCTTAATCGGTGATCGCGGCGCGTCCGGCAAGTACCGGGCGGAAATTGTCGATGCGCCGCATGAGTCCTGCTGCCGATTTGGGCAGCAATCGTGTCAACAAGATGGACGCGGGGCGAGCCCGCGGCCGTAGAGCGTTTTCAGCAAAAGTGGATACCGGTTTTGCGGTTCGAAAACGCGACAGACAATGAGTTAGGCCATTTCGCTGTTTCCGCTAAATGGCCTGGATGGAAAACGGCCCGTTCCGGTTGTCGCGAAACGGGCCGTGATCGTGTTCTTTGGGCAGGCGCCTATTGGAGCCTGTCCTGGGCTAGGCCTGAAGCGCTGCAACGCCGGGCAGGGTCTTGCCTTCCATCCACTCGAGGAAGGCGCCACCGGCGGTCGAAACATAGGTCAGATCGTCCTTGACGCCGGCATGGGCGAGCGCCCCGACGGTATCGCCGCCACCGGCAACCGAGACCAGCTTGCCTTCCTTGGTGCGCTGGGCGACGTGCTTGGCCAGTTCCGTCGTGCCTTCGTCGAACGGGGTCAGCTCGAAGGCGCCGAGCGGACCGTTCCAGACGACCGTGTGTGCGTCGTCGATGGCGCCGATAATGCGTTCCATCGACTGCGGACCGACATCGAGGATCATGCCGTCGCCGTCAACGGCATCGATGCCGTAAAGACGGTGCGGGGCATTGGCCTCGAAATGCCAGGCGACCTTGGCGTCGACCGGCAGGATGATGGCGCAACCGATCTTTTCGGCCTTTTCGAGAATACGGCGTGCCGTGTCGGCGAGATCCTTCTCGCACAG
Source organism: Devosiaceae bacterium (assembly GCA_963676075.2). Classification (GTDB taxonomy): domain Bacteria; phylum Pseudomonadota; class Alphaproteobacteria; order Rhizobiales; family Devosiaceae; genus JAHJQZ01. The sequence goes on from CAXXNZ010000013.1 coordinate 447,551, forward strand.
CGAATTGCCGATGCCGACGCCCTGCGCATAAAGGAACGTGTTGGCCATGCCGCCGCCGAGGACCAGCGCCTCGACCTTGGTGATGAGGTTTTCGAGAAGGTCGATCTTGGTCGAGGACCTTGGCGCCGCCGACGATGGCGACGACCGGGACGGTTGCGGATTGCCGAGGCCGGCTTCGAGCGCGGTCAGCTCGGCTGCCATGGCCGTGCCGGCGCCCGAGGGCAGGATGTGGGCAACACCTTCGGTCGAGGCGTGGGCGCGGTTGCGCCGAGGAGAAGGCGTCGTTGATGTAGATATCACCGAGCGAGGCCATGGCGGGCGGCAAGCTCGGGATCGTTCTTTTCTTCGGCCGGGATGGAAGCGGGTGTTCTCGAGCACGAGAACCGAGCCCTCCGGGGCTGCGTCGATGGCGGCCTTGGCCTCGGCAACATCGACCCAGTCGGTCGGCACGAAGATGGCATCGTGGCCGAAGGCCTTGGCGATGGCGGGCATGGGTGACCTCGAGCGAGTATTCCGGATTGACCTTGCCCTTCGGGCGGCCGAAGTGCGACATCAGGATCGCCTTGGCACCGGTCTTGGTGATGGCTCTGAGGGTGGGGATGATGCGCTCGATACGGGTGGCATCGGTCACCACGCCGTCGGCGACGGGAACGTTCAGGAATCGACCCGCACCAGAACGCGTTTGTCCTGCGAGATCGAAATCTTCGAAGCGACTTGAAAACCGGCCATTTTCCGGATCCTTTTTGTAAAAAAGGGCAGTCCGGCTATGCCGGACTGCCTGAATGTGGAGAGGACTGACTAGATCAGCTTCGCCATTGCGACGGCGGTGTCCGCCATGCGGCAGCTGAAGCCCCACTCGTTGTCGTACCAGCTCAGCACGCGGACGAGATTGCCGCCGAGGACCTTGGTCTGCGGCGCGGGCAAAGCTCGACGATGAGTGAGCGTCGTGGTAGAAGTCCATCGAGACGAGCGGCGCGGTCGTGTAGGCCAGAACGCCCTTGAGCGGGCCTTCGGCGGCGGCCTGCATCGCGGCGTTGACGGCCTCGACGGTCGCTTCCTTGGCGACGACGACCTTGAGGTCGACCACGGACACATTCGGGGTCGGCACGCGGATGGCCGAACCGGTCGAACTTGCCGGCGAGCTCGGGCAGCACCAGGCCAACGGCCTTGGCGGCGCCGGTCGAGGTCGGGATCATGGATAGCGCAGCGGCGCTGGGCGCGATACAGGTCCTTGTGCAGCGTGTCGAGCGTCGGCTGGTCACCCGTGTACGAGTGAATGGTGGTCATGTAGCCCTTTTCCGATGCCGAAGCTGTCGGAAAGAACCTTGGCCACCGGAGCCAGGCAGTTCGTGGTGCACGAAGCGTTGGAAACGACCAAGTCGTCCTTAGTCAGCGTTTCGTGGTTGACGCCATAGACGATGGTCTTGTCGGCGCCGGCCGACGGAGCGGAGACCAGCACGCGCTTGGCGCCGGCATCGAGGTGCACCTTGGCCTTTTCCTTGGCGGAGAAGATGCCGGTGCAATTCCATGACGATGTCGATGTCGAGCTCTTTCCACGGCAGCTTCGACGGATCGCGCTCGGACAGGCACTTGAAGCTCTCAGTCACCGACCTTGATGGTATCGCCGTCGACAGAAACTTCGTGCGGGAAACGGCCGTGCACCGAATCATACTGCAGCAGGTGAGCGTTGGTCTCGACCGGGCCAAGATCGTTGATGGCAACGACGTCGATGTCCTTGCGGCCGGATTCGTACAGGGCGCGGACAACCAGACGGCCAATACGGCCAAAGCCGTTAACGGCAACGCGAATGGGCATTTCTATGCTCCTTTTAGCGACGGGGGGGGAGGGACGCTTAGTCAATACAACTGGGCCGTCACGGCTTCAACTACTGCGTCTGTAGTGATGCCGAATTGGGTATACAACTCGTCAGCAGGTGCCGAGGCGCCGAAAGACTTCATTCCGACAAAACGGCCACTGTCGCCGAGCAGGCGGTTCCAGCTCATTTCAATACCGGCTTCGACTGCGACGCGCGCTTTCGGAGTGCCGATCACCTCGCGACGATAGGCCTCGGGCTGCCGGTTGAAAAGTTC
>CAXXNZ010000014.1:0-102399 GCA_963676075.2 Devosiaceae bacterium
CGTCTTCCGCCATCCATTGCTCGGTTGCCGCCGCGAGCTTGGCCTGCTTCAGCACGGCCGGATGCGGCACGCCGTTGATCGAGATGTAGTTGCCGATCGCTTCGAGCTTTTCCTTGACGATGTCGGCGTCGTCAGCGAGCCGGTCGACGCGGCCGAGAATTTCGGACAGGTCGAGCGTGATGACGGAGATGCCGGCTGCTTCGAGCAGCTTTTCGGAATAGCGCACGGTATTGAAGGCCTGCGGGCGGGCGCCGATGGCGCCGATGCGCAGCCCCTTGAGGCCGCCGATGATACGGCAGGTCGCCGAGAAGCGCGCCAGGTCGGCCTGGAACTCGTCGCTCAGCGGCTCGACGGTGTGCGAGGCGGTCAGCGAGTAGGGAATGCCGTATTGCTTGAGGTTGTTGCAGGCCGACATCTTGCCGCAGAAGCTGTCACGGCGCCACTGGATGTCCATCTTGCTCGGATCGTCCGGCGTGGCCTGGACCAGGGTCGGCACCTTCAGGCCCGACATGCGGATGGTGTCGGCAATCGGGCGTTCCTCGCCGAAGTTCGGCAGGGTCACGATGATGCCGTCGATCTCGTCGGCATGCGCCTTGAACAGCGCGGCGCATTTCTTGGCGTCATCGAAGGACTGCACGGCGCCATGCTCGGTGTCTTCCGGGGTCAGGACGATGCACTCGTGTCCGGCCTTCTTGACGGCCTCAATGATGTGCTCGCGGCCCGTTGCCGCCAGATGGCTGGGGAAAAATCCACGGCTTCCAACGATAATACCAAATTTCATCGACTTCACTTCAGTGCCTCCCAATTATTGGGCGCCGGGTCCGCAACTTTTTCGTGCCAGCACCCTCAGCGCAGTTCAGTTGGTGGTCGGGCGGTGTCGAGGAGGAATTGCCGGATCACGTCCGCCGATATGCCTCGTGGCCACAGTCGCCTTACACGTTCAAGATTACTTCGCGGATCAGAAATGCCCGATCCAGTTTCGACCTATGGCGCAACGCCTGAAAACGCCGCCCCTTGCTTTCAATTCCACACACAGGTCCACCCGTCCATGTGAACCGGTGTCCCACCTTTTCCCTGCAGCCTCTATCCGGACTCGAGAAAACGCCATGCGGCCTATCAGGATCGCATGTGAAGCAGCAGTGAACCCTGACCCAAATATCACGCCGGGCGGTGTTTTCTCCACTGTCAAAGGCTGCCGGGCCGGCATGATGGCACCCGAAATATCAAAAGGGCACCCAAGGTCATGAGGTACGTACCTCATACTGTCGTTGTCTGTCAAGTCCGCACGGGGTGTTCCGCCATGCAATTCGAGCCGGGAATCTACGGGTGAACGGGGATGATTGCGCTGGCATTTTCGCGTTCAAAAGGGCGAAGACGCCGGCCTGCCGCCCGCAGCACCTGCCCGGCATATTTGCGGATAAAGATCCAAAGCACAGGCGGCTTGAGTGTCGGCAAAGCTCTGCAGCGACAAAACAGGCAGCGTGCGAAAATCGGTCGGCAGTTGACTGGCGCCACAACGCAACGGCGTGCTTTTGACAGCCGTTGCTTGTCGAGACAAACTGACACCCGGCGTTGCACCGGCTTGCCGGAGCGCAAAACATGATCGTTGCTGGCAAAGGAGCGGTTTCAGCATGTTTCGACCTGCCCGACTGGCGGTGATGCTGCTCGTTTCCGCATTGGCCCTGCCAGGTCCGGCGACGGCGGCGTCCGGCATCGCGCTTTACAACGGCATCAACATGGATATCACCAGCCTGAGATTGCGCGGCGGAACCGTCACGGGATTCCAGAGGGTCCCGCCCGGTCGAGGGGTCGCCATCGCACTGAAGATGGACGACGGCTCATGCGCAGGCTGGATCGTCGCGCGCACCAGGCTGGGTGACGCAGCCAATGCGCTGGTCGATATCTGCCACGCGGGGGCCTACGTCGTCACCCTGACACCGCGCGTCGGCAACAGGGGCACGGCAACCGATCTGACCATCCGGCCGTTGAAATAGACCGGCGAGAGCCGCCCCTACCCGGCAGAACAAGGGGCTGTGCCCCGCGCGTCTTTCGCCTCAACGCCCGATCTGCCAGCATGTGCCCCGCTGCCGACTCGACTGTTACCAGATGGATAAGGGATCCGCCTCATGACAATCTTCGCACTTGAGAACGCCACGAAATCGTCGGAGACCCAGCGCATCTATGCGTATTACGAACTGCTGCACACGCTGATCGATTTCAGTGCGGCGATATGTTTTCTCATCGGCTCGGTGATGTTCTTTTATACGGCCTGGCTGGTGCCGGGCACCTGGCTGTTCGTTATCGGCTCGCTGCTGTTCGCCGCCAAGCCGACAACCCGCATCGTGCGTGAGCTGCGCCTGCTGGCGAAAGGCGACGTTGCCGATATCGCCAGGACGCGAGACGGGTACAATGACTGAAGGCACGGGAGCCAGCGCCGTATCAGGCGTTCGAGGACGCAGACCATGACGCCCATCTCAGATCCCCTCACCTTCTGGATGCGGACGACCTTTCGGCTTGGGCTGGTGCTGGCCGCACTGGCCATTGTGCCGGCGATCGTCGATTTCGTCTTTTTCAAGGGTCAGGCCGTCGTCATCGCCATCATCGCGATTTACACGCTGGCGCCGCTGGCAGTGCTGGCCTTGCTGGTCGCATCGGCGCTGTGGCTGGTCAGGCGGTTGCGCGGTTGAGCGCGTTCGACACCCTTCTCGAAGAGGTTCGCGCCTGCACACATTGCGCCGCCCATCTGCCGTTGGGGCCGCGTCCGGTGTTGCGGGCCGCGCCGACGGCGAGGCTCCTGATCATCGGTCAGGCGCCGGGCACGCGCGTCCACGAAACCGGTATCCCGTGGAACGATCGTTCGGGTGAGCGGCTTCGTACCTGGCTGCAAATGGATGCCGAGACCTTCTACGACGAGACGCGCGTCGCCATCGTGCCGATGGGGTTCTGCTATCCCGGCGTGCTGCCGCGTGGTGGCGACTGCCCGCCGCGTCCCGAATGCGCCCCGCTCTGGCACGAACGCCTGCTTGCCGGACTGCCTGAGATCTCGCTGACGCTTTTGATCGGCCAATATGCGCAGGCGCGCTATCTCGGAGTCCGGCGCGGCAAGACGCTGACCGAAACGGTCAGCCGGCACGCCGAGTTCGCCGCGGACGGACTGCTGCCGCTGCCGCATCCAAGCTGGCGAACAACGGGCTGGGAGAAAAAGAACCCATGGTTCGGCACGGAGCTGTTGCCGGCCCTACGCGAAAGACTGGCAGCGCTCGGGTTCGAATAAAACAGCCAACCGCATCCAGCGGACAGCATCACACTCTCCCCGCCTCCCGGAGAACCGGCAGGCGAGAGCGGCAGATCTGTCGCTGAGATGAGGCTGTCGAGCCGGTTCGGCTCAGGCCGCTTTTTCGAGACGAGTCTCGGTGATGCCGGCATCGGCATCGACCGAACTGCCATCCATGGCGGTCTCGGGCGCGGTCTTTTTGGCGTCAATGCGGATCGGCGCCAACTGGCTGTCGTCGGTTGAAAACAGGTGCTCGGGGCAATTGGCGAGCAGCTGGAGCAAAGCGTCGCTGCGTTGGCGGCGGCGGGGGTCACGCGCATTCTGGCGCGGATAGTCGGTCTGGGACATCGAAACACGAAACCACTTTATGAGCCGGTAACCGACAAGACTACGCTCAAATCCTTGCTGGATCGTTGGGCGAAAATCACGTCGTTGGCGCTGGTAAACCATCGGTTCACACCAGTGCCTTCACACGAGATTGGCTTTGAATGTGCCCAATATGTGGCCAATCCCATCAGGATATGTGGCCTGAGCCATAAGTTTTCGTGACCTCGGTTTCAGTCGCCGTCCGGGGCGGGTTTGGCGGTGCGGCGCGCCCGGCGCTCGCGGACCCAGACGATCAGGCCGGACCCGACAATGATCATGGCGCCGACCAGCGAGATCGCGTCGATGACATGGCCGAAAATCACCATCGACAGAAAGGCCGCCCACGGCAGCATCAGGTAGTTGAACGGCTGCAATATGCTCGCCTGCGCAAGCTTGAGGGCGATCATCATCAGCATGTGGGCGGCAATGGTGGTGACAATGACAAAGCTCAGCAGAAGCAACCCGGCGCCATCCATCGGCGCCCAGAACCAGACCCCGACAAGCGTCATCAGCACCATGCCGGTCACCCCGGCATAGACCATGGAGGTCGAGGTGGTATCGGCCTGGGCCACCTTGCGGGTCAGAACCAGATAGAGGGCGTTTGAGCCAGCCGCCGCGAGGGCAAAACCGACATCGCCCGTCAGCGGCAGACCGCCGGGCCTCAGAATGACCAGCGCGCCGATGAAGCCGGTCAGCACCGCGCCGATGCGCCATGGGCCGACGCGCTCGCCGAGCACAGGGATGGCCAAAAGGGTGACGAGCAGCGGATAGAGCAGAATGATCGAATGCAGCTCGCCGAGCGGCACGGAACGCACGGCCATAGCGAAGAACCAGATCTCGAAGGTCAACACCGCGCCGCGCAGCAGCTGCCAACCCGGCATCTCAGACCGGAAGGCCTGACGGAGCGGCGCCTGCCGCGTCACCATGATCAGGGAAAACAGCCCGAAGGCCCAGAACCGCATCATGGTGATCTGGAACGGCGACCAGGTCTGCACCAGCACCTTGGAGGCCGCATCCTGCAATCCGAAGATCAGGACGCTGAGAATGGTCAGCCCGATGCCGATGCTGACAGCATCCCGATCCTTGCCAAATGCCTGCATGAGGGGGTCCAACCGACGCCGTTTCAAACAAAATCCCGGGCCGAAACGACCCGGGACTTTTGCAAGTGATAGCGCCAACACCACGGCGCTGCATAGTGGAAATTCCGGAGGGCCCGGCTACAGATTCGCGCAGGCTGCTGGCGGGTTTTCATTCAGTGCGGAAAGGCGTGGAAAGCGATCAGCCCGGTGTGCAGCAGCACCGGCACCACCATGACGATCACCAGGGTGCGCACCGTCCATGACGAGAAGGCACGAAAGACGATCCAGCCGGCGATGAGGCAGAACCCCAGTTCGAGCACGGAGAACTCGCGGCCGAAATGGGCTGCCTGATAATAGGAGACCGGTGAATGGAAGCGCCAGTCCGAGACCGGCAGAAACTGGGCGTGCGCGTCGTCGGTGTGGACGAAGAAGTCGCAAATGGCATGGAGCAGCGCACCGGCGGAAAAGACCAGCACAGCCTGCCCGGCCAGCGCAAAGCGCCCGGTACCGCGTCGCAGGATCAACCAGCCAGCAAGGGTCAGCGCCGCCCAGATCGGCAGTGAATGGCTGAGGCCGGTCAGGGTCCGCCACGGATCGGTCCAGTACAGCCCGTCCGGCTGGCGCCAAAGATTGGCCGGTCCGGCCATCATGCGCGACATCCCGACCATCAGGAACATCGGAAAATCGGGAAAGAACCCGCCGAACCAGCCGAGGAACACCATCCAGCCCGGCATGCGCGGGCGCGTCGTGGCAAAGGCGGCCATCAGCATGTGGGTGGTGGTAACCATTCCGGCAAACTCCGCATCGGGCCGGCGAGCCTAGCTGCTGCCCCGGCAAAGCGGAATTCACGAGGGTTTGATCGCCCACATATGCCAGGCGAAGGCCAAATCATTATCGCCGAAATGACTGTCACATCTGGAATTCTGGCGCAGCAACCCCATATCCGGGTCCGACGGCGTTCGCGACGCACGTCGTAATCGAGGCGTTTGTATGGCCATAGTTTATCTCATCGCCGGATTGGCACTGCTTGCCTTCGCCGGTGACGGTCTTGTGCGCGGATCGGTATCCATTGCGCAGCGCCTCGGCATTCCGCCCATCGTGGTCGGCCTGACCATCGTTGCCTTTGGCACCTCGGCCCCCGAGCTGATCGTCTCCCTTGAGGCCGCCTTGCGCGGCGCGCCGGGCCTGGCGCTCGGCAATGTCATCGGCTCGAACATCACCAACACCACCATCGTGCTCGGCCTGCCGGCCGTCATCGCTGCCCTGTCCCTGGCCGAAGGCGGTATCCGCGGTTCGGCCATTTTCATGGTGGCGGTTTCCGCCTTCATGATGATGGAGGCCAGCGATCTGATGATCGACCGCTGGACCGGTTTCCGGCTGGTGCTGCTGCTGATCCTGTACCTGTTGTTCAGCGCCCGTACCGCCTATCTCAACCGGCAGATCGTCGTCGAGGAGATCGAGGGGGCCATGCTCGGCCTGCCCGCCGCCATCGCCTTCACAGTGTTCGGCGCCATCGGCCTTGCCGTCGGCGGCAAGCTGACAACGATCGGCGCTCTGGGCGTTGCCGAGACCTTCGGGCTCGCCGACAGTGCCGTCGGGCTGACCATCGTTGCCCTCGGCACGTCGCTGCCAGAGCTCGCCGCCAGCGTCGCCGCTGCCTTCAGGCGCCAGGCCGGCGTTGCGGTCGGCAACATCATCGGCTCGAACATCTTCAACATTCTCGGCATACTCGGCATTACCGCCATGGTGGTGCCGCTCAAGGTCGACCCCGAACTGGCGAGCGTCGACATGTGGATCATGTTCCTGACTTCGGTCACGCTGTTGCTGGTGGCCTACACCACCCGCCGCATCGGCCGGTGGGGCGGCATTGGGCTGACCCTCATCTATTGCACCTACACCTTTGTCGCCCTGAGCCACGGGGCGGCGGGTTAGGGGTCTGAGGTTTGGTGGCTAGTGCTGAACGTTGGTTGGGCTGCGGTGAAGGCGTCGATCATGGGCGAGGTTTGGGCCCGAAACGGGCATGCCCATTTCCGAGAAAGGCGTCAAAAAAGTGCTCTGTGTAGCCGCATTCAGGCAATCGACTGAGACTCGGGAATCTGAGATCGAGTCAGGTGGCGAGTACACCAAGTCCCTTGATCCTGAGCAGGTCGCGCGTAAATCTGTTGGCGATAGGTAAACCTGCGTTCGCAGAGAAACCCGTGCCGACAATAAGAAGACTGCTCGGATTGAACATCATCGCTTGCCCCCATAGCGTAAAGGTATCAGGAGGTAGCACAATGGCGAGCAGGCACCGCAACAATTACTTCAAATACAATCGCAATTGGCTTTACGGCGACCAGGGCAGACTACTGAGGAATTGAGCCAAAAGAACTATCCCTGTTGCGCCGCAAAACTGGTCGTCCGCCACGGCCCAATTCGGACCACCAATTTGTCAGCGACAGCGACTGCAAGTAGCGCAATGCGGCCATCCCGCTATTCCGCGTTTATTCTGCATTCGTGGCAGTTGCGTACGGACACAATCCCAAGGTTTTCCTCGGCAGGCACCAGCGAACAGTCGCCGCCCATTTCTCAGACTAGCCGCACAAACAACAAACAAGTGAGCCTGATGACGTTTTGCAAAAACTGCATCATGGTCTAGTCCATGATCGAATCGTCCGAACAGGGCGTCGCGCTCGTTACCGGGGCGGCGCAGCGCGTGGGGGCCGTGATTGCGCGGCGGCTGGCTGCTGCCGGCTATGCGGTGCTCGTGCATTATCGCGGCTCGGCGGACGAAGCGGAAAAGCTGGTTTCCGAGATCGCTGCCGCCGGCGGACGCGCCGCCACGGTCCGGGCCGACCTCACCAACCGCGCCGAACGTTCGCGCCTTGTTGCCGAGGCCGCCCGCCCGTTCGGACCGCTGACGGTTCTGATCAACAACGCCTCGGTCTATGAACCGGACAGCGTCGAAACGCTTGACGAAAGCTTATGGGACACCCATTTCGCCCTTCATGTCGAAGCGCCGCTGTTTCTCGCCCGCGATTTCGCCGCGCAACTGCCGGAAGGTGTCGAGGGCAATGTGATAAACATGATCGACGCCCGCGTGCTGCAGCCGGTCCCCGCTTTCATGTCCTATCACCTCTCCAAAACCACGCTCTACGAAGCCACGAAGACGCTGGCGCAGTCGCTGGCGCCGCGCATCCGCGTCAATGGCGTCGGTCCCGGCCCGACCCTGCCCGAACACGGCCAGTCCGAAGACGCCTTCAAGTCCATCAGCGACCGCATGCTGCTCGGCCACGGCTCGCCGCCGGACCAGATTGCCGATGCGAGCCTTTATCTTTTAAGCGCCCGTTCGGTCACCGGCCAGATGCTGGCCGTCGATGGCGGCATCCATCTCGAATGGCCGCAATGGGCCGATCCGACGCCACGTAAGCCATGACCAAGTCCGATCTCGCCACCGGCGCAGAAACCATCAGAAAGCTGGTCAAAACACTACCGGCCGCGCCGGGCGTTTACCGCATGCTCGATGAGAAAGGCGACGTCGTTTATGTCGGCAAGGCCAAAAGCCTCAAGGCGCGGGTAACGAATTACACCCGTCCGGAAGCCAATCCGGTGCGCATCCAGCGCATGATCGCCGCGACGCGCTCGATGGAGTTCGTCCGCACCGAGACCGAATCCGAAGCGCTGCTGCTCGAGGCCAATCTCATCAAGCGGCTGCGTCCGCGCTTCAACGTCCTGCTGCGTGACGACAAGAGCTTCCCCTATATCCTCATCGCCACCGATCACGAGGCGCCGGAGCTGTTGAAGCATCGCGGCGTCCGCCGGCGTCCGGGCCACTATTTCGGCCCGTTCGCCTCGGCCACCGCCGTCGGGCGTACCATCGCGGCGCTGCAGAAGGCCTTCCTGTTGCGCAACTGCTCGGACAGCTTTTATGCCGCCCGCACGCGCCCCTGCCTGCAGCACCAGATCAAGCGTTGCGCCGCGCCCTGCACCGGCGAGATCTCGACCGCCGACTACGCCCGGCTGGTCGAGGACGCCAAGGCGTTCCTGTCCGGCAAGTCGCGCGCCGTGCAGACACAGCTGTCCGAAGAGATGAACACGGCTGCCGAAAACCTCGATTTCGAGCGTGCCGCCATGTTGCGCGACCGCCTCTCGGCCCTTGCCCAGATCCAGAGCCAGGGCGACATGTCGGCGCGAAGTGTCGAAGAAGCCGATATTTTCGCCATCCATTCTGACGCCGGCCAATTCTGCGTGCAGGTGTTCTTTTTCCGCGCCCATCAGAACTGGGGCAACCACGCCTTCCGCCCACGCGCCGATTCCGGCATGGAAGATGCCGAAGTGCTCGAAGCCTTCATTGCCCAGTTCTATGAATCGCACCTGCCGGCGCGGCAGGTCCTGTTGAGCCACGATCTCGCCCAGCCCGAACTGCTCGAGGAAGCGCTCAGCGCCCGCGCCGGTCACAAGATCACCGTTTTGACCCCCAAACGCGGCGAAAAGCATGACCTGGTCCAGCATGCCCTCGACAATGCCCGCGAGGCGCTCGGGCGCCAGCTCGCCGAGGGGGCAACGCAGAAAAAGCTGCTGGAAGGCGTTGCCGAGGCGTTTGGTCTCGAACAGGTGCCACGCCGCATAGAGGTCTATGACAACTCCCATATCCAGGGCACCAACGCCATCGGCGCCATGATCGTCGCCGGCGAAGAGGGCTTTTCGAAAAAGCACTACCGTACCTTCAACATCAAATCCGAAAGCCTGACGCCGGGCGACGATTTCGGCATGATGCGCGAGGTCTTCACCCGCCGTTTCACCCGACTGGCCAACGAGAGCGAACCCGACGCCGAGGACGACACATCGGGCATGCCCGACTGGCCGGACGTGGTGTTCATTGATGGGGGCTTAGGCCAGCTCAATGCGGTCAAACAGGTCATCAAGGAGATGAACCTTCCGCGCGAGGTCACCTTCATCGGCATCGCCAAAGGCGAAGAACGCGACGCGGGGCGGGAGAAGTTCTTCGTCCCCGGCAAGCCGCCCTTCATGCTGCCAGGGCGCGATCCGGTGCTCTATTACACCCAGCGCCTGCGCGACGAGGCCCACCGCTTCGCCATCGGCACCCACCGCGCCCCGCCGCGCCAAATCGCAGATCAAGAACCCGCTCGACGAGATCGACGGCATCGGCCCGACGCGCAAGCGGGCGTTGCTCAACCATTTCGGCTCGGCCAAGGCCGTCGCCCGCGCCGGCCTCGAGGATCTTGGCGCCGTTCCCGGCATTTCCGATGCCATGGCGCGGCTGATCTACGACCATTTCAACCACGCCGGTTAGGTCCCCGCGCGAGCGCCTGAAGCGGTAATCACGCGGGCGCAAAACTTGACCTTGACCTCACAGGCAACATATTTGATCTATATCAATTTGTAATTGGAATATGCATTCCAATCGTGAAAGGCCGCGATGACTCTTTATCTGGTGCTGCTGCACATAGCCGGTTCGGTGACGCTGCTGCTTTGGGCGGTGCGCATGGTGCGGACCGGTGTCGAGCGCAGCCAGGAACCGGCGCTGCGGCGCCTGCTGCGCGGCGGTAGCGGCAGTCGCCTGCGCGCCACAGCCATCGGCACGATCATCGCCATCGTGCTTCAGAGCTCGACAGCTGTCGCGGTTCTGGCCGCCGGGTTTGCCGCCAGCGGCATCATGGGTCTTTCAACCGGACTTGCCGTCATGCTGGGCGCCGATCTTGGTTCGGCGCTGGTTGTTCAGATTCTGTCGATCGATCTCAACTGGCTGACACCGATCCTGCTGATCCTCGGCGGCCTGATGTTCTTTCGCGGCAGGACGCGCCAGATCCGCCAGGGTGGACGCATCGCCCTTGGTGTCGCGCTGATCCTTGTTTCGCTGAAGATGATCGGCGAAGCCACGCTGCCTCTGCGCGACGCCGAGATGCTGCCCGGCATCATCGCCTATCTCAAGGGCGACATCATCACCGCCTTCCTCGTCGGCGCCTCCCTTGCCTGGCTGATGCAATCGAGCGTCGCGGCCATTTTGATGTTCGCCGCCTTCGCGGCGCGCGATTTCGTGCCGGCCGAACTCGGCGTGTCACTGGTGCTCGGCGCCAACCTTGGCGGCGGCCTCATCGCTTTCGGACTGACCCGCAATCTGGCGGTCGAAGCGCGGCGCATCGTTCTCGGCAATCTCGCCTTCAAGGCCGTCGCAACCGTGCTGGCGCTAGGTGCATTTCACTACCTGCAGCCGTCCCTTGACATCCTCGGCGCCGACGCGGGCCGGCAGATGGTCAATGTGCATCTGGTCTTCAACCTGGCTCTGACTGCCATCTGCCTGCCACTCACCGGCATCATGGGCAGGCTGACGACACGCCTGATCGTCGCGGCGCCGGAGGAACAGCAGACCGTGTTCGAGCTGGAGTCCTGCCTCGATCGCACCGTCACAACCCAGCCCGTGCTGGCGCTTGCGAGCGCCAAACGCGAATTGCTGCGCATGGCCGAAATCATCGAGCGCATGTATACGCCGGTGATGGAGATCTACGAGACCGGGGACGAGAACAAGATCCGCCAGGTCAAGCAGCTGGAACGCGGCGTCAATCAGGCCCAACGCGACATCAAACTCTACCTGTCCCAGATCGAGTATCCAGACGGCAGGGAAGCCGAGGCGCGCCAGGGCGAGGAACTGGCCAATTTCGCCATCAATTTGGAATATGTCGGCGACGCGATCTCCAAGACGCTGCTGAAGCTCGCCGAGACACGCCGCGATCAGGAGCTCAAGTTCTCTCCGGCCGGCTGGCGCGAGCTCAACGAATTGCATCATCGTGTCGGCCAGAACATGCAACTGGCGCTCAACGTCTTGATGTCGAAGGACAGGGAATCGGCCCGCATGCTAATGGCCGAAAAGGACGCCATGCGCAACGCCGAGCGCGAAAGCGCCACCGGACATCTCGGCCGGCTGCGCGAAGGCTCGGCTGCGAGCATCGAGACCAGCAACATTCATCTCGAAACGGTGCGCACGCTGAAAACGATCAATTCGCTGTTCGCCAGCGTCGCCTATCCGATCCTCTCCGAGTCCGGAGATCTGCTGACGTCGCGGCTGGTACACCACAAACCGGCCTGACCGTTCCAACCCATCCGCCTTAGCGCGGCGCCCTCTCACACTGTTCTGAAATTTGCTCCTGACCTGGAGTGAGCACCAGATTGTGGAGCACTCGGCGACTCAGGAAGGGAGCACGGCACGAAGATCGCCGAGATCATGATGAAGACGGGCGCTATTGCCGCCAGATCGGCCGGAGCATCAGGTTCCCTGATAGCGGGGTTCCCGCTTCTCCGTCCAAGCGGCGAGACCTTCGGCGAGGTCGTTGGTCGGGACCAACCGCCGGAACTGCTCCTCCTCGACCGCGAGCCCCTCGGCGATGCTCATGTTGAGCCCGCGCGTCACCGCCATCAGGATGGCACCTGCCGCCAGGGGCGAATGACGGATGACCCGCCCGGCCAGCGCCCGCGCCGCCGGCATGAGTTCGTCCGGCGGCACGACCTTGTTGACCAGGCCCATCGCCAGAGCCCCTGACGCAGCAAAAGGATCCCCCGTCAACAAGTGTGCCAGCGCCCGCTTGCGCCCGGCAAGCCGCGCCAGCCTCTGCGTGCCGCCGAAGGTCGGCGGCATGCCGAGCACGATCTCAGGCTTGGCGAACACTGCCCTGTCGCTGGCGATCGCCAGGGGTGCGGCCTCGGTTATTTCGCAGCCGCCACCATAGGCAAGTCCGTTGACCGCCACGATGATCGGCTTGGCAAAGGACTCGATCCGCGCGGTCAGTCCCTGCCCGCGCCGCACGAAGGCCCGAACCGCGACATCCGGCCCTTCGGCGATGCTTTGCGAGAATTCCGTAATGTCGCCGCCGGCGGAAAAGGCGCGTTCACCTGCGCCTGTGAGGATAATGGCACGCACCGCGTCATCGCCCTCCAGCGCATCGAACCGCGCCATCAGACGATCGATCAGCGCGTAGTTGAGCGCGTTGAGCTTTTCCGGGCGGTTTAGCGTCAGGGTGGCAACGCCGTCCTCGACGATACAAAGCACCAGTTCAGTCATCTCGATTTCCCTTTCTTGGTGACCAAGGCGAACAGGAGACCAGACGCGCCTGCTTGTGTACACTCACTGGTTAGTATACTTGGAGACATGAGTTCGGCCCCGCTTCCCACCCGCGATCGCATCGTTTCCGCAGCATCGGCATTGTTTTATGCCGAGGGCATACGCGCCGTCAGCGTCGATGCCGTGGCTGAAAAGGCCGGCGTCACCAAGAAAACGCTCTACTACCACTTTGCCAGCAAGGACGAACTGGTTGCCGCCTATCTGGCCGGCCGCGACCAGCCCAACCTCGACACCTTCGCCCGCTGGTACAGCACGGCGGATGGCGATGTCGCCGACCGCACGGCGGCGATCTTCTCACGGCTAGCCAAGGCGGCCAGACGGTCAGACTGGCGGGGCTGCGGCTTCCTGCGCACCAGCGCCGAACTGGCCAACATGCCCGGCCATCCGGCCATGGTCATCGGCCGCGCCCACAAGAAGAAATTCGAAGCCTGGCTGGCCAGCGGCTTCACCGATGAAGGCCTTGCCGAACCCGAGGCATTGGCCCGGCAGATCGTCGTGCTGCTCGATGGCGCCTTCTCGACCATGCTGCTGCATCGCGACGCCGGCTATATCGAAGCCGCCGGACATGCCGCGGCAGCCTTGGTGGGTGCGCGCCTGTCGGCAAGCTAGCCATCTGCGGGAATGCCGCCGGAGACGCAGCGCAAGAGCTTTCCTCTTGACCTGGAGTGAACTCCAGATTGTAGAGAGGTCGGCGTCTCAAGAACGGAGCACGACATGAAGATCGGCGAGCTCTCGCGCAGAACCGGGCTCAGCATCGACACGATCCGCTATTACGAGCGGATCGGGCTGTTGCCGAAACAACGCCGCGCCGCCTCCGGCCATCGCGATTACGACAGCGACATCTTCACCTGGATCGGTTTCCTCGGCCGGTTGAAGACAACCGGCATGCCGCTGAGCGAGATGATCACCTATGCCCGCCTGCGTGCAGCGGGGGCGCACACCGCGCCCGAACGCAAGGCGCTGCTCGAACGCCACCGCGAATTGGTGCGGGCCCATATCGCCGAACTCACTGCCTGTCTCACCGTCCTTGACGACAAGATCGCCGGCTATGCCGGCTCCATAGGACAGGAAAAGACGCCATGAACGAACAGACCCCCGACGCCGAAACCCGCTACCAGCGCGGCCTTGCGGCACTTGACGCCATCGATGGCGAAGGCGGACGTAAGGTCGTCGACTCGCTCGCCGACATCGCCCCAGATTTTGCCCGTTACCTCATCGAGTTCCCGTTCGGCGACATCTATTCACGCCCCGGCTTCTCACCGCGCGACCGCGAGATCGCCACGATTGCCGCCCTGGCCGCACTCGGCAATGCCGCCCCGCAGCTCAAGGTCCACATCCAGGCCGGGCTCAATGTTGGACTGACGCGCGAAGAGATCATCGAAATCCTGATGCAGATCGCGGTCTATGCCGGTTTCCCGGCGGCGCTCAACGGCATCTTCGCCGCCAAGGAGGTCTTTGCGGCGGCCCCGGCCTAGGTCATGTCAGGCTTTGATGGAATCAAAGCACATGACCTAAGTTCTTGAGTGGTCGCATGTTCGAACCGGAAAAGTGCTAGCCACTTTCCCTGAACATGCTCTAGGCGGGCAGCACTTATCGCAACGGTGACGAACGCCGCAAAGAAAAAGGCCCCGCCATGGCGGGGCCCATTCCGTTTTTGCCTATCGTTGAACCGCCTATTTCGCGGCGTCGCGCAGGGCATCCTTGGAGAGCGTCAGGAACGACTCGAGGTCAAGCGGCTTCTTGCCGGTCAGCTTTTCCATGTCGTCGGTGATGATATCGAGCCCGCCATTGCGGACGTTCGTGCTCATCGACACAAGCACCGGCACGAGGAAGTCGGGCAGACCCGACTGCTTCATGCCCTCGGCAAGCTGCTCGTCGGTGATATCGATCACGGCGATCGACGTGCCGAAGACCTTGTTGGCGAGAGCGACAATATCGGCGACCGAGTAGAGTTCCGTGCCGGTCAGGGTGAAGACGCGGTTTTCGGTGCCGGCGCTGAGCATCGCCGCGGCGAGCGCTTCAGCATAGGCCTGGCGGGGCGCGTAGGAGGCGCGGCCTTGCGCTTCGGACGCCACCCATTGTCCGGTCTTGAGCGCCCGCGGCAAATTCATGAACAGGTTTTCCGAATACCAGCCATTGCGCAGGAAGGTATGAGCCAAACCGCTGGCGGCGATCACCTCTTCGGTGGCGAAATGGTCGTCGCCGAAGGTCACCGGCACGCCATCGACCTTGGCAAGCGAAGTGTAAAGAATGTGGCTCGCTCCGGCCGCCTTGGCGGCCTCGATCGCCGCAGAATGCCGCTGAACGCGGTTCGGGAAATCGACCGAAATGATCGCCACCACGTCGGCGCCGCTGAACGCCGAAGTCAGGGTCTCGGGCTTGTCGAAATCGCCCGCGCGGGTATCGACACCCTTCGCGGTGTACTCGGCGAGCTTAGCCGGATCGCGCGACACGGCGATGATGTCGGCGGCGGCGATCTTGCCGGAGGCGAGAAGGGCGTCGAGGGTCAATCGGCCCAGGTGCCCGGAAGCGCCGGTCACAAGCAGTTTGGTCATGAGTCAGGTCCTTTGTCGTCGATCGGGAACATGCAAAAGTTCCGAAAATGCATACTGGTCTCTTTTCGAGACTTCCCTTATCTATGGTTCCAGGCCGCGATGTAAAGACGGCAGGTGTTGTTCACCTGGTTACGCAAAGGATACCACATGCAAATCAAGGGCAAGGATATGTCGGTCTTTTTCGACGGTGGGGGCGATCTCGGCGCCTGCCCGGTCAGGAACGTCATCGACAAGATTTCCGGCAAATGGTCGACGCTGATGCTGCTGGCGCTGGCGGCAGGTCCGGCGCGTTTCGGTCAGTTGCGGCGCATGTTGCCGGATATTTCTCAACGCATGCTGACCCAGACGCTCCGGGACCTGCAGCGCGACGGCTATGTGCATCGTGAAGTGCATCCGACCACGCCACCGAGCGTCACATACAGTCTGACCCCGCTCGGTCAGTCCTTTCTCGAGCCGCTGGAACACCTGGTCGGCTGGGCCATCGACAACCAGGCCACGATCCAGCAGGCGCGCGCCGACTACGAGCAGATCGCCGAAGCTGGTTGACCTGCACGGCAGCGCACGCGGCAAGATCGACAGGTCACGGGTAACCCCGCGCATCGTCATGCCCCGCATGGCGAGACGGACGGCCCTGCCCTCACCCGCACCAGGAGTGTTTCGAGCCGTCCCAGACATGGGCGAGTCCCTCGTCGACCAGGGTTGCCCCGAGCGATTTGCCATCGCGGGTCAGAACGCGCAGCTTGCGGCCATAGACATCCTCGTCACGAGCGCCGGCCGTTTCGAGCGAGAACGGCCCCTCATTCAGCAGTTCGGTCATCCGCCGCGTCGCCTGGCGTCCGAGCGCCAATTCCTCGGCGCAGGCGGGCGATCCCACTTCCGGGGTATCGATGTCGGCGATGCGGATCTTGATGCCGTCGAGCCAGATGGTGTCGCCGTCGACGACGCAGGTGACACGGGTCGAACCGATGCATGTGTTGAAACTGGCAAGGTGCAGCGCCGGTTCGCGATGCAGGCCGAGCAACCGGGCCGACGACCCGGTATGCGAGAGCAGGACCGTTGCGACATAGGCAACCGACAGGAAGGCGATCAGCATGGCCAGCGCTTCCCACGGCACGCTTGCAATCCGTGCCAGAACCCCGTTTACCGAAGAACCTTCGGCGTGACGGCGACTGCCCTCGATCTGGGACAGCTTGACGATGCGTGCCATTCAGCGACCCCCCGCTATGGTTCCGCAGCCTGCAAGACTCCGTGTGTTTGCGCCGTCTGGCCAGTCCGAAGGACACTTACGGTGAACCCCTGGTTAATCCGCACGCATCGTCGGGGGGTGACAGCAGAGATTTGCTCGGTTAAAAAGCCGGCATGATCACCTCTGCCGCCACGTTCTACTTTTGGTATTTTAGCTATCCGATGCCGCTGGCGGACGGAGGGGTGCCTGTTATCTGACAATCACGCACAAACCAAACCGAACCACCGCCAGCCACCTGGCGGTTTTTTTTGTGCCGCCGGCTGGGTCCCAAGCTTCATCAGGGGGAACCTACCGATGCCGTCCGATACCGACGATCTTCGCATTACCGAACTGAGCGAACTCATCGCGCCCGAGCGCGTGATGCGCGAATTCCCGCGCAGCGAGGCCGCCACGCGCACCGTCATTTCAAGTCGCGCCGCCATTCATGACATCATCCACGGCCACGACGACCGGCTGATCGCCATTGTCGGCCCCTGCTCGATCCATGATCCGAAAGCCGCGCTGGACTATGCCGCCCGCCTCGTTGCCCTGCGCGACAAGCTCGGCAACGAACTCGAAATCGTCATGCGCGTCTATTTCGAAAAGCCCCGCACCACGGTCGGTTGGAAGGGGTTGATCAACGATCCCGATCTCGACGGCTCGTTCGACATCAACAACGGCTTGCGCCTCGCCCGCCAGCTGCTTGGCGAGATCAATACCCTCGGCCTGCCCGCCGCCGTCGAATTCCTCGACATGACGACACCGCAGTATTTCGCCGATCTGGTCGCCTGGGGCGCCATTGGCGCGCGCACCACCGAAAGCCAGGTGCACCGTGAGCTGGCGTCGGGCCTGTCCTCACCCGTCGGGTTCAAGAACGGCACCTCGGGCAATGTCCGCATCGCTATCGACGCGGTGAAATCATCGGCGCATCCGCATCGTTTCCTCGCCGTCACAAAGTCCGGCGTCTCCGGCATCGCCGCCACCACCGGCAACCCGGATTGCCATGTCATCCTCAGGGGCGGCGCCACGACCAATTACGATGCCGAAAGCGTCGCCCATGCCTGTGCCCTCTTGAAAAAAGCTGGCGAGCGCGAGGTGGTGATGATCGATGCCAGCCATGCCAATTCGAAAAAGGATCACAACAACCAGCCGCTGGTCCTGGCCGATGTCGGCGCTCAAATCGCCAATGGCGAGACCCGCATCATCGGCATCATGGCTGAAAGCAATCTCGTTGCCGGCCGCCAGGACCTGGTGCCAGGCGTCGAACTGACCTACGGCCAGTCCGTCACCGACGCCTGCGTTGATTGGGAAACAACGGTCGACATGCTCGAAGACCTCGCAGCAGCGATTTCGGCACGCCGGGCGCGTGGCGGTGCGGTTGAGCGGGAACTGGCGGGGGTTGGGCAGTAGTCCTTTCCCGCCGTCATTGCCAGGACGCCGGCAAGCCGGGGCAATCGTTGCCCCGGTAACCGCGCCTTCACCATTTGGGCAAGCCTACGCACAAGCACGCGTTCTTCATTCACCGCTTCGGGTCTATCCTCTGGTCAACCGTCAGGAGGCCCGATCATGAAGTTCGTATTAGCCTTCGTCGTTGTGCTGGCGTCGACCGCCGCATCCGCTGCCGCCGGCACTTCACCGTTGTTCCCGCTTGCAAGAGCGCCCACATCCGCGCCGATAAGTGTGGCGCAGTCCTGGTCGTGCAGTCCGCGCAAGACCTGTGGTCGCATCAATTCGTGTGAGGAAGCGGTGTGGTACCACCGCAATTGCTCATGGGGAGGTCGCCTCGATGGCGATAAAGACGGCGTGCCCTGCGAGAGCCTGTGCCGATAAGCGCCGCCCACGGACAGCTCCGCGGGCGACGCGATAGCGCGTTCTAGTCGAAGGTCAGATTTTCCGAGAAGAACGGCAGGACGAAATCCTGGAACCGATAGCCCAGTTCGCTGGTGTGATCGCCGGCGAACACGAGGAAATCGTGCTCGACCCCGTATGACGACAGCACGTCACTAAAGGCCTCAGCCCCGGGCAAGGCGCCATCGGCATCGCCGACATCGATCTGGATCGCGGTATATCTGCTCAGATTGTCGATATACTGGTCGACCATCGGCATCGGCCTGTTGGCGTTCCACTTCGCCACCACATCGGCGTTATATTCGCCATCGCGATAGGGCATGTCCGCATAAAGCGGCGGATTGTTTGGGTTGGGAGACCATGCCGACGCCTTGGCCAATTCGGCCAGCGCGAAGAACGGCAGATCCACCGCCTCTTCCGGGCTCTTGAGAGCATCGATCGCCGCCAGGTCTTCGGCACTCAATGGCGCCGGCCCCTTGGCGCTGCCGCCGCCGATGCTCATCAGATAGAGCGCGCCGAAAACGTCGGGATGCTTCATGCCGATGCGCTGCGCGCCATACCCGCCCATCGAATGGCCGACAAGACCACGGCTTTCGCGCGCAGGGATCGTCCGGTAATTGGCATCGATATAGGCGACCACGTCTTCCGCGACATAGAGTTCGAAATTACCCGTCGTCCGCGACGAGGAATACATCGAGCCGTTGTAGATGTTCTTTGATGTGGGCAGGACGACGATCATGTCCTTGGCGCCCTTGGCAAAGGCACCTTCGACCGTCTGCGGCGCGTGGATTTCGACCATCCACTGCTTGGCGGTGATGCCATAGCCGTGCAGTGCGTAAACCACCGGATAATGGCGGTCAGGCTCGCTGGCATAGCTCGGCGGCAGGATCACCATGACCTGCCGTTCGGCGCTTTCGCCCATCAGATTGCCCTCGATCGCCGGCGAATGGACCGTGATTTCTTCCACGGTCACCGGCAGAGCGCCCTCGACAGGGTCGGGCAATTTGGTGTTGGCCTGTGCAAAGGCCGGTTGCGCGGCAAGAAGTGCCAGTGCACCGGCCACAAAAAGCGGAGCTATCCGCATTGCGTCCTCCTAGAGTTTCATCGTGCTGGCGTTTGGGTCTGATTTTCCAGCACGCATTGAAATGACTGGCGCAAGCCCAGAGATCTTCGCCTTGCGCCGGTATGCTGATGTGCATACGGGATCCGGCCGCGTCTGGCCGAACCCCTGGAACTGGATCCCGCCGCTACTCGAACGTCAGATGGGTCGAGAAGAACGGCAGAACGTGGTCCTGGAACCGGAACGCCACGTTGCTGGTATGCGTGCCAGGAAAGACCTCGAAGGTGTGATCCAGGCCATAGCTCGAGAACATCGCATCGAGTTCGCGCATGCCCTCCAGACCGCCGTCCTCGTCACCGACCTCGATCTGGATGGCGGTGTAGCGTTCGAGCTCGCCGATATACTGGTCGCCGAACACCAGCGGGGCGTTGGCCGTCCATTTCGCCACAACGGCTTCGTTGATATTGCCGTCCTTGTCGTAGGGCAGATCGAGATAGAGCGGCGGCTTTTGCGGATTGGGCGAATAGGCCGCGGCCTTGGCCAGCGTCGCCAGATAGGGGAATATCCCGAGATCAGCGGCCTCGGCCGGGCTCTTCAGGGCTTCGAGCTTGGCAACGTCCTCGGGGCTCAGCTCGATAACGCTGGTCACGCCACCGCCGCCGCCGCTCATGATGTAGAGCGAGCCGAAGACGTCGGCATGCTTCATGCCGATGCGGGTGGCGCCGTAGCCGCCCATAGAGTGACCCACAAGGCCCCGGCTCTCGCGGGCCGGAATCGTGCGGTAGTTGGCGTCGATGTACTGAACCAGGTCCTCGGCGATGAAGTTCTCGAAATCGCCGGTCGTCTTCGAACTGGCATAGAGCGAACCGAAATAGGCGTTCTTGGACGTCGGCAAGACGACGATCATCTCCTTGGCGCCCTTGGCGAAAGCGCCTTCGATGGTCTGGGGCGCGTGGATCTCGAGCATCCACTGGTCGGCGCTGATGGAATAGCCATGCAGGGCATAGACCACCGGATAGCGCCGGTCCGGCTCCGTGTCGTAACTCGGAGGCAGAGCCACGAAAACGTCACGGTCGGCGCTTTCGCCCATCAGATTGCCTTCGATGGCCGCCGAATGAACCTTGGTCTGTTGCACTGTGACGGGCAGCGCGCCCGGCACCGGATCGGGAAGATTGGTCTCTGCCTGCGCAAACACCGATTGAGCCGCCAGCAGGGCAAACCCGCCGGCCAGCAAGAGCGGATGAAACCGCATTGTCTCCTCCTTTTTTGTGCTGACATTTTCATCTGAAATGTCATTATGTATCAGGCTATTTGGTTCATTCCGCGAGTCAATCGGGTTTTGACCCGCGAAAGCCGCAGTGTGAAGTGTGGTGACAACCCACCCATTGCCCGGCATTGCGTTGATGTTGTTATCTCTTTTTCAAAAACCCTGGTGCCGCTCCATGGCGGGCGACGAACGACGGCGGTCCCGTTTTTGCAGCCGGCATAGTGTCGCATGCCGGCAAACTGGAAGATGCCGCTGCGCCCATTTTCCTTGACGCCGCGCCGCCCTTGCCGTTTTCTCCGGCCATGTCCGACGCACCTTCGAAATCGCTGTCCCTGCCGAACCTGCTGACGGTTCTGAGGATCCTTGCCATTCCGGTGATCGTCATCCTCGTGCTGCCGCCGGGCGGCGGAATCCTGCGCTCTCTGGCGCTTGTCATCTACATCCTCGCCGCCATCACGGATTTCCTCGACGGCTTCCTGGCGCGGATGATGAATGAGACCTCGCCGCTCGGGCGCATGCTCGATCCGATCGCCGACAAGCTGCTGGTCGCGGCCCTGCTCATCGCCTTTGCCTTCGATCACACCTTTTCGCTGTTCGATCTCATCCCGGCGCTCGCCATCCTGTTGCGCGAGATCTTCGTCTCGGGCCTCAGGGAATTCATGGGCACCCAGAATGTCATCATGCCGGTGTCGATGCTGGCCAAGTACAAGACGACGGTTCAGTTGATTGCCCTCGGCATCTGCATGGCCGAGCCGATGGCGCCGGAACTCCGGTTGATCTCTGATGCGGTGCTCTGGCTCGCCGCGGTGCTGACGATCTGGACCGGCTGGAACTACTGGCAGGGCGCCTGGAAGACCATGACCACCCCATCGGAGCCGACACTTTGAAAATTCTCTATTTCGCCTGGCTGCGTGAGCGGCTGAACACGGGCAGCGAAGACGTGAGCCTGCCGCCCGAGGTTGCGACCATCGCCGATCTCATCGACTGGCTGGCGGCACGCGACGAAGCGGCAAGCCTCGCCTTCGAGGACCGCAAGACCATCCGCGCCGCCCTCGACGAGGAAATCGTGCCGCTCGATACTCCGCTCGGTGACGCGAAGACCGTGGCGCTGTTCCCCCCTATGACGGGTGGGTAATCTCTTGTTCGTCCGCCTGCAACAAGACCCGTTCGATCCCGGCGCCGAGACCAATGCCTTCCTGAAAGATCGGGAAGAGGCAGGGGCGTTCGTATCCTTTGTTGGCACGGTCCGTTCGACACCGGACAAGCCGATCGAGACCATGACGCTCGAACACTATCCGGCGCTGGCGCAAAAGCAGATCACCCGTTTCGCCAGCGAAGCCATGAGCCGCTTCGATCTCATCGACATCGGCGTCATCCACCGATTCGGCACCATGGTGCCGGGCGAGGTCATCGTCATCGTCATGGCGCTGTCCGCCCACCGGCAGGCCGCCTTCGATGGCGCCAGCTATGTCATGGACTGGCTCAAGACCGATGCGCCGTTCTGGAAGCGCGAGACCGGCCCCGGCGGCAACAACCAGTGGGTCGCGGCAAAGGATGAGGACGACACGGCCCGCGACAAGTGGAAGATCTGACCGGCACCATCTGTTTTCCGCGAAAAGACAACACCTAGGACAAACGCCATGCGCTTTGCCGTCATCTCCGACATTCACGGCAATCGCCTGGCCCTCGAGGCCGTGCTCAGGGACATCGACCGCAACAGCGTGACCGACATCGTCAATCTCGGCGACAGCCTGTCCGGACCGCTCGACCCGCGCGGCACCGCCGACCTTCTCGTCTCGCTCGGCCTGCCGACAATCGCCGGCAATCACGACCGCGCTCTGGTCCAAGCCACCGCCGACACCGTCCCCCGTTTCGACCGCCTGGCCTTCGAGACGCTCAGCCCCGAGCATTTCGACTGGCTCCGCCGCCTGCCGCCGACGCGCCTTTTCAAGGACAAGGTGCTTCTGACCCATGGCACGCCGAAAAGCGATGTCGACGGCTGGATCGAGACTCTGGCCGACCAGGTACACCTGACCCTGCGCGACTATGACGGCATCGCCGCACGCGCCGATGGCGTCACGCAATCGCTGATGCTTTGCGGACACACCCACGAGCCGCGCAGCATCTGCCTGCGCGACGGCCGCCAGATCGTCAATCCGGGCAGCGTCGGCGCGCCGGGCTATGTCGCAGCGGCGCCGGTCCGCCGCGCCTGGCAGGTCGGCTCACCCCACGCCCGCTACGCCATCATCGCCGAAACCGATTTCGGCTGGGACGTCACCTTCCGCAACATCCCTTACGACAATGCGGCCATGGCCCGCCTTGCGGCTGACAATGGCGACACAATCCTCGCCGGCGCCATCGCCCATGGCTGGATCGACGACTAAGGCATCGTTGCTGGACGCGCGAAACCAGCCCCAGCGGTAGCGCATAGGGGGCTGCCAAAGACGATGACGACAGGTCCAAGGGCAAGTGGCACTGGGATCGTGACCGGCGCGGAGCGATCCGTTCAGGCGTCGTCGTCCTGGAAATTGGCGAACATGACGACCTCACTCTCAAAGAGCCCGAGCGACCGATAGAACTGCCGTGCCTGATCATTGTTGGCTTCGGTCGCCAGCCAGACATCCTTGCAGCCTCGGGTTGCGCCAAGATCGAGCAATGCCTTCACCAGCCGGGTGGCGATTCCCCGCCGCTGGAAGGCCGGCGCCACGCCGAGATTGTCGAGGTAGAGCTGATTGATGGTATCAGGCTGCCGGTGCACATAGCCGCGCACCTGCCCAACCACCAGCCCGTCATGGCGTGCAACGAACATCAAATCGTCCTCGCAGGCGCAAAAGCGTCCGAGATGGTCCTTATCAATGGCGTAGTCGAACACATCGTCCGCGATGCGCGCCAGCATATCCGTCGTGTCGGCGGTGACTTGCACGATCTCGAGACCCATCTGAAACTCCGTCCCACAGGAAAAGCGCCGCGGAGGTGCGGCGGGCAATTATCCTCAGCAGCTCAGCTAGCGGTCAATGCGGCCAAGGGTCATCGAAGGACAGGCTCCAGGTCTCGGAGTGGAACCAGCAGCGCGCGGGATCAGCCGGCGCGCGCCAGATCAGGCTCTTGACCTCGCCCAGCCTGCCACCGGCGAAGCCGCGTTCGAGGCGTGCGAGGTGCTCCGGGTCGGTCTCGCCTGCCCTGCCCGCTGCGAAAATGAAACTCGCCGGAAACAGGAACCGCGCCGCAAACCCGCTCTGCTGTCGCGTCACGAGCAGCATGGCGCCCCGAGCGGTGTAACGGACGCCAGCCCGACTACTACCCGGCACGCCAAGAGGAAACACCAGACGCCCGCCCGGCGGCAGTCCGTCGATCCAGTTGTCCACCGGCGCGGCGACGGCGAAGCTGACATAGACGCCATCCGCCGGTTCCGTCGGGGCGTCGGCACCATCGCCGACCTCGACACTGACGTTGCCGCGGTCGGCAAGATTGGCGCGCGCCAACTCCCCGAGCCCCTTGTCGGCTTCAATCGCCAGCACATGCCCTGACGGCCCGACGAGTTCGGCCAGGATCGCCGTGTAGTAGCCAGTACCGGCACCGACGTGAACGATACGCGCGCCCGGTTCAGGCGCCAGCGCGTCGATCAGCTTGGCATGAAGGGACGGTTGGCCATTGTTGATGCCCTTGGCTTCATCGAGCGCAATCAGGACGTCGCGATAGACATGGTCGAGATCGCCGTCCGCAATCTCTGTCGCCGGCCTGCCGAAACCGTGCATCCGCCACGGCGGCGGCCCGAGAAATCGTTCCCGGGGCACCGTAGAAAAAGCCCGCAGCAACCCGGCATTGTCGGTGATGCCGTTGTGGTCGAGCAGATGGCGCGCATAGGCTCGCCGAAGCGCCGTAGCGTCGGGACGCGTCGCGTACCGCTCGCCGCCCGGCACTACTCGGCCGCTGCCGCCTTGGGCTGCACCGCGGCCATATAGGTATCGACCATGGTGTGGCAGGCCTCGCCCGGCGTGAAGCTATATTCACCGATCTCGCGCACGGGAGTGACTTCGGCGGCGGTACCGGTCAGGAAGCACTCGTCGAAATCAGCCAGTTCCTCGGGCTTCATGTGGCGTTCGGTGACCGTGTAGCCATTGGCCCTGGCCAGTTCGATCACCGTCTGGCGGGTGATGCCATTGAGGAAGCAGTCCGGGGTCGGGGTGACGATGTCCTTGCCCTTAATGAAAAAGACATTGGCGCCCGTCGCCTCGGCGACATAACCGCGATAATCGAGCATCAGCGCGTCGGCATAGCCGGCATCGGTGGCGGCGTGTTTGCTGAGGGTGCAGATCATGTAGAGCCCGGCGGCCTTGGCGGCGCTGGGAATGGTCTCGGGCGACGGCCGTTTCCATTTCGACCAGGTCAGGCGGATGCCCTTCAGGCGCTCCTCGCGGGAGAAATAGCTCGGCCATTCCCAAGTAGCGATGGCGACATGCACTTTGTTGCTACGGGCGGCGACGCCCATTTCCTCGGAGCCGCGCCAGGCGACCGGACGCATATAGGCATCGACGAGATTGTTCTTGACCAGAACCTCGCGGCAGGCGGCGTCGATCTCGTCGGCGGAATAGCCGATCTCGAAATCGAGCATGGCGGCCGAGCGGATCAGACGCTCGGTGTGTTCGCGCAGCTTGAAGATCTCGCCGCCATAGGCGCGCTGGCCTTCGAAAACCGAACTCGCATAGTGCAACCCGTGTGTCAGCACATGCAGCTTGGCGTCCTGCCACGGCACCATCTCGCCATCGTACCAGATCCAGCCTTCGCGCTGGTCCATGGGCAAGCCTGCCATTTTTTCCTCCGTAAGGTGTTTTTGGCCGATCATCCCATCAGCAAAACCATACTGGCCCGGTCAAGTGCCATTGGCAAATCCGGACGGCTTTGCGATAAGACCATCGAGAGATTTCGGTGGGGCGAAAATGCCAGCAGAAGTAAAAAGTGTCAATAAAGCTGACATAAATACCCCGCCGTTCAGCCGCGACCAGATGCCGCTAGACATCATGGGGCTGTTGTTCTTCGCCTATCGAGATTTCACCGGCGACGCCGATGTGATCCTGTCGGAGTCCGATTTCGGCCGGGCGCACCACCGGGTGCTCTATTTCGTCAACCTCAAGCCCGGCATGGCGGTGGCCGACCTGCTCGACATCCTCAAGATCACCAAGCAGAGTCTGGCGCGGGTTTTGCGGCAATTGATCGACAACGGCTATATCGAGCAAAAGCCCGGCGAGACCGACCGGCGCCAGCGGCTTTTGTATGCCACGCCGCTCGGGCGTGCCTTCTGGGAACAGCTGTCGGAAAGCCAGACCAACCGCATCAATGCTGCCTTGGCAAACCTGCCCGAGGGCAGCCGTGATGTCGTCCGGCGCTTTTTCGTTGAGATGGTCGAAGAACGCGATCGCACCACGCTCGACAGGCTGAACCTGACGCAGGGGCTGTAGAGCGTTTTCAGCAAAAGTGGATACCGGTTTTGCGCTTCGAAAACGCGACAAAACAATAAGTTAGTTCGCGAGACCGGCGCGCCGCGATCGATACGCGCTGCACCAAAAATACGGAGGCGCGCACCCCACCAACCAAGGCGCGCGCCTCCTCTGCGAACGCTGTCACGACGACCGTCGATAGTCAGCGACGCAACTCCGTTCTCGCTCACAACAGGTCCAACAGGATGTCTGCCGTCATGCGCGATAAGGGGTCGCGTCAGGTTCCGGTCGTACGTAACCAGCGCGACAGCTTGCTGGCCGCTGCCTCAAGGGCGCTGTATCCAGCGAATTGGGAAGGTTCCAATGCCTGCCCCCAGAAAAAGCAACCTTCCAAACTCAATATTTCTGAGCTCCCGGAGCGCGCTGCCTTGACCCAAATCAAACATGATTTGTTTGCGGATGTTTTCTCGCCGAGCGCCCCGGATTCCGGACCTCGGTCACAATGACGCAGCGCGTCGTCTCACTGTTGAGGCAATCGGAAAAGACCTGCGAGCGCGCTTCAGCACCCGCCCTCGAAATCGGTATAGGGACTACTTGCCGAGTTCTTCGGAGCGCAGGCGCGCCGCATGGACGGTGCGTTTCATCAGAGCAACCAGCCCGTCGTCAGCCATCAGCACGTCGAGCGCCGCAGCCGTCGTGCCATTGGGCGAGGTAACGTTCTTGCGCAGTTGCGCCGCGTCGGTCGGGTCTTCCTCCATCAGCGCCGCAGCACCGATGACCGTCTGACGGGCGAGCAGCATGGCGTCTTCCGGCGTCAGGCCTTCGGCCTCACCGGCAGCAGCCAGCGCTTCGACCATGAAAAAGACGTAGGCGGGGCCCGAACCGGAGATCGCCGTCACCTGGTCGATCTTTTTTTCATCGTCGAACCACAAGAGATCGCCGGCCGCGGCCAGAAGGTCCTCGGCCAGCGCCATGTCCTCGCCGGAAACGCCCGGTGCCGCCACGGCGCCGGTCATGCCGGCGCCGACCTGTGACGGAGTGTTCGGCATGGCGCGCACGACACGGTGCGTCGCCAACCCGTCGAGCAGCGTGCCTAGGGAAATGCCAGCGGCGATGGAAATCGCCAGCGTATGCGAGCCGAACAGCGGCTTCAGCCCCGGCAGCACCGACGCCATGACCTGCGGCTTGACGGCAAGCATGACGACCCGTGCCGGCTCGGTGGGCGGTGTGTCCGTGAGGCTGACGCCAGTCTCCTCGACAAACTCAAGTGTTGCCGCCATCGGCTGGGGATCCACAAGCGTCAGCGCAGCCGGTTTCAGGCCGGCATTGAGCCAGCCGCGCGCCAGCGCTAGCCCCATCTTGCCGGCACCGATCAGCACCACGCCCTGGATTTCGATCAAACTCATTTGCCTGGAGCTAGGCCTCTCCGACGGTCTCGAACATGACCGAAGATAGGGCGTCCGGCGCGCTCTTGCCAGCCCATATCACGAACTGGAAGGCCTGGTAGTAGAGATCACAGCTTTCGGTCGCGGCCCTGAGCAGCGCTTCGCATTGCTGCGGGCTGACATCGGCACCGCCCGACAACAGGTGAGAATGGCGGAACAGAATGACGCCTTCCTTGTTCCAGGCGTCGAAATGGCCGATCCACAATTGCTCGTTGACCAGAGCGATCAGCTGCTTGACCTCGGCCTTGCGCGCATCGGGCACCTTGAGATCGAAGGCGCAGGCGACGTGCAGGCTCTCCAGATCTTCCATCCAGTTGAACGAGACGTGATAATCGCTCCAGCCGCCGCGCACCGAGATCGAGATCTCGTCCGCGTCCTGGCGCTCGAAATTCCAGTCGTTGATCGAGGCGATGTGCTCGATGATATCGACGGGGTGAAGATTGCGATCATCTTCAAGTTCGAGAAGTAGCGACATGGCTGGGTCTCCGCCTTGGTGGTGGCCAGACTGGTCGAACCCTTTGGTCAAAGGGCCGGGCGATACGCACTACAACACAAGAAAGCGTGGCCTGATCTGCAGGACACGAATCGCCCCGACGCAGAAACCCTATAACGTGACAGGCAGTTGAGGCGGATTTCGCGTGGCGCCTACACAGCTTTTCCTTGTGGATGTTCAGCCGCGTCGCCTTAACAAGCTGTTAAGCCTATCGGCGAATCCCCCTGTTTCGGATCGCCTGTGGAAAGATCGGTCGCATAGCAAAAAGGGCGCCCGTTAGGGCGCCCTTTGTCATGTCTCACAAAAGCCTGGAGCGTCAGAACTCGGACCAGTCCGTATCCGATTTCACCGCCGCGTTGCCCTGGCTGATATAGGCCTTGGCGGCACCGACGACCTTGCGCTGCAGGTCCTTGATGCCACCTTGGGCTGCGGGTGCAGCGGTTTTCTTCGCTGTCATCGAGACGCCGGTGTCGACGAGGGTGAACACATCGACGATCCTGTCGAGCTCGGACGCCTGGGACTCGGTCTGCTCGATCGCGGCGTTCGTCTCTTCGACCAGAGCCGCGTTGTGCTGGGTCATCTCGTCCATCTGCCTGACGGCAACGTTGACCTCGTCGATGGCTGACGCCTGCTCGTGGCTGTCCTTGGCAATAGCCTCCATCTCGGACGCATTGGTCTTGACCGCGTCGAGGATAGCCGAGAGCTTTTCGGCGGCCTCGGCAACGAGTCTGGTGCCACCAGCGACTTCCTCGCCCGACTGCTCGATCAGCACCTTGACCTCAGAGGAGGCCTCTGCCGCGCTCTGAGCCAGACGCCGGACTTCAACAGCGACAACGGCAAAGCCCTTGCCCGCCTCGCCCGCTCGTGCCGCTTCGACCGAAGCGTTCAGCGCCAGTAGGTTGGTCTGGAAGGCGATGTCATCGATCATACCGATGATGTTGGAGATCTTGGACGACGAGTTGGAAATGCGTTCCATCGCCTTGTTGGCCTGCTGCATCACCTCGCCGCCCTCTTCAGCGGTCCGCGAAGCCACGCTGGCCTGTTCGGACGCCGTGCCGGCCTTCTTGGCATTGCCCATGACGGTCTGCGCCAGCTGTTCCATGGCCGCCGAGGTTTCCTCGATGGTCGCCGCCTGCTTGGTGGTGCGTTCGCTGAGATCGTTGGCGCCCGACAGGATTTCGCCCGTGGCGACCTTGAGGCCGCGCGAGGTTTCCTTGATCTGGCTGACGACCTCGGTCAGCTTGTCGGCAACCGCATTGGTATTCGACTTCAGCTGATCGAAGGCGCCCTGATACTCTCCGCTGACGCGATGGGTCAGGTCGGTTTGGGCAAGGGCGGCCAAGACTTCACCCGTCTCGCCGATGCCGCGGTCGACCGTCTCGACCAGCGCGTTGAATGCTTCGACCAGAGTCTTGAGATCCTCGCGTTCGTAATGCCCTTCGATGCGGCGAGAGAAATCGCCTGCCACCGCCGCCGAAACGACGCCGACCATTTCCTGCTGCAACTGATCGCGCAGCTCCTGCTCGGCGCGTTCCTTTTCGCGAGCCTGTTCCTTTTCGGCGTCCATGGAGCGAACAGCCAGTCCATTGACCCGGAAGGTTTCGAGCGCCCGCGCCATCAGGCCGAGTTCACTGGCCTTGGGTGCCGGTCCGAGTTCGAGATCGAGATCGCCATCAGCCATGCGGCTCATGTCGTGGGACATCTTGCCGATGGCCCTGGAGAGCCAGGTTCCGGTGAAATAGGCGAGGCCGAGGCCGACCAGGATAGCAATGGCCGAAAACACGAGGACAGAGATCAACGTGTTCTGAGCCGTTTCCTGAGACAGCGGCCCGAGAGCTTCCTGCTCGCTACGCACTGCACTGGTCAGAATCTGGTAGCTGTTGTCGAGTTCCTTGGAGCGCGGGATGAGCGTATCGTTGGTGATCTGCGCCATCTGCTGGTTGAGCGCGCCCAATGCGTTCAAGGCATCTACAAACTCGGTCGTATCGCCCGCCAACTCGTCAGACGCTTTCTTCAGGCCGGGATTTGCGGTGGAGGCCTTGATGCCGTTCAGCTTTTCGATCGAGCTCTCTGCATACCCTCGAACCTGATCCAGAGTGGCATCTTTGTAGTCCGACATATACTGGACGGCGAAACCTTCCGTCGTCATGATGTCCTTAACCGCACGAGACACGTCGGCCGCAATGGGCACAAGGCTCAGCTGTTCGCTCTGATCGATGAGCGTTTTCATTCCGAGATCGAAGCGTTGATAGATCGTCAAGACCTTCTGGCTCAGTTCGGCGCGCTGCTTCTCCAGATCGATGGTTTGCTGGAACCCTTCGCGCAGCGATGCGGCGGATGCTTCGATCTTGCTGATTTCGGCCCGCGCGACCGGTAGGCTCTCGAATTTCGCGACGCCTTCGGGATCGTTCGTTGCAACGTCGTCGATCCAGACATACGCCTCTTGGGCGCCGTCGGCGGTGGGTGCCAGAAGGTAGTTCTGAACACTCATCGTCATTTCATGGTAATCAGCCACGTAGTCGGTGATTTCGCTCATCTGACCTTCGGCGAACCGGTATTTTTCGGTTACTCCCGACAGTGTCGTGATACCGACATATGCAACGATGCTGACAGCAACGAGCAGTATGATAATTGCGCCGAATCCACCAGCGATGCGCGCGGTGATTCCAAATTTAGACATAGCTCGTCCCCGTCAAGTTGTAAGGCATTTCATCGGACAAATTAATATGTATGGATTAACCAAGAATTAGCGGGGTTTGCCCCTTCGCGACTATTGTCCTCGCCATAAACAAAACAGGGCGCCCATTGGGCGCCCTTTGATATTTCAGTCTTTTTTCGGCTGGCCGGGGATCAGAACTCGGACCAATCGGCATCGGCCTTGACGGCGGCATTGCCCTTGGAGAGGTAGGTCTTGGCGGCGCTGACCACCTTTTCCTGAAGCCCCTTGATACCCTTGGCCGGCGCGGGCGAAGCCTTCGGCTTGCCCGTCTCGTTCCCCCTGCCCGTCTCGGCAAGCGTGAACACGTCGACAATATGGTCAAGTTCACTGGCCTGGGACTCGGTCTGCTCGATCGCGGCGTTCGTCTCTTCGACCAGTGCCGCGTTGTGCTGGGTCATCTCGTCCATTTGCCTGACGGCCGTGTTGACCTCGTCGATCGAGGAGGCCTGCTCGCGGCTGTCCTTGGCGATCTCTTCCATCTCCGTCGCATTGGTCCTGACGGCATCGAGGATCGCCGAGAGCTTGTCGGCAGCCTCGGCAACCAGCTTGGTGCCACCGGCAACCTCTTCGCCCGACTGCTCGATCAAAACCTTGACCTCGGAGGAGGCCTCGGCCGCGCTCTGGGCCAGCCGTCTCACTTCGACCGCGACCACGGCAAAGCCCTTGCCCGCTTCACCGGCCCGCGCCGCTTCAACCGAAGCGTTCAGCGCCAGAAGGTTGGTCTGGAAGGCGATATCGTCGATCATGCCGATGATGTTGGAGATCTTGGCGCTCGAGGCGGAGATCCGCTCCATGGCCTGATTGGCCTGACGCATCACCTCGCCACCTTCTTCAGCGGTCCGCGAGGCCACACTGGCCTGCTCGGATGCCGTGCCGGCCTTCTTGGCATTGTCCATGACGGTGTGCGCCAGCTGCTCCATGGCCGCCGAGGTTTCCTCGATGGTCGCCGCCTGCTTGGTGGTGCGTTCGGACAAATCGTTGGCGCCCGACAGGATCTCGCCGGTGGCCGTCTTCAGCCCGCGCGAGGTCGACTTGATCTGCCCGACCACTTCGGTCAGGCGATCGGCCACGGCATTGGTGTTGGCCTTCAGGCGCTCGAAGGCGCCCTCATACTGGCCGGTGACGCGCCGCGTCAGGTCGGTCTCGGCCACAGCGGCCAGAACTTCCCCGGTCTCGCCGATCCCGCGATCGACGGTCTCGACCAGTGAGTTCACCGAACCGGCCAAAGCATTGAGCTCGGCGTCGGGGAACTCGACCTCAACCCGATGGCTGAAATCGCCGGCAATCGCCGCATCAACCACCTGTCCGAACTCGGTCTGAAGCTCCTTCATCATCTGCGCCCGCTCTTGCTGCCGGCGCTGCTCGGCTTCGACCTCGTCATCGGTCATCTGCTTGACCTTTAGTGCGTTCTCGCGGAACACCTCAACCGCCCGCGCCATCTCGCCGATCTCGTCCTTGCGGCCGGTCGCATCCACCTCGACGTCGAGGTCACCATGAGACAAGGCATCCATGGTCGTGGACAGGCGGGCAACCGGCTTGTTGACGATCGCACGCGAGACCAGAAGGATGACGGTCAGAGACACCACGAGAATGGCGAGGCCGCCAAGCACGGCGTTTTGCAACTGCCGGAACACCGGATCATTGAAAACGGCGGCCGGCACGTCCAGAACCGCGGCCCATGTCGTGTGCATGCCCGGCGCGGTGAACGGATAGATCAGGCGGACCACACCGCCCGGCATGTCGTTGATGACCTGCATCTTGCCGTCGGCAAGAGCCTGTTTCACCTGATCCGCACCCGGATCGGCATATTCGTTCATCAGATTGGCGCTGTCGCTCGTCGCCAGCCACGTGCCGTTGTTGGCCAGCAGCATGACATGGGCGCCTTCGAAGGGGCGCAATTCGTCGATGAAGCTGGTCAGATCATTGAGACTGATATCGACCCCGGCAATACCGACGATTTCGCCATCAACCGTGACTGGCACCGAGATCGAGGTGATAAGGGTCCCGGACTCCGACATGTAGGGTGAGGTTATCACCGATGTCTTGGTCGCCAGCGGCTCGACGTAATATTCGTCTTCTGGATTAACGGTCCAGGTCGAGAATTCGACCTTGCCGTTACCATCCTTGGTCCAATAGGCGTTAAACACCCCCTGGTCGTTCTGACCCTCGGTGCCCGTCAACAGCTTCGGTGCATCCGGACCGACAAGCTCGGACATCCAGGACCCGAAAACGCTGTCATATTGCGGTGCGACAGGCTTGAGCAAGGCGATAACATCGGCGCGCGATTTGCCGCCCTCGGCGATGTAGCCGGAAATGGTTCCGGCAACGGCCTTGCCGGCCGACGTTGCGATGGTCAGGCTCTGCGCCACCTGATCGGCAGCATGGGTGGCTTTTTGCGTCGCCAGTGCCATGACATCAGTTTCCGTCTGGACTTTGGCCATCCATGCATTCACGCCGGTGTAGGCGATGAGAATCGCGGCAATGGACAAGCCCGCCGCAATGACCAACTTTCCGGATACTGTGTGCAGGGGATTCTTCATCTGATATGCCCTTTACGAAACAAGTACTTGCGTATGAGGTTATTTATATCTGCAGGCGGCAAACGCGATCTTAACTTGCGGATCGCCGCCATTCCGGCTTGCGTGACAAAACGTCGCCTGCCGGTGACCGCCAACGGCTGTTGAAAGGCAAAAGGGCGCCCGGCGGGCGCCCTTTTCTATCAATTCGTCTCCCGTCCGGGCGCATCTCAGAACTCGGACCAATCGGCATCGGCCTTGACGGCGGTATTGCCCTTGGAGAGGTAGGTCTTGGCGGCGCTGACCACCTTTTCCTGAAGCCCCTTGATACCCTTGGCCGGCGCGGGCGAAGCCTTCGGCTTGCCCGTCTCGTTCCCCCTGCCCGTCTCGGCAAGCGTGAACACGTCGACAATATGGTCAAGTTCACTGGCCTGGGACTCGGTCTGCTCGATCGCGGCGTTCGTCTCTTCGACCAGTGCCGCGTTGTGCTGGGTCATCTCGTCCATTTGCCTGACGGCCGTGTTGACCTCGTCGATCGAGGAGGCCTGCTCGCGGCTGTCCTTGGCGATCTCTTCCATCTCCGTCGCATTGGTCCTGACGGCATCGAGGATCGCCGAGAGCTTGTCGGCAGCCTCGGCAACCAGCTTGGTGCCACCGGCAACCTCTTCGCCCGACTGCTCGATCAAAACCTTGACCTCGGAGGAGGCCTCGGCCGCGCTCTGGGCCAGCCGTCTCACTTCGACCGCGACCACGGCAAAGCCCTTGCCCGCTTCACCGGCCCGCGCCGCTTCAACCGAAGCGTTCAGCGCCAGAAGGTTGGTCTGGAAGGCGATATCGTCGATCATGCCGATGATGTTGGAGATCTTGGCGCTCGAGGCGGAGATCCGCTCCATGGCCTGATTGGCCTGACGCATCACCTCGCCACCTTCTTCAGCGGTCCGCGAGGCCACACTGGCCTGCTCGGATGCCGTGCCGGCCTTCTTGGCATTGTCCATGACGGTGTGCGCCAGCTGCTCCATGGCCGCCGAGGTTTCCTCGATGGTCGCCGCCTGCTTGGTGGTGCGTTCGGACAAATCGTTGGCGCCCGACAGGATCTCGCCGGTGGCCGTCTTCAGCCCGCGCGAGGTCGACTTGATCTGCCCGACCACTTCGGTCAGGCGATCGGCCACGGCATTGGTGTTGGCCTTCAGGCGCTCGAAGGCGCCCTCATACTGGCCGGTGACGCGCCGCGTCAGATTGGTTTCGGCCACGGCGGCCAAAACTTCCCCGGTCTCACCGATGCCGCGGTCGACGGTCTCGACCAGCGAATTCACAGAACCAGCCAGGGCATTGAGCTCGGCGTCGGGGAACTCGACCTCAACCCGATGGCTGAAATCGCCGGCAATCGCCGCATCAACCACCTGTCCGAACTCGGTCTGAAGCTCCTTCATCATCTTCGCCCGCTCTTGCTGGCGGCGCTGCTCGGCTTCGACCTCGTCATCGGTCATCTGCTTGACCTTTAGAGCGTTCTCGCGGAACACCTCAACCGCCCGCGCCATCTCGCCGATCTCATCCTTGCGCCCGGCGCCGATGATTTCGGTTTCAAGGTCGCCCTCGGCCAGCTGATTCATGTTCTTGGTGATGCCGGCGATGGGCCGCGTCAGCGACAAGGCGATCGGCACGGCAGCACCGATCAACACGACCAGCGCGCCGCCGAGCCATGCCAGGGCCTTCAACAGCTCGCTCTGGAACACCGCATTGAGATCGTCGATGTAGACACCGGTGCCGACCATCCAGTCCCAGGGCGTGAACATCTCCGCATAGGCCAGCTTCGGATCGGCGGTCTCCTTGCCCAGGCGCGGAAAGTAGTAAGTGGTGAACCCGCCGCCTGCCTGCGCAGCCTTGATCAGGTCCCGCACCAGGAAATTGCCGTTGCTATCCTCGAGATCCCAGAAGTTATCGCCTTCACCCTTGTACTCGGGAAACTTTACCCGGGTTCCGTCCGGCGAATAGGCGAACATGTAGTCGTCGTTGCCGTAGCGGATGGTGCGCATCACGTCGCCGGCGGCGGTCTGCGCGTCCTCAAGGCTCATCTCGCCAGCATCGACGCGCGCCTGGTATCCGGCAAATATCGAAATGGTCGTTTCGACCTCGGAACGGATCAGTTCCGCTCGGTCGGACCACAAACGATCCCGCAGCCCGAAAAGCTGGACGCTGACGGCAATAATGATGACGACCGCCGAGAGCGCGATCAGGGTGAGAAGTTTGGCTGGAATCGTAAACCGCATTAACCGGGCCTTTGCGTACTCTTGTTCATTCGTGGCGCGTGCGGTGATGCGCCTTAGACGGATTCTGCGGATCCTGTCGGTCGGTGATAACCACGGGCGTCCGAGAAACGGCACGTCACGTCCAGCCGGTTCTCCTATCCACTCGAGAAATTTTCATACGGAAAACTGATTAACTTCTCCTAAAGTAAGAAAAGGCCCCGACGTTGCGGGGCCTCAACAAACCTGCATGCGTCAAAACAACGCTAGGTCAGAATTCGGACCAGTCGTGGTCCTGTTTGACTGCCGTGTTGCCTCTTGTGAGATAGGTCTTGGCAGCACTCGCGAGTTTGTCCGGCGCGCTCGTCTTGACCGGTGCCGGCGCGACAGGGGTGGGTTTCGCCGTGTCGCGACCGCCCTCGGAAAGCGTGAAGACCTCGACGATGTGATCGAGTTCGCTTGCCTGATTTTCGGTCTGCTCGATCGCGGCATTGGTCTGTTCCACCAGCGCCGCATTGTGCTGGGTCATCTCGTCCATCTGACGAACGGCGACATTCACTTCCTCGATGGCACCGGCCTGCTCGCGGCTGTCCTTGGCGATTTCCTCCATCTCGGAGGCATTGGTCCTGACAGCATCGAGGATCGCCGCAAGCTTTTCGGCCGCTTCGGCGACGAGCTTGGTGCCGCCCGAGACTTCCTCGCCCGACTGCTCGATCAAAACCTTGACCTCGGAAGAGGCGTTCGCCGCGCTTTGCGCCAGTCGGCGAACTTCCACCGCCACCACGGCGAAGCCCTTGCCGGCATCGCCGGCGCGCGCCGCCTCGACCGAGGCGTTCAGCGCCAGCAGGTTGGTCTGGAAGGCGATGTCGTCGATCATGCCGATGATGTTGGAGATCTTGGACGATGAATCGGAGATACGTTCCATCGCCCGATTGGCTTCCGCCATCACCTGACCGCCCTCTTCCGCAGTTCGCGAGGCGACACTGGCCTGCTCGGATGCCGTGCCGGCCTTCTTGGCGTTGCTCATGACGGTGTTCGCCAATTGCTCCATGGCTGCCGAAGTTTCCTCGATGGTCGCGGCCTGCTTGGTGGTGCGTTCGCTGAGATCGTTGGCGCCACTGAGGATCTCGCCCGTGGCCACCTTGAGACCGCGAGAGGTCGCCTTGATCTGGCCGACAACCTCGATCAGCTTGTCGGCAACGGCATTGGTGTTCATCTTGAGCTGGTCGAACGCCCCTTGGTAGGTGCCGCTGACGCGGTAGGTCAGGTCGGTATCGGCAAGTGCAGCCAGGACCTTGCCCGTCTCGCCGATGCCGCGGTCGACCGTCTCGACCAGATCGTTGACGCTGCGCGCCAGAGCATTCAGTTCGGCATCGGGAAATTCTGTCTCAACCCGCTGGCTGAAGTCGCCGGCAATGGTCGCATCCACGACCGCGCCGAAGGCCCGTTGCAATTCCTGCATCATCGCCGCGCGTTCGGTGCGGGTGCGCTCGATGCGTGCCGCTTCTTCCTCGGTCATGTCCCTGACCTTGATGGCGTTCTCGCGGAAAACCTCGACAGCCCGCGCCATTTCGCCCAACTCGTCCGAGCGCTTGGTGCCCGCAACCTCGACATCGTATTTGGACTGGGCGAGTTCAGAAGCAGCCGTGGTCAGGCGCTTGAGCGGGTTGGTGACCAATGTCCTCAGGACAAAGGTCAGACCCACAAGGGCAATCGCTGCGATCAGCAGTGCAATCAGGGCGGTTTGAAGCGCCGAATTTGCGGCGAACGCAACGCTGGAACTCTGGTCCCAACCAATCACCATGGCGCCGACGATGGCATTTTCCTTGCCAAACCGCGCCGGCACCGCAACCAGATGGGCGCCGTCGATATTGGCCGAGACCGTTGTCTCATCCGAAATGGCCGATTTCGCCAATTCTGCGGCCTTGCCGGCCAGATTCTGGAACACGGCCTGTTCCGAAAGCACCCCGCCATCGGCCTTCAGGGCCGCGGCGTAGGCCAGATGGAAATTCTCGTCATTGGCGAAGCCGGAAAACACCTCGTCGAGGGCTTCCGACTTGCCGAATTTGATGTTTCCCGCCTGCCCGGCGGCAACGAGCTCGGCGATCCGATTCTCCGATGTCGCCGAATTGCCGATGAGCTGGTTGAGGCCCGAATACGAACTGTAGCCAATGATTGCTGCCGAGATG
The DNA here is from genome assembly GCA_963676075.2 of Devosiaceae bacterium. Classification (GTDB taxonomy): domain Bacteria; phylum Pseudomonadota; class Alphaproteobacteria; order Rhizobiales; family Devosiaceae; genus JAHJQZ01. The sequence continues at coordinate 37,828 of CAXXNZ010000014.1, forward strand.
GTCAGAACCGTGATCACGATGATCGAGGTAAGTTTCAGTGTCAGCGACATCTTGGGCATATTGCTACCTTGTGTCTTTGGGCCTTCGCAGGACTAGCGATCGCAGCTAGAGGTATTCGACATTGACGCCGAAGGTGATGGCACCGATCGGCTTGCCGTCGGCACCAACGACCGGAATGCTGACCTGGCTCTGGAAGGTCTGGGTCGACTCATCCTGTTCGACATCGCCGATATCGACGGCATCGGGTCCCACCAGATAGGTGTTCTGCCATTTGCCCTCGTCGCCCTGCCAATAGTCGGACGTGACCGAGCTCTGGCCGACATTCAATCCCTTGTCGTCGGTGGCGAAAATCTCGGTGAACATGCCCTGGCTCTCATCCTGGACCTTGGTCAGATAGGCCGAGGCGGCGTTGCCGAGCACCGCGTCGATCAGGGGCTTGTTCGACGCATCGACCTCGGCGCGCCACTGCTTGTCGAGTTCGTCGATCTTGGCCTGATCGTAGTCGGCAGTTTCGGCGTTCTGGGCCTCGATGGCGGAAACCAGTTCCGCATTCTGGGCAATATCCTTGAGCGTGGTATTCGCGAGATCAGTGAGCTGATCGGCATATTCATTGGCGAAGGCCGGCCCCGCAAAAAAAGCGGAGGAAACCAGAAGGATCGCAGCGAGGTTTTTCATGAGTTTTCCCGAACTTAGTGACGATTTCAATTCATGACTGGGATAGTCCGATTCCATTAAAAGTCTTTGAATCGTATTTATTTGACTGGATTGACGCCATTCACCTTCCGTCAACAATTTTAATGATCATCTGACCTTTCCTGTTGACTAGAAAAATATAATATGAATCTCGTGATGAGATGTACTTGTTTATTTTTTTACTCAATGCCTTATGAGGAAAATATGCCTCATGAAAACGGTATAGGCTACATGGATATCGATACTGTCTTTGAGCTTGGAGCACGCAACCTGACGGGATCAGAACGCATGCCGACCTAGAAATCAGATTGGTCCTAGTCCTGTGTGACGGCAGAATTGCCATCGGCGCGACAGGACTATGCGCCGGCAGTCGCGACATGCCCGGAACCGCCGCACACGTCCTCGCCCGAGTGCGCGACAAACGGAAACTCCGGCCTCCCCAAAGGGAAGCCGGAGTCTGTTGTGTCATCCGGTTGATGTCTGTCCGGTGTTCGGGTCAGGCCGCCTGTGAGCGCCTGACCTCATCGAGCGTGAAGACCTCGACGACATGGTCGAGCTCGCTGGCCTGGTTCTCTGTCTGCTCGATGGCGGCGTTCGTCTCTTCGACCAGCGCCGCGTTGCGCTGGGTCATCTCGTCCATCTGCCTGACGGCAACATTGACCTCGTCGATGGCCGACGCCTGCTCATGGCTGTCCTTGGCGATCGCTTCCATCTCGGTGGCATTGGTCTGAACCGCCTTGAGGATCGCCGAGAGCTTCTCGGCAGCCTCGGCGACAAGCCTTGTGCCACCAGCGACTTCTTCGCCCGACTGCTCGATCAAGGTCTTGACCTCGGAGGAGGCCTCAGCAGCCGATTGGGCAAGCCGTCTCACCTCGACGGCGACGACGGCAAAGCCCTTGCCCGCCTCCCCTGCCCGCGCCGCTTCAACGGAAGCGTTCAAGGCCAGAAGGTTGGTCTGGAAAGCGATGTCATCGATCATGCCGATGATGTTGGAGATCTTCGCCGACGAGCTCGAAATCCGCTCCATGGCCTGATTGGCCTCAGCCATGACATGACCGCCTTCTTCAGCGGTCCGCGACGCCACGCTGGCCTGATCACTGGCCGACCCGGCGCGCTTGGCGCTTTCCATGACTGTCGTTGCCAACTGCTCCATTGCTGCCGAGGTTTCCTCAATGGTCGCCGCCTGCTTGGTGGTACGTTCGGAAAGGTCGTTGGTCCCTGCCAGAATTTCTTCGGTCGCCGTCTTCAGCCCGTGCGAGGTCGCGCGCAACTGTGTGACGATCTTGGAGAACTGCACCACCGTCTGATTGAAGGCGAGGCGGATCGCGTCCATCTCCTCGGGAAATGCCACATCGATCTGGCAGTTCAGTTTTCCTTCGGCCACGCTGAGCAACGAATCCTTGAGGATGGCGACGGCTCGGGCCTGTTGCTCGGCCATGGCAGCCTTGCGCTCAGCCTCGCTGATGCGCTCGGCCTCGGCCTCGCGGCGTTCCTGATCGATTGCTGCCTGCTCGGCCAGCTTGGCGCCGTTCGCCTCGTTCTGCCGTTCGATCGTCCGTTGGCGCAGATAGGCAATAGCCCGCGAGATCGCTGAAACCTCATCCTTGCCGTCGGTACCGGCGATATCCTCATCGCCATTACCATCGGCCAGTCGCCTTATATTGCCTTCAAGACGCCCGAGCTTTCTGACAATACCGTTGGAGGTCAGGATCGAGACGCCGAGCACAAGCACGACAAGCACGCTGGAAATGGCCAGCATAGTCCAGAGCCGTGCAGTGAACCCGTCGATGCGCCGCTCGAGCAGGCGGGTCATCTCGGCGTCCGATGCCTTGCCGAAGGTGAGCGCCGCCTCGGCATATTGCGCCTGCATGGCAGTGAGCCCGGTGGTGTCGATGACGCCCGGATCGGCGGCATAGGCGGCGAGCGCGGTTTCAACCTCGGCGGAGAAGGCGTCAGCAACCTTGCGGTAGTCGGCAAATGCCGGCACCAGAGCCGTTTCAACGCCGCCATCGCTGTTGCCATCGATCGCCGCGTCAAGCGAAGCGCCCGTGCCATCGATGAGTTCGCGGAACATGCGCAGGCGCGACAGCAGATCGATCCGCACGGCTTCGATGTCCTGAGCCTGACCGACGCTGTCTGAAAATGCCTTGCCAAGATCGGCAGCCGAGTTGAGCGCGGCCGGCAGTTTGAGGACGATGATGTCCATAACGTAGTAGCTGTCGAGATCCGGATCGAGGATCAGGTTGGAGGTGTCGCCAACGCGCGACAGCAGCTTTGTCAAACCGGCGCGGGCGGCCAGCGCATCCGTGCCGCGGCTGGCGAGATAATCGGCGGACTGGGCGGCAGACGCCATTTCCTCGTCGTAAAGCCCGCGGGCCCCATCAAGCGTGCCGGGATCGGGCAAGCTGGATTTGCCACCAGCCAGAGCCGCGAAATCCGGCATCATCGCCTCGATATAGTCAACGCCATGCGCCTCCTTCTCGGCGAAGCCGATCTCCTTGTTCGACTGATTGACGAACAGATACCCAAGCAGCGCTATCGGCAAAAGCGATAGCCCGACGATGATCGCCAGCTGATGGCGAATTGAAAGTGCTTTCATGATGTGTGTCCTCTCCCGCCGCACCCAGTGCACCGGCGGCGGTAAAGTAACAATCCACCCAATTAGACTAAATCATCGTTAAACATAAATACTTCCCAGCGATTTTTTAATTAGATTCATTTAGTCTGCTTATTTGTAGAGCCAATTACATTGCGAACCATTGCGCAACCAATACAAATGAAGCGAGTTGAGCCGGTCCTGTATCATTTCACCGCTTGAAACCTGGATCGGAACACAGGGTACGCCCTGTCGATGGCGGCACAGGTCTGGCGCCGGAACGACCTGCAAACGCAAACTCCGGCCTCCCAAAGGGAGACCGGAGCCATTGTGTCATCTGACTGATGTGCGGTGCCGGTCAGGCCGCCTGTGAGCGCCTAGCCCCATCGAGCGTGAACACCGCCACGATGTGGTCGAGCTCACTGGCCTGCACCTCGGTCTGCTCCATGGCATGGTTGACCTCGTTCATCACCTCGCCGCCTTCCTCGGCAGTCTGGGAGACATGTTTGGCCTGGCTGGCGGCGGCAGTTGCTGCCAGACACAAAAAGGGCGCCTTGCGGCGCCCTTTCGCGTAATGGCAAAATGGAGTGTGTGAGCTCAGAACTCGGACCAATCCTGTTCTTCCTTCACAGCGGCATTGCCGTTGGTGAGATAGGTTCTGGCAGCACTTGCGCCCTTCTTGGGCGCTGATCTGACAGTGGAGGCTTGCGACCGCCCCGTTTCGGCAACCGTGAACACCGCCACGATATGATCGAGTTCGCTGGCTTGGGTCTCGGTCTGCTCGATGGCGGCATTGGTCTCCTCGACCAGCGCCGCGTTGTGCTGGGTCATCTCGTCCATCTGACGGACGGCAACGTTGACCTCGTCGATGGAGCCGGCCTGTTCGCGGCTGTCCCGGGCGATGGCGTCCATCTCGGTTGCATTGGTCCTTACGGCATCAAGGATCGCCGAGAGCTTCTCGGAAGCCTGGGCAACAAGCTTGGCGCCGCCAGCAACCTCCACACCTGACTGCTCGATCAGGGCCTTGACCTCGGAGCTGGCCTCGGCAGAAGACTGCGCAAGCCGTCTCACTTCTATGGCCACAACCGCAAAGCCCTTACCCGCCTCCCCGGCACGCGCCGCTTCGACCGAAGCATTCAGCGCCAGCAGGTTGGTCTGGAAGGCGATATCGTCGATCATACCAATGATGTTGGAGATCTTGGCGCTCGAGGCCGATATCCGCTCCATGGCATGGTTGGCCTCGTTCATCACCTCACCGCCTTCCTCGGCAGTCTGGGAGGCATGTTTGGCCTGGCTGGCGGCAGCACCGGCACGCTTGGCACTTTCCATGACCGTTGTTGCCAGCTGCTCCATGGCCGCCGAGGTTTCCTCAATGGTCGCGGCTTGCTTGGTGGTGCGCTCGGAAAGATCGTTGGCGCCGCTGAGGATCTCTCCGGTCGCCGTCTTGACGCCGTGCGAGGTCTGTTTCAGCTGCCCGACAATTTCGACGAGCTTGTCCACCGTCCGGTTGAAGGCTTGGCGGACACGGTCGAGGTCGCCGGAGAACGCTTCTTTTATCTCGATGTCGAGGCGACCATCGGCCAGATTTTCAAGTGCGTGGCCGAGCGTTTCGATAGCTTGCGCCTGAGCGTCCGCAGCAGCCTGGACTTCTTCGGCATGCTGTTGGCGTTCCTCTTCGGTGGTCGCGCGCTCCTGATCGAGTTGCTCTTGTTGTTCGGCCTGCTTGACGCGCAACGCCTTGCGTTCGATCACCGAGTCCTTCAGCACCACAACGGCTTTGGCCATGTTGCCGATCTCGTCCCTGCGGTCTTCGCCGACGATCTCGACATCGGTATCTTCCGACGCGATCCGGCCGATGGCGTCCTGCAGCGCTTGTAGCGGCTTGACGATGCCGCGAATGATGACGAACGCAACCAACCCGACCACCAGGACGATGGCGGCGATTTCGGCAAACACGAAGGTAGCATTCTTCCAAAACAGTGCCGTCAGGTCATCGACATATGCGCCGGTGGAGACGTTCCATTGCCAAGGCTTGAATCCGATCGCGTGGTTGTATTTGAGGACAGGCTCGGCAATGCCGGGCTTGGCCCACTGGAACGCGATGAGGCCTTCGCCGTCCTTCTTGACGAGATTGATGAGGTCCTCGGTCACGCGCACGCCGTCCGGGCTCGTCACGTCAATCCCGCTCTGGCCTTCAAGCGCCGGATTGCTCGGCATCAGCAGCATCGTACCCGTCATGTCGTTGATGGCGAAATAGCCGTTGTCGCCGTAGCGCATTTCGCGCACCGTGCTCAACGCCTCGGCTTGCGCCTGTTCGCGTGTCAGGTCTCCCGCCTGCTCCTTCTCATAATAGTGCTGAAGGATGGAGATCACCGTGTCATTGAGGTTGGCCAGCCCAGCCTTGCGTTCGACTTCGAGATTCGAGTGGTCGTACATGGTGGTCCAGATCATCGACACCGCGAAGACGATGATTGTCGCAGCCACAACGCCATAGAGCTTGGTCGCGATTTTAAAGCGGTTGAGAAACGTCAGCATATCCATGCCCCTATCCATAAACACTCGCCGATGCGGGGATGGATGGTCGCGAAAACGCCTCGGCCAAGTGCATTGTTTCCATCGCGCTCGCTCGTTGGCCAGCGCGCCCCAAAGGAAAGGCTAGGACCAGATCATTAATTTGGCTTTTATTTCAATAAGTTGGAACATTTATAGTTTCCCTGTATTCGTTCGCCGGCGTTCGTTGAACGGACGTCATGAAAAAGTTTTTGTCGGTCATTCGCGCGCAAAAGACACAAAAATACCGTGACCGAAGTCATTCGGCCCCACATGTGCTGGTAAAAAAAACTTCGTTTTTTGCCTTCGCCGCGCATTACTCGCTTTGCGCCAGGGAAAAGGGGGAACTGGCCCGTCAAGCATTCGGCGTTATAGTCGAAATTGCGAATATGTTGTCACCGGCCACATCTTGGCCGTTGGTCACCCGGAACCGGCTGAAACCACCGACAGGCCAGATGGTCCGCTTCGAAAGCACAAAAAAGGCGCCCATGAAGGCGCCTTTTCGCTGTTTTGTTTGCTGCCGTGTTGCGGCAAAGGTCAGCTCAGAACTCCGACCAGTCCTTGTCGACGGCGGCGTTGCCGTGACTGAGATAGCTCGCGGCCGCCGATGGTTTCTGACTCACAGATTTCTTCGGCACGGTCGGCGCCTTGACCTCGCGGCCCTCGGCGACCGTGAAGACCTCGACGATGTGGTCGAGTTCACTGGCCTGCGCCTCGGTCTGCTCGATCGCCGCATTGGTTTCCTCGACCAGCGCCGCATTGTGCTGGGTCATCTCGTCCATCTGGCGGATGGCCGTATTGACCTCCTCGATCGAGGACGCCTGCTTGCGGCTGTCTTGAGCAATCTCTTCCATTTCGGAGGCATTGGTTTTGACCGCATCGAGGATCGCAGAGAGCTTGTCGGCGGCCTCGGCAACAAGCTTGGTGCCACCAGCGACTTCCTCGCCCGACTGCTCGATCAGCACCTTGACCTCGGAGGAGGCCTCGGCGGCAGACTGGGCAAGCCGTCTCACTTCCACGGCAACCACGGCAAAGCCCTTGCCCGCCTCGCCAGCCCGTGCCGCTTCGACCGAAGCGTTCAAGGCCAGAAGGTTTGTCTGGAAGGCAATGTCGTCGATCATGCCGATGATGTTGGAGATCTTGGACGAGGAGTTCGATATCCGTTCCATCGCCTGATTGGCCGCCAACATCACCTCGCCGCCCTGTTCGGCGGTCAGAGAGGCGTGTTTGGCCTGTTCGCTCGCTGCACCGGCGCGCTGGGCATTGGCCAACACCGTGTTGGCCAGCTGTTCGACCGCAGCCGAGGTTTCCTCGATGGTCGCGGCCTGCTTGGTGGTGCGTTCGCTGAGGTCGTTGGCGCCGGACAGGATCTCGCCGGTGGCGGTCTTCAGCCCGCCCGAGGTCTGTTTCAATTGCCTGACGATCTCGGTCAGGCGCTCTGCCACCTGATTGGTATTGGACTTCAACCTCTCGAAAGCACCCTGATAGCTGCCGGTCACCCGCTTGGTCAGGTCGGTATTGGCCAGCGCCGACAGCACCTCGCCGCTTTCACCCATGCCGCGGTCGACGGTGGTGACAAGGTCGTTGATCGAACGGGCGAGCGAATTGAGCTCTGCATCGGGGAATTCGGCAGTGACCTTCTTGGTGAAATCGCCGGCGATGGCTGAATCCACCACGGCGCCGAACTCGCGCTGCAATTCCTGCATCATCACGGCGCGCTCGGCGTGGTTGCGCTCGATCCGGAGCGCCTCCTCCTTGGTCATGTCGCGCATCCTCAGGGCATTCTCGCGGAACACCTCGACGGTCTGTGCCATTTCGCCAATCTCATCGTTGCGATGGGAATCGACGACATCGACATCGAGATTGCCGTCGGCAAGCGATTTCATCGTCCCGGTCAGCCGGGTCATCGGCCGGGTCAACGAACGCGACATGAAATAGCCGACAATGCCCACGACCAGCAGCAGCGCCAATGCAACCATGAACATCATATTGCGCATGCCGATCACCGGCGCATCGACTTCGCTGGTCGCCATGGTCGAGGTCAGCGCCCAGTGTGCGCCTTCGAACGCGACCGGCACGGCGATGGCGATAGCCGGCTGGCCGGTCAGATCGGCAACGATACCGGTGCCGTAGTCATTGTTGAGGGCACTGGCGACGACCGGATTGGCATAGCCGAGATCGGTCCCGACATTGGCATTGAAGCGCGTGGCGCCGACCACGTGTTCCGCCGCGTTGACCAGAAACATGTCGCCGGTCTTGCCGAGCCCATTGGGATTGCCGAGCAGTTGCGAGATCAGATCGCCCGACAGCTCGATCGCCATCACGCCCTGGATCTTCTCGCGCTTGTCGAGGACCGGCGTGACGATGAAGCTCGCCGACATGCCGGGAACCGGGGCGTAAGGCGCCAGGTCGAGGAAAATGGTTTGCGGGCCGTCCGCCGCGAGCGCCGTCTGCACGGCCTTGCCGAGATCGGTGTCGCCCCACTCACCCCCGGCGCCGAAATTGGCGGCAAAATCGTTGCGCTTGTAGACCGTGTAGACCAGATCGGCATCACGGTTGAACAGCATGATGTCATGGTAGCCCTTGAGCTCGGCGGCAGACTTGAAGGTCTGATGGTTCACCTCATGCAGGAAGTCGTAGGCCAGTTTCTGGTCCGACTTGCCAAGCTCCTCGCGCGCGTCCTGATTGGGGTTGTTTTCGACATAGGCTGCCCGGATGGCATCGGAAGTGTCCGCACTGCCATTGCCCCAGTTGATGCCGAGATTGCGCACGGCCCCGACGGTCGAATCAAGATGTGCCATCGACACGAGGTCGGTTTTGGTCGAATCGAGCAGCTCGACGAAGGCCTCGGCCCGCCCGTTCGCCAGATCGCGCAGCGTCACCGACTGGATGTCGCGCACCACGTTCGAGGCGATCAGATAGCTGGCCAGTCCGACACCGGCGCCAACCAGCACCGCACCTCCCAGCAGCATAACCGGTAGTTTCAAGGCAATCTTGAGTGAAGGCATCTTCAACATCGTACGCGTCCCCCAGTACGAAGTCGTTCCTTTTGATCACCGCAGCACACATGCCTAAGGTGTCCCGATCTCGCGTCGGGAGGAACGGCAATTGATTGTTGGCTAGATACTGTATGCGCCTAACGTAAACCCTTGCTGAACAAGGGCTTTGTATGACGAAGACTGTGAAATGCAAAAGACCGCCTCACCGGCGGCCCTTTTGATCGTGCATTTGATTGCGTAAAGGTCAGATATCAGGACAACTGGCCGATCACTGCCTCGATACGCTTTTTCATTGTCGCCGCATCGAATGGCTTGATGATGTAGTTGTTGACGCCAAAGGCGATGGCTTCCTTGACCTGTTCCTTGTCCGAACGGCCTGTGGCCATGATGAAGGGCAAGCTGGCCGTGCGCGGGTGCTTTCTGAGCACCTTGAGCAGGGTCAACCCGTCGATATCATCCATGTTCCAGTCGGAGATGATCAGGTCGAAATTGGCCTTTTCGAGCTTGGTCAGCGCGTCGCGACCGCTCTTGGCCTCGATGATGTCCTTGAACCCGAGCTGATTGAGGATGTACTTACAAATCCCGCGCATGGACTGCTGGTCATCGACAATCAGAACGCTTACTGCACTGGCTTTGGGCATTTTTACTCGTCACTTGTTACGCGCCCCGGCCGGAAACCGGCACTGCGCATTCTAGGAAAAATCTCTTACCAATCCCTCAACCGGTTTCGCTCAGGCAGCGGACCTGAGTTTTCCGAGGGCATTGGCCAGTTTCGCCGCCACGGCTTCGACCGGGGCCTGTTCACACACAGCGCCCTCTTCGAAAGCCACGCGGGGCATTCCGTAGACCAGGGCCGAAGCCTGCGACTGGCCGACCGTGTAGGCGCCGGCATCGCGCATCGCCTTGAGGCCGGTGGCGCCATCACGCCCCATGCCGGTCAGGATGGCACCAACCGCCATCGGTCCGACCACCTTGGCAACGGAGGTGAACAGCACATCGACGCTCGGCCTGTGGCCGGAAACGGTGTCCTCGTGGCCGAGCCGGCACTTGAGCTGGCCCGAAGTCCTTTCCACCATGAGGTGATAGTCGCCGCGCGCCACATAGGCGTGGCCCTTTTCGAGCACCAACCGGTCCTCGGCCTGAACCACTTTCAGCGGCGTGACTTCGTCGAGCCGCTGGGCAAACCGTTCAGTGAAACCCGCCGGCATATGCTGGGCGATGACGATCGGCGGACAATCGGTCGGCATGTTGGTCAGCACGGCCCTTATGGCTTCGACGCCGCCGGTCGATGCACCGATGGCGATCAGCGAACCGGGCGGTGCCGCGGCCGTTTTCAGCGGAACATTCGCCGGCTTGGCGCGCATGGACATGCCGCGCGAACGGGCGTCCGATTGAGCAGCAGCCCTGACCTTGCGCCGGACTTCGGCGGTAAACCCGTCGATGCCGCCACTGAGATCCTGGCCGGGCTTGGCGACGAAATCTACCGCGCCCAACTCAAGGGCAAGCATGGTTTCGTCGGCGCCCTTCTTGGTCAGGGTCGACACCATGACCACCGGCATGGGCCTGAGCTTCATCACCCGTTCAAGAAACTGCAGCCCGTTCATGTTGGGCATTTCGATGTCGAGGGTCAGCACATCGGGATTGAGCTGCTTGATCATCTCGCGGGCCTGAAGCGGGTCCTCGGCTGCGCCGACAACCTTGATGTCGCCGTCCTTGCCCAGCGTACGCGACATCACTTCGCGGATCAGGGCCGAATCGTCGACCACGAGCACATTGATAGTCATGCAACCTGCCTCGCACGTTGGGTCTGGGTCTTCATCTGGTAGATGGTCTTGCCGACCAGCTTGAACGGGCTGTCGGTGTAGGCGGCGTTTTCCGAATGGCCGACATAAAGGTAGCCGTCCGGAGCTAGCACCTCCCCGAGACGGGTGAAGATGCGCGCCTGGGTGGGCTTGTCGAAATAGATGACGACGTTGCGGCAGAAGATTGCATCGAACGGGCCCTTGATCGGCCAGTTCTCCATCAGGTTGAGCGATTTGAAGGCGATCAGCGCCCGCGCTTCGTGCGGAATACGGATGGTGCCGTCACGGGGTTGATCGAAAAGCGCAGCGCGCTCACGGCTCAGACCAGTGAGTTCGGATTCGGGATAGGTGCCGCTGGCGGCCCGGTTCAACACATTGGTGTCGATATCGGTGGCAAGGATGCGGAAGTCCCAGCGCTTGAGCTCGGGATGCTTGCTCAGCAGGTGCATGGCGATGGTGTAGGGTTCCTGCCCGGTCGAGCAACCAGCCGACCATATCCTCAGGCGCGGCTTGCCATTGGGATTGACCCGGGGCTTTTTCGCGATCAGCTGTCCGACCTGTTCGACCAGATGGTCGAAGTGATGGTCTTCGCGGAAAAAACGCGTCAGGTTTGTCGTCAGAGCGTTGACGAAGTCCTGGTCGAGTTCGTCGTTTTTCTTTTGATCGAGGAAGTCGAGGTAGTCCCAGAAGCTCGAAAAGCCGTGAGCCTTGACTATCTTGGTCAGGCGCGACACGACGAGCGTGCGTTTTGCGTCGCTTAGTGAAATGCCGGCGATGTCGTAAACGCGCTTCTTGACGCGGTTGAATTCCTTGTCGCTCAAGGGGATTTCAATCGTCTCATTGCTCACTGCCAAAAACTCCGTTGGTACCGAGCAGCAAGAGGATCACTTTGTGGCAGCCGTTTGCGGCCGGGTACCGCCGGTGGCACGATTTGCATCGTGAACAATTCCGGCAACCCTGTCGTCGAGCTGCACCAGTGCCTGTTTTCCTTGGCTCAGTGCATCGGTGAGTTTGCAGGTTTCTCCACTTAAATTCCGTAAATACTCATCAATATCTTGTATAAGTTTGTCGAGTGCTTCTGCGCCCTCTGCACTTCCGTCACTTTGTGTCTTTGAACGCGCGACCAGCGAGCGGATATCCTTGGCCGTACCGCTGGCTCTTTGCGCCAGGGTTCTCACCTCATCGGCGACCACGGCGAAGCCGGCGCCGGTCTCACCGGCACGGGCGGCTTCGATCGCCGCATTGAGGGCGATGAGATTGGTCTTGAACGAGACATCCTCGATGGCCGTGACAAGGTCCGAGATTTCCGAGGTCAGGGAACCGAGGCCGATGGCTGTGGCGGAATTGCGCCGAGCAGCCTCGCTCGCCTGCTCGACCACCTGACGCGCCGCCGCGCCGAGTTCACCGGCTTTGCTGGCGTGCTGGCTGCCGGTTCCGAGTGCCTCGGAGACAGTGCGCCCGTCCTCCAGCGCTCCGGTCGCCGCGTCACGCAGCCGGGCCGCCATGGCGCGGTGACGGTCGATCAGCTCGGAAATGCGCTGCAGCTTGAATTCGAGCCGCGTCCGCGTCTCCGCCTCCTCTTCCTCCCCGGCTCGGAAAGCCATTACAAGGTCGGCGATCCTTGCGGCACGCGCGCCGGCGGCGTCATTGCGCCCGCGCGCCGCCGCAAAGCTCTCCGGCGCGCCGGACAGGACCCCATCCATCAGTTCGGCGGCTTCCGCCATTGTGGCCACGCCCTCGGAAAGCGCCCGCGTTTCCGGCCCGAGCGCGGCGATTTCCCCCGCAAGTCCGGGCGCCGGCGTGCCCGAGGCCAGCGCCTCGGCAAGCCCGTCGAGCACGGCGCCGGGCAAGGTCGTCCCGTCCGGCACGAGCGCGACGAGATGGCGATCCTCGCCGACGCTGGCCATGAGGTGACGATAGGGTTTGCCGCCGATGCGGAGCGGTGTTGCATCGTCCTGGATCGCCGGCGAAAACCCCGGAAAACTCTCGCCACGGCACAGCCTTTGATCGATGCCGGCAAGCGCGGCACTACAGGCGAGGATCTCGCCGTTTTCACCGATCAGCGCCAGCGGCAGCGGCAGGTCGATCATGGCGGTCTTGAGAGCATTGGCGCGACTGAGACTGGCATGCAGGGCCGAAACGATGGTCTCGACGTAATCGGCTTCCTGCCCGCGCTTCATTTCCCCCTGCCCGACCGCAGCACCGATGGCGCTCAGGCGCGCAACCAGGCGGGAATCCGTACGGCTGGCGATAATGAGGGCGATAGCGACGAGCAGGACCGACACCGCCAGGGCGGCGGCAAAAAGTGGGCTGGCCCAGCCCACGCGCGCCAGCGCGAATCCGGCGGCGAAGCCGGACACCAGGCCCAGGGCCGCGGCCAGCAATGCCAGTGCCGAGCGGCTCATGCCCACGGCCCCCTTCGAGAATCGCCACTTGCCATCGTGGCCCGAAGCTAGCGCCGCCATGGTTAATCAAAGGTGTTCGCATCACCGCCCGGGCAAGGTTTTGATAACTTTCGAGCGGTTCGACTGCGTCGAACGTCAAGCTCGGGTGGAGCCCTTCGAGCGCAGAAAGGCCATGAGGCCTATGGCCGAATGGCTGATGCGGCTCGGCTTTATCGCGCGGTTTGCCGTGGTCATGCGCGTCGAGCACAGGGGCGACACAAGGCCCATAGCTGAATAGCAGGGGATGCCGGGCTTGATCCTGAGTGGTCGCGCGCTCGAACCGGAAAACCGCTTCGCACTTTTCCTGAGCGCGCTCCGGGTCCTAGAACAATTCGATATCGTCCGAAGGCGGCGGTGCGACGCGCTGACGGCCGGCAAGTTCGATTTCCTCGCGCACGATCTGACCGCTGGCCATGGAATCGAGGCGTTTGACGAAAACACGGCCCGTCTTCGGCTTGAACAGGACGCGTCGGGCATAGTTGCCGCCAAGATCCTCGCCGGCGATGCGATAGCCTTCAGCCGCCAGGAACTCGCGGACAAAGGCAATGTTCTTGGCGCCGACGTCATTGAGCGAGGCGTTGATGTTGCCGCCGCCGAACACCTTGATTTCGAGATTTTCCTTTCGGCCCGATCCACGGCTGAGCACCTGGTTGATCAGCTGCTCCATCGCAAAGGCGCCGTAGCGCGCCGACGCGCCATAGCGGTCCCGCGAAGACCCGGACTGTTCAGCAAGCAGGAAATGATTCATGCCACCGTAATTGACGGCACGGTCGCGCACGCACGCGCTCACGCACGAGCCAAGCACCGTCGAGAAGGTGACTTCATCGCCTGATACGTGACAATCCCCCTGGTGGACCGTGGTTACGACACCGCGATCAAACTCCGGAGGCAAACTATTTGCAACGGCCATTGCCAGTTCCCTGCCTAATTACCACCAGTTTAGAGCGTCATTCGTTATCCAATCGCTAACTAAAAGCGCAAAGGAACCTTCAGTTTTGCCAATTGCAATACCCACTTAGGAATTTCCGACTAGTGTCGTCTTAATTGAACAGGAGATTTGTGGATGTCGCTGGAGAGACTGGCGCGAGAACTGGACGAGACAGCCCGGCAAACCGGGGAAATGGCCGCGAGCATCTCCTACTCCGTTCAACACATGGGCGAGTGCGCCAAGGGCTGCGAGGATCGCCGCGATCAGGCCGTCAAGAACATCATCATCGCCTTGCAGGCTCAGGACCGCATCGAGCAACGCTGCCGGAATCTCGCTCGTGCCGTGCGCGAACTGGTTGCCTCGGACAGCTCGATCGACCATCCCCGTTTCGACGAGATCTGGCGCAATCTCCAGCTCGACGAACTTGCCGTGCCCGAGATGTCGGGTATCGCCGCCCACGCCGATCATGGCGAGGTTGAATTCTTCTAGATCATCTGACTTTTTCATCGAAACACTGAAATAGCGCATCTTATTATTTAATCGCATTTTCGAACCGCGCCGGCGGTTCACGCTTTTGCCGGAAATGATCCGGACACCTCCCCCCCGATTGCCAACACTGATCGATGTGCCCGGTAGCGTGATCGCACGCGCGCCGACTTTCGATTCCACTCCGCCGCAAGAAGGTGGACGTCCCAAAGGAAAAGGGCGCCCGAAGGCGCCCTGATCACGTCCGCCGCATTCGTCTGACAGACGAAATCCGGATGTCAGGCCTGGTCCTTGGTCCCGGCGATGATGGCGTGCAGGTCGATCAGGCCGACCATGTCGTTTTCATGCGTGATGATGCCGCTCAACAGCTCGGTGTCTGTGGCGTTGCCCTCAGGCACGGTATGAATCTCGTCCTTGGAGATCGTCAGGATGTCGCTGACCGCATCGACCAGAATGCCGACCCACTTGTTGCCGACCGACATCACCACCACAACGTGGTTCTTGGTCGGTTCGGTCTGGCCGTCGCCGAAGCGTGCCCTCAGGTCGTAGATCGGAACGATGGTGCCACGGAGATTGATGACGCCGCGGACGAACTCGCGGGTGTTCGGCAGCGGGGTCGCGCCGTTCCAGGCCCGGATTTCGCGGACGGTGGTGATCTCGACACCGTAGATCTGTTCGCCGATGGAAAAGGCGATGAGCTGCAAGGAGCGTGATTCATCGCTCTTGCCGGCTATCTGCTCGCCTTCGTTTTCCCGCAGTTCCAATGCTTCCATATCTGTCTCCTTCGGGCTCACGACCGTTTCCGGATCGCCCAGCCCTCAATACTAGGCCGCGCTTCTGTGCGTGGTCGTCTGGGCGCGAAGCCCCTGCACGTCCACGATGAGCGCGACGCTGCCGTCTCCGAGAATGGTGCCGCCGGCGATGCCTTCGATGCGCTCGAAATTCTCTTCGAGACTCTTGATGACCACCTGCTGCTGGCCGATGATTTCGTCGACGATGATGGCGACCTTCTGAGTCCCCTCGGCCTCGCACAAAACCACGAAGCGCTCGTCCTCGGGCGTCTCGTTGGGCAGATCGAAGCGCTGCGCGAGGTCGATCACCTGCACATATTCGCCCCTGACCCGCAAGACCCGATCACCGGTCGGCATATGACCAAAATCGGCGCGGGCAGTCTGCATCGTCTCAACGATCGAACTCAGCGGCACGACATAGGGGCAGGTACCAACCGCCACCAGCATGACGTCAAGAACCGCCAGGGTCAGCGGCAGTTTGAGGGTCATGCGCGTGCCCTTGCCGGGCCAGGACCGAACATGCACGGAGCCGCCGATCTTCTTGATGTTGGACAAGACGACGTCCATGCCGACGCCGCGCCCGGAAATGTCAGAAACCTCGGTCGCTGTGGAAAAGCCCGGCGCGAAGATCAGATTGTCGATCTGTTCCTCGTTCATTTGCTGATCTGCACCGACAATGCCGCGCTCGCGGCCGATTTCCAGCACCTTCTCGCGGTTGATGCCGGCGCCATCGTCCTCGATGGCGATCAGGATGTTGCCGCCCGCCTGCTCGGCCGAAAGCCGGATGGTGCCGATTTCCGCCTTGCCGGCGGCCATGCGCTTTTCCGGACTCTCGATGCCGTGATCGGCCGAATTGCGAATCATGTGGGTGAGCGGATCGGACAGTTGCTCGATGACGGTCTTGTCGATTTCGGTGTTCTCACCGACCGTCTCGAGCTTGATCTTCTTGCCCGTCTTGCCGGCCAGTTCGCGAACCAGGCGCGGCATGCGCGAGAAAACGGATTTGACCGGCTGGGCGCGGATGGCCATGACCGAATCCTGCAAACCCCGCGTGGTCTGGGCCAGGATCTCAAGGCCGCGCACCAGTTCCTGGTATTTCTGCCGGAGATTTTCGTCCATCTGCTGGGTCAGCATGGACTGGGTGATCACCAATTCGCTGACCATGTTGACGACGCGGTCGACCTTGTCGAGATCGACGCGGATCGACTGCACGCCAACCGGGCGCGATCCGGCGCCCTCGCCTTCTGGATGGTCGCCACCTGCCCCGGCCGAGGGTTTCAATGCCTTGGGAGCCGGCGGTTTTGCCTCAGGCTTGGGCGTGATCTCGGCGGCGAGATCGGCAAAGCTCGGCAGATCATCGTCTTCCTCGAAGGCCGCTTCATCGTCCTTGGCCGGCGCGGCGACGCCTTCGCTGATCTCGATGTCGCAGTCGCCTTCGACGAATTCGAAGACTTCGCGAATCTTTTGTTCGCTCAGGTCCTCGCCGACGATCGAGACTTCCCACGAGCAGTAAACGCCAAACGGCTCGAATTCATCGAGACCGGGAAGTTCGGTGACCTGTGCGTCGACGGTAATCTCGCCCAGTTCGGCCAGTTCGCGCAGCAAAAGCAACGGATCGTTGGCGCGCGAATACAGTTCTGCATGCGGGGTGAACCGCACCATCCAACCTTCGCCGGCGCCGGCCGGTTCATGCTTGCTCTCAAGATCGACCGTGACCGGCGTGAACTCGATGTCGAACTCTTCCAGCGGCTCGCCGTCTTCTTCTTCGTCGGGATTGTCGCCCTTGACCAGGGCAACGAAGCGCGCCTTTTCCTCGGCGCCGTAGTCACTGGCCAGTTCCTCGCCACTGCGCGCTGCCGCCACGAAGTCGGCAACAAGGTCGTTGGCGCGGATGCACAGCGTTACGACGTCATCGGTCAGCTCGACCTTGCCGTTGCGGACATAATCGAGAAGCGTCTCGAACTCGTGGGCGAACCCGACAAGTCCGGTGAAATTGAAGGCACCGGCGCCGCCCTTTATCGAGTGGATGGCGCGGAAAACGGCATTGAGGCGATCGGCGTCGCGCTCGCCTTCCTCGATAGCCGTAAACTGCTCTTCAAGCTCGCTCAGGAGCTCGGAGCATTCGTCGAAGTATGTTGCCTTGAAGTCGTCGAGGTCGCTCATTGTCCACCGGCTGGTCTAGCGCCGCAGTTCCTTAGTGCACAACCCGACGAATAACCGAGATCAGTTTCTCAGGATCGAAGGGTTTGACGATCCAGCCGGTCCCGCCGGCTGACCGCCCGAGATCCCGCTTTTCCTGGCTGGTCTCGGTGGTAAGAATAAGGATCGGCAGGCTTTGGTAATTTCCTGATGCCCTAACGCTCTTTATGAACTGGATGCCATCCATGACCGGCATGTTGATGTCGGTGATGACCACGTCGACATCTTCGGTCTTGAGGACGTCCAGTCCCTTTTGTCCGTCTTCCGCCTGAAGGACCTCGAACCCCGCACCCGTCAGAGTGTGGTGAAGCATGGCAAGGATCGTTCGGGAATCATCGACCGTTAATACGCGCATGCAGCGTTTATCCTTTCATGAGCGGCTCAAACCGGGGCATCAGACCCAGCCGCTCTATGGCCGATTGCATCGGCTCGCTTGTATTGACAACCTTGAATTCGCTTTTGTTCCGTTGAGCCATTTCGGCAGCGCTCAGCAGCATCAGCAGCGCATTGGTTGCAACCCGCTCGACGGCTCCGGCCTCGACGGCAGTGTCACCCGATTCAATGACGTCCATCAGCTTGTCGCGAAACGCGTCAAGTGAATCGAGATCTGCTATCGCTGGCAAAGCCACGGCTTGAACTGCCATCCGGGACATTCCTCTTGACCCAAACACCCGAAGCGAGTTTCACACTGGATTGGTTTAAGAACTCCTAACCTGCTCAAGGAAAGGAATGTTTTACCGCCGCAGTTCTTGATTCAATTGTAGCGCGGGGCCGATGTGAAAGAATATCGGACAAAATTCAGAGGGTTTTGTCGGTTCCGATCACTTCCCGGCGCCCGAAAGAACCTGGGCAATGCCCGCCCGATCCACCTGTTCGAAGCGATTCGGCGACCAGCGGGGGGCGTTGTCCTTGTCGACCAGCACGGCGCGAACGCCTTCGGCGAAATCGGGACGCACCGTCAGATAGCGGGCCAGAACCAGGTCGCGGTCGAGCACCCGCGCAACATCGGCGTCGGCGGCGGCGAGCCGCCAGGTCTGCAGGATCGCCTCAAGGCTGGTCGGGCAGCGGTTCTTCAACGTTTTGATGAGGTCCGCGTCCTCGGGCAGAGCCCGCACAAGAATGGCCTCGACCATTTCGCCGGCGCTGTCGCCTGAAAATGCCGGCGCCAGCCGGTCGGCGATGGCGCAGAAGTCCGGCGCACCGGGATCGGCCGCAAACGCCGCGACCACTTCATCGAGCGCCGCCCGCCCGCCGGACGCCGCCGCGATCAAAGCCGCCCTGAGCTCGTCGCGCCGCGCCGCCGGCACCATGACGTCGGCGAGATCGAGGGCAATGGCGTCGGCCGGTCCGACCGGCAGTCCGGCAAAGGAGAACAACAGCGCCCGGTTGGCCGGCACGTTGCCAAGTCTTGCGTTGACGCCAATGTCGCAGAACAGCCCGATCGCCGATTCCGGCATGGCGTATTTCGCCCCTTCGATGGCGATGCGGATGCCGGCGTGCCCGGCAAGACCGATGCCCCCGCCCATGACGAAGCCGTGCCCGAGCGCGACAACAGGCTTGGGATAGGTCGCGATCAACAGGTTGTTGCGGTACTCGTGGGTGTAAAAACCGAGGCCCTCCTCGACCCGCCCGGAAAGCACCAGGTCGCGCGCCGCCCGGACGTCGCCGCCGGCGCAAAAGCCGCGTTCGCCGTTGCCCTCGAACAGCACCGCTGCGACAGTTTCGTCCTCGCGCCAGCCCATCAGCGTCGCGTAGATGGTATCGATCATCTCCCGGCTCAGGGCATTGATCGCCCGCGGTCTGTTGAGAGTGATCACGCCCATTGCGCCGTCGCGCCCGATCAGAACCTCGTCGGTCACCGTCGTCCCCGTCCGTTATTTCATCATCAGCAGCGTTTCAAAACACTGCCCCGAGTGCTAGTTGAAAGACGATAAAAAGAAAACTGCGCCATATGACCAACATTCATCTCACCGGGCTCGCCCGCGATCTCGCCGCCCACGCCGAAAAGGGCAATCCCATCCGCGTCGGCGTTATCGGTTCGGGCGAAATGGGCACCGATCTCGTCACCCAGTTCATGCTGATGGAGGGGCTCGAGCTCGCAGCGATCTCGACCCGCCGGCCGCACACCGCCCTTGTCGCCCATGACATCGCCTATGGCCACCGCGACAAGGCGCGCGAGACCGATACGCGCAGCGCCATGTCCGAGGCCATTTCGATGGGCAAGACTGCCATCACCAGTGATACGGCGCTGATGGTCACCGCGCCCGAGATCGATGTCGTCATCGACGCCACCGGCAAGCCCGGCGTTGCCGCCGATTTCGACCTGTTGGCCATGGAGCACGGCAAGCACATCGTCATGATGAATGTCGAGGCCGACGTCACCATCGGCCCCTATCTCAAGCACGAGGCCGACCGGCTCGGCGTCATCTATACGGTCGGGGCCGGCGACGAGCCGAGTTCGGCGATGGAGCTGATCGAATTCGCCTCGGCGCTCGGCTACACCATCGTTTCGGCCGGCAAGGGCAAGAACAACCCGCTCAACCACGACGCCGTGCCCGACGATTACCGCGAGGAAGCGGAACGGCGGAACATGAACCCGCGCATGCTGGTCGAGTTCGTCGACGGTTCCAAGACCGCCGTCGAGATGTGCGCCATCGCCAATGCCACCGGCCTTGTCCCCGACGTGCCCGGCATGCACGGCCCCCGCGCCAGCCGCGAGGAGCTGCCCGGCGTCCTCATCCCCAAGGAAGACGGCGGCATTCTCAACAAGATCGGTGTCGTCGATTACACCATCGGCAAGGGCGTGGCGCCCGGCGTCTTCGTCGTCGTCAAGGCCGAGCATCCGCGCATCATCGAGCGCATGGACGATCTGCATGTCGGCAAGGGCCCCTATTACGGCTTTTTCCGCCCCTACCACCTGACGAGCCTCGAAGTCCCGCTCTCGGCGGCCCGCATCATGCTCTACGGCAAGGCCGACATGGTGCCCCTGCCCCGCCCCGTCGCCGAAGTCTGCGCCGTCGCCAAGCGCGACCTGAAGCCCGGCGAGGTCTTCGACGCCATCGGCGAGACCTGCTACCGCAGCTGGGCGATGACGGCGGTCGACGCGCGAGCGCAGCGTGCGGTGCCGGTGGGGCTATTGGAGGGCGGCAAGGTTATCGCGCCGGTGAAGAAGGGGGAACTGCTGACCCGGGCGAACGCGGAGCCGGACAAGGGGACGCGGCTGTGGGCGTTGCGGGAGCGGCAGGAGGAGATGCTGGGGGCTAGCTAGCAAACGTCTTGCTAATTAGTTATTAGAGAAATATATTTTTAGTTGAATAATCTTCCCATTATCTAGTTGTCGTAGGCAGTATGTCTAAAATTGATGATGTTTTATCTGCAGAGTTACACGAGGTAAAAATCTCTTCTGAGCATTTTACTGCTGCCGTAGAGTCACATAATTATCTGCCGGACGAATTTCCGACTCATCAAATTAGGATGCTTACAGTTTCTCTGGGAGGGCTTTCAGAGGGATCGCTTGAGGGAGCTAGAATTCCGCTTGAGCATGCCAACGTTCGACTTTCTGAAATGCGCCGACGGTTTTTTAGTCATCGAGGTTCTGATTCTGAAGAAGAAGACGCGTTCGATGTCCCGACCCTTGAAAGAGGCGACGCCCTAGATTCAAGCCTTATTTCACTTCTTTCTTCAATTTCTACTGCACTTGATGCTTATCGCGAGCAGGCTCGGAGTGAGCTAGAAAGCACTAATACCTCCGATTTCTTGGATATTATTCCTGGTATAAATACCGAAAGCCAAGAAAATATAGGTATTGAAAGTCAGATCGCTGCCTTTGATGAATTGCAGCAACAAGCAAACGAAGATCGTAATTCTAGCAATTCAGCTATAGAATTGGTTGCCGTTTCCGCAGCAGATGCGAGAAACTCTCTGGCGTCGGCAGAAGCGGAGGCTTCTTCTAGCTATGTCATTAGAGGGTGGATCCGAAAGCTCACACGTCTATCGGCAGACTCGTTGATGTTATTAAGAAAGTCCATAGACGGACTATCCGTTGCAGGTGGCGTTGCATACACTTTCTATAAAAAATACAAGAGTTCTGTTAGTAATATTCGGGATTCAGTAATAAAGGAAGCTCAGGATTGGCTTTCTTTCATATCCGAGCAGTTACAGCGCGCGGAAAGTGTTTTGCGGGAAGAATCTCAATCCACAGAGGACGTTAGCTTTGGGATCGTTAGATCCATTGCAACCCAAAAATTTATTGTAACAGCCGATGATATTCCCTTTGCGATTTCTCCGATGGAGAAAGATTTACCGAAAATCGGTTCAATTGTACAATTTGAAAAGGAATTTAGCGATGAGAAAATTCTTGCAAAAAGAATTATTCTTAGCAAATCCCATCTAATTATTAATAAGGAATTAGTTCCGGCACATAAGGCAAAAGAGCCTCTAGAAAAACTCGTGTCGGAAGCGATAAAAAGATCAATGAAAACATCTGTTCCAGTGGGATAAGTAAGAAAAAAAGCTTGTCGATGCAGGAAACATACCAGATAATTTTTGGATTATACTGGGATACCTGAGTTTTGTTGAGTTCTTGGCATCCTGCAAGGGGATTTACTGTTTCCCTTTGAAAAATCCAGAGTACGTTTCCAAACAGCAATTTGTCGTAAGGGACGTCTCAGCCGAAGACGTTCAGGAATGGGTGTTTCGCAAGCTTCGCGATAGTAAAGACCCTCAAAACATAGGAGCCTTGGCAATAGAGTCATCTGAATACTTTTCCAGCGGAACCATGCCTGTCAGAGTTCAAATTGGCGGCATTCGATTCTCGGATATCCTTCGCAAAGATAGCCGCTTTGAAGTTTCGAGCAGTTTGGTTTCTTTGCGATCTGATGAAAGCTAGCCATGCCTCTGTGACCTTAGGACACTATACCAGTTCAACCTGATCGCGGTGCTCGTCTGCTGAATGCACTAAATTCACCCCTCCCCCCTCATGGGTCCTCGGGCTTGACCCGAGGACCCATGAGGGGATGGCCGCAAGCGCAGAGGTTGAGTGTTCAATTCGAATGGAGCACGCCCCCATTCAACCGGGCATAATTGCCGCATCGCATGGATTCTCGGGTCAAGCCCACTGGTGTCCGGTTTAGGGAGGTAGACAGGTTGCATGACATTGATTCTACTGTGTTTTGAACGTTTGGCCGCGTTTGGGACACGAGCAGGAGATCAATGTCATGCGCCACCACAATAGCGTTTTTCATTCTGTGCAAAAGCAGGTTCCGTGGAACGTGTTCGACCGGCTTGTGCAAAAGTACAGGGCCGATCATCGCGTGCGGCGGCTTTCCACCAAGTCCCAGTTCCTGGCACTTCTGTTCGGGCAGTTGTCCGGCGCAGCGAGCCTTAGGGAGATCGAAGCAGGGCTGATGAGCCAATCGGCCCGGCTCTATCATGTGGGCGGACGCCCCGTGGCGCGCACGAGCCTGGCCGATGCCAATGCCAAACGTCCCGCGAACATGTTCGCCGAGCTGTTCGCACACATGGCCGGGGCCGCCTCGCGCCGCACCCGCCGGCACATGGCCGATGCCGTGCGCATCCTGGATGCCACGCGGATACAACTCAGTTCGCTGAACGATGGCTGGATCGACACGGTCAAGGGCGCACGCGCCATCAAACTACACATCGCCTACGACCCGCACGCTGATGTGCCGCTCGATGCAATCTTCACCGGCCAGAGGGTCAACGACATCACCCCCGCCAAGGCCACGCCCATCATGCCGGCCATGACCTATGTGTTTGATATGGCTTACTATGACTTCAGCTGGTGGGCAGAACTGGACGCAAAGGGCTGCCGGTTCGTCACCCGGCTCAAGAGCCACACTCGGCTCGATCTCATGGCCCAGCAGGACGTCTCTGACAAAAAGGACATCCTTTGCGACCGCATCGGCCTGTTGCCCCAGCGCACTGCCCGTTCGCGTCGGCGCCGATTCCCCGATCCGGTCCGCGAGATCGCCGTGCGCATAGGAACCGGCAGAATCATCCGTCTTGTCACCAATGACCTCGACGCCCCGGCCGAGCAAATCGCCGATCTCTACAAGCAGCGCTGGCAGATCGAACTCTTCTTCAAATGGGTCAAGCAGAACCTCAAGATCCGCCACTTCCTCGGCACCTCCGAGAACGCCATCCGCATCCAGATCTTCGTCGCCCTGATCGCCTACATCCTCTTGCGCGGCGCCCAGGCCACCCAGACCGCTGTCTCCCAGCCGCTCGCCTTCGCCAGGCTGGTCCGGCTCAATCTCATGCATCGGCGCGATATCGGTGCTCTCAGATCTCCGCCAAAGCCACCCCAGTTAGACACAACACAGCTCAGTCTCGATCTCGCCCTATGTTAAACCGGACACCAGTGGGTCAAGCCCGAGAATGACGAAGTGGTTGTAGCGGGCGCAACAGTAAACCAGCGTCTCGCCATTTACTCAGGATTCCGGCGACTTCTCACCAAGTACACCAAATTCACCCCACCCACCCCGTCATTCCCGTGAAAACGGGAATCCAGTGCGAGGCGTCTGCCGAGCGCAAGACTCCCTTCAGGCGCGATAGACATCGCGCTGCTGGTTTCCCGCTTTCGCGGGAATGACGGCGGGTATCAAGCAGGCGCCTTTCCTCGATCAAGTCGGGAATACCAGACGAGGCGCGTCACCTCGTGGGCATCGGTGAAGCCTTCGAACACATGAGTTTTGTGCTGCCAGATGCGCTGGGCGAGGTTGCTGGTCATGCCAGCATAGAGCGTGCCGTTGCGCTTGGAGGCGAGCAGGTAGACCGCGAAGTGTTTTCCCGGATGCATGCACACTCTCTACGTCATTCCCGTGAAAACGGGAAACCAGCAGCGCGATGTCTATCGCGCCAGAAGACTCATGCGCTCGGCAGACGCCTCGCACTGGATTCCCGATCAGGTCGGGAATGACAAGGTGGGTGGGGTGAGTGCAACGGCCCCCACAGCCGCCCCCCAAAAAACTAATCCCCGCCCCTTCCACCTCCTCTATTCTCCCCGCCATCGGCCCGCACCGAACGCGGATGCATACGAGTTTCCGGCGGGCCGGCCGGCGAGGTTGCGGGGTCGCCCGTGATCTGTGCCGGGACGGGTATCGGCGGACAGACCATCGTCCGTCCGATGATCCGGCATGACGGCTGCTGCTCCCTGCCGGGGCAGGCCGCGTCGAAGGCGAGGGTAACAGCCTCGGTCACTCGCCAGTGCAGAGACGCAGGCCAGCGTGCTGGAACGGGCCCGGACCGGTTCGTAAATCCCGGTCATGGCATGGGGCGCGGTGCGCCCTTTTACGCCGACTACCGGCATCCGGGTGAATTGCGCCCCATGCCCGTTCGACCACTTGTTCAACCCGAGGCGACGGCGCCGACGGGCGCGAACGGCTGCCCGGCTCTTGGCGTCGCCCCCTGATCAGGGCGGAGATGACGGTGCCCTTATTGTAGGGGGTCAGGTCGCGCCTTCAGCCTTCCGCTGCATCGAACAGCCGCAGCCGCGTGACGCTGACCAATGCGGCCAGCACCGCGAAGCCGGCGGCCACCCACAGCGAGGTTGTCGTGCCGGTGACGCCGAGCCGTCCGAGGATCAGGGCGGCGAGCGCCGCGCCGACGGCCTGCCCGGTCAGCCGTGCCATCGAGAGCATACCGCTGGCGGCGCCGCTGCGGGGCTTGGGGGCGGAGGTCAGCAGCGTCTTGTTGTTGGGCGACTGGAACATGCCGAAGCCGAACCCGCACAGGGCCATGCGCCAGGCGATGTCGAGCAGCTGCGGTGCGGCGGGCAGGATCGCCAGCAGCACCAGCCCGAGCCCCAGCGCCCCGAGGCCGGCGCCGCCGAGCAGGGCCGGTGAGTGGCGGTCCGACAGGCGTCCGGCAAGCGGCGCGGCAATTGCGGTCGCCAGCGGCCAGGGCATCATCATGATGCCGACCTCGAGTGGGCCGAAGCCATAAACGGACTGGAACAGAAAGGGCAGCGAGACGATGGCGAGCATTTGCGCCACGAAGGAGGAAACCGAGGTGCCGACCGACAGCGAGAACATCGGCAGGCGCAGCAGATCGATCGGCAGCAGCGGATCGGGGGTGCCCGCGACGCGGCGGTAGAACAGCCATGAGGCAATCGCGCTGGCGATCACCTCGGCGCCGACCACCGACCAGGGCGCGCTGTGTCCGATGCTGTCGATGGCGATGATGACGAGGCCAATGGCGATGGCGCTCAGCCCCGCGCTCGTCCAGTCGAAGCGCCGTTCCGCCCGGTCGCTCTCGGGCAGGCTGAAGATCCCGGTTGCCACCGCCGCCAGACCGAGCGGCAGGTTGATGGCAAACAGCCACGGCCAGCTGGCGATCGACAGGATGGCGCCGGCCAGCGACGGTCCGATGGTGGCGCCGGTCGCAACGATCAGCGAGTTGAACCCGATCGCCGCGCCAAAGCGGGCGCGCGGCGCGATGTAGCGGATCAGGGCGGTGTTGAGGCTCATCAGTCCGGCGGCGCCGACACCCTGGACGATGCGCGCCACGGTCAGCATTTCCAGCGAGTTGGCGATCACGCAGAAGAACGACGCCACGGTGAACAGGACAATGCCGGCAATGTAGACCTTGCGATAACCGAAGATCTCCCCCAGCGAGGCGGCCGGCAACAGGGAGACGACAATTGCCAGCTGGTAGCCGTTGACGATCCAGATCGAGAAGGCCGGGTCGGCGTTGAAATCGGTCGCGATAGTGGGCAGGGCGACATTGGCGATGGTGCCGTCGAGCACGGCCAGCGATACGCCGAGAATGATCGTCACCCAGGCCCAAAGGCCCTGGGCGCCTTGCAGCCCGTCAGTCGGAATTGCGCGTCTCACCTCGTGGTTTCCTTTCCGGGCGCCAACTCGGTCGCTGCGAAACCGGACCGAATATCTGCCGACAATGGCGTGGCCATTTCCGGCATCAGAAGAACTTGGGCGGGAGAAAAACAGCGTCCGGGAACCGGACCACACCGAACACCTATCAAAAACGGCCCCGTTTCATCAACTCGCAAGATCGCGGTTCGGAAACGGGCAACGCGCACCACTGGGCGCGCGCTGCTGGGTGCTAGGAATGTGTCCGGGGAGCCCCGGTTCTACGAGACTAGGCGGTCAGGACGATCTTGCCCGCCCGTCCGGGCACATCGCTGGCCGCGGCGGCCTTGCCGGCGTCGGCGATGTCGAATTGCTTCTCGACCGGCAGCTTGAGCACGCCAGTCGCCGCCATCGTCACCAGTTCGCCGATCAGCTTGCCCATCTCTTCGGGGGCGAGTTCGCCGGTGCGCTTGGCGCCCCAGAAGCCCTTAACCGTGGCGCGCTTGAACAACAGGTTCGCGGCGCTGATCTGCAGAGGTTCGAGCGACATGGCGCCGAAGGACATCAGCATGCCGCCCTCTGCGAGGGTGTTCATGATGGCATCGGTCGCCGCGCCGCCGATGGAGTCGATGGCCCTTATGATCGGCGCACCGCCAGTCAGTTCGGTGACGCGGGCTTCCCAGCCCTCGCTTGCTGTCGAGACTGCATTGGCGATGCCAAGGGCTTCGAGTTCGGCGACACCGGCGTCGCGGCGCACCAGGTTGACGACATTGACGCCACGCGCCGTCGCCAGCATGGCCAGCGTCTTGCCGACGGCGCCATTGGCGGTGTTCTGGATGATCCAGTCGCCCGATTTGACGTCGAGATCGTTCAGAACGATCAGGGCGCTCAACGGCATGGCGATGAGCTGGCAGGCTACCTCGTCGGACACCGCGTCGGGCAGCGGCACGGCCTTGTTGGCGTCGGCGAGGAAATACTCGGCCCAGGCGGCCTCGGCGCCGCCGATGGTGACGCGCTGGCCGACGGCAAGACGGGTCACGCCGTCGCCGAGCGCGTCGACCACACCCACCGCCTCGGTGCCGGGCACGGCCGGCAGTTCGGGCTTGTAGCCATATTTGCCGGAAATGATCATCAGGTCGTGGTTGTGGATCGGCGACATCACCATTTTGACGCGGATCTGTCCGGGGCCGGGTTGGGGCATGTCGCGCTCAGCAAGGGTCAGGACGTCGGAGGGGGTGCCGAAGGCATCAAAAACTACGCTTCTCATGAGAGCCTCTGTTGACTGATTGGCTCCGCAAATGGGGGTTCATGCGTGAGCATGCAAGTCAGGCGGCAAAGACGGAGTGTTCACCGATTCCGTTCCGATCGCCGGATATCTCCCCGCTCCGGCAAACAGGAGTAGACTGAGGTCGGGCCTATTCGCCCTCGGTCGGAATATGAAGCACCCGACCGCAATGCTTGCAGTGAACCGCGTCCGGATCGTGCATCAGCAACCCGCAGTCCGGGCATTCATGGCGGACCTTGTGCGGCCGCAGCAGCACCTGGACGAGGCGCAGAAACAGGGTGACACCGAAGATCATCACCGCCACCGCCAGCATGCGCCCGGTCGTGCCATTGAGGGTGATGTCGCCGAACCCGGTGGTGGTCAGCGTCGTCACGGTGAAATAAAGCGCATCGGCGAAATTGCCGATCTCGGGATTGGTTTCGTGCTGCAGGGCGTAGATCAGCCCGGTCATGATGAACAGGAAGACCATCAGGTTGATCGAGGCCATGATGGCGTCTTCGCGCTGGCGGAACCAGGCGAAATCCTGCCGCAGCCGCTTGAGCAACTGATAGGTGCGCAACAGCCTCACCGTCCTGAGAATGCGCAAAAACCCGAAGCCCTCTCCGGCGATCGGGGCAAGGAAAGAGACGATAGCGATGATGTCGGTCCAGGTCCCGACGCGCAACAGCATCATGTGCTTGCGCCGCTCGATGGCGATGCGGGCGATGAAGTCGGCCAGAATGACGACGCCGAAGGCAAAATCGAGTTCCTCGACCGTCATGGTGTGCGGGAAGAACGAAGTAACGATGACAAAACCGATGGTGACCAGATCGAAGATCAGCAGCCCGTAGCGGAAACGGTGGGCGGCCTGCGAGTTGCCCTCGTAGAGTTCCCTCAGTTTGGTAAGCACCGGCGCCTCCTTTGTCCCCACTCCGAAAAGTCATTGCAAACTGGTCACAGTTTGGCCAGTCCTCAAACAGGCGCTGTTGACTTGATCCGTACCCGCCGCCATTGTTTCTGCACGCGAACCATGAGGAGTTCGATTGATGAAGGCCAGAGCTTTCCGTTAGTCCGACCGGCCGGTGTGCGTTCTTGAACCCGCCGACACACTCATCATCGATAGTTCCGCCCTTTGGAGGGCATCCATGTTTCGCATCTTCGCAAACGTGGTGGATCCGTTTCAGGCTTATGCCGAAACCGAGCCACCACGCACTGTTGCCAACTATATTCTGTCCAGCCTCAAGCCCTTGCGCCATGTCATTCTGGCCAGCATCTTCTTGTCGTCCATTGGGGCGCTGATCGAGGTCTGGCTCGTCTACTACGCCGGGCGCCTCGTCGACAGCCTGGCCACCATTGCCCCGTCAGAACTCTGGCCGCGCCTTGGCGGTGAGTTGATGTTCGCGGCCGCGCTGCTGCTCATCGTCCGGCCGGGCGTTGCCGCTGTCAACGAAGCGCTCGACGACATTGCCTTTCGCCCCAATGCCGTCTCGCTGATGCGTTGGCGGGCGCATCGCCACCTGCTTCAGCAATCGGTCGGCTGGTTTCGCCACGAGCCATCCGGACGCCTCGCCAGCCGGGTGCGCGAACTCGGCGCGTCCGGTACGGGCGTGGTCTATAGCGTCATCCATACCCTCACCTACGTGGTCGTCTATTTTCTCGGCGCACTCTGGTTGATGGCCTCAGTCGATCCCCGCCTTGCCCTGCCGCTCGGCCTGTGGGCGCTCATTTATCTTGGTCACATGGCCTATGCAGTGCCTCGTTTCCGCGATTGCTCCGAGTGTTTCCAGAACGCACTGACCGACCTGACGAGCCTGTTCGTCGACACCTACGCCAATATCGACGTCGTCAAGCTCTTTGCCGACAGGGCGCACGAAGATACCGAAAGCGAAACGCGCTTTCGCGCTGCCCGGAAGACCTTTGTCGCGGTGCAGGACATCGAGGTGATCATCAATGCCGGCATGGTGCTGCTGTCCAACATCCTGCTGGTCGGACTTACCGGGTTCGCCATCTACCTGTGGTCGATCAGCGAGGCACCGCTCGGCATTGTCGCCGCGGCACTGGCACTGGCCATACGCATCTCCTCCATGGCTGACTGGATGCTCGACGCGGTATCGGCGCTATTCGGCTGGATCGGCGCGACGCGTGAGGCGCTGAAATCCGTGGCCCAGCCGCTCGCGCTTGTGGACAAGCCCGATGCCAAGCCACTTGCCCTTGCCGGCGGCGCCATCCGCTTCGAGGGCATCGGGCATCTGTACGGCGCCGATGCAGGAGGGTTGCGCGGCGTCGATCTCGACATCGCGCCGGGCGAAAAGCTCGGGCTGGTCGGCCCGTCCGGGGCCGGCAAGTCGACGCTGATCAACCTGTTACTCCGGTTCTTCGATCCCGAACGGGGCCGCATCCTGGTCGACGGCCAGGACATCGCAGCCGTGACGCAACAAAGCCTGAGGCGGCAGATCACCATGGTCAGCCAGGACGGGGCGCTGCTCAACCGCTCGATTGCCGACAACATCGGCTACGGGCGCGGCGATATCGGCATCGAGGCGGTCATTGCAGCGGCGGGCAAGGCCGAGGCGCATGAGTTCATCAACGCTTTATGCGACCGCGACGGCAATCGTGGCTATGACGCTGTGGTCGGCGAACGCGGCGTCCGGCTCAGCGGCGGCCAGCGCCAGCGCATCGCCCTCGCCCGGGCCATTCTCAAGGACGCGCCGATCCTGGTGCTCGACGAGGCGACATCGGCGCTCGATTCCGAGGTAGAAGCGGCGATCCTTCAAACGCTTTACCAGGTCATGGAGGGCAAAACGGTCATCGCCATCGCCCATCGCCTGTCGACCATCGCCCGCATGGACAGGATCGCCGTCCTTAGTGAGGGGCGCGTGGTCGAGATCGGTCCGCACGAAGAGCTGCTGGAACGCGGCGGGCTCTATGCACGGCTCTGGGCCCATCAATCCGGTGGCTTCATTGGCGTGGACTAAAAAAACGGGCGGCTGCACCGGAATGCAACCGCCCGTCCCGCGCTCGACGTGGAGGTCCTCGTCGAGCGTTTTCAGCAAAAACGGGAACCGGTTTTGCGGTTCGAAAAAACGACAAACGATCTAGTCGAGAGTCTGCCGATATCTGAGCATGGCGATGGCGACGATCACAGCCATAATGATGGTGAGATTGGTCATGTCGCCGGCAATGTCGGGAAGGCTAGCGCCCTTGAGCATGATCTTGCGGACGATCCTGAGGAAATGCGTCGCCGGCAGGATCGAGCCGATGGCCTGGGCCCAGCCCGGCATGCCGGCGAAGGGGAACATGAAGCCCGACAGCATGATGATGGGCAGGATGTTGAGGAACGACATCTGCATCGCCTGCATCTGCGAACGCGCCACGGTCGAGACGAGGAACCCGAGCGCCAGATTGACGATGATGAACAGGTTGAAGGCGAGAAAGAACGCCCATGGCGAACCTTCAAACGGCACGTTGAACAGCAGGCGCGCCGCGATCAGGAAGATGATCGTCTGGACATAGCCGACCAGGATGTAGGGCAATATCTTGCCGAACATGACCTCGAGAGACTTTGCCGGCGTGGCCAGCAGCGTTTCCATCGTGCCCTTCTCGGATTCGCGGACGATGGCGACCGAGGTGATGAGGGTCATCATCATGGCAAGGATCACCGCCAGCAGACCCGGCACGATGTTGGTCGAGCTTTCGCCTTCTGGGTTGTACTGCTTGTGCACCGTGACCGAGAACGGCGCCTGCGACCCGGCACTGGCTCTCAGCGGCCCGGTCAATGTCTGGCTGATCGCAACATTGATAATGCCGTTGAGAGCGCCGACCGCGCTGCCGATAGCGGTGGGATCGGTCGCGTCGGCGGCAACCAGAATGTCCGGGTGGCGACCACGCACGATGTCCTTTTCAAAGTCCTGCGGAATGACGACGACAAAATTAGCCGTGCCATCGCGAAGCACCTTGTCGCCTTCCGCCGGGCCGGAGGTGACGCCTTTGAAATCGAAGAACCGCGAGGTCTCCATGCCAGCCAAAACCGCCCGCACCACCGGTCCGGAGTCATTCATCTCGATCATGGTCGGCAGATGCTCGGGATTGGTGTTGATGGCGTAGCCGAACAGCAGCAGCTGCAGCACCGGAATGCCGACCATCATGGCGAAGGTGGCATGGTCGCGCTTCATCTGGATAAATTCCTTGATGAGCACGGCAAAGAAGCGTCCGAATGACAGACCGATCATTGTGCCGCTCCATTGGCGAAATTGTCCTTTGCCCCTGTCATCAGATAGATGAAGGCTTCCTCGAGCTCGGCCTTTTTCTCGGTCCAGTGCCCGGCGCCGCGCGCCATATGGTCGTCGGCGATCTGCCGCAAACGCGCTTCATCGGTTCCGGAAACGTGCAACACGGCGCCGAACCGGGCCACCTGCTCGACGCCGTTGGTGGCGCGCAGTTCGTTTTCGAGGTCCGAGAGTCCAGTACCATCGACCCGCCAGGTGTGCAGGCCGAGCATGTTCGGGATATCCGCGGACGGCCCGGAGATCAGCAGCTTGCCGTAGGCGATGTAGGCGATGTAGTCGCACTGAACCGCCTCATCCATGTAGTGGGTCGAGACCAGAACCGTCACGCCTTGCTTGGAAAGACGCCGGATCTCGTCCCAGAAATCGCGCCGTGCCTTGGGATCGACGCCGGCCGTCGGTTCGTCGAGCAGCAACAGCTTGGGATCGTGCAACAGGCAGGCGGCAAGCGCCAGGCGCTGTTTCCAGCCGCCCGAGAGCTTGCCGGCCAGTTGCGTCTGCCGGTCGGCCAGCCCCAATTCGTCGAGCGCCTTGTCGACGCGCGACTTGCGGTTCTTGAGCCGATACATGCGGGCCATGAAATCGAGATTCTCGCGGATGGTCAGATCTTCGTAGAGCGAGAACTTCTGGGTCATGTAACCCACCTGTTCCTTGATCTTCTGCGCCTGTTTGAGGATGTCGTAGCCAAGGCATTCGCCCGTGCCGCCGTTGGCGGTCAGAAGACCGCACATCATGCGGATGGTCGTGGTTTTGCCCGAACCGTTCGGTCCGAGGAATCCGTAAATCGTGCCGCGCGGCACCTCCATGTCGAGCCCGTCGACCACGGTCTTGTCGCCGAAACGCTTGGTCAGGCCTTTGACCCAGATGGCGAGGTCCTCCGACGGGACCTCGGCCTCGAGCGGGGTCGCCGGCGATGCAGCACCCTCCATTTCGCTTTCGGCAGGAGCGCTGGGGAGGGCATCCTCCGCGGCGGCCGGTACCGGTTGCGCGGCGCCTTCGGGCTGCGTCTCCGGCGTTGCAGCCTTGTTCGCCGTCACCTCCGAACCGGTTTCAGGGCGCTTGGGCGCACCATCCGGAATGTTGGTGTCATCGCTCATTCGGGCACCGTCATCGATACCGGCTGGCCCGGCAGAAGCGAGGCTTCGGCATCGATCCTAGCTTCGGCGAGGAACACCAGACGCCTGCGCTCATCGCGGGAGTAGATGATCGGCGGCGTGTTCTGTGGCTGGCTGGCGAGATAGGAGATGGTTGCGGTCAACCCGTCCGGGCAGTTGTCGCAGGAAAGATCGAGGACATCGCCGATGCGGAAGAGATTGCGGTCGGGCTCGGGGATGAAGAACTCGACTTTGATCTCGCCGGGCGGCAGGATCGACAGCACCGGGGTTCCGACGCCAACGACCTCACCGTTCTTGTAAAAGACGCGATCGACGACGCCTCCGACCGGAGACTCGACGGTACGATCGTCGAGATTGACCCTGGCGGCGTCGACATTTGCGACGGCGGCATCGTAATTGGCCTTGGCGGCGGCCAGCTGTTCGGGACGCGCCGGCAGTTCGGAAACGGTCAGTTGCGCCTTGAGCTGGGCGACGGCGGCATTGGAGGTGTCGAGTTGCGCCCTCGCCTCGTCGACCTTGGAATCGGGCACAAGGCCAGACGCCTTTAGCTTCAAAATCCGTTCGAGCGTGGACTTCGCCAGTTCCTGGCTCGCTTCGGCCTGCTTGAGCGATGCCTTGATGACGTCGATCTCCTCCGAACGCGAGCCAGTCTCGAGATTGCGCCAGCTCGCTTCCGCGGCGGCCCTTTGAGCGACGGCGGCGCTCAGGACGGCGCGGTACTGGTCGTCATCGAGCGAAAACAGCATCTGGCCCTTGGTCACCGTCTGACCTTCCAGCGTCGGGATGGCGTTTATCCGCCCCGGGTTGGTGGCAGCTACGTAGACATAGTTGGCCTCGACATAACCGTTGTAGATCGGCGGCCCATGTTCGGAAAAACCGGCGACGAAGCCCGACGCCATGGCAGCGATGGCACCAATTGCCCAGACGATCCAGGAAGCTGCACTGCCGAAAAAGGACAAAACAGCATCAACGAAGGCAAAGAACTCATCCATTTTCCCGCTCCGGATTGACCGACAGGCCGTTGAACAAGATATCGATGTGCTGGGCGAGCAACCGATCCATGTGAAGTCCGTCGTCGGGCTTGATGCCGAAAACCTCGGCCAGCGCCGCATGGGCAATGATCGGCCCGATCAGCGACCTGACCGCCAGTTCGGGGTCGACCTTGCGAAAGCGCCCCAATTCGATTTGGCGTTCGATCAGGTGGACAATGCGCGGCAACAGCTTGTCGATGACATCGCGACGATAAATCTCGGCCAGTTCGGGAAACTGCGCCGACTCGAGAACGATCAGCTTAGGGACGGCGAAGACCTTGGGATCGGACAGCCGCTCGGTGATCAGCTTGCCAATCGTTTTGAACACGATGCGCGGATCGACGCCGACGGTATCGATCACCTCGATCGCCTTGAGCGCGATGGGTGACAGCGCCCTCTCGATCAGCCCCTCCATGAGGGCTTCCTTGGATTCGAAATAGAGGTAGATCGTACCCTTGGAGATGCCCGCCTTGGCGGCAATGTCGTCGACCCGTGTCGCTGCAAAGCCTTTTTCAGTGAACAGTTCGAGCGCGGCGTCGAGCACCTCGTCCTTGCGCGCCTCGGCGCGGCGCCGGAATTTCGGCTTGGACGGACGACGCTTTTGCGCCCCGCCCCCTTCGCCCTGATCGCCACCCTGCGGCTTGTCTTGTTCGGTTGACACCTCGGATACCTTTTGCTCGCGCTGTTACTAACTGACTGGTCAGTTACGATATTCTCACCAATAACTGACCCGAAAGTCATTTGCAAGCGTGTCATGCCCGGCGAATATGACAGAGGTGCTCGTCAGCTGTGACGCCACAAGCGGTCAGCACATCCTCAGAGGATAGGCAGCTGATTTTGTTACGGAAATATTTAGCAACCAGTGGCTACGCCTGCACACCGCCTTAATGGAGCGCTCCACCCAGAATGGCATCGCAAGCGACACGTCACGTACCTGTTCGAGTGTATGCGCCGGCTTTTCGGGTCACCGCGCAAGCCAGAAAGGCGCAAAACCTGATCAGGCCAAGAGCCGCTCGACAACCAGACGCGTCGCCGGGCCGATCTCTTCGGCATATTGCGCCTTGGCACACAGCCCCGCGGCACAGGCGATGAGGATCTGGGCGTATTTGCGCCCCTCGCCTCGCCCATCGCGCTCAAGCACGACGATCAGCGTCTCCTCGAGCCAGTGTTCGAACGCGGCTATCTGCTCAGCAAGAAGCGGTGAGTTCTCGCCATAAAAATCGGCGGCATGCGAAGATGTGCGCACAAGGCGGAAATAGGCCTTCTGCTTGGCTGACAGTGCCCGCGCGATGCGCTCGGGCACGGCGCCCGGCCCATCAAGCTCTTGCGTGACCATATCCCGCCAGGATCCAAGCACACGCTCGGCAAGGGTCGCAAAGACCAGATCCTTGTCGCGAAAATAGGCGTAGAGCGTCGGCTTGGCGACACCGGCTGCGCGGGCGATCGCCTCCATCGAGGTGGCGCGCAAACCGTTGCGCAGGAACAATTCCTCCGCCGCCGCCAGGATGCGGTCGCGCCGCTCCGGATTGAGGCGTCGTCCACCACTCTTCATCACGCTTCACCTCTTGAACGATACAAACGATAGTCGTATATATCGTTCAAATAGGAAAGTGGATAGCGCTTATGGATACCGTTCTCGTCACGGGCTGTTCCGGTTTTGTCGGCGGCCATCTCGTCCTTCAGCTCTTGCAGCAAGGTTATCGTGTTCGTGGCAGTTTGCGGTCGCTTTCGCGCGCAGACAAGGTCATCGCCGAACTTTCTGCAGCTGGCGCTGATACAGATCAACTCGAATTCGTTCAATTGGACCTTCTCGACGATTCGGGCTGGGCTGAGGCGATGAATGGCGTCCAATATGTTCATCATGTCGCCTCGCCCTTCGTCATCTCCATGCCCGAAGATCCCGACGATCTCATTCGTCCGGCAGTCGACGGCACGGAACGGGCGCTGAAGGCGGCGCTTGCCGCCGACGTCAAGCGCATCGTCGTCACCTCGTCGATGGCAGCCATCGCCTATGGCCATCCAACCATGCGCACCGAGCCGTTTTCCGAAGATGACTGGACGCAGCTGGACAACGCCATCCCGATCAACGCCTATGTCCGCTCCAAGACCCTGGCCGAGCGCCGTGCCTGGGAGGTAATGCGCGAGGCAGGACGCGAGAACGATCTCGCCGTCATCAACCCGAGCGCCATATTCGGCCCGCTGCTCGGCAATGATATAGGCACATCCGGGCTGATCATCCGCCGCCTGCTCGACGGTTCGATGCCGGCGACGCCGCGGCTGAGCTTCCTGTCGGTCGATGTGCGCGATGTTGCGGCCTTACACATCGCGGCGATGCAGATCGAGGCGGCCGGCGGTCAGCGTTTTTTCACCACTTCGACCCCTCTTGGCTTTCCCGAAATGGCGCGCCTCCTGCGCCGGGAGTTCCCCGAGGCGGCCCGGCGCGCGCCCATCCTGACCATCCCCGACTGGCTGGCCCGGCTCTATGCGCTGTTCGACAAGGAGCTGCGGGATAACGCGCTCGAAATCGGCCACGTCCGACGTGCCAACGCTTCACGCGCGGAGATTCTTGTCGGACGCAAGCTCATCGGCGCCGAGGAAGCCTTCCTGGCGATGGCGCGCTCGATGATCGAAGGCAAGCTGGTCTGACCGGTCCCGCGCGACCTGATGGCGCGACCTCGGGTCTCACGTCGAGATAGGACAAAAAAAGGACTAGGCGTTGCCGCCCGAATTGGGTAAAGAACCGCGATCCGGAACGCATTGCGTTAAGGATCGATCAGGACGGGGCTGTAGCTCAGTTGGGAGAGCGCAACGTTCGCAATGTTGAGGTCAGGGGTTCGATTCCCCTCAGCTCCACCATCCTGATTAAAATCAGTAACTTACGAGAATATATGGGCTTTTTAACCTTTGTGTGACGCGCAACTGTTACACATTGGGAATGAGCTCAATGCCTCTGCGAACAAATTTGGAGAAGCGCGGCGCCACCTATTACTACCGCCGCCGCGTTCCAATTGATGTTGCCGGCGCCTTTGGTCGCAGCAACGTCAGGATCTCTTTGGGCACTAAAAACCGCGCGGAAGCCGAAAAACTCTGCAAGGCCAGGGACCAGGAATTCGACAAGCTGTTTGAAAGCCTACGATATGGCGAAACGGCTAATGCCACAGTTGAATCGTCCACCGAACTGAGCTGCTGCCGGTTTGATGGACAGGCGGTTAGGCTTCCATAGCTTGTTCTTCGTATTGCATGGGGCTCAGATAGCCCAGCGTCGAGTGCCGACGTTTTGGATTATAGAAGCGCTCGATGTAGTCGAACACGTCGGCCTTCGCATCGTCCCTGGTTCGATACACCTTGCGGGCACACCGCTCGGTCTTGAGCGATGAGAAGAAGCTCTCCATCGCCGCATTATCCCACACGTTCCCCGACCGGCTCATCGAACAGGTGATGCCGTGATCGGCCATCAGGCTCTGGAACTGCTCACTGGTGTATTGGCTGCCCTGATCGGAATGATGCAGCAGACTGTCCGGCTTGCCCCGGCGCCAGATCGCCATGATCAGAGCGTCGGTGACGAGTTGGGCAGTCATGCCTGCGCTCATCGACCATCCGACGACGCGCCGGGAATAAAGATCGATGACGGCGGCGACGTAGAGCCAGCCCTGAGCGGTCCAGATATAGGTAAAGTCGGCGATCCACTTCTGGTTTGGCGCCGATGCCACGAAGTCCCGGTCCAGGATATTGGGCGAGATCGCATGGCGTTGACCCGCATCCTTGGGCAAGCCACGCCGATGGGGACGTGCCCGCAGCCCTTCCCGGCGCATCAGCCGCTCGATGCGGTGAAGCCCGACATCCAGCCCTTCGGCAAGAACGTCATGCCAGACCCGACGGGCACCATAGGTGCGATCGGAGCCGGCGAAGCTGGAACGGATCCCGGCCAGCAGCACTTCATCTTCCTGAGCCCGCTTGCTGGGCGAGCGATTGAGCCAGGCGTGAAAGCCTGACCGGGAGACACCGAGCGCCTCGCAAATCCAAGATACCGGCCAGATCGCTCGGTGCTTCGCAACGAACCCGAACCTCATATCGAGTCCCTCGCGAAATAGGCCGCGGCTTTTTTTAGAATGTCACGCTCCGCCTTGAGCTTGGCGACCTCTTTGCGTAGTCGGTCAATCTCCAGTTGCTCGGACTTCATCTGCCCGTTGCCAGGAAAGGCTTGTTGCGGATCGGCGGCCTGTTCCCTGATCCACTTGCGCAACACGTTCTCATGAAGGTCCAGATCCCGGGCTGCCTGGGCGACAGAAACGCCCCGTTCCTTGACCAGCTTCACCGCCTCGAGCTTGAACTCCCGGCTGAACTTCCGTCTGTGCATTCCAACTCTCCAGTTCCAAAAACACCTTAACTCGGTGTCCTCAAAACCGGCAGCAGCTCATCAAACCAGAGCGTAGGTTCCGCGCAATCTACTGCGAAAGCTTAATTCAGGCACCAGTGCCAACGCAGCACGGTAGTCCGTGTCAGGCCACAAGTCGTCGTTAAGGCAGGTATTCGTTGACAAATTCGCGGCATTCGCCGAAATGAAAAGCGTGATTTAAATTGTATCAAGTCGCGTGTTGCTGATAAGCAATTTCGAATTGAATTTTGCCGATTCTGCACGTACCTGCGTCCGACTAGAAATTGTTTGGCGTTCCCGTTCCTCCAGTGACCGAAGACGCATGCGTGGGAAACGAACGATTGGCGGGGCGTTGCGCTAAGTTTTTTGAGAAAGCCGGATCAGTTATATGAATGAGCTAGTTAAGCACTGCCGCCTATGCCATGGCAAAATTGGGCACACAGTTCTGGCTCTTGGCGATCAGCCTATTTCCAACCGCCTGCCCCGGAGCGTGGAGGAGGCACAGGGACACCGCTACCCGCTGGAGGTGGCGCTATGCCTCGAATGCGGCCTTCCTCAGCTCGCTCATCACCTTGATGCCGACGAGCATTTTAACGACGACTACACCTATTTGTCGGGGACATCCTCGACTTGGATTGAACACTGCAAGTCCTATGTGGAAGATCTGATGCGCGATTTCGGCGTGAAGCCGGGCGATCGCGTAGTCGAAGCCGGTTCCAACGACGGCAGCCTGCTGCAGGAATTCGCTGCCCGCGGCTGCAACGTGCTTGGTGTTGAGCCTTCTGGTAATGTCGCGGAAATCGCTAATGGCAGGGGGCTGGCGACTAAGGTTGCGTTTTTCAACTCGGAAACCGCCGCCGAGCTCAAGGTGAGTTTCGGAAGTGCGCGGGTCATCGTCGGCAACAACGTTCTGGCTCATGTGCCCGACACGGATGCCTTCCTGACCGCCGGGCGCGACCTGCTTGCCCCGGATGGCATTATGTGCTTCGAGTTCCCGCACTTCGTGAACATCATCCGCAGGAAGTATTTCGACACCATCTATCACGAGCATTATACCTATCTTGGCGTGACCGGGTTGGTGCGGTGGGCCGAGAAACACGGCATGACCGTATTCGATGTGGTAGAGCAGAACGTTCACGGCGGCACACTAAGGGTGTTTCTGCGGCACGGGGTCGAGCAGATACCCGCCCATGTTCAGGCGGTGATCGATCTCGAGGCACCCTATTTCGAACAAAGCGCCTGGGTTGGGCTGCAGGATTGGCTAGCTGACTGGCGCGAGCAGTTCGTAGACCTAGTCGATGAACGGCTGGCCAAGGGTGAGCTTGTCGCCGGCTATGCCGCGGCGTCAAAGGCAACTGTAGCGCTGAATTTTCTCGGCCTGACAGGCGAGGAAATAGCCTTTTGCTGCGATGCCGGTAAGTTCAAGCAGGGGCGCTATATCCCCGGCGCTGCCGTGCTGATTTCCTCTCCGGATACGCTAAAATCGACCCCGCCTGACTTCATCATCATCTTTGCTTGGAACATTTTTGACGAAATCGTCGATGTCATCAGGAGCCTTATCGTCAAGCCTGTCGACATCGTGCGGCCGCTTCCTACCATCGAGGTAATCAGGGTCTTTCCGAGCCAAAGTAATGATTAAAAAACTATCTATTATTGCCCCGGTCTATAACGAGGGCGCCGGCCTCGAGAAATTCTTCGAAGCGATGATCAAGGTCTTGGAGGCACCCGAATTCGCCGCCTACGACGTAGAGATCATTATGGTGGACAATGCTTCGACTGACGATTCTGCAGTATATATCGAGCGCATCGCAGAGCGTGACATGCGTTTCAAGGCGATCTTCAATGCGCGCAATGTCGGCGTTTTCCTTTCCAGCTATAATGCCCTGAATTTCGCATCTGGGGACGGGGTCTTCCTGATGGTGCCAACCGACCTTCAGGATCCGCTCGAGCTGATGCCGCAGATGATCCGGAAATGGGAAGATGGCTATCTTTTGGTGGCGGGGCGCAGAATCCAAAGACAGGAAACCGCAGTCCTGCGGTTCATGCGCTTGCAGTTCTACCGCCTGCTGTCGCGCATTTCCGACCAGCCAATCGAGCCGGGAGTCGGCGAATACCAGCTCGCTGACCGGCGAATCGTCGAAGAATTGCTGCAAATTCCGGATGCCAAGCCCTATGTGAGGGGATTGCTGGCTGACCTCGGCTACAAGCCCTTCATAATAGACTATGAGTGGCAGCGCCGTCAGTGGGGGAAGTCAAGCTTCAACTTCATGCGGCTAGTGCGAGCGGCGTTCAGCATGATTTTCACGTTCTCGCGCTTGCCGCTGCGGCTTATTCTGATGAGTGGAGTGGTCATCGCCCTTTTTTCACTAATGTTCGGTATTTTCGAGCTCGCGCTCTACGTCGTGCAGGGGCCGAGCGCGGATCGCGGTATTACCACGATCATTGTCGCGCAATTCTTTTTTGCCGGCGTCAATGCGATCTTTCTCGGCGTTATCGGTGAATATGTGGGGCGCATTTCAACGCAGACGCGCTTTGGCCGGCATGTCGGGGTGTCCAAGCTTGTCAATTTTGGTGTCAACGCAGGCAATGTCGGGAACCGGATCCCAGGAGAGCGCTCGGCATCGAGCAGATGGAAGAGAACTCTAGATGATTAACTTCATGCGACTTTTTCGCCTGTTCGGCTATGGCACCAGCATCGGGGCCTTGGCGAATAGGGATTCGGACATGAGCCATAGCGGTGGCCCTCAACCATGGTGGTTTCTTTTGCCAATAGCCCTGTTCGCAGGCTGGAGCATTTTTATCGAGCGCGAATTCTTCGCCGATTTTGGCTACATGT
Source organism: Devosiaceae bacterium (assembly GCA_963676075.2). Taxonomy (GTDB): domain Bacteria; phylum Pseudomonadota; class Alphaproteobacteria; order Rhizobiales; family Devosiaceae; genus JAHJQZ01. The sequence goes on from CAXXNZ010000014.1 coordinate 79,051, forward strand.
TCATTCGTGTTCTCGAGAGCGGGCAAATATATGACTTCGGGCTAACGAATCGCGTCGCGAATGCTGTCCTGTCACAGTTACCACTGGTGATTGCACTCCACTGGGGTGTTCAAGATTTCGATATGTTGAAGCTCCTGTATGGTTTATCCTTTTACGGGTCGCACGTAATACTGTTGATAATCGCTTACCTGGTAAGTTATGATCGGCGCGATGCAATTTTCCCGATATTGTCGTTCCTGTCTTTTTCCCTGTTTATTCAGTTTTTTTCGACTGAGGCGCTTTTTGCGGTCGAATTTGCTTGGATTCTCGGGCTAGTTCTCATTCCAGTTCGAGAAACCTCAATTACCCTAAAAGTCATTTCGATCCTAGCGGCTTGCGGACTCATGCTGTCGTACGAGACATCAATTGCTTTCGCTGTCGTCGCTTTTGTCGCGTTGTTTCTGCGTGCCAGCGCGTTCAAGGATCGAGAAGAATTCATCTATCATTCCATTATTGCTATTGTACTTCTGATCGGCATCGCCTTTCAAGCGAAAGGGATTATTTACCCTTACGCGCCGCAAAACATAACAACGTTCACAGCATTCTTCGAGGTAATTTTAAATAATTCATTTCTTATTGTAATACCTATTATTTATGCATCCTCATTAATTTATGGTCTGTTCTTCAAGGAAGTAGATATTAAAATTTCGATATTTGCAACATTGTTTGGATCGATAGTATATTTTGCGTTATATTTCTACGCTGAATCAATATTTGATGGGGTGCCAAAAGATGAGTATCCGTTGCGCGCAATTGTTTCATTTGGCGGTTTTGGAGTTTACCTGATATATGCGGTATACGATAGAATTAGGCTGTTGCGCGGTTTGATTTTTCGAATGGCTTTGTTGTCGTCGTGCTTTTTGATTGGTTTTCAGGTGCCGTATCAATTCAATATCGGCCTTGGCTGGATCGAATATTTGTCGAGACTGAAAGATGTGGTTGCGAATGGGTCGCCCGCTGTTTCGTCTTTAGTGCAGACTAAACTATTTGATTCTGATATTAAATCTTACAACTGGACTTGGACTATGCCTGCACTCAGCATTATCGAGGCGCCGCATGGGCAAGTGAATTCGCTTGTCGAGTATTGCTATAATGGCTGGCGACCCATCAGCATCCTGTCTCCGCCAGATTTAGGTAGATTCGGCATCGAATATTCCTACTTAGATAAGTTCGCACGCAGAGAGCAGATATCAATAGGTGATATCGGGCTGGAGAGGAAACAGGGGAAAGGTGTTTTGGGAGAGGTATGGTCGGCGCAAAATCTAACTATTCCTGATGGAGGAATAAATATCTCTTTCGATCCCCCGATTGCTGTCGCCCCGGATCATGTAGAACTCGATGCTCATCCATACGATTCCTTTTTATTGCGTTTCGTGTCGGGTAATCAGGTTCAATGGGCGATGGAAAAAGGACCCGGGGAGTTGTCTTCTCATTACTCCATCAATACGGATCCGGGAGGGCCTATTGATATGGTTGTCGTCGATCGCATCTGCGGCGAAAGAGGCTTTCATATTGGTATGATACGATTTGGAGAAAACGCGCCCCTTGCACACAGTAACTCCGGCTTTGGTAACTGATGACGGAAGCCGAAAGCTGAGCTGCTGACGCTTTAGGGTTTGTGGGGAATAAGGATTTGGCGAAGCCGATGGAGCGGCATTTAGCGGATAGGTTTGAGGTTGACGCTTCTGATTTGAAGGATTGCGCTGCACAATCTTGAGAACAGGAGCGGTTGACCAGCTCCCCTGGTTGTCCGCGCTTATAAGCTAGCCCTGTTCTGGTTTTGGGCCTTTCGTGCCGGGGGTGCGAACTCGTCTGGGGTGAGTCCTTCAAGGCTCGTGTGTGGTCTTTTCAGATTGTAGTCGATCTTCCAGTCGTCGATGATCTGCCGGGTATTGCGATAGCTGCAGAATAGATGTTCGTTCAGGCATTCATCGCGCAAGCTGCCGTTGAAGCTCTCGATGAAGCCGTTATCCGGCATGTTGTTCTTGGTGCCAGCATTCGTTCGGTTGTCAGGTCGTGTAGGCTTGGCGCATCCGGGCACGGGGCACCGGGATCACGCAAGTGCGGGCAGACCGTCGTATGCAGATGAACCGAGAGTTTGTGCACGTTATCTGGCCGCCCCTACGACTCGCCCGGATGCGCTGCGAGCGCGGATCCGTATTTGTCGTGTTGCCCGCCGGTGACGTTGCCCCCAAGTTTTATCCAGCTTGACGGAGACTCTGAGGGTTGGTTTGGCCGTTATGACCGGTGTTGTTGACGGGGTCTGACGCGGAGCTCGCGAGCGAGCGGAGCGACAGATCCCGTTTCGCGTTCAGATTGTGGGCATATTCGGTCGGGGTCAGCCAGCCGAGCCGGGAGTGCGGTCGGTTGAGGTTGTAGTCGTTTTCCCAAGCCTGCAGCATTACCCGGGCGTGCGAGAGTGACGGGAACAGCGTCTCGTTCAGCATTTCGTCTCTTAGCCGGCCATTGAAGCTCTCGATAAAGCCATTTTGCATGGGCTTGCCCGGCGCGATGTAGTGCCAGCCGATCTGTATCCGGTCAGCAAAGCCCAGGATGGCGTTCGAGGTGAACTCGGTCCCGTTATCACTGACCACCATCTTCGGCTTTCCGCGCCGTGCTATGAGTGCTTCCAGTTCGCTGGCCACGCGAAGACCCGAGAGCGACGTGTCGGCGACCAAGGCCAGGCATTCGCGCGTGCAGTCATCCACGATCGTCAGGACCCGAAAGCGCCGGCTGTCGGTCAACTGGTCCGAGATGAAGTCGAGCGACCATCTCTCGTTCGGCGCCATGGGAATCAGCATCGGTCGCCTTGTGCCCATGGCCCGTTTCCGACCACCGCAGCGGCGCACGGACAGCTTTTCTTCCCGGTAGATGCGGAACAGGCGCTTGTGATTGACCACATGGCCTTCCCTGCGCAGCAGGACGTGCAGCCGTCGATAGCCGAACCGTCGGCGCTCATGGGCAATTGCCTTCATCCGCTCACGCAGGACCACGTCGTCGGTTCTCCTGGTCTGATAGCGCATGGTCATGCGGCAACAGCCGAGGATCTTGCACGCCCGCCGCTCGCTCATTCCAAACACGGTCTGGAGATGAGCGATGGCCTCTCGCTCGACGGCGGGCGTCACCTTTTTTTTGACAGAAGGTCTTTCAGCGCGGCGTTGTCCAGCATGCTGTCGGCCAGGAGCTTCTTCAGCTTGGCATTTTTCCGCCGGGCAATCGATTCACTGGATCGATTGCTTTTCCGGCTTCACTCCTCAAGCGCCTTCAGCCGTTTGGCCTCGCTGACGTCCATGCCGCCATACTTGGCCTTCCACTTGTAGATGCTGGCGTTGCTGACCCGTGCTTGCGGCACAAATCGGCGACAGGAACGCCGGCCTCGTGCTCCTTCAATATGCCTATGATCTGCTCTTCGGAAAATCGGTTGCGCTTCATCTCTGGTCCTTCTCCTGGGGCCAGAGCCTACTTCAAACCGGATTAGTTCTGTGGGGCAACGTCACTGCGGATGCCTTGGGTCGTAGCAACGTCAGGGTTCCTTTGGGCGGAAAATTTCCGTGCAGAAGCCGAAAACTCTGCAGGGCCAAGGACCAGGATTTCGACAAGCCGTTGGAAGGCCTGCGAAATCGCAAAACGGCTCATGCTGCAGTTGGGACTGTCCGGCTGCTTCCCGGCGGCTCGCAAAAAAGCGGGGTATGAATTTCAGTTACCTTTGCGTAGACCCCTCTATGCATTGATGCGGCTTGCCGGAGACGAACCGGAACATGGATATCGATTCTCTGAGATATTTTGTCGAAGTCTGCCGGGCGGGAACGTTGACCCACGCGGCGGAGCGGCTTTGCGTCACCCAGCAGGCCGTGAGCCGCAAGATCATCATGCTGGAAGAGGAGCTGGACACTCAGCTGTTCCTGCGCACAACCCGCGGCATGGTGCCTACCGATAGTGGTCTTTTGCTGCGCGAAAAGGCCGACCTCATTCTCGATACGGCGCAGGACATACGTGCCAGTATCGGTGCGCGGGCGCAGGCCAAGCGTTCTCACATGAAGGTCGGTTTTTCACCCGGAACCCTTTTCACCCTTGGCCTCGAACAGGTCATGGGGCTGTTCTCGCGTCATGATGACTGGCAGTTCGATCTGGATGAATTTTCCGACACGGAATGCGAATCGCGGGTGCTGGACGGCCAGCTGGATTTCGCCTTCACCATCCGGCCGGAGCCGGGTTCGACGCTGACCTTTGAGCCGATCTGCAAGGACAATTACGTCGTGGTGATGGGCAAGACGCACCCTTTGGCGGGGCGCAATGGCGTGACCCTGAACGAGGTTGCGAAATACCGTCAGGTGTCGCTGGACGATACCTTTCGCATGCAGGGACAGCTTGCCCGCCGGTTTCGCGAAATGGGATTACTGCCCATCGTCAGAACCCGCATCAACCACGATCTCAACGTGGCCTATGATCTTGTGGCGGATAACGAATCCCTGTTCGTCTTTGTCGAGGGGCTGATTTCGGAAACGGTGATGCGCCGAACAGTCTGCCTGCCATTGCTGGATCCGGGCCTGTTCTGGGATATCGGCGTCGTCGCCCGCGCCGAAACTCTGACGCGCTATCCCTTGATCCAGCAACTGGCCGCGGATTGCCGGGCCGCGGTGTGCGAAAACCGTATACCCGGCAGATCGGGCGGCTGGCAGGAACGCTAAAGCAGAAGGGCTTCCAACCTTGGGCGTGTCGCTTTAGGCGAAATGCGCACCGACTTTGAAGCCGGTGCGCACGGATTGAGCGTCCGGCCCAAGCCGGACTGGAGGTCAGGCGTAATTATCGTACATCGCGCCGAGGATGGCGGCGATTTCTTCATCTGTCAGCTCTCGGGGTGCCGTGTTGTAGCAGGCATCGAGACGAACCAGTGGGGCAAGCTCGACCACCTTCGCGCGATCGATGCCGAGCTTGGCGAAAGACGGAATGCCGATGGTGCGGGCAACCTCGCGGAATTTTTCCGCAACCTTTTCGCCAACTGCCGCATCGTCGTCGCTTTCCGAAACGGCAACGCCCGCGGCGTCTGCAACCATGCGCACGCGACCCGGCACGGCTGTGGCTGCAAATTTCATCACCTCAGGCAGAGCCAGGGCACACAGATTGCCGTGAACTTGGTGCAGCTTGGCGCCCAGCGTATGCGCAATGGCGTGACCAAGGTGGACGAGCGCATCGTTGAAGGCGATGCCGGTGAAGTTGGAGGCAATCGCCAGTTCCTCGCGGGCCTGGTAGTTGCTGCCATCCTTGACGGCGACCGGCAGCCAATTGACCACGCGCTTGATCGAATCCGCGGCAAGGACCGTCGAGAGCGGGTTCTGCATCTTGCTGGTCAAAGCTTCCGCCGCCTGGGCGAGAACATCCATGCCGGTATTGGCGGTAACGCCTGCCGGCACATCGATGGTCAGGGCCGGGTCGATCAGGGCAGCCGTGGCCGTGCCGATAACGGCGCTCTTGATGTCGTTCTTGGTGTCGGTGATGACGCCGATCACGGTGTTTTCACTGCCGGTGCCGGACGTTGTCGGAACCACCACCAGGGGGACACCCGGCTTGTAAAACGGGTTGCCGAGATAGTTCGACACCGAGCCTTCATTGTTGATGAGAACGTTGATGCCCTTAGCGGCATCCATGGGGCTGCCACCGCCGATGGCAACAATGCCGTCGACCTTGTTTTCGCGGGCAAGGGCGCCGCCTTCATCGACAATTGTATCGGTGGGGTCTGCAACGACCCTTGTGAACTCGAACACTTCAAGGCCGGCGGCCTTCAGGCTCTCAATGCCGCGGGCATAGCCCTTCGTGGCGGCCACACCCGGATCGGAAACGGTCAGAACCCGTGTCACGCCGAGGTTCTTGACGATGGAACCGAGTTCGGTGATGGCGTCCCTGCCAAAGTGAACAGGGCAGACTTGTGCATATTTGCTAGACATTTTGTTTCCTCAAAAATCCGTCAAAGCTGGAAGGCGATCTGGAAGCCGGTTTCCAGGGCGTTGCGGATGCGTCCGGGCTTGACGGCGTCGCCGATGGTGAAGACGCGGTCGAACGTGCCGTTGAGCTGTTCGATGGGCGCAGGGCTTGGACGATTGCCCATCGACAAAACGTATTTGTCGAACTCGTAGGTCTGGGGAGCGCCGGTTTCCTGCTGGATGAATTCGGACGTCTTGCCGTCGATCTTCATCAGCGTGTGGCCCGCGTTGAAGCTCACATCGTGCGCGTTCAGATGCGCCATGATGTCGAGAAGGTTCTGGAAATAAAGGCCCGGTCCGATGGCGTCGGCCATTTCGAACACGGTCACGTCATTGCCCGTCTTGGCCAGCACTTCGGCCGTTTCGATGCCGGTCATGCCGGAGCCGATCACGGCCACTTTTTCATTCTCGATCTTGGTTTTCTCGGCGAGCACATCGGTTGCCAGAACCGTGGTCTCGGAGCACTGGATATTGCCGGGCAACGCAGGTTCGGAACCGACAGCGACCAGAATGGCATAGGGCTTGAGCTCTTCCAGCTTCTCGAAAGTTGCTTCCTCGTTGAGGCGCACTTCGACACCGGCCTTTTCAACCTGGGTCACCAGCCAGTCGAGAAGCCAGCCGATGCGTTCCTTGTCCGGGGGGACTTCGGCGAGGCGCAGCTGTCCGCCAAGCTTGTCATCCTTCTCGAAGATCACCGGCTTGAACTTGCGGCGGGCAAGAATGCGGGCGGCTTCGAGGCCGGCGGGGCCACCGCCGATGATGGCAACCACGCGGCCATCGCCGTTTTCCGGCATGTCGGCATAGCGTGTCTCGCGTCCGGCTTCGATGTTGATGGCGCAGCGGCAAGGCAGATGCGTGAAATCAGCTGCCATCAGCGATTCCATGCAGAACAGGCACGAGATGCAGCGCCGAATGTCTTCGACACGCCCTTCCTGCGCCTTGATCGCCCAATCCGCATCGGCAAAATGCTGACGCGCGGACCCGACGAAATCGACCTTACCTTCGGCAATGATCTGATCGGCATAGGCAGGATCGCGGATGGCGGCGACACCGACGACCGGAATGCTGACCGCCTTTTTGACCGCTTCGGCCAGATAAAGCTTCCAGCCCTGGCCATAGGAGGTCGGCTCCCACGCAACGCTCATGGATTCGTAAATGCCCGCGCTGACGTCGAGGGCATCGACGCCGAGCTTTTCCAGCACCTGACAGATGCGCACGCCGTCTTCGAGCTTGAGGCTTGGTTGGCCTTCGAGAAACTCGTCGACCGAAAGCCGGACCATCAACGGGAAGTCCTTGCCACAGGTCTTGCGGATGGCGTCGACGATTTCAGCAAGGAAGCGCAGCCGGTTCTCGAAACTGCCACCATAGCGGTCGTCGCGGGTATTGGTGTAGGGGCTGAGGAACTCGTTGATGAGATAGCCATGGGCGCCGTGAACCTCGACACCGTCGAACCCGGCCTCCTTGAGGCGGGCGGCGGCGGCGCCGAACTTGACCACCATCTGCTCGACCTCTTCGGTCGTCATCGCCTCGGTCGGCTGATGCGTGACGTTGCAGACGGTTGCCGAGGGCGCCAGCATGGGCAGATCGCCGTTCATGGCGCTGATGCCCTGGCGGCCGGGATGATATATTTGACCGAAAATCCTGCCGTCATCGGCATGAATGGCGTCGGCAAGACGCTTGAGTCCGGGAATGAACTTGTCGTCAGCCGCTGCGATCTGATGGGAGTTGCCCTTGCCGCGCTGATAATCGACGATCATGCATTCCGTGACGATGAGACCGATGCCGCCCCTGGCGCGTGCGCCATAAAAAGCGATATCGGCATCGGACACGGTGCCATCCGGATTGGCGAGATAATTGCCCATTGCCGTCATGACCACGCGGTTTTTAAGCTCCAGCGTGCCCATGCGGCCTTTCGAGAAAAGGCTCTCGAACATCAGGCGTACTCCATTGTTTGTGGTTTCCGAATGCGATGCGGGAACGTGTCACCCGGTTCGGATGGGTATATCCGACCGGGCGCAAACGCGTTCGCATCACGTGCAAACGGGAGATGCGGCGGACACACAAGTTGTGACAAACAGTATTGTTTTGTAGGCGCTACAAACCGGACTTGTGATGTTAGGATTCCTGGCCTTTTGACGCGACGAACCTAGCTTCCGTTTGAAGAAATTTTCCGAATGTCGAGAAAGGCTTGGCGCCTTGCGGGGCAGTTCCTGCCTAGTGTCGAGTCGGCATGATTGCTGTGTCTGCTAAGGGGCAATGCATGTGCACGCGACGCGACAATCGGTCATAGACCTGTTCCAGAGACGACACCGCCCGTCATCCGCACGGCACAGATGGACCGGTTTCGGCTTTCTCCGAACGCGGTGCCAAGCATTAGCCTGAAGCACGCCGATTTGGCGGGCCTAGCTGTTCCGAGAGTGTCCGGGTTTGCTGTCTCCGATGTCTCCGGTCGTCAGCACGGGAGACGCGTCCATGTCCGAGGCATCGAGCATTGCGGCCACACGTTCGAGCGAAGACAGGAGCTGGGCCTGTTCCCAGTCCTTCAGCTGTTCGAACTTCCGGACGAAGCGCTGCTGCAAGGCATCCGGCGCCGACGCCACCGACGCCTTGCCGGCCTCAGTCGCCGTCACATTAGTCTGGCGCCGGTCGGTCTCCGAGGGCGTGCGGAAGACCTGGCCATGCCTGACCAGCTTGTCGACGAGCGCGGTAACCGTAGCCTGACTGACGCCCATCTGTGTCGCCAGTGCCTTGGGCGTGGCGCTGTCTCCCGGTCGGCTGGCCAGAATCTGCAGCACGCGCAGCTGCGCCGGCGTCAATCCGGCAGCGCCAGCGAGCTCACGTTCATAAAGCTCGGTGGCCCGCAAAATGCGTCGTAGGGCGATAAGCCCCTCATCCACGCGTTCTTTTGCTCCCTCAGTCATGAGGTGAGCTTCGCATGGCCGGGCCAGAGACTTCAATCGTCAAAGCGTTAAGGATAATGTTTCATTAGGCTAAACATATTTCGGCGCTCATATTTTCGCTAACCGGCATATTTTTCCCTTATTTCCCAGCACTTTTCGCAAACCTTCCTTCATATTGCTTAGCAGCTTGAAATTTCCTGACCCATGCTCTATCTAGATGACCGAAGGAACAGACATGGTAGATTACATGCCCAAAGAGACAGCGAAGCCCCGAACGCCCTCGCCCCGCCCTGCGCAGGCCGACGCCTGCCGACGGGGCCGCAATCTGGGAGTTGGTTCGCCAATGCCACCCGCTCGACGAGAACTCCATGTACTGCAACCTGGTTCAAGCCGATCATTTCCGTGACACCTGCGTGGTAGCGGAAGTGGATGGGGGAGCTGCTCGGATGGGTGTCGGGTCACATGATCCCGGACCAGAACGCGCTGTTCGTCTGGCAGGTCGCCGTCGCGCCCGAGGCGCGCGGCATGGGACTGGCGCGTTACCATGCTCACCCACCTGATCGAACGCGATGCCTCAAATCCGCAGGCCACGCTCAAAACGACCATCACCCGCGACAACGACGCGTCCTGGGCGCTGTTCCGCCGGTTTGCCGAAAGCCTCGGCGGGAAGCTTGAGGAGCGCCCTCACTACACGCGCGACGCTCATTTCGATGGCCGGCACGACACCGAACACATGGTGACGATCACGCTGCCAAGACATTCGACGCTAGGCCAGGCCGCCTAGCGCCGCGAAATGCGCCAACGGCCTCGTCGCCGAATCCCGATGACAAAAAGCTAATCACGCAGGCGTTTTGGCCAAGGCCAGGACGCCCGTGTTCGACGGCCCCGGCTTTCGGACGCCGAAAATCATCCGAAAAGGACACCGCATGCAAAACCCGATGCAGGATGCCAAAGCGATCTTCACCCGCCGCGAGAGCGACGCACGCTCCTACTGCCGCGGCTTTCCGAAAGTGTTCACCCGTGCGGTCGGCTCCGAGCTGTTCGACGACGCCGGTGATCGCCATATCGACTTCCTCGCCGGCTGCTCCTCGCTCATTACGGGCACAACGACCCGGACATGAAGGCGGCGCTTGTCGAGCATGTCGCGGGCGACGGCATTGCTCACGGCCTCGATTATCACACCGACGTCAAAGGGATTTCCTCAGGGCGTTCGAGACGCACATCCTCAAGCCGCGTGGCATGACGCACAAGCTCATGTTCACCGGGCCGACCGGCGCCAATGCCGTCGAGGCGGCGATGAAGACCGCGCGCAAGGTGACGGGCCGTACCAACATCATCGCCTTCACCAACGGTTTCCACGGCGTGACCATGGGCGCGCTCGCCGCGACCGGCAACGGCTACCACCCGTGGCGGGGCCGGCATGGACACGTCCGGGGTTACGCGTCTTCCCTTTGACGACTATGCCGAGGGCACCGATTCAGCCGCACTGCTCGACCAGATGCTGTCCGACCCGTCCGGAGGCATCGACGAGCCGGCCGCCATCATGTTCGAGACCGTCCAGGGCGAAGGCGGACTCAATGCCGCCTCGCCGCGTTGGGTGCGCGCCATGGCCGAGATGCCAGAAAGCACGGCGCTCTTCTGATCATCGACGACGTCCAGGCCGGTTGCGGCCGGGCCGGCACGTTCTTCTCGTTCGAGGACATGGGCGTGATGCCCGACATCGTCACCATGGCAAAATCGGTCTCCGGGTTCGGCCTGCCGATGGCGCTGATGCTGGTCAAGCCGGAATATGACGTGTTCGGACCCGCCGAGCACAACGGCACCTTCCGCGGCAACACGCATGCCTTCGTTACCGCCTGCGTCGCCATCGAGAAGTTCTGGTCCGACGCGCGCTTCCAGGAAGAGATCGCCGCAAAGGCAGAAATCGTCAGAAAGGGCCTTGGCGCCGTCGCCAGGATCGTGCCCGGCGCCCGCCTCAAGGGTCGCGGCATGATGCAGGGTATCGACGTTGGATCGGGCGACCTCGCCGCCGAAATCTGCGCGATCTCATTCGAGAACGGGCTGATCATCGAGACCTCGGGCAATCGCGATCAGGTCGTCAAGGTACTGGCCCCGCTGACCACGCCCGATGCCGTGCTCCGTGAAGGGCTCGACATCGTTCTGGATGCAGCCAACGACGCCGTTTCGGCCATAAAAATCGCAGCGGAGTAATCACATGATCGTACGCGACTACAACGAACTCAAGAACACGGACCGTGCCGTTTCCGATGCCCACTGGACCTCGGTGCGCATGCTTCTTGCCAATGACAATATGGGTTTTTCCTTCCACATCACCACGCTGGAAGCCGGCTCCGAACACACGTTCGAATACAAGCACCACTACGAGAGCGTTTACTGCATCTCCGGCAAGGGCGCGATCACCGATCTGGCCACGGGTGAAACCCACCAGATCAAGCCCGGTGTCATGTACGCGCTCGATCAGCACGACCGCCACATCCTGAAATCGGACGAAGAGCTGGTCATGGCCTGCTGCTTCAATCCGCCGGTGACCGGCACGGAAGTGCACCGCGAAGACGGATCTTATGCCCCAGCCGAAGAACAGTGACCCCCAAGGACCAATGAGCCCTTCCGACCATACAGTTGAAAAGATCGGCGGAACCTCGATGTCCCGCCTGAACGAGTTGCGCGATACGCTGTTCATCGGCACGCGCAAGAACCACTATCAGCGCGTTTTCGTCGTCTCCGCCTTTGGCGGCATCACCGACCTATTGCTGGAGAACAAGAAATCCGGCGAGCCGGGGGTTTATGCGCGCTTTGCCAATTCGGACAGCGATCACGGCTGGAGCGAAGCGCTCGAGCGCGTTGCCGAAGCGATGACAGACGCGCATCGCCGCGTGCTCGATCACGCCGCCGATGTCGAACAGGCCGATCATTTCGTGCGCGAGCGTATTGAGGGCGCCCGCAACTGCCTGATCGACCTGCAACGCCTGTGCACATACGGCCATTTTCCGGCTGTCCGAGCACATGCTGCAAATCCGCGAACTGCTGTCGGGGATCGGCGAAGCGCATTCCGCCTTCACCACGGTGCTCCTGCTCAAGCGTGCCGGCATCAACGCCCGCTTCATCGACCTGTCCGGCTGGCGCGACGAGGGCGACATCGGCCTTGACGAGCGCATCACCACTGCGATGAGCGGCGTCGACTTCGCCACCGAACTGCCGATCGTCACCGGCTATGCGCAATGCGCCGAAGGCTTGATGCGCCAGTACGATCGCGGCTATTCGGAGGTGACCTTCTCGCGGCTGGCGGCGCTGACCGGCGCCCGCGAGGCGGTCATCCACAAGGAATTCCACCTCTCCTCCGCCGACCCGAAACTTGTCGGCCAGGGCGCAGTTCGCAAGCTCGGACGCACCAATTACGACGTGGCCGACCAGCTCTCCAACATGGGCATGGAGGCCATCCACCCCAAGGCCGCCAAGACGCTGCGCCAGGCCCATGTGCCCCTGCGCGTGACCAACGCCTTCGAGCCGGACGATCCCGGTACGTTGATCGACGACCAGCCGGCGAGCACGCCCGATGTCGAGATCGTGACCGGACTCAATATCGTTGCACTCGAGGTGTTCGAGCAGGACATTGGTCGGGGTCAAGGGTTACGACGCGACCGTTCTCGATGTGCTCACCCGGCATAACGTGCGCATCGTCTCCAAGGTGTCGAATGCCAACACCATCACGCATTATGTCGATGCGTCGCTGAAGGCCATGAGGGCGGGTGGAAAAGGACCTGGCCAAGCACTATCCCGCCGCCACCATTCAGTCGCGCACGCTGGCCATGGCCTCGGTGATCGGACGCGACATGAAAGGACTTTCGGTGCTGACGCGCGGGCTTGAAGCCATTGCAGATGCTGGCCTCGAGACGCTCGGGGCCTCGCAGGGTCCGCGAAATGTCGATGTTCAGTTCGTGCTGGAACGGGACCTGCTCAAGCCGGCGATCAAGGCGCTGCACCAGACTTTCGTCGAGGACCGGCAGCAGGCCTATCCACGCCGGGTGGCCTGACGCCCGAACGATTACCTACGACCAAGTCTTTTTTCACCCCAGTGTTGCACCGAAATGCTGGGGTGTTTTTTTGCTGTTTTCTGCCACGTTTCTGCGTTTTTCTGAAAACGCGCTCTAGCCGTCGATGAAGCCGTGTTCGAGTTCAGCTTCGAGCGCCAGCATCTGCTGCTCGGCATGGGCCATGTGCTCGACCATGATCCGATGCACCGCATCGGCATCGTTGGCCCTGAAGGCGGCAATCAGCTCGTGCTGGAATTCGATGCCGCGTTGCCTCAGAACGGGCTGAGGCTGGACGTAGATGTCGCGGCAGACGGCGAGGTCCTTCAGCAGCCGCTGCAGGAAGCGGACGTTGAAAGCCAGGATTGTGTTGTCGGAGTATTCCGCGACGACGGCATGGAAATCGAGTTCGGCCATGCGCTGGTTCCAGCGCTCCTCGGCATCGGTCGGCTCGTGGTCGTAGATGGCGATGATGTCTTCGAGGCGCTTCAGCGCCTTTTCATCGATATTCGCCATGGCGCTGACGGCGACCAACGGTTCGAGCACTTTCCTGAGGGCATAGATATCGGCGATGCTCACCTTGTTGGTGAAGATGTAATTGCCGAGAAGGCTCATGGCCCGGGATTCGGACATGCGTTCGACGAAGGCACCGCCGCCCGGACCGGTGCGGATGCGGACGAGCCCCTGCACTTCTAGCGATTTCAATGCCTCGCGCACCGTGCCCTTGGAGGCATGGTAGAGATCCATCAACTCGCGTTCCTGTGGCAGACGGTCGCCCGGCGTAAGGCCGTGCTCGACGATGGTGCGCTTGATCGCCTCGGCGATCTCGTCGGTGCGTTTCCTCAGGCGCTTGTGGGGCGCCGGTGGAAGAGGGATCGCATGGCTGATGTCGTCCGACATATGGGTGACGTCCAGGACTAGAGGCGCGGAGCGCTGGCGATGAGGCGCTTTGTATAATCGTGTTCGGGTGCGGCGAACAGGCGTTCGGCCGGGCCGAGTTCGACGACCTCGCCAAGATACATCACCGCCACCCGGTCCGAGATCGCCTCGACCACGGCGAGATCGTGGCTGATGAACAGATAGGACAGATCGAAGTCCTTCTTGAGGTCTTCGAGCAGCAACAGCACCTGGGCCTGCACCGAAACATCGAGGGCCGAAACCGGTTCGTCGAGCACGAGAATCCGCGGCTCGGCGGCCAGCGCCCGGGCGATGGCGATGCGTTGCGCCTGCCCGCCGGAGAATTCGTGCGGGTAGCGCTCGATGGTATTTGCCGGCATGTTGACCGCGTCGAGCAGTTCCTTCATGCGGGCCTTGCGCTTGTGCTCGTCATAGCCACGCAGCAGACGCAGGGGCGCTGACAGGGTCTGGCCGATGGTATTGCGTGGATTGAGCGAGGCGACGGGATCCTGGAAGACATATTGGATCATCTGCCCGAAGGCGCGTTCGCCCTCGGCGGCCAGCTCGCTCCAGGAGCGGCCGGCAATGCGCATTTCGCCCGATGTCGGGGTTTCGAGCCCGACGAGCATGCGGGCCAGGGTCGATTTGCCCGATCCCGATTCCCCCACCACGGCCAGGGTCTCGCCGTGTTCGAGGGCAAGGGTCACGTCCCTGACCGCTTTGACCTCATGGGTTTTTCCGCCGAACAGAGTGCGCTGCCCACCAAAGGTCTTGGTGAGATTGGTCATCCTGACCGCCTTGTTGCCTTCGCGCGCCATGCTCAGGCCTCCTTTGCCGCAGCGCCGAGCGCACGGACATCATCGAGGAAGGCGCGGCCCTGCCCCGGCTTGGGCACGCAGGCGATCAGACGTTTGGTGTAGTCATGCTGCGGGTTGCGCAGCACCTCCTCGGTCTCTCCCGCCTCGACGATCTCACCGAAACGCATGACCGCGACCTTGTCGCAGACCTCGGCGACGACGCCAAAATCATGGGTGATGAACAGAACGGCCAGGCCCCGTTCCTTCCTCAGGGTATCGAGCAGCCTGAGGATTTCGGCTTGCACCGTGACATCGAGGGCAGTTGTCGGCTCGTCGGCAATGAGGATTTCGGGATCGTTGGCAAGCGCCATGGCAATGCCGACGCGCTGACGCTGGCCGCCGGACATCTCGTGCGGATAGGCATGGGCGCGTTGCGCGGCGTCGTTGATGCGCACGGTTTCGAGCAGCGAGACTGCCTTTTTCCACGCCTCGGTGCGCGACAGCGGCTGATGCGCCCGGATCGCCTCGCTGATCTGCTCGCCGACAGTGAACAGCGGATGCAGTGTCGTCAGCGGGTCCTGGAAAATGTAGGCAACCTTACCGCCGCGATAGGAGGTGATCTCGGTCTGCTTCTTGCCAAAAATATCCTCGCCGTCGACCTCGACGACACCGCCGGTGATGATGCCGGGCGGCGACGGCACCAGTCCCATCAGCGACAGCGCTGTCACCGATTTGCCCGATCCGGATTCGCCGATAAGGCCAAGGCACTCGCCCTTGCCGACCGAGAAGCTGACCTGTTTAACCGCCGGGAAGATGCCGTCGGTGATCTCGAAACCGGTTTCGAGTTTTTCGACATTGAGAGCAAGGGAAGAGTCCTTGAGCCCGGACGGCATGTTCTCGCGCTTGATCCGGGTCACCGCCATCGGCCGGCTCAAGGCGCCGGCCCTGAGACGCGGGTCGAGGGCGTCGCGCACGCCGTCACCGAGCAGGTTGATGGACATGACGATGATGAAGACCATGACGCCGGGCACCACGGCCACCATCGGCGCGGTGAACATCTGTGTGCGCGCCTCGCCAAGCATGGAACCGAGATCGGCCTGCGGTGGCTGCGCCCCAAGTCCGAGGAAGGAAAGGCCCGCCGTTTCGAGGATCATCCACCCCACCGTCGTCGACATGGTGATGACGATGACCGGCAACACATTGGGCAGGATTTCGCTGAGGATGATCGAGATATGGCCCTTACCGGAAAGCCGCGCCGCGTCGACGAATTCGCGATGGGAAAGCCCGACGGTGATGCCGCGGATATTGCGGGCAAAGAACGGGATATTAACCACGGCGATGGCGTAAAGCGCGTTCATCAGCCCGGGACCGAGCACAGCGACGATGGCCAGAGCCAGAAGGATGTAGGGAAAGGCCATGATCATGTCGATGCCGCGCATCAGGATATTGTCGGTGCGCCCGCCAGCATAACCGGCGACGAGCCCGATCACCGAGCCGAAAAAGGCAGCGACCAGCGAAGCGGAAAAGCCGACAAGCAGCGACACCTGGGTGCCCCAGACGAGACGCGCAAGAACATCGCGGCCAAGATGGTCGGTACCGAGCAGATGCCCCTCGGCGCCGATCGGCTTCAGCCGATTGGCCAGTTCGGTTGCGTTCGGATCGGTGAGCGGCAGGATCGGCGCCAGCACGGCGATGAGGACAACGACGACCAGCACCCAGAAGCCGATGGCGGCCAGGGTGTTGTTCATCAGCAGTTCCCAGGCATTGGGCCGGCGGCTCTTGTCCTTGACGGGGGCGGCGATCGCCGCTTCGGCGCTCATGTCTTCAGCCTCGGATCGAGCAATGACTGGGCGATGTCGGCAAGGAGGTTGAACAGCACATAGCTTGCCGCGACGACGAGGACGCCGCCCTGCACCAGAAGGATGTCGCGGGTCGAGATGGCGTTGACCAGCATGGCGCCGATACCCGGCCACTGGAACACGGTCTCGATATAGACGGCACCACCGAGCACCAGGCCGGCCTGGATGCCGATCACCGGCACCACCGAAACAAGCGCCGACTTGAAGGCGTGGCGATAGATGACGGCGCGCTCGTCCAGCCCCTTGGCGCGGGCGGTGCGCACGTAATCCTGTCTCAAGACCTCCAGCATGGCGGTGCGCGTCAGTCGGGCGATGACACCCGTTGCCACCACCGAGAGTGTTGTCGCCGGCAGGATCAGGTGTTTGGCGATATCCCAGATATCGCCGCCGCCATAGACCGCGACCATGCCCGAGGCCGGCAGCAGCCGCCATTGCACGGCAAAGACCAGGATGAGCAGAAGGCCGAGGAAGAAGCTCGGCATGGAGATGCCGATCAGAACCAGGAAGGTGATGACGCGATCCGCCCAGGTGAACTGGCGGACGGCCGAGACGATGCCGGCCAGAAGACCGATGATCGAACAGGCGACCAGCGAGGTGCCGGCGAGAATGAGGGTGGCGCCGAAGCGATCGAGCACTTCGTCGAGCACGGGCCGATTGAGGATGTAGGAGCGGCCGAAATCGCCGTGCAGCAGATTGCCGACCCAGATGAAATACTGGTCCCACAAAGGCTGGTCGAGGCCGAGCTGCCGGTTGATGCGGGCGACGTTTTCCGGCGTGGCGAAGGCGCCGAGAATGGCCGTCGCCGGGTCGCCGGGAATGAGCGCCATGATCAGGAAGACGATGACGGACAGTCCGATGAGGACGAGGATCATGGCCAGAAGGCGCTTGACGATATAGCCGGTCATCTTCTGCCCTTGTGTTGGCCTGTCTCAGGCGATTTCTGGATCCTGGCCACGCCAGGAAAGGGAAGAAAATCCGGGGCAGTGGCCCGCCCCGGATCGAGTTTGGGAGGAGAAATTACGGCTTGCTGACGTTGTGCAGCAACAGGAAGGCCGACGGTTCGAGCGAGAACTCCTTCACCCGTGCCGAAGCGGCGGCGATCTGGTTGCCATTGGCAACGAAGGCCCAGGGCGCATCGTCATAAACGATGTCTTCCATTTCCTTGTAGAGCTTGGCACGCGTCGCCTGATCGGTTGCCTTGCGGGCTTGTTCAAGCAGAGCGTCGACCTTCGGGTTGGAATAATAGCCCGAATTGAACCCGCCCTTGTCCGGCCAGGCATCGGTCCTCAAAGCCAGGAACGGAAGCGTGTCCGGATCATTGGTGGTCCAGCTCATCTCGGCCATGTCGGCCTTGCCTTCGAGACCGGGGTTCACCTTGCCCAGGAACGTGTTCCACTCATAGGTCTCGATCTTGACCTTCAGGCCCACCGCTTCGAGGTCGGCCTGGATGGCCGTGCCCATCGGCACGGGGTCGAGCATGGAGGAACCACCTTCGGTGACATAGAAGATCACTTCAGCGCCTTCCTTGCCGGCTTCCTTGATCAGTTCCTTGGCCTTTTCCGGATCATAAGGATAGGGCTTCAAGGCGTCGTCATGGGCCCAGTTGAAGGCCGGCGGAATCGGACCGGCGGCAACCGTCGCGGTGCCCTGCAGCACGTTGTCGACCATCGACTGCTTGTTGATGGCATAGTTGACCGCCTGCCGGACGCGCTTGTCCGCCATCGGGCCTTCCTTGGCATTGAGGATCAGGAACCAGATCTGCGGCGTGTCCTGGGTGTAGATCTCGAAATTGGCGTCGTCCTTGAACGTCTTGACGTTGTCGGGCGGCACTTCGGTCAGAAGATCGACACCACCGGAAAGCATCTCGGCGACGCGGGTGTTGGCGTCGGTGATCGGGCGGTAGATGACCGCGTCGAGCTTGGCAGCGCCATCCCAGTAGTCGGGGTTCTTTTCCAGAACGACGCGGGTGTTGGACTGCCATTCCGCGAACTTGAACGGACCGGTGCCCGCGGGATGCCGACCGACATCCTTGCCGTATTCCTTGACTGCCGTGGGCGAGATGATCAGGCCCGGGGTGTAGGCAAGGTTGGACATGAACGGCGCATAGGGCTCGTTGAGCGTGAACTTGACGGTCAGATCGTCAACCACCTCGACCTTTTCGATGGCCGAGAAGAAGAACGCCAGCGGGAACGGACCGGTGTCGGCATACTCGCTGTCCTCGTTCAGCATGCGGTCGAACTTGAACTTGACCGCATCGGCGTTGAACGGAGTGCCGTCGTGGAACTTGACGCCGTCGCGAAGGTGGAAGGTGTAGGTAAGGCCATCGTCCGAGATGTCCCAGCTCTTGGCGAGCGCGGGTTCAACCTCGAGCGTGCCGTGCTTGTAGCGCACCAGCCCGTCGTAGATGTTGAACACGATGCGGAAGTCGTTGACGGCGGTCACGGCATCCGGATCGAGCGACTTCGGTTCGGCGATCTGGCCGACGACAAGAACGTTGGGCGGGGTCTGCGACAGTGCCGGCTGGGCCAGGCCCGCCGCCAGCATCGCCGAAAAGGCCAATGCCGCTATCCCCTTGCTAATATTGAGCATGATTACCTCCGTTGGGGCAAAATTCGTTTGCGGCCGCCCCGGAGTTGGTGGACCGGTTGCGGCGACCGATCAAACATTAATTTATCAGCATAAATTCGACACGCAACCGATTTATGCGTATAAATTGACTATGGGGAAAAAGTCGGGCATCAAGCGCACATGACCTTTTCAATTGTTGCCCGCGATCCTGAAACCGGCAGCTTCGGCGTTGCCACAGCGACCGGCGGCCCCTGCGTCGGCGCTCTGGTGCCGCATACGAAAAATGGCGTCGGCGCCGTTGCCACCCAAGGCGACACCAACCCTTTTTACGGTCCCGACGGTCTGGCGCTGCTTGCCGACGGCGTGGCTGCGTCCGAGGTCGTCGACAGGCTGACCGGGGCGGACCCCGGCCGGGATCTTCGCCAGTTGCTGGTTATCAGCGCGTCCGGCGCGCCTGCCGCCTTTACCGGCAACGGCGCTACGCCTTCGGCCGGATCGGTGTGCGACGAGCATTTCGCCGTTGGCGGCAACATGCTGGCCAATGACAGTGTGATTGCCGCCGCCGCGTCTGCGTTCGCGGAAACGTCCGGATCGCTTGTCGATCGGCTCCTCGCAGCCATGCTCGCCGGCGAGGCAGCAGGCGGCGACCAGCGCGGCACCCGCTCGGCGGCACTGCTGGTCCATGGGAGCCAGGACTATCCCGAGGCCGATTGCCGGGTTGATCTTTCGGCCACGCCATTGGCGGATCTTGAGGCCGTGGTCGGGGCAGTCCGTTGGGGAAGCTATGCGGAATTTGCGTCATCACGCCCGCGGCGCGCTGCGTCGGGCCGGGAACGCAGATAGCCTATCCGGACGGGCGCAAAAGCACATATGCTGGCGCCATGGCCGACCCGGATATACCCTCCCCTGCTCCCATCCTCGGCAATCGCGACATCGTCGAGCTGATTGCCTGGCGGCACGACCTGCACCGACACCCGGACCTGTCCGGCGACGAGGCCGACACGGCCAGCCGGGTTGCCGAGGTGCTGTCCGTGACCACGCCGGACCAACTCGTCAGCGGGCTTGGAGGCCATGGCGTTGCTGCTATCTATGAGGGTGCAGCGGAGGGGCCGACGATAATGATCCGCTCCGAGCTTGACGCCCTGCCGATCGCGGAACTGGGCGATCTGCCCTATCGCTCCGAGCGCCCTGGAAAGGCGCACTTGTGCGGCCACGACGGACACATGGCGGTTCTTGCCGGTGTTGCTCGATGGCTTGGGCGCAATCGTCCTCAAAAGGGCAGGGCGATCCTGTTGTTCCAACCCGCCGAGGAGGATGGAGCGGGGGCAGCGCGGGTGATCGCCGATGCGCGTTACGCCGATCTTGCACCGGATTTCTCACTGGCCTTGCACAACATGCCGGGCCTGCCGCTCGGGTCGGCGGTCGTGCGCAGCGGCATGATGAATTGCGCCTCGCGCGGCATGAAAATCATTCTGAGCGGACGAACGGCTCATGCCGCCTCACCGGAGAACGGAATATCCCCGGTGCCCGCCCTCACCCATCTCGCTGCGGCGCTGACAGCGCTCGGCACGGGTGGATCGCAGACGCGTACGGATTACGCGCTGGTGACCGTCACCCATCTTCAGGCCGGCGAACCGGCCTTCGGCATTGCGCCGGGCCGGGCTGAACTCTGGGCGACGCTGAGGACCCAACGCGATGAGACCATGGCGGCGCTGGTGGCCCGTGCCGAAGCGGTCGTGAAGGAAATCGCCGACGCGGAAGGGCTCGGCTGCGAGATCAGCTATCACGATGTCTTCCGGCATTGCGAGAACGCGCCCGAGGCGGTGGCGATACTGGCAGAAGCGCTCGCGGCGGAAGATGTTCCGCTCGCCGACACCGAACTGCCGATGCGGGCTTCCGAGGATTTCGGTCGGTTCGGCGATCATGCCAAAGCGGCGATGATGCTCCTCGGTTCGGGAAGGGACAGTCCGGCGCTGCACAACCCGGACTACGATTTCCCGGACGAGCTGATCGGTATCGGCGCCCGTATCTTCATCCGCTGCCTTCAGCATCATCTGTTCTGATAGCGTCCGCTCACCGGGGCAGCGGTGTCAGACCTCGGCCACCATGTGACCGATATCGACCTGGCGATAGGCAAGTTCGGGCGGCGTATAGTCGAGATCATGCACCGGACTCGGCAGTTCGCCGGTAAAGGCAGTGTACTGGCGCCGGACGCGGGTCGGATCGGGGATCGGCACGGCCTCGAGCAGACGCTTTGTGTAGGCGTGCTGCGGGCTCTCGAAGATCTGGGCGCGGCTGCCGGATTCGACGATCTGGCCCATATACATCACCGCGACGCGGTGGCTGATCTGCTCGACCACGGCCATGTCGTGGGAAATGAACAGATAGGCGATGCCGGTTTCGTCCTGAATGTCCTGCATCAGGTCGAGCACCTGCGCCTGGATCGACACATCGAGCGCCGAGACCGGCTCGTCGGCGACGATGACGCGCGGCGACAGCGACAGGGCGCGGGCAATGCAAATGCGCTGGCGCTGCCCGCCGGAGAATTCGTGCGGGTAGCGGTCCATGACGTCAGCGGAAAGACCGACGCGTTCGAACAGATCGGCGGTGCGGTCGCGCAGTTCCGAACCCGAGGCGATCTGGTGAATGACCAGAGGCTCAGCGACGAGATCGCCGACGCGCATACGCGGATCGAGCGAGGCATAGGGGTCCTGGAAGACCATCTGCACGTCGCGCAGGATCGGCTTCATCAATTGCCGGGAAAGGCCGCCGACATGGTGACCACCGATGCGCACAGTGCCGGTGAAGGGCACGAGGTTCATGATCGCCTTGCCGGTCGTCGACTTGCCGCAGCCGCTCTCTCCGACCAGCGACAGCGTCTCGCCCTTGCGGAGCTTGAGGCTCAGCCCCTCGACAGCATGAACGCGCTGCACCGGGCGCTGCAGCAGCCCGGCCTTGATATCGAACCGAACGGTCAGATCGTCGATTTCGACGATGTCGATGCCCGGTTCGGACGTGCTGCCGCGCGGACCGGCTTCACCCGCCATCGAACCGAGCTTGGGGACGGCGTCGAGCAGTTCGCGGGTATACGCGGCATTCGGCGTGGCGAAGAGCTTTTTGACCTCGTCGTGCTCAACCTCGCAGCCGTGGCGCATGACCAGCACGCGGTCGGCCATTTCGGCAACGACGCCCATGTCGTGGGTGATCATGATCAGGGCCGAACCGGTTTCCGCCTGAAGGTGCCTGAGCAGTGACAGGATCTGCGCCTGCACGGTGACATCGAGCGCCGTCGAGGGCTCGTCGGCGATCAGCATGTCCGGGTTCTGACTGAGCGCGATGGCGATCATGACGCGCTGGCGCATGCCGCCACTCAGTTCGTGCGGGTATTGGCTGAGACGCCGCGCCGCCTCGGGAATCTGCACCAGATCGAGCATGCGCCGCGCCTCTGCCAGCGCCTTGTCGTGGCTTATCGGCTCGTGGGCGGTGATTGCCTCGGTCAGCTGCTTTCCGATGGTCAGCACCGGGTTGAGCGAGGTCATCGGCTCCTGAAAGATCATGCCGATGGCGCCGCCGCGCACCTTGAGCATTTCGGATTCGGAAAGGCCGAGGAGATTGCGATCCTTGAACAGGATTTCGCCGCCGGTCACCCGCGCCATCGGTTCGGGCAGAAGGCCCATGATCGACAGGGCAGCCATCGACTTGCCCGAGCCGGATTCGCCGGCAATGCACAAAGTCTCGCCGCGTCCGAGGTCGAACGACAGCTTGTCGACGACGACACGCGGCCCGGTGGGCGTGGCGACGGAGGTCGTCAACTGGCGGACAGACAGCAATGGTCCGGTCGGTGCGCTCACTTTTGTTCCAGTACCTGTGTTCGTTTTTTGTGAGGGGGCGGCCGGAGCCGCCCCCTGTTTTTGGTTCACTCGAAGACGATGCGCGGGAAGTAGAAGCTCACGACCCAGTTCGGCATGTCGACGATCTCGGAGATCCTGAGATCGCCGCAGACCGAGCACAGCATGTAGGCGTCGTCGGCACTCATGTTGTACTGCCTGCCGAGCAGATCGATCATGTTGGCGAGCGCCGCCTGGGCACCCGACATCAGATCGGGACCGATGCCGGTCGTCACTTCGTAGCCCTTGGCATCAAGGTGCCGCGTGACCGGTCCGGGCGTGGTGAAGCGCGGCATGTCGAGCTTGGCATCTTTCACCAGATCGAGCGTCAGGATGACGTTCATCGCACTTTCGATGGCCGTACCGCAGACTTCG
>CAXXNZ010000015.1:0-135384 GCA_963676075.2 Devosiaceae bacterium
GAACAGCAGGGCAGCAACCGGCCAGCCGTCGAAGAACAGCGGTGCGATGCCGGCGACCAGCCCAAATGGTACGGCGCGGGCGGCATACATCCGGGCAAAGAAGGCTTCGCCGGCGCTGCCATCGGCGCGGGGATTGATCAGCGTCGGACGAAACAGCGCGAAAAAGCCGAAAAGCGCCGATGTCAGCGCGACGAGGAGGTTCAGGTAGGTGAGGGCGATGGTCATCGCTGCAATCCCGCATGGACGAATGTCCTGACCGATATGCGTCCGCCGTCGCGGCGGGACAAGCCGCCGATACGCTTGGTCGCACCCGGCGGGGCGCCTGCGATGTGGACGCCAACTGCGCGCCCTGCTAAGCGCCGCGCCATGAACGCATACACGCCTTGCCTTTTGGCCCTTGTATGAGGAGCCGGAGCTTCCAGTGAGGAAGGCCGGCTCGGAAACCCCTTAGTCGGCATGACAGGTCAAAAGCCGTCACGCCGGGTTTCAATGCTGCGCGCCCGTAGATGAGAATGCGGCGGCGGCAAAAAGGAGATGCGGTCTGATCCCCGAGACAACCACAACGGCATGAATTTCCGAAGTGCCGGGGCGGTGACCGCCAGATTGCAATGAACTTCATCATCAGGGACGAACGTCCCGAAGACGCGGCAGCGATTGCCGCACTCACCACACGTGCCTTCAGCGGCATGCCTTACGCCAGTGGCTCCGAAGCCGGCATTCCGGCGCGCCTGCGTGCAGCCGGCGCCATGACATTATCGCTTGTCGCCGAGAGCGAGGGTGAACTCGTCGGACATGCCGCCTTTTCGCCGGCGGTGCTCGGCAATGATTCCAATTGGCTCGGACTTGGACCAGTCTCGGTCAAACCGGAACTGCAACGGTCCGGTATTGGCTCGGCAGTGATCAAGGCCGGGCTCGATCGCCTGCGCCAAACAGGTGCGCCGGGTTGTGTGGTTGTCGGTGATCCAGCCTACTACACGCGCTTCGGGTTCGCTTCGGCATCCGGGTTGACCTGCCCGGGCGTGCCTGAGGCCAACACCATGGCCCTGTCGTTCACCAATACCGCGCCGAAAGGCGAGATGGCCTTCCATCCGGCTTTTTTCGACGCGATGTAGAGTGCTTTCAGGAAAAGTGGACACCACTTTTCCGGTTCGAAAACACGACCACTCAAAGAGATAGAGCAGGTCAGGCAATTCCGCCTAAGTGTGATCTGCTCTGGTGCATGAAAAACCGGGCCGGCCATGTGGCCGACCCGGTCCTTAAAACGGTATGTCTGCGCTGAAACGTTGACCGATGGGGTGCGTCAGGACTTTTTCTCGAGCGGCACATTGGCTGTGGTCGAGGCGCCAGAGGCCGTGTCGGTCACCTTGGCTTTGAAGGTGATGATGCCGTTCTTGAGTGCCAGGTCGACCGCGACGTCGAGGTCGGCATTGGTGTCGGGATTGGTCGGGCGCATGGTGAAAACGATTCCCGAACCGGACCGCCGTCCGACGGCGATCTTGTCCTGCAGGAACCCGACATTGGAATTGAGCACCGCTTCGAAGCGGTTGCGTTCCTCGATGAAGCCCATTGTACCCTTGAGCGAAACGGTGCCGCCGGCCAGGGCGCACAGTCCGTTGAAACTCACGCGTTCCGGACGCGCCGAGGTGACACTCAGTCGGCACTTGACTGTTTCCTCGTTGTCGCCGGTGCCCATGCTGCCACGACCAGACCAGTCGCCGACATAGGACTGCAGCATTTCATTGTCCCGTTGCGCTGCGACGGCAGGGGCGGTCTGCGCCAACGCCAGGGACAGAAACAGACCGGCGATCAACGGCCGGATCAGGGAAGAACGGATCATATTTTTTTGGCTCCAAGAGTCTGCAAATAACGTCCGCCTGCATGCATCAGGGCGGGGAGGATAACCAGATCGCCGACCAGGGCAAGTACGAGCGTTAAAACGGTCAGCGTACCAAACAGCGCCACCGGCGGCAGCGCCGAGAAAACAACGATGAAGGTGCCAGCCGCCAGAATGAGCGTTGTCGCGACCAGCGCCGGACCGATGCGTTCCAAGGCTCGATCGACAGCCTGATGGTGATCCAGTCCGTTCTCACGTTGCCGCATATAGGTGGCCAGAAAGTGAATGGTGTCGTCGACAGCGATGCCGAACGCGATCGTGAGGGCGAAAACCGTGGTCAATTGCAGTCCGGCGCCCGAGAAATAGAGATAGACCTCGGTCCCGAGGATCGGCATCAGATTGGGGATGATGGCCAGGATCGCCACCCGCGCCGAGCGGAAGGCGAAGCCGATGACGAAGATATTGACGATGACGGCGGCCGTCAGGCCGTTTCTGAGGCTGCCGATGATGTCGGTCGAGGCATAGGCGGTCAGCACGTTGAGCCCGGTCACCTGCACACCGTCAATTCCAGATGCCTTGAGATCGGCGTCGGTGGCGTCGACCAGTTCCCTGAGATCGGCAGAGCGCAGCATCGTCGGGATGAAGGCCGTCACGAGCGCCTGCTTGTTGTCCTCGGTGACGAAGCGATTTTTGAGGAACGGCCCCACGGCGGAGAATATCTGTTCGCGCGAAAAGCCGCTGTCCGAATAATGCGAGAAGCTCGCCGCCGAGATGACCTTGCCCTTGCCGACGTGCTTTTCGAGGATCTCGTGCACCTTCTTGATGCGTTCGAAATCGGCATCGCCGACATTCTCGACGCCTTCCTTGAGCGGCACCCGTACATAAAGGGGAGCAACGCCGCCGACACCATTGTCGATGCCTTCCGAGGTTGCCAGGGACTGGGAATTGGCCGGCAGGAAATCCTGAAAGTCGAAACGGGGCTGCATCAGGAAGTGCGGGATAAAGAACAGGATCACCAGCACGATCGAGCCGATGCCGATCAGGCGCGGGAAGCGGCTGGTCAGGAATCGCGCCACCGGGATCGGCGCCGACACGGCGATAGACATGTGATCGGGCGGCGTGAAGCCGAGACGTACAGCCATCTTGATGGCTAGAGGCAGGAAGGTGACCAGCGAAATATAGGTGATGACGACGCCAATGACGCCGGAAATGCCGAATTCCTCGATGCCCTGGCCCTGCACGGCGACCAGCGTGGCGAACGAGACCATGGTCGTGATGGTGGTCAGCGCCGCCGCCGGCGTCACGCGCTTGATCGTCTCGGTTATGGCCTCGTGCGGGTCCATGCCGTCACGCCATAATCGGAGCCAGGTGAAACAGAAATACATGCTCTCGGCAAAGCCGATCACCAGCACCAGAATGGCGACGATATTGGTCAGGAAGGTGAATTGTCCGAAGGTCGCAGTCACCGTCCCGATCAGCCAGATGATCGACATGAACGGGGTCAGCGTCGACAGCACCGCGCCCCAGAACGATCGAAGGCAGATGAACGAGACCACCGCCCCGATAAGGAACCCAACCACCGAAAACTTGACCTGATCATCGACGGTCGCGTCGAGCATCTCGGTCTTCCACACCGGCGGGCCGGTCAGCTCGATATCGACCCTGTCGGACTGGTATTCAGCGACCAGATCCTTGAGTTCGGCCAGCATCTTGTTCTCGCCGTCACCTTTGGTGAGAACGGGATCGGGGAACAGGATCATCACCAGGCCGGACATGTCACCGAGGATGAGATTGCGCATCATCGGGTCGGTGTTTCTGAGATCGGTCAGTGCCGCCGCGACTTCCTCGCGCGTCTGCATGTTTTCAGGCACCGAGGGCGCGGTGCCGCCGTCCGCTGTCGGCTTGCGCAGCGAGAAGGGCGTCAGGGTGCCGCTGGCATAGGAGGTGAGCTGCAGGTCGAGCGCCAGTTCGCGCATGTTCTCAAGCACGACCGGATCGGTCAGATCCTTGGACTTGACCAGAATATAGGCATCGTTCTCGAAGGTGCCGAAGGTCTGTTGCAGCTTGTGATAGCGGTCATACATCTCGCCGGAATTGCGGTAGACCCGAAGGATGTCTCCATCCACGGAGACATTCGGTATCTGCGCGAGACTGAAAACGGTGAATGCAATGACGACAACCGCCATCAATCTCGGAAACCTCAGGGTAAGGTGTCCGAGGCGCTCAATCCCAAATCCAACCGACAAGAAGTCTCTCCCCCTCCGCGCACGCACGTCCAGTGTTTCTAGGGCGTTGCGCCGATTCCGTCCAGCATAGCGGGAAAGGCGCCTGCGCCGAGTGTGTCCGGCAGAGAATGCCGACCTGAAGAACGGGCTTCATGTTGCCAGGCGCGCCTTGATGCCCACCTTAGCTGTGGACGGTGCCGTGGACGAGCGCTATGCAGGCGCCTCATCATGGTACTCGCAGCCGGAATCGCCTAGATAAAGGAGATTCATCGGCAAAGAAGAACGAACACGTGACCGATACGCCCGATATGCCTCACACGCCCGAAACCGGATCAGACATCGCTCTGGTCTCCATCAACGACGAGATGCGCAAGTCCTATCTCGATTATGCCATGAGCGTGATCGTCAGCCGTGCGCTCCCCGACGTTTGCGATGGGCTCAAGCCGGTGCACCGCCGCATCCTGTTTTCGATGAGCGAGCAGAACATCCTGTGGAACCGGCCATATGTGAAGTCGGCGCGCGTCGTCGGCGACGTGATCGGTAAGTATCACCCGCACGGTGATGCTGCGGTCTACATGTCGCTGGTGCGCATGGCGCAGGATTTCTCCATGCGCGAAACGCTGATCGACGGCCAGGGCAATTTCGGCTCGGTCGATGGCGATATGCCGGCGGCCATGCGCTACACCGAATGCCGCATGGACAAGATCGCCAATTTCCTGCTCGAGGATCTCGACAAGGATACGGTCGATTTCCGCGAGAACTACGACAACTCCCTCAGCGAGCCGGCAGTTCTGCCCGCGCGCTTCCCCAATATCCTGGTCAACGGCGCCGGCGGCATTGCCGTTGGCATGGCGACGAACATCCCGACCCACAATCTCGGCGAGGTGATCGATGCCACCATCGCTGTCATGGAAAACCCGGCGATCGACATCGATTCCTTGTGCGAGATCATGCCCGGACCGGACTTCCCTACTGGCGGCATCATTCTCGGACGCGCGGGCATCCGTTCCGCTTATGAGACGGGTCGTGGCTCGATCATCGTTCGGGGCAAGGTGACCGTCGAGGAAACCCGCCGCGAGCGCGAAGCCCTGATCATCCACGAAATTCCGTTCCAGGTGAACAAGGCGACGATGATCGAGCGCGTCGCCGAACTGGTGCGCGACAAGCGCATCGAGGGCATCGCCGACATCCGCGACGAATCCGATCGTCACGGCATGCGCGTCGTCGTCGAGCTCAAGCGCGACGCGGTGGCCGATGTCGTGCTCAATCAGCTTTACCGCTTCACACCGCTGCAGAGTTCGTTCGGCTGCAATTTCGTCGTCCTCAATGGCGGAAAGCCCGAACTGCTGGGCGTGCGCGAAATGCTCGACGCCTTTGTCGCCTTCCGCGAAAGCGTGGTCACACGGCGGGCCAAGTTCCTTTTGAACAAGGCGCGCGACCGCGCCCATGTCCTGGTCGGTCTGGCCGTCGCCGTCGCCAATGTCGATGAAGTCATCGCCATCATCCGCACCTCGCCGACGCCTGCCGCCGCGCGCGAGCGCCTGCTTGAGCGCAACTGGCCGGCCCGCGACGTCGAGGCGCTGATCAAGCTGATCGACGATCCACGCCATACCGTCAATGAAGACGGCACCTTCAAGCTCTCGGACGAGCAGGTGAGGGCCATTCTCGACCTCCGCCTGGCACGCCTGACGGCGCTCGGACGCGACGAGATCGGCGACGAACTCAATACGCTCGGTGGTCAGATCGAGGACTATCTCGGTATCCTGCGCTCGCGCGAACGCGTCCGCGAAATCGTGCGGACCGAACTGCTCGATGTGAAAGAGCAGTTCGCCACCCCGCGCAAGACCGAGATCACCGATTACGCCGCCGACATGGACGATGAAGACTTCATCGCCCGCGAGGACATGGTCGTGACCGTCTCGCATGCCGGCTACATCAAGCGCGTGCCGCTGTCGACCTATCGGGCCCAGCGCCGCGGCGGCAAGGGCCGTTCGGGCATGGCGACCCGCGACGAGGATTTCGTCGCCCGCCTGTTCGTCGCCAATACCCACACGCCGGTGCTGTTCTTCTCCTCGCGCGGCATCGCCTACAAGCTCAAGGTCTGGCGCCTGCCGCTGGCGGCGCCGCAAGCGCGCGGCAAGGCGCTGATCAACCTCCTGCCTCTCGAACAGGGTGAGTGGATCACCTCGATCATGCCGCTGCCCGAGGACGAGGAAACCTGGGGCGATCTCGACATCATGTTCGCCACCACGAAGGGCACGGTCCGGCGCAATTCACTGGCCGATTTCTCCGACATCCGCGCCAATGGCAAGATTGCCATGAAGCTCGGCGAGGAGGGCGATGCCATCCTCGGGGTCGAGACCTGTTCGCCCTCCGACGATGTCCTTTTGACCACGGCGCATGGCCAGGCCATTCGCTTCCGCGTCGACGACGTGCGCGTGTTTGCCGGCCGTAATTCGGTCGGTGTCCGCGGCATCAACCTCGCCGAGGACGACACCATCATCTCGATGACCATCCTTCGCCATTTCGAGGCAACGCCCGAAGAGCGCGCCGAATACGTCAAGCGCAGCCGGGCCATGCGTGGCGAAACCGAAGAGATGCACGAGGATGCCGAGGCAGAGTCCGCCGGCGGCGAACTGTCCCCGGAACGCTATGTCGAAATGGGCGCGGCCGAACAGTTCGTTCTGGCCATTTCCGAAAAAGGCTATGGCAAGCGCTCTTCGAGCTACGAGTACCGGGTGACCGGACGCGGCGGCAAGGGCATCACCGGCATGGCGATCACCGGCAAGAACGGGCCGATCGTCGCTTCGTTCCCGGTCGAAGACGATGACCAGATCATGCTGATCACCGACGGCGGCACGCTGATCCGCGTGCCGGTCAATGGCATCCGCCTCGCCGGACGCGCCACCCAGGGCGTCAAGGTTCTCGATACGGCCGAGGACGAGAAGGTGATTTCGGTCGAGCGCATTCTCGAACCCGAGGACGAAGAGGGCGAAGAGGGCGCAGTCGATGGCGAAGGCGGTGCGCCTGATGCTGGCGGTGCGCCCGATGCCGGTGGCGACGCACCGGATACCCCGGACGAGACCTGATAGTACTGACGCCTGCCATGGCTGAAACAGCATAGCTCACACGGTTGCGCGCGCCTCGGCGTGCGCCCCGTGCTGCTGCTCACCGGGTGCAGTCACGCTTATGACTGCATTCTGAAGGCGTTTGCATTGAGCCGGCGTGCAGAAGCCGGTCTTCATTTGGCTCTTTGACGGCGTGCAGGGGCTTGCATTTGTGGCAAGGCTCTGTGTTCACTCCTGATTGTCAGGAGCCCACTCCATGTTCACGTCCGCGACCGTTGCAACCTTCGCCGTCACCGTTCTCGTGCTCGTTATCGTGCCCGGGCCGACGGTGTCGACCATCGTGGCGCAATCGTTGGCGCGCGGAACAAAGGCCGGCTTTGCTGTCCTTCTCGGCACCCAACTTGCCAATTACACCATGGTTCTGGTCGTGGCGCTGGGCATGCAGGCCATCGTCGCCTTCATGGGCTGGGCCTTCGATTGGATCAAGCTGATCGGCGCCGGCTACCTGATCTTTATCGGCATCTCGATGCTGCGCTCGGGCATTCACAGCCTTGGCGGCGGCAAGGTGAAGCCGAGAAGCTTCTGGCAGCTGGTTCTGCAGGGCTATGTGGTCTTGTGGTCGAACCCGAAAGCACTGGTGTTTTTCGGTGCCTTCCTGCCGCAATTTGTCGATCCATCGCAGTCTACATTCTGGCAGACCGTGTTACTTGGTATCGTCTTCAATATCATTGCCGGTATCTCGGACGGCGCATACGCTGTCCTTGCCGGTTCGGCTCGCAACGCCTTCACCGCCGACCGTATCAAGGT
Source organism: Devosiaceae bacterium (assembly GCA_963676075.2). Classification (GTDB taxonomy): domain Bacteria; phylum Pseudomonadota; class Alphaproteobacteria; order Rhizobiales; family Devosiaceae; genus JAHJQZ01. Next base: position 7,935 of record CAXXNZ010000015.1, read on the forward strand.
CTTGAGTCGCGTGGCGGGGACCATACTCATCGGCGGCGGCATCTGGCTGGCGCTGCAGCAACGCGCCTGAGATTTTCGGAGATACATCATGTTCGAGCCTGGTTTGCTGATCACCTATACGCTCGCCTGCCTCATCTTCTCCGTCGTGCCCGGCCCGTCCGTCACTGTGGTCCTGGCGAATTCACTGTCGCGCGGCACCGCCGCTGGTTTCTGGACCATCCTTGGAACCGAACTGTCGATGCTGTCGATGGTTCTGGTCGTCGCCTGCGGCCTCGAGGCCGTCATGGCCGTGGTCGGCGAGGCATTCGTCTGGATCAAGCTGATCGGCGCGGCCTATCTGGTTTATATCGGCTGGCGCATGTTCACCTCGTCCGGTGAACTGGCGACGGCCAAGGCGACACGGGCGCATTCGCCGTTGCGCTATGTCCTTCAGGCGGCGCTGGTCAACTGGTCCAACCCGAAAACGCTGCTGTTTCTCGGGGCCTTCTTGCCTCAGTTCGTCAATCTCCAGCATGCCGCTTTCCCGCAGATCATGGTGCTCGGCCTGCTGCTGATGGCTGTCGCCACCTTGACGGACGCCTTCTACGCCGTGCTGGCGGGCAGGGCGCGCCATGCCCTCAACGCCGCGCGCTTGAGGATGATGAACCGCGTCGCCGGCGCCATCCTCATGGTTGGCGGTGTCTGGCTGGCGCTCGTCAAGAAGGCCTGAGGTCCGTCATGATCCCGCTCGCATCGCTCATCACCTTCGCCATCGCCGCCTTTATCGCGGGCCTCGTTCCAGGTCCGACGGTCGCCGTGGTGGTTGCCGCCTCGGTACGCCATGGCACACGTGCCGGTGTGCTGACGGCGCTCGGCGCCGAGATCGCCGTTATCACCATGCTCGTCGTCGTGGCGCTCGGACTCGAAGCGGTGATGGCTTTCATGGGCTGGGGTTTCGAGTGGCTGAAGCTGATTGGCGCTGCTTATCTCGTCTATATCGGCTGGCGCATGTTCACGGCCAAACCCACCGTGTCCGACGGTGCGGCGGGTGAGGGGGCTGTCAGCCGGAAGCGCGGCAACAGCTTTGTTCTTCAGGGTTTCTTCGTCGTCTGGTCGAACCCCAAGACCTTGCTGTTCCTCGGGGCCTTCCTGCCGCATTTCCTCATCCCTGACGCCCCGGCGCTGCCGCAACTGATGGTTCTGGGCGCGATCGTCATTGTTCTCGCCGTGCTCAACGATTTCGGCTATGCCCTCGCCGCCGGACGCCTGCGCCGGTTGATGACCGAAGCGCGGTCGCTGCTGGTTGCGCGCCTGTCGGGCCTCATCCTGATGGCGGGCGGGGTCTGGCTCGCCGTGCAGAAGAAGGCCTGAACTTCATGTTCCTGACCGCCTCGGCGCTTGCCGCCTATTGGGTGACCGCGCTCGTCGTCATGGCAACGCCGGGTGTGACTGTGTCGAGCCTTCTCGGCACGACGCTGGCGCTCGGCACCCGCGCCGGCTTCGCCATGGAGCTCGGCGTCAACATCGCGCGCCTGTCGATGATCGTCATGCTCGGCCTCGGGCTGAGCGCCATTTCGGCCTTCATGAGCGAGGCCTATGTCTTCATCAAATATGCCGGCGCCGCCTATCTCGTCTGGCTCGGCATCAAGGCGATCCGCCATCCGCCCAACCTCTCGGCGCTGTCCGCCACGCCGCCGGGTTACCGCTCGCTGGTGCTGCGCGGCATCGCCGTCTTGTGGTCCAATCCCAAGGCATTCCTGTTCATCGGGGCGCTGGTGCCGCAGTTCATTGTCGCCGATGCACCGCTGGCGCCGCAGCTTTTATTGCTCGGTGCCATCTGGATGGGCACGGCCACCGTCACCGATGGTCTTTACATCCTGCTGTCGGGTCAGGTCAGGGCATTGTTCAGCCAAAAGGCCGGACGCGCGCTCGGCTGGGTTTCGGGCGTGGTGCTGATGGGCGCCGCGCTCTGGCTTGCCACAAGTCAAAAGGCATGACAAAAGGCGCTCCATGAACAAGCTGACCGGCTTTTATCCCGGCTCCTTCGATCCGGTGACAAATGGGCACCTCGATGTCATCGAGCGGGCCTGCAAGATCGTTGACGTTCTGTTCGTCGGTATCGGGATCAATTCCACCAAGGCCCCCCTGCTGACCGATGAGGATCGGCTGTCGCTGTTGCGCGAGACCTGCGGTCCGATCGCCAGGCGCACCGATACGGAAATCCACTTCGTCGATTTCGAAGGATTGATGATCCAGGCTGCCCGCGATCTCGGCGCGACGCTGATCATCCGCGGCCTCCGCGACACCACCGATTACAATTATGAAATGCAGATGGTCGGCATGAATTCGCAGATGGCGCCCGACCTGCAGACGGTCTTCGTGCCGGCAACACCGCACGTGCGCCATATTTCAGCGACATTGGTTCGTCAGATCGCCCAGATGGGCGGAGACATTTCTGCCTTCGTTCCACCCGTGGTTTTGAAAGCACTGAGCAAATAATGGCAAACACTCCCGCACCTAGGGCGCGCATCTTTGGTGTGCTCGCCTTTCTTTTCGTCGCCGTGTTCATCGGTTCTGTCGCCTGGGAAGGTTGGCTGCAGCCGGTGACACCCTCACAGGCATCCGAGACAGCCACCGCCGGTTCGGCACCCGATTGCACCGATGTATCCAATCTGCCGGACAACCATGCGCTGCTCGGCCTCAAGGATGGCTGCGTCGAGATCGCTTTTGAGCCAGATCTTGCGCCCAACCACGTGGCACAGATCAAGAAGCTCATTTCCGAGCACTTCTACGACGGGCTGAAATTCCACCGCGTCATTCCCGGCTTCATGGCCCAGACCGGCGATCCGACCGGCACCGGTTCCGGCGGTTCTGAACTGCCCGACCTCAAGGCCGAATTCTCCGATACGCCGTTCGAGCGCGGCACGCTCGGCATGGCGCGAACCATGGATCCGAACTCGGCCAATTCGCAGTTCTTCATCATGTTCGCGCCCGCGCCCCACCTAAACGGCCAGTACACGGTCTTTGGCAAGGTCGTTTCGGGCATGGAATTTGTCGACAACATCAAAAAGGGCAGTCAGGCCAACAATGGCCTTGTGACCGACCCCGACACGATCATCACCTTCCGCGCCAAATAGCTCAGCCGGAAGCAACTGGAAAAAGGACATCCCATGGCTGAAATCGCCGATCCCGAGAACACCATCCTGATGGAAACCACCAAGGGTGCCGTCACCATCCGTCTGCGTCCCGACCTGGCCCCCGGCCATGTCGAGCGCATCAAGGAACTGGCGCGCGAGGGCTTTTACGACGGCATCGTCTTCCATCGTGTCATCGATGGCTTCATGGCTCAGGCCGGCTGCCCGAACGGCACCGGCACTGGCGGTTCGGACAAGCCCGACCTCAAGGCTGAGTTCAACGACGAAAAGCACGTGCGTGGCACCTGCTCGATGGCCCGCACCTCGGCCCCTAACTCGGCCAACTCGCAGTTCTTCATCTGCTTTGCCGACGCGCCCTTCCTCAACCGTCAGTACACGGTCTGGGGCGAGGTGATCGAGGGCATGGACGCCATCGACCAGCTCAAGCGCGGCGAGCCCGTGCGTGACCCTGACTCGATCGTTTCGATGAAGGTTGCGGCGGACGCTTAGGCGAAAGCCGGACCGATATGCGCGTCGATCTGTTCGATTTCGAGCTGCCGCCTGAGCGGATCGCGCTGCACCCTGCGGAGCCGCGCGATTCGGCGCGGCTGCTTGTCGTCAGATCAGGACAGGCACCGGAAGATCGCACCGTCACCGATCTCGTTGACCTGTTGCAGCCCGGCGATGTCCTGGTCGTGAATGACACGCGGGTCATTCCCGCCGAACTACATGGCATCCGGGTGCGCGGCGAATACCGCGCCGAAGTCTCCTTCAATCTCCACAAACGCATCGACCCGTCACGCTGGGCGGCGTTCGCCCGTCCGGCCAAACGCCTCAAACCCGGCGACCGGCTGGAATTCGGCGATGCCACCGATCGCGCCTGCGCCCTGACCGAACTCAGCGCCGAAGTCGAATCGGTGGGCGAGGGCGGCGAGGTGGTGCTGGCCTATGCCCTGTCCGGCGCCTATCTCGACGAGGCGATCAAGTCCCACGGCGCCATGCCGCTGCCGCCCTATATCGGCAGCAAACGGAGCTTCGAGGAACGCGACCGCACCGACTACCAGACGGTCTATGCCCGCGAGGACGGCGCCGTGGCAGCGCCGACGGCCGGGCTGCATTTCACCGAACGACTTATGGAGCGATTGCGCCTGCGCGACATCAGCATCGAAACGGTGACGCTCCATGTCGGGGCCGGCACCTTCCTGCCGGTCAAAGTCGAGGACACCAGGGACCACAAGATGCACGCCGAATGGGGCGAGGTGCCAAAGGACGTGGTGGACCGCATTCTGGCCGCGAAACGGGCAGGGGGGCGCATCGTTGCCGTCGGCACCACCAGCCTCCGACTGCTCGAGAGTGCGGCGCGTGCGAGCGGCAAACTTGAGCCGTTTGCCGGCGACACCGACATTTTCATCACCCCCGGCTACCGCTTCAAAACCGCCGATATGCTGATGACCAATTTCCATCTGCCACGTTCGACCCTGATGATGCTGGTTTCGGCCTTTGCGGGCCTGGAAACGATGAAAGCCGCCTACGCCCACGCCATCGCGAACGAATACCGGTTCTATTCCTACGGCGACTCCTCGCTGCTGTTTCGGGAGGATACGGAATGACCGATTTCGGCTTCGAACTGCTCAATACCGATGGTCCGGCCCGCCGCGGGCGCATCACCACGCCGCGCGGCGAGATCAACACGCCGGCCTTCATGCCGGTCGGTACCGCCGCGACGGTCAAGGCCATGTATCCCGAACAGGTCAGGGCGACCGGGGCCGAAATCATCCTCGGCAACACCTATCACCTGATGCTGAGACCCGGCGCCGAGCGCGTCGGCTCGCTCGGCGGGCTCCACACCTTCATGGACTGGCCCGGCCCGATCCTGACCGACAGCGGCGGCTTTCAGGTCATGTCGCTGGCCAAGCTGAGGAAGCTGACCGAGCACGGCGTCACCTTCCGCTCCCACATCGATGGCTCGGCCTATGAACTGACCCCGGAACGCTCCATCGAGATCCAACTTCTGCTCGACAGCGACATCATCATGCAACTCGACGAGTGCATCGGACTGCCGGCCGAGCGCCCCGAAATTGAGCGGGCCATGGAACTCTCGCTACGCTGGGCCGAACGCTCGAAAGCCGCCTTCGGCAACCGCCCCGAGCGAGCGCTGTTCGGCATCGTCCAGGGTGGCGATGACATGGAACTGCGCCGCCGTTCCGCCGAAGCCTTGTCCGATATCGGCTTTTCCGGCTATTCGGTCGGCGGACTGGCGGTCGGCGAACCGCAGGAAACTATGTTCCGCGTCCTCGACGAACTTGTTCCCGTCCTGCCTGCCGACAAGCCGCATTACCTGATGGGCGTCGGCAAGCCCGACGACATCCTTGGCGCCATCGGGCGCGGCATCGACATGTTCGATTGCGTCCATCCGACCCGCGCCGGCCGGCACGGACACGCCTATACGCGCTTCGGCGTCGTCAATCTCAAGAACGCCCGCCACAAGGACGATCCGCGCCCGCTCGACGCGGACTCGCCCAACCCCAATTGTCGCCGCTTTTCGCGCGCCTACCTGCATCATCTGGTGCGCTCGGAAGAGATTTTGGGAGCAATGGTGCTCTCCGAGATCAATTTGAACTATTATCAGTACCTGACGGCAGGTGCCCGCACTGCTATAGAAGCTGGCAGCTTTTCCGATTTCGCTGCCGAAACCCGTGCGCGTTGGGCGCAAGGCGACATTCCCCCCGTGTGACATATTCAGGAGCTTTGACCATGGCCTCCTCCCGCAAAACTGCTCTCGACAGCCTCAACGAACACCGCAAGCGTCTCGAAAACACGCCGATGCGCGAGCTGTTCGCCAAGGACGACGAACGTTTTGACAAGTACTCTGCGCGTTTCGGCGACATCTTGCTCGATTACGCCAAGAACCGCATCGACAAGGAAGCAATGGCCTCGCTTTTCGCTCTTGCACGCGCGTCAGGCGTCGAACAGCGCCGTGACGCCATGTGGGCCGGCGAGCCGATCAACACCACCGAGAACCGCTCTGTCATGCACATGGCGCTGCGCTACCAGGGCGACGAGGTCATGGTCGGCGGCGAGAATGTCATGCCGGGCGTGCGCGAAGTGCTCGATAACATGCGCAAGTTTTCCGCCGACATCCGCTCTGGCGCCATCACCGGATCGACCGGAAAGCCGTTCACCGACGTCGTCAACATCGGCATCGGCGGTTCGGACCTCGGCCCGGCCATGGTGACGCTGGCGCTCGAACCCTACACGCGCACCGATCTCAGGGCCCATTACGTCTCCAATGTCGATGGCGCCCACATCTACGACACGCTCAAGCAGCTCGACCTCGAAACGACACTGTTCATCGTCGCGTCCAAGACCTTCACCACCGATGAGACCATGACCAACGCCCATTCGGCGCGCGGCGTGCTGTCGATCTCGCTCGGCGAAGAGGCGGTGCCGCATCACTTCGCCGCCGTGTCGACCAATCTTGAAGCCTGCGCCGAATTCGGCATCCCTTCGGACCGCATTTTCGGTTTCTGGGACTGGGTCGGCGGCCGCTATTCGGTGTGGTCGGCCATTGGCCTGCCGGTGATGTTGGCGGTCGGCTACGAGGTTTTCGAACGGCTGCTCAAGGGCGCGGCCGAGATGGATGCCCATTTCCTCAACACCCCGCTCGAAAAGAACCTGCCGGTCATCATGGGCCTGTTGGGTGTGTGGTACCGCAATGCCTGGGGCTTCGCGACGCACGCCGTTCTCCCTTACGACCAGCGGCTTTCCCGCTTCACCGCCTATCTGCAGCAGCAGGATATGGAATCGAACGGCAAGTCGGTCATGCTCGACGGCACGCCGGTCGATTACGACACCGGGCCCATCGTCTGGGGCGAGCCGGGCACCAATGGCCAGCACGCCTTCTACCAGCTGATCCACCAGGGCACCTCGGTCATCCCCTGCGATTTCCTCGTCGCGGCCAATCCGCAGGAGGATCTGGCGCCGCACCATGTCAAACTGGTCGCCAATTGCCTTGCCCAGTCAGAGGCACTGATGCTTGGCAAGACCAAGGACGAGGTCGTGGCCGAACTGGAAAAGGCCGGGATGAGTGCGGCGGAGATCGAAAAACTCACCCCGCACAAGCTGTTCCCGGGCAACCGTCCGTCCAATACGCTGGTCTATCGCAAGCTCGATCCGGAAACGCTCGGCAAGCTGATCGCGCTCTACGAGCACAAGGTCTTCGTCCAGGGCACGATCTGGGGCGTCAACTCGTTCGACCAGTGGGGCGTCGAGCTTGGCAAGCAACTGGCCAAGGCGATTCTGCCCAAGGTCGAGGGCACCGCCACCAGCGCCGGCCACGACGCCTCGACGCGCGGCCTGCTGGCGCATTTCCACAGCCTCAGGGGCTGAGGGCGCAACGTCCTTCTCCCCCTCCCCTTGATGGGGAGGGTGGCCTGCCGGAGGCAGGTCGGGTGGGGTGGGGCCGCAGACGCCGGTGCAGACACCCCCACCCAGGCTCACGACGGACTTAGCAAGGGCTAAGTCCTGTTCGCCAACCCTCCCCACAAGGGGGGAGGGAAGTGGCGACCGCGAGCGCAACGCGTGGAAACGCCAACTAGAATTCAGTGATAACCGTCACCCCGAGTGCGTTGAACTCATCCATCCGCGTTAGCGCCTCGATGGATTGCGCCAGATTGATCCGGTCGCCGATCAAACGATCAGGCCGCAGCTGGTCGGATTCGATCATCGCCAGCATGGCATCGTAGCGATGCGCCTGCATGCCGTGGCTTGCCATAGATCTCAAGCTCGCGCGAAATCACCAGATCCATCGGGATCTGCGGCGTCGCCTGGTCGGCCATGGTCAACCCGACCTGCACATGCCGTCCGTGCCGCCTGAGGCAGGCAATCGAGTTGAAACAGGTCGACGGGTGTCCAAGCGCATCGATCGAGACATGCGCGCCGCCGCCTGTGATCTCCATCACCGCCTCGGTGACGCTGGCGACGGCATTGGAATTGATCACCGCTTCGGCGCCGATCTTTTGCGCCAGTTCGAGCTTGTCGTCGGCGATGTCGATGGCAACGACGCGCGCACCAAGCGCCGCGGCAATCATGATGGCGCTGAGGCCGACTCCGCCGCTGCCATGGACCGCAACCCATTGTCCGCCCGTCACGCGCGCCTGATCGACGACGGCGCGGAACGAGGTGGCAAACCGGCACCCAAGGCTCGCCGCCGTGGCGAACTCCATCGAGTCGGGCAGGGCGACCAAGTTGAGGTCAGCCTCGTGAATGGCGACATATTCGGCGAACGAACCCCATTCGGTGAAACCGGGCTGGTGCTGGTTGCGGCAGACCTGCTGATTGCCTGAGTGGCATTCCGGGCAATGCCCGCAGCCGGTGACGAACGGCACCGTCACCCGGTCGCCCTCGCGCCAGCGCGTGACATTGCGCCCGATGGCGGCGACCGTGCCGGCCAGTTCGTGTCCCGGCACATGCGGTAAAACGATATCGGAATCGTGCCCGATCCAGCCATGCCAGTCGCTGCGGCAGATGCCATTGGCTTCAAGCTTGACGACAACGCCATTGGCGTCGGGCGTCGGGTCGGGAACAGTGGTTAGTTTCGGCATTTCGCCGAAGCGCTCGAAGAGCACGGCCTTCATCGCGGTCTCCTGGAGGGGGTGGGGCTGTCTATTTGAGGAGAGCTTATAGCGGATGCGGGCGTCTTGGGTACGCCATTTGCGCACAGCGAGGGAGATAGCCGTTTGGTCATCGCCGGAGCACAGCACGACTTGAGCGTAGCTCTCATGGCCGGTTTTGCCGATGGGTTTGAGTGTGGTGCCGTGGCCACTCAGCCACAGGCTTCGTGGCTTCCAAATCTAAAATCGCTCCACCGAAGCGATTTTGCCGCCAGGCGGCGGATTTGGAATGGTACGCCCGGGCGGGGTCGAACCGCCGACCATCCGATTAAAAGTCGGATGCTCTACCACTGAGCTACGGGCGCATACCGAACCGGGCCGTTTGGCGACCCCGAACAGTCGCGGCGGAAAATAGAGGCTCGGCGGCACGAGTCAACCGCGAAGTGACGGCGCAACCATGTCGGAGCGCCCGCGAACCTCGCGCTACATTGGCATCTTGTAGCCGGAGTAGGGCACCGGCAGGCATTGAAGCCCTGCCTTTTGGATGTAGCCGCACAATTCCTCGGCACGGGCGATCCGGTCGATCGGCCCCGCCACAATGTGATAGCTGCCATCCTGGCCCGACAGGATCGGATCCATTCCGATCAGCAAAGCGCCGACCTTGTTCCTGAAATCGAGCCAGGAGACATAGGCCTCCTTCACCGTCACCGTTCCGCCCATCGCCAGCCCGTATTGGTCTGATTCGACCGCCACCAGCCCCAGCTTTTCCGCGTCAACGCCGGTTGCTGCCGGCTGGGCGGGCTCGGCTGGCGCTTCGGTCACTGCCGGTGGCGGCATTTCCGGTTCCGCTTGGGCTTCCGGGTCATTCTCGGGATAAAGCGGCGCCTGGGAATACTCGACGCTGCCACCGGGAATGGTGGCGCTGGTCGCGGTCTTGTCGACCGAGGATGTGAGGATAGAGGCGTCGATCGCGGGGCCTGGCGGGATCTGTTCGACCAGCACCGGCAGGGTGTTTTCGAGCGCACCTACGCGCTTGAGGATGGTGGCACGGTCCTTCTCGGCCAGACGCAGGCGCGTGACCAGCTCGGCATTGTCGACCTTTAGTGCCGAGGCTTCGTCGGCCAGTGTCGACACCGTGGAGGTGAGCGTGTGGACATCGGCGCTTCTCAGCACACTGGCGTGCAGCGCGGTAAAGACCTGGCTCGGAAGGATTGCCGGTAGCGCACCTGCCGACACAGCGATTCCGCATGCCGAGATGGCCGCAATGCCCCAGAACGTGACGTCGGACTGGCGGTAACGCTCAACCGGCTTGGACACGAAGCCCTATCCTCATGCGAATCAAATACAAAGCTAAGTTTAGCATTGCTGCCGGCGCCCGTCGGAGGCATGTGTGTCACGCCACAGTTTTGTGATAATCAACGGGGCAAACGCCCGTGGAGACGGACATGAGCGGATTGCATGTCATCATTCTGGCAGCGGGCGAAGGCACCCGCTTCAAGTCGACACTGCCCAAGGTGCTGCACAAGGTGGGCAATCTGCCCATGGTCAACCATGTGATCCGGGCGGCAAATGACGCTGGCGCGCAGGCGCTAACCGTCGTTGTCGGTCCCGATCATGGCAATGTCGAAAAAGCGGTGCACGACGTCGCACCCGATGCTGGTATCGTCCGGCAGACCGAACGGCTCGGAACCGGACATGCCGTACGGCAAGCGCAATCGGCTTATGCCTCGGCGAGCGAGAACATCATCGTCCTTTATGGCGATGGACCGATGCTGCGTCCCGAGACGATCACGGCCATTGAAAAGCGGCTCGACGCCGGCGCCGATCTTGTTGTGGTTGGCTTCGAGCCAGCAGACCCGTTGCGCTACGGGCGCCTGCTCACCAGCAACGGGCAGTTGACCGCCATCCGCGAATTCAACGATGCGAGCGAGGACGAGCGCAAGGTCCGGCTCTGCAATTCAGGCATCATAGGCTTTCGGGCGGAGACGTTGCGCGGCGTCATTGACCGCATCGACAACAAGAACGCCAAAGGTGAGTACTATCTGACTGACGCGGTTGAACTCGCCAATGCCGACGGCAGGCGGGTGGAATTCACGATTGCCGATGCCGAGGAGGTTCTGGGTGTCGACGACAGGGCGCGACTCGCCCAGGCGGAATCGCTGTTCCAGCGAAACCGGCGCGCCGAATGCCTCGCGGCGGGCGTGACGCTCATTGATCCCGACACGGTCTATTTCTCGTACGACACCGAGATCGCACCCGATGTCACCATCGAGCCGAGCGTCTTTTTCGGCCCCGGCGTTTCGATCGACAGCGGCGCCACAATCCGGGCCTTCAGTCACATCGAGGCAGCCCATGTTGCCTCGGGGGCCATTATCGGACCGTTCGCGCGCTTGCGGCCCGGCGCAGATATCGCGACCAACGCCCATGTCGGCAATTTCTGCGAGGTCAAGAACGCGACGGTGGGCGAGGGCGCCAAGGTCAACCATTTGACTTACATCGGCGATGCCGAAATCGGCGCGCGCACCAATATCGGCGCGGGCACCATCACCTGCAATTATGATGGGCTCAACAAGCACAGAACCATCATCGGCGCCGACAGTTTCATCGGCTCGGACAGCGCACTGGTAGCCCCTGTCACGATCGGCAATGGCGCCTATGTCGCCACGGGCAGCGTCGTCACCGAGGACGTGCCGGCCAACGCCATGGCCATCGCCCGCGGACGCCAGGTCAACAAGCCCGACTACGCGGAAAAGATCAGAGCCCGCAACCAAGCGTTCAAGGCGGCAAAAGCCAAGGGAAAAACCTGATATGTGCGGAATCGTCGGTATCATCGGCACGGCGCCGGTCGCGGATCGTCTCGTCATGGCGCTCAAGCGCCTCGAATACCGCGGTTACGACAGCGCCGGCGTGGCGACAATCGAGGATGGCGCCATCGTCAGGCGGCGGGCCGAGGGCAAGCTCGGCAATCTCGACGCCCGGCTGAAATCCGAGCCGCTTGGCGGCCTGACCGGCATTGGCCACACCCGCTGGGCCACCCATGGCGGACCGACCGAACGCAATGCCCATCCGCATGCCACCGAAAAGGTCGCCGTGGTGCATAACGGCATCATCGAGAATTACCGCGAGTTGCTCGCCGGTCTCGCCGAAGACGGCTATGTCCCCGACACCGAGACCGACACTGAATCGGTCGCCTTGATGGTCACGCGCGAGCTCGACAAGGGACTGACGACCGAAGAGGCGGTCGGCGCTATACTGCCGCGCCTGCGGGGCGCTTTCGGTCTGGTGTTCCTGTTCCGCGACGCACCGGACACGCTGATCGCCGCCCGTCAGGCCAGCCCGCTCGCCATCGGCCATGGCGAGGACGAGATGTATTTCGGCTCGGACGCCTATGCGCTCGCTGCCTTCACCAACCGCGTCACCTATCTCGAAGAGGGCGACTGGGCCGTGGTCAAGCCCGATTCCGTTGTGATCCGCACCTTCGACGGGAAACCGGTCGAGCGCCAGATGGTGATCTCCTCAGCCTCAGCCGCAGTCGCCGAGAAGGGCAATCACCGCCATTTCATGGCCAAGGAGATCTACGAGCAGCCCGAGGCCATCTCGCACGCCCTGGCGCATTACGTCGACATGGCCGACATGAGGGTGAAGTTCCACGAGAAGCTGCCGATCGATTTTGCCAAACTGACACGATTGACGCTGGTTGCCTGCGGCACCGCTTCCTACGCCGCAATGGTCGGCAAATACTGGTTCGAACGCTATGCCCGCCTGCCGGTCGATGTCGATGTCGCCTCAGAATTCCGCTACCGCGAGCCAGTTCTGGCCGAAGGCGGTCTGTCGCTGTTCATCTCGCAGTCCGGGGAAACGGCCGACACGCTGGCGGCCCTGCGCCATTGCGCTGCCGAGGGGCAAGCCATCGCCTCGATCGTCAATGTCGCCGAATCGACCATCGCCCGCGAGTCGCAGGCCGTGTTCCCCATCCTGTGCGGTCCCGAAATCGGTGTTGCCTCGACCAAGGCCTTCACCGCGCAACTGACCGTGCTGGCGAGCCTTGCCATCGCGGCGGGCCGGGCTCGCGGCACCTTGAGCGAAGACGATGAACATCGGCTGGTTGAGGCGCTGGTGCATCTGCCATCGGCCATGGCCGAAACACTCAAGACCGAACCTCAGGTCGAGGAACTGGCCAAGCGCTTCCGACACGTGCGCGACGTGCTCTATCTCGGGCGCGGGCAGATGTTCCCGATTGCGCTCGAAGGCGCGCTCAAGCTCAAGGAAATCTCGTATATCCACGCCGAGGGCTATGCCGGCGGCGAGCTCAAGCATGGACCGATCGCCCTGATCGACGAGAACATGCCGGTCGTCGTCGTCGCGCCCTCGGACGCGCTGATGGAAAAGACACTATCCAACATGCAGGAAGTGGCGGCACGCGGCGGCAAGATCATCCTGATAACCGATCAGCAGGGCGCCGATACCGTCGGCACGGATGTCGCCGACCTCATCCTGCTGCCCAAGGTCGACGAACTGGTCGCCCCGATCATCGCGGCGCTGCCGGTGCAGATGCTCGCCTATCACACGGCGGTGCAGATGGGCACCGATGTCGACCAGCCGCGCAATCTCGCCAAATCGGTGACCGTCGAATGAGCCGGAGGGCGCTGGCATGAATGTCGGCATCTTCATCTATGATGATGCCGAGGTCATGGATTTTGCCGGGCCGTTCGAGGTGTTTTCGGTGGCCAGCCGCTTTTTGCCGGACGGCGAGAAATTCAAGGTCAGCCTGGTTGCCGAGCGGCAACACATCACGGCGCGCGGCGGTTTCAGGGTTGAGGCCGGTCACACCCTCGAGTCATCCCCCGATTACGATCTGCTGATTGTTGTTGGCGGCGTTCATACGGCGGAAATGCGCAAGCCCCACGTGCTCGAGTGGATCGCCGCACAGTCGGGCAGGGCGCAATTGACCGCGTCAGTCTGTACCGGTGCTTTTCTTCTCGCGGCGGCGGGCGTGTTGACCGATCAGCGCGTCACCACCCATTGGGAGGATATTCCCGAATTGCGCTCAAGCTTTCCCGCGCTCGACGTGGTCGAGGGGGTGCGCTGGGTGGATGACAACATCGTCACCTCGGCCGGCATCACCGCCGGCATCGACATGAGCCTTTATCTGGTCTCGAAACTGAAGGGCAGGGATCTGGCCGAGCGTGTGGCGCGACAGATGGATTTTGCCTGGACCGAGAACGGGGCTAACGCCTGAATGCCCCAATCACACGATTGGCTCGGAAGGCTTCCAGTGGCGCCTGACGAAGCTGAACAAACCTGCTCGTGCCGTATTGGCGAAACGTCACACCTGCCCCATATAGTTCGAACCCGCCAAGATCGAGGACAATGACGTGACCGAGCCGGACCCCTCCCACGAGCACCACGCCATCCCTGCCGTGCACCTGACCCCGGGGCGCCGGATCGTCAATTATTTCCTCACCGGTCTCGTCATTGCCGGCCCGATCGGCATCACGCTGTATATCGCCTGGTGGGTGATCGGGGTTATCGACGACCTCGTCACGCCGTTCCTGCCGCGGGCGTTCAACCCAAGCACCTATCTGCCGTTCGAGATCCCTGGTTTCGGGCTGATCGTGGCCCTGGTGACCATAACGCTTCTCGGCTTTCTCGCTGCCAATCTTGTCGGCCGCTCGCTGGTTCAGCTCGGCGAACGGGTCCTGAGCCGCGTGCCGATGGTCTCGACCGTCTACAAGGCCCTCAAGCAGATTTTCGAGACCGTGGTGCATCAGTCGGCCCAGAGCTTCAAGCAGGTCGGACTGATCCAGTATCCGCGCCAGGGCCTGTGGGCCATCGTGTTGATTTCGACCGAAGCCAAGGGCGAGATCGCCGAAAAGGTCGAGGGCGATGGTGCGTTGAGCGTGTTCCTGCCGACGACGCCGAACCCGACGTCGGGCTTCCTGCTATTCGTGCCGCGCAACGAGATCATCATTCTCGACATGAGCATCGAGGATGCCGCCAAGCTCATCGTTTCGGCCGGACTGGTATCGCCGCAGTACCAGAAACAGACCAAGGAACTCGCCGACGAGGCACTGGCCAAGGCGGCGGCACAAAAGGCGAGCTGAGCGCAAAAAGACTTTCATGTTTTGACGGAAATGCTTGCCCGAAGCACCTCGTCATTCCCGATCTGCCGGGGGTGACGAGAGGAAAGACAGTCCTCAGCGCCAGCGGACAAACCGTCTGTCGATGCCGTTTGAATCTGAATCGATCGAGGCCCGCGGCTAGCCCGCCCGGATCAGCGGAATGGCGAGGTCGCGCCGGAACAGGTAGAGCAACACCCGCAGCGCTTCGCCCTCCGGTCCCGTCAGTCCAGGATTGCGGTCGAGAACCTGCCGCGCATCGTCATGGGCCATGTCGAGCAGGTCGCTATGGACGTCGGCAACCGCCAGCTTGTAGCCGGGCATGCCGGACTGGCGGGTGCCGAGCACGTCGCCTTCACCACGCAACTCGAGGTCCTTTTCGGCAATGACGAAACCGTCCTCGGTGTCGCGGATGGTTTCGAGCCGCGCCCGCGCCACTTCGCCCAAGGGGTCGGCATAGAGCAAAAGGCAGGCTGAGCGCTCAGACCCACGTCCGACGCGTCCGCGCAACTGGTGCAGCTGCGCCAGCCCGAAGCGTTCGGCGTGTTCGACGATCATGATCGTGGCGTTCGGAACGTCCACACCGACCTCGATGACGGTCGTCGCCACCAGGATCTGTGCTTCACCTGATTGGAAACGCTGCATCGCGGCTTCCTTTTTCGCCGCGCTCATCTTGCCATGCACCAGTTCGACCCGCTCGCCGAAAATCTGTTTCAGCATGGCGAACCGGTCCTCGGCGGCGGTCAGCGGGCTTTGTTCGCTCTCTTCGACCAATGGGCAGACCCAGAAGGCCTGTACGCCCTCCGCGACGCGCGCCTGCAACCGGCCGATCACCCGGTCGAGTTCGCCATCGGGCAGAATGGCGGTGTCGATCTTTTGCCGACCGGCCGGCTTGTCCTTCAACAGCGACACCGCCATGTCGCCGAAATGGGTGAGCACCAGCGTGCGCGGAATCGGCGTCGCCGTCATCACCAGCAGTTCGGCATCATGTCCCTTGTCCGAGAGCGCCAGCCGCTGGTGGACGCCGAACCGGTGCTGTTCGTCGACCACCACAAGACCGAGATTTGCAAAACCGACATCGGCCTGAAACAGCGCATGCGTGCCGACGATGATGGTGATTTCGCCCGAAGCGAGCCCCGCGGCGATGGCGCGCCGCTCCGCCGCCGGCGTTTTGCCGGAAAGGAAGGCGATGCTGAGTCCGGCCTTTTCCGCCAAAGGCGCGATGGTGCGGTAATGCTGCGCCGCCAGCAGTTCGGTTGGCGCCATCAGCGCCGATTGCGCCCCGTCCTCGGCCATTGCC
This sequence comes from Devosiaceae bacterium, assembly GCA_963676075.2. Lineage (GTDB taxonomy): Bacteria > Pseudomonadota > Alphaproteobacteria > Rhizobiales > Devosiaceae > JAHJQZ01. Next base: position 24,079 of record CAXXNZ010000015.1, read on the forward strand.
GCCATGGCAAGCAATGCGACAACTGTCTTGCCGGCGCCGACATCGCCCTGCAGCAGCCGCGACATGCGGTCGGGCGAAGCGAGATCGTGGGAGATTTCGGCGACGGCTTGGCGTTGCCCATCGGTCAGGGAAAAGGGCAGGGCGCTCTCAACCCGTTGGGTTAGCTCGCCGGTCAGTTTACGTTGGCGCCCGCGCGCCCGGACAAGGCTCGAGCGCACCAGTTGCAGGGTCAATTGCCCGGCAAGATACTCGTCATAGGCGAGCCGCGCCCGTGCCGGGCCGGTGATGTCGGCGTCGCGCGGGTGTTCAGGTTTGTGCACGGCGCGCATCGCCTCGGCAAAACCGGGCCAGCCGTTGAGATCCAAACGGCGCTCCCCGATCCACTCGGGCAGGTCGGGCAGGGCCTCGACAGCCTGACCCATTAACTTGGTCAGCGCCTTAGAGCTGAGCCCTTGCGTCAGCGGATAAACCGGCTCGACTAGCGGCAGGCTGTCGCGCTTTTCCGGCTCGACGATGTAGTCCGGATGGGTGATCTGCTTTTCGCCACGGAAGAAATCAATGCTGCCCGAAACGATGCGGCGCTCGCCGATCGGCAGCGCCTTTTCGACCCAGCCGCCATCGGAGCGGAAGAAAACGAGCTGAACCTCGCCGGTTTCGTCATGGGCGAAAACGCGCATTGGCACGTTGGACTTGCCGCGCGGCGGCTTGAGATAGCGGTCAATGTGCAGATCGAGCGTGACGATATCGCCGAAATAGGCCTCGGCGATCGGCACCTGCTTGCGCCGATCGATCACTGCCGACGGCATGTGCATCAAGAGGTCGATGACCAGCGCATCCTGCCCCTCGGTCCGTCCGAGGAACCGCGACAACAGCGGCGCCAGCCGGGGACCGACGCCCTTGAGCGCGGTTATCGACCGAAACAGCGGATTGAGAAGCGGCGGACGGGGCAAGACGATTCCGTGTGTGTTGTTCGATGCCAGCTTAGCGCGACGCTGCGCCGCCGGCAAAAGGCTGACAAGCGGTCATCAACGGTCTAAAACGACCGCGCTCATTGCGCCGAATCCCGCCGCGATGGGCTTTTGTGCGCCCAGAGCATGATCCCGAAAAGTGGAAACCGGTTTTCGGACAAGATCATGCGGCACCAGATTTGCGAAAGTTCGCCCGATGACTGATCCGCTCGAAGCCACCCGCAAGCGCCTTTTCTACCGCGCCCACCATCGCGGCACCAAGGAGATGGATCTTGTGCTCGGCAGTTTCGCCGAGAAGCATCTGTCCACCTACGATGCGGTCGGGTTGGAGCGCTTTGCAGAGATTCTTGAAGAATCGGACGCCGACTTCCTCAATTGGGTGACAGGTCAGGCGCCGGTTCCGGACGACGATGCCGGCGGGATGATCGCCGCAATCGTTGCCTTTGCCAATGAAAGGCTCGGACGATGAACCCGGTCAGCGCCGGCCTTTCGGTCATCGGCAATGTTCCCGAAGGCATGCAGCCTTTCATTTTGGCGCGGCTCGTCGAGCGGGCGCTGTCTGAAGGCGCAACGGGACCGGCCTCGCTGGTCTTTGTCGCCCGCGATGGACGCCGCATGCAGCGGCTTGCCGATGTCCTGCCGGCGCTGATGCCGGGCCACACCATCCTGACGCTACCTGCTTGGGACTGTCTGCCCTACGACCGTGTTTCCCCCAACGCGGTGACGCTATCGGCGCGCATGGCGACGCTGGCGGCACTGACCGATCCGATGACCAAAGGCGCGATCGTCCTGACCAGCGTCAATGCGCTCGTCCAGGCGCTTCCGCCGCGCGATGTGGTCGCCACCATGTCGTTCTCGGCCAAAGCTGGGGCGGTGGTCGACAGCGAACGTCTGATCGGCTGGGCTGCTGGCAACGGTTACCTGCGCGTGCCGACGGTGCGGGAGGCCGGCGAATATGCCGTGCGCGGCGGTCTGGTCGACCTGTTCGCCGCCGGCATGGAAGCGCCGCTGAGGTTCGATTTCTTCGGCTCCACGCTTGAAACCATCCGCAGCTTCGATCCCGAAAGCCAGCGCAGCACCGGCTCGCTCAAATCGATCTCGCTGTCGCCGATGAGCGAGGTCATGCTGACCCCGGAGACGATCCGGCATTTCCGTGGCCGCTACACCGCCAGTTTTGGCGGCAACACCGCCGACGACCAGCTTTATGCCGCCATCAGCGCCGGCCAGCGCTTCCCCGGCATGGAGCACTGGCTGCCGTTTTTCTACGACAGGCTCGCCCCGCTCGTTGCCTATACCGGATCGGCGCAATTCGTCTTCGATGATCAATCCGATCACGCGCTTTCCGAGCGCCAGGATCAGGTCGCCGACTATTACGAAGCCCGCGAGAGCGCCCGCACCGGCGACAACCCTGCCGGCGCGACAGTCTACAAGCCGGTGCCGGCGGAAACGCTTTATCAGATGTCGGCCGGTCTCGCGGCGCTGGCCGGTGGCCATGGCGTTGTCCTGTCGCCCTTTGCCAGCGAAGACGGCAGTGAGAATGCCGGCGGGCGCATGCCGCCGAGCTTTGCCGCCGAGCGCAGCGCGGCGGACACCAATCTGTTCGAAGCGGTGGTCAAGCTCATCGGCGAGCGCGGCAAAAAGGGCCAGCGCGTCGTTGTTGCCGCCTGGTCAGAAGGCACCCGCGAACGGTTGATGCAATTGCTGACCGATCACGGCCTGACGCGGACAAAAAAAGCTGAAAGCTGGCGCGACGCCGAAATGACGCCGCCCGGCACTACTGCTTTCGTGACGCTCGAACTCGAGACCGGCTACGAGACCGATGCGATCCTGGTCTTGTCCGAACAGGACATCCTCGGCGAACGCATCATCCGTCATGCGCGGCGCAAGAAGGCCGAAAATGCCCTGACCGAGGCGTCGAGCCTCGCCGCCGGCGATCTCGTCGTCCATGTCGAGCACGGTATTGGACGTTTTCTTGGTCTGAAGGCCATCGAAGCGGCTGGCGCGCCGCATGATTGCGTCGAGATCGAATATGCCGGGCAGACCAAGCTCTATCTGCCGGTCGAGAATATCGAGCTTCTGACGCGCTACGGCTCGGATGCCGAGCATGTCGAACTCGACCGGCTCGGTGGCGTCGCCTGGCAGGCCAAGAAGGCCAAGCTCAAGCAGCGCATCCGCGACATGGCCGAGCAGCTCATCAAGATCGCGGCGCAGCGCGAACTGGCCCATGTCGAGCCGATCGATCTGCCCTCAGGGATCTATGACGAATTCGCCGCCCGCTTCCCCTATGAGGAAACTGAAGACCAGCTCGCGTCGATCTCCCAGATCTTCGAGGACATGACCGAAGGCCGGGTGATGGATCGCCTGGTGTGCGGCGATGTCGGCTTCGGCAAGACCGAGGTTGCGCTGCGCGCCGCCTTCGCGGTGGCGATGTCGGGCCGGCAGGTGGCGGTGGTCGTGCCGACGACGCTTCTGGCCCGCCAGCATTTCAAGACCTTTTCCGAACGCTTTGCCGGCCTGCCGGTCCGGCTGGCCCAGGCATCGCGCCTGGTGTCGAATTCCGATCTGCGCGCCGCCAAGCAGGGCATTGCCGACGGTACGGTCGATATCATCGTCGGCACGCATGCGCTTTTGGGCAAATCGATCAAGTTCCGCGACCTCGGTCTGCTGATCGTCGATGAGGAGCAGCATTTCGGCGTGGCTCACAAGGAACGGCTGAAGGAGCTGAAGGCCAATGTCCATGTGCTGACGCTGACGGCGACACCGATCCCGCGCACGCTGCAACTGGCGCTTGCCGGTGTCCGCGACCTGTCGCTTCTGGCAACGCCCCCGATCGACCGGTTGGCCATTCGCACCTTCGTATCGCCCTTCGATTCGCTGACCGTCAGGGAGGCGCTGCTGCGTGAGAAATATCGCGGCGGACAGGCTTTCTATGTCGTGCCGCGCATCAAGGACCAGCCCGAGATTGCCGAGTTCCTGAAAACCCAGGTGCCCGAGGTCAGTTTTGTCGTTGCCAATGGCCAGATGGCGCCGGGTCAGCTCGACGACATCATGAACGCCTTCTACGACGGGCGGTTCGATGTGCTGGTGGCAACGACCATCGTCGAATCGGGTCTGGACATTCCAAACGCCAACACGCTGATCGTCCACCGCGCCGACAATTTCGGCCTGGCCCAGCTCTATCAGATCCGTGGCCGCATCGGTCGGTCCAAGACCCGCGCCTATGCGCTGTTCACGGTGCCGGCCGACCGTAAGCTGACCGACACGGCCCAGCGGCGCCTGCAGGTGCTGCAATCTCTCGAATCGCTCGGTGCCGGCTTCCAACTGGCCAGCCACGACCTCGATATCCGCGGGGCAGGGAACCTGCTCGGCGAGGAACAGTCGGGCAATATCCGCGAGGTTGGCTACGAGCTCTACCAATCGATGCTGGAAGAGGCGGTGGCGAGCCTTGGCGGCGAGGGCGAGGCGGTCGACGCCGGCGAATGGTCGCCGCAGATCTCGCTCGGCATGCCGGTGATGATCCCCGAGCACTACGTCCCCGACCTGCAGGTTAGGATGCAGCTTTACCGGCGCCTCGGCGATCTGACCGAAACGCGCGAGATCGATGCCTTCGGTGCCGAGCTGATCGACCGATTCGGCCCGCTGCCCGAAGAGGTGACGGCGCTTTTGAAGGTCGTTGTCGTCAAGGCGCTGTGCCGGGCCGCCAATATCGAGCGCGTCGAGGCCGGCCCAAAGGGTGCGGTCATTTCGCTCAGAAACAATGCCTTCGCCAACCCGGCTGGTCTTGTGTCTCTGGTGTCCGATCCGACCCAGATGGTCCGCCTCAAGCCCGATCAGAAGCTGGTTTTCTCCCGCAACTGGCCCGAGCCGGAGCAACGACTCAAGGGAACAGCAGCAATTCTCAACCGGCTCGTCACTCTTGCCAATGAGGGCGCGACGCCGAAAAGCGTAGCCGGATAATCCATTGGAAAGCCCCGGTGGTCATGTTATTGCCCGATTTCCTGCCTTCAAACCGACATCAATGAACGGCAGTGTCTTCCCGAACCGAACCACGGATACAGTTATGACAGCGAAACGCGCGCTCGGCCTCGTGATGGTCTGGATCGCCTTCCTGCTTGCGCCCACCGCGGGCTTTGCCCAGGACAACACCGGTGACGCCGCCACTCCGGCGCCGGCCACCCCACCCAGCGCGGATGCCCCGGCGGCAGGAACCTCGGACGCCAAAGCACCGGAGCCGCTTCCCTGGCTCAAGTTCTGTGGCGATCTGCCCGACGGCAAGGGGCAGTTGTGCCTGGTGCGTCAGTTGGTCTTTGCCCAGAACCAGCCGATTGCCCGCTTCATCCTCAGGAACAACCCCGAGGACAAGTCTCCGCTGCTCGTCATGGCCTCCATGCCGCTCGGCGTGACGCTGCCCTATGGGCTGCGGCTGCAGATCGACAATGGCCGCGAACTGGCGCTTCCCTACATCGCCTGCGATTCGCAGATGTGCAACGTGCGCACCTCGGTCGACGATTCCTTCGTCAACAGCCTCAAGCGCGGCGCCATCCTCAAGCTCAAGGCCAAGAATGCCCGCGGTGACGACGTGACCGTCGAAATCGATCTTCAGGGCTTCACTGCCGTTTACGAAGGCGACAAGTACGTCTCGCTCACCGACGCGCAGGCGCCCCAGCAGCCGAACACGGCGACCGAAAAGCTCGGTCAAGCGGTTCAGGATCTCGCCGAACAGATTCGTCGCGAGAAAGAAGGCGGCTCGGACGCCGCTGCGCCGGCAACCGATGCGCCGGCTGCTTCGGCGGACAACTAACGGCTCGTCAAACTAACGACACATCAGTTCAAGGGGCGCTCAGGCGCCCCTTTTTATTTGCTGGTGCGTTCACCCATGCCGGCCTGCATGGCGCTGCGCCTGAGACCGGGCACGAGCTTGAGCGCCCAGAGCCCGCCGGCGCGTGCCGCCTGCACCGGCAGGAAATCGTGGAGAAGTGACCTGAACAAGGCCTCGACACCGCCACCGGTCCGCATCAGATCGTCGGCCCGTCGCCGCGAATAGGCGACACTGACACGCGCGTTCCAGTCCGGCGCCGCTCTGTCGATCTCGCCGAGCGCGGCAAACAGATCCGCGACGTCTCGAAGCCCGAGATTGAGACCTTGTGCGCCGATCGGCGGGAAGGCGTGTGCCGCTTCACCGACCAGTGCGATGCCGTCCTTGCCCGCAGTCGAAACACTGAGCATCGCCAGCGGGAAGATGGCGCTCGGGCTGACGGGTGTGATGGCGCCGAACAGGTGCTGGCTGCGGGCATCGAGTGCGGCGGCAAAATCTCCGTCGCGTGCCGCTTCGAGCACGGGGCGCCGGTCGATCCAGACCAGATTCGCCCGGTTCCCGCCCGCCGGTACCAGCGTGAAGGGACCATTCTCGTAATGGAACTCGACGGACGCGCCGTCGAGAGGGCGGGAAAGCTCGAGGTCACAGACCAGCGCCGACTGTTCGAAGGGGCGTTCGCGCGCGCCGATGCCGGCAAATTCGCGGACCGGCGAGCGTTTCCCGTCGGCACCGACCAACAGCCGCGCCGCGACGGGCTTGCCGTCGGTCGGCGTGATGTCGAATCCCTGTTCGGTACGGGCAAACCCTTTGGCGAGGCCGTCAACGATCGTTAGGTTGTCGAGCGCGGCAGCGCGGGTGGCGAAATGGGCGAGAAGCGGCGCATTGGCGAAGTTCCAGCCGAAAGCATCGCGCTTCGTCTCACTCGCCTCGAACAAGGTTTCGGGCGCCCGCAGCAGTCGGTGGGTGGCATCGATGATACGAATGCGGGTGAGGGGGACTGCATGCTCTTCGGGGCGAGCGATCAGCCCGGATTGCATCAGGAAGTCGACCGACGGCCCCATCAGGGCCGATGTGCGCCGGTCTTCGGGGCCCTTGGGGGCAAAATGAACGGTTTTGTAGCCGGCCTCGGCGCAAATCACGGTGGCGGCCGATCCGGCCAGTCCGCCACCGATAATGGCGATATCGTATTCAGTCACTTCGGTTCCGTCGCTCTCGCATTGCTCTGTTCGGGACCGCAAAGCCGGACCCGGCCATGAGCTTACGCGATGGCGGGGCGGCGCGTCATCCATTTGAGCACGTGATTGCCGGCAAAAGAGCCTGCGAACATGGCGACAAGGAAAACCAGCAGATTGTGCGGCACGAAGGCGATCAGCGCGATTGCCGGGCCGGGGCAAATGCCCGACATGCCCCAACCGATGCCGAACAGCGCCGCGCCAAGCACCAGCGGCGCATCGATGTCCTTGAGATCGGGCAGATGGAAATGGCCGTTGAACAGCGGCGCCTTCAGGCCCTTGGCAAAGCGATTGCCGATGAAAGCGACGAGGATTGCCGGCACGATGACAAAGGCCAGGCTCGGGTCCCAGCCGCCGCTCGGGATCGCGCCGACATCGAGAAAGCGCAGCACTTTCAGCGGGTCGACCATTTGCGAGACATAGAGCCCGAGGCCGAACAGCCCGCCCGAAACGGCGGCGGTCGCGACATAGCTCAGAGAATTGTTGTCTTTGGACATCACACCACTCCCGTGACGGCGACCGTGATCATGGCCACCGAAAAGAAAACCGCGACGGCAACAGCCGAGCGCAGCGACAGGCGCGCCAGCCCGCACACGCCATGTCCGGAGGTGCAGCCGTTGCCGATCCTTGTACCAAGACCGGTCAGCAGCCCGGCTGCTGCGAGCCACAGCGGATCACCGATCAGCTGCGGTGCCGGGGCGCCCGGTCCGCCGACGCCCAGCCCGGGGAAAGCCAATGCACCGAGACCGGCCATGGCCACCATCGATACGAGGAAGGCAAGCCGCCAACGGACCGGTCCGGTCGGGGGGAGTATCCGGCCAAAAATGCCCGAAATGCCGGCGATGCGGCCATTGCCGATCCACAGGATCGCTGCCGAAAGGCCGATCAGCACTCCGCCTATCGTGGCGGGAACGGGAGAGAAGAACTCCATCTGGATTGCTCCTTGATCTGGACCGGCAGTTTAGCGCCAGGTGCCAGACCATCGAACCCGCCGGTGGATGCGGGGTTTCGAGGAAATCTTCCAAAAAGGAAATGTTTTGCTCCCGCCGGGCGCCGGTGCGCAAAACACCGTCAAGGCTTCAATTTTCCGCCCGTTCGGCATAGCTTCGGGCCTCACGCCAAGAGGCCTTGATGATCGAACTTCTCTTCAGCCCAACCGCATGGGCCAGCCTTGCCACGCTGACCCTGCTCGAGATCGTTCTCGGCATCGACAATGTCGTGTTCATTTCGGTGTTGGTCTCGCGTCTGCCGGCAACCACCGCCCGCCGCGCCCGCCAGATCGGGCTGTCGCTAGCCCTGATCTTCCGCATTCTGCTGCTGATGGTCATCTCGTGGATCATCGGGCTGACAGCGCCGGTCATGACGGTATTTGCCCACGACGTTTCCTGGCGCGACCTCATTCTGATGGCCGGCGGCGCCTTCCTTGTCTACAAGGCGACAGTCGAGATCCACCACGCCATTGAGGAACCGACCGACGAGGAAAAGGCCCGGCAGAATGCCCCGAGCGCTTTCAGTTCCGTGATCGTGCAGATCGTTTTGCTCGACATGGTCTTCTCCATCGACTCGATCATCACTGCCATCGGCATGGCCCAGCATCTTGAGATCATGATCGCCGCCGTCATCATCGCCATGGCGCTGATGTATTTCGCCTCGAACTCGATTTCCGGCTTCATCGCGCGCCATCCGACCACAAAGATGCTGGCTTTGGCGTTCCTTTTGATGATCGGCGTGACGCTGGTGGCCGACGGGCTCGGCGTCCATGTGCCCAAGGGCTACATCTATTCGGCCATGGCCTTCGCGGTGCTGGTCGAGAGTTTCAACATCTACGCCCAGGCGCGGCGTAAAAAGAGGCGCAACACCCAATGAGCAAAGCAATCCTTGTCCATCAATTCGGCGGTCCCGAGGTTCTGAAATTCGAAGATCGGGAACTGCCGCCGCCCGGGCCCGGCGAGGCGCGCATCCGTCACGATGCCATCGGACTCAATTTCCTCGACATCTATCACCGCATCAGCCTGTACCCGCTGCCCCTGCCGCTGACGCCGGGCAGTGAAGGCGCAGGCACCGTGACCGAGATCGGGGAAGGCGTCGACTTCCTCAAGCCGGGCGACCGGGTCTGCTACACTGGCCCGATCGGTGCCTATGCCGAAGAGCGCAACATCCCGGCAGCCAAGCTCATTCCCATTCCGGACGACATTTCCTCCGAGGTCGCCGCAGCGACGATTCTCAAGGGCCACACCGTCCACTATCTGCTCGACATGACGGCAGACCCGAAGCCCGGCGAAACGATCGTCTTCCACGCCGCTGCCGGCGGCGTTGGCCAGATCGCCGTGCAATGGGCCAAGTCCAAGGGCCTGCGCGTCATCGGCACCGTCGGATCCGACGAGAAAGCCGAGATCGCCAGGTCGCTCGGCTGCGACGAGGTCATCAACATCCGCAAGACGCCGGATTTCGCACCCGTAGTGCGCGAGCTGACCGGCGGCAAGGGCGTTGGCGTCGTCTACGATTCGATCGGCAAGGATACGTTCGAAGCCTCGCTCGATTGCCTGTGGCCGCGCGGGCTGATGGTGTCGTTCGGCAATTCTTCTGGCGCGGTTGCGGTCCCGAGCCTCGGCATTCTCGCCGGCAAGGGATCGCTCTATGTTACCCGGCCGACCATCGCCCACTATTTCCCCAATCGCGAAGCCGAAATCGCCGGCGCCGAGCGGCTGTGGAGCAAGATTCGCGACGGTTCGGTCAAGATCACTATCGGCCAGACCTTCCCGCTTGCCGACGTATCCAAGGCCCACGAGGCTCTGGCCTCGCGTCAGACCAGTGGCTCGACGGTTCTGGTGCCATAAAGAGGGGATGGCGTTTTGATCGATATTGCCGTCGGGCTGGTCGTCGTCGCTGTATTCGCCGTGCTGATCAGCAAGCGCGTCAGGACCAACAAGGGCTGGTCGGCGACGGTCACCCCGCTGGCCTCGATCATAGGGTCCGGCTTTCTGGTGTCGGTACCGTTGCTGGCCAGCGCCATCGGCATCTGGGCTGTCGCCGCCGTCGCCGGGCTGACGCTGATCGCCTATCTCATCGGCGGCGCCATTCGCTACAACATCCGCTACGGCGAACCGATCTTCGATACCGCCAAGGCCGGCCACCCGATCGAATCGTTCGAAGTCGTGTCGCACTTCGCCCTGATCGGGGCTTATTTCATCTCCGTCGCCTATTATCTCGTTCTGCTGGCGACGTTCGGTCTCAAGCTCGTTGGCTGGTCCGATCCGGTCCTCGGCAAATCCATCGCGACGACGCTGATCGTCCTGATCGCTGGAGTTGGCGCCACCAGAGGCCTGCGTGGCATCGAGCGAACGGAGCAATACACCGTTGGCGCCAATCTCTCCGTGATTGCGGCCCTGCTGGTCGCTCTGGCGATTTTTGGCCTGACTCTGCCGTCCGGCTATTCGTGGACCGCCACCTCGGGCGCGGACAAGCTCGTCGACTGGGAAACGCTGCGATTCCTGATGGGCATGCTCATCATCGTGCAGGGCTTCGAGACGACCCGCTTCATGGGCGACATGTATGATGCCAACACCCGCGTCGCCGCCATGCGCCGGTCGCAGATCGTCTCCTCGGCGGTCTATCTGGTGTTCTTCGTGCTGATGATCCCGCTTTATCCCTATTTCACCTCGACCAACGACGTCGCCGGCTTCATCGATGTCATCGGGCGCGTCTCGCCGCTTCTGCCATTCGTCGTGGCCGGCGGGGCCATTGCCAGCCAGTTCAGCGCCTCGGTCGCCGACAGCATCGGCGCCAGCGAACTGATCTCGAACACCACGCACCGGCACATCGATCCCAGGCACGCCTATGTGCTGATCGGCGCGGTCGGTGTGTTCGTCATCTGGGCAACCGATGTCACCCAGATCGTGGCGCTGGCCTCACGGGCTTTCGCCCTGTTCTACGGGCTGCAATGCACCGTGTCGGTGATGATCGCCCGCCATCGCAAAGAGGATCGCAAGGCCATCTGGTTCGGCGGATTGGCGGCGATCGCCTATGCGGTGGCAATCTTCGGCATTCCGGCGGGCTGACAAATCCCTCCCTTACGGCAGGCGTTCCATCTTGCGTGCGTGGGCAGGGGAGGTTACATCCCCTTCCTGCCGGGTGGGTGGCAGAGTGGTCGATTGCTCCGGTCTTGAAAACCGGTGGGCGTGCAAGCGTCCCGGGGGTTCGAATCCCTCCCCACCCGCCATCTTTGATGATCACTCTATACATTTCAGTGCCTTACTGGGACTTGTGGCTAACTTTTTGGGAATGGTTAGCCACGCCTGTTCCTGTTTTGCGCTTGCGTGAAAGCCGACTCATAGCTTGGTCGGCCAGCTTTTCCTGTTCGGCAGCTTGCGTGTAGCGAGCCACTTCGGCTTCGGTTCTGTGCCCGGTGATGGCCTTGATTTGCTGATTGGTGCAGCCCGCTTCGGCCAGGCGGCGAGCAGCGGCCTTGCGCAACCCATGAGCCGAGCACTTCGATAGGCCGGCGCTGTCGCAGCACTCGCGGAACCAGTTGCCGAAGCCTGCCGCGCTGAATGGTTTGCCGTAGGCAGTGACGAGAAAGGTCAGGTTGTCGCGCGGTGTCTGGGCAATGATGCTCGCCAGCTCACTGTGCATCTTGATCCAGAGGTGCGTGCCGGTTTTTTGCTGTCGCACCCGGATGCGGCCGTTGCTCACGTGCTGATGGCCCATGCGGACCACATCGGAACGGCGTTGTCCTGTATAGAGCAACAGCGCCTCGGCGAGCCTTGCGCGCGTTCCAGGGGCGTGTGTCGCTTCGTATGCCGCTATCTCATCCTCGGTCCATGAGTGGAAGCCGTCGCGGTTCATGCGGAAGCTGCGGACGCCCCTGGCGGGGTTATCGCGCCGCATGCCTTCGTCGATTGCGAAGTCAAAAAGCGTCTTGAGCCTGTCCAGAAGGTTGTTGGCAGCGGCAGGCGTATCGGCCCTGGCGCCAAGGATAGCCTTCACGTGGCGTCGCTCGACGAGGCGCACCGGCTTGTCGCCGTGCTCAGCCCGGAAGCGCTCTATCTGATTTCGGTAAGTCCGCTTTGTGCTGTCGGCCAGCCCGGTGAACTCTGGCGCGCCGTAGTAGCGCACAATGAGGTCGGAAAAGCTGCCCGCCTTGGTGCGGTCGCGGCCGGGTTCGATCCGCGGCGCATTGACCTTTCTGAGGCAGGCGTCGTATTCGGCCTGAAACTCGGGACTGCCAAATTCGGCCTTGAAATAGTAGGTGTGCTGTCCTTTTCGACGGAAGCGGTAGCGCGCTTTCCCGTGCCGGTCGGTGAACCTGGTGACGTACTCGGGCAGCCTACTCCGCTTGCGCTTTCTCATTTTCTCAGCACCTCATCCCATGGATTTTCTCGCCCGTCGCCGTTGGGTCGATTGACGATCGGACGCAGCCGCAACGTGCCATCTGGTTCGGCTTCGATCTCAACGTCTTCGGGCTCAAGACCAGCCGCTTTCGCCGCGCGATACAGGCGGGTTACGTCAGATTGGCGAAAGTTCGATCTGGTCGACATCATGCTCTCCGGGTTTTCGATACTTCCCGGCGGGAATGGCCAACCCGCCGGGAAGTGGTGGCTGCGAAAGGAAAGCCACCGGTGTGGAAGCCACGAGGAGAAAGCGGCTTCCGGATCTTCGCCCCCTGGACATGGGCGAGGTGAAGGAAGGGCTAGACCATTCCGTTGAGACGGATGCGCACCGTTGTGTCGGCGCCGCCCGATGCGACCAGGGCAACGCCCACATAGGTGTTTCCGCTGGCCGTGGTGGTCAGGTGCCGTTCGGCGCTGTCCCAATAGAGCTTGCCGCCTATGGACGGCGTGTCGCCGGGCTTCTTGGGCAGATCGAAAACGCCGGTCATGGCGAATTCGTCTTCGTCGCCTTCGGTGCCGCCAGTCATGGCAACGCCAAACAGCGAACCGACGAGATAGCCGGCACCGGCTCCAAGCCCGCCTGCCGGAATGGTGAGGGTGACGAAGCCACCCGGCTGAACAAAGTTTCTCGCCATCAGGCGGTTCCTTTCCTGCTCGTGATGTAGGTCACCCGGACGGGGCCGGGATTTCCAGACTGAGAGATTTGCTGTTCGAGGTCGGCAATGGCCGCTGCCAATTCGGAATCCGACCTGAACTCGACTTGTTCGCCCTGGATGCTGGTGGAACGGACGCCTCCAGCGCGAATACGCCTAAGCTCCGCGAGCTGGGCTTCCAGGGTTTGAAGATCACTCGCCACCGGCACCACCGTTCGTGTACCAGGCGCGCCAGTCCTCGAACCCGGCGCCGTAATCGAGGCGCACCTTGGTTTCCACGCCATCGACTTCGAAGCCGGCGCGGGTCTCGATTTGCGGACCTTCCGAACCGGCCAGATAGGCGTAGGTCAGGCCGGCCACCTGTGCCGGGTCCGCCACGATGTACCAGCGGGTCGGATCGGTCAGACGTGCCTCCACCAGAAGCTCAAGCTTGCCGGCAAACGGATTGACGTTGCTCGTTTGCGCTGCCTGGACGGTCGAGAGCAGCTTTTCCGTGGCTGTTTCGAGGTCGGGCGGTGCCAAGATGTATTTCGGCGTTACCGAGATGGCGCGGCCGTTGATCCCGGTTTGCCGACGCATGGCCAGGCGTGCTGCCGACAAGGTGGTTTCGCTCGGCGCTGCACCGGACGCCGCGACATTGCCGTGCGCGGCATGGAACAGGCGGTTTGTGTCGTCCATCAGCGGCCCAAGACCGGCACCGGCTGTCAGCAGATCGACAAGGAAATCAGCCTCGAATTCGGCGGCCGTCGCACCGGCCTTGCCAGCCATGTCGATGAAGGCGCCGAGATCATCGTTGATCAGAGCCTTACGGCTCAAACCCCAGATCTTGCCATAGGTGTCGATGGCGAAGCTTTCCTTGGCTTCGACGAACGATCCGCGCTTGTACTCGCCATGCTCATTGACCTTCTCAAGCGCGCCGGTCTCGGCGAACTGGACTGAGGTCATGGCGCGGAAGTCCTTGGCGGTCTTCTGTCGGGCGAGGCTCTTGAGGACATTCGGCGCCGCCTGATAGCGCTCACGCATCACCCGATTGGCGGTATCCGCAAAGATCGTCGTGTAATCGCCGGTCGTTTGCAGGGCGCGGGTGATCACGTCATGCGCCGAGCCGGTCGTATCGTGGCCGCGAAGCGTGAGCAGTTGCCGGGCCATGTCGAGGGTCGACAAATGGGCATAAGGCCGCGCCGCCTCGCTCAACTCGTGGCGAGGATTGGCGCGGGTGGCATAGAGCGCTTCGCCCATGCGGCCGGCGACTAGGTTCGGGTCTTCCTGACTGCCGATCACGGTCACTCGTGCGGCCGGGGCGGCGGCCCGGCGTTCGCCAATCTGCGCAATCACGGCGGCCTGGGCGTCTTCAAGGCTCGCCTCGTCGTCGATCAGCGGGTCGGTGAACTCGGCACCGAGTCCCATGGTGCGCGCCATGGCGCGGATTTGGATGTTGATTTCCTTGCGCGTCGGGAATGCCGGCGGCGGATTGGTCGTTTCAGGGATAGCAGCCGTTTCGGGCATGTCTTTACCTCTTGCTTTCGCCTTCGGGTCCGCCCCGATCGGCACGATTGACACTTCGAGCGGCGTCCACCTGGTCGCCGTCCGTCTGCGTTCACTACCGACCGGCGCCGGGGCGTCGGCCCACTTGTCGACGCGATAGCCGACACTCACATTGCTGATGATGCCGGCCAGTACGTCCTGCCAGACGGCTTCGGCACGGGCCGAAAACTCCGCCGTTACGACAAGCTGGCGGCCTTCGATCCGGGCGGCACGGACAACGCCGAGAACACGCTCGAGCCCGTCCTGGCGGTGACTGTCGAGAAGCGGCATGCCCTGGAGGCGGGACAGGTCGACCGCGCCAGCCGTTATCTCAAGGCGCTCGAGATAGCGGCCCTTGAGGTCGATCCGTTCAACCCAGCTCTCGGTAGACGCCACCAAGTCGACGGTGCGGGCTTCCGCGTTTGCGGTTTGCGGGCGCACCAGGCCGCGTACAAAAGCTGTCTCAGGCATTGGCGGTCTCCTCAGTTGTCTCGGCAGGTGCCGGCGCATCGGAGACCGGCAAATTTGCCGGTTTGGCATTGTCAGCCTCAATCTCACGGTCGACGTCTTCGATGTCGTAGCCGCGTTCCGCGATCACTTCGGCCCGGCTCTTGAATTTGTTGCGCACGGCAATCTCGTCAGCCTTGGCGTCCTTCTGCGGGTCGACGCCGGCCCAAGCCGGGGGCAGCCATTTGGCGCTCTCAAAGGGCAGGGGGCTTGCCGCGTAGATCACGCGGTCGATTTCTCCGGTAAAGGCCTGCCATGCCACGAAGCGGCGCCAGACCGGCCGGCAGAACGGAAACACCAACTGGTGAAACTGGACGCCCGAAGCGAAGCGACGGAATTCGAGCATGCCGGCGCGGGCACTCGAATAGTTCACCTGGGAATAATCGCCTGTGAGCATTTCGTACGTCAGCCCGACACCAGCCGCGATGCGCCGCATGGCGTCCTTGATCAGCTCCAATGCGCCGTTCTGGTCCGGCACGTCCGGAAACTCGATATCCTTGCCCGGCGGCAGGGTGATCAGGGCACCGGGCTCAAGCGAAGCTGTTAGCTCGCTGCCGGATTGATCGCCGGTATAGGCGCCTGTGCCCTGGGCATCGCGAACGAAACCGGCATGAAGCGCCGCAACCTTGGCGCGTTCGATCATCGCGTCGACCAGGCGGTCATGATCGTTTGCCGTCAAAAGCACCGGCGCGAGCCAGCTCAGACCGCGAACCTGTCCGGGGTAGATCGGGCGGAAGCCGTGCAATACATCGCTGGCCGGAAGTCGGACGGGCATCAGCGCCATTGCGGACAGCGGGTCGCCGGGCGCATGGCGCCGAACGTGATAAGCAACAATCCGGCCCATGCGGTCGAATTCGACGCCCTGGACGATTGCGCCACCGTCGCCGGTCAATCGGGTCGTGTCTCGGGCGAGCTGTTCGGGGTGGCAGCGTCTCAGTTGCGGCGCGCCATCCTCCAGGGCCGGCAAAATGACAAACAGATATTCGCCGAACACGACCAGGTCGTTTGTCGCCGCCTGTTGCAGCGAGAAGAAATCGCCACGCCCCTCGGCATCGGCCCGGTCGATCCACAGCGCGAAATTGGCGTTGAGCGTTGCGGCAATCGTCTTGTCCGGATGCTGCGAGCGCGACTTGATGCCGTCGCCAACCAGATTGCCGACCAGGCTTTCGACGATACGCCTGCCCATCGGTGTGTTGAGCGCGAAATGCGCTGCCCTGGCGCTGACGGTCGCCGCGTCGGCATGAACGGCGCCGGCACTCGTCAGGCGGCGATCATCGGCCCATCGGCGACCGGCACCGGCAGCGTCGAGCGCCCGCGCCGAAGATTTGCCGAGCAAGCGATTGATGAATCCTGGGAGAATCATTCGTCGCCCCCTTCATTTTTGGGGCGAATGGCATCAGCCAATTTTGTGGCGACAAGTCTTGTCGTCTCTGCCTGGGAAAGGATCCGTTCGTTGCCCATGATCTTGGTGCCGGTTTCAGGATCGCGACCGGCGACATAGCGAGAGATCGCATTCAGGCTCATAGTGAAATGCAGGTCGCTTTCAAAAGTAATGTAGGCGATCTGCCGATAGAGCATGAAATTCAGAAGCTTATGCTCCTCTCGGTTCGCCTCTTGGCGGACCATATACGGCGCGCCATTGTCGTCCTTCATGATCAGCATTGACTGGTAGTCTTCGAGACGATCGCCCTCGATCCGAAACTCTTCGATTCCTGTTTCCTCGTTCGGACGAGGGGTGAAGCGCTCAAGAAATCCTTCGATTTCATCCTCAAGCCGCTCTGCCAGTTTCAGCGCCTCCGACGGTTTCAGCCCCAACTGTGTGACCTGCACAACGAACCGAAGGGCGATCACGTTGTAGGCACACCAGCTAGTCTTGGCGTGCTTGTGCGGTTTGGGTGCGCTGAGCTGGAGCAACCCCCGCGCAATCCAATTCTGCAGGGTGCCCTGGCTGAGGCCGGGCACCAGTCGCAGAACGTCCGCTTGTCGGAATCGGTAATCGTTGAGTTCGAAGTTCATGCAATCTTTATCAGTTGATAATGATTGCCGCACAAGCGCCGTGGTTAGCCATATGCTGAAATGTTGCTCCGTGCGTTTTCAACCCAACAAACTGTCGTCGAAGTCGGCGCCTTCCCAGCGGAAAGCAAAACCCGCTTGCGGCCAGCCGAGGCTGGGCTCGCTATCTTCGTCCGGCTCTAGGTCGCCGTTTTCCTCGTCGTCGGTGTCCGGCTCTAGGTCCACGTCCGGATCGAGCGTGTCGAGCAGCGCAATAAGCTGCTCAATCGCATCTTCGATCCCGCGCCGTGTTGCGGGCGTGATCTCCAGAATTTGGACGTAGTTGTCCGGCTCGCGAAAATGGATGCCCATCCGCGTTCTCCATGCTAGAATGATCAAGTGATTGCTCACATATCATGTGAGCGCGGGATGATCAATAGGCAATCATTTGATATGAATTCACTCACAGGCGCGCAGCTCAGGGCCGCTCGGGCTCTCATTCGGATTACGGCTCAAGAGCTAGCCGACCAAGCTCGGATCGGTGTCGCTACCGTTCGGCGGGCGGAGGGGGAGGACGGGCCGGTTTCTATTACTGAAGCAAATGCCGACGCCCTGAAGCGGGCGCTTGAGGTCGCAGGCGTCATGTTCATTGAAGAGAATGGCGGCGGTCCTGGAGTTCGCCTGAAGAAGGGGAAATCTGGGGGGAGATAGTATGCAGGAAAAGAGATACTCTGTATTTATTAGTTCTACATTTGAGGACTTAAGAAACGAGCGGCAGGCTGTGCAAGACGCAGTGCTAAGTGCTGGGGATTTTCCAGTTCAGATGGAGTCATTCCCCGCAGCAGACGAAGACCAATTCGAATTTATAAAAGCGCTAATTGATAAATGTGACTACTATATTCTTATCGTTGCCGGTCGATACGGAAAACCGGCGGCGGACGGGGTTAGTTATACAGAAAAAGAATATTATTACGCCAAATCTCAGAGCATTCCAATTTTGGTTTTGCTTCATGGCGACCCGGACAGCATTCCTGTCTCAAAAGCTGAAACCACGGACATCGGCAAGAAGCGCCTGGCCGCATTCATTCAGGAAGTTTCGACCGGCCGTCTTCGCAATACGTGGACCACCACTGGCGATCTAAAACATGCAGTCCGTGATGCCCTAGACAATGCAAAGTTAACCCGACCTAGTGTCGGTTGGGTTCGAGGTGATACTACCGCGAGCGCCGAGCTCCTTAGCGAAATGAATGAAGTGAGAAAGGAAAATGAGAGACTGCGCAGCGCGATAGGAAGTCTAGAAGTCGAGTTGGCGTTGCCGCCTATTCCAGCGGCAGAAGACCCAGTGCGGATAAGTTTGTTTGGAAGAGTCAGGAGCGAAGCCGACGGAATGACTTACGTGGGTTCATATGCAATGATTGAGTGCTCCTGGATAAGTATATTCCCGTTTTTTTATAACGGTCTAAAATGGAAATCTAACGATTGGGATGGGGAATATTTTTATTCTATAGATATTAATGCATCATGCTGCGCGATCGGAGACGAAATATCATTAGCGATGTCAGATTTCGATGCGACTGGAATGTTCATTTTGTCAAATTCAGACTTCTCAAGACTGAAGAATTACTACATAGAGGTAGGATTAATGAATGAAGAGGGCGAAGGTCCATTCACTGAATCTGGGAACAGAGCGGCGCGCCGTTACAGTATTGCATATTCGGGAAAAGCCGAGTTTATTATTATTAAGGGTGGAATTATTGTTACTGAATCGCCATCAGAAAACATCCCTTTCTAAAGTTATTTTTGCATAAATCCGGATCGGACTACTTTTCGATTAGCAGGTGGCGACCGAAAGATGGTTGAAGGTTCGCTCTGCACCGGCGATTTCTGAATTCGCGACGCCTCCCGCGTCAGGTCAAGCCCTGACACATAAAGCCCATGAAGCGCCGCCGTGGCATACACCCGGCAGTCCAGCGGCTCGTTCCTGATAGCCGGATCAGCAATCCACTCGATCCGCGCCACGCCGCGCGAGAAACGCCGCACCGCACGTTCGGCGACCAGGCCGGCGAACCAGAACCAGTCTCGCCGTTCCGGCATATGCACCACGCCGGCACCGTCTTCACGCTCAAGCCGCAGCCGCCCCATAAGCGTGTGCTTGATCCCGTCGACACCGACCATATGAAGCGGCGCAACGGAGCCGCGTTGCAGCTTGGGGGGGCGGTGCGGCCAGGGCGGCACGCCGGGGCCACCACGCCCCTTGATCGCCCATACGCGGCGATTGAGCCGCGCCGCCGAGAACTGCATGACTTCGCCAGTACGATGCCCGCCGCTGTCGATTGCGGCCGCCGCAATGGGCAGGTCAGGCACGGCGCGCGGGTGCCGGAAGCGGGTCAATAGGAGCTGGTCGAGTGCGGCCCATGGCTCCGGCGTGTCGGTGCGGCCGTGAATGATCCGATAATCGAGTGACCAGCTTTCCTCGCCAAGTCCCCAACCGACAATCTCGACTTCCAAGCGATCGTCCTGCACGTCGACGCCGGCCGTGATTACCAACACGCCATCCGGCAAGAGCCTGGTCCAGTCGTGCTCGCTCGCTTCAGCGCGGTTCTGCAAACTCTCGGGAGAGAGTGGTGCGGTGTCGCGATCTTCGAACGGCTCGCCAAGCTTGAGGTTCGTCCAGGCCATCAGCCGATCGGGGTCACTCTTGGAGGCGAGGAAGTCGGCCGCGATGTCGCCCCAACTCTCAAATGGGGAATAGAGCGCTGACAGATGAAAACCGGCCGTGCGGCCATCGCCTTCGGCGGTTACTACCCATTTGCCGGCGGCCAAGAGGCTTTGTTTGGTGTTGTCCTCGATCACGCCGCCGCACTGGCAGCAGGCATAATAGGCTTCTGCCGGTTTGCCTTCCGGCCACTTGACGCCGCTCCATTCGAGCGCCTGGTAAGCGCCGCAATGCGGGCAAGGGATCTCGTATTTGCGCTGATCACTCTCGGCATAGGCCGCTTCGATCCGACTCACGCCGGCCAGTGTCGGCGTCGACACCATGAAGATTTTGCGCCGGCCCTTGAACGTCGCCGTTCGCTGGATAGCGAGCTGCACCGGGTCGCCTTCCTTGCCGGCTGAAGGCGGGAAGCCGTCCACTTCGTCGAGGACCAGATAACGCGCGGCCGTCGAGCGCAAACCCTTGGGTGAGTTGGCGGCCGTGAGCATCAGCGAGCCGCCGGCGAATTCCTTGTGACTGATCGTGTTGCCACTGTCGCGAGCGCGCGCCGGCAGGATCTTGCGCCGCAAGGCTGGCGTGGTTTCGATCAATGGATCAATGCGCCCCTTTGACGTGACCCTGGTGGCGTCGAGCGATTGCATCACCAGCATGATCGTTCCCGGCGCATGGTCGATCCAGTAGCCGAGCGCGTTTAGGCCGACCTCGGTCCCGCCGACCTGACTGCCTTTCATGAACGCGACACGCTCGATTGCCGAACTGGTCGACAGCACGTCCATGATTTCGCGCAGATAGGGCGTGCGCGCCGTGCGCCATTGACCGGGCTCGGCGGCGCTGTTTGGCAAAAGCCTGTAGGTGTCGGCCCATTGCGAGACGGTCATTTGCCGGTCGAGTGCCAGGCCGGCGCGCCAAGCGGCATCGACCAGGGCAGGGGTCTCCGGTACGAGATCAAGCATCGTCGCTCTCCTCAATGATCGGTGTGTCGGCAAGGCTCGCCAACTGGTCGCGCACCAGGCGGTCGAGCAGCGCTGTCGTTTCAGCGAGATCGGCGCCGAAGGCAGACGCGATTTCCGGTGCGACACGGCGCGACCAGCCGAGCCATGCATCGCGTTCCATCCGGGCGCGGCCTTCGATTGTCGCCAGCGTCTTGCGCCGGTCGATGAGACTGCCGGCCAGCTTTTCGGCTTTGAGCTGGGCAATGCGGGCTTCGGCCCGATCACGATCCGCTTTCGCCGAGCGCGTGCCATCGTCGAGGTCGCCAAAGGCGGTGCGCCGGTTGCTGTTCACATTGGCGCGGTACCAGGCGATGCCGGCCTCGACATTGATCCGGCCGTCCGGCTCGACAGGAAGCCCTTGAGCGATCATCTGCGTGACGCGCCCCGGAACCACGCCGAGTTTCTTGGCGAACGCGCTCTTGGGCAGCGTCTCAAGCTCCACTTCCGGCAGGTCAAACAAGGCGTCCATCAGCTAACCAACTGTTTCATAAGCAGAAAATTTAGGCGGTAAAATCACAGTACCTGCAAATCCCTCGGGCCTTCGCGTACCCGCAGGCTTTGTGCCGGGAAAGGACCCATGCCAGGGGACGGGGCGTGTGTGTCCTGCCCTGATGACTCGGTTTCGGCCTCTGCCTCTGCCTTGGTGACGGTCTCAGCGAGGAAGGTGACGCTACCGGCCTCATGTGCCCAGGCTCCCTTTCCCTCGATAGCGCAGCAGCGCAGGAACAAGGGATGCGCTCGGGGCAGGGCGCGATACTGGCGCATATCCACTGGCGCTGCGTCCGGCTTCGGAGTTGGCAGAGAGAGGGCGCGCATCCACTTGCCGCGCGCTATCCAGTTATCGAGGAAGGGCAGCCACTTGGTCGGGTCTTCTGGCGTGCCTCGCTCATGGGCAGGGCGCCGCTGCCATGAAGCTGCGAAGCGCTTTGCCGCATCGAGGCATCGAGCATCGTCCGCAGGATCGATCCGCATGAACGCCGAGAGGCAACGCCGCTTGCTGGTGCCATCCTGGCGAGGGAACACCTGCCAAATCAGCTCGAAGGTTTTCTCTCGCTCGCTTTGCGTGGAAGCCGGCCTTTGATCCGTGGGGGGATAAAGGGGGGAATATGTTTTTGTATTCTTCTGTTCTTTGTAGGTGTCCTGATTTACCGGATCCGGTAAATCAGGAAGTGGATCAGGGTCCGTTTCCTGATTTTCAGGAAGTGGCACTTCGGCCAGGTCCGCGACGTCAGACACGGTGTAGTTATACCCGGTCACGCGTCCTGTTTCCGGATCGACCAGGCGCTCTCGCTGCACATAGCCGGCGGCAATCAGTCCATTGAGCAGCTTGTACGCTTTGTCTCGGCCAATGCCGCCACGCTGCTTGAGATCGGCAATGTTGACCTGCCAGTCGCTTGGCTTCGCGAGCAGATAGACCAGCAAGCCGCGTTCTTCAAACGACAGCCGATCATCGTTCGCCACGCTGTTGGGCACGAGGGCAAAGCTGTCCGTTCTCTTGCGACGAATGACGCTCATGGGAGTGCTCCCATGACTGCAGCAAGCTCCAAGGCAAGCTCTTCGGCAAGTTCGTCCTGGCGCGCCAAGACACGCTCGGGGTTCGTCCGGTAGGATGCCAGCCGAGCAATATGTCTTGCTTTCCGCTGGGCCAATTCTGTAGCGTCGGGGCGGTTAGCCCTTTTGGGCAAAACATCAACGAATTCAGTGTTGGGTCGGGGCCGGATAGCCTTCCTAACGCCTTGGCGGACCTTAGTTCGGGTACTCCCTCCCCACCCGCCACTGTCTCTCAGTTGAGGAAATCGCGTCGCGCCGGATGTGAATGCCGGCCGAGATGATTATGGTCGCGCCAGTCGAACCAGGAAGTCCAGACAATGTCCGAAAGCGATACCCGCATCGCCGCCCAGATTGCCACCGAAGTCGCTGCCCGCCCGGAACAGGTGCACGCCGCCGTGGAACTGCTCGACGGGGGGGCGACGGTGCCGTTTGTCGCGCGCTACCGCAAGGAAATGACCGGCGGGCTCGACGATACCCAATTGCGCCTTCTCGCCGAGCGGCTGACCTATCTGCGCGAGCTGGAGACCCGGCGTGTCGCGATTCTCAAATCGATCGATGAGCAAGGCAAACTCACCAGTGAGTTGACCGCTTCGATCCACGGTGCCGCCACCAAGGCCGAACTCGAAGACCTCTATCTGCCCTACAAGCCCAAGCGTCGCACCAAGGCCCAGATCGCCCGCGAACGCGGCTTGGAGCCGCTGGCCGAGGCTATCCTTGCCGACCGCGGCGCCGACCCGCTCGTTCTGGCTGAAGCCTATGTGACCGAAGAGGTGCCGGGGACCAAGGAAGCGCTGGAGGGTGCGCGGGACATCGTCATCGAAGGGCTAACTGAAAATGCCGCGTTGCTCGGTCAGTTGCGCGCCCATATGCGCGACAGGGCCGTACTCCGCGCCAAAGTGGTGAAGGGCAAGGAAGAGGCGGGCGCCAAGTTCTCCGATTATTTCGATCACGCCGAGTCCTGGAGCAAGGTCGCCGGCCACCGCGCGCTGGCCATGATGCGTGGCCGCAACGAAGAGTTTTTGAGCCTCGACATCGAGGTCGATGCCGACAACACGGATCCGATCAAACCGGCCGAGCGTGTCGTCGCCGCCGCCCTTCAGGCAAAAGGCGATGGCGCCGGTGACAAATGGCTGCGCGAGGTGGCCGGCTGGGCCTGGCGCACGCGCCTGAGCGTTTCGCTGTCCATCGATCTCATGGTCGAACTGCGCGAACGTGCCGAAGCCGAGGCCATTGGCGTGTTCGCCCGCAACCTCAAGGATCTGCTGCTGGCGGCGCCCGCCGGCGCCCGCACCACCATGGGGCTCGATCCGGGCATCCGCACCGGCGTCAAGGTTGCGGTGATCGATGCGACGGGCAAGCTGCTCGACACCGAAACCATCTATCCGTTCCAGCCCCGCAACGATGTGACCGGGTCCGAAGTGGCCCTCAAGGCACTGATTCAAAAGCACGGCGTTGAGCTCATCGCCATCGGCAACGGCACTGGCAGCCGCGAAACCGAAAAGCTGGTGTCCGGCCTGATCGCCGAGCTGCCGGCGCCCCGGCCAACCAAGGTGATCGTCTCGGAGGCGGGGGCCTCGGTCTATTCGGCGTCCGAGCTGGCTGCATCCGAATTTCCCGGTCTCGATGTGTCGCTGCGCGGCGCGGTTTCCATCGCCCGCCGTCTGCAGGACCCGCTGGCCGAACTGGTCAAGATCGAGCCCAAGGCCATCGGCGTCGGGCAATACCAGCACGATGTCGACCAGTATCGTCTCGGCCGTTCGCTCGATGCCGTGGTCGAGGACGCGGTGAACGCCGTCGGTGTCGATCTCAACACAGCCTCCGTGCCGCTGCTGGCGCGCATTTCCGGGCTTGGGCCGTCCGTCGCCGAGGCCATCGTTACGCATCGCGATGCCAATGGGCCGTTCCGCGCCCGCAAGGCCTTGCTCGACGTGCCGCGCCTCGGACAGCGCACCTTTGAGCAAAGCGCCGGCTTCCTGCGCATCACCGGCGGCGCCGAACCGCTAGATGCCACCTCGGTGCACCCCGAAGCCTATGGTCTGGCCCGCAAGATCGTTTCGGCCTGCGGCGACGATCTCCGCTCCGTCATGGGCAACAAACCGGCGCTGTCGGGTCTCGATCCGCAGAGCTTCGTCGATGACAAGTTCGGTCTGCCGACCGTGCGCGACATCCTGTCGGAACTGGAAAAGCCGGGCCGCGACCCGCGTCCGGCCTTCAAGACCGCGTCATTCGCCGACGGCATCGATGACATCAAGGATCTGAAATCAGGCATGATGCTGGAAGGCACGGTCACCAATGTCGCCGCCTTCGGCGCTTTCGTCGATATCGGCGTGCATCAGGATGGGTTGGTACACATCTCCCAACTGGCCGACAGGTTCGTCAAGGATCCCCACGAGGTGGTCAAGGCGGGCGACGTGGTCAAGGTGCGGGTGGTCGAGGTCGATGTGTCGCGCAAACGCATTGGCCTCAGCATGCGCAAGGACATGGATGCCGGCCCGCCGCGCGAACGTCCCCGCGAGCGCGCGCCGGCTGCCGGAAAAAAGCCACCCCAGCATGTTCCGAACGCGACCGGTTCGCTGGGCGACATGCTCAACGAAGCCATGCGCCGGAAGAAGTAGCGCGGCCGGTTGCGCTGATGGCCATCTGTCGGTACGGACAACACGGAACGAAGAGAAGGGCCCATCCATGTGGGATGATCGCTACAGCACGTCGGACTATATCTACGGCACCGAGCCCAACCATTTCCTCGTCGCTTCGCGCGATGAGCTGCCACAGTCGGGCAGGGTGCTTTGCGTTGCCGACGGCGAGGGGCGCAATGGCGTATGGCTCGCCCGTCAGGGGTTCGACGTGCATTCGGTCGATTTCTCGCCCAACGCCCTGGCCAAGGCGCAAAAGCTCGCCGCCGAACATGGCGTTTCCATCACAACCGAGCTTGCCGACCTCAGCAACTGGGATTGGCCACACGCCGCTTACGAGGCGGTCGTCGGCATCTTCATCCAGCCGTTTGGCCCCGAGGCGCGGCAGACGCTCTTCGCCAACATCGCCAACGCACTGAAACCGGGTGGCGTCTTCCTGCTCGAAGGCTACAGTGTCGACCATCTCGGGCTCGGAAAGGGTGGTCCGGGCGTGGCCGAGAACCTTTACACTGAAGAGCAATTGCGCGCCGAACTGACCGATTTCGACATCCGCTCGATCACCGCCTACCAGCGAGAAATGCATGAGGGCAAAACCCACAAGGGGATGTCCGCCCTCATCGATGTTGTCGCCGTCAAACCGTAGCCACTAGCCGGTGCCTGGCGTCAGCGCGATCGGTCGCGCTGTTTGCCCTTGAGCATCGCCTTAGCCATCTTGCCGAAGGCTTTGGACTTGGCTCTGCGCTCGGACAGCGTGGCGCTGTTGAATGCTTCCTCGGCGACGAGCTTTTGCCAGCGCCGGTAGCGCTCCGGATCGAGCGTGCCAGCCTCGAGGGCCTCGCGCACGGCGCAACCCGGCTCGCTGTCGTGGCTGCAATCGCCGAAACGGCACTGCGCGGCCAGCTCCGCGATGTCCTCGAACACCATATCGACCCCGGCCGCGGCATCGGCCAGTTGCAGCTCGCGCATGCCCGGCGTGTCAAGCAGCCATCCGCCGCCGGCGAGCCTATGCATGGCCCGGCCAGTCGTCGTATGCCGTCCGCGCGCATCGTCTTCGCGGATGCCCTGCGTCAGGATTTCGCCCGAACCGGTCAATGTGTTGATCAGCGTCGACTTGCCGACACCGGATGAGCCAACGAAAGCAATAGTCTGGCCCTTGCCGCACCAGGCGGCGAGGGGGCCGATTTTACGGGGATCGAGCGCGTTGACGGTTTCGACCAGCAGTCCGGCCTGAAGACGCCGCGCTTCATGTGCGAAGTCCTCAGGTGTTTCGGCAAGATCGGCCTTGGTCAGAACGATCACCGGTGTCACGCCGGCCTCGCGCGCCAGAACGAGATAGCGCTCGAGCCGGGCGATGTTGAAGTCGTGGTTGCAGGACGAGACGATGAACATCGTATCGACATTGGCGGCGATGAGCTGCAGCCGGCGGTCGGACCCCGGCGCACGCCTCTGAAACAGGCTGGTGCGTTCGAGAACCCGCAGAGGACGGTGGGTCTGCCGATCGATCAGCAGCCAGTCGCCGACGGTTGGATGTTCGTCTTCGGATTGCGCACCATCGAGGTGGGATGGGATCACCTCATCGAGGCCTTCGCCGGTGATGTGCAGGATCCCGCGATGGACGGCCATTACGCGCACACAAAGAGCGCGCTCAAGCTCGTCGGTCCCGACTTGCGAGGCGAAAAAAGATGTCCAGCCGAGTTCGGCCAGACCGGAGGTTTGCGATGTCATTGTCATCAACCAGTGATGTCGGATCGCGCCATAAGGCGCAGGAAAAGCCCGACGCCGTCAGGCGCCCGGTTGGGGGCTGGTTTCCGGCCGACATAACCTGTCGGCGGCGCAGTCATCGCGCTGCCGTCTCGCTGCCCTAAGGGGGGCGAACTCAGGTTCAGGCAGTCGGTCCAGCTGATGTGGACACAACGACCGACATAAAAGCCTCCGATCGTTCCGGGTTGATGGCGCCAATATAGAAGCACGCAAGGAGGTCAACAAGCCTCATGCGTCAGTATCGCGCGTCCTTGCCGGGCATGCGTGTGACGCCGCGCCAAAAATCGATGCTTGGTTGCCCGTGGCACAAGACACACAGCGTTTTCCAGGGCTCGAAAGCGTACGAACGGATACGATGGCGCGGATTTGACAATGGACCCAAGGCAAGATTAGGTCGCGCCACGACTGACCTGCCGGCCGCGATGCTCCTCCGTTGCGTGCCGATCCAAGGATCGTGGGGTGGACGCCGGCCAGACCCGATGACGCGCTTTCTGTATTTCGCCTATGGCTCGAACATGCTGACCGAGCGGCTGACCGCCCGCTGCGCCAGCGCCACGCCGGTTGGTCCTGCCGAGGCGCGCGGGCACGCGGTGTCCTATTGCCTGGGGTCGAGTGATGGGTCGGCCAAGGCCGGCATCTTCAAGGCGCCCGAGCAAACGGCGTACGGGGTTCTGTTTCTTATCGATTCGGAACAACGGCACTTTCTCGACCGCGCCGAGGGGGCGCCGGATATCTATCGCCGCATCGAGATCGAAGTGTTTTCCTACGCCGCCGGCCATCCAGCCGACGCCGTCACCTATCTGCCCCATCCCGACCGCACGGCCAACGGTTTGCATCCTTACGCCTGGTATCGCGCCCTGTGCGTCGGCGGCGCCCGCCAGCACAGTCTGCCCGAATCGGCGATTGACAACCTGCGGGTCGGGCCGGTTCAGCCCATGCCGCCGCAGGCACGCGGCAAGCGCGCCTGGCAAGGGCGGCTTCTGGCCCATGAAGCGCTGATCCAGGCCGGGCTGGTGCCGCCGAAGGACGATGAGCCGCTGCCATGACGATGATGCCGCTGATCGTGCCTCTCGGGGACCGGGGACTGCTGATCCGCTTTGCCAAAACGCTTGATGATCAAGCCAATATCAGGGCCGTCGGCTTTGCCCGCCATCTTGCCGCCAATCCGCCAGATGGCGCGTTGGAGATCGTTCCAAAGCTGGTTTCGGTCTATGTGCGCTACGATCCATCCCGCATCAGCTTTGGCGATCTTTCCGCCGAGGTGCGCTTGCGCTTGCGCCTGGCCATGGGCAGAAAGGCTGCCGGCGCGCCTTCTGAGCCCGTCATCATTCCGACCCGATACGATGGCGAAGATCTCGGCGAAGCGGCGCGTGCAGCGGACCTCAGCGAGAGTGACTTCATCGACCGTCACGCCAGTGCAGCGCTCAGGGTTCTCGCCATCGGTTTTGCGCCGGGTTTTGCCTATTGCGGCTTTCACGACCAATTGCCGCCCTTGCCGCGCCGTGGCGAGGTTCGGCCGCGCGTGCCGGCGGGCACCGTGCTCTACGCTGCCGGCCAGACCGCCATTACCGCCACCGCCATCCCGACCGGGTGGAACGTCATCGGCCACACCGATTTCCGCAATTTCGATGCGACGGCAAAACCGCCGGTCAGACTGGAGGCCGGCACACCCGTCAGGTTCGACGTCCAATGAGCGCACTTGCCCGCATCCGCATCAAGCGCGCCGCGCCGCTCACCACAATCCAGGACGCGGGACGTTTCGGTGCGCTCGGATATGGCATTGCCCCATCGGGGCCTATGGATCCTGCCGGCTGGGCTGAAGCGGGTGGGGCCTCGTCCGGCATCGAGTTCACCATGGCCGGACTTGAGTTCGAGGTGCTGGAAGGCCGCGTTGAGGCCGGTCTCGGTGGTGGCAGCTTTGCCCTCCGCGTCAATGCGATCAAGCGGCCCTGGCCGAATGAGATCACGCTCAATGCCGGCGATCGCGTCGCCATTTCGCCCGGCGCGTCCGGCGTTTACGGCTATGTGCGTTTTAGCGGCGAGATCGGTGTGCCGCCTGTTCTCGGCAGCCGCGCCACCAACACTATCGCCGCGCTCGGCGGACACAAGGGCAAACCTCTGGTCGCCGGCGATGTGTTCGATATTGTCGCGCCGGACTCAGACCTCGACCCCCCCGATGAACGCTCCAGAGACGAGGCGGACGCGCCGTTGCGCTTCGTCTGGGGGCTGCACGCCGATCTGTTCGATCCGCAGGAGCGCGCCGGTTTCGTTGCCGGCGAGTTCCATATTTCGCGCCGGCTCGACCGCATGGGCGTGCGCCTGGAAGATCGTTCGGGCGTTTTCTCGCACGCTCAGTATCTGTCGCTGGTCTCCGATGCCGTGGTGCCAGGCGACATCCAGATCCTTGGCGACGGCACGCCGATCGTCTTGATGCGCGACCACCAGCCGACGGGCGGTTATCCACGCATCGGTACGCTGCTGGGCGAGGAGATCGGCCGTTTTGCCCAGTTGCGCCCGGGAAGTCCGGTGCGCTTTAAGCCCGTTGCTCTTACGTGTGGCGCTCAGGCGGTGATAAACAGGACGGCACGATGATCACGATCGATCTCAACGCCGATCTTGGCGAAGGCACCGGCAATGATGCCGCGCTGATTGGCACCGTTTCCAGCGCCTCCATCGCCTGCGGCGGACACGCCGGCGATCTCCAGACCATGCACGAATGCATCGAGATGGCCAGGCGCAAGCGCGTCGCCATCGGCGCCCATCCTGGATTTCCCGACAGGGCGAATTTCGGTCGTGTCCGGCTTGACTGGCCAGCAGATCGCATCGCCTTCGAGACCGTTGCCCAGGTCGGACGGCTTCTTGCCGTAGCAGCCGAGCAGGACGCCCAGGTGCGATACGTCAAGCTGCACGGCGCGCTCAACAACATGTGCGCCGAGGACGAAGCTCTTGCGCGCACCATCTTCGAGGCCGTCCGGAAACTCGACGAGGGCCTCGCCGTGCTTGCCATCGAAGGCTCGGCCCAGGTGTCGGCGGCCGAGGCCCTCGGTATGGAGGTTATCCGTGAGGCTTATGCGGATCGCGGCTATGTCAGGCGCGGTATTCTCGTCCCGCGCAGCGAGGAGGACGCGGTGCTGACCCGACGCAAGGACGTGCTCGATCGCTGCCTGCGTCTGGCCGAAAAAGGCGAGATCGTCGCGCGGGACGGCGTGGTGTTCGAAAGCGCGGCGCGCTCGATCTGCCTGCATGGCGACACGCCTGGGGCCATGTCGCTGGCGCAGGAAATTCGCGACACCTTGGCAAAGCATGGCGTATCGGTGGCCAGCGCGTTTTCTTGATGCTAGGACGCAGCCGGCAGGTTTCACTCACGACAAGGGAAAATCAATGAGCGCGACAATTGTCGACGGCAAGGCATTTGCCGAAGGGATCAGGACGCGGGTCGCCGGGCATGTCGCACGGCTCAAGGCTGAACACGGGCTGACCCCGGGGCTGGCTGTGATTATCGTCGGCGAAGACCCCGGTTCGCAGATCTACGTGCGCAACAAGGCCAAGCAAACCGCCGAAGTCGGCATGTTGTCACTCAAGTACGAATTGCCCGCAGATACGCCACAGGACGAGATCATCGCGCTCATTGGCGAGTTGAATGCTCGTGAGGATGTCCATGGCATTTTGTGCCAGATGCCGGTTCCCGATCACATCGATTCTATCGCCGTCATCAATGCCATCGACCCGGCCAAGGATGTCGACATGTTCCATCCGACGAGTGCCGGCAAGTTGCTGACCGGCCAGAAGGGCCCGGTCTCCTGCACGCCGCTCGGCTGCCTGATGCTGCTGCGCGATCTGCACGGCACCGATCTTGCTGGCAAGGAAGCCATTGTCATCGGTCGTTCCAATCTCGTTGGCAAGCCGATGGCGCAGCTTCTGCTGCGCGAAAACTGCACCGTCACCATGGCCCATTCGCGCACGAAAAATCTGCCGGATGTGGTGCGTCGGGCCGACATCGTCATTGCTGCCGTCGGGCGGACCAAGATGGTCAAGGGTGACTGGATCAAGCCGGGCGCCACCGTCATCGATGTCGGCATCAATCGCATCCCGGCTCCTGAAAAGGGCGAAGGCAAGACCCGTGTCGTTGGTGACGTCGATTTCGCCGAAGCCGTCGAGGTGGCCGGGGCGATCACGCCGGTGCCGGGCGGAGTGGGGCCGATGACCATCGCGTGCCTGCTCGCCAACACCGTGACGACCTGCAGCCTGATCAACGGTTTGACGCCGCCGGACGACCTGACCGCCTAGGGCTTTTCACTGTTTCATGGAAACAGTGAAAAGCTCCAAGTTCTTGTTTTATCGCATTTCCGAACGGTGAACCGGTATCCACTTCACCTGGAAATGCTCTGAGCGTGATCCGGCGCTATTTTGTCGTGCCGGTTCCGCCCAACGCCTTGCGGTAGACCAGCCAGTAGACCAGTCCGACCAGCCCGGCGCCGCCGACGATATTTCCGAGCGTCGCCGGGATGATGTTGTGCACGATGCCGCCGAAATTGATCATCGACACATCGAGCCCGGCAGGCACGTGTCCGGTGGAGACCAGAAGCCAGGCCATCGGCAACAGGAACATGTTGGCGACGCAGTGCTCGAAGCCGGCGGCGACGAAGGCCGTGATCGGCAGGATGAGGCCGAAGAACTTGTCGGTCACCGAGCGTCCGGCATAGGTCAGCCACATGGCGAGGCACACCAGCAAGTTGCACATCACGCCCTTGAAGAACAGCGTCACCATGTCGGGTGAAATCTTGGCCACCGCGACCCGGACAATGGCGTCGCCGACCTCTCCGTGATGGTTGTCGGCGAAGTGCGCCATATAGAGCAGGAAAACCAGGAACAGCGATCCCACGAGATTGCCGATCCAGACGATGGACCAGTTCTGAAGCACCTTCAGCGACGACAGCTGCTTGTTGGCCCAGGCCATGACGATCAGCGTGTTGCCGGTAAACAGTTCGGCCCCGCCAACCACGACCAGCGTCAGCCCGAGCGAGAAGGCGACACCGCCGAGCACCTTCTGGACGGCGTAGCTCAACTCACCATCGGCGAGAACGAGCACATAGAACATGGCGCCGAGGGCAATGGCAGCGCCGGCAATTGCGGCGAGAACGAAACTGGCCAGAAAGGGCAGGTTGGCCTTCTTGATGCCGAGGGCCTCGACCTTTGCCTGGATCTCGGCGGGGGCATAGGCATCAAGGCCGAAACTGTCCTTCGGCGTGTTTCCGGTAGTGTTGGTCACGGGGGGCTCCGTTGGGCAGGGAGAGAGGCGCCGTTTAAAGCTGATTATTCTCAACAAGAAAAGGGCCCTTGCCGCGACGGATGGGCGCGCCGTAAAACCCGTTGTGCAAACGAGTCTGCCTAAGCGCAGATTGGAGAGGCGCATGTCGAAAACAACACCGGCGACCCAGGCATTGACCAAGGCGGGTATCGCCTTCACCGCCCACGTTTACGACTACCACAAGGATGTCGAGCGTATTGGCCTGGCTGCCGCCGAGGCGATTGGTATTGCGCCGGAGCGCGTCTTCAAGACGCTGATGCTGGTCGTCGACGGCAAGCCCGCCTGCGTGGTTCTGCCGTCGGACCGGGAAACGTCGATGAAAAAGGCCGCTCAGGCCTTTGGTGGCAAGTCGGCCGAAATGATGAAACCGCCCGAGGCCGAGCGCATCACCGGCTATCATGTCGGCGGCATATCGCCGTTCGGCCAACGCAAGCGCGTTCCGGTCGTCGTCGATGAAACGCTGATGGATTTCCCCAGTGTCGTCATCAATGGCGGACAGCGCGGAATGCTGCTTGAACTGGCGCCCGCGGATGCGGTGGCGGTCCTTGATGCCAAGGTTGTGGCCTTGTGCGCTTAGGACTTTGGCCACCCTCACGACGAGGTAATTTTGACGATAGGTTGCGCCGGTCCTAAAGACAGGTACCGACCTGAATGGCGCCATTTGCGCGCCGCCCGAGAACGGAAGCTCGCGAATGAAAAACAAGGTCCAACTGATCACCTACGTCGACCGCCTGAGCGGAGCCGGCTTTCCTGAACTCAAGGCGCTCATCGATGGCCCGCTCTCCGGCGTGTTCGGCACGGTCCATCCGCTGCCGTTCTTTTACCCTTATGACGGTACGGACGCCGGGTTCGACGCCATCGATCACACCGAAGTCGATGCGCGGCTCGGCACCTGGGACGACGTCGCGGCGCTTGCCGGCTCGGTCGATGTCATGGCCGATCTCATCGTCAACCACATTTCGGCGCAATCGCCGGCCTTCCGGGACTATCTCGAAAAAGGCGAAGCATCCGAATATGCCGAGATGTTCCTGACCTATTCGCGTGTATTCCCCGAAGGGGCGAGCGAAAAGGACCTTCTCGCCATTTATCGCCCGCGTCCCAGCCTGCCGTTTACCCCGATGACCTTTGCCGATGGTTCGAAACGGCTGATCTGGACCACGTTCACGGCCAACCAGATCGACATCGATGTGACCAGCACCAAGGGCGCGGCCTATCTCGATGCCATCCTCGACAGCTTTGCCCGCGCTGGCATCGCCTGCATCCGGCTCGATGCCGCCGGGTATGCCATCAAGACGCCGGGTACGAGCTGTTTCATGACCCCGGAAACCTTCGTCTTCCTCGAAGAGCTGAGCGAGAAGGCGAGGGCGCGTGGCATGGAGGTGCTGGTCGAGATCCATTCCTATTACAAGGACCAGATCGACATCGCCCGGAAGGTTGATCGCGTCTACGACTTCGCCCTGCCGCCTCTGGTGCTGCACGCGCTGTTCGAAGGCGAGGCAACCCCGCTTGCCGACTGGCTAAGGATCAGTCCGCGCAACGCCGTCACCGTCCTCGATACCCATGACGGCATCGGCGTCATCGATGTCGGCGCCCATGCCGACGGTCGGCCCGGACTTCTGCCGCCGCAGGCCATCGACCAGCTGGTCGAGACCATGCACGAAAAGAGCGGCGGTTCCCGCCTGGCGACCGGCGCTGCGGCGTCCAATCTCGATCTCTACCAGGTCAACTCGACCTTCTTCGACGCGCTTGGGCGCAACGAGAACGCCTATCTCATCGCCCGCGCCGTGCAGTTCTTCGCCCCCGGTATCCCGCAGATCTATTATGTCGGCCTGCTCGGCGGCACCAATGACATGGAGCTCCTGGCGCGTACGAACGGCGGTCGCGACATCAATCGCCACTATTACCAGAAGGGCGAAGTCGAGGCGGCGCTTGAGACACCGATGGTCAAGGCGCTGATGAAGCTGATCGGCTTCCGCAATTCCCACGCCGGTTTCGAAGGTTCCTTCACCCTCGAGCAGCCCTCGGAGAACACGCTGGTCATGCGTTGGGACAATGGCGGTGAGTGGGCGGCGCTGACCGTCGATTTCGCCACCCAGCTTGCCAGCATCGCCTATTCAGCGCCCGAAGGCGTGGCGGAACTTCCGGTCTCGGTCTAGGCGTTGTCAGATTCTATCTGAAGCGACGCCTTGTTTCCCTCCCCCTTGTGGGGAGGGTTGGCGAACAGGACTTAGCCCTTCGCTAAGTCCGTCGTGAGCCTGGGTGGGGGGGAAGGCCCCACGCTCGGTGCCTGTGGCTCCACCCCACCCGACTCGACTTCGTCGAGCCACCCTCCCCATCAAGGGGAGGGAAGCAGGTGACGATTCCATCTAAGCGTGGCTGGCTTCAGGCCGCATCCGAGCGGATCGGCGTGTAGTTGAGGATCGGGGCCAGCCAACGCTCGATTTCCTCGGGCGTCATGTTCTTGCGCCGGGCATAGTCCTCGACCTGGTCGCGCTCGATCTTGGCGACGCCGAAGTAATAGGCCTCGGGGTGAGCATAATAGATGCCCGAAACCGACGAGCCGGGCCACATGGCAAAGCTTTCCGTCAACCTGACGCCGGTTTCTTTCTCGGCGTCGAGCAGCTTGAACAGCGTCGCCTTTTCGGTGTGATCGGGCTGGGCCGGGTAGCCGGGCGCCGGACGGATGCCGCGATAGGTTTCTGCGGCCAGTTCACTGTCGGCGATGGTTTCGTCGCTGGCATAGCCCCAAAGCTCTTTGCGCACATATTGGTGCATGCGCTCGGCAAAGGCTTCGGCGAAACGGTCGGCCAGCGCCTTGACGATGATCGACTTGTAGTCGTCGTTCTGAAGCGCGAAACGCTCGGAAATCTCTTCTTCCTCCGCACCGGCAGTAACAACGAACCCGCCGAGATAATCCGGCTTGCCACTATCCTTGGGGGCGACGAAATCCGACAGTGCCACGTTCGGACGCCCGGTGCGCTTGGAAATCTGCTGGCGCAGCGTGAAGAAGCGCGCCAGTTCGGCGTCGCGCCCGTCGTCGGTGAAAAGCTGGATATCATCGCCGTCGCTGTTTGCCGGCCAGAAACCGACCACAGCCCGCGGGTGGAACCATTTCTCCTCGATCACCTGCGCCAGAACGTTCTGGGTGTCGGACCACAAGTTGCGCGCCGCTTCGCCCTGATCGGGGTCGTCCAGAATGCCGGGATAGCGTCCCTTGAACTCCCAGGCCTGGAAATAGGGCGACCAGTCGATGCAGGCGGCGAGATCGCGCAGATCCCAGTTGTCAAACGTCCGTGTGCCGAGAAAACTGGGCTTGGGCGGGGTGTAGCCCTGCCAGTCGAGCGCCATGGCGTTGGCACGGGCACGAACGAGCGGCAGACGCTGCTTCTCGGCTTCGGAGCGGGCGTGCTTTTCGGCTGTCTTGGCGTAATCGTTGCGGACCTCGGAAATGTAGCTGTCGCGCGTTTCGGGCGACAAAAGGTGCGAGACCACGCCGACGGCACGGCTGGCGTCGGTGACATAGACGGTCTGTCCGCGGGAATAATGCGGGTGGATCTTCACCGCGGTATGAACCTTGGATGTCGTGGCGCCACCGATCAGCAACGGCAGCGCAAAGCCTTCACGCTCCATCTCCGCGGCGACCGAGACCATCTCCTCGAGCGACGGCGTGATCAGGCCGGACAAGCCGATGATGTCGGCATTGTTCTCGCGCGCGGCCTCCAGGATCTTGGCGGAGGGCACCATGACGCCGAGATCGATGACCTCGTAATTGTTGCAGCGCAAAACCACGCCGACGATGTTCTTGCCGATATCGTGGACGTCGCCCTTGACCGTGGCCATCACCACCTTGCCCTTGGCGCGCGCGACCGCGTCGGGGTTGGCCGCCGAGGCTTCTTCCATGAACGGTGTCAGATAGTCGACGGCCTGGCGCATGACGCGGGCCGATTTCACCACCTGCGGCAGGAACATCTTGCCGGCGCCGAACAGGTCGCCGACCACGCCCATGCCGTCCATCAGCGGGCCTTCGATGACATGCAGCGGCTCGGGGAATTTCTGCCGCGCCTCCTCGGTGTCGGCGATGATGTATTCGGTGATGCCATTGACCAGAGCATGTTCGAGGCGCTTCTCGACCGGCAGTTCCCGCCATTCGAGATTGGCGGTGTCGACGGCCTTTGAGCCATCGCCCTTGAACCGCGCCGCTGCATCGAGCAGGCGTTCGGTGGAATCGGGTCGGCGGTTGAGGACGACGTCCTCGCACAGCTCGCGCAGTTCCGGATCGATGTTCTCATAGACATCGAGCTGGGCGGCGTTGACGATGCCCATGTCCATGCCGACCTGGATGGCGTGGTACAGGAACACCGAATGCATGGCCCGGCGCACCGGCTCGTTGCCGCGGAAGGCGAAGCTCAGGTTCGAGACGCCGCCGGAGACATGGACATGCGGCAGGTTCTGGCGGATCCAGCGCGTCGCCTCGATGAAATCGACGCCGTAATTGTTGTGCTCCTCGATGCCGGTCGCGACCGCGAAGACATTGGGATCGAAGATGATGTCCTCGGGCGGGAAATGCACCACCTCGGTCAGCACCTTGTAGGCGCGGGCGCACACATCGATGCGGCGCTGATAGGTGTCGGCCTGGCCGTCCTCATCGAAGGCCATGACGACGGCAGCAGCGCCGTAGCGGCTGATCAGTCGAGCGCGCTCGATGAAGGCCTCTTCACCTTCCTTGAGCGAGATGGAGTTGACCACCGGTTTGCCCTGGACGCATTTGAGCCCGGCCTCGATGACGCTCCATTTCGAACTGTCGATCATCACCGGCACGCGGGCGATGTCCGGTTCGGCCGCGATCAGGTTCAGGAATTTGACCATCGCCGCTTCGGAATCGAGCAGGCCTTCATCCATATTGATGTCGATGATCTGCGCGCCGGCCTCGACCTGGTTGCGCGCCACATCGAGCGCGGCGGCATAGTCGTTGGCCTCGATCAGCTTGCGGAACTTGGCCGAGCCGGTGACATTGGTGCGCTCGCCGATATTGACGAACGGGATTTCGGGCGTGAGCTTGAACGGTTCGAGGCCGCTGAGCTCGAGATAACGCTTATCGGACAAGGCTAGGCTCCGCGAAATTCACTCAGGCGACCTGCTCGGTGTCGTCATGGGTATGGACATGATGGGGTGCGACCCCTTCGACTCCGGCGGCGATCGCCCGGATATGGTCGGGTGTGGTGCCGCAGCATCCGCCAACCAGGTTGATATATCCTTCCCGCGCATAGCCGCCCAGCAATTCGCCGGTTTCATCCGGCTCCTGGTCGTACTCACCCATCTCGTTGGGCAGGCCGGCATTGGGATAAACGCAGATCGGCACATCGGCAACACGTGCCAGCTCGGCGACGTAATTGCGCAGCTCCTTGGCGCCGAGGCCGCAATTGAGACCGAAGGCGAGGGGCTTTGCGTGCTTCATCGAGATCCAGAACGCTTCCGGTGTCTGGCCGCTGAGCAGCCGTCCCGAGCGGTCGGAGATCGTACCGGTGACGATGACCCTGAGATCGAGTCCGGTCTCGGCGGCAACATCGTCGACCGCAAACAGCGCCGCCTTGGCGTTGAGCGTGTCGAAGATCGTCTCGATCATGATAAGGTCGACGCCACCTTCGACCAGCCCGCGCGTCTGTTCGGCATAGGCATGATGCAACTGCTCGAAGGTGATGGCGCGGAAGCCCGGATCGTTGACATCCGGAGAAATCGACGCGGTACGGTTGGTCGGGCCGAGTGAGCCGGCGACGAAGCGCGTCTTGCCGTCTTCGCTCTCGGCGATCTTGGCCGCTTCATTGGCGATTTCGGCGCTGCGCTTGTTGATCTCGAACACATATTCTTCCATGCCGTAGTCGGCCTGGGCCACGGACGTCCCCGAGAAGGTGTTGGTCTCGCACAGGTCCGAGCCGGCCCGGTAAAAACCGAGATGGGCATCGCGCACCGCATCGGGCTGGGTCAGACTCAACAGGTCGTTGTTGCCCTGCAGTTGGCGCGGCCAGTCGGCAAAGCGGGTGCCACGGTAATCGGCTTCGGAAAAGCGGTGCTTTTGCAGCGTCGTGCCCATCGCGCCGTCGAGGATGACGATTCGTTCCGAAATCAGCTTTTCAAGTTCGTTTATGCGGGGGGTGCGCATTCTGGCGTCCTTTGCAGTCGGCGATCATCCGACCAATGATATAAAGACATAAAGAAATCTTTATATCATTTGCGGTCGGGGGACAAGATGACACAGGGCCTTTGGGGGGCATTTGGACCCTGCACAGACGTGTTTCAACTCAAAATCCTGAGCGCGCCGAGTGACAAAGCCCGGAGATCCGGGATTCCCCGCAGCGCGACACCGCCGTTAACGCCTTGCCAACCATAACGGCGGGCTTCGCTCACGGCTCAGATGCAGTTTGACTTAACTTGTCTACGCTCATGAGAAACCAAGCCGTCCATAAACGAACTCGCCTGCCGGTTATGCGTCCATTGCGGCTCATGGCCGGCGTCATTGCGTGCGCCGCGCTGCTCGCTGGCTGCTCGGGCGGCAGTTCGATGTTTCCAACCTCGGTCTGGGGCAATGCCTCGCCGCGTGTCACCAACTCGGCCCATGTTCCCAAAGGCGGGGGCAGGGAGATGGTCGGCAAGCCTTACCAGGTCTCCGGCCGCTGGTACACGCCGCGCGTCGATCCCGGTTACGACAGGAAGGGCAAGGCCTCCTGGTATGGTTCCGCCTTTCATGGTCGTCTGACCGCCAATGGCGAAATCTTCGACCAGAACGCCATCACCGCGGCGCATCCGACCCTGCCGCTGCCGTCCTACGTGCGTGTGACCAATCTGCAGAACCATCGCTCCTTGCTGGTGCGCGTCAACGATCGTGGCCCGTTCGTTGCCGACCGCATCATCGACCTGTCGCGCCGCAGCGCCGACATGCTCGGCTTCGGTCAAAAGGGTGTGGTCGATGTGCGCGTGCAATATGTCGGACCGGCGCCGCTTGAAGGCGACGACACCCGCGTCCTGCTGGCCAGTCTCGACGGTCCGGGGGCGGCGTCTCCGAGCCCGAGCCCCGTGCAGGCTGTGGCTTACCGTTCGCAGACAATCAGTCCTTCGGTGCCCACCTCGCGCCGTTCCGAGCCGGCGATGAAGACGCTGACGACGCTGTTCACAAACCCGCTCGATCTGTTCGCCTATGCCAACACGACCGGTCCGGACAATCCGGTCAATGCTGCTTTCGCCGCCACCGAGACCATGGCGGTCAACGCCGACCTTCTGGCCTGGCAGCAGAAAAACGATGCCGATGCCCGCAGGATCGACGTCGAACTTGGCAGCTTTGCCGATCCCGTGAAGGCTGAAGCTATTGCCCGCGCCTTCGCCCTTGTCGCCGCCGTCGACGAGAAAACCGTTGAAATCGGCGGGAAAAAGGCCACCCGACTGGAGCTTTCGATGCTCAAGCCCGGCGCAACACATGCCGATGTTTTGGGTATAGCCAAAGGGCTTGGCCTTGAGGATGTCGCTTTTCGCGATTAACAAGGTGTTGCCGAACCTTGGCTAATTCGAAACGGCGAGGCGAGTATGACGTCCATCGTGAGACTTTTGCGCTTTGGGTTTGCGCTTGTGCTGCTCATGGTGATGACGGTGCCGGCCCTGGCGCAATTGCAGTTCGACACCAAGGCGCCCTTTGCCGTGCTCATGGACTACGAGTCCGGCACGATCCTTTTCCAGAAGCAGGCTGACGAACGCATGGAGCCGGCCTCCATGGCCAAGCTGATGACGGTCGAGATCGTCTTTTCCATGCTGCAGAAAGGCTCATTGTCGATGGACGATGAGTTCTTCATCTCCGAACACGCCTGGCGTGACGGCGGCGCCTCGTCCGGCGGTTCGACCATGTTCGCCGAGCTCAATTCCAAGGTTCGTGTCGAAGACCTGCTGAAATCGGTGATCATCCAGTCGGGCAACGACGCCTCGATTGCCCTTGCCGAGGGTATCGGCGGTACCGAGGCGACCTTTGCCCGCATCATGAATGAGCGCGCCGGCGAACTCGGCCTTACGGGATCGCATTTCACCAATGCCACCGGGCTGCCTGATCCGGACATGTATGTGACCCCGCGCGATCTGGCCAATCTGGCCAGGCACATCATCAAGACCTATCCGGAATTCTATCCGATCTTTTCCGAACCCGCCTTCGAGTGGAACAAGATCAACCAGCGCAACCGCAACACCTTGCTCGAAATGGGCATCGGCGTCGACGGTCTGAAAACCGGGCACACCGAGAGCGCCGGCTATGGCGAGGTGGTTTCGACCACCGAGGGCGGACGACGTCTCATCGCCGTGCTGCACGGGCTTGAATCGATGCGGGAGCGCGCCGAGGAAGCGCGCAAGCTCGTCACCTGGGGCTCGCGCAGTTTCGAACGCATCGAGGCTTTCAAATCCGGTGAGGCGGTTGCCAATGTACCGGTCTATGGCGGCGAGGTGGCAAGTGTCGACGTTACCGGCAAGGATGGCGTGGCGCTCTACATTCCCAAGGGATCCAAGCGCTGTCTCTCGGGGCAGATCACCTACAAATCGCCCATCCGCCCGCCGGTGGAAAAAGGCGACAAGCTTGCCGATCTCCAGATCATGTGCGATGGGCAACTGATCCAGTCTGCTCCGCTTTTTGCCGCCGATTCGGTCGGCGATGGCGACCTGGTTCGCAAGGCGACCGACGCTCTCAAGGAGCTGGCGATCGGCTGGATCTATTAGGCGCGAGGCGACATGGAAGAACCCGGCACGCCGGCAAAAGCACGTTTCGTGACATTCGAGGGCGGCGAGGGGGTCGGCAAGTCGACCCAGATTCGTCACCTGCTCAATCGCTTGTCGCGTGCGGGAGTTTCCGCGGTGCGCACGCGTGAGCCGGGCGGCACGCCCAAGGCCGAGGCCATCCGCTCCTTCATTCTGCAGGGGCGTTCGGAGGCCTGGGGGCCGGCCGCAGAGGCGGTGTTGTTTGCCGCTGCCCGCCACGACCACGTCACCCAGTTGATCGCCCCGAACCTTGCCGCTGGCAAATGGGTGCTCTCGGACCGTTTTGCCGACTCCTCCCGCGCCTATCAGGGCCTCACCGGTGGCGTTGACGAACAGACCATCGACGCGCTCGAGGAACTGGCGATCGAGGGCCACCAGCCCGACCTGACGATCCTGATGGACATGGATCCCGAATATGCTTTCCGCCGCGTTGCCGAGCGCGCCATCGAGGATGGCATTGCTGTCCCTCCGGACCGCTTCGAAAAGCAGAGCCTTGATTGGCACAGGCGGCTGCGCGACGGGTTCCTGACCATTGCCGTGCAAAATCCGGGGCGCTGCGTCGTCGTTTCCGCTGAAAAAAGCGAGGAAGACGTCGAGCAGGAAATCTGGCGTGTGGTATGCGAGCGCTTTCCAGAACTCGATCGCGGCCCTGCGGCGATGCCCCGGATTGTAAACGGGGGCGGGGAGTGACGTCGCCCGACGAGGTGGTGCGCGAACCAGATCAGCTCGACGGTGTATCGCTCCCCGAGCACTGCCGGCGCGTTTTCGGCCATGAACGGGCACGCGAGCGCCTGAACGAGGCGATCTCGAGCCGGCGCGTTCCTGGGGGCGTGCTTTTGCATGGACCGCGTGGCGTCGGTAAGGCGAGCCTGGCTTTCGAATTCGCCCGCGACCTCATCGTCGCGACCGGTGATGAGGATCGCCACAGGATTGACGAGCAGATCGACGCCGGATCGCATCCCAACCTGTTCGTGCTGCGGCGTGGGCTGAGGGACACCGGCAAGGGCTATTCCGCCTTCATCCGTGTCGAGGAGGTGCGTAACCTCATCGACAGGCTGCGTCGCACCCGTGGGCGGCCCGGATATCGCGTCGCCATCATCGACTCCATCGACGACTGCAATCAGAACGCCGCCAACGCTCTGCTGAAGATTCTCGAAGAACCGCCGCCGGAGACGGTGTTTGTGCTGGTCTCGCACCAGCCCGGTGGCTTGCTGCCGACCATCCGCTCGCGCTGCCAATCATTGGCGCTGCGCCTGCTTGGTGAGGATGATCTTACCGGGCTTCTCGGCGAAGCCGGTGTCGAGGCGGACCGCATCCCCGAACTTGTCTCCATCGCCGGTGGCCGTCCGCGCCGCGCCTTCGAATATTTGAACCTCGGCCAGGCCGACGCCGTGGTGGCGCTGAGAGGGTTCCTTGCCGCGCCGGAGCGCGCCGGGCAGGGCGTAACGCTCGGGCTTGCCGATCTCATCGCTGGCGCGCCGGAAGCAGAGCGGCAAATCGCCCGCGATATGGTGCTTGAACACATCGCCGATCAGGCGCAGAACGCAGCGCGAAGCGGCCTTCTGGGCAATCAACTTGCCTCGCGCACCCAGCTATGGGACAAGGCCGTCCCGCTGTTCGCCAATGCCGAGACCTACAATCTCGACACGACCGAAACCTTTGTCATTGTTCTGGACGCGCTAAGGGCCAACGCCCTGGCCGCCATGCCAAGCTGAACCGGCTCCGATGTCGAAAGAAAAGTTCTACATCACCACCGCCATTTCCTATCCCAATGGCGCCCCCCACATCGGCCACGCCTACGAGGCGCTGGCCACCGATGCCATTGCGCGCTTCAAGCGGCTCGACGGGTACGACGTCTATTTCCTGACGGGTACCGACGAGCACGGCCAGAAGATGGTGCAGACGGCCCGCAAGGAGGGCATGGACACAAGGGCTCTCGCGGATCGCAATGCCGCGCGCTTCAAACAGATGGTCGAGGCGCTTAACTGCTCCAACGACGATTTCATTCGCACTACCGAAAAGCGTCATTTCGCTTCCGTGACCGAGGTCTGGAAGCGGATGGAGGCCAATGGCGACATCTATAAGCACACCTATTCCGGCTGGTATTCGGTGCGCGACGAGGCCTATTACGCCGAAGACGAGACCGAGCTGCGCGACGACGGCGTCCGCTACGGCCCACAGGGCTCGCCGGTCGAATGGATCGAGGAGGAGAGCTATTTCTTCAAGCTGTCTGCCTACGAGAAAAAGCTCCTCGACCATTACAAGGCAAATCCGGATTTCATCAGTCCCGAAGAGCGCCGCAACGAGGTCGTCAGCTTCGTCAAGTCGGGGCTTCGCGACCTGTCCATGTCGCGCACGACCTTCGACTGGGGCATCCCGGTTCCCGGCGACGACAAGCATGTGATGTATGTCTGGGTCGACGCCCTGACCAATTACATCACCGGCGCCGGCTTCCCCGATGAGACCGATCCGCTCTGGCACTACTGGCCGGCGGACGTCCATATCATCGGCAAGGACATTACCCGTTTCCATGCCGTCTACTGGCCGGCCTTCCTGATGTCTGCTGGCATCGAGCTGCCCAAGCAGGTTTTCGGGCATGGCTTCATGCTGTCCAGGGGCGAGAAGATGTCGAAATCGGTCGGCAATGTCGTCGACCCGTTCGATCTCGTCGAGCATTTCGGTGTCGATCAGGTGCGCTATTTCTGCCTGCGCGAAGTCCCGTTCGGTCAGGATGGCAATTACAGCCCCGAGTTGATCGCCAACCGCATCAATGCCGATCTCGCCAACGACCTCGGCAACCTAGCGCAGCGCTCGCTGTCGATGGTCGCCAAGCATTGCGAGGCCAAGGTTCCCGCCTGCGGTGCCTTGAGCGAGGCGGACAAAGAGATCCTTGCTGCGGCCGACGCCCTCATCGACAAGGCGCGCGAGGCGATGAAGACTTTCGCCATGCACCGCATGCTCGAAGCCGTCTGGCAGGTGGTGGCCGATGCCAACCGCTATTTCGCCGCTCAGGAGCCCTGGGCGCTCAGGAAGAGCGATTTCGACCGCATGCAGACAGTGCTCTATGTCACCGCCGAAGTGATCCGGCAGGTGGCGATCCTTGCCCAGCCCGCTGTGCCGGCATCGGCCAACAAGCTGCTCGATCTGCTGGCCGTCCCTTCGGACAAGCGCGATTTCACTGCGCTCGGCGAAGCGGGGCGACTGGCTTCGGGTACTGATCTTCCCAAGCCCGAAGGCGTCTTTCCGCGCTACGTGGCGCCGGAGGCAGCAGATAACGCCTGATGCTGATCGACAGCCATTGCCATCTCGAGTTCGACAAGCTCGCCGCTGACCGCGACGGCATTCTGCAGCGCATGGCCGAAAACGGTGTCGATGGCTGCGTGACCATTTCAACCCGCATCAAGCGCTTCGACGAGGTCAAGGCCATCGCCGAGGCGCACGAGAACATCTGGTGCTCGGTCGGCACCCATCCGCACCATGCCGACGAAGAGATGGACCTCACCACCGACGATATCGTCAGGCTGAGCGAACACCCGAAATGCGTCGCCATCGGCGAGGTCGGGCTCGACTATCATTACGATTTCTCTTCGCGTGAAAACCAGGCCGAGGGCTTTCGCCGTCACATCGCGGCATCGCGCATCACCGGCCTGCCGCTGGTCATCCATGCTCGCGAGGCCGACGACGATGTCGCCGACATCCTCGAGGAGGAAACCGGCAAGGGGGCCTTCCCCTTCCTACTGCACTGTTTCTCCTCCGGGCCGGAACTGGCGCGGCGCGGGTTGGAGCTTGGCGGTTACCTGTCGTTCTCTGGCATCCTGACCTTCAAGAATGCTCTCGATATTCAAAAGGTTGCGACCGAAGCGCCGGCAGATCGCATTCTCGTCGAGACGGATTCGCCCTATCTGGCGCCGATCCCGTTCCGCGGCAAGACGAACGAGCCGGGCCATGTCGTTCACACCGCCAGAAAGCTCGCCGAGCTGCGTGGCGTCAGCTTCGAAGATATCGCATTAAGAACGACATTCAACTTCTCGAAATTGTTCAATAAAACTGGGTTGAC
The DNA here is from genome assembly GCA_963676075.2 of Devosiaceae bacterium. Lineage (GTDB taxonomy): Bacteria > Pseudomonadota > Alphaproteobacteria > Rhizobiales > Devosiaceae > JAHJQZ01. The sequence continues at coordinate 68,957 of CAXXNZ010000015.1, forward strand.
TATATGAGCGGAAAACCGGCTGAACGGGTCAGGGCAACCATTCTCGGGTGCGGATCCTCGGGCGGCGTTCCGCGCATTGGCAATGACTGGGGCGATTGTGACCCCACCGATCCCAAAAATCGCCGCCGCCGCTGCTCCCTGCTGATCGAAGGTACCAGTGCCGGCGCGCCGGGCGTAACCCGCGTGGTGATCGACACCGGCGCTGACCTGCGCGAGCAACTGCTCGCCGCCGATGTCGATGCGCTTGACGCCGTGCTCTACACCCACGCCCATGCCGACCATATCCACGGCATCGACGATCTGCGCGTCCTTGCCATCGCCAGCCATCGCAGGGTGCCGGTCTATTACGATGCCGAGACGGGCAGGCGTCTGTACGAGGCCTTTTCCTATTGCTTCAAGACGCCGCCGGGCAGTGGCTATCCGCCGATCCTTGACGGCCATGTTATCGAAGCCGGGCACGATGTGGTGATCGACGGGCAGGGGGGCAGCCTCACCTTCACCCCGTTCAACCAGGTGCACGGCGATATCATGTCGCTCGGCTTTCGCATCGGCAATCTCGCCTATTCCTGCGACCTGTCCGATGTGCCGGACGCCTCGCTGCCGGCCTTGACCGGACTCGATGTCTGGATCGTCGACGCATTGCGCTACAAGCCGCATCCGAGCCATTTCAGCCTCGAAGACGCGATGCGCTGGGTCGATCGCATGGCGCCGAAACAGGCGGTGCTGACCAATCTCCACATCGATCTCGACTACAAAAAGCTCGACGCCGAAACACCCGCAAACGTCGCGCCGGCCTATGACGGCATGGTGGTCGACGTCACCGGCGGCAGGATCGAAACCCGGTGAATGGCGAGATGACGGATGCCGGCCTCCGGCGCGCCGTTCTGATCGTGGCTCTGGCCAATCTTGCCTATTTCGGTATCGAGTTCATCGTCGCCGTCTCCATCGGTTCGGTGTCGCTGTTCGCCGACAGCGTCGATTTTCTTGAAGACACCTCGGTCAATCTGCTGATTTTCTTCGCGCTGATGTGGACGCCCATTATGCGGGCGCGTGTCGGCATGGCGCTGTCTGGCGTGTTGATCGTGCCGGCCATCGCCTTCTTGTGGGCCTTGTGGGGCAAGTTCGCCAATCCTGTGCCGCCCGAACCCTTCGCGCTGTCGTTGACCGGCCTCGGTGCTCTGGCGGTCAATCTCGCCTGCGCCTATCTGCTGGCCGGATTCCGCAATCACGCCGGCAGCCTTTCCCGCGCCGCCTTCCTGTCGGCCCGCAACGACGCGCTCGCCAATGTCGCCATCATCGCCGCAGGACTCATCACTGCCTATCTCTGGCACTCGATCTGGCCCGACGTCATCGTCGGCCTCGCCATCGCCGCCATCAACCTCGATGCGGCACGCGAGGTCTGGGAAGCGGCACGCGGCGAGCACGACGCCGAAAGCTGATCCGGACTCTTGGCGATTGGCTTGCGCTCGAACGGCGAAACACTCACTCTCTGCCGGGTTCGAGAGGGGGCTTGTATGAAGATTCTGGTCATCGGCGCGGCAGGCATGGTCGGTCGCAAATTCACCGATCATCTGGCAGGCAATCGCCAGACGCTGGGCGAGGGCATCGACGAGTTGATCGCCGCCGATATCACTGCTCCGGTGCGCAGCATCGATCCGGAGTGGATTTCCTGCGAGGCGCTGGATTTGACCGATTCCCATGCGGTTCGGGCAATAATTGCCCGGCGTCCGGACATGATCTTTCACCTCGCTGCCATCGTCTCGGGCGAGGCAGAAGCCAATTTTGACAAGGGCTACCGCGTAAATCTTGATGGAACACGTTATCTCTTTGACGCGATCCGCGCCGAAGGGCAGGGGGCGCCCTACAGGCCTCGCCTGGTGTTTGCCTCCTCGATCGCCGTCTTCGGCGCGCCGTTCCCCGAGCACATCAGCGACGAGTTCTTCGAGACGCCGCTGACGAGCTACGGCACCCAGAAGGCCATATCCGAACTGCTGCTGTCCGATTACAGCCGCCGCGGCATTTTTGATGGCATCGGGCTGAGACTACCGACGATCTGCATCCGTCCGGGCGCGCCGAACAAGGCGGCGTCGGGCTTTTTCTCCAGCATCCTGCGCGAGCCTCTGGCCGGCAAGGAAGCGGTGCTGCCGGTTGCCGAGGACGTGCGCCATTGGTTCGCCAGTCCGCGTTCGGCGGTCGGCTTCCTCGTTCATGCCGCCACACTCGATCTCGAAAGCGTCGGTCAGCGCCGCAACCTGTCGATGCCAGGGCTTTCGGCGACGGTCGGCGAGCAGATCGCTGCGCTGGAACGGGCTGCAGGTCCGCAAGCGGTCAAGCTCATAAGGCGCGAACCCGATGAAGCAATTGCTGAAATCGTTTTCTGGCTGGCCGCGCAATTTCGAAACAAACCGGGCGCAAAAGCTTGGCTTCAAAGCGGAATCGGATTTCGATCAGATCATACGCGTCCACATCGAGGACGAATTGAACGGCAAGGTGGGGCAATGAGCATCGCAAAAGGCGCAGTCGCATTGATAACCGGTGGCGGCACCGGCGTCGGCAAGGCCATCTCCATGGCGCTGAGCGGCGCCGGTTACACGCTCGTCATCGCCGGACGGCGTCTTGAGGTGCTCCAGGACGCGGCGGACGAGATCAGCGCCAGTTCGGGCAATCCCGTTGCCGCGATTCACTGCGACGTCGGTTCGGCAGGCTCCGTGGCGGCGCTGTTCGACGAAGTCCGCAGCTCGTTCGGCCGGCTTGACCTGTTGGTCAACAATGCCGGCATGGGTGCGCCGCCGGTGCCGCTCGAGGAGATCACGCCGGCCCAGTGGGACAACGTCGTCGCCGCCAATCTCACCGGCGCGTTCTATTGTACCCAGCAGGCATTTCGCCTGATGAAGGAGCAGCAACCGCGCGGCGGCCGCATCATCAACAACGGCTCGATCTCGGCGACGACGCCGCGGCCCAATTCCGCGCCGTACACCGCGACCAAGCACGCCATCACCGGCCTGACCAAATCGACCGCGCTCGACGGGCGTCCGTTCGACATCGCCTGCGGCCAGATCGATATCGGCAACGCCGGAACCGACATGACCGCGGGCATGGCCGCCGGCGTGCTGCAGGCCAATGGCACGACGGCGCCGGAACCGACATTCGCCGTCAACGAGGTCGGCGACGCCGTGCTGCACATGGCAAGCCTGCCGCTGACGACCAATGTGCTGTTCATGACCATCATGGCGACCGCCATGCCATTCGTTGGACGCGGCTAGGTTTTCTGCCAGCATAACGATTGGTCGACGCGGGGCGTCCAGTCTGTGCCGAGCCGAACTCCCGGCATTGTCTGGGTGTGCCGGTATCAAGAATGTGCCGTCTTGCACGATACGTGCAACGCGCTAATACCTGTACGGCATCCCGCTCAGGCCAATGTCTGCGCAGGATACGCCGAACATATGCGGAGCTACGCTTCAAGAAAGGCCAGAGGCCGTCCACATTTTCCGTTTGCCTGTCAGAAGGATTTCCCATCGCAATGGCGCTTACTCTCAAGATCATCATCGGCAGCACGCGCCCGGGGCGCGTTGGACCAACCATTGCAAAGTGGGTCGAAGACGTTGCACGACAGCACGCCAAATTCGATGTCGAGGTGGTTGATCTCGCAGATATCAATCTGCCGCTTCTGGATGAAGCAGCGCATCCCGCCAAGCAGAGCTATGAGCACCAGCACACCAAGGACTGGAGCCGGATCATTTCATCTGCCGATGCCCTTGTCTTCGTGACGCCCGAATACAACTATTTTGCCCCTGCAACGCTAGTGAACGCGATCCAGAGCCTGTTGAAGGAGTGGGCCTACAGGCCGGCCGGCGTCGTCAGCTACGGCGGCATTTCCGGTGGTCTGCGGTCCGCGCAAGAGCTCCGTCAGCTTCTCGGCAACGTCAACGTTCATGCCATACCTCAAGTCGTACCCGTGCCGATGTTCTCGCAGCATATCGGCGAAGACGGCGTGTTCCGTGGAACCGACATCATGCAGGCCGGGCTCGTCGGTCAGCTGGACGAACTGCTCAAGTGGGCCACTGCGTTGAAAACGCTTCGGCCGGCCGAGGCATAAACGGCAGGATATCCGGACGGAGCGCATGTGGCGTCGCGGACCCGACAGTACCTCGCGGGGCGGCGAACCGCCGTCCTCGATCGATGCGGCCAGGCGATCGGTCCGGATCTGTTTCAGCGCGGCATGACCGGGTCGGACCGGGCGTTTGCCTTTTCCTTGATGCGCCGCTCGGTGCGGATCTGAGAGAAGTGCGGCGACGGTTATAGCCGCCGCAAGCGCGACAAAGCCCGAAAACCGGGCTTTCTTCAGATCAGCAAGTTCCATAATATATATTATGCGAATTAGATTGCAAGGGTGACGCACCATGCCGTCGCGCTGCTCTGCACCCCGATCATCCCCCCGCGCACACGCCCTATCGGGTTGAGACCGTGTCTCAGTCGCACATTCCCGCAGCGCGGCGCCTCGCCAATTGGCCGCGGCGTTTCGGGCTGGACGCTTTGCCGTCGGCCACTAATCTCTGCCAGGTCACCAAGGCAACCGAATCCGCACATCATCAAAGTCAGTACCCATGCACCAGCATCACCGCGAAACCCTCGATAGAATCGCCAAACGCTATGCCGACGACCAGGACGTGCTCGGCGTGCTTCTGGTCGGCTCGATCGCCCACGGCTTCGAGAAAGCCAATTCCGACGTCGACATCATGCTGGTCCTGCCTGATGAGTCCTTTGCGGCGCGCGAACGTGACGGCACGCTGACTTTTCTCGACCTCGAAAGCGCCAAATATGACGGCGGCTATGTCGACATCAAATGCACGAGTTTCGGCCAGATGGAGCGCGTGCGCGATCACGGCAGCGAGCCGGCGCGGTTCGCCTTTGAAGGCGCCGTTCCCGTCGTGGCGCGCGACGACAGGCTCGGCAAACTGGTCGCCGAAATAGCGCGATATCCGGTTGAAAACAAACAGGAAAACATCAAGCGCTTTTTTGCCCAGCTGCAGGCTTGGGCCTGGTACAGCGGCGAAGCGCTCAAGCATGACAACGCTTATCTGCTTTCCACATCGGTCAACAATATCATCCTGTTCGGCGGCCGGATGATCCTGGCCGAGAACGAGGTTCTTTATCCCTACCACAAGTGGTTTCTGCGCGTTCTCGACGGCGTTAATGACAAGCCGGACGGGTTGATGGCGCTGATCGACACCTTGCTGGCAAAGCCGCAAGCGGATGACATAAAACGCTATTTCGAGTTGGTGTCCGATTTCCGGCCCTGGCCAACCGCAAGCTGGGCTAACCAGTTCATCGCCGACAGCGAGATGAACTGGACGACCGGTCACACACCGGTCGCCGATCTCTAGCGGCCCCCGGTACTTCCGGCATCGCGAAAAGCTGACTGCAAAACCCTTGGTTGCATCGCTCAGGCGATGCCATACGTGCTATGGCGGGCGCCGGTTACCGTGCCTCCCGCCTGACCCCCCGGACTGTGATCCCATGATGCTGCATGCCTTCGACGAAGAAACGATCGGTGAAAAATGGCGGGCCCGCTTTGCTGAAACCTGGCCGCGCTATCGCGGCTGGTATCTCTCCGAGGGACTGGACGCGCGCCCGACGCCTGAGCAGTGCCGCAAGCGGCTTGCCGAGACCATGCCGGAGTTGGTGCCGGTCTATGATCGCGCCTGCGAGCTTGTCGGACCGGACGAGGTGGCGCACCGCGCCCTCGCCCTTTACAACACGCCGCCGGTCATCGCTGGCTGCAGCGTTGCCGTCGCCCCCGGTGACGAGCCCGTGCTGGTGCGCAACTACGATTTCGATCCCGATTTCTTCGAGGGCACGATCTGCCGCACCCGCTGGACTGGCAGCCACACTGTGCTGGCGACCGCAGAAGGCTGGCTGGGCGCCCTCGACGGCGTCAATTCGGCGGGCCTTTGTGCGGCGCTGACCTTTGGCGGGCGATTGGCCACTGGCCCGGACGGGTTCGTCACCGCCCTGCTCGTCCGCTATGTGCTCGAAACCTGCGCCAATGTTGCCGAGGCCACCAGGGCTCTGGCCCGCCTGCCCGTCCAGATGGTCAACAACGTCATCCTGCTCGATGCCTCGGGCGATCATGCCGTCGTCTATTTGTCGCCCGACCGCGAGGCCGAAATCCGCAAGGCTCCGGTGTGCACCAATCACCAGTTGGCGCTCGAATGGCCGCAGGGCAATCGCTTCTCGCAAACCGCCGAGCGCGCCGCGCATCTTGCGGCGCTGCGGCACGCCGAAATTGGCCTCGACACCTTTGTCGATGCCTTTTTCGCGCCGCCGCTCTATCGAACCGACTATGCCGAAGGGCTCGGCACGCTCTATACCGCCGTCATCCGCCCCGCTTCGGGCCAAATCGACTATCTCTGGCCCGATGCCGCGCCCTGGCGTCAGTCCCTCGCCGCCTTCGACGAGGGCGAGCGCCCGCTGCCCATCAAGCTCACGTGAGCCAGTCCTTAATGTCCGCACCCGCCAGAAAGCCCCAGATCGAAACCGCGCCCGGGTTTCCCGAGCGCATCACGCCGGCGATGCGCGCGCTGATCACCGCGCCCGACGATCCGGTCGGCCGTCAGTTCGTCGCCGACCCGCGCGAAAGTCATATCCTGGCCTCTGAACTGGCCGATCCGATCGCCGACGGTCCCCATTCCCCGGTCAAGGGCATCGTCCACCGCTATCCGGACCGCGTGCTGTTCAAGCTGACCGCGACATGCACCGTCCATTGCCGCTTCTGTTTCCGCAAGGAGATGATCGGACCGCTCTCGGAGGACAATCTGACGGCGGACGAGCGTGCGGCTGCGCTCGATTACATACGTCAGAACAAGGGGATATGGGAGGTCGTCATCAGCGGCGGCGACCCGCTGGCCCTCTCTCCACGCCGCCTTGCCGAGGTGATGGCGGCGCTCGACGCCATCGAGCATGTGGAGGTCGTGCGCTTCCATTCGCGCGTGCCTGCTGTCAGTCCCGAGCGCGTCACCGATGAGTTCATCGCCGCGCTGACGGCAACGCAAAAAACCGTTTACATCGCCATCCACACCAATGCCGCCGAGGAACATGGCGCAGAGATGCGCGCTGCTTGCGACAGGTTGCGCCGCGCCGGACTGGTGCTTCTTGGCCAGACGGTGCTGTTGCGCGGCGTCAACGACACGCACGACACGTTGGCCGCGCTGATGCGCTCCTGCGTGCGGCTCGGCATCAAGCCCTATTACCTGCACCTGCTCGACCGGGCCAAGGGCACCAGCCATTTCAAGGTGCCGCTCGATGAGGCCGTGTCGCTCGTGTCCGGATTGCGCGGGCATCTGTCCGGCCTCTGCCAGCCGCAACTCATGCTCGACCTGCCGGGCGGTTTCGGCAAGGTGCCCGTGCCGGTTTCCGATGTTGTGGCGCGCGGCGGCGGGCGGTATGACGTGACCGACTTCAACGGGCAGACTCACCTTTACCGGGACGAAATCTGACGCCGGTTTCGTGCCGTTCCCCAACTTCTAGCGGATCGGAGATTGGCCATGCAGCCCTCGCGCGACATTTCGCGGCTTCTCGAAATCATGGCGGCGCTGCGCAATCCGGATGGCGGCTGTCCCTGGGATCTCGAACAGGACTTCTCCACCATCAAGCACTACACGATCGAGGAGGCCTATGAGGTGGCCGACGCGATCGAGCGCGAGGATTACGATCATCTGCGCGAGGAATTGGGCGATCTGCTGCTGCAGTCGGTCTTTCACGCCCAGATGGCGAGCGAGCGCCAGCTGTTCGATTTCGGCGACGTCGTCGAGGCCATCACCACCAAGATGATCCGCCGCCATCCCCACGTGTTCGGCGATATTGCCGCCGGTACGGTGGGCGAAGCCAATGTGCGCTGGGAAGAGATCAAGGCCGCGGAGCGCGCCGGCAAGGCCAGCGCCAAGACCGACGACACGCCGCCCTCCCTCCTCGATGATGTGCCGCGCGCCCTGCCCGCCCTGTCGCGCGCCGAAAAGCTCGATAAGCGCGCCGCCCGCGCCGGCTTCGACTGGCCCGATGTCGACGCGGTCATCGCCAAGGTGCGCGAGGAGGTCGACGAAGTGCAGGAAGCGGCCCAGTCCGGCGACCGCAAGCGCACCGAAGAGGAACTTGGCGACGTGCTGTTCGCCGTGGCCAGCCTTGCCCGGCACCTCGGCATCGAACCTGAAGCGGCCCTGACCGCCGCCAATCTCAAGTTCACCCGGCGTTTCCATCACGTCGAGGCGCGATGCCGCGAAGAAGGTCTAGCAGTCTCCGAAGCGGGCATGGATAGGCTCGATGGCTTCTGGAACGAGATCCGGGCGCGGGACAAGGCAGCGGAATAGCGCTGCGTGCTGCTATTGCGTTTCCGGTGATCTCAGGAAGGCGCGATAGCGGCGGAAAAAGCCGGAACGATGCGCCGGTTCGACACGGACCAGGAAATAGGTGCCATCCATGTCCGCCTCATGCCGTTCGAGAATCTCGGTCTGGTCGTAAAGCCAGCCGAGTTCACCGCTCTTGTCATGCGGTAGCTTGAGGGCGAATTCCTCGGTGCGGGCCGCCAGCGCCGTCTCGATTGCTGCAAGCAGGGCATCGGTCCCCTCGCCCGTCACGGCCGAAACCGGGACGCTGGCGAAAACCTTGCCAGCCGGCACGACGCCGCCTTCCGTGCCCTGCGGCAACAGATCGGTTTTGTTCCATGCCTCGATGATTGGAACGGCATCTCCGGACATGCCGAGCTCAGACAGTACCGTCAGCACGTCCTCGGCCTGGGCAGCATGATCGGGGTTGGCGACATCGCGCACATGAAGGATCACGTCGGCGCCGATCACCTCTTCCAGCGTGGCGCGGAAGGCAGCGACAAGATCATGTGGCAGATCGGCGATGAACCCGACCGTGTCGGACAGCATGACATCGCGGCCGTGTGGCAGCTTTGCCTTGCGCACAGTGGTGTCGAGTGTCGCGAACAGCAGGTCCTTGCTCATCACGCCGGCGCCGGTTAGGTGGTTGAACAGCGTCGATTTGCCGGCATTGGTATATCCAACGATGGCGACGAACGGGAATGGTGCTTCCCGGCGTGGCTTGCGCTGCAGGGCGCGGGTGCGTCGCACCTTGTCGATGCGTGTTTCCAGGAGCTTGATTCGCTCTTGCAAGTTGCGCCGGTCGCTTTCGATCTGGGTTTCGCCCGGACCACCGAGAAAACCGCCGCCGCCGCGCTGGCGTTCGAGGTGGGTCCAGGAACGCACCAGCCGGCTCTTCTGGTAGTTGAGATGGGCCAGTTCGACCTGAAGCACGCCTTCCCGCGTCGAGGCGCGGTCGCCGAAAATCTCGAGAATCAAACCGGTGCGGTCGAGCACTTTGGCGCCGGTCGCGCGCTCGAGATTGCGCTGCTGGATCGGTGACAGCTGGGCGTCGACGAGCAGCAGGTCGATCTCTTCGGCCTTGATGCGTTCGGCCAGCGTTTCGACGCTACCACCTCCGATATAGGTTGCCGGACGGATGGTTTTCAGCCTGACCCCTTCGGTAAAGACGAGATCGATCGGGATGGCTTCGCACAGCCCCTCGAACTCGGCCCGCCGCGCCGAAAACGCGCGCAAGGACTTGCCGCCGACGTCCACCGACACGGCAACAGCTCTTGGCCGCGGCGCACGGGTCGCGGCTTCATCGTGAAGGTCATGCGGCGCCGGACTGCCCTCGCCCGGCTCGGCCGCTTTGCGATCAGTCGTTGTCGCCTCCGGTGTGCTCGGGATCGAACAACTGGATCGGCGCGCCCGGCATGATCGTCGAGATCGCGTGCTTGTAAACCAGCTGAGACTGTGAATCCCGCCTCAGCAACAGGCAGAAATTGTCAAACCAGGTGATGACGCCCTGCAGTTTGACCCCGTTTACCAGGAAGATCGTGACCGAGACCTTCTGACGTCGCACGTGGTTGAGAAAAGCATCCTGTAGGTTCTGAACCTTGTCGTTGGGCATTTTTTCGCCTTCTACTTGTTTGTCGGCCTGTCGGCACGCCACCGGCTCCCCTGCCGGACTTCAGCTGCCATTTCAGGCTCTTGCCCCTTTCAGCGCAACCGCATCGAGAATGCGAATGCGTCGGCAACCATACACGAGCTTGTATATTTGCCCAATAGCCATAAGGGCCTTAAAGCAATTGCCTGTCGTCCTAAAGCAATTTCTGATGTGGCAAGCCGGAGCCGGGGAATCCGGATAGGGATCAGAAGAAATCGATGCTGACCCTGAACATCTGCTCGACCTTCTTCACCGCACTGGCCAGCGCCATGACGACCACGAAATCACCAGCCTCGATGCGGGTGTCGCCCGAGGGCAGGATGACCTGTTTGCCACGCACGATGGCGCCGAATCGTATGCCTGCCGAGATGTTGATGTCCTTGAGGGGCGTGCCGACAAGCGGCGAGGTTTCAAGCGCTTCGGCCTGCAACAGCTCGGCGGCGCCGTCGAACAGCGAATAGACCCCGCGGATGCGGCCGCGCCGGACATGCCTCAGGATCTTGGAGACGGTGACGGCGCGCGGGCTGATGAAGGCATCGACCCCGAGACGGCGCGCGAAACGCGGATATTGCGGCTGGTTGACCAGGGCGAAATTGGCCTTGCAGCCGAGTTCGTCGGCCAGAACCGAACTGAGGATGTTGGTTTCGTCGTCATTGGTCAGTCCGAGGAACATCTGGGCGTCGCGAATATCGACCTCCCTGAGGATGTCTTCCTGCAAGGCATCGCCGAAGACCACGATGGAGCGGTTCATGCTTTCGGCCGCCATCTGGGCGATCTGGCGATTGTTCTCGATCAGCCGCACGGTTGTGCCGTCGGACTGGGCTTCGAGCCTCTTGGCGACATAGCGGCCGATATTGCCAGCCCCGGCGATGACGATACGCGACGGTGGTTGCTCATCGCGCCCGAACAGGCCGAGCACGCGGGACACCTGATCGCGGGCGACAGCGACAATGGCCTGATCGCCGGCGATCATCGATTCCCAGGCATGCAGAATCCTTGCCTGACCATTGCGTCTGACCCCCATCACCGTCGCGTTAAGATTGGGGAACAGGTCGGTCAGGTGCCTCAGGGGCGTGTCGATGACGGCGCAATCTTCGTGCACGTCGATGACCAGGACCACCGCTTGACCATCCTCGAAGGAAACGATCTCCGATGCGCCCGGATGGGCGAGCCGCTCCAGAATCAGATCGCCGACCTCTGTCTCGGGCGAAATGATGACGTCGATCGGCAGGTGATCCCGGCTGAACAGATTGCTCCACTCCGGTCGCAGATAGGACTGAGCGCGAATGCGGGCGATGCGTGTGGGGACGTCGAAGATCGAATGGGCCACCTGGCAGGCGGTCATGTTGACTTCGTCGACCTGGGTCACGGCAATCAGCATGTCGGCGTCCCGCGCCCCGGCCTGCGCCAGCGCATCGGGATGGGAGCCATGGCCATGGATGCCGCGGGCATCGAGATTGTCGCGCACCCGCTGCACCAGCGTGGCATCGTTGTCGATCACTGTGACCTCGATGCCCTCGTTGGAGAGCTTTTCGGCGATGCCGTAGCCAACCTGGCCAGCACCCGAAACGATTACTCGCATGGTTCTTCCTGTACGATCGGGGCCGCCGCATCGCCGTTGCGCTCGGTCAGGCCCAGTGACTTGATCTTCCTGTGAAGCGCACTGCGCTCCATGCCGACGAACTCCGCCGTCTTGGAGACATTGCCGCCGAAACGTTCGAGCTGCGCGGTCAGGTACTGGCGCTCGAAAATCTCGCGCGCCTCCTTGAGCGGCAGGCTCATCAGATGTGCCGATGCGTCGGTATCACCCACAGTCGGCAGGACTTCGCCGATATCGGACGGCAGCAAGGCCGCCGTGATGATGCCGTCTTCGGGCTGCTGGTCACGCAACAGGATCAGCAGACGTTCGATCGAATTGCGCAGCTGCCGCGCATTGCCGGGCCAATCCTGGGCCTGCAGAACGGCCAGGGCGTCATCGCCGATCTTGAGGCGCGGCAGATTGTGCACCCGGCAAACCTGCTCGATGAACATGCCGACCAGTGCTGGCACGTCTTCGCGCCGTTCCCTGAGCGGCGCCAGTTTCAGCGGCACCACCGACAGGCGATGGAACAGATCCGAGCGGAACACTCCCGCCTCGATCAGCGCGGCGATGTTCTGCGAGCTTGAGGCAATGATGCGTACATCGACCGGCACGGCGACCTGTCCACCAACCCGCTGGAACCTGCCTTCGACCAGAGTGCGCAACAGCGCCGTCTGGGCCAGCTGTGCGAGCCCGGTGACTTCGGAAAGGTGCAGAGTGCCACCATGGGCGCGTTCAAGTGCGCCAACTTCGGTCCGGACACTGCCAGCGCGGTCGCGGGTTTCGCGCCCGAACAGCAGAACCGGCACCTCTTCCGGGTCGTAGAGCATGGCGTTGAATTCGATGAACGGCCCCCCTGCCCGGTTGCTGTGACGATGGATCAGGCGGGCACACAAGCCTTTGCCGGTTCCCGAGGGGCCGGATACGAAGATGCGCGAATTGGTCGGCCCGGACTTCTCGATGACCGCCCGCGCTGCCGCGATCGAGGGCGACTGCCCGACGATCTCGGAGAACGGGACGGCCGCACGTTCCTTGAGTTCGGCATTCTCGCTCTTGAGACGGGTTGCCTCCATGGCGCGCTGGGTGACGAGCAGCAGTCGGTCGATCTTGAACGGCTTCTCGATATAGTCATAGGCGCCACGCCGGATGGCCGATACCGCGGTCTCGACATTGCCGTGCCCGAAATCATCACCACCGGCAGGTCCGGATGCTGGGACTGCAATTCATCCAGAAGCTGCAACCCGTCGAGCCGCGAGCCCTGCAGCCAGATGTCGAGGAAGACCAGGCTCGGACGCCGCCGGGCAATTTCCTCGAGCGCCGAATCGGCATCGTAGGCCTGTCGGGTCTCGTTGCCCTCGTCTTCGAGGATACCCGCGATCAGGTCGCGGATGTCTTCCTCGTCGTCAACGATCAGAATGTCCAAAGCCATATGTTAGTCCGCCGCGGCACCAACGTGCCCCGTCTCCTCTCGTGACCGAACGTTTCCATCCGGTTGGGCGCCGGTATCGCCCGGTGCATTGAGCGGCAAGGTGAAACTGAAACACGCCCCGATGCGACCGTTCTCGTCCTCGGGGCTATCCCGCAATTCGATGATGCCGCCGTGTTGCTCTACGATCTTTGCGACAATCGCAAGGCCAAGACCTGTGCCCTTTTCGCGCGATGTCACATAAGGCTCTAGCAACTGTTGCCGGTTCTCTTTCGGCCAGCCGATACCGTTGTCGCTGATTTCGACTCGTACCATGTCGCCTTCGATATGGGCGCTGGCAATAATGCGTGGGCTTTCGATGTTGGAAAGTCCAGCCATTTCCAGCGCTTCGACCGCGTTCTTGATGATGTTTGTCAGCGCTTGGGATACCAAGCGATGATCGAAATAGGCGGTTATCGGCGTCTCCGGCAGGTCGACGCGCAATTCGATCTCAGGCTGCCGCACACTTTCGAGGAAGACCACGTGCCTGATGGTGTCGGAAAGGTCGGCATGATCCTGGGTCGCCGCCGGCATGCGGGCGAACGATGAGAACTCGTCGACCATCTTGCCGATGTCACCCACCTGCCGAATGATGGTGCTGGTGCATTTGTCGAAGACCTCGAAATCATCCTCCAGCCGGCTGCCGTAGCGCCGGCGCAGGCGCTCTGCACTCAACTGGATCGGGGTCAGCGGGTTCTTGATTTCATGGGCGATGCGACGGGCAACATCGGCCCATGCACTGTTGCGCTGGGCCGTGATCAGCTCGCTCATGTCGTCGAGCGTCATCACATAGCCCTTGGATTCGGTCATCGAGCCTTCGCGCGTCAGCCGCACCTGGTAGATTCGCGGGTCGGTCGTAGAGCCGAGCTTGATCTGGTCCTGCACCTGACCGCGCCTGCCCTGGCGCGCCCGCTCGATGATCGGTTCGAGTTCGGGAACGGCAATGGCGATATCCTCGCGCAACAGGTCGACCTCGGCGCGGTCGAGCATGGCGCAGGCGGTGGAATTGACCAGCGTCACCTGCCCGTCGGAATCAAGACCGACAATGCCGGCGCTGACGCCTTCAAGCACAGCCTCGGTGAACTGGCGGCGCTTCTCGTTCGTTTCCGATGCCTGGACCAGCGCCCGGCGCTGCTGGCGCAACTGCCGGGTCATCCGGTTGAACTGCATCGACAGATCGTGCAGGTCTCCCGCCTTTTCGGTGATCGGCACGTCGACCTTGAGATCGCCGGTCGACATGCGGTTGGCGGCGATCATCAGGTTGCGGATCGGCGAGACAAAGCGGTTGGCGAGCGCAATGCCGAGCCAGAGCGCGGCGAGCAGCAGCACGAAGGCGACGCCGAAATACATCAGGGCGAAGGTGATCTGGAAGACCAGACGGTTGGAGGCGTACTTCCGGTATTCGGTGATCGTCTGGTCCGCCAGCCGCATGTATTCGAGCACTTCAGGGTCGACGGGACGGGCAACGAACAGATAGGTGTCGTCATAGCCTTTCAGCTTGACCACCGAACCGACGAAATTGGTCGAACCGGGCGCGATCAGCGTCGGCACGGTCTCCTTGACATCGGGCATGATCGACTTCGGCATGGCTGGCGCCGAGGCCGGCACGTTGATCTGCGCCTTCATGATCAGGCTCGTGTCGGCGTGGATCAGCGAGGTGAACGGCAGCGAACGTGTAACCGCGAGCGAGGTCAGGACGCGCTGGAAACGGTCCTTGTCGGACACATAAAGGTCGTGGGCGGTTTCAAGCTCCGTGGCGACCCAGATGATATCGTCACGCAGGACCTGCGCGTGTTCATTGAGATAGGAAGCGGCGACCTGCCGCGAGCTCTCGACGATCGACGAGGTGCGCTCGGAAAACCACTGATCGAGCCCCTGGTCGAGAGCGATGGTGGCGACAATGGCGACAATGAATGCCGGGACCGCCGCCATGATGGCGAACATGGCCACCATGCGCGTCTGCAATCGTGCGCCGGCCATCTTGCGCTGCCGCGCCCTTATCAGAAGAATGACCTCGGTCAGGACCAGCGCAACGACCATCAGGATGAGGATGGCATTGACGATCCAGATGATCGTCCAGACTTCCGGGCTTGGCTCGATCTTGGTCGCCCCGGTCATCACCAGGAACGAGCCGGAGGCGAACACGGTGGCGGCCAGAACGATCACCACGCCGAGCGAGCGCATGATGGCAGTGCCGTTCACGCGCACCATGCGGCCCGGAGTTTGCGCCGGTGGTAAAGAAGATGTCGTGTTGGCGGCTGTGTTATCCATGTCACACGCCGCGTGGCGCCTCGGCTGATCGGCTGTGTCGAGGCGGGAATCTGACAAGAAACCCGGCCCAGATCAAGCCATATGTTGCAAAATTGAAACAGGTGCGATCACCGCCCTGCTCCTGCCTGTGCCGATCGATTTTGCTGCTGCAGCCGCCGTGCCGGGTCAGGTCCGGCGCGATTGCTTGACGATCTCGATGCCGTGCGACCGGATCTTCTTGCGCAATGTGTTGCGATTAAGGCCCAGCAGCTCGGCCGCCTTGATCTGGTTGCCGCTGCAGGCGTTGAGCACCATGGCGATCAGCGGCGATTCCACCCGGTCGAGGATTTGCTGGTAGAGCCCCTGCGCCGGCATATTGGGATCGGCCTCGCGTAGCAACTGGCTGACATGCAGTTCAACGGCGGTGCCAATGTCGACCGGTCCGGAGGCGACACCCGCCGGCGTCCTGTCGGTCAGGTGCAATTCGTGCTGCACCATCTCGGGGGTGATGGTCTCGTCGGCGTAGAGCGCCGACAGGCGCCTGACGAGGTTTTCGAGCTCGCGGACATTGCCCGGCCAGGCATAGTTCTGCATCAGCCGCAGCGCGTCGGCGGAGATGACCTTGGCCGGGTCGCCCTCCTGTTGCGCCGTCCTCAGGAAATGACCGACCAGATGCGCGATGTCGTCCGTACGTTCCCTGAGCGGCGGCAACCGGATCGGCACCACATTGAGGCGGTAGAACAGATCCTCACGGAACAGGCCCTGCCGGATCATCTGGTTGAGGTCGCGATGGGTAGCGGCGATGATGCGCACATTGGTCTTGAGCGAGGTGCGCCCGCCGACCATGGTGTATTCGCCCTCCTGAAGAACGCGCAGCAACCGTGTCTGGGCATCCATCGGCATGTCGCCGATCTCGTCGAGAAACAGAGTGCCGCCCTCGGCCTGTTCGAACCGGCCCGACGAACGTGCCGTGGCGCCGGTGAAGGCGCCTTTCTCATGACCGAACAGTTCCGCTTCGATGAGGTCGCGCGGAATGGCCGCCATGTTGATGGCGACGAACGGTCCGTTGCGGCGCTTGCCGAAATCATGCAGCGCCCGCGCCACCAGTTCCTTGCCGGTGCCGCTCTCGCCGGTGATCATCACCGTCAGATCGGTTTGCATCAACCGTGCAAGAACCCGGTATATGTCCTGCATGGCAGGAGAACGTCCGACGAGCGGCATGTTATCCTGCCCGTCCTCGGGCGGCGGCTCGGCCGCACGCGGTTTTTTCGCCTCGCTGAGCGCGCGGGCGACGACCGACAGAACTTCGCCGATATCGAAGGGCTTGGGCAGGTACTCGTAGGCACCGGCCTCGGATGCACGGATTGCCGTCATGAAGGTGTTTTGGGCACTCATGACGATGACCGGCAGGTCCGGCCGCATCTTGTGAATCTTCGGCATGATGTCGAAGGCATTGCCGTCCGGCATGGCGACATCGGTGATCAGCACGTCACCTTCGCCGCGCGACACCCAATTCCACATGGTCGACAGATTGCCCGTCGGGCGAACGTCGTAACCGGCACGCGTCAGCGCCTGGTTGAGGACCATACGGATGGCTGCGTCGTCATCGGCGAGAAGGACAAGGTGGCTCATGAGGCGCCCTCCAGTTTGTTGCGGGCGCCGGGTTCATGATCGACCACGGGCAACAGAATACGGAAACGGGTGCGACCCGGCTTGGAGTCGCAGTCGATCACCCCGCCATGGTCGCCGATGATCTTGGCAACCAGCGCCAGCCCCAGGCCGGACCCGTTCGACTTGGTGGTGACGAACGGATCGAACAGGAACGGCATGAATTCCGACGGTACGCCCGGCCCGTTGTCCTCGATGACGATTTCGAGCGGCAGCGAAATGCGGCCCGGCATGCCGACCACCGAAATGCGGATGCCGGGGCGGAAGGCGGTGGTGAACTTGATTTCGGGGTTGGGTGTTCGCGCAAGGGCTTCGGAGGCGTTCTTGACGAGGTTCAGGAAGACCTGGATGAGCTGGTCACGATTGCCGCTGACCGGCGGCAGCGACGGGTCGTAGACCTCGGAAAACGAGATCTGCCGCGCGGTCCCGGACTTGGCCAGCAGTTTGACGTGTTCGAGAACGTCATGAATGTTGATCGGCGTGCGTTCAAGCGGCCGGTCGTCGCCGAACACGTCGACGCGGTCGAGCAGCGCGACGATGCGGTCGGTTTCCTGGCGGATCAGCCGGGCGAGCGGGATTTCATCCTCGCTGACGGACTGCTCAAGCAATTGCGCCGCCCCACGGATGCCCGACAGCGGGTTCTTGATTTCATGCGCCAGCATTGAGGCGAGACCGGTCACCGAGCGCGCCGCGCCACGCGAGACCAGCTGCCGGTCGATGGTGTCGGCCATGGTGCGTTCCTGGAACAGCAGCGCCACCCTGCCCTCATGCTCCGCCAGGGGCGATGCAAAGACGTCGACAGTGCGGTCTTCCCCGAAGCGCGACGAGCCGACCCGCATGCGGTACTCGGTGCGCGGCGCTTTGCGCGCGTTGACCGTTTCGACAAGGCTGAGGATCGGCGAGCCGAAGGCGATGAGATCTGACAGGTTTTGTCGCGTCAGCACCGAAGAGGACGAGCCAAAAAAGGCCTCGGCGGCATAATTGGCAAAGAAGATTTCGCTTTGCAGGCCGCACAGCAGCACCGGTTGCGCCAATGCCTGCAGGACGCTCCATTCGAGCGGATGGCTCTCACCGGTCATGCTGCCGCCTCGAGTTCGGTGTCGAAAATGTCCGGCAATAGCGCCAGCACGCGATCCGGCTGGGTTTCAGTCAGGAGCGCGTGGCGCAGATCGCCGTCGAGCGCCGGTGCGTTGGCCTCGATGTACCAGTTGAGGTGCTTGCGGGCAGCCCGGACGCCAATGCGCGTGCCGTACTCCTCAAGCATCGCCTCATAGTGGCCGGCAACGAGCTCGGCCAGAGCAGCGCCGCGCGGCGCCTCGGCAATCGGGCGACCGTCGAGAGCCGCGCCGATCTGGCCGACCAGCCAGGGCTGACCCTGAGCACCGCGACCGATCATGACGCCATCGGCGCCGGAGGCCTTAAGCGCCTCGCGGGCGCCGTTGATATCGATGATGTCGCCATTGACAAGAACCGGTACGTCGACCGCATCGACGATCTCGCGTACCAGCGCCCAGCGGGCCGTGCCCTTGTAGAACTGGCAACGCGTACGTCCGTGTACGGTGACCATGCGCGCCCCGGCATCGACCGTCATCGCGGCAAATTCCGCGGCGTTTAGCGTGTCTTCGTCCCAGCCGAGCCGCATCTTGACCGTGACTGGCAGATCGACGGCAGCGGTGACGGCATCGATCAACCGCCGCGCCTGATCAGGCACGCGCATCAGCGCCGAACCGGCGTAGCCATTGGTGACGCGCTTGGCCGGGCAGCCGAAATTGATGTCGATGACGTCAGTTCCCGCCTCGGCGGCGAGCGTCGCGCCAAGTGCCATCCAGTCGGGTTCATTGCCGGCGAGCTGAACGACATGGGGCAGATCGGATTCCCACGTGCTCAACCGCCGCACCATGTCGCGCTGACCGGTCGACAAGGCGTTGGAGGCGATCATCTCCGACACAACCCAACCGGCGCCAAACCGCGCCGCAAGGGAACGCATCGGACGATCACTGATTCCAGCCATGGGGGCGAGAGCGGCGCGATTGCCCATTTGATGAGCGCCGACGCCGGGCAAATCGGATAAATGCACCAAAATGCCCTCAATTAAGTCAATCTGCACATTGAGCCTGCACAATAGTCATTATTGCCGCCTTTGCAATGGGCAATCATCGTGAATTGCCTCATATTTTCCCTTAACGTGCCGGATTGAAATGTCTTTCTCTTGCCGGGCCACGCGGCCGGGGCTAGAGACCTGTCCAGCCATTGGCGGCGGGCTCAAAGAACGTCTGACAGACCCTACCTGCATATATAGGAAATTGCGCCGGCGGACTGGTGCTTTCCCGGCAAAGGCAAGACAATCTGGCCGGCAGTGGCCAGCCGATCCGGAGTAGCGCGTGCATAACGACAGGAAAATCGCCGTCTTGATCGTGGCAGCCGGCAGCGGTAACCGGTTTGGAGCCGGCGGCGACCTCCCCAAGCAATATCAGCTGATCGATGGCGCGCCGGTTCTTTTCGGTGCGATCTCGGCCTTCATCCAACACGAAGAGATCGACCGTATCGCGGTTGTGATCCGCGACGGCGATCAGGCGGTTTATGATGAGGTGCCGGCAGTCGACCACGCCAAAATGCTGCCGCCGGTCATCGGAGGCATAACGCGGCAGATCTCGGTGCTGAACGGGCTGGAGGCGCTTGCCGAGTATGCGCCTGATCTGGTCCTTATCCATGATGGTGCGCGCCCCATCGTGCCAGGCGCCGTGATCGATGGCGTCATTTCGGCGCTTGACGATTCCGAGGCCGTCTTGCCGGTGACGCCGGTCATCGACACGATCAAGCGCTCGTCGGATGGGCGGACGGTCGGCGGCACCGAGGACCGTACCCAGCTTTTTGCCGCGCAAACGCCGCAGGGGTTTTCCTTCCCGACCATCCTCGCGCTGCATCGCAAGGCGCAGGCCTTCACCGATGGGTTTACCGATGATACCGCCATTGCCGAATGGGGCGGTGTGCCGGTGGTGCTCTCGGAGGGCAGCCCCGACAACATCAAAATAACTCATCCCGGCGACCTCAAGCGCGCCGGCCAGATCATCAAAGGCCACACCCACATGCAGACACGCATCGGCAACGGCTATGACGTTCATCCCTTTGTACCCGGCGATGCCGTCATCCTCGGCGGCGTCACCATCCCGCACGACAAAAAGCTCAAGGGGCATTCGGACGCCGATGCCGGCTTGCATGTCCTGACCGACGCTCTTCTCGGCGCACTGGCGGAAGGCGACATCGGCACCCATTTCCCGCCGTCCGACCAGAAATGGCGCGGCGAGCCTTCGGCGACTTTCCTCGGTTTCGCGGCTGGACGGGTTAAGGCGCGCGGCGGGCGTATCGTCAATCTCGACCTGACCATTGTTGCCGAACGCCCGAAGATCGGCCCGCATGTCGCGCTTATGCGCGACAACATCGCCCGTATCTGCGGCATCGACGTCAGCCGCGTTTCGGTCAAGGCGACGACCTCGGAGAAGATGGGCTTTATCGGGCGCGAGGAAGGCATCGCCACCATCGGTTCCGCCGCGATAGAGCTTCCGGGAGAGGCATGATGGACGATCTGAATGACCGGATCACGGCCCGCGCCGCGGATGCCATAGCGGCGCTGATCGCGTCCGGGGCAAGCGTCGCAACGGCCGAAAGCTGCACCGGCGGACTGATCGGCGGCGCCCTGACCTCGGTGGCGGGATCCTCAGAGGCGGTCTATGGCGGCTTCATCACCTATTCCAATGACGCCAAGAGGAAAATGATCGGGGTCTCGTCCGAGACCCTTCACGCTCACGGCGCCGTATCGGCGGAGACAGCAGGCGAAATGGCCGAAGGTGCGCGGCAAAAAGCCGGCACGACCTATGCGGTCGCTGTCACCGGCATTGCCGGCCCTGGCGGCGGTTCGGAGGAGAAGCCCGTCGGGCTTGTCTGGTTCGGGTTGGCGGGACCGAATGGCACGCATGTCGAAAAGCGTCTGTTCGGCGACATTGGCCGTGCCGCGGTGCGCGAAAGAACGGTCTTGCACGCGCTTGATCTGCTGCTGGCGGCGACGCGTCAGTGAGCGAGGCGCACCCGTAACGCTGGAACATTTTCAGCAAAAGTGGGAGCCAATCTTGCGCTTCAGCCGAAGCGCCTGTCGGCTTCCTTTAAAAAAGCATCCATGATTTCGGATTGTTTGGCGCCGAAGGCCGGCTCGGCCACAGCGGCGACCAGCCGGTTGGCAAATCCGAAATCGATGTCGAAGCGGACCTGGGTGCCACTGCCGTCCGGGGTGAACCGCCACTTGCCCGACAGATGGGAGAACGGACCGTCGATGGCGTCGGTGGTGATCAGGCCCGCGTCGGGATCGGTCACCACCTTGCTGGTATAGGCCTGAGTCAGCGGCCCGAGCCGCGCCGTCATGGTCGCAAGCTGCCGGCGACGCGAGCCGTCGGACGTGTCGTCACGAACCGTCATCGCCGTGCAATTGGGCACGAACTGCGGATAGGAGCGCATGTCGGCGACAAGCGACAGCATCTGGTCGGGGCTATGCGCCACCCGCCGTTCGAAGCTCAGTTTCGGCATAACACGACCTGCCCTAGCTGCCGAACTTTGCCTGGCGCGCCGCCCGCAGCTTGGCGAAATCCTCGCCGGCGTGATGCGACGAGCGCGTCAGCGGCGACGACGACACCATCAGGAACCCCTTGGTGCGGGCGATGGTTTCGAAGGACTTGAACTCCTCCGGCGCCACGAAACGCTCGACCTTGGCGTGCTTCTTGGTCGGCTGCAGATACTGTCCGATGGTGAGGAAATCGACATCGGCGGCCCTCAGATCGTCCATCAGCTGCAGCACTTCGTTCCGCTCTTCCCCAAGACCGACCATGATGCCGGACTTGGTGAACATGTTCGGATCGAGTTCCTTGACCCGCTGCAACAGCCGGATCGAGTGGAAATAGCGGGCGCCGGGACGAACCGTCAGATAGTTGGACGGCACGGTTTCGAGATTGTGGTTGAACACGTCCGGCTTGGCCGCGACCACAACTTCCAGCGCGCCGGGCTTCCTGAGGAAATCCGGTGTCAGGATCTCGATGGTCGTTTTCGGCATGCGGGCGCGGATGGCGGCGATGACTTCGGCAAAATGCTGCGCCCCGCCGTCCTCGAGATCGTCGCGATCAACCGAGGTGATGACGACATGCTCGAGCCCGAGCTTTTCGACCGCATTTGCCACCTTGTTCGGCTCTTCCGGGTCGAGCGGCAGCGGCAGGCCGGTCCTGACATTGCAGAAGGCGCAGGCGCGGGTGCAGATCTCGCCCATGATCATCATGGTGGCGTGGCGCTTTTCCCAGCACTCGCCGACATTGGGGCAGCCGGCTTCCTCGCACACCGTCACCAGCCCGTGTTCGCGGATGATCTTGTGCGTTTCGCTATAGGCCGGCGAACCGGGCGCCTTGACCCGGATCCAGTTCGGCTTGCGCTGGATTTCGTTATCGGGGCGATGCGCCTTTTCGGGATGGCGTGGCGCCGGTGCGGTTTTGTCTAGAAGAACAACCATCAGGCGGATTCTAGTCCTTTGCGGGTTTCTTGCCGCGGACGAAGAGCGCCGCGATACCGGCACCGATCAGTCCGAACATGATTCCGGGTATGGCCCCGGAGACGAGGCCCACCCAGAGCGAATTGATACCCTCGACGTTTTCTCCGTTCCATGTGACCGATACGGCATCGGGAGCAACCAGATTGGCAACGCCGAGCAGCAGACCGAAGCCGGCGAGGCCGCCGACAATCCATAAGAATGTCTTGCGCGCCGGCGTCATGTCAGCGCCGTCCGGCGATAATGCGCGCCAGGACGATGACGATGGCGGCACCGATGGCGGCAATGATCACTTCGCGGATCCAGAAATTGCCGATCGGCACTGAAATGCCGGTGAACGATACCAGATAGCCGCCGACCACCGAACCGATCATGCCAACAATGACATAGCGGATCAGTCCCTTGCCACCCAGAAACAGGCTGGCGAGCCAGCCGGCAATAAGGCCGATGACGGCCCAGACAGCAAGTGCGTGCCACATGACTTCGGTCTTCCTACCCCTGACGCTTCTCGTAGCGGTTATAGGCCCAGATCAGGGCGCAGGCACCTACGATACCGGCAACCAGCTGCCAGATGATATTGCCGCCGGCGATGCCGAGCACCAGCCAGGCGAGGATATTGAACAGGAACGCCCCGGCAACGCCGAGTACGACATTGAGCCAGATCGGGTGATCGACCTTCATGATCAGTTCGGCGATGTAGCCGGCGACGCCGCCTATGATGAGGGCGATGATGAAGCCAAGCATGAATGTGTCTCCTCTCAGGATGAAACGGGCATGCCCGCCTGCAGACTGTCCGGGCCGGAGCGCGCAAACCGATTTGCGGTTCGCGCCAACCCAGAACGTGTGCCCCTAGATATTGAGAGCCATCCCGTACGCGTCAAGGACACTCTCCTTCATTGATTCGGAGAGCGTGGGGTGCGGGAAGATCGTGTGCATCAGCTCTTCCTCGGTGGTTTCGAGGTTCATTGCCACCACGAACCCTTCGATCAGCTCGGTGACTTCCGGACCCACCATGTGCGCCCCGAGCAGTTCGCCGGTCTTCTTGTCGAAGATGGTCTTGACCATGCCGTCGGTATCGCCGAGCGCCACAGCCTTGCCATTGCCGATGAACGGGAAGCGGCCGACGCGGATGTCGTAGCCGGCTTCCTTGGCCTTGGCCTCGGTCAGTCCGACACTCGCCACCTGCGGTTCGCAATAGGTGCAGCCCGGAACCTTCAGCTTGTCGAGATGATGCTCGGCCACCCCGGCAATCGCCTCGACGGCGATGACGGCTTCATGTTCGGCCTTGTGGGCCAGCATTGGCGGCCCGGCGACGTCGCCGATGGCCCAGATGCCCTTTACGTTAGTGCGGCACTGCTCATCGATCTTGATGCAGCCGCGATCGGTCTCGACGCCAAGCTTTTCAAGCCCAAGATTTTCGATATTGCCCTGCACCCCGACGGCGGAAATCAGGTACTCGGCCGAAAGCGTTTCGGCCTGGCCCGACTTCGGCACCACTTCGGCCTTCACCCCGGATTTGGTCTTTTCGACCTTGGTGACCTTGGTGTCGACCAGGATGCGGATGCCGCGCTTTTCGAGGCGCTTGCGCGCCACGGCGGCAATTTCAGCGTCTTCGACGGGCATGATCTGCGGCAGCAGTTCCACGACCGTCACCTCGACGCCAAGGCTCCTGTAGAATGAAGCAAACTCGATGCCGATGGCGCCCGATCCCATGACCAGCAGCGACTTGGGCTGTGTCTTGGGCTTCATCGCCTCGAAATAGGTCCAGATGCGGTCACCGTCCGGCTCGATGCCGGGCAGAACACGCGGCCGTGCCCCGGTCGCCACGATGATGTTCTTGGCCTTGTAGGTGCCCGTGGGCAGAATGCCCTTGGGCTTGGGGTTCTGCGGCTGAACGATGTCTTTCTTGGTCTCGGCGACGGTGACTTCGCCGGGGCCGGTCAAACTCCCCTCGCCCCAGATCACGTCAACCTTGTTCTTCTTCATCAGAAAGCCGACGCCGTTCGACATCTGCTGGGTGACACCGCGCGAGCGCTTGACGATCGCCTCGACGTCAGCCTCGTACTTTTCGGCCTTAATGCCGTAATCGGCGGCATGGACGACATGCGAATAGACCTCGGCCGAGCGCAGCAGCGCCTTGGTCGGGATGCAGCCCCAGTTGAGGCAGATCCCGCCCATGTGCTCGCGTTCGACGATGGCGGTCTTCAGGCCAAGCTGGGCGGCGCGAATGGCGGCGATATAGCCGCCCGGTCCGGATCCGATGACAATGAGGTCGTATGTATCAGCCATGAAGTCCTCGTTTCTCGTCTCTGCCGGTTGCAGCTATTCCTGCAACCGGGCGTAGATTTCGTCCTTGAGCTGCACCCGCCGGTGGCGCAGAGCGTTGAGATGATCGTCGCTGGTCGGCTCGTCGTTGCTCTCGGCGCGCAAGACTGCCTGATTGACCTCGTGATATTCGTTGTACAATTCGGCGAAATGAGCATCAGCAACCCGCAATAGCTGCATCCGGTCGATGTATTGCGGAAATTCCTGGCCGAGCTCGTGCATCATATTCGTCATAAGTGTTCTTCCCTCGTCGCTTTGGCCGCCCCCTCAGGCCGGCTCCGTAAAACATTGTCTTGCGTTATACGCTGATGCGCGGGGAAGTCCTGAACTAAAGGCCGAGTATATCCCGCACAATCGGTACCAGAGCGGTGCCAATGGCGCGGGTGTTTGCCGCATCGAGATGCACGCCGTCAAGCGAAGATGCCGCAGCAACCGTGGATGCATCGAAGAACCCACAGCCAAGCTCGCCGGCGATGCGCTTGTAGTGGCCGGCAAACGCGCGGCTCTCGGTGCGGCCATGCTCGAACATCGGGCCGAGATCGGCATGTTCGGTTTCAACACAATGGGGCGGAGACACGATAACGATCTTCGGGATCGGGAATCCTTCGTCATAGGGATTAGTACGGATGATCTCGACCAGCCGCTTCATGCCCATGGCCGCGGCAAAGGCCGAGCCGTTGAGATAGGTCTTGAGGTCATTGGTGCCGAGCATCATCACCACTGCATCGAGCGGCTGATGGCTCGCCAACAGCGTCGGCAACACGCGCGTGCCGTTGCGGTCGGCCAGTGCCGCGAAATCGTCGAACGCCGTCGTGCGTCCGCCAAGCCCCTCGGCGATGATCCGTACCTTGTCGGCCCCGAGCCCGACACCGAGCGCCGTCGGCCAGCGGTCTTCGTAAGCATGACGTCCGGAACCGTCCGGGTTGGCGCCATAAGTCAGACTGTCGCCGTAGCAGAGGATGGTTTTCATGTCCGTCGCCCCTAAACCAGCATCATCACCGGATTCTCGATCATCTTCTTGAATGCGGCGAGAAGCTGCGCGCCCAGCGCACCATCGACGGTGCGGTGGTCGCAGGTCAGGCTGACCGTCATGAAGCTGCCGATCTTGATTTCGCCGTTCTCGGGATAGGCCCGTTCTTCGCCCGCACCGATCGAGATGATGGTGCCGTGCGGCGGGTTGACGATCGAGGTGAAGTGCTTGACCCCGTACATGCCGAGATTGGAGACCGCCGTCGAGCCGCCGACATATTCATGCGGCGCGAGCTTCTTGGTCTTGGCGCGCTTGGCGAGATCCTTCACCTCCTCGGAGATCTGGCGGAGCGTCTTGGTTTCGCAGCGCCGGACCACGGGCGTGAACAACCCGCCCGGCACCGCCACGGCAACCGCGACGTCCGAGACCTTGTGATAATAGATCGAATCCCCGGCCCAGGTGCAGTTGGCTTCCGGCACCTGCTGCAGCGCCAGCGCCCAGGCCTTCATGACGAAGTCGTTGATCGAAAGCTTGTATTCGGGCTTTCCGTCTTCGCCCTTGGGAGCGGCGGCATTGATCTCGGCCCGCGCCTTCATCAGCTGCTCGACACGGATATCGGCGGTGATGAAGAACTGCGGCACCGTGCTCTGCACTTCGGATAGCCGCGCGGCCACCGTCTTGCGCATACCGTCGTTCTTGACGACTTCGAACGTGCCCTCTTCGTAAAGCCCGCTCGGGTCCATGGCGGCAGGCGCCGCTGCGGCTCCCGATGCCGATTTCTGCGGCACGCCGTCCTTTTTAGCCTTCTCTACGTCGGCCTTGATGACGCGGCCCTTGGGGCCTGAACCGACGAGCGCGGAGACATCGATCCCGGCATCCTTGGCGAGGCGCCTTGCCAAGGGCGAGGCGAAAACGCGCTTGCCGTCGCCCGAGGCGGCTGGTTTCGGCGCGGGTTCCGCCTTGGCCGGTGCGGGCGCCTTTTCATCTGGCTTTTCCTCGGCCTTGGGCTTTTCATCCGCCTTCGGCTTCTCGGCCGGCGCCGTGGAGACGTCGCCAATGTCGTCGGCGCTCTCACCTTCTTCAAGCAGCACGGCGATGACGGAATTGACCTTCACCTCCTCGGTGCCCTCGTCGATGACGATCTTGCCGATCGTGCCTTCGTCGACCGCCTCGACCTCCATGGTCGCCTTGTCGGTCTCGATTTCGGCGATGACGTCACCGGGAGCGACACTGTCGCCTTCCTTGACGTGCCACTTGGCGAGGGTGCCCTCTTCCATGGTGGGCGATAGCGCCGGCATGGTGATGTTGATGCTCATCGTCTCACTCGCCTATTCTGCTGTTCCGAAGAACGAATTCATGATTTTCCTCCGCCGAAAGGAAAGCTTTGTTTCTCGCGCCACCGGTTGCGTTCATACGCAAACAGCACGCATTTCTCGACCCTGGCTTTGAGTGGTTCGCGCAAAGCCTCGGTCATTTCTCCCGCTGCGGCTTCGAGCACCTCCGCGTCGCCTTCGGCGACCGTCAGGTGTGGGGTGATGGTGTCGAAGGCGCCGCCATAGGGCGGATGTTCGGGAAAACGCGACATGAAGATTTCGGTCAGTCTGACGATTGGCTCCACCGGCTCCGGCGCCAGCCACAATACGGCTGGAAATCTTGAATGACCGCGAAAAGTGATGTCCAAAGGGTCGGCATCCGAGACGATCTCTTCGATCTTGCTCAGGCATGCGGCGTCGATCTCTTCGTAAGACCTGAAGGGATAGAGCAAGGTGACATGTGCCGGCATGCCGGCGGCAGCCGACGAGTCGTGCGCGGCGCGAAGCTGCGACACAATCGGCTCGGCTTCGGGAATTGGCAGAACCAATACCGTATCCATCAGCAATGTCCCTCAACCAAGCGACTCATTGTCTTTACTCGCCGATATCCTCGTTCCACAGGGCCGGATTGTTCTCGATGAACTCGGCCATCATGTGGGTGCAGCGTTCCTCGTGATAGTCCCTGACCTCGACGCCGGCGAGGTTGAGAACGTCCTGATAACCCTTGTAGGTTTCGCTTTCCGCCACGACCACGCGGGAAATGCCGAACTGGATGATGGTGCCTGTGCACATCATGCAGGGCGAAAGCGTGGTGTAGCAGGTCACGTCCTTGTAGCTCTTCTGGCGGCCGGCGTTCTGGATCGCGTCCATCTCGCCGTGCAGAATCGGGTCGTTTTTCTGCACGCGCCGGTTGTGCCCTCGCCCAATGATCTCGCCATTCCTGACCAGCACCGAGCCGATCGGGATACCGCCCTCGGCAAGCCCTTTCTGGGCTTCCTCATAGGCGGCATCGAGGAATTTCTGGTCGAGTTCGGCTTGGGTGGCCATCACCTCAGCTCCTGTACGTCACCGCATTAACCGCGGCGATCACCTCGTCAACGCTCGGCAGCGCCAGCTTTTCGAGGTTCGCGGCATAGGGCATCGGCACATCCTTGCCGGTGACGCGGGTGACGGGGGCATCGAGGTAATCGAAGGCTTCGGTCATTAACAGCGAGGCGATTTCGGCGCCAATGCCGCCCTGGGGCCAGCCTTCCTCGACAGTGACGCAGCGCGAGGTCTTCTTGACGCTCTCGATGATCGTCTCGGTGTCCATCGGACGAAGCGTCCTGAGGTCGATCAGCTCGACGTCGACGCCGGCTGCCACCAGCTTTTCCGTGGCTTCGGTGGCGTAGCGCATGCCCATCGAGAACGAGACGATGGTGACATCCTTGCCTTCGCGGACGACGCGCGCTTTGCCGATCGGCAACACATAGTCATCGAGCTTTGGCACGTCGAAGGACTTGCCGTACAGCAGTTCGTTTTCGAGGAAAACGACCGGGTTGGGCGAGCGGATAGCGGCCTTCAGCAGCCCCTTGGCGTCGGCGGCGCTATAGGGCGCGATCACCGTCAGCCCGGGCACATGCGAGTACCAGGCCGAGTAATCCTGGGAGTGCTGGGCGGCGACGCGCGAGGCGACCCCGTTCGGGCCACGGAAGACAATCGGCACATGAACCTGTCCGCCCGACATATAGAGCTGCTTGGCGGCCGAGTTGATGATCTGGTCGATGGCCTGCATGGCGAAGTTGAAGGTCATGAACTCGACGATCGGCTTGAGCCCGGCAAAGGCCGCGCCGACGCCGATTCCGGCAAAGCCGTGCTCGGTGATCGGGGTGTCGACAACGCGCTTGTCGCCGAATTCCTGCAACAGGCCCTGGGTCACCTTGTAGGCGCCCTGATACTGGGCGACTTCCTCACCCATGATGAAGATGTTCTCATCCGAGCGCATCTCCTCGGCCATGGCCTCGTTGAGCGCCTGGCGGACGGTCATTTCGACCATCTCGGTGCCTTCGGGAACATCCGGGTCGGCGGCCGGCTTGATCGCCGGCGCATCGGGGGCGGCCTCAGCCGCAGCTTTTGCCGAGTCCTCGTCAGCAGGCTTGACCGAAGGTTCGGACTCGACCGTGGCCGATTTCGGCTCCTCGGTCGCGGCCTGCGGTTCGCCGGACTCCTTGATGTCGTCGGCGCTCTCGCCTTCGCCCAACAGCGCCGCGATGACGGTGTTGACCTTGACGTTTTCTGTGCCCTCGGCGACCAGCAGCTTGCCGACGGTGCCTTCGTCGACCGCCTCGACCTCCATGGTCGCCTTATCGGTTTCGATTTCGGCAATGACGTCGCCGGGGGCGACGGTATCGCCCTCCTTGACCAGCCACTTGGCGAGCGTGCCCCTCTTCCATGGTGGGCGACAGCGCCGGCATCAGAATGTCGATCGGCATTTCATCTAGCTCCTGAAATTCTTAAGCGGCCGGTTCTCAGACGAGAACCACGTCGGTCCACAGCTCGGACGCATCCGGCTCGGAATCATTGGTGGCGAAATCGGCGGCTTCAGTGACGATGGCGCGGACTTCCTTTTCGATGTCCTTGAGTTCTTCCTCGCTGGCCCATTCGTTCTCGATCAGGCGCTTGCGAACCTGCTCGATCGGATCGCGCTCGGCGCGCATCGTCTGAACTTCGTCCTTGGACCGGTACTTGGCCGGGTCGGACATCGAATGGCCGCGATAGCGGTAGGTCAGCATCTCAAGAATGTACGGGCCTTTGCCTGAGCGGGCGTGCTCGATGGCGCGCTGGGCAGCCTCGCGCACCAGGCGGACATCCATGCCGTCGACCTGCTCGCCCGTAATGCCAAAGCTTACGCCACGCTGGGAAAGGTCGGTCTGGGCAGAGGCGCGCTCGACCGAGGTGCCCATGGCGTATTTGTTGTTCTCGATGACGTAGACGACGGGCAGGTTCCACAGCTTGGCGATGTTGAAGCTTTCGTAGACCTGGCCCTGGTTGGCGGCGCCGTCGCCGAAATATGTCAGTGAGACGGAGTCTTCGCCCTTGTACTTTGCCGCGAAGGCCAGTCCCGTGCCGAGGCTTACCTGGGCGCCAACGATGCCGTTGCCGCCATAGAAGCGGTGCTCGTTGGAGAACATGTGCATCGAGCCGCCCTTGCCTTTCGACAGGCCGCCCTCTCGTCCGGTCAGCTCGGCCATGACGCCCTTGGGATCGAGGCCCATCGACAGCATGTGGCCGTGGTCGCGATAGCCGGTGATCTGGGCGTCGCCGTCCTTACTGGCCATCTTGATGCCGGTCACGACTGCTTCCTGGCCGATATACAGATGGCAGAACCCGCCGATCAGACCCATGCCATACATCTGGCCTGCCTTTTCCTCGAAACGCCGGATCAACAGCATGTCGCGGAAGGCAAACAGCTCGTCGTCCTTGCTGAAATCGGGAGCATTCGAGCCTGAAGATGCCGGCTTGCGGGAAGAGGTTTTGGCCGTTTTGGTGGCTGCAGGTTTGCGCGCCATATATCGCCTCCGAAAATAAACCACCTTGCTCTCGTCCGGCAGAACCCTACGGCGAAAGCCAAGAATGAGCAGAATGGCCCCGAAGGGGGGCCGGAACAAGAGAGCAGCGCATGTGGGAAATGCGGTTTAACGCATTGAAACAGATAGCGAAAACGAAATTAACCTATTATAGGTTATCATTTTCAATTAGCCGAATATAAGCTAATCCGCCGCAGACTCGCCTTCGAGCAGGACTATATCTTCGGGATTGGACATAGACAACAGTGCGTGCGCGCGTTCGCTCAACAGGTCCGGATCGAGCGCGGTCGGATCGAGTAACGACATGCGATGCTTGATGGAATCGATCTCGGCCTGCAGCGTTGCGCTCTTGGCCTCGAGGGTCGCCACCTCGTTGCGCATCTCGTCCTGGCCGATGAGCCCGTACTGGCCGGAAACGGCATTGGCGCCGAGATAGGCCAGAAAGGCCCCGAGCACGACGGTCAGGGCCAGTTGCTTGAGTACGGATGGTTTTTTGAGACGGGTCGGCATGGATCCTCACGCAAGGCGTTCGGACCATCTTGCCATGACGCCGTTAATGCCCGGTTGCGCTGCCGCTGAATGATGCGTTTTTTTGGACCGGTCGAGAATGCTCAGACGGCTGTGCACAGCAAGCAAGGCTGTTCCAGGAGCGCAATGATCCGGTGATCTCATACTCCCGGTTCTGCGCAGCGCCGCCGCTACTGTGCGACCGGACACCAGGCGAGAAAGTCGGTCGCTAGGCGTCGGCCGCGCCCTCGGCATCAAAGCTCACGGTCTTCTCGATCCCATTGGCAGCATCGTTCACCGACACCGTCAGGCTGGCGTCGGGCGCCTTCATAGCTTCGGCTATCGCACGAACCTCGCTCGGGTTGCCGTAGTCCAGAATGAGCCGGCCCTTGCCGGAGGCCCAGTAATAGGACTCGGCCTCGAAACTGGCGCCGGCGGCAGTGGTCAGCGTCATGTCGACAGGATCACCCTTGTCCGCTGCGTCGCCATGGTCACGGTCGGGCCAGATCAGGGAGAAATTGACGGTACCTTCCGCCCCGCAGAACAGTTCCGCCGAACCGTCGTCGGTCTTGCTCTGCATGAGAAAATAGCTGCCATGACCGTCATTGACGGATTTGCCGGTCCACGCGGCAAAAGCAGGCGTCGCCAGGACCACCCCCGCGATGCCGAAGGCAAGCCAATGCGCAAGCCGAGCCATATCAACCCCTTGATTCAGTGCGGCCCGAACATATCAACTCCATGACGCCGGGCCAAGCGACATAGGGGGCCGCAGGCTGCGGCGGTTCCGCACCATTGCGGGGCTAGTGGACCGGTATCCCCGGCTGCTGGCGATGTGAAGGCATGTCGGTACGCGAACGCGAAGTGCGGCTGCTACATCCGGCAGTAGGCGCGATAGCGCGTGATGTTGTCTGTGGCAGCATCCATGTCGAAACGTGCATGGTTGAGCACCGTGCCGTGTTGAACCACCTCGACGGTGAAGTCGCCACCGCTCGTCAGCATCGCCTCGGTCATCGGTGCCAGAATATCGGGCGCATTGAGTTCGGCGGCAGCCCATCCCTTTTCAAGCGGGCGATAATGCGCCGCGGCGGCAAAACGATGTGTGTCGCCGACGAAGAACCTCAGGGTCAAAGCCCCCTGCTCTGCCGCGCCCGCATCAGCGGCATTCCATGTCAGGGCCAGAAATGCCTGTCCGTCCTGTGTGCAGTTGAACTCGATCCGCTCGCCGCTCGCCGCGTCGTTGACAACCGCGAGATAGGTGACGCCGGCGCTGTCATTGCCTCGCCCCGATACCCAGGCGGCATCGACAGGCGAAGCAGCGGTCAAGACCAGCATGCCCAAGGCGATGGCTGGCGTCAGGCCTGACCGCGTGAACGAGGTCGATACATGCTGGTCGAGGGACATGGCAAACCTTTGAACGACGCGCGACTCGCTTGCCCCGCATAACGTGCTCTTTGGTCAAAACATAGAAAACGAGATGTTAACGGGCAGTGAGCCTTTCCGGTCCGTGCGCGCCGCATAGTCTATTTCAGCTTGGCCATGTCCTTGCGGGCAATTTCGGGAACCGGAATGCCGCGCTTTTCCATGGTGGCCAGAACCGACTTGGGCAGATCGGTCCGACATTGACAGTTCTTCAGATGCGCCAAATGCCACTCGAGCCGATCGTCTTCGCTCGGGTTCTTCGGCATCCGGTTGGCCTTGTGCCATTCGGCATTGATCGTTCCCATGTCACGAACCTCTTCTTCGGTGGGCTGGCGCCCAAAAAACAACACGCGATCCTTACCGGACCGCGTGTCGCAAACTGTCAGTAGCTGTCAGCAAGCCGGCTGCGCCCGATTGGCGCAGCCCTGCTCATCTGAGCTTACGCCTTGAGGATCGACGTGCCGGCGTAGACTGCCGAGGTGTCGAGCTGTTCTTCGATGCGGATCAGCTGGTTGTACTTGGCGATGCGGTCGGAACGCGACATCGAACCGGTCTTGATCTGTCCGCAATTGAGCGCGACCGCGAGATCGGCAATGGTCGAATCCTCGGTTTCGCCCGAACGGTGCGACATCACCGAGGTGTAGGCGGCGCGGTGGGCCATATCGACCGCCGCGATGGTCTCGGTCAGGGTGCCGATCTGGTTGACCTTGATGAGGATCGAGTTGGCGACACCCATCTTGATACCGGAGGCAAGGCGCTCGGTGTTGGTGACGAACAGATCGTCGCCAACCAGCTGAATCTTGCCGCCCAGCGCTTCGGTCAGGGCCTTCCAGCCTTCCCAGTCGTCTTCGGCCATGCCGTCTTCGATCGAGAAGATCGGGAAGCGGCTGACCAGATCCTCGAAATAGCGGGCGTTCTCTTCGGAGGTCAGGGACTTGCCCTCGCCCTTCATCTCGTACTTGCCGTCCTTGAAGTACTCGCTCGATGCGGGGTCGAGTGCAATGAAGATATCCTCACCCGGCTTGAAGCCAGCCGCGTCGATGGCGTCGACGATGAAGCCAAGCGCTTCGTCCGCCGAATTGAGGCCCGGTGCGAAACCGCCCTCGTCACCGACATTGGTGTTGTGGCCCTTGGCGCCGAGCGCCTTCTTGAGGGTGTGGAACACTTCCGAACCCATGCGCACGGCTTCGGCAATCGAATCGGCACCGATCGGGGCGATCATGAATTCCTGGATGTCGATCGGATTGTCGGCATGCGCGCCGCCGTTGATGATGTTCATCATCGGCACGGGCAGGACGTGGGCACTGGTGCCACCGACATAGCGGTACAGCGGCAGCTCGGACGACTCGGCTGCGGCCTTGGCTGCGGCCAGCGAGACGCCGAGGATGGCGTTGGCGCCCAGACGGCCCTTGTTCGGGGTGCCGTCGAGTTCGATCATCGCCTGGTCGAGAGCGATCTGGTCGAGTGCGTCCAGGCCCTGGATCTCGTCGGCGATGGCATCGTTGACGTTCTCGACCGCAGTCAGCACGCCCTTGCCCATGTATTCGGAGCCGCCGTCGCGCAGTTCGACCGCTTCGTGGACGCCGGTCGAGGCGCCTGACGGCACGGCTGCACGTCCAAAGCTGCCGTCATCGAGCAACACATCCACCTCGACGGTGGGATTGCCGCGGCTGTCGAATATCTGGCGCGCATGGACATCAATAATGGCTGACATCGCTATTTTCCTCGAGTTTTCTGCTTGGGGGGAAGAGTCTGGGCGTTGATATACCCATGATGTGAAGAAAGAAAGATGCGACACGGTATCCGGTCGCAAGGGTGTTCAGTTGCGGTTGACCTAACCTGAATGCGGGGCGGCCGCCTTGCCCCAAATCAAACGAGTGTGGTCCTCATTGCCGCCGATAACGCCTTCAGGTGGATGAGTTATACTGTCTTCGTTGAAAGTCTCGCAGACTGCTTTTCTGTTTTCTTGCAAGACCCGCGACGATCTGCCGGGGTTGATCTTGGACAGAACTCTCCCATATGCGCTATCGTCCTCAAGGAACATGATTTGCGAGGTTGGAATGTCTGATCTGGCCTTCCGCACCGAGCAACTGACCAAAACCTATGGCAGCGGCAATACCGCGGTCTTCGCGCTTCGCGGCGCCGATCTGTCGCTTCCGGGCGGCGAGATGACTGTGCTGCTCGGCCATTCCGGTTCCGGCAAATCCACCTTGCTCAATATTCTCGGCGGGCTCGATTCCGCCACCTCCGGCAAGGCCTTTTTCCGCGACATCGAGCTGACAAGGCTCGGCGACAACGGGCTGACCCGGTTCCGGCGCGATCATGTCGGTTTCGTCTTCCAGTTCTACAATCTCGTGCCCTCGTTGACCGCGCGTGAGAACGTGGCGCTCGTCACCGAGATCGCCCGCAATCCGATGACGCCCGAAGAGGCGCTCGATCGCGTCGGATTGTCGGCGCGCATGGATCATTTCCCGGCCCAGATGTCGGGCGGCGAGCAACAGCGCGTCGCCATCGCCCGCGCCATCGCCAAGCGTCCGAACGTGCTGCTATGCGACGAGCCGACCGGTGCGCTTGATTCCAAGACCGGTATCACCGTTCTCGAGGCGCTGACCCGGATCAACGAGGATCTCGGCACCACGACGGTGATCATCACCCACAATGCCGAGATCCAGCGCATCGCTCACGGCGTGCTGTTCATGGCCGACGGCCGCATCACCGACCACAAGCGCAACGAGACCCGCGTGCGCCCGTCCGAGGTGTCGTGGTGAACGCCCTCGACAGGAAGCTGCTGCGGGATTTCCGGCGGCTGTGGGCACAGGCACTGGCCATCGCTCTTGTCGCCGCCGCCGGCGTGATGACCCTTCTGGTCGGCATCGGCACCTATCGCGCCCTCTACGAGACCCGCACCGCCTATTACGATCGCTATTCCTTCGCCGACGTCTTCGCCACGGCCATCCGCGCGCCGAACAGCCTGACCGAGCGCATCCTGGCCATTCCCGGCGTGTCGCGCATCGATACGCGCGTGCAATCGAGCGCCGTGCTCGATATTCCGGGCCTTATCGAACCGGCGAGCGGTCTTGTCCTGTCGATCCCCGACAGAGGCGAGCCCGTTCTCAACAAGCTGGTGCTGATGGACGGGAAACTGCCCGCCGCAGGCGAGCCCGACAGCGTTGTCATCTCCCAGGCCTTTGCCGAGGCAAACGGCTTTGCACCCGGCGACAGTTTCTCGGCGACCATGGGCGGGGTCAAACGGACGCTCTCCATATCCGGCATCGTCCTGTCGCCCGAATACATCTACTCGATCGGTCCGGGGCAGATGGTGCCGGACAACCGCCGTTTCGGCGTCATCTGGATGCGCTATTCCGAGGCGGCGGCGATCTTCGATCTCAACGGCGCCTTTAATTCGGTGTCGATCAAGCTGGCGCGCGGTGCCAGCGAGTCCGGTGTCATCGAAGCGCTCGATACCTTGCTCAAGCCCTATGGCGGTCGGGGCGCCCATGGGCGGACCCAGCAGGTGTCCTACGCCTTCCTTGATTCCGAGCTGGTCCAGCTCGAAGGCATGAGCGCCACCCTGCCCCCGATCTTCCTCGCGGTGGCGGCGTTCCTGGTCAACATGACGCTGGCGCGTCTGGTGGCGCTGGAGCGCGAGCAGATCGGCCTACTGAAGGCGCTAGGCTATGGTCCGATCTCCATCGCCTGGCACTATGTCAAGCTGTCGCTTCTCATCGCTTCTGCCGGCGTGCTGATCGGCTGGGTTGTCGGCGCCTGGGCCACCCACGGCATGGCGGCGCTTTATGCCGAGTTCTACAAATTCCCGTTCCTGTTGTTCCAGATCAGCCCGGACACCTATGCCATCTCGGGCGGCGCCGCCCTTGTCGCGGCCGTGCTCGGATCGCTGCAGGCGGTGATGTCGGCGGCGCGCCTGTCGCCGGCGGTGGCGATGGCGCCGCCAGCCCCGGCCGTCTACAAGCGCTTCATTCTCGACCGGCTCGGGGTGACGCGCTACCTGCCGCAGGGCATCAACATGGCGCTGCGCTCGATGATACGTCGTCCCTGGCGGGCCGTGCTGACCTTGCTCGGCATTTCGCTGTCCTCGGGTCTCGTCATCGCTGGTCTATTCGTCGAGGACTCGCTCGATTACATGCTCGACGCCCAGTATTTCCACGCCCAGCGCGAACAGGCGACGGTCGGTTTCGCCCATCCCGTCACGCCGCGCGGTCTCGAAAGCGTCTCCCGTCTGCCCGGCGTCATCAAGGTCGAACCGATGCGGGCTGTAGCGGTCAAGTTCTACCACGGCACCCACACCCGTCTCGGGTCCATCGAGGGCAAGCCCAACAATGCCGATCTTGATCGGGTGATCGACAAGAACCTCAACCCCGTCAGCCTGCCGCCGAGCGGGTTGGCGCTGTCCAATGCCATGGCCAAAGCGCTCAATGCGCGTGTCGGCGACAAGATCAAGGCGCACTTGCTCGATGGCAGCGGCAAGATCCTCACCCTGCCGGTCACCGACATCGTTCAGCAGTTCATTGGCCTCGGCGCAAACATGGATATCACGGCGCTCAATCGCGCCCTGGGCCAGCCCGATTACGCCGATGGCGCCTATCTGCTCATCGACACAGACAAGACCGAAGCGCTCTATGCCGCCATCAAGGCGGCGCCGGGCATCGCTTCGGTCTCCCTGGCGCGGGAAGCGCTTTATCAGTTGCGCAAGCAGGTCGGCGAAAATCTCGGCATCAACCGGACGATCTTCGTCACGCTCGCCGTCATCATCGTTTTCGGCGTCGTCTACAACACCGCCCGCATCCAGCTCAGCGAACAGGCGCGCGAACTGGCGAGCCTGCGCGTGCTCGGCTTCACCAAATTCGAAGTCTCGATCGTGCTTTTGACCGAAGTCGGCCTGTTGACGCTGTTGTCGCTGCCGCTGGGCTGGGTCGTCGGCTACTGGGCCTCGGCGGGCATGCTGACCGGCGTCTCCAGCGACCTGTTCACCTTCCCGCTCGTCATTTACCGATCGACCTACGCCTGGGCGACAATCGTCACCATCGTCGCTGCCCTCATATCTGCCGTCATCGTCCAGCGCCGGGTCGCCGGCCTCGACATGATCGCCGTGCTCAAGACCAGAGACTGATCCCCTTCGGGGCAAGGACAAGCACCATGAAAAAGCTGCGCAACATCGTTATCATCGTCGTGGTCGTTGCCGCCGTCGTCATGTTCGGCGCCTGGGCGTTCCGCCCGCAGCCGATTGGTGTCGATCTCGCCACCATTCAAACCGGCACGTTGTCGGTGACGGTCGGCGACGAGGGCGTCGCTCAGGTCAAGGATACCTACGAGATCTCCACCCCACTCGGTGGCGATGTCGAGCGCATCCCCTTCACTGTCGGCGACCATGTGGAGGATGGTCAGGTGGTGGCGACCATCGTGCCGCAATTGTCCAGTTTTCTCGACGAGCGCTCTCTCGCCGAGGCCGAGGCCGCTGTCCGGGCCGCGGAGGCGGCGGTCACCTCGGCCAAGACCGATCTCGAAGGCGCGCAAAGCGCTGTGGCCTTCCAGCAGGGCGAGGTCGAGCGCACCCAGAAACTGGTCAGCCGAGGCCTGACCACCCTGCAGGCGGCGGACGCCGATCAGTTCGAACTCGACAAGCGCAAGACCGCGCTCGAAAACGCCAAGGCGACCCTCGAACTCCGGCAGCGCCAGCTCGAACAGGCCCGGGTCAAGCTGATCGAGCCAACGAGCCTCGACCGCCGCACGACGCGGTTCGACGTCAAGGCGCCGATCAGTGGTCAGGTGCTGCAGATCGCCAATGACAGCGCCCGGTCCCTGCCCGCTGGCAGCCAGCTTCTGACCATCGGCGATCCGCACAATCTCGAGATCGTCGTCGATCTTGTCTCCTCGGACGCCGTGCGGGTCGTCGCTGGCGATATGGCGACGATCAGTGGATGGGGCGGTCCGGTGACCCTTGAGGCCAGGGTCCGGCGCATCGAGCCGATCGGGTTCACCAAGGTTTCTGCCCTCGGAATCGAGGAGCAGCGGGTGCGTGTCCTTCTCGACATCACCTCCCCGCCCGAGCTTTGGAAAAATCTCGGACACCTTTACCGCGTCTTCGCCGAAATCGAGGTCGAGCGATACGACGGCGCGACGCTGGTGCCGACCGCTGCCCTGTTCCGCGAAAATGGCGACTGGGCCTGCTACACCGTCTCTGGCGAAATCGCCGCGCTCAGAAAGCTGACGCTTGGTGCTCGTGACGCCGATTTCGCGGTGGTCGAAAAAGGCCTTGAGGCCGACGAGAAGGTCATCTTTCATCCGTCCGACCAGATCGTCGATGGCAGCTTCATCGCCGATCGGGCAACGCTCAAGACGCAATAGCGTTCATCAAGAGCGCGGGCCCGGCTATCTGGCGCCCCGAACATGTTCCGGGACTTGTTCCCGATCCTCATGGGCCTTGCCAGGCACTGACAGCTCGCCATGGATTCCGGGAACAGGTCCCGGAATCACAATGGGTATGCGGTTGGTTTTGAGGCGCAACCCCGGTCTTCGTCCTGCCCCTACTCGCCCTTCGCCGCTTCCAGCTCGATCGCATCCGTGGCGGCGATCGCGGCCATGTTGACGATGCCGCGGCTGGTCACCGACGGTGCCAGGATGTGGGCCGGTTTGTTGAGTCCGAGGATAATCGGCCCCAGCGCCAGCGCGTTATTGGTCGCCTTTAAAAGCGTCATCGACAGGTTGGCGGATTCGAGATTCGGGAAGATCAGCAGGTTCGCTTCGCCCTGAAGGATCGAATCCGGGATGTAGCGCTCACGGATATCCTGCTCCAGCGCCAAATCGGCCTGCATCTCGCCCTCGACGATGAAGTCTGGCGCCTGCTCGCGCAGCAAGGCATAGGCCTCGCGCATCTTGAACGAGGTCGGGCCGTCGCGGGATCCGAAGTTGGAATAGCTCAGAAGCGCCGCCCGGGATTCGATCTGGAAACGCCTCAGATGCTCGCGCGCTTCGAGCGCGATATTGACCACTTGCTGCGCTGTCGGGTCGATATGCATGTAGGTGTCGGCAAGGAACAGCACGCCATGCTGCATGACCAGCATGGATAGGCCGGAAATGTCGCTGATGCCCGGTCTCAGGCCGATGACCGATTTCAGGGTTTCGGCATGATAGATGAACCGGCCCTGCAATCCGCACAGCATGGCATCGGCATCGCCACGCCGGACGGCCAGCGCCGCGATAACCGTCGTACGGGTGCGCACATGGGTGCGTGCCGTGTCCGGCGTGATACCCTTGCGCCCGACGAGCGCGTGATATTCGGCGACATAGTCGCGGTAGCGTGGGTCGGATTCGGGATTGATGATC
Source organism: Devosiaceae bacterium (assembly GCA_963676075.2). GTDB lineage: Bacteria > Pseudomonadota > Alphaproteobacteria > Rhizobiales > Devosiaceae > JAHJQZ01. The sequence goes on from CAXXNZ010000015.1 coordinate 108,964, forward strand.
TCGAAATCACGGTCGGCCTCGAGCGTCAGCCCGAACCGTTCGATGCGATGCTGGATGACCGCCGGACGTCCGACCAGGATGGGGCGGACGAGATTTTCCTCCAGCAGCACCTGAGTGGCGCGCAGCACGCGCTCGTCCTCGCCATCGGCGAAGATGATGCGCTTGGGGCTGGTGGCGGCGCGGGCGATGACCGGCTCCATTACCAGGCCCGTGCGGAACACGAACCTGTTGAGCTTTTCGCGATAGGCCTCGAAATCCTCGATCGGACGCCGGGCGACGCCGCTGTCCATCGCCGCCTTGGCCACGGCGGGCGAAATCCTGAGAATCAGTCGCTTGTCGAACGGGTTCGGGATCAGATAGGAGCGCCCGAACGTGTTGCCCGAGACGGAGCTCGTGGCTTCGAGTGCCGGCTCATGCGCCAACCGCGCGATGGCCTCGACGGCAGCAACCTTCATCGCCTCGTTGATCGCTGTCGCGCCGACATCGAGCGCGCCGCGGAACAGGAACGGGAAGCACAACACGTTGTTGACCTGGTTCGGATAGTCCGAACGGCCGGTGCACACCATGGCGTCGGGACGCACCTCCATCGCCAGTTCCGGCATGATCTCCGGGGTCGGGTTGGCCAGCGCCATGACGAGCGGATCGCGCGCCATCTTCTTGACCATCTCGGGCGTCAGCGTGCCCGGACCGGAAAGCCCGAGAAAGATGTCGGCGCCGTCCATGGCGTCTTCGAGGTTGGTCAGCTCGGTGTCCTGCGCATAGGCGCCGCGCCACTTGTCGACGCTGTCCTTGCGCTTTTCGGTGACGATGCCCTTGCGGTCACCGATCCAGATGTTCTCGCGCGACGCGCCGAGCGACACCAGCAGGTTGAGGCAGGCAATGGCCGCCGCCCCTGCCCCGGAGGTGACGATCTTGACCTCGGACAGCGTTTTGCCGGCGATCTCCAGACCGTTGAGGATGGCCGCGGCGGTGATGATGGCCGTGCCATGCTGGTCGTCGTGGAAGACCGGAATTTTCATCCGCGCCCGCAGCTCTTCCTCGATGGCGAAGCAGTCGGGCGCCTTGATGTCTTCGAGGTTGATGCCGCCAAAGCTCGGTTCGAGCGGCGCAACGACCTCGATGAATTTCTCGACATTGGTCTCATCGACTTCGATGTCGATGGCATCGATGCCGGCGAATTTCTTGAACAGAACCGCCTTGCCTTCCATCACCGGCTTGCCGGCCAGCGCGCCGATATTGCCGAGGCCGAGGACGGCGGTGCCATTGGAAATCACGGCGACCAGATTTGCCCGAGAGGTGTAGAGGTCGGCCAGTTCCGGATTGGCGGCAATCTCCTCGCAGGGCGCTGCAACGCCCGGTGAATAGGCGAGTGCCAGATCGCGTTCGTTGCTCAACGGCTTGAGCGGGACGATTTCGATCTTACCGGGACGCGGTTCGGAGTGAAAATGCAGCGCGGCGTCACGCAAGGCTTTCTGGGGGTCTCTGGGATCGGATGGCATGTCTTGTCTCTGCGAGAGGTCCTTGGGCGGGCCAGATCCGGCTCGACCCTTATGGATCGCGTCTAGTTGCCATTATTCGCCGGCAAAGGAAAGCCGCGTGTGTCAAGCAGCTTCGCTTTCATCGCTCGGTGCGACGAAATTGAGCGCGCGTGCCAGGGTCCGGAATGTCTCGATCTTGAGCGCCGGCGCAAACAGGAATCCCTGCGCCTGCCGCACGCCATGCTCGCGCAGATAGAGCGCCTGCGCTTCGGTCTCGACACCCTCGGCGACGATCTCGGCGCCCATGTCGTGCGCCATTTCGATCAGTCCGTCCAAAACCGGCAGGCGCGTTGTATCGGGATGGATCATGCGCACGAAAACCTGGTCGATCTTGATTACGTCGACGCCGAGCGTCTGCATGTAGGCCAGGTTGGAATGGCCGGTGCCGACATCGTCGAGCGCGAGTTTGCAACCAAGCGCATGAAGGCCGGCAATGACACTCGATGCCTGCATGGCGTTCGACATCGGACGCCGTTCGGTGATTTCGAACACCAACTGCCGGAACTTGATCGGGGAGTCCTCAAAGATGGCCTGGACGTCCTCGACGATGTTGCCGTCGCGGAAATGGCCTTCAAACAGGTTGATCGAGAGCTTGAGGTCGGGCATCTCCTCGATCAGCTCGGCCAATTCCATGCGTGCGATCTGCATCAGGTGAACGGTCATCGGAATCGCCATGCCCGAGGTCTCTGCGTATTCGATGAACTCGCTCGGCGGGATGATCTGGCCATTGCGTTTGACCCAGCGCACCAGCATCTCGCATCCGAGCAGCCGTCCGGTGCTGAGGTCGATGACCGGCTGGTAGAAGGGGCGCAGTTCGCCCAGAACAATGGCCCGTTCGATATCCATGGCCGGCAATGTCTCGCGCCGGACATGCTGGAGCACCACGAACAGGATCCCAGCGCTGATCAGACAGGCACTGATGGTGAAGGCCCAGTCGAGATCGGAATAGCGGGCGCGCACGTCGGCAAAGGGAATGGCCACCTCGGACCGAACCGGAATTTCGCTGGCGAAGGAATTGGCCGAGATGAACGCAAGATCGTTCGTGCGGTTCGCGAAGGTATCGTAGTTCCCGTAGGTGATGATCGGCGTGTCATTGGTCAGCGAAATGCGGAACGTGGTGACGCCCTTGAAGTCCAGGGGCACGTCGGCGCCGAGCCGGGCGCTGAGATAGATGAAGGCCGAAACGCGCTTGGAACCGACCAGGCGGGAGACCTTGACCATCGGCAGATCGTAGCCGGCAAGTTCCACAATTGTCATCGTTTCCGCCCGTCCGGGCAGACTCAGCGTTTGTGACAGCGGCGAATAATCGACCTGGTTGCCGAACACGTCGCAATACTGCACGCCATCCATGTTCTCGACGAGAATCTGCCGAAGCGTCAGCGAGGCGCGGAAAGCTTTCTGGGCATTGCTGATAAATGTCGGGGTGCACAAGGATGGACTGGAATCGATCACCGAACGCAGGGCCTTGAGACCGCTGTAAACCGAGTTCTCGGTGTCGATCATGATGTCGTCGAGCCGGACCTGCATCTCCGCGGTCTCACGCAGCCGGATATAGGAATTGAGAACATAGTCGACGGCAAACACCGGCACGAATGCCAGGATCGCAGCCACCAGAATCACGATGTGTGAGTATCTCGACGTCATCCGACCTACCGGACGCACATTGCGCCAGGGCGGACATTAGGTCGATTGGGCTAAAGCCTCGTTAAACCATGACCGCGATTGCCGAAAGATCGGCAAGAGGCAGCGCGGAAAGTTGAGGCCCGCCGCCGGTTCGCGGCGGCGGGCGGAGCACTATTTCTTGTCCTGGGCGTTGACCCGGATATGGAGCTCGCGAAGCTGACGAATCGTCGGCTCGGAAGGCGCACCCATCAGCAGGTCTTCGGCCTGCTGGTTCATCGGGAAGGCCGTGACTTCACGGAGGTTTTCCTCTCCGCACAGCAACATGACGATGCGGTCGATACCGGGCGCAATGCCACCATGCGGCGGAGCGCCATATTCCATGGCGCGCAGCATGCCACCGAACTTGTCCTGCAGCACATCTTCGCCGTAGCCAGCGATATCGAACGCCTTGCGCATGATCTCCGGCTTGTGATTCCGGATGGCGCCCGAGCTCAGCTCATAGCCGTTGCACACGATGTCGTACTGGAACGCCTTGATGGTCAGCGGATCCTGATTCTCAAGCGCTTCGAAGCCGCCCTGAGGCATGGAGAACGGGTTGTGCGAGAAATCGACCTTCTTGTCGTCCTCGTTCCATTCGAACATCGGGAAATCGACGATCCAGCAGAAGGCAAACTGCTCGGTATCGACAAGATTGAGATCGGTGCCGGCCTTGGTGCGTGCTGCACCGGCGAAGGCGTGGAACTTGCTCGGCACGCCGCAGATGAAAAACACCGCGTCGCCGTCCTTGAGACCGAGCTGGGTCCGGATCGCTTCGGTGCGTTCTGGCCCGATGTTCTTGGCAATCGGGCCAGCGCCCTCGCCATCGCGGAAGAAGATGTAGCCGAGACCGGGCTGACCTTCGCCCTGTGCCCAGCCATTCATGCGGTCGCAGAAGGCGCGGGAACCGCCGGTCGGAGCCGGAATCGCCCAAACCTCGACCATCGGGTCGGCGGCGATCTGGCCGGCAAAGACCTTGAAGCCCGATCCGGCGAAATGCTCGGTTACGGCCTGCATCTCGATCGGGTTGCGAAGGTCGGGCTTGTCCGAACCATATTTGCGCATGGCATCCGCATAAGGAATGCGCGGAACCTCGGCGTTGACGCGCTTGCCATCGCCGAATTCCTCGAACACGCCGAGCATGACCGGCTCGATGGCCTGGAACACGTCTTCCTGATCGACAAAGCTCATTTCGACATCGAGCTGGTAGAACTCGCCCGGCGACCTGTCGGCGCGCGCATCTTCGTCGCGGAAGCACGGTGCGATCTGGAAATAGCGGTCAAAGCCGGCGATCATCAACAGCTGTTTGAACTGCTGAGGCGCCTGCGGCAGAGCGTAGAACTTGCCGGGATGCATGCGCGACGGCACGAGGAAGTCTCGGGCGCCTTCCGGACTCGAAGCGGTCAGAATCGGCGTCTGGAATTCGGTGAATCCCTGATCGACCATGCGGCGGCGCAGCGAAGAGATGATCTTCGAGCGCTTGACGATATTGTTGTGCAGCCGCTCGCGCCTCAAGTCGAGGAAACGATACTTGAGACGGATGTCTTCGGGGTATTCCTGCTCACCAAAGACCGGTAGCGGCAGTTCGAGCGCCGCGCCCAGCACCTCGACCGAACGGATGAACACTTCGATCTCACCGGTCGGCAGATTCGGGTTGAGCGCTTCGGGGTCGCGCTTCTTGACCTCACCTTCGATCTTGACGACCCACTCGGCCCTCAGCTTCTCAACGTCGGCAAAGGCGCTGGAATCGGGATCGACCACGCATTGGGTGATGCCGTAATGATCCCTCAGATCGACGAACAACAGGCCGCCATGGTCGCGGATGCGATGGGCCCAGCCGCTCAGTCGTACGGTTTCGCCTGCATTGGCCGCGGTGAGCGCGCCACAGGTATGAGTGCGATAAGTGTGCATTTTTTCGCCTTTTGCACGGCACGAAATCAACGGGCCGGAAAAGCGCATGGGCGCGTCAGAAAGTCAAGGCGGCCTTCAGTCCACCGCTTTTGCCGCAGCACGTCGCGCAGCACTTTATGGAATTGTGTTGGCCTGCTAGGTATTTGATAAAGAAAAAAAGAGTGTCACATGCAAGTTGTCGTTCGGACAGACGACCTGGAGGCGTTTTGCAGCGCCGCCCGTTCTCATCCATTTGTCACAATCGATACCGAATTCCTGCGCGAGACCACCTATTGGCCCAAGCTGTGCCTGGTGCAGCTCGCGACCGATGCGGAGGCGGTCATCGTCGACCCGCTGGCCAAGGGGATCTCGCTCGATCCGCTGTTCGCGCTTCTCGACGACCCGAGCATCGTCAAGGTTTTCCACGCCGCCCGTCAGGATGTCGAAATCTTCGTCAAGCTGACCGGCAAGGTGCCGCAAAACCTGTTCGATACCCAGGTTGCGGCCAGTGTGTGCGGGTATGGCGACAGCGCTTCCTATGATTCGCTGGTGCAGGCCATTGTTGGTGAAAAGATCGACAAGTCCTCGCGCTTCACTGACTGGTCGGCGCGTCCGCTCTCGGAAAAGCAACTGACCTATGCGCTGGCCGACGTCACCCATTTACGCGACATCTACAAAAAGCTGACCGCCGAACTCGCCAGCAACGGCCGCAGTGACTGGGTGGCCGACGAAAACCGCACGATGCAAAGCATCGATACCTATGTCGTCAAGCCGGCCGAGGCCTACAAGCGCGTCAAGGCGCGCCTGTCCCGCCCGCGTGATCTCGCCGCGCTGATGGCGCTTGCCGAATGGCGCGAGCAACGGGCCCAGAACAACGATCAGCCGCGTGGCCGCATCCTCAAGGACGACGCTATCGCAGAACTGGCCATCCAGCGCCCCAAATCGTCCGGCGACTTCGACAAGCTCAGGGCCGTGCCCCGGGGATTCGGTCGCTCGTCCATGGGCGCCGAGATCATCGCCGTGATCGAAAAGGTCGAGGCCATTGCCAAATCCGACCTGCCGCGGTTGCCGCAGCGCCCCAATGGTCCCTCCCCCAAAGGTCCGATTGGCGATCTGATCCGGGTGCTGCTGAAATCGGTGGCCGAACGCGAGGGCGTGGCCGCCCGGATCATCGCCACAAGCGATGATATCGATCAGATCGTGCTCGATGACGAGGCCGACGTTTCAGCTCTCAAGGGCTGGCGTCGCAAGGTGTTCGGAGACAAGGCTCTGGGAATCAAGAACGGCAGGCTCGGGCTGGCCGCCACCACCAAGGGCATCGTCGAAATCGAACTCAAGGACTGATCACAAAGTTCCCGTTCGGCACTTCGGGTTCGTCGGTCGAGACGCCGCAACCGGCAAAGCCGGCCTCTTCGGCCAATGCCCGCATCCGGTTGCGTATCCGCTCTCCGGCCAGGAACTCCCATTCCCGCGGGATATCGAGCACGAGCTTGTTGTCTTGGACCACGAACGAAAGCCGTCCGAGCACGCCCGGCATGCCGGCGCTGAGCGGATAGGCAACGCGGAAAATGGCGCCGAGCAGGCGTGCACGCCGGCTTGCCTCGTTGCCGGCCAGCTTCATCACGGCGGAATTGGCGCTCTTGTGCTTGAGGCCCATGTAGCGCACCGCCAGCACTTCGGCGAGGAACGCGCGCTCGGCGTGATTGACGCCGATCATCGAGCCAAAGGCGATCAGTTCGACGCTTTGTTCGCCGCGATAGTCCGGATGACCACGCCAGCCGATGTCGGACAGGTGGCAGGCAGCGACTCTCAGACGGACATCGGCATCGGTTTCAGTGAACCCGGTGGTGCGGAAGAAACTGTCCGAGAACCCGATCAGATCGGCGCCGTGCAGCGGTGAGCGGGCCCGCAACTGCGCCATTTCCGCCGTTCCGGTCAGCAGCGGATCGGTCTGGCGGATAGCGGCGGGCATCAGCGAGAACAGATAGCCTTCGCGCACACCAAGCGCCGAGAACACCACGTCCTTGAACTGGCCCTGGCGAAGCGTTTCGGCCAGAACAATCGAACCGAACGGCAAAAGATCGCGGCGGGCGGCGCTGATCGTGCCCATGCCCGACAGGACGCGCTGCTTTTTAGCGGCACTGACGATGTGCTCGCACAGCGCGATCGCCTCTTCGGCGGGGATCGTATAGTGCTGCACCATGTGCAGCGGGTATTGCGAACGGACCTGATGCAGCTTGGCAAAGCTTCGCCAGGTGCCGCCAATCGCCGCAAAACTCTTGCCCGCCGACGCCTTGATGATGTTCGATCGCTGCAGCCGCTCACGCACCAGCCGCGCCGTCACCGAAAGCGACCTGTTCGAATCGTCCTGAAGCCGGATGGCGCCCAGGGTATGGGTTTCGCCGTCGGTCTCGCCATCCAGGCCGATCGCCGCCAGTTCGAGGCTGCCGCCGCCAAGATCGCCGACCACACCTTCGAACTGGTTGATGCCGGCCACAACACCCAGGGCTGAGTAATGAGCTTCCTGTGTCCCGGTCAGCACCTTGACCGCAACACCGGTGATGGCTTCGACCTGGGCGGTGAACACGCCACCATTGGATGCCTCACGCGTTGCCGAGGTAGCGAGCACGTGGAAGTGCATGACCTGCATCAGCCTGACCACCAGCGCGAAGCGCTTGATGGCCCGGAGCGCCCGGTCGACCGAATCGTCTGCCAGCCGCCCGGTCTTGGCAACGCCGCGCCCGAGACCCGCGGGCGATTTCTCGTTGTACAACGGCGTCAGGACCCGGCCATTGCGCTCGTAGACGACCAGACGGATGGAATTCGAGCCGATGTCGAGGACGGCAACAGGCTCGGCATTCTTCAGCCGACCCCGTGCGGTGGGATCGAGATCAGTTCCCCATACGCTCTTCAAACTCGGTATTCCTCGTCCTGACTAGAGTTTTTTCAGCAAAAGCGGACACCACTTTTCCGGCTGAGCCTGTCGAAGCCTCGAAAACACGACCATTCAAAGACATAAAGCAGATCAGGCGATTCCACCCAAGTGTGACTGCTCTAGTCCTGATCCTCATCGGTGTCGGAGTGTCCGGCCTGTGCACTCCCCCTGCCCGAAAGAGACGGATTGGTCATGAAGAACTCATGGGCACTGAACGGTTCGTCGTCATCACCGATACGGATACGCTGCGAACTCCCGTCCGGAAGCACTTCCCAGCTTTGCTGGTTGTCCCGAAAATAGGCAATCATGATCCGGTCGAGAATCTGCTTGTGCACAGTCTTGTTGGTGATCGGCACCAGTGCCTCGACACGGCCGTCGAGATTGCGCGGCATCAGATCGGCCGACGAAATGAAGATATTGGCCTTGCGCGACGGCATCTCGTGCCCATTCGAGAAACAATAGATGCGCGAGTGCTCGAGGAACCGTCCGACCAGGGATTTGACTTCGATATTGTCCGAGAAGCCGGGGATGCCGGGCCTAAGGCAACAAATGCCGCGCACCACCATCTTGACCTTCACGCCGGCCTGGCTGGCGGCATAAAGCGCGTCGATGATTTCCGGGTCGACGAGCGAGTTCATCTTGAACCAGATCTCGGCAGGTCGGCCCTGTTGGGCAAGTTCCACCTCATGGCGGATCTGGTCGACAAGTGTCTGCCTGAGATTGACCGGGGCCAGCGAGACCGCTTCCATTTCCGAAGGCCGGGCGTAGCCGGTGACGTAGTTGAAGATGCGGGCCACATCGCGCGTGATCTGCGGATTGGCGGTGAAATAGCTGAGATCGGTGTAAATCTTGGCCGTGACCGGGTGATAATTGCCCGTGCCGATATGGCAATAGGACACCAGCTTGCCCTTTTCGCGCCGGACGATCTGGCTGAGCTTGGCATGGGTCTTCAGCTCGACAAAACCGAACACGACTTGTGCCCCTGCCCGCTCGAGGTCGCGAGCCCAGCGGATGTTGGCCTCTTCGTCAAAGCGCGCCTTCAGTTCGACAAGGGCCGTCACCGACTTGCCGCTTTCGGCCGCCTGGATCAGCGCCTTGACGATCGGGCTGTCGTTCGAGGTGCGATAGAGCGTCTGCTTGATCGCCACCACGTCCGGATCGTTGGCCGCCTGCATCAGGAACTGGGCGACAACATCGAAGCTCTCATAAGGGTGGTGGACGAGGATGTCCTTTTCCTTGATTGCCGCGAAGGCGTCGCCGTGGTGATCGCGGATACGTTCGGGGAAGCGCGCATTGTAGGGCGTGAACTTCAGATCGGGCCGGTCGATGTCGCAAAGCCGGGCCATGTCGGATAGGCCAAGGAACCCGTCGACTTCGTAGGTTTCCTCTTCGGTAACGTGAAGTTCGTCGGCGATGTAGCGTCTGAGCGCGCGCGGCGTCTGGCGCATGATCTCGAGGCGGATCGCCTGCCCGCGCCGGCGCTGGCGCAGCGCCGTCTCGAATTCGATCACAAGATCTTCGGCCTCGTCGTCGATCTCGATTTCGCTGTCGCGAATGACCCTGAAGGCGCCCGAGCCGACGATGTCGTAGCCCGGGAAAAGCTGGTGGAAGAACATTGCGATCACCGCGTCGACGGTGACCAGTTCGATCCGCCGTTCGGCGGTCAGTTCCTGCGGCAGGTTGACGAAGCGATCGAGATTGGCCGGCACGCGGATGAGCGCCGTCATGCGGTCATACGAGCCGGGGCGCTGCAACAGGAACGCCAGGGTCAAGCCGCGATTGGGGATGAACGGGAACGGGTGGGCCGGATCGACGGCGATCGGGGTCAGGACCGGGAAGATCTCGTCGCGGAACAGCTGCTGCAGATAGGCGATCTGCTCCTCGTTGAGGTCCTGGGCCTCGTGCAGCACGACGTTCTGGTTGAACAGCTCCTCGCGCAACGTTTGCCACTGGTCCTGCTGTTCGAGGTTCAGGTGTTGGGCGAGCGTCGTGATGTCTTCGAGCTGGTCGGTTGGCGACAACCCGTCGATCGACAGCCGCGACATGCCGGCGCGGATCATGCTCTTGAGGCCGGCAACGCGCACCATGAAGAACTCGTCGAGATTCGAGGCGGAAATCGACAGAAAACGTACCCGTTCGAGCAGCGGATGCGCCGGATTGCTCGCTTCTTCCAGCACCCTGAGATTGAACTGCAGCCACGACACTTCGCGGTTGACGAAACGCGCCGGGCTTTCGCGCAGCGCCTCGGCATCGGGCGATACGCTGGCGGTCGGCTCTCGATACTCATCCATGATTGTCGCTCCGCTCGGTTTCGGTTTCAGCTTCGGTGTCTATGTTAAGTGCCTTGGCGCGCAGGGCAATGGCCTCGGCCGCGATGGTTCGCGTCACCGCGCTGCCACGCGACAGCGCCAGCGTGTCCATGATTTCGACGAGAGTTACCACCTCGTCGGGCGCGCGCTCCACGCGCTTGACCAGATAAGAGACGAGTCCGGGTTCAACTGCAATCTGCCGATCGCTGAATAGCTTGACGAACAGTTGCGACAGCAAAATGTCGTCGGGCGGCGCCATGAACAGTGCCGTTGCCAGCCGTACCCGCGAGCGAGCGTCCTCGGTCCTCAATGGCCAGTCGCGCGGCTCGGAGCGTGCCGTCATCAGGATATGGCGCCCGGACCGGATTGACTGGTTGAGGATGTGGAACAGGCCGGATTCGGGATAGGCGTTCCGGTCGGCATCCTCGATCAGCACCGGACGGGGATCGGCGGCCCCAGCCACCGCCTCGATATCGTCGGGGCTGACGGCGCGGGCGCCGGCGCGCTGTGTCCAGATGGCGGCCAGGTGCGATTTGCCCGATTTGGGCGGGCCGATAAGCAGGGCAAGCGGGCTCGACCAGTCCGGGTAGCTCATGACATGCGCGAACGCCGTCTCGTTGCCGGGCGCTGTCACGAAATCGGTTTCCTCATGGGAGGGGGTGTGTCCGAGGTCGAGAACGAGTTGGCGAGCCGCAGCGGGGAGTTCGTTCGGCCAGAAAGCCGGTTCCTCGTTCTCCCGATCAGGCTTTCGGCTCATTGGCACTGCCTTCTGACTCACCGCCGAGATAGAGAACGCTCGACTTGTACTTTTTGACGGCAAAACGCACCAGAACACCGGTTATGGCGATCATAGGCATGGCCAGGACGATGCCGATAAGCCCGAAAATCAGGCCGAAGGCAAACAGGGCGAACATCAGCCAGACCGGGTGCACGCCGATCGAGTTGCCGACGAACTTGGGATAGAGCACGTTGGCCTCGATAAACTGGCCAACCGCGAAAATGCCGAAGATGACGCCGATCCACAGTCCGTCAGGCCAGAATTGCACGATGGCGACACCCATCGACAGCACGAACCCGGTCAGGAATCCGACATAGGGCACAAAACTCAAAAACCCTGTCATCAGGCCGATGGCGATGCCGAAATTGAGCCCGGCAACGCTCAGTGCCACGCCATAATAAACGCTCAGCGAGATCATCACCGTGCCCTGCCCGCGGATGACACCCGCCATCGCGGTGTCGATCTCGGCGAGCACAGAACGGATGTCCCCGATGTAGTTGCGCGGCAGCATGTTGTCGAAGGTCTTCGACATCCGGTCCCAATCGAGCAGCAGGTAGAAGGCAACCACCGGGGTGACGAGCATGACCGCCAGGGCATTGATCAGCGTCAGCCCCGACTGCATGACCTGCGCCAGGAGACCGCCAACGATACCGATGCCCTGGTTGAGCAGTTCGGCGAGCGTGTTCTGGAACTGCACCACCCGTTCCTCGCCGAGCGAGGCGAACAGCTCCGGCACGCGCTCGTTCGCAAGCTGCTGCAACTGGTTGACATAACCGGGCAACTTCAGCGCCAGCCCTATTGCCTGCTGCAGCGCCAGCGGCACGACGAGCAGGAACGCGGTGATGAAGACCGCCAAGGCAAGCACCAGGATGACCACCGAGGCCCAGAAACGCGAGAATTTCCAGCTCTCCAGCTTGTCGGCAACCGGATCGAGCAGATAGGCCAGCAGGATGCCGAGGACGAAGGGCAGCAGGATGCCGCGGAACAGCCACAGCCCCAGCACGGTCATCACCAGGAGGATAAGCCAGATTCTGATCTGGTTTTGCAGGGACATCAGGTGCGCAACCCTTGCGTGAGAAAACGGGAGCCGGTATCAGCCTGATATCTCTCCTGCCGCCGGCGGACAACCACCTGCCGGACGTGGTTGGATCATTTTAGAGGCAAGCACCGACATGCCCGACACCGAAAAGCTGCCATCAAACGGGCTGTCATACAAGCAGGCCGGGGTCGATATCGATGCCGGTAATGCCCTGGTTGACGCCATCAAGCCAATTGTCCGGGCAACGCGACGCCCCGGCGCCGATGGCGAGATCGGCGGCTTTGGCGGCGCTTTCGACCTCAAGGCGGCTGGTTTCACCGATCCCGTGCTGATCGCCGCCAATGACGGCGTCGGTACTAAATTGAGGATCGCCATCGAAACCGGCATCAACGACACAATCGGCATCGATCTGGTCGCCATGTGCGTCAACGACCTCGTCGTCCAGGGTGCCGAACCGCTGTTCTTTCTCGACTATTACGCCACCGGTGCGCTCGATGTCGCCGCCGGCACGGCCATCGTCAGCGGCATTGCCGATGGCTGCCGCGAGGCAGGCTGCGCCCTGATCGGTGGCGAAACGGCCGAAATGCCGGGCATGTATCAAAAAGGCGATTACGACCTTGCAGGCTTTGCTGTCGGTGCCGCCGAACGCGGTGGATTGCTGCCGCGGACCGATATCGAAGCCGGCGACGTGATCGTTGGCATCGCCTCGTCCGGAGTTCATTCCAACGGCTTCTCGCTTGTCAGGAAGATTGTTGAGCTTTCGGGCCTTTCCTACGACACCCCCGCCCCGTTCGATCCGGATGCGACGCTCGGCGAGGCGCTGCTGGTGCCGACGCGAATCTATGTCAAACCGGTCCTTTCAGCGCTCAAAGCTGGCATCGGCATCAAGGCCCTCGCCCACATCACCGGTGGCGGTTTTGTCGACAACATCCCGCGCGTTCTGCCCGATGCGCTGGCGGCCGCCATCGACCTCGATGCGGTACCAGTGCCGCCGGTCTTTAGCTGGCTGGCGCAGACCGGTGGGCTCGGCCAGAAAGAGATGGTCCGCACCTTCAATTGCGGCATCGGCATGATCGCCGTGGTCAAGCCTGACGAGGCCAATGCGCTCATCGCGGCGCTGGCCGAAGCCGAGGAATTCGCCGTCGTCATCGGTACGCTTCAGCCGCGCGGCGAAGAAGCGGTGACCTTCACCGGCGGGCTCGGCCTCTGATGGCGAAGAAGCGCGCCGCTATCCTTATCTCCGGGCGCGGCTCCAATATGGAAGCGCTGGTCAACGCGGCGCGCGATCCCGATTACCCGGTGGAGATCGTCGGCGTGATCGCCAACAAGCCCGATGCAGCCGGTCTCGAGTTTGCCCGCAATGCAGGCCTTGTGACCGCGGTGGTCCGGCTCAAGGATTTCCCCGACAAGACGGCTGCTGACGCCGAGATCGGCGCGCATCTGAGTGCCTGGGGCATCGACCTCGTCTGCCTCGCCGGCTTCATGCGTCTGCTCGGTGCGGAGTTCTGCGAGAACTGGCAGGGCCGCATCCTCAACATCCACCCGGCGCTTCTGCCGAAATTCCCTGGTCTCGACACCCACGAACGCGCCATCGCCGCCGGTGAGACCGAACATGGCTGCACGGTGCATTTCGTCACCGCCGGCATGGACGAAGGCCCGGTGATCGGTCAGGCCAGTGTGCCGGTCATGCCGGACGACACGCCCGAAACGCTCGGTGCGCGCGTTCTCGCCGAGGAACACCGGCTCTATCCCGCCTGCCTGGCTGCCGTGGCACGAGGCCGCACGACACTTACCTGACAAGACTCACCATTTGCAGTCCTTATGCTCGCAATCGTCAAAAACGGTTCGACGCGGCGCGTGGACGTCGGTAGCGTTCGGACAAACGGAGAACAAAATGCCGATACGCTATTGGGCACTGCTTTTCTTTCTCGGTGCGGTCTGGGGCGGATCGTTCATGTTCAATGCGGTGCTGATCCGCGAGATCCATCCGCTCTGGGTATCGGCCGGGCGCGTCAGCATCGGTGCCGCCATCTGCTGGGTCTATTTCTTCGCGACCAAGCGCAAGCTGCCGACGATGCCGATCATTTACGCACAGCTGTTTTTTCTGGGCGTGTTGAACTACGCCATTCCCTTTGCCCTGTTTCCCTATGCCGAACTGCACATTTCGAGCGGCATCACCGGTGTCATCAACGGTCTGACGCCGATGACGACGGTGCTGGTTTCCCAGGTCTGGCCGGGCGGTGAAAGAGCGGGCCTGAACAAGTTCGCCGGCGTCATCATCGGCTTTGCCGGCGCGGCCATTCTTGCATCGCCGTCGATCGGGCACGGCGATGCTGCCGAAATTCCGGCGCTTCTCGCTGCGCTCACCGCGACCTTCTGCTACGCCATCACGCTCAATTACGCCCGGCGCTTCCGCGACATCGATTCGGCCAGCGTCGCTACGCTGTCATTGACCGGTGCCGCTCTGGCCAGCGTACCCGTCGCGCTGTTGGTGACGGGTGTACCGGTGATCACCCGCCCGGAAACCTGGGGCGCCATGTTCGGCATCGGGGCACTGTCGACCAGCTTCTCCATGCTGCTGCTCTACTGGCTGCTGCCACGCGTCGGTGCGACCAATGTCTCGCTTAACACCTTCATCACACCGATCTCGGCGCTGATTCTCGGCTATTTCGTTTTGAGCGAGGAACTGATGCCGATCCACTACGTCGGCATCGTCGTGGTGTTCATCGGCCTGATCGTTATCGACGGGCGGATGTTGAAACTGTTCCGCCCCCCGGTGGCACCCGCCGAAGGCTGATCCAGGCAAACGCAGGCGCTACCTGCGCCGAAGACAAAAAAAGCGGGCTAACGAGGCCCGCTTTGAAAATCGCTGTCGCGGTGCGCCTACTCGATCCCGAGCTTGGCCTTCAAGATCTCGTTGACCGCCTGCGGGTTGGCCTTGCCCTGGGATGCCTTCATCACCTGGCCGACGAACCAGCCGAGCATGGTCGGCTTGGCCTTGACCTGCTCCACCTTGTCCGGGTTGGCGGCGATGATCTCGTCGACGACCTTCTCGATGGCGCCGGTGTCGGTCACCTGCTTCATGCCGCGCTTTTCGACGATCTCGGCCGGATCACCACCTTCGGTCCAGACGATCTCGAACAGATCCTTGGCGATCTTGCCCGAGATGTCGCCCTTGGCGATCAGGTCGACAATGGCGCCGAGCTGATCGGCCGACATCGGACTGTCCCAGATATCGAGCCCATCCTTGGTCAGCCTGCCAAACAGCTCGTTGATCACCCAGTTGGCGCTCTGCTTGCCATCGCGCCCCTTGGCAACCTTCTCGAAGAAATCGGCTCGCGCCTGTTCGAGAATCAACACCGCCGCGTCATAGGGCGTGATGCCGTATTCCTTGACCAGCCGTTCGCGCTTCTCGTCCGGCAGTTCGGGCAGATGCGCCGCCAGTTCGGCGACAAAGGCATCGTCGAATTCGAGCGGCAGCAGATCGGGGTCGGGGAAATAGCGGTAGTCGTGCGCTTCTTCCTTGGACCGCATCGACCGGGTCTTGCCTGTCTTGACGTCGTAAAGACGCGTCTCCTGGTCGATCTCGCCACCTTCTTCAAGAATGTCGATCTGGCGGCGCGCTTCATATTCGATTGCCTGGCCGATGAAGCGGATCGAGTTCATGTTCTTGATTTCGCAACGCGTGCCGAATTCACCGCCGGGCTTGCGCACCGAAACATTGACGTCGGCTCGGAGCGAGCCTTCCTCCATGTTGCCGTCACATGTGCCGAGATAGCGAAGGATGGTCCTCAGCTTGTTAACATAGGCCTTGGCCTCATCGGACGAGCGAATGTCGGGCTTGGAGACGATCTCCATCAGCGCCACGCCAGAGCGGTTGAGATCGACGAAGCTCATGCTCGGGTGCTGGTCGTGGATCGACTTGCCGGCATCCTGTTCGAGGTGCAGGCGCTCGATGCCGATCTCTATCTCGCCGTCCTCGCCCATGTCGAGCTTGACGACGCCCTCGCCGACGATCGGATCGAGATACTGGGAGATCTGGTAGCCCTGCGGCAGGTCCGGATAAAAATAGTTCTTGCGGTCGAAGATCGAGCGGTTGTTGATCTTGGCCTTGAGCCCGAGACCGGTGCGCACGGCCTGACGTACGCATTCCTCATTGATCACCGGCAGCATGCCCGGCATCGCTGCATCGACGAAGCTGACATTGGAGTTCGGCGGCTGGCCGAATTTGGTCGAGGAGCCGGAGAACAGCTTGGATTCGCTCGTCACCTGGGCATGAACTTCCATGCCGATGATGATTTCCCAGTCACCGGTCGCGCCGGAGATGAAGGATTTGGGATTGGGCGTGCGGGTGTCAACGAGAGGCATTGAGCGAACCTGTGCGGAACAAGGGGAAGTCAGTCTGAAAGCCGCCGGAAACGGCGTCACTTGTCTAATCCATAACACTAGGTCGGGCAAACATTTCTCCGCGCCCGAGGTCGCAATAGCTGTCGCGGCGACACCGGCGATCGCGCGAAGTCTCAGTCTGGACGAGAATGACGGTAGACCACTACCGGCGGAGCCGGTCTTACCGCCTTGTCGTCACGGATAGCGCCGAGGCGAATGGCGACGGCGGCGGAGGCTGCGTTGTCGGGATCGACATAGGAGACAAGCGTTGTGATGCCGAGCGTTTCGAAGGCCCAATCTCGCATGACGGTTGCGGCTTCGGTGGCGTAGCCCTGCCCTTCGAATCCGTCATAGAGCATCCAGCCGAGTTCCTTTTCGGGAAACAGCGGTCCGTGGTTGATGCCAACCTGGCCGATGGTCTCGCCGGTCGCGACAAGCTCGATCATCAAACCGCCATGCCCATAAAGGTGCCAAAGCGCCACGTCGGAGGTGAAATAGCCCCAGGCGCCGGCGGTATCGAGCGGGCCGTTCATGTACTTGGCCCGATCCGACGCCATCAAACGGGAATAGGCTTCGAAATCGCCCATGACCGGTGCGCGCAACCGCAGCCGCGCTGTCACAAGGGTCGGGATTGCATTCCCGCTCGATGTAGTCATGGATTCAGTCTTCCGAAATCGGTCCCCGGAAAGGCGTCAGCCGTTTTTCCAGCCTCACCGAAAGCAAGGGCTCGATTCCGCCCGTCCGCTCCGGCCGCATGGCCAGTATCCGGTAGCCCTGATGCTGATAGAAGCTCACAGCGCGCACGTGGTCGGCGGGAGTGTCGAGAAAGATGCGGTCGTGGCCCATCAGCTCGAGAATCGATTCGGTTCGCTTTAAAAGCGCCGAGCCGATACCGGCGTTCTGCATGTAAGGCGCAACGAACAGATACGGCACATAGGGTCGCCCCGGCGCCCGCGAGCACCAGCCGACGATCTCGTTGTCATGGGTGGCGACGGTGATGCGCGGAACGGCTTCAGCGACATGGCCGGCAAAGCGCAGACGTTCGCGCTCTCGAAGGCCCGGCCGCTCTTGAAGCATGGGGAGAATTCCCTGCTCCCAGGACACGTAGGCAAGTGCGGACAGGTCGCTGAGATCGTCGGGCGTGGCCTGTCTGAGCAACACGCGGTCGAGCATCAATGGATCAACCTTTCTTCTTGCGCGCGGCAATCACGCCCTTCTCATAATTGACGTTCCAGTCGATCAGCGTCCGCCAGATCAGCTCCGCCTGATCCTCGTCGAGATCCAGCGCGATGGCACGCGCACGAACGCGTTCGATAATGGCATTGATCCGGTCGGGCACATAGGCCTCATGTGGATCATTCTTCAATTCGGCCATCCGAGTCACATACTGATGACGCTCGGCAAACAGCGCCACCAGCGCCGTATCAACGCGGTCGAGTTCAGCACGTACCGCCTCCTTGGTGTCGCAATCGGCGGGCGGGATAATGGTCGTCACGGGCTGGCCTTCGATACTGGTGATACGAGAGAAGCTAAGCATTCCCGACCGGCCTGTTCAACTCCTTTGCGCCCTGATCACGCCGTTGCGATTTTGCCACGCTGTCGCACCGTTTGTCGGACGCGCGATGGAACCGTCTTGCCAGTCGCGACGCCGGGGCCTAAATCCGCCTGATCACGGAGCTTTTATGTCCAACCATTTGGAATCCCGCTAGAGCCGGCTTCTCGACCTGAGTTGTCGCATGTTCGCAATCGATGACCGCTCCCGGTCGTTGGAACATGTTCCCGAAGCCGGCAGATCGTAGAGCCGGTTGCCGCCTCACAGCGGCAACCCGATGGCGCTCGCGCGCCGCTCCGATTTCGGGTCTTCCAAAATGGACATTTCCAAAAGCGAACAACGCATCCTGCATATTCTGGCGCAAGGCGGCCACATACGCGCTCAAAAGAACGAGCGCGGAAAGATCGTCGGCGTTCAATGCTACAATCGTGAGGGCTGGCTCCTCGCCGGCTGCCCGCTCTGGTTGTTCCAAAAACTCAGGCGCCGCAAGGCGATCCGCTCGCAAGCCTCCCGTCCCTATCAGATAACGCGGCGCGGACTGGAGCTCGTCAGGGCCGAAACCGACAACCGGTGAAAGACATGCTGCGCCTCAAGCACATGTCTCTTCTTGTCGCAGAGCGAAATCATCATCGCATTATCATACGCCTGTCACCGGATTGTCCGAGGGATTGCAGACGTATCACCGCATCAAATGAGGACCATTATGATACCTGCCCCGACAAAACCGATTCTTGGTGCCGCAGCCGGCATGCTGATGGCCGGCATTGCCTTGACCGCCCCTGCCCTCGGCCAGGCTCTCACGCCCGACCCGCGGTTATTGACCGACCCGTTCCTGCAACTGCCGACCGAGGACGGCGTCCATGTCGTATGGTTCACGCCCTTCGAGGGCAGCGACCATGCAGCGTACGTCGGCGCAGATTTTTCGTCTGAGTTTGCGGCAAAGACCATGCCGATGTCGCGCATGGCGGAAGACCAAAACTCCCGTGTCGGAGAGCAGACCGAAAACGGTCAGGTCTACAAAGCGGTCACCCCGCGCGCCGTGTGGCGCCATGAAGCCTATGTGACCGGTCTTGCCGGCGGAGAGCGCACGCCCTATTACGTCAAAAGCACGGACGATGAAGGTGCAGAGGTTCTGTCTCGCGCCTTCTCTCTGGCACCTTTGCCGGCCAAGGGCCAGGCGCTCAAGATCCTTTTGACCTCTGACCACCAGCTCAAGCCGATGACAGCAGCCAATATGCGCATGGCCGAACGTGTCGCGGGAGAGATCGACGCGGTGTTCTTTGCCGGCGACCTGGCAAACGTCGCCGATCGCGCATCGGAGTGGTTCGACGACAACCGCGGTCTGGCAATATTTCCGGGACTGCAAGGTCACGCTGCATCGACGCTCGATCGTGAGTTCGAAAAGGACGGCATCGCCTACAGGACGAGCGTGACCTACAAGGGGGGCGAAATCATCCAGAATGCGCCGCTTTTCCCGGTGATCGGCAATCATGAAGTCATGGGTCGACTTGCGCAGACCACGCCGCTAAGCACCATGTTCAACGATCCGCGGCCACGCGCCGTTGCCGAAGCGCTCTATGAAGCCAATGCCGATCTGTTCAACCCGTCCGGCGATCCCGAGATCCGCCGGCAGTGGATTGCCGACAACTCCTTCAACACCGTGAGCTACGAAGAGATCTTCACACTCCCCGACGACGGCCCCGGTGGCGAGACCTATTACGGTTTGAGCTTCGGTGATGTCTATCTGATCGGCCTTTACGGCACACGCATCTGGCGCTCGCCCAGTCTGTCGGAAACGACGCGCGGAAAATACCGGGAAGCGGCGGCCGATATCGACACGCCGGACAACTGGGGCTGGGGCGAGTTCATCTTCGAGGACATGTCGGAAGGCTCTGAGCAATATAAATGGCTCAAGGCCCAGCTCGACAGCGAGGCGTTCAAGTCCGCCAAGTACAAGGTCGTCCTGATGCATCACCCTGCGCATGGGTTGGGCGACAACTCGGTGCCGGCCTATGCCAATCCGGTTCAGATCCTCGATCGCGATGAAAACGGCAGGCTGATCGGCGTCCGCTACGACTATCCGGTCGAGAACGACATATTCGTCAACGACGTCGAGCCCCTGCTCTCTGCAGCCGGCGTCGATCTTCTGGATACCGGCCATTCCCATCTCTGGTACCGGATGGTCAACGATGCCGGCATGAACATCATCGAGACGTCCAATGTCGGCAACACCTATGGATGCTATGTTCCCGGCCATACGACGCGTAGCGGCGCGCCCAAGGGAGGTGGCTATGATGAGGGCAACTATCCCGCAGCTGGCGACATCTTCGGCTACGAGCCCGCAAAACCTTCGATCTTCTCACCAATGACGAATGAGAACGGCGAACCGCTTTCCTGCGTGGCGAGCAACACCCTCTCGGTGTTCTCGATCCTCGATACCAGCGCCGGGACGGTCAGCTCCTATGTGTTCGACACCAGCGATCCCGCGGCCGAGGCCGTCAAGTTCGACGAATTTGCGCTTTGACAGGATGGGCCGGGGGAACTCTCCCGGCCCTATATCCCCAAAACCTGTGAGGTCCGTTCAGCTGCCCTGCGGCTTCTCGCTCAGGGTCTCGACCAGATAGGTCCATTCCTCGGCGACGCTCGGCTTGGTGCGGCGCTCGCCGGCCTGGCGATACCAATAGTCGGCATTGCCGAAATCGGCCTCGATCCAGTGCGCCAGAGCGTGCACCCAGTCAAAGGCCTTCACGCCTTCCATGGACTGCAGGATGACATGGGCCTCGTCCCATTCCGGCCCGACCCTGAACCCGCCCTTCTTCAGCCACCACAGGGCTTGCAGAGGCTTGGTCATGTCGCTGGGCGGTTGGGGCTGGTTGAGGGTCTGGTTGATCAGTTCGAGCATTCAGATGGTCTTCTCTCTTTTTTGCGACCCTAAGCCAGATACGGGACAGTTGGAAACACGTGATCGCTGGAAACAACTGCCGGATTTGGGTCGCCGACCTCGGTAGAACTCGCTACCGTTGCCGAAGCGAGGGACAGATAGTCGCTGAAAGAGGAATGTCAATCCGATGAACCAGAAAGAACGTGGCGACGCCTTTTTGGCGCTGCATCATCGCGGCCAGCCGTTCGTCATTCCGAACCCCTGGGATCCGGGCAGCGCCCGCATGATGAAGGCCAAGGGTTTCGACGCTCTGGCAACGACATCTGCCGGCGTCGACCGTGGCGCCGGGCGCTTATCGGGTGACGGCGGACGCGATCTGGTCATCGAGAATGCCCGCGCAATCGCCGCGGCCACCGAACTGCCGCTTTCCGTCGATCTCGAGGATTGCTATGGCGCTGATGCCGACGGCATCGCCGAAACCATCCACCTTGCCGCCGGAACCGGTGCGGTCGGCGGGTCGATCGAGGATGTTATCTGGGGCCGGCCCGGCGCGTTCTACGATTTCGACACGGCGGTAAAGCGTGTCGAGGCGGCTGTCGCGGCGGCGCGCGCCCTGCCCTTCAAGTTCACTCTGACAGCGCGCTGCGAATACCTCTTGTACGGACAGCGCGATTTCGGCGAAATCGTCGAACGGCTTAAGTCCTTTTCGGCAGCAGGTGCCGATGTCCTCTATGCACCAGGTCTCAAGACCGCCGAAGAGGTCGAAACCATCGTTCAAGCGGTCGACAAACCGGTCAATGTGCTGCTCGGCATGGCCGACACGACGCTGGACATGGCCGACATGCACCGGCTCGGTGTGGCGCGCGTCAGTCTCGGTTCCGGCGTTCACGCCGCCGCCATGTATCGGGCCGCGCAAGCGCTCGACGAGATCGTCGAGAGCGGCACCTTCACCTTCACAAAAGGGCTGCCCAACGTCGATAGCCTGCTGGGCTAGAAACCTGCCGTTTGCGCGGTTTATGGCGCTTCCGCCATCGCCATGCCATGATCAGCTGGTTGATCGGGTGTGGCAGCCATCCGGCTGTCGCCTCCCGGCACTCTCAAAACTGGAATACGCATGGACTTTGCGCAGATGCTTCGCGAATTCGTCACCCTGTGGGTTGTGGTCGACCCGATCGGCACCATCCCGGTCTTCCTGGCGGCAACGGCAGGGCTTTCGGCGGCGAAACGGCGCGGCGTGGCCCTGCGCGCAACGCTCTACGCAGCGCTGATCCTCGGTTTTTTCCTCGCACTCGGACAATTTCTCCTCGAGGCGATGGGCATTTCGCTCGTCTCGTTCCGGATCGCAGGCGGCATCGTCCTGTTCATCTTCGCTTTGACCATGGTCTTCGGCCCGCCAAAACCGGTCTCCGACATGGCCTCGGTCGAGAATGAGCCACACCACAGCGCCGTGTTTCCCATTGCCATCCCCTCGCTCGCCAGTCCCGGCGCCATGCTTGCCATCGTCCTGTTGACCGACAATCACCGGTTTTCCGTCACCGATCAGGCCGAGACGGCCGTCCTGCTGCTGTTGGTGCTGCTGGTCGCCCTCGTTCTGATGCTTGCCGCAGCCTCGATCCACAAGATCATCGGTGCCGCCGGCGAGAACATCATCTCGCGCGTCATGGGCATGATCCTGGCCGCCGTCGCAGTCGACGCAATCCTAAGTGGCTTCGTGCTGCTCGGCTGGATCAACGGCGCGATATTCGCGCCGAACGTCTAGGCCGACCGTGACGGAGTCATCTGGCAATGAAGAGGCACTCAGCGGCGGCAACGTCAATGCCGCTGTGGTTCGGATCGGCGATACCGTGCGGCGTGCGCAGAATCGAAACAGCCCCGCCGTGCACCGGCTATTGCTTCATCTGGAGGCTAAGGGCTTTAGTGCCGCTCCGCGTTTTCTCGGCATCGACGAGAAAAACCGGGAAATCCTGAGTTTCCTCGATGGAGAGGCCTCTTTCCCGGCCAGGCTATGGATGGACGACGCACCGCTCGTCGCGGCCGCAAAAATGCTGCGTGACTATCACGATGCGCTCGATGATTTCGACGTGGGCGCAGTCGGGGATTGGGCCTACGCCTTCCCCGAACCAGCACGGCACGAGGTCATCTGCCACAATGATTTCGCGCCGTACAACATGGTGTTCCGCAACGGTCTGCCGACCGGGATCATCGATTTCGATCTGTGTGGTCCGGGTCCGCGCCTCAGGGATCTGGCCTATCTCGCCTACTGGTTGGTGCCCTTGTCTTTTGCCGAGGGCGAGTTGAGCGAGCATACTCGGCAACAGGAAGCGGCGGGCTTTGCGCGACTCACGGTTGTTGGCGCCACCTATGGCACCAAGGACCTCACCGGCCTTCTGGAGATGGTATTCGGGGTTCTCGCTCACATGGGCAACGAAGAGGCCTGTGCTCGCATGATCGGGGCCGATGCGGCAGCGCGGCTGCGCGAGGGTGGGCATTTCGATCACTGGAAGAAAGAAGCCGCGGCCTATGCGGCGCGGCTTCCCGAACTGATATCGCTGTTTGGCTGAGCCTTAGCCCCACCACTTCTCCGGCGCAAATCCGCCGCCATTGTTGCGCTCGATGACGCGGCCGGCGGCGAACAGGGTTTCCTCGTCGAACGGCTTGCCGATGAGCTGAAGCCCGAGCGGCAGGCCCCTGCCGTCCTTGCCGGCGGGCACGACGATGCCCGGCAGGCCGGCCATGTTGACCGTCACCGTGAACACGTCGTTGAGGTACATCTTCACCGGGTCCGAATTCATCTCCTCGTCGCCGATGCCGAAGGCGGCGGACGGCGTCGCCGGGGTCAGGATGGCGTCGACGCCGTCGTTGAACACGGTCTCGAAATCGCGGCGAATGAGGGTGCGGACCTTCTGCGCCTTGACGTAATAGGCGTCATAGTAGCCGGCGCTCAGCACATAGGTGCCGATCATCACGCGGCGCTGCACTTCGCGCCCAAAACCTTCGGCCCGGGTCATCTCGTACATGTCGGTGATGTCCTTGCCGGTCTTGCGCAAACCGTACTTCACGCCGTCATAGCGGGCGAGATTGGACGAGGCCTCCGCCGGGGCGACGATGTAATAGGCCGGCAGGGCGTATTTGGTGTGCGGCAGCGAGATGTCCTTGATGCTCGCGCCTTCCGCCTTGAGCCAGGCAAGGCCCTCGGTCCAGAGCTTTTCGATCTCCTCGGGCATGCCGTCCATACGGTATTCCTTGGGAACACCGATGGTCAGGCCCTTCACCCCGCGTTCGACGGCGGCGGCGAAATCGGGCACCGCCATGTCGACCGAGGTCGAGTCCTTCTTGTCGAAACCGGCCATCGAGGTCAGCATGATCGCTGCATCCTCGACAGTGCGGGCGATCGGCCCAGCCTGATCGAGTGAGGAGGCAAAGGCCACGATGCCCCAGCGCGAGCAGCGGCCATAGGTCGGCTTGATGCCGACCGTGCCGGTAAACGCGGCCGGCTGGCGGATCGAGCCGCCGGTATCGGTGGCGGTGGCGCCGGCGCAGAGCCAGGCCGAAACCGCTGCCGCCGAGCCGCCGGAGGAGCCACCGGGCACCAGGCTCTCGTTGGAACCGCTGGCGCGCCACGGATTGACCACCGGGCCGTAATAGGAGGTTTCGTTGGACGAGCCCATGGCAAATTCGTCCATGTTGAGCTTGCCCAGCATCACCGCGCCGTCGCGCCACAGGTTGGTCGTGACTGATGATTCGTATTCCGGCTTGAAACTGTCGAGGATGTGGCTCGCCGCCTGGGTGTGGACGCCGACCGTGGCGAACAGATCCTTGATGCCGAGCGGCACGCCTTCGAGCGGTCCGCCCTCGCCCTTGCCGAGCTTTTCGTCCGACACCGCCGCCATGTCGCGCGCCTTGTCGGCGGTTACGGCGACAAAGGCGTTGAACTGCGGATTGGCGCTCTCGATCGCACCGAGATAGGCGTCGGTGACCTCGCGGGCGGAAAAGCTCTTGGCTTTGAGGCCGTCGCGGAGTTCGGCAAGGCTCTTTGTGGTGAGATCGGTCACGGCAATGGCTCTTTCTGGTCGGGGCGAGCGTTCAGCGGGTTTCAACGCAACAGGGGGTGGAAATCAAGTCCTCATTGCAGCTCAGGCGTCAGCTGCTTTTGGTAGTAGGCCGAATAATCGCTCTCGGGATAGTCGGCAAAAGCGGCACAGCGGGTGAAACCACCCCGTTCGTAAAGACGCCATGCCGGCTCGAATCCACGCGTCGAGCCAGTTTCGAGCTTGAGTAGCGGAATGGCCTTTTCGCGCGCCAGCTTTTCGATGGCGTCGAGCAATTTGCGCCCCACGCCCCGCCCGCGCGTCTCCGGCAAGGTATACATGCGCTTGACCTCGGCAAGATCAGGCGAATGCACCTTCAGTGCTCCCATGCCGACGGGCTTGCCCGCCGCGTTCCGCGCGATAAAGACAGTGGTTGCAGGGTCGGCCATCTGCTCGACTGTCATCTGGAACTGGAATTCCGGCGGCGACAGCGGGGTGAGATGGGCGTTGAGCGCAGCCACCAAAGCCCGCACATCGTCCTGAAGCGGCGTTTCGACAGCAATTGAAACGGTCATGGCGCGGCTACTCGATGACCTTGGGCACCATGAAGAAATTGTCTTCGCTCAGCGGCGCATTGGTGACGACACGTTCGGCATAGGAGCCGTCGGTCACCTCGTCCTTGCGCAGCCGCAGTGCCATTGGGGTCACTGAGGTCATCGGCTCGACGCCGGAAACGTCCACCTCGTTGAGTTGCTCGACAAAGCCGAGAATGGCGTTGAGCTCGCCCTGATAGCTTTCGAGCTGCTCCTCGGTGACGCGGATGCGCGCCAGCCGGGCAATACGCTTGACGGTGTCTTTGTCGACCGACATGGAAAAGTCCTCAAAAAGGGAGTGAAAACCGGGGAGCATTTAGCAAGCCGGCGCGGGTGGAGGCAACTCCCCTAACGCAGCTCAGGTTTCGAGCGCCAGTCCCTGCTCCATGATCTGCACCGGCGCCCCTTGCGCGGCGGCGGCGATATCATCGATCAAGGCGCCGTCGAAATCGTCACTTGCAAGGGCGACCAATCGCGGACGTGCCAGCGTGCACAGCGCCTGAAGTGTCTCCGGCATGTTGGCAAAAGCGCCGTAAACAATGACCACACTGTCGTCGGCAAATCGTCCCCAGTCCGCCGTCGTCGGCGCGAGGAACAGCGGTGCATCATCCTCCGAGCCGACGAACAACCCGGCTTCGGCGAAGCCATTGACGGTCGAGGCGATCTCCTCGGGTGCATCGATCAACCTCAGGCGCGGACGGCGCGCCCAGTTGGTGGCATCGAAGGCCGTAAGATCGTTGATGCGCAGATCGATCACGTCATCGGCACCGGACAGCAATTCGTGCTGTGCAAACGATGGCGGCGCGTCATGCGGATCGGTGACGATCATGCGG
>CAXXNZ010000016.1:0-20491 GCA_963676075.2 Devosiaceae bacterium
AGTTCACGTCTCGGTGCGGGGCCCAAATGCCTACGGTATGACCGTTATCTGAACCTAGACTGCACGAGCTTGCTGCGCTGAGTCAAGGCGATTCTGCCTGCGTTATTTGCACTCAGTTGAAGTGACGGAAATTTGTGCATCACGCAGCAGGTCAGCAGTCGGGTATCGCTATTCGTGCCCGTGGCCATCCCTGGCGTGGACATGGGGATGGGTGTGGGTATGCGCGTGAGCATGGATCTCGGCGGGTTCAAGCCTGCCGTTTTCGAGCACCATGGCGCGACTGGCGCGCTCGGCGATGAAGGAGCTGTCATGCGAGACCAGCACCATCGCGCCGGCGAAACTGTCGAGCGCTTGTCGCAGCAAGGCGCCATTGCCAGCGTCGACGCCATTGGTCGGTTCGTCGAGCAACAGAACGTCCGGCTGCATGGCGAGCAGCCCGGCAAGGCAGACCAGGCGCTTTTCACCACCCGACAGCTTGTGGGAAATGCGATCGGCGAGATGGGAATGCCGAGATCCGTAAGCGCCGTGCGGGCGCGGGTTTCGGCCTCCTCGGCACTGCAGCCGATGTTGAGCGGGCCGAAGCTGACGTCCTCGATGACGCTCGGCGAAAACAGCTGGTCGTCGCTGTCCTGAAACAGAAAGCCGATGCGCGGACGGGCGGCGCGGAAGTCCTTTTCGGTCACGCAGGACGAACCGAACAGGCTCACGTCGCCGGCTTCCGCCGATTCGAGACCAACAATGGTGCGCAAAAGCGTCGTCTTGCCGGCGCCGTTCGGACCGACGATCGCCAGCCGTTCGCCGGGCATGAGCGACATCGAGACCTCGGCGAGGACGGTCTTGCCGTCGCGACTGACGGTGACTTCGGAAAGCGAGAGCAGTGCGTTCATACCAGCTCGACTAGCAGCAACGTGAGGCCGAGGCCACAGATCACTGCAAAGCCGGCCCAATCGCGGGCCCTCGGTGCGGCGAGGACCGCATAGGGAAAACGGCCGGAATAGCCACGGCAGGCCATGGCCTCTTCGACACGGCGGGCCCGCTCGAGCGCCCTGACCAGCAACATGCCGATGAGATAGCCGTAGCTCTGCCAGGTGTGGCGGTTGGAGCGCGGCGTAAAGGCTCGGGCGCGCATGGCATCGTGCAGCCGCCGCGCCTCGTCGCGGATGAGTGACAGGTAGCGCACCGTCAGCATGAAGACGCGCACCAAAGGCTCGGGGAGCCTGAGCGCATGCAGGGCCGCGCCGATGCGGGCCGGCTCGACCGAACCGAGAAACGCCATCAGCACCAGCACCGCCGCCGAGACCTTGAGGGCGACAAGACCGGCGCGCATGGACCCCCTCGACGCTCGCCGTGAGCGGCCCGAGGGTGAACAGCGGCGCGCCGGCAATGGCGAAGGGCAAGGTGACGAACAACAGGATGACGAAGGTTTCGACGTGAAGCAGTCGCCGCCAATGGCGCGCATCGAGACCTGCAGCAAAGGCAAGTAGCACGGCAGCTGCCGCCGCGATTGCCGCCACGGCGAGGGTTTGAAGTTGCGACAGCGCCAAGATCAGAACGAACGCCGCCACAAGCCGCAGGCGGATGTCCGCGATCAGATTCATTTCCGTTTCAGGCCTCGTGCCCACAACCCCATGCCGGCAAGCCCGACAATGAGGAAGATCCCCGAGATAATGTCGGTGAAACGCATGCGGGCGTCCATCTGCTCGATGCGTTCGAGCAAGGGCTCGACCTGGCGCTGCACAGCAGCGGAGACGAGATCGGCGGTCTCGGAGGCAGACACGGCGGGCGTCGCTCCGGCAGGCGACGCGCTTACCGCCGCCACGGGTCCCAGATGGTTCCGTAGCGGCGGCATCTCCGGCGTCCCCGGTGAAGCGCGAGGCGGCCAGCACCGTCTGTGCTATGTGGCCTTCCTCGGTATTGAGAATGATGGTGATATCGGATGCCGGCGGGGGTGGCGAGATCGAAGCCGAACGTGCCGTTGTCATCGGTGCGGCCCTCGGCGAGGACGGTGCCGTCCGCCGTCTTGGCCGACCATTCAGTCCCCTGGGCCCGGCCACCGCCGATGAAGAAGCCATAGCCGCCGATGTGATCGCCTTCGACGGCGGCAAAGACCTTGAGCTTGTGGGCCTCGGCCGGGGCGGCAAAGGCCAGAACAAGGGCAAGGGCCATAAGGAGTGCGCGGATCATGGCGTCACCGGCACAAGCGCATCGGGCTGGACGCGGGCAAGAAAGCCCACCACCGCTGCGGTGATGAAGGCCTCGCCGACCGCGAGCGGCAGATAGGTAGCGAGCAGCACGCTGGCGACCGGGGTGTAGGCCGAAGCCGACAGGAACAGCGACGCCGCAACCAGTGCGCCGGTGCCGAGCACGGCGCCGCCGCCAACCAGTGCCGACAGCGCGGTGCGTGTTGCCGGCGAGGCCGTGTTGCGAATGGCCGGCCCGAAAGCGGCGGCCAGCAACACGCCGGGCAGGGCGATATTGACGGCGTTGATGCCGAGCGTCGTCAAGCCGCCGACGCCGAACAGCAGCGCCTGAAGAAAAAGGGCAACGGCGACGGCAATGAACGCCGCCGTGCCAAGCATGATGCCCATCAGTCCCGCCAGCAGCAGATGCACGCTCGACGGCCCGACCGGGATGGCAATCAGCGAGCCGGCGAAGAAAGCCGCGGAGAGGATTGCCACTTTGGGGATGGCCTTGTCGTCGAGACGCCTGAGGCCGAGGCCGACGCCACCGATGGCGATGGCCACACCACCGATCAGAACCGGCGCTGACAGGATGCCGTCAGGAATATGGGCCATTCGTGTCAGTTCTCCGTCATGGCGGTGGCCTTGACCCAGATGAGGGCGCCCTGCTCGACGGGCACTTCCGCCCCTTCGGGCGAGGTCATCGGGTCATCGCCTTCTACCAGCGCGGCAAAGCCCCACCAGCCGGCGTGCGGCATGGCATAAGAGAACGTGCCATTGGCGTCGGCCTTGATGACCTGGGTGATGAAGGCATCGTTGGGCGCTTCGATGGAGCCGTCATTGACGAACTCGACCTCGATCTCGGCAAAGGGTACGGGCTGGCCGTTCTTCAGCACGACACCGGTGAACAGGTTTCCAGCCCAGATGCCAGTCGGCTGGGTCAGCGGTTCGATCTCGACCGGCAGGCCGACGAGCTGGTCCCAACCTTCGCCCGAGGCCCAGGAATCGACCACGACCTTGGCGTAATGGACGATATATTTCTGTTCTGCCGGCTCCCAATAGGGCTGCGGCTCAACAAAAAAGATCGCCGCGCCGGGCTCCGGCAGGTCCACGGTCAGCGTCCAGGCGGTGGCGCCGGAGACGGTCTTTTCGACCAGCTTGGGCATCAGGTCGGTGACAGTGCCATCGCGCATGACGCCGACGCGCGCCGGCTTTTTCATCTCCATCACCGGGCCCATTTCGAACGGGTGGGTGAAGACGAGACTAAGCTCGACCGGGCCGCCTTCCGGCAGCACGTCGTCGGAGGGAATGATTTCCTGGAAATGCGCCAGGGCGGGCGAAGTCAGCGCCAACAGGCAGGCAAGTCCAGCTGCCGGGATTAAGTCGAATCGCATGGTATTACCGTTTGTATGAATTAGATTTCAAAAAATCATAACAACAAGAAATGCGCAAGGGCAGTAGTTAAGTCCGCGCGCACGCCCTTGGCTGGTGCGCTGGAACGACCAATCTGGCGCCCTCAAGACGGCTGTCTGTTCAAACCCTTGAGTTCTTTAGAATTCGTACCTGAAAATGGTATCCAACATTGGGGGGCATGGCCTAGATTTGCCCCGCAAGCCGTTCGAGGAGAAAGAGATGCAAAGGATCACCATCGCGCTCGATGACGCACTGGTCGCCGAACTCGACGCCCATCTCGCGGCGACGGATGGCTCGTCGCGATCCGAGGCAATACGCGACCTGGTGCGCCGGGGTCTTTCGACACGTCCGAATGCGGCGCAGGAGGCGCGCTGTTACGGCGTCGTCAGTTGCGCCATCGACCAGTCGGTCAGGAACCTCGCCTCGCGCGTGCCGCAGGGACGGCTCGACCATCACGACGAAACCATCGCCGCCATGTCAGTCCCGCTCGACCACTCGACCTCGATCGATGTCGCGGTGATGCGCGGGCGTGTCGCCGACGTCACTGCCTACGCCGAGGCGCTGTTCCTCGAACGCGGCGTCATGCACGGCTCGCTGGGACTCATTCCGGTGGCCGAGGACACGACGATCCACGCCCACCCCGGCGGCGCCATGCACGCGCACACGCATCTCAGGGTGAAGAGCAGTTTCTAGGCCTTAAAACACGGAGCGTACGACGGCGTTTTCAGGCGTCATTGCGAGGCGCGCTGCAACGACGCAATCCATCCCGCAATGGGGCTTGCAAGACCCGTCGGCTGGAGTGCCACGCGCCCTCCGGGCGCTCGCGATGACGGCGGCGGCATCGAACCCTAGCGGATCCGCTGACCATCCTCGCCGAAAACCAGCACGGCTTCCGGGTTGAAGCGCGCTTCGAAGGTGCTGCCGGCATCGAGGCTGCGGTCGTTGTCGGTGGCGGCGGTGATGAGTTCGCCATTGCCGAAGCGGGCATAGGCATAGGTTTCCCCGCCCAGGTGCTCGACAAGCTCCACCGTCAGCTTGAGCGCGGCGCTGCCCTCGCTCTTGAAGCTCTCGGGGCGGATGCCGACCTGCACCTTCGTGCCCGGCGCCGCCTTGACCGAAACCGGAACCACGGCGCCACCGTGGTCGGCAAGGCGCACGGCGCCGTCTTCCATCACACCGGCAAGGAAGTTCATTTTCGGCGAGCCGATGAAGCCGGCCACGAACAGATTGTCCGGGTCATCATAGAGCTGAAGCGGCGTGCCGACCTGTTCGACGATGCCGTCGCGCAAAACCACGATCCTGTCGGCCAGCGTCATCGCCTCGACCTGGTCATGGGTGACATAGATGATCGTGGCCTTGAGATCGCGATGGAGCCGCGCCAGCTCGATGCGCATGTGAACGCGCAGTTCGGCATCGAGATTGGACAGCGGTTCGTCGAACAGGAACACCTGCGGATGCCGGACGATGGCGCGTCCGATGGCGACGCGCTGGCGCTGACCGCCTGAGAGCTCCTTGGGCCGGCGGTCGAGCAGTTCGTCGAGTTCGAGAATGCGTGCCGCTTCGGCGACCTGTCTGGCAATCTCGTCCTTGGGTGTGCCGGCGAACTTGAGGGCGAAGCCCATATTCTCCCTGACCGTCATATGCGGATAAAGCGCATAGGTCTGGAAGACCATGGCGATGCCCCGCTCGGACGGCATGACATCGTTCATCTGCTTGTCGCCGATGAACAGCTCGCCATCGGTGATCTGCTCAAGCCCGGCGATCATGCGCAAGAGCGTGGACTTGCCGCAACCGGAGGGGCCGACGAAGACGACGAATTCCTCCGAAGCGATGTCGAGATCGACACCCTTGATGACTTCAACCGCACCGAAAGACTTGCGGACGCCTTTGAGCTTCAGTCCAGTCATTAAGCGGTCTCCCCTTCCGCTGCGATGGTCGCACTCACGGTGCCGAGATAGGCGTGGCGGACGCTGACGGTGATGGCGCCGGCGCCGTTCGATCTCAGCCAGAACCCGGCTGCGCCACCACGCAGCGGCACCAGGTCCGGTCCGAACAGCTCGGCCGGCCCGTCGATTTCGATAGCGATCGGCTCGAAGAAGAACGGCAGCTTGTTGCCAGCCTGATCGAGCACGCGCACCATCACGCGCACCTCCTCGTGTTCACCGATCGTCAGCTTGTCGGCAACCAGCGCCAACTTGGTCGCCACCGGGTCAGCGACAAGATGCTTTTCGGCGATCGGCTTGCCATCGACATAGCCGATGAAATGACCGTCTTCCCAGCGCATGCCCCATTCGCCGAGTTCGTCCTCGGTGAAATCCTCATCCCTGACGATGACCGGCGCATGCGGCAGGTTCGGATAGGTCTCGGTGTCGGGCTTGAAGCGCTTGGACTGGTTTTCGCCGTAACGGAACTCGACCTCGTCGCAGTTCGTCAGGATGATCAGCGGCAACACGCCGCCGACATTGCGCTCGCCGCGGGCCCAGAAGGTCACCGGCTCGAGCACCGCGACATCCTTGGGATCGGACTGGCTGGTGTAGACATAGCTGGCGAATTTGGGTTCGCGGAACATGTCCATGACGCCGTGATGGCAGATGCGGTCGCCCGAGCCGAAATCCATGTGGGTGTTGTAGTCGAACGCACACCAGCCGATCGATCCGGAGATGTTGTCGTTGCCATAGGAGGCATTGATGACATCGAGGTAGCGAATGACGTGCTCGGCCTGGCGCTGTTCCTGATCGTAGATCTTGGTCGGATAGGTGTGGCCGCCGAATTCGGTGACCAGATAAGGCACGTCGTGGTCGAGGCCGGTCACCTCGCGCGGGGTGCGCAGGGCAACCCTGGGGCGGTTGCCACCGAGTTCCTTGTAATCGCCGTCGATGAAATCGTTCATCGTGTAGATGTCTTCGAGAAACTCCGATTCCGGGAAGTTTCTGACCCCGCAGGTCAGGCGCGTCGTGTCGAGCGAGCGCGCCATGGCGTTGGTCTCGGCGTAAAAATCGTGGTCGTCGCGCGATTCATTGATGCGCACGCCCCAGGTGATGATCGAGGGGTGGTTCCAGTCGCGGGTGACCATGCGCCGGACGTTCTCGACCGATTCCGCCTTCCACTTCGCGCCGCCGATATGCTGCCAGCCGGGGATTTCCTCGAGCACGAGCAGGCCGATGCGGTCGCAATGGTCGAGGAACCAGGGTGACTGCGGGTAGTGCGAAGTGCGGACGATGTTGACGCGCAGCTCGTTCTTGAGGATCTCGGCGTCCTTCTCCTGTGCTGCCCGTCCGAGGCCATAGCCCGAATAGGGATAGGACTGGTGACGGTCGAGACCCAAAAGCTTGAGGTTACGCCCGTTGAGCTTGAAACCGGTGGTGGTGAATTCGATGTCGCGGAACCCGAAATAGGTCACCGTGCGATCGGTGCCGTGCTCGGTCTCAAGACTCAACACCATCTCGTAGAGCACGGGGGTGTCGATATCCCACAACGAGATGCCCGCGATATCGGTGAGTTCGAGTTTCGCCGTATCGCCCTCAAGCGCCACGGTCGAGCTGGCCAGCGCCGTGCCGGTCGGATCGCACAGGGTCGCCGTGACCTTTCCGGAAACCGCAAGGCCCTGCGGGTTGGCGATCTCAACAGCGATCGTTGCGGTCTTGGCGTCGGCAAGCGCGTCGGGGGTTTCGATCTTGGCATTGGCGATGGCGACGGGCGCGGTCACGCGCAGCCAGACCTCGCGGTAGATGCCGGCAAAGGTCAGGTAATCGATGACGCCCCCGAAAGGCGGAATGTCGGGATTCTCGGAACCATCAATGGTGACGGTGACGATGTTTTCGCCCGGCTTCAGCTTGCCGGTCAGCCGCGCCTCGAACGGGGTATAGCCGTCGGCGTGGCTGGCGATTTCATCGCCATTGATAGAGACATGGGCATTTGCCATGGCGCCCTCGAAGCACAAGGACACTTCCTTGCCCTCCCAGGCCGGGTCGGCGGCAAAGCGCTTCTCATAGGTAAAAACGCGCTGATAGGTGGTTTCGTCGAAATAGGCGAAGGGAAGATCGACTGCGTTGTGCGGCAGACGGACTTTGGTTTTGCCCTCGAACAGCCAGTCGGAATTGAAATCGATACGCGTGCGCATTTTGTGCCTTCGTTGAACCTATTTGATTGAGCCGAGCATGCCTTCAACGAAACGCCGTTGAAGCATGAAGAAGATGATGAGGATTGGCAGCGTGGCAAAGACCGTCGCCACCATGATCACGCCGAAGTCGGGATAATAGCCGCTGAGCAGCGATGAGACGACAAGCGTCAGCGTCTTCTTGTCATTGGTCTGCAGAACAATCAACGGCCAGAGATAGTTGTTCCAGTTCAGCATGAACACGATGATCGTCGCCGCCGCATAGGTCGAGCGCATCACCGGCATGTAGATGAAGGCGAATATCTGCCATTCCTTGAGCCCGTCGATACGGGCGGCGTCGCGCAATTCGTGCGGGAAGGCCTTCGTCGCCTGGCGGAAATAGAAGATGATGAAGATCGAGGCGATGCCGGGCAGGATGATGGCAGCGTGCGTGTTGATCAGCCCGAACCGGCCCATCATCGTGAACAGCGGGATCATCAACGCAGCGAACGGGATCGACAGCATCAGCAGCATGCCACCGAAGATCTTCTCGCGATAGCGCGAGCGGAAGATCTCGAAGGAATAGCCGGCGAGCGAGCTGACCAGAAGCGTCAGGACAGTCGCCGTGACCGCGATATACATCGAGTTCCAGAAGACGAGCGGAACGTCGACACGCTCGAAGAAGGTGGCGATGTTGGAGAACAGGGCGTTGCCGACATCGGCCTTGCCCTTGATGATGTCCTCCGAGGTGTTGGTCGCGCCAACCAGAAGCCAGAAGAACGGAAAGACCGACACGAAAGAAGCGATGCCCAGCACGACGTAGATGACGGTGCGCTGCAGGATGTAAAGCGGGTTTCTCATCTGCGACGCTCCCGGACCACCATGAACTGGAAGTAGCTCAGGATGCCGACCAGCACGACGATGACGTAGCTGACCGTCGCGGCATAGCCGAAGCTCGGCATGAAGCGGAAACTGAGATTGTAGATATAGAGCGACAAAGTGAGTGTCGCGTCCGAGGGGCCGCCGGCATTGGGCGGAATGTTGTTGACCTCGTCGAACAGTTGCAGCGTGCCGATGGTCGAGATCACCGAGGTGAACAGGATCACCGGTTTCAACATCGGCACCGTCAGGTACCAGAAGCGCGCCCAGGTCGGCACGCCGTCGATCTTCGCCGATTCATAGATCGAACGGTCGATGTTCTGCATGGCGGCGAGGTAGAAGATCATGTTGTACCCGGTCCAGCGCCAGGTGATCGCCATGATGATGACGACCTTGGCCCAGAACGGGTCGGCGAGCCATGGGATCGGCTCGGCAATGAGGTGCAGGTTCATCAGGGTGTTGTTGACGAAACCGTCAGCCAGGAACAGCGAGCGGAACAGCACCGAATAGGCCACCAGAGAGGTGACGCAGGGCAGGAAGATCGCCGTGCGGAAGATGCCACGTCCCCACAGCTTTGAATCGTTGAGCATGGTGGCGAACATCAGCGCCAGCACCAGCATGATCGGCACCTGGACGATCAGGAAGGTGAAGGTATTGCCGAGTGCGCGCTGGAAGACCGGGTCCTGGGTCAGCCGCATGATGTTGGCGAAACCGCCAAAGGAAAGATTCATGCCGCGTCCGACCTGAAGGCTCATCCAGAGCGACCACAGGATCGGATAGACCATGAAGATGCCGAGCAGCACCAGCGCCGGCATGATGAAAAGCCAGCCGTTCAGCCGTTCGTTTCTGGCGATTTTTGCCTGAGCCAAGTTGCGTGTCCTCCCCCGGACGACATGACACGTTTCCCCGAACGGCCGGCGCCCTCAAGAGCGCCGGGCCGCCGGGAAGACAGGGGCGGAACGCAATGCCCGCCCCTTTCTTGATGCTACATGGTCTGCTGTTTGACCTGCTGGTCGATCTGCTTGATGACGTCGTCGAGATTGGCGCCATCCTTCAGAGCGGGAAGCTGAGCCGCCACGGCGGTGTCTGCTTCTTCGGTGAAGATGCCGTAATTGACACTGGGAATCTCAGCCAGCCACTTGGTGAAGTTCTGCCACACCGGCTGACCCGAGAAGAAGGGATCGCTGGCCTTGAAGGCCGGACCATCGCGGGCCTCAAGCAGGGTGCCGAGAGCGCCCTGGTTGACCAGAATCTTCTGGTAGAAGTCGACGTCGTTGGCCCAGATCGTGTTGAGGAAGTCGATGGCTTCCGCCTTTTCCGGCGCGGCGTTCAGCACGTACCAGCTCGAACCGCCGAGATTGGACGCATGGGTTGCACCTTCGACGTCGAGCTTCGGCGTCGGAGCCACGCCCCACTTGCCCGCAAGTTCCGGATTGGCCTTGATCGTGGCGGTGATCCACACACCGGTAATGGTGCCCGCGACCTCGCCGGAGGCGAAAGCGCCAGTGTAGTCGGTCCAGCCCGAGGTCTGCTTGTAGATGCCGGATTC
Organism: Devosiaceae bacterium; assembly: GCA_963676075.2. Lineage (GTDB taxonomy): Bacteria > Pseudomonadota > Alphaproteobacteria > Rhizobiales > Devosiaceae > JAHJQZ01. The sequence continues at coordinate 10,118 of CAXXNZ010000016.1, forward strand.
CAGCACGCGCTGCCAGGCGCCGAGCGCAGCCTTGAAGACCGGGTTGCCTTCGAGATTCACCTGCCCGTCGGGCGTGAAGTACCAGGAACCGGCAGACTGCATCATGATGCGAACGATGCCGGCGTCATTGACATCGACGCTGAGGAGCTTGTGGCCAGTCTTGTCCTCGACATCCTTGCCGATCTTGATCAGATCGTCCCAGGTGATGTCCTGCAGCGCGGCCTCGTCATAGCCGGCTTCCTTGAGGTAGTCGGCACGATAGAAGAAGCCGGTCACGCCGGAATCGAAGGGCACGGAATAGGACTGGCCGTTCAGCGATGCCAGTTCGACCTTGTAGGGCGCGAACTTGGACATATCGATCGCGTCGCCAAGGGGCTCGAACGAGCCGGGGAACGACTGCAGGTACTTCTGAGCGCGATAGTCCTCGATCAGGACGATATCGGGCAGACCCTGGGTCGTACCGGAGGCGAGCTGCGCCTGCAGCTTCTGTTCGACGTCGGCCTTGGCAAAGTCGACGACGTTGATCGAGAAGTCCGGATGATCGGCCTTATAGCGCGCGGCAGCTTCCTGCATCGTGGCGCCGTTGAAATTCGGATCCCAGCACCAGACGGTCACTTCACCGGCAAAGGATACCGACGTCGCCATCATTGTAATGCCGAGGCTGGCAGCGCCCAGCAACAGGCTCTGCCCGATTGATTTCATAGACATATTGCATTCCTCCCAAAGGCTGAGGCGATGTCCTCATTAGCCTCAATGACGACCACGTTATCGGCAGGAAAATCGGCGTGCAAGCGTTTAGTAAATTTTTACCAGCCCGGCGCGCGGACAGGCGGGAATGGCACGCGCGGACGCGCCGGAACTGGCGAACGGGGTGTGGAAATGTGTCAGACAGCCGCGATCAGTCGGGCCTGGCGTCGGGGGGCAGCCGGGTGCTGCCGCGCCATTTGATCTCGGAGGCGAGGATGATGTGCTTGGACAGTTCGCGTCCGCCGACGCGCTCGACCAGAAGATCGACAGCGGCTTCACCGATTTCCTCGCCAGGCAGGCGGACGGTGGTCAGCGGCGGGTTGAGGAACTGGGCCACCGAAATGTCGTTGAAGCTGGCGACGGCAACGTCATCGGGAATGGAGAGGCCGGCTTCGGCGATGGCACGATAGGCGCCGACGGCCATGTTGTCGTTGCAGGCGACGATGGCATCGGGGCGGTGTTGGAGCGCCAGCAGGTCACGCGTCAGCCGGTAGCCGCTCATCTCGGTATTGTCCTCGGTACGGCACAGCTCTTCCTCGAACATGCCATGCGAGGCCATCCATTGCCGGAAGGCGCGCTCGCGCCGCTCGCCGCGCGGATTGCGCACACCGTTGTAGATGTCGTCCCAGCCAACGAAACCGATGCGTTCGTAGCCGGCGGCGGTCAGTCCCTGCAGGAGTTTGCGCGTGGCGAGGCTGAGATCGCATTCGACCGCGTCTGTCTCTTCCTCGGGCGGGGCGAAATCAGCAAAGACAATGTTGCGGTTGAAGCGCCGGATCCACTCGACTTCCGCATCCTGTTGCGCACCGATGGCGATAACGCCGCTGGCGCTCTGCAACAGATTGGCGTCGGGCAGGTCATTGGAGTGGTAGACCTTGACCGTCTCGACCCTGAGGCTCTGGCAGCGGCTTTCGATGCCGAGCCGCAGCGCGACGTAATAAGGATCGACCAGTTCCTGGTCGGGCCTGAGGAAATGCACAAGGGCGATCTTGGAAAGGCCTTGCACCTGGCTGGCGCGGGCACGGGCGCGCGGGGTGGCGTAATTTAGGGCCTCGGCCGTCTCAATGATGGCCTGACGCTTTTTCTCCGTGATCGACAGTGAGGTGTCGAAATTGAGCACCCGCGACACGGTTGCCGAAGAGACACCGACGGCCTTGGCAATTTCCTTGAGCGTGACCATGACAGACTGACAGGCGGGCTGCCCCGCATCCTCGTGGGTGAACCGACCGCGGCGCGCGATGGTTCCGGCTTCTCAAGATGGCACGCTGCGCTGCGGTAACCCGGCTTGTCACAGACAAAACCCGGTTGGCAAGCCCTGACAGGCGCCGTATCGGTTCACTGCACGCAGACGTCCGAGCGCAAGAGCCCATAGAGCAGCGACCCGGTCACCGTGCCGTCAGCATTGCGCTTGTCGGCTCTAAGATGGCCCTCGCGCACCATGCCCAGCTTCTCGGCGATGCGCTGGCTGGCGATGTTCGTGTCATCGCATCCAAGGCCCACGCGCTCCGCCCCGCATGTTTCGAACAGCGTTTTGACAGTCGCCGCGGCGGCCTCGAAAATATAGCCCTGCCGCAGGTGATCGACGTCGGCGAAATAGCCGAGCAAATAGCCGGGCAGCTCCGAATTGCCGACCCCGACATAGATCTGGCCGACAAAGACATCATCGTCGCGACGGAAGGCACCGAGAAAAGCGGCCCTGCCCGACGCGGTCATCTCGGCAAACTCGCTGAGCACCTTGTGCGCCTCACCCACCGAGCCGATGCGCATGGCGGCGTTGCCGCATTCGTAACGGGCGAGATGGGCGCGGTTTTTGAGCGCCATCTCGGTGTACCAGCCAGCGTCCTGATCGGCGGCGTAGCGGCGAAGACGCAGGCGCTTCGTCGTCAAACTGTTGGGCAACAAAGCCATTTTGGTCATCCGGAACGGGTGTGCACCGGCAAGGCCTGATGCACCAGCAAAGCGTTGGCACGAGTTGTAGCAGCCGCGTGCTGGCTCAAATGCGTGAAGTTGTCGCGCCCCGTCCCTGCGGTGAATAACCCCGCCGTTCTTGTCCTCGATCAAATCGTAATATTCGAATATCTGATTTATGGAACACAGGATTGAGCCCCCCTCAAATCCCGGCAAGCGAGGTTCGGTTTCGAACCGCGTTCCGATCGGAAATATCTGCGCGCCGCGCAGCGACCGCCTGGGCAGAACGTGCCGGACAAGAGGACCAGGGCTCCGTAACTGGAGGTGGTTCCAATGAGTGAGACCGGCGCGCCGATCAGGCTGTTCGCCTCTCTTCTGCTGCTCTGGCTTTTGCTGAACAATTCACTGGCGCTCGACGCTGTCGCCATCGGCGTCGTCGTCGCCGGACTCGTCGCCTGGTTCCTGTCGGCCAACCTGTCCTACCTCAACGGCTACCGGTTCACCCTCAAATCACTGGCCGCGACGATCGGCTTTTTCGGCTTCTTCATCTGGGAGCTGGTCAAGGCCAACATCTCGATGGCGCTGATCGTGTTGCAGCCGGTGCTGCCCATCGATCCGGCCATCGTCCGGGTCAAGACCAGCCTCAAGCACCCGACAGCGCGGCTGCTGCTGGCCAATGCCATCACGCTGACGCCCGGCACGCTGACGGTCGAAGTCAAGGACGAGTGGCTCTACATCCATTGGGTCGTCGCCAAGACCGACGACGTCGAACAGGCCACCCGCGAAATTGCCGCCGGCTTCGAACGCTATCTGGAGGTCATGTATGGTTGATCTGCTCCTCATCCTTTCCGGTATCGCGGCCGCCGCAGCGTTCGTGCTGTCGATGTACCGCTTCATTGCCGGTCCGCGTGTCGCCGACCGCGTCGTCGCCTTCGACGTTCTGACCATCATCTCGGTCACCGGCATCGTCATCGTGGCGCTGGTCACCGGACGCGAGATCTATCTCGATGTCGCGCTGGTCTACGCGCTCTTGAGCTTCCTCGGCGTCATCGTAGCGGCGCGCTATCTCGAAGGAGGCGAGCAATGAGCACACTCATCGCCGTCCTCGGCGCCCTCATGCTTTTTGTCGGTACGCTGTTCCTGCTGCTCGGCGGTCTCGGACTGTTCCGCATGCCCGACACCTTCACGCGCATCCAGTCCGGCACCAAGGCCACCACGCTCGGCACGCTGCTGGCGCTTCTCGGCGCGGCTCTGCTGATGCCGTTCTGGTCGATCAAGCTCGTGCTGATCATGTTCTTCGTGCTTTTCACCAACCCCCTGTCGAGCCAGTACCTCGCCCGCGCCGCGCATCGCGCCAAAATCCCGTTCCGCGCGCACACCGACCACCTGGCCGAAGACGGAGAAGACCTCGCATGAGCTCGCTGCTTTTCCCGATGGGGCTTCTGCTTGCGGCCGGCATGATCGGCTCGGCGGCGCTGGCCCTGTTCACCTCCCAGAGAATTACCGCCGTGCTCGCTGCCGGTCTGGTTTCGTTGTTCGCCTCGGTCCTGTTCCTCCTCCTCGCCGCGCCCGACGTGGCGATGACCGAGGCGGCGATCGGCTCGGGGCTCACCACCTTCCTGTTCCTGTTCGTCCTCGGGCGCATCCGCAGGGAGAACAAGCAATGAGCCTTCCGCGTCAGACAATCGTCTTCGTGCTGCTGGCCATTCTCGGCGTCGCCTTCTGGACGCTGATGAGCGGTTATGCGCCGGATGCCGAACTCAACCGTTCGGCGCTCTATTATGCCCAAAACACCGCCCAAGAGACCGGCGCGCAGAACATCGTGACGGCGATCATCGTCACCTATCGCGGCCTCGACACGCTCGGCGAGGTCACGGTGCTGTTCCTGACCGCCGCCATTGTCGGGCTGGTGCTCTCGCATTCCTTCGCACCGAAAAAAGCCGCCGGGCCGGGCATCCTGCCGCCGGGCGAACTGCTGACCACCGGCGCGCGCATCCTGGTGCCGATGATCCTGTTGTTCGGCGCCTATGTCTTCATCAACGGCCACCTGACCCCCGGCGGCGGCTTTCAGGGCGGCGCCATCCTCGCTTCGGGCGCGGTGCTGGCCCTGTTGGCCGACCCGACGCGGCGGTTCAGCCATTCCATCATCCATCTGGTCGAATCCGGTTCGGGCCTGTTCTACGTCACCATCGGCGTTATCGGCGCCGTGCTGGCCGGCGGGTTCCTCGACAACCGCATCCTGCCCTTGGGCGAGTTCGGCACCATCCTTTCGGGCGGCGCCATTCCGCTGATCTACACATTGATCGGGCTGAAGGTCGGCGCCGAGTTCTCCTCCATCCTTGAAAGCTTCGAAGAAACGGAGGATGCGGCATGAGCGAGATTGCCATGTTCACCGGCTTCATCCTGATCCTGATGGGTCTTTACGGGGCGCTGACCCATCGCGACATCATCCGCATGATCGTCGGCTTCACCATCGCCGACGCCGGGGTCAACATCGTCCTGGTCTCGGTCGGCATGATGGCCGGGCGCACCGCGCCGATCCTCGACGTCATCGCGCCGGCTGACGCCGCAGCGGCGATCATCGATCCGGTGCCGCAGGCGCTGGTGCTGACCGCCATCGTCATCGGCCTCGGCATCACCGCTCTCATGCTGGCCTATGCCTACAGGCTGTTCCGCTTCCGCGGCAGCCTCGACATCTCCGAGTTCAGGGATCTCAAATGGTAAGCGCGCTCTATATCATCGTCGCGGGCCTTGGCGGCGCTTTCGCCCTTGGGTTGTTCCGCGAAGACAAGAAGCAGGCGGCTTTCCTTGCCACGCTCCTGATCCTTGCCTTCATGAGCCTTGTCGCTCTCGGCTGGACCGTGGCGCTCGCCACCGGCGCTGCCGCGCCTTTTGACATCATCACCGCCGGCACACAGCCGCCCTTCGCCATCAATCTGAGGCTCGGTCTTGCCGAAGCGGTCGTGCTCTCGGTCGTCACCGGCACGGGCCTGTTCTCGGCCGTCTTCATGCGCGACGCGCTGATCGAACACGGCCAGCGCGCCATGGCGGTGCTGCTGGTGCTGATCATGGCACTTTCTGGCCTCGTCATGACGCGCGACGTCTTCAACATGTTCGTCTTCATCGAGCTGATCGTCATCGCCTCGGCGGGCATGGTGCTTTTGAACGACAACCTCAACGCCGTTGCCGCCGGGTTCAAATATCTCGTCATCTCGCAGGTGATCTCGATCCTTTTGCTGATCGGCATCATTTTCGTCTACCACGCCAATGGCTCGCTCAATATCGACGACATCGCGGCGACCCCGCTCGGCTTCACCGGCCCGTCGCTGGCCATTTTCCTGGTGCTGATTGCGCTTCTGCTCGAATTGAAGCCCTTCCCGGCCAACGGCTGGGCGCTCGATATCTACGAGGCGGCCAACCCCGGTTTCTCGGCGATCTTTTCCGCTGCGTCCGGCACGGCGGCGCTGTTCGCAGCTGACAAGCTGTTTGCCGCGGCAGGTTCGGACTGGCTGATCCTTGCAACCTTCGTCGGCCTTTTCACCTTCGTCGGCGCCAATGTGCTGGCGCTCAGCCAGAACAATGACCGGCGCCTGCTCGGCTATTCCTCGGTTGGCCAGATCGGTCTGGCGCTCGTGGTCATCGGCCAGCGCGACATTCTCGGCGACAGTTTCCTGTACGTCGCCGGCGGCATCGTCCTGACCCACGCCGTCGCCAAGGCCGGGTTGTTCTACCTGTCGAACTGCGTCCCTGGCCGCAACATCGTCGACTGGGCAGCCTTGCGGCGCATGCCGGTGCTGATCTTCGCCTTCGCCGTGTTCATCGCCATGCTGATCGGCCTGCCGCCCTTCCCCGGCTTTTACGCCAAATGGGATCTGGCCCATACGCTCGCTGCCGCCGACCGGCTGCCGGTGCTCGGCCTGATCCTTGTCGGCACATTGATCGAAGCGGGCTATATGTTCCGCTGGTTCGGCTATGCGCTGAAGCGCGATTACGCCGAAGGCATCCGGCTGCTCGCCGCTCCGAACAAGGGCATTGCCATCGCCGCCGCCCTGATCGCCGGCTGGGCTCTGGGCTATGTCTGGGGTGACCTCAGCGGCAACGTCAACCTGCTGACTGCCGTGCCGATCCTGTTCGCGCTGGCCTTCATCCCGCTCGACTTCCTGCCGGCCTGGGTCAAGAACGTCTTCGCCATCGCCGGGCTCTGCGTCTGGTTCTTCATCCGCATGCCGGTCTACGATCCGATGCAGATGCTGTTCGCGGCGATCATGCTGATCGGCGGCGCCGTGGTGTTTCTGGCCTCCTTCGCCTTCACCGATGGCGGCAAGCGTATCGGGTTCTATGCCCCGGCCATGCTGATGTATGCCGGCCTGGCGCTGCTGGTCGAAGCCCAGACCTCGTTCGGATTCTTCGCCGCCTGGGAAATGCTGACCATCGGTTCCTACTTCCTCATCCTGAGGGGCAAGCTCTCCGAACCGCATGCACTGAGCTACATCCTATTTTCGCTCGGCGGCGCCTTTGCGCTTTTGTTCGGCTTCGCGCTCGCTTCCGGTGGCGTCCAGCCCTTCGCGCTCGATGGTCTCGCCGAGGTCTCGGCCAATGCCGCGCCCTGGGTGTTCGTGCTCTTGGCCATCGGCTTCATGACCAAGACGGCGTCGATGGGCTTCCACATCTGGCTGCCCGGCGCCCATGCCGAGGCGGAGACTGACGTGTCGCCGATGGTTTCGGGCATCCTGCTCAAGGCCGGGCTGTTTGGCCTGTTCGTTCTTTTGACTCACATGGGGCACCAGACGCTTTACGGCATTGAGCTGACCCGGGTGCTTGTGTGGATCGGCGCGCTCTCCGCCTTCATCGGCGCCGTGCTCGCCATCTTCCAGGAGGATGCCAAGCGCCTGCTCGCCTATTCGTCGATTTCGCAAATGGGCTACGCCGTCTTCGGTCTGGCGCTGATGAACCATCTCGGCTGGCTGATGGCGCTGATGTTCGTCATCAATCACTATGTCTACAAGTCGATGCTCTTTCTGGCCGTCGGCGGCGTCTACAAGCGCACCCACACCAAGCTGATGTATCAGATGGGCGGTCTCATCACGCTGATGCCGTTCACCTTCGTCTCGGTTCTGGTCGGTATCATCGCCATGTCGGGCGTGCCGCCTCTCAGCGGTTTCGGCGGGCGCTGGATTTTCTACAACGCCATTCTCGAGAGTGCCGACAGGCTGCCGCTGATCCTGGTCTTCATGGCCGGTCCGGTCGGGTTCCTGTACCTGTTCCGGCTGATCCACACGATCTTTCTCGGCCAGCTCAAGGATGAGCATAGAAAGACCAAGGAAGCCCCGTTCTGGCTGGTGCTGCCGCAGATGATCTATGTGGTCTTCCTGATCGCCTTCGCCGCCCTGCCCGGCATGCTGCTGCAGAAAGTCGACGGCTATATCGGCACGCTGTTCAACGACCAGCCGCTGGTCTGGGGCGGTTGGGCCGGACGCGAGATCTTCTCGCAATATGGCTACTGGAACCCGGTGGCGATCTGGATCGTGATCGTTGCGGTCTTCGTTACGGTCTTCCTGATCCTGATGGGCCTGAACCACAATGCCCAGAAGGTGAAGCAGTTCAACATCGTCTACTCGGCCGAACGTCCCTACAAACCGCAGACCACCCACTTCGCCTGGAACTTCTTCGCGCCCTACCGCAAGGCCATGGGCATGCTCGAGGCGCCGGTGGTCACCACGTTCTGGACCGGAGTTACCGACGCGCTGTCCGGCACCGCCGCGTTCGGGCGCAAGCTCTACACCGGCAACGGCCAGACCTACGCCATCCACGTGCTGTTCTTCGTTGTCGCCACCTACCTGATCGCCATGGGAGGCGCGTCATGAGTTTCGATTGGATCCAGATTGCCTGGGCGCTCCTGACGATCTTCATCGTCTTCAACTACGGGATGATCATGACCGCCGTGGTCCAGAAGATCGGCGCCCGCGTCGGCGGCCGCTACGGCATCCCCGTCTGGCAGAACTACATCGACCTCATCAAGAACTTCTCCCTGAGAACCAAGATCAATCACGGGGTGATGTACTACCTCGGACCGGTCTTCCGCCTGACCGGCGGTATCGGGCTGCTGCTGTTCGTGCCGACGATCTTCGGCTCGGAGATGTTCCAGAATTTCTCCTATGCCGGCGACCTGATCCTGGCTCTGTATTTCGTCTTTTTCGGCACGCTCGGCATGGCGCTCGGCGCCGGTGAATCCGGGCATCCGCATTCGGCGATCGGCGTGTCGCGCGGGCTTTCCCAGGTGACGATGGCGGAACTGCCGTTGGCGCTCGGTGTCTATGCCATGTCGGTCCATTACGGCACGCTCGACATCACCAATATCGTTGCCGCACAGCAGGGCTCGATCTTCAACTGGACGCTGTTCACCATGCCGCTGGCGACGCTGGCCGCGCTGTTCGCCTATGTCGGCACGATGATGCGCTCGCCGTTCGATGTGGTGCTGGCGCCGCAGGAAATCCCGATCGGTCCGCCGACCGAATACCACTCGGCCTATCTGGCGCTGATGCAGACCAACCGGGTGCTGTTCCCGGTCGCCAAGACCGTCATCTACATGAACCTGTTCTTCGGCGGCGCCTCCAACTGGTTCGAATTCGCGATCAAGGTCTTCGCCCTCTACATGATCCCGGTGATCATCGGGGTCGTGCATCCGCGCTTCCGCGTCGAGCAATCCATCCGCTTCTTCATGAAATGGGGGCTGCCCGTGGGTGTCCTCGCCATCCTCCTGGTGTGATCCGATGAAACACGATCCCAAGTTCAAAAAAGTCGAAGCCGAGTTCCCGCTGCGCGAGGAAATGCGCAAGCGCACGATCGAGACGCCTGACGGCCAGACCATCGAGATCGACCCGCTCAAGGATTATTTCTGCGACGCAGTCCCGAAGGTTCACCCCAAGGCCTATTCCAAGATCGTCGAGGATTTCTACAACTGGGCCCGGGCCGAAAGCCTGTGGATACTCGGGTTCGGCACCGGCTGCGGGGCCATCGAGATGCGGCCACTGATGACGCCGCGCTTCGACGCCTATCGCTACGGCATCCAGTGGCGGCCGACGCCGCGCCAATCGAACCTGTTGATGATCTCGGGCTATTTGTCGGTGAAGACCCTCAAGCGCGCCATCCGCTCCTACGAGCAGATGCAGGGGCCCAAATACGTCATGGGTCTGGGGTCCTGCACCATCAATGGTGGCATGTACTGGGACAGCTACAACACCATCAAGCGGCTGGACGATTACCTGCCGGTCGACATGTACATCACCGGCTGCATGCCGCGCCCCGAAGCGCTGCTTTCCGGCTTCGTCGAGCTGAAAAAGATCATCAAGGCCGGCAAGGGCGAAGGCGCCAACCTCTATGCCGAGAATTTTGCCCAGTACAAGGCCAACCAGAAGGCCGTGATCAAGGACTGGGACATGCCGGAATACTCATGGTGAGCATGATGAAAAACCTGATCGCCCGCCTGAAAAAACACTACAAGCTGACCGAGCCGGTCTACCAGCGCGCCGACCTGACCTTTGTCACGGTCCGGCAGGACGAGTTGCGCTCGCTGCTTGTCGAGTTGCGCGACAAGGAGGGCTTCACCCACCTGGTTCTGCTGACCGCCGTCGACTGGCTCGAGGACGCCAAATTCCAGCTGAGCTACATGCTCAACAACCGGCCGGCCAACCAGACCCTGACGCTCAGGGTCATGCTCGA
>CAXXNZ010000017.1:0-3405 GCA_963676075.2 Devosiaceae bacterium
GCCCTTAGGAGCCGAGGCTGACGGTACCAGGTGGTACGTTACGCAAAACGGGGGAACGGTAACGAAGGACGGCACCTCCTGGGAAACCGCCTACGGGGAAGCGGAATTTCCCGCAGCCATTCAGAGTGCCCAGGAGGGAGACGAACTATGGGTAGCCGAAGGGGTCTACCGGCCCAGTACCACTGGAGATGAAAATGCCACCTTTCAGCTGAAGTCGGAGAGTGGCTCTCTACGGAGGATTTACGGGAAACGAAACGACCCGGGATGCCCGGGACTGGCAAAACAACGTCACGGTACTCACGGGAGATCTGGCCGGGGACGATACGTAGGCGAACGCTAAACGGGGGAGTAACCCGTCAGCTACACCGATTATATCGTCGAGCACCAACAGCGACACCGTGGTAACCGGTAGCGGCACGGACGACACCGCCCTACTGGACGGCTTCACTCTTTGCGGAGGGAAATAAAGGGACCCTACGCTGAAAAGTAGCAACTACTACTGCGGCGGAGGGATGTACAACGAGAACGGCAACCCCACCATCACGCAACTGCACCTTTTCGGGAAATAAAGCCGGGAAGGACGGCGGAGGAATGTATCAACAAAAACGGCGATCCCGACCATAACCTACTGCACCTTTTCGGAAAATTACGCCAACTACAGCGGCGGGGGAATGGGTCAACGACTTCCAGCAATCCCACCGTGACCAACTGCACCTTTTCGGGAAACACCGCCAAGGACTTAGGCGGCGGAGGGATGTACGTACAGCGATTCCAGCGATCCCATAGTGACCAACTGCACCTTTTCAAAAAATACCGTCACCTCCACCGGAGACAACGAAACCGGCGGCGGAGGCATGGCCAACTACAACGAAAGCAATCCCGACCGTGACCAACTGCACCTTTTCGGGAAATAAGGCCACCAGACTCCCTTGTAAGCGGCGGCGGATGGCATGCGTAACGATTCCAGCGAGCCCCACCGTAACCAACTGTACCTTTTCGGGAAATACCAGCACCTCAACCAGTATAACCAACTACGGCGGCGGCGGAGGCATGGTACAACAAGTAGCAGCAGCCCCACCATAACGCAACTGCACCTTTTCGGGAAATACCAGCGCCGGAGGCGAAAACCAGGGAATGTTCGGCGGGGGAATGTTCAATCACGAGCAGCAGCATCCCGACCGTGACCAACTGTACCTTTTCGCAAAATAACGCCTGACTACGGCGGCGGGGGAATGATCAACTACAGCACCAGCGAGTTCCAAGGTGACCAACTGCACCTTTTCGGAAAATCACGGCAGCTACCGGAAAGCGGCGGGGAATGCTCAACTACGCTCAGCGACCCCCACCGTGACCAACTGCATCATTCAAGGCGAAAGTGATGACTACGGCAACCATAAGAGGCCGCTGAAGAAGCCAGAGTCCCGAACTGGAAGCCCTGGCCGACAACGGGGGCTCCACTCAAAACCCGCGCCCTCGGCACGTACAGTTGCGTGGTGGAGGTAACGGATACGTCCGCCGGTGATCTGGCAAAATATCAGCCTGGACCAGACGGGGAATCCTCTCCTCGATGATAAGCCTCGATCCAGGGACTTACGAGTACAGGCCCCATCTGAAAACTTACGCTCACCGTGCACGTGAAGAGTTCCGGAAAGGTACTCTGCAATCCAGAGGGCAGCTCTCTCCAAAGCTCGAAAAACCAGTGATACGTTACCAGCGGGGATTTCCCCGGTCAGCCTCGAATACCTCTCCGGATTTTCCATAGGGGCCTCACCGAGTGGAGCAGGCCGCACGTTTCGAGGATCGGCTGCCACCGCCACGGTTAGCGTGGACGAGGTTCATAGAGTAAAGGTGACTCTGCAATCCCGGCAATGGGGCATCCTGGCTTCCGCCGGAAGCTCGAAAAACCAGTAACCCCCTACGAGGTGAACATAACGGTCGGTTACCCTCGAAGCCTCTCCGAATTTTCACCTGGATCACTCACCGAGTGAGGGATGTGTCATAGAGGACGTTTCGGTGAACGGAAACTCCCAGGCAGCCCTAACGAGCTATAGCATGAACGAACGTAATCATCGAGGATCACAGCATGGCGGCCTCCTTCACCCGGCAATGGGGCATCGTGGCCTCCGCCGAAACCGGAGGAACCATATCGAACCCTCGGGAAACGTTACGGTGGCTCTCCGGAAGCGACAAGGCCTTCACCATCACCCCCCGAGGAGGGATATGTCATAGAGGACGTGAGGGTGGACGGAAACTCCATAGGAGCCGAAACGACGTATACCTTTACGAACGTAACCGAGGATCACACCATAGCGGCTTCCTTCGCCCGGCAATACGTTATCGCGGCCTCCGCCGGAACCGGAGGAACCATCGAACCCTCGGGGAACATTACGGTGATCTCCGGAAGCGACAAGGCCTTCACCATCACCCCCGAGGAGGGATATGTCATAGAGGACGTGAGGGTGGACGGAAACTCCATAGAAGCCGAAACGACGTATACCTTTACGAACGTAACCGAGGATCACACCATAGCGGCTTCCTTCGTCACGAAGCCCACACCCCTCCCTAAACCCACAACGTCGCCGGAACCTACGGCACCCACCATTTCCCCCCAGCCTCTTCAGGGAGATATCGAACCGGGAGTTACTATTATTCCCGTCCCGAATGAAGAGGATCCGGCGGTACGGGATCTGAAGGAAGAGCTGGAGAATCCCGAGAGCGACGCCCGAAAAGCCCTGGAAAACATCATCCGGGAGCAGGTGCAGGCGGCTCTGGAGCAAAAGCTGGGACGAAAGATCGACCTGGAGAATATGCAGGTAAACGTACATACCTCGGATGCCTACCGTTTCGAGAACGTTCCTTTGAATAAGGACGATGGAACGGGTACGGTAATCGTTCCCGTGGAAATTACCTACCGGGAGCCCGGAGAGGAGAGAGTGAAAATCTTCTTTACCCTGGTGCTGGTCTACGACCTCGCCACCAATCCCCCCACCCCTCTGGAATACCGCGTGGTGATGCTGGAAGAAGGGGAGAACCCTTCCCGAATGGATCGGGATATCGCCTTTATCCGGGCGGAGGATGATGAGAACGAGGAAAAGATCGTTGGATACCTTCGGGTTCGGGATCAGAGCGAGTACGACGGCAATCCCCAGGTGGGGGTGGTAAGCGCCAAGTACCTGTTCCTCTACGCCGACGGTGCGGAAACCGCAACGCCTACTCCGGGAGGCGGTTCGGGAGGCGGAGGGGGATGCGGCCTGGGCTTCTTCCCCATGGCGCTGCTTCTGGCGTTACCCTTGATGCTGCTGAAAAAATAATTCCTTTTCCGCATAGCTTTATCGAAAAGCAACATGCAAGCCCCCGGGTAGATCTACCCGGGGGCTTGCATGTTGCACGCATTTTTCGGGCTGC
>CAXXNZ010000018.1:0-84875 GCA_963676075.2 Devosiaceae bacterium
ATGCATCTTGTCGCCATCGCCGCCGCCGCCGGCATCAAGCTGACGTGGCAGGATATGTCGGATCTTTCCGACGCTGTGCCCTTGCTGGCGCGGGTCTATCCCAATGGTCTTGCCGACGTGAACGCCTTCCACGCCGCCGGTGGCATGGGGTTCCTGATCGGGCAATTGCTCGATGGTGGGTTCTTGCATGAAGACGTCAAGACCGTCTGGGGCACTGGGCTTTCCGGCTATCGGGTCGAGGCGAAGCTGATCGACGAGAAACTCGTTTTCGAACCAGCTCCGGAGCAGTCGGCGGCCCCGAAGGTTCTGGCGCCGGTCACCGAGCCGTTCTCCAGGAGCGGCGGGCTGAAGCTGATCACCGGCAATCTCGGGTCCGCCGTCATCAAGATCTCGGCCGTCAAACCTGAACACCGGTTGATCGAGGCGCCGGCGCGGGTGTTCCACTCGCAGGCCGGGTTGCAGGCGGCCTTTAAGGCCGGCGAGCTCGACGGCGACATGGTGGCGGTCATCCGCTTTTCCGGGCCGCGCGCCATCGGCATGCCGGAGCTGCACAAGCTGACGCCGGTGCTCGGCGTGTTGCAGGACCGTGGCTTCAGGGTGGCGCTATTGACCGACGGCCGCATGTCCGGCGCTTCGGGCAAGGTCCCCGCCGCCATACACGTCACCCCGGAGGCGATCGACGGTGGTCCGATCGCAAGGGTTTGCGACGGAGATCTCATCCGGCTCGATGCCGAGGCGGGAACGCTCGATTTTCTTGGCGATGCGGCGGAGTTTGCCGCGCGATCGCTGGCGGAAGAGGATCTCGAGGTCGAGCATCACCGCATGGGGCGCGACCTGTTCGCCGGCTTCCGGCACCTTGTCGGCACTGCCGACAAGGGCGCCAGTGTTTTTGGGCAAAGACCGGAGCTCAGCGCCGCCGGTATTTCATCTCGGTGAAACGCGCATCGCGGCTGTCATAGATCAGCAGCCGTCCCAGCAGCGGCTCACCGATGCCGGTGATCAGCTTGATGACCTCCATCGCCATCAGCGTGCCGATCACCCCGGTCAGGGCGCCGATGACGCCGACCGCCTCGCAGGAGGGCAGGGAGTCCGGGTCCGGGGTGTCGGGATAAAGATCGGCAAAGCGCGGCAGCGGTTTGTTGTCGGGCCCGAAAAGATGCGGCGCCAGAACCGTCACCTGGCCATCGAACATCGAGACCGCGCCGGCAACCAGCGGCTTTTGCGCCTGTTCGGCCAGGCCGGCGATCACGGCTCGCGCCTCGAAGGAGTCGGTGCCGTCGGCGATGATGTCGTAACGGCTCATCAGAGCCGCGCCGTTTTCGGCGGTGACCGCCTCTGGCAGCGGGGTGACGGTCATGTCGGAATTGAGGTGCCCGGCAAAATCGGCAGCGCTTTCGGCCTTGTTGATGCCGATCCCCTGTTCGGTATGGATGATCTGACGCTGCAGATTCGACAGCGCTACCTCGTCCGGATCGGCGATGCCGATCTCGCCGACACCCGCCGCCGCAAGATAGGCGAGGAGCGGCGAGCCGAGCCCGCCGGCGCCGACGATCAGCACCCGCGCCTGTTTCAGCCGGTTCTGGCCTGGCGCGCCAAGGCCCTTGAGAACGATGTGGCGCTGATAGCGCCGTGCTTCTCCCGGCGTCAGGCCGGGGCGGGTGGTCGTTTGTTCGCTCACCGTGCCGTCTCCATCATGATCCGAAGGTTTTCGGGAAACTAGAGCCCGGTCTACTGTTTGGCCAGTGTCACCGCCATGAAGCGTCGGTCCAGGCCTTCGAATCCATGGGCGTAGACCGAAATCAGCGCCACGCCGCTGGCGATATCCCGGGTGCCAAACGGAATGTAGACCGAGTGAATGCGGTAGTTGACCGGACAACCGCGCGAGCGCGGCAGCACGCCGTCGCGGTGGATGTCGCGCGTCGAGGCCTGGTCAGTGAGTTTGAGGGAGAATCCGGCGGCCTTTTCGTCGAACCAGTCCGTGCAGGGGGCGCTGGATTCGGCGGGGAACTCCTCTAGTTGCAGTTCATAGCGGCCATCGGATGCCATCGGCGTGCCCGGGGCGGGCAGTCCGAAGCTCAGGGTCTTGGCGTCGACATCGATTGCCCCGTCGCCGTTGGCGGCGAGCAGGTGTGCCGGCACGTCGATCTTGAGATTGGCCAGCCGTGGCAAGGCCTCTTCGCGCGCCCGTTCGCGCACCGAGGCCAGCGTTTCCTGCTCGGTTTCGGCAATGACCCTGATCGGCGTGCCGACCACCCAGCGGTCTTCACCGAGATCGATCATGTAGATGGAGGCATAAGCGAACCCGGAACCGTCCTGGATGCCCAACTCCTCGAAGGCGAAATAGCCGAGGTTCTCCGAATAGCCGATCGGCATCATCAGGGCCGTGTCGCCGGCTGAGGCCGCTCCGGCCGAGAGTGCGACAACAACTGCTCCCGTCAGCGCGCTGGCGAGTATGCGGATCGCTTGCCGAAACCTAAGCGCCATGTCCTGTCGATCCAAACCCGCCGGTGCCGCGTTCCGTATCCTCAAGCGAGGTGGTTGCGAAGAAACTGACGGCGGTGACCGGCGCCACCACCATCTGGGCGATGCGATCGCCGCGGCGGATGGGAAAACCCTCGTCGCCGTGGTTGATCAGGATGACCTTGATCTCGCCGCGATAGTCGGCGTCGATCGTCCCCGGCGTGTTGAGAACGGTCACGCCATGCTTGGCGGCAAGCCCGGAACGCGGCCGGACCTGCGCTTCGTAGCCCTCCGGCAATGCCATGGCAAAGCCGCAGGGAATGAGCATGCGCTGCCCCGGCGCGAGCAAAATTGTCTCGTCCGGGTCGAGCGCGGCGCGGAGATCGGCTCCGGCGGCCCCTGTGGATTGTGGCGCCGGCAGCTCGAGGCCGGCGCCGTGGGGCAACAGTTTGAGGCCGATCTCAACCATGTCGTCAGGGTAGCTCGACAATGGCATAGGTCTCGGCGGGGAGATCGGAGTTGCCCTCGATCAGGTCCGCGAACATGACCTTGAGTTCGGCGCTCTTGCCATCGGCGCTGAGCGCCATGTTGGTGTCGATGATCTTGTTGCCAACCACACGCATGGTGATGCCGTGACCTGCGAACATGGTCTTCATCATCTGCATCGCCTGGGCGCTTTCCTCGTCATCTGCATCACCGGCGCCGGCCCCAATTTCTTCGGACAATGTGCCGGTCGGGAAGCTGACCTTGACCTGACCGGGCGCGACAAGCGCGATGGTCGGCTGGGGCTCATCGGAAGAAGAATCCTGCGGAATGACCTCGTCGAAGGTGCCTTCATGGGTTTCGACGCAGGTGATCGAGTCTTCGGTTTCGGTGATCTTCGAAGCCGAATCGCAGAAATCGGCATCGCCTGATTCGATGTCGGCAAGCGAGATCAGTTCCTTGGGAACGGTCGTGGTGGTCTTGACGGAAGCCGTTTCACTGTCGACGACGGTAATCTGCATGTCGACATCAAAGCAGCCGGCGAGTGCGCCGGTCAGCAGCAGCGCCGCTGCGGTCTTGAAAATGTGCGAACCTTTGATCATTCAAAATCCTCCGATGCCCGGGCGGGGTCGTGGGGGACACTAGGGATAGCCCCTGTGTCGGGCAAGTGTTCCTGCCGGGATTCGACATTTCGATTAACGGATATACAACACGCCGGCCTTGGCGGGTCGTACTGGCATCACGCCATAACGATCTGGCAGGGCTGATGAAATCGGATCGTCCTGCCGAATCCGGGCTAGAGCTTGATGGCGATGACGGCCAGACACAGGGCAATTAGCGCAAACAGGAAAACACTCATGCCGGCAAAGCGCCGCTGTGGCTTGGCGTGTTCGGCCTCGATGGTGCCGAGCAGGCGTTCGGCGCGTTCGGCGATCGAGGGCAGGCGGGCGACAAAGCCCAACAGGCGGGTGCCGTGGTCGCGCAGTTCCTCGAGGCGCCCGACCGGTCCGGCCTGCCGCTTGAGCCATTCGGAGACCACCGGTTCTGAGACCGTCCAGATGTCGAGATCGGGGTCGAGATCGCGCGACACGCCTTCAACCAGCACCATGGTCTTTTGCAGCATCAGCAGTTCCGGCCGGGTCTGCATGCTGAACAGCTCGGTGATCGAGAACAGCTGGCCAAGCACTCGCGCCATCGAGATATCGTGCGACAGGCGCCCGTAAAGCGGTTCGCCGATCGAGCGGATGGCGAGGGTAAAGTCCTCGACGGACTGGTCGGCAGGCACATATCCCATCTCGAAATGGCGGCGGGCCACCATGTCGTAATCGCGGGTGATGAAGCCATAAAGGATTTCGGCGAGAAACCGCCGCTCGCCCGGCCCGATGCGGCCCATGATGCCGAAATCGACCGCCGCGACATCGCCATTCCTCATGGCGAACAGATTGCCCGGATGCATGTCGGCATGAAAAAAGCCGTCGCGGATGGCGTGGCGCAGAAAGCTCTGCAACAGCTTGGCCGCCAGGGCCTTGCGGTCGATATTGGCGGCGGCGACGCCGGCTCGGTCGGTCAGCGGGATACCGTCGATCCAGCTGGTGGTCAGAATGTTCGGGGCGATCTGGTTCCAGTGCAGGCTCGGCAGGACGAAATCGGGATGGTCCTTGCCGTTCTCGGCAAATTCGGAAATGGCAGCGGCCTCGAAGCGCAGGTCAAGTTCGAGCCGGGCTGAACGGTCGAGCGTTTCGACCACCTGGATGGGCTTGAGGCGGCGCAAGGGCCGGAACAGTCTCTCGGCCAGCCGCGCGCCGGCGTAATAGCTTTCGAGATCGCTGGCGAAGCGTTTGGCAACGCCCGGCCTGAGGATCTTGACCGCAACCTCGACCGTTTGCCCGTCTTCGGTCTTGAGCTCGGTCCTGTGGACCTGGGCGATCGAGGCGGCGGCGATGGCCGGTCCGAGTTTGCCGATGCCTTTGGCCTTCGGGCCGAGGGCCTCGTCGAGGATCTTTTGCGCCTCGGTCTCGGGGAACGGATCCATCCTGTCCTGCAGCGCCGACAAGTCCTCGGCGATTTCGGCGCCGACGATATCCGGACGGGTCGCCAGCGTTTGTCCGAATTTCACATAGGTCGGGCCGAGCCGGTTGAGGGCGCGGGTCAGGCGCTCGACGCGGCCGGTCTTTTTGACGGACGGGCGCTCGATCAGCCGGGCAGTGCCGATGGCAAGCCTGCCACTGGCCGGCAGTGTGGCCGTGTCGATCAGCGAGAGCGCGCCCTCGCGGGCAAGAACGAAGCCGGCGCGGATGAGGCGCGCATAGGCAAGAAGCAACACGTCGTAGAGCTCCTAAAGCTTCCAGCCGCCATGCAGCGCGGCGATGTTGCCGGATAGGGCGTCGTGGGTCACACGCTTGAACCCGGCGTCGGCGATCATCTTCATGAAGCTCGGCGCGTCGGGAAACTTGCGGATGGATTCTATAAGGTACTGGTAGGGCTGGGCGTCGCCGGTGACGACGCGGCCGGTCGGTGGGATGAAGCGCTTGGAGAACTCGTCATAGATCCGGTCGAGCCCGGTGACATCGACCGTCGAGAACTCGAGGCACAGGAACCGGCCGCCGCGCTTCAGGACGCGATGGGCCTCCTTCAGCGCCACCGGAATGCGCGGCACGTTGCGGATGCCGAAGGCGATTGTATAGGCGTCAAAGCTTTCGTCCTCGAACGGCAGCTGTTCGGCATTGGCCTCGACAAAGCTCGCCTGGCCGGGATAGCGCCAGTCCTTCGCCCGTTCGGCGCCGACGCGCAGCATGTCCGAATTGAT
The DNA here is from genome assembly GCA_963676075.2 of Devosiaceae bacterium. Lineage (GTDB taxonomy): Bacteria > Pseudomonadota > Alphaproteobacteria > Rhizobiales > Devosiaceae > JAHJQZ01. The sequence goes on from CAXXNZ010000018.1 coordinate 5,750, forward strand.
GTCAGAAACGGTGACTTCGGCATAGCCATGGCTGAAATTGATGATGCGTTCGGCGATGTCGCCGGTGCCGCCCGCCATATCGAGAACGCGATAGGGGCGCGTCCCGGATTTCGGCGGACTGAGCCGGGTCACCATCACGTCTTTCCAGACGCGGTGGACCCCGAAGCTCATCAAATCGTTCATCAGGTCGTAGCGATCGGCGACGGCGTGGAAGACGTCATCGACAAGGCCCTGCTTTTCGGTCAGCGGAACCTGGCGTTCGCCGAAATGGGTGGTTTCGGAATTCTCATTCATTGCGCGCAATACCGGCGGCTCATAAAACTGGCGCGACCATAGACCACGCCATTACGTTCTCCAAGCGGTGCGAGCACGCCAAAATGCCTGAACTCCCCGAAGTCGAAACCGTCAGGCGCGGCCTTGAGCCGCTGGTCGTGGGCGCGCGCGTCACCGGGATCGAGACCCGGCGGGCAAACCTCCGCTTTCCTTTTCCCAAAACGCTCGGCTCTCTCAACGGTCTTGTTTTCGAGCGGATCGACCGGCGGGCCAAATATCTGCTGTTCGGCCTGTCGGACGGGCGGGTGATGCTGAGCCATCTTGGCATGACCGGCGCCTGGCGCGTCGATACGAAAGTGATTGCCGAGCCGACGCGGGTGAACCCGGCGGGGCGGGCCGCGATACACGATCACCTTGTGATCGGACTCGAACGCGAGGGCGAGCAGAGCCACCTTATCTATAATGACCCGCGCCGGTTCGGTTACGTGTCGATGGCGCCGAGCGCAGCAGAGGCCGGCGAATTGCAGGGAATCGGTCCCGAACCGCTCGGCAACGGGTTTTCGCCCGCACACCTGTCACGAGTCGCCGCCGGGCGGGCCGCACCGATCAAGGCTGTGCTGCTCGATCAGAAGACCGTCGCCGGTCTTGGCAATATATATGTGTGCGAAGCCTTGTGGCGGGCCGGCATCGCTCCGACCCGACCGGCGCGGCTGCTGTCGGATGCCGATATCGGCCGGCTCGTCGCCGCCATCCGCGCCGTTTTGACCGAAGCCATCGCCGCTGGCGGCTCGACGCTCAGGGACTTTATCGACGCCTCTGGTTCGCCTGGTTATTTCCAGCACAGTTTCGATGTTTACGGCCGTGAAGGCGAGGCCTGCCGCCGGCCCGGATGCGCCGGAACCATTGCCCGCATCGTCCAGTCGGGACGTTCGAGCTTTTACTGCCCGGTTTGCCAGCGCAAATGAGTTGACGGCACCCCTGTCGGCAACTATAACCCGGCGACCTTGGCGGCCTTTGCTGGCCGCCGTATTGATTTATAAAGCCGGCTGCCGCGACCGTTGTCGAGAGCGCCGAGCAGCATCAGAGCCGCAAGAGGATAAAGATGGCCAATACCGCCTCGGCCAAGAAGGCCGCTCGCAAGATCTCCCGGCAGACCGCCGTCAACAAGTCCCGCCGTTCGCGCATGCGCACCTACCTGCGCAAGGTCGAAGAAGCGATCGCCGCGGGCAACCAGGAAGAAGCGACTGCCGCCCTGCGGCGCGCCGAGCCTGAGCTGCACAGCGCTGCGACCCACGGTGTGGTTCATCGCAACCTGGCCTCGCGCAAGGTTTCGCGTCTGGCGCATCGCGTGAAGGCGATGACCGCCTGATAGAACGTCTGCCTGTTCCGGCGTGCGCCGGTAAGGCGCGACAGTCCATCGCACTGCTGAAGGGCCCCTCGTGGGCCCTTTGTCGTTCCTGGATCCCGACGCATGCGACAAAACGACGGACTCGGCTGGCTCACCAAAAACCGCTGAAGGCGCTAACGGGCGAAAAAAAGGTTTCTTCATGCCGGCGGGAGAATAATCTTCTCGACCGGGAAAGGTGGCTTTCGGGGCGATTCCGCTTGCGACTCAGAGTGTTAAAAAACTGTCACGAAGGGGGCGGCTGGAACACTTTTCCTGAAGCCAAGAGTCAAGCCCATTTTTCAACGATTCACGTATTGAAGCGCCTGCAACCCCCCGGTAAGATGGCCCCCGTCAGATAGACAAACGGCGGCGGGCCTTTGCATCTTATGCAGTCTGCAGAACTAATTGGGGGCACCAACCATGATCGGAAGCGTCACGGCCGAAGTTGGCAATAGAATTGCCTGGGAAGGCCATCCGATCAATGCTGTCTCGCCATAGACGTTTATCTGGCAGACCCACCTGTTTTTCGTCTTCTGTGCGTTAAATAGGCGATTTCTTCTTTGTTTGAACAAGTCCTGACCTTGCTGCGGCGTTGCAGGGGACAGGAGAGTTGTGTGCGGTGACGGATGTCGCCGATGGCGGTCCCATGAAGGGAACGCCTTATCGTAGAGTATGGGGAACCAAGAGGCATGAACGCAAACGCGGCACGTACAACGCGGGTGGAGGACGGCGCTTTGCCGGTCGCGGCGGGGGTTACTGAATCAAGGGGGCAGACGATGGGAGACGGCGCAGGTCGAGGCGAACTCGATCAGATCTGGACGCGTGCACGGGCGCGGCTGAAGGCGAGTGTTGGGGACGACGCCTTCAACTCATGGTTCCAGCGACTAGAGATGGAGGAGATCGTCGATGACGTCGCCCACCTCTCGGTCCCGACCAAATTCCTATGCTCGTGGATCGAGTCCAAATATGTCGAGCGGATCCTGGCCTGTCTCAGCGAAGAAGAAGCCAGCATCACCCGATTGCACCTGACCGTCAGGGTCAACGGACAGGCCCGGCCGCGCCTTCATGGTCATGCCGAACCGATCGAGGAAGAAGCACCGCAACCGCCCCGTCCCACCCCCATTCCGCAGCAGGCGCCGCGCGGCGACGCACTGTCGGGCTCTGCGCTTGATCCGCGTCTCAGCTTTGAGACGTTCGTCGCCGGCAAGGCCAACGAGATCGCGCTCGGCGTCGCCAAACAGGTGGCGAGCGCCGCCACGCGCAAGACCGTGACCTTCAATCCGGTCTATATCCATTCGACCGTGGGCCTCGGAAAATCGCATCTTCTCAATGCCATCGCCCAGTCGGTGGCCAAGGCCGACCCGAGCCTCAACATCGTTTATCTGACCGCCGACCATTTCATGTACCATTTCATCTCGGCGGTGCAGCGTCAGTCGGCCATTGCCTTCAAGGAATGGCTGAGGCGCATCGATCTTTTGCTCATCGACGACATGCAGTTTCTGCAGGGCAAGTCGGCCACTGAATTCGGCCACAACCTGTCGGCGCTCCTCAGCGGCGCCAAGCAGGTGGTGGTGGCCGGCGATGCGCCGCCCCGCGATCTCGACATGATCGACGAGCGCGTCCGTTCGCGGCTTTCCGGCGGTCTGGTCGTGCCGATCGTTACCTTCGATTACGACTTGCGCCGCGCCATCGTTGCCCGCCGGGCTGAACTGGCCGTACAGCGTTTCCCCGGGGTGCATTTCCCCGGTCCGGTGATCGATTTCATCGCCCATTCGGTGGTCAGCCATGGCCGCGATCTCGATGGTGCCGTCAACCGGCTCGTGGCCGCCAACCAGCTGACCAACGAAGCGATCACGGTGCAGATGGCCGAGCGCACGCTGGCCGACCTGATGCGGATCCGCGAAATCCGCCGTGTCCGCATCGAGGACATCCTCAAGCTCGTCTCCAAGCACTTCAAGGTGCCGCGTAACGACCTGTTGTCGTCCCGCCGCTCGCGCGAAGTGGTGCGCCCGCGCCAGATCGCCATGTATCTGGCCAAGTCGCTGACCTCGCGCTCCCTGCCGGAGATCGGCCGGCGCTTCGGCGGCCGCGATCACACCACGGTTCTGCACTCTGTCCGCAAGGTCGAGCAGATGATGAAGGACGATGGCGAGTTGCAGCAGGAAATCGAACTGCTCAAGCGCATGCTGGAGGAGTGAGGACCGACAGGCTTTTGGGGTGTCAGAACGTTGTTTGACGCGATGCCCCTGCTTCCCTCCCCCTTGTGGGGAGGGTTGGCGAACAGGACTTAGCCCTTCGCTAAGTCCGTCGTGAGCCTGGGTGGGGGCAATCCACGGAACCGGCTTCGCGCCACTGGCCCCACCCCACCCGACCCGGCTTTGCCGGGCCACCCTCCCCATCAAGGGGAGGGAGACAGCTGGTGAGTCCATCAGAAAACGGCCTACTCTGGTCGATCACCGCTACCTCTCATTTGTTTTTCTGGAAACGGTCGAAGAGGGCGTGGCCGGGCAGGAAGTCCGGAGCAAATATGTCGATCTGCCGCAGAACCGGGCGCTCCGCGCGGTTTTGCGGCTAAATCCCTTCCAAAACCAGCGTGAATCAGGCGCATTATCCCGCGCCGCCGCTTGCGTTTTTGCCGTGCGCTTGCCACAGTCCGAACCCCGGTTTCGCTCCGGGAACGCGTGGCGCGTTAAGCGCGCCGAGAAGGAATGAGTTTACTGCAATGAAAGTCACGCTCGAACGTAACCACCTGCTGAAATCGCTCGGCCATGTGCATCGGGTCGTCGAGCGCCGCAACACCTATCCGATCCTGGCCAATGTGTTGGTGAGCGCCGGTCCGGCGGGGCTCGATCTGCGCGCCACCGACCTCGACATCGAGGTCACCGAGACCGCGCCTGCGGTGACGGCGACGCCGGGTGCGACCACGGTGCCGGCCCACACGCTCTACGAGATCGTCCGCAAGCTTGCCGACGGCGCCGAAGTCCGGCTCGAGACCGAAGGCGGCGAGCGTATGACCATTTCCTCGGGCCGCTCGCGGTTCGAGCTCTCCTGCCTCAATCCGGACGGGTTCCCGGACCTCAAGGCCGACAGTTTCTCGCACACGTTCTCGATCTCCGCCGCCGTGCTTGGCGAACTGATCGAGCGCACCCAGTTCGCCATCTCGAACGAAGAGACGCGCTATTACCTCAATGGCATCTATTTCCACACCATGGACGATGCCGGCGGCGTGGTGATGCGGGCCGTGGCGACCGATGGTCACCGGCTGGCGCGGGCCGAGGCGCCGGCGCCCGAGGGGGCTGCTGGCATGCCGGGCATCATCGTGCCGCGCAAGACCGTTGCCGAGGTGCAAAAGCTGCTCGAAGGCAGCGAGGACGAGGTCAAGGTCGAGTTGTCCGACACCAAGATCCGCTTCTCGCTTGGTGGTGTGGTGTTGTTGAGCAAGCTCATCGAGGGCACGTTTCCCGATTACGAGCGCGTCACCCCGAAGAACAACGACAAGCGCATGCTCGTCGATCGCGCCCTGTTTGCCACCGCCGTCGATCGTGTCTCGACCATCGCCTCGGACCGGGGCGGCAAGGCGGTCAAGCTGATGGCCAGCAATGACGTGCTGGAACTGAGCGTAACCAACCCCGACCACGGTACCGCCAGCGAAGAGATCGCCGTTTCCTTCGAGCATGAAGGTTTCGAGATCGGCTTCAACGCCCGTTACCTGCTCGACATCATCTCGCAGATCCGCACCGAGAACGCCTCGTTCATGTTCAACGACTCTGGATCGCCGACGCTGGTGCAGGAAGAAGACGGCGGCAGCGCGCTGTTCGTTCTGATGCCGATGCGGGTCTAGGACACGTCGAACGTATCCCGGTCGAGCGCATTTCAAAGGACCCTCATGTTGAGCTTGTCGAAACACGGGGGTCCTGACCTCGCCCTTCGACAGGCTCTGGATGAGGTCAGGATCCCGAGCATTGGTGGGAATCTCAGGTGACCACCCGCCACATCTCGCGCCTGCGCCTGACCCATTTCCGCAATTACATGACCGCCGCGCTCGATCTCGACGCGCGGCACGTGGTGCTGACCGGGCCGAACGGGTCGGGTAAGACCAATCTCATCGAGGCCGTGTCATTGCTGGCGCCGGGGCGCGGCATGCGGCGGGCCGGTTTCGACATGCTGACGCAACTGGGCGCCGAGAGCCCCTGGGCGGTGGCGGCGACGATCGAAACACCCGACGGGCCTGCCGATCTCGGCACGGGGCTTGTCGACGGCGCCTCGGGGCGCAGGGTGCGGGTCAACGGGGCCAATGCCGCCGTCGAGGAGATGACGGGATTTCTGAGGGTGTTGTGGCTGACCCCGGACATGGATGGGCTGTTCCGTGGTCCGGCAGGCGACAGGCGACGGTTCCTCGACCGGCTGGTGATGACCCTGATACCGGGTCATGGCAGTTCGGTCTCCGATTTTGAGAACGCCATGCGCCAGCGCAATCGCCTGCTTGCCGATGGCGGCGATCCGCGCTGGCTCGACGGGCTCGAAATCCAGATGGCCGAACACGCGGCGGCGCTTCATTTCGCGCGCATCGACACGGTGACGCGGCTTGAGGCGCTGGCGGCCAAAAGCATCGATCATCAGGCGTTTCCGGCCGCTCACATGGCGCTGTCGCCGCTGTTCGATGATGAGGCGCCCGCCGAGACCTCAAGCGGGCTTGAAGGCCAGTTCCTTGAGCGTTGGCGCGCATCGCGCGGTATCGATCACGCCGCCGGTCGCACCACCATCGGTCCGCACCGGGTCGATTTCGCCGTCACCCACGCGCAAAAGGACATGCCGGCGGCGCTGTGCTCGACCGGTGAACAAAAAGCGCTGCTGATCGGGCTGGTGCTGGCGCACGCACGGCTCGTCGCCGACATGACCGGCATCGTGCCGATCCTTCTGCTCGACGAGATCGCCGCCCATCTCGATCCCAACCGCCGCGCCGCGCTGTTTGACGCGCTCGATGCGCTCGGATCGCAGTGCTGGATGACCGGAACCGATCCGGACCTGTTCGTTGCCGCCGGCAATGCGGCGCGTTTCACGGTCCGTGCCGGGGCCATTTCACCGGCAACCTGACCCCCAAAGCACGTCGCGCCGACCCGGATTCGGGTGCGCTGATTCGCCGGGATTGACGTCATGGAACCGGTGAGTCGCGACTGGAGTGGATTCAGCGCGGAAAACCGCTGCAACTTGCCTCGAATGCCAGCAAAAATGCCCATTTCTCTTGGGATAAGCCCCATGTTCAGCTAGAACTCTAGCTGGCCAAAAACCTGTGATTCGAAAGCTGCATGAGCGAAGAACAACCCATCCCGGAACGGGAATACGACGCCGACTCGATCAAGGTCCTGAAGGGACTGGATGCGGTCCGCAAACGCCCCGGAATGTATATCGGCGACACCGATGACGGCTCAGGCCTGCACCACATGGTCTATGAAGTCGTCGACAACGCCATCGACGAAGCGCTGGCAGGTCATGCCGATCTGGTGACGGTGGCGCTCAATGCCGACGGTTCTGCTACGGTGATCGACAACGGCCGCGGCATCCCGACCGACATCCACAAGGAAGAAGGCGTCTCGGCGGCCGAGGTCATCATGACCCAGCTCCATGCCGGCGGCAAATTCGACCAGAATTCCTACAAGGTTTCCGGCGGTCTGCACGGCGTCGGCGTTTCGGTGGTCAACGCCCTCAGTACCTGGCTCATGCTCAAGGTCCGCAGCCGCAACGGCAAGATCCACGAGATGCGTTTCGAGCACGGCGATGCCGTGGCGCCGCTCAAGGAGATCGGCTCCTACACCGCCAACATGCAGCCGGGCACCTACGAAGGGCGCTCGGGCACCGAGATCACCTTCCTGCCCTCGCCCGACACCTTCACCATGGTCGAGTTCGACTTCAAGACGCTCGAACACCGGTTGCGGGAACTGGCCTTCCTCAATTCGGGGGTCAGGATCCTGTTGCGCGACCTGCGCCATCCCGAGCCCGTGGACGTCGAGCTGCATTACGAGGGCGGACTTGAAGCCTTCGTCCGCCATCTCGACAAGACCAAGTCCTCGCTCATCCCCGACCCGATCTATTTCACCCACGACAAGGACGGCATCACTGTCGAACTCGCCCTGTGGTGGAACGACAGCTACCACGAGAACGTGTTGTGCTTCACCAACAACATCCCGCAGCGCGACGGCGGCACCCATTTGGCCGGCTTCCGCGGGGCGTTGACGCGGCAGGTCAGCGCCTATGCCGAAAGCTCGGGCATCCTCAAGAAGGAGAAGGTCTCGCTGACCGGCGATGACAGCCGCGAAGGGCTGACCGCCGTGTTGTCGGTCAAGGTGCCTGATCCGAAGTTTTCGTCCCAGACCAAGGACAAACTGGTCAGCTCGGAAGTGCGACCGGTGGTCGAGAGCGTTGTCAATGATCGCCTCAGCCAATGGTTCGAGGAACATCCGGCCGAAGCCAGGACCGTGGTTTCCAAGGTTGCCGAAGCCGCAGCCGCCCGCGAGGCGGCGCGCAAGGCGCGCGAACTGACAAGGCGCAAGTCGGCGCTCGAAATCTCCTCGCTGCCCGGCAAGCTTGCCGACTGCCAGGAACGCGATCCGGCCAAGTCCGAAGTCTTCATCGTCGAGGGGGACTCGGCCGGTGGTTCCGCCAAGCAGGGGCGCGACCGCGCCCGACAGGCGGTGCTGCCCCTCAGAGGCAAGATCCTCAATGTCGAGCGCGCCCGCTTCGATCGCATGCTCGGGTCCGACCAGGTCGGCACGCTGATCACGGCGCTCGGCACCGGCATCGGCCGCGAGGAATTCGACATCGAGAAGTGCCGCTACCACAAGATCATCATCATGACGGACGCCGACGTCGACGGCGCCCATATCCGCACCCTGTTGCTGACCTTCTTTTATCGGCAGATGCCGGAGATCATCGAGCGCGGCTATCTCTACATCGCCCAGCCGCCGCTCTATAAGGTCAAGCGCGGCCAGTCCGAGCTCTATCTCAAGGATGAGCGGGCGCTTGAGGACTATTTGCTCACCACCGGGCTCGAGGACGCCGTGTTCACCACGCGGGACGGCCTGACCCACGCCGGCGCCGAGCTGGTGCACATCGGCGAGCAGGCGCGCGATCTTGTCCACGCCATCGAGTCGCTCAACACTAAGTACAATCGCACCCTTGTCGAGCAGACGGCGATCGTTGGCGGGCTGGTGTCCGAAGCCGTGGACGATCCGGACCAGGCGGCGACCATCGTCACCCGCGTGTGCAACCGGCTCGATCGTCTGGCCGATGAAGTCGAGCGCGGCTGGAAGGGCGAGGCGGACGGCGAAGGCGGTTTGCGGTTCTGGCGCACCGTTCGCGGTGTCGACGAAAGCCATTTCATCGACCGGTCGCTGTTGCAAAGCGCCGATGCCCGCAAGCTGAGGAGCATGGCCGAAAGGCTCGACGAGCTTTATGGCGGCGTCGCCAAGCTCAACCGCAAGGATGTCGAGACACCGATCTACGGTCCGTTCTCACTGTTCGCCGCCATCACCGCAGCGGCGCGCAAGGGCATTTCGCTGCAGCGCTACAAAGGCCTGGGCGAAATGAACCCGAACCAGCTCTGGGAAACGACGCTCGATCCGAACGTCCGGACCCTGTTGCAGGTCCAGGTCAAGGAATCCGATGTCGCCGACGAGACCTTCACCCAGCTGATGGGCGACCTCGTCGAACCGCGCCGCGAGTTCATCCAGGAGAACGCGCTGAGCGTGGCGAATTTGGATATCTAGGGTGACTGTGTGTGCTTCCAAGGATAAGTCTAGAAATCCAAGCATAAGCGCATGCGGATACCGGGCATAAGCTCGTTTTGGTCGCAATCGGCCGATTTATCGGTCGCCGAATTGTCCCCTCGGTCTCGTTCTTGATGTCGGATTCCTTGACCTGGACCTGCAGCAGGGTGCGGGCATTCGGGTCGAGCGTCGTTTCCCAGAGCTGGTTGGGGTTCATCTCGCCGAGGCCTTTGTAGGAGCGGAAGGGCTGAAACGAATCGGCCACTACATGCCGAAGCCGCCGAGCGGTTCTTCACCTCCCCTTGTGGTTCCACATGCTGCCGTCTTCGGATCCATCAGTCCAATTGATCTTGTCGCTCCCTGTCTGGTGCACGAACCCTGGACCAGGCGTTCTGGGCTCGAGGCCATGGATGGTGGACTGGAACGCATCGTGGGAATGAAGCCGTTTCATGGCCTCTGCAGACAGTGGAACCAGGAGAGGACTTGAGGCCTTAGGCTTTCGCTTTTTCGCCTTGGCCGCCTTCCTGGGTTTCGGTCGTTTCCGAGATTGCTGTTTTTGAGGTTTCTTGCGGCTCTTCCCGGCAGACGTCGACGTGTCCTTGGCGCGGTCGCCCTGAGGAGGTGATGGCCTTTTTGCTTTCGTCTTTCCGGGCTTGCCCCCGGCCGGCTCGACACGGGATCTCGTCGGATCGGTCAGGACGTCGCCGACGATCATCCAGCCGCATTCCTTCAGGACAGCATATTGCTCGAAGCTGACATCGTTTACGGAAACGGCGCCCGCCCGTACGATCTCTTCAATTCCCACAACTTCCCCCCGATCAAGAGGTCAGAAAAGCCAAGTTTGGCTTCGGCTCCAGTTTCCACGCAAGCATTTGTGAGAATTAAGGTTTCCCAACATGTGTCGTTCTTGCGTCATCAACGCCCGAACCGACTCGGGTACCAACGCGACATGATTACGCGCGAAGAGCTCTACCGGCTGGTCTGGTCCCAGCCTATGACGAAGACCGCCGAGCAGTTCGGCGTATCAGGCAGTTATATGGCGAGGGTCTGCAGCATCCTGAGGGTGCCGCGGCCGCCAGTCGGATATTGGGCCAAGGTCGCTGTCGGCAAGGCCCCCGCCGCCGAGTCGTTACCGCCAGCGCACCCCGGTGACCAGCAGTCCTGGAATGAAAAGGGCGGTTATCTTCGAATTCCGGCCGCGGCGCCACGGGCTCCTTCGAAGGTGGCAAAGGTCGGACGGAAGAGGACCAAGCCCCGCACACCGGCGCAGGGCGTCCATCCACTGTTGCGAGGGACGAGGTCAGAATTCATGAATGCACGCCCGGGCAAACCGGAACTGCATCTCAAGCCCTACAAGCAGCTCCTTCCAGACGTGACGACGTCGGCGGCGAGCCTCGACCGTGCCCTCGGCCTGGCGAGCAAGCTCTACAACGAACTGGAGGCCCTGGGCGGCCGGGTGGTCATTGCCCCGAAGGACGAGCGGTGGGCAAGGCCGGGTGTCGAGGAACGCGAAGAACCCAAGGAGAAAAGGCCGAACCACTGTTACGGCAGCAATCTGTGGAGCCCACTTCGTCCGACAGTCGTCTTCTTCAACGGGTTGGCCATCGGCATTGCGGTGATCGAAATGACCGAGGACGTCCTGCTCCGCTACGTCAACGGCAAGTACATCCGGGAAACCGAGTATCAGGCGAACCCCAGGCGGTATCAGCGCCATCATACCTGGACCACGACCGACCCGCTGCCGAGTGGGCGTTTTCGCATTGCGGCTTTCTCCCCATACGGTTTGATGACGTGGGCGACGACCTGGCAGGACAAGGGCTCGGCCACGATCGAGGAATCCTTGCCCGGCATCGCCCGAAAGATCCGAGGCGCCGTGCCGAAGCTCGCGGCCATGATCGAAGAGGAGCAGCGGAAGGCCGAGATCCGACATCAGGAGTGGCTGATCGCCGAGGACAGGCGCAAGCGGGAGGCCGACCGGCGCGCCATCGAGGAATCGGTTGCGAAAAGCCGGGAACGGCTCGGTAACGTGATTGAGGCCTGGGCCGACCGAACGGCGGTCGAGCGTTTCTTCGACGAGGTATCGAGACGGATCGATCAGATCCCTGACGAGGAACGCGCCGATCTCGTTGAACGACTAAAGATGGCTCGAGACTTCATGGGAACGCAAGACCCGTTGGACTTTTTCAGGGACTGGAGGACGCCGCGGGAAATTTACCCGCCGAGATATGAGGACGAAAATGATCAGGCGAGCTGATGGGCTAGAAGTCGAGTGACCAGACTTGAACGCCGTCTCTCTCGAGAGCTGGCTGGCGAGACGCGCTGGGATAGAGCGGAGACATGAAGAATACGTATCGATACACCTCCTTCCTTGCCGCCATTTTCTCTAGGTCCTTGAGTAGCTTCCGATTATTGCGTGGATCTACGGCGGCGAATGTTTCGGCACCGACAATGCCGGGGGCATCGCTCATGATGTCGAGTTCGAGGGAGGCATGGGCACCTGGTGCAAGATGGAGGCCACCCACCGTTGGATGCAGCACCAGAAGCTGCTTGGCCGACAATGCCGCCACAAAATAGGTCCACGTCTGATTGATCTGTTCAACGATGTTCAAAGGTCGCTCTTCGACAGGGTGAAAGCCGACCGCTTCGAATTTCATGCTTTTCAGCATGTCCAACGGATCGCCGGACTGGGCAGCAATCCAGTCATGAGCACGCCGCGCCGATACTCGGATGGTAGCGATCAAGCGATCGGCATCATCGATGGTTTGGATGTGAATGGGCATTAAGTTCCGCCGGCTTCGAGTGATTCGAACTTCGCGCGGTGGTGGGCAAGATAAGTCTGGTGCCGAGTAGCCAGCCGGATCGGACTGGTAGTGACTCGTGACCTGAGAATGTCTAGTGCCGGTTGGCTCAAACGGTCCGAGGAGAACACAAGTTCGCCGGCCGATGAAAGCGTGATCAGATGCTTGTCGAATGCCGCATCGAGGTGGGCGGCCAGCAATAGGCCGTTGTAGACATCGAGACGCTCGACATCGGTGCTGTCGGCCCAAGGCTTGATATGGCTCGCGCGCAATAGACTTCGGTCCGCAATCCCGGTGATAGCGCAGCGTCCGTGCCAATACTCCTCGAGAGCCTCTCGAAATATGTTCTGGCCAATGCGCTGAAGCACTGATCTTTCTGCCTCAGTGCTACTTGGAAGCCCGCGCGTTTCCACCTCAAACTTGCGGAACGGCCGATCTGGGAGCGAGGCGCAGAGTTGGAATGCTCGACCAAGAACGGCGTACAGCTCATTCTCATCGCAGACTGTGAGGCCGGCGCCCCTGTTAAACTCCTGTGCAAGAGCAGCCTGAACCAGAGCCAGATCTACATCGACCCTGAATCCGCTCGCCTCGCTGGCGCGAATGGAGACGGTTCCCGGGACCAATGAGCTGCCAAGAAGCAGTACGTCCTCGCCGGATGGCAGCACCAATTCGAACCCGCGCTGCGCGGCAATGTGCTCCGCGAGTGAACGGCGGGCCATCGAGAACATCAGAGGTTCGCCCGAAACAAGCGTTCGGCTTCCGGGGCACCCTGAAGCTGTAGGCGCAACCATGGCGCCTGTCGGTACTGTTCAGGGGGCTCTGTCGTGGTCGTAACGATGTATTGAAACAGTGGCGCGGGCCCTACCTCCTCGAGCGAATGCGCGAACCGGAAGATCTCCGAATAAATCGATCGTCCAAGATCGGCCTCGCGCGGGCTGTCATGCAGGAGAAATTCTGGGTGCTGGGTTTTGCCTTCCATCGCCAGCGTCAAAGCGGTTAGGTCGAACAACACGACGGCGAACGAGGTCATCGCAGTCCCGTCCGCCGATGCCTTCACCTGCAAGCCGTTCCCGTCGAGCTTTACCGAGGACTGGCCATTCGTCTTTACAAGGCGCGAGAAGACCGCACTGAAGCGTTCGGAAATCATCTGAACAACGTTGGTGCTCTCGTCGCGATGTTCCGCCAGCGATGTTGTTAGCGCATCCTTGGCTTGCTCGAGTTTTTGGATTTTTTCCTCAAGACGTTCCGCCTCCTCCATTTCGTGCACTAGATCCTGCACCATGTCCGCAGCACGTTCGGCTCGCCGCACCAGTTCGGTTCGTTGGCTGGCTTCCAGTTCCAGTCGCTCCTGAAGCTCTCGGGCGATTTCGGTGGCCTGTTCGGCGGAAGCGATTTCGTACTTGAGCCCGTCCTGCTTTCGGCGAAGAGCGGTCGCAGCAGATGCTGCGGACGCGACTCGTTGTTTGGCATCGGCTAAGCTAGCCGCCACCTCATCCAGATTGCAGTCTGTAAGCGCTATGCCACATCCCTCGGCACGCACCCTGTCGATAGCCACTTTGCAGACGGGACAAACTGGTGTGGCAGCGCGAACGTTCTGCGCCGAAAGCTCGGGGACCTCGTCGCGGGCAACCTTCTCTTCGAGCTCATGAACTTTTATTTGGGCTTCAATTGTTTTGGCCGCTTCGTCGAGCCGCCCTCTTTCGCTGGCCGACTGCTCCAGTTGGGCCCTTGCATCCCTGAGGCGTGCTGCAAGGCGTCCGTCGTCAGCCGATCGCGCGTTTGCCAATTGCTCTTCGGCTCGACGTTCGAGTTCGCCGAGTTCCAGTCGAGTAATGTCATCCTGACGTTTATCCCCAAGGCGAGAAAGCACGCCTTTCTTCAGACGCGCGATGTGCCAGGACACATTTGTCAGTTCGGAACGATTGATGGAAAGTTGAGCTGAGACATCGTTCCTCTTGCGGGTTGCAGCGATCTCGTCCGGTCCGAGCATCCCTAAGGCGACACGCAAAGTGGCCAGCCTGTCATCCTGGCTCTTGTTTCGCCCGCTGACGGGCGACTGGGACCCACTGTCCGGGCTACGCCACTCCAGCAGATGAGCAAACCGGCACTCCTGGTCCCGCGACAGCCATGCGAGCACCGCCAGCCAGCGTTCATCCACCGGAATGCTCGATGGCAGTAGTGAAGCACTGGGGCCGAGGAAGGCCTCCGTTGCGGCGTCTTGGAAAGGTCGCATACCGGTGGGCTCAGCCGGCCACCCAGCAAAGTCGACCACGTCCTCACCTGCCACAGCATAGTCGCCTCGAGATATCCCGAGCGGCCTACTGATCAACCAAGTCTTCTCGTTCAGCCTGATTTCTGCAAGAACGCGCGCATTGAGGAATTTGGTTGCAACTCTCTCAACCTGGTCGCGAGTTCCGTAGGTTTTCTCGCCCAGGCAATAGCGGATGAGATGACACAGCGTGGTCTTGCCTCCCCCGTGCCCGATGCGCTCAGCCTCTCCACCACTGTCGGGAGACCAAATGACGTTCAGGCCAGCTTTGAGGGGAATATCCCGGATCGTGGTTTCATCGTCTGCCTTGAGGACAATGCGGCGAACCCAAAGCCGTGGCTCGCTAGCACCCTTGCGTGGCACCAGATCGAGAGGTTCCGCTCCGAATAGCTCATGCTGCTGCAATGCGGTTCTGAGCCTCCACCTCATCTGTCGACAGTTCGGCTTGCTCGGAGGCAAGTCTTAATGCCGACTCGATTGCGAACCGGGCGCGTCCAGGCCAACTGTCGAGAGAATAATTCTCCAAACCGGTTCCAGGCGACCATGTTTGTGTCGCAGCGTCCTCAATAAGGCTGCCGGAAGCAATCAAAGTTGCCTTCGCCTCCTTCCACCCCGCTGCCGACCCAAGGCCCAAAGTGGTCACGCCGACTCTTGGCTCGGCCTCTGACCCAACAAGCCGTGTCCATTCCAGCTTTTGTTCACCAGACAGATGAGGAGTAAGAAGGCTAGGTTCGAGCGAGAACAGTGCGGCCCTAATAGCAATGGACGCGTTGGTAGGCCCGGGCAGCGCTTTCACCAAGGCACCCATTTGGGCGAGAGTAAGTGCATGGCGGTTACCGACAGGCGTTGTCCAGGCATTTGCGTCAAGTGTCGCTACGCTAAGCGTGTCGGCCAGAATCGCTGCCTTTGCGACATCGGGTGTCGCCCTGCTGGAGGGTGACACTGGCTCGTCGATTTTCAGATCATCCCAGCGCGAAAGAATGGAATCTCGGGTCTCGAAACGACCGAACTCTCTCTGTTCGGCTCGCTTGAGTGCTCCGAACGTCTCAAAACCACAGTCGGGGCCAAGAACATCCGCCGGATCTAGCAGGTAAGCCATATCTGTCAGTGAAAGGCCGAATATGTCCCTCGCGACAAGAACATCGATTTCGGTGATCAGGCGCCGCCGCCCCACTGGATCGGTCTTAGGCATATACCGATTGGTATCCAAACCAAACGTGGTGGCATTGGTCTGCCAGAACTCTTCCATCTCGGATCCGGCCGCTGCCAGCAACAGTGCCCGCTGCGCTACTGCCAGTTCCTCAGGCTTCGCAGTAAAGGTACGAGGTAGTGGCAGGCTGTCCACGATATTGAAAGCCATCTGGAGGGAAATTTTCTTGCGGACGACGAAATCCATGCAGATGGAGTTGATTACTCCAAGCAACAGCATTTGAGCAATTGGATCTCTTTCCGAGAGTTCGAGTGTAGGCACCTTATGTCCACACACGACCATCGGTGGAATAAGTGCTGCCACGAAGGCTCGCTTGTTGGTGGGACTGGCAACGTCGCAAAAGCCGAGACGATACCGCTTCCAGCGCTCCCCCAGCTTTGTGGGAATGGCGTCGGGGGCGATTCTCCACTGAGGAATGATTTCTTTACCAGTGTCGTCGAAGGGTAGCTCGCGCCATACAGCTGCTCGTCCTCTTCCACTCACATATGCCTTGGCACGATAGTCGAATGCTTCGACCATGCGGCCTTCAAAGACTGGCAGCCCCTCTTCGTTTCCGGTGAAGTCATCGCGATTATTGCCCATATCGAGCTCACGCGAATACTGACGTGTGGGAAGACCATTCACGTCTTCCCCAAATCGAGGGAACCTAGAGTAGAGTTTCCGCGCAATGTCGATATCGGAACGATGAGCCACCTCGGCGATTGCCTGCGCTTCCGGACTGAACTCGCGTACCAACGAAACGGGTATCGTGAAAGGGAGGGCCGACTTGAGTGTGGCGAGCTTGTCGTGGGAGTTGATACCGAACGCTGCAGCAAAAGCTTCGGTTTTTCCTCCCGGCTTCGCGACGTAGAGGCAAAACTTTAGCCTGGAGTCGGTTTCGAACCAGATTTCGCCGGTGTTCTCGAATCCAACCAAGGCCTGAAATTCGCAGTTGTCGAATAAGTATGCGCGAATGGCTGCTGCGTTGGCCCCGTTATACAGGTTCTCGGGAACTAACTGCGCCGCCCGGCCGCCCGGCTTCACAATCTGAAGGGCAAGTTCGACGAACATGCGGTAGACGTTGAAATCGCCCTTGCCCAAGTTCCCTTGGGCGAAAAGCTTGTAGCGTCCGCTTTTCTTGAAGAAGTTCGCTGACACATAGAGGTCTCGACAATAGGCATCCCACTCCTGTTGAACGCCTGGCAGAGCAAGCAATTCGTTCATGCGATCGACTTGCTCATCCTTCGCCAGAAATCGGATGCCGCCGTCATACCTTGAGAAAAACTCTTTCAGGTCGGGGCTCATTGTCTCCCATGGTGGATTACCCAGAACGAGATCGAATCCTCCTTTTTGGAAAACCTGGGGGAAAGACAGGTACCAGTCGAATGACGCGCGAGCCTTTGCATGATTGGCAAAATGCTGCCGCGACGCATCTTCCCGCAGCGCCATCCAGACGGTCTCCGTTGTTGGAATGCCATTGGTGTCCCTAACGGAAACCGGCCCCGCCTTGGGGGCGTAAAATGCCGAAACGTACGCCTCCCCTGCCAGTTTGAATCGCTGCCAACTCTCCTTCTCGACGAGATCGACATATGCAGACTCTTGGGCCGCGATGTCTTCCAGGGTCTCCGCCGGCATCGTCAGCAGTTCCTCAGCGGCAGTGACGATCTCTTCCGGAATGGCGTACTCAGCGAGCATGCCAGTGGCTACTTTCCCAGTCCGCAGCTCTTTGTTCCAACGCTTGAGATCGGAGGAAACGGACTTTTCGTCGACGTCGGTTAGGGGGTCGAAGGCCGCCTCTGGGATGCCCGCCTTCAGCATTTCGGGATGGAGAATGCCCACTAGGCTATCGCCATGAAGAATGCGGTTGCTGAGAAAGCCGAGAGGGCGGCCTGGCTCAACCGACTCCAGCCAAAGTGCGAGACGACACAATTCCACTGCAAACGGGTTTCGATCGACACCGTAGATGCAACGTGCGATCACGTCGCGCATAGCATGCCTGTAGTCGGTTTCCGTCGCAGAACCAGACGTACGCAAGTCGGCAAGTGAGTTGGCGATGCGTCTGGCTGCGCCAAGCAAGAAATGCCCGGAACCGCAAGCCGGATCGACTACATCCAAAGTTAGCAGAACCTCTGAATCATTCGGATTCTCGGAGATCAGTTGTTCGACAAGTGGGTCAAGTGCTTGATCCAGCAGCAACTGCACCAGTGGATCGCGAGTATAGTAGCTGCCGGTGAGCTTTCTTGAGTTGTCCTTGAGGCTGGCCCCCAGCCGTTCGGTCGCCTCGTCTCCTTCACCGTTGACGAAATAGAACCGCGTGCCGTTCTCGGTGATCGCGGGTGTTAGCTCGAGAAGGCTTTCGTAAACGGAACCAAGTTCCTCAGTCTCCATGTCGCGCCAGTTTATGCGAACCAGGGACTTGGCGTGATCCATCCAGCTCAGGTGGAACATTGCCTGAAGAAAACGATGGTTGAGAATAGGGAAGTTCTCGATGTCCGGACACTGGTCGGCGGCAAAGATGCCACCCAGAGCGGGGATACCAAGACGGGGTTCACCAACGCTGGCGGCCCGAACCAACACCCGAATGCCTTGGTAAGCATCTTGGTGACGATCCCACGCCGCGCGTAAGCGAGAGCGTTCTCGCAGAAGGTCGGTCGAATATCCCTTGCGGAACAAGGCTGCAGCGTTCGAATCGGCTGTAGGATCGAGGAGGACTCCGCGATCCTCGGCGGTCATCAGGAAGATCAGTCGATAGACCAGCCTCAACAGCTGTTTGTGGAACTCCTGGACGGGCAACGGCGCAGGCCCGTCCTTCGATTCCTGCGTCAGTAGCCTTGAGCGAAGACTGCCGTTGGCCGGATGCTCAAGCAAACCGGTACCAAGTTGGAACAGCGCTCGCTCGACTCCATCGCGTAACCGTTCACGCGCGGTAACGCCTTCGGTGTTACCGAGGTCACGCCAGCGTTCAAGGGTGCAATCCTCAGGATTCCCGTCCCCATTGCCGAAACGGGTGTGGTGACAGAGCAGCCAGAAGACCGTGAACTCGTCGTGCAGTTGCTCTCGAAAGATTTTGTCGAGGTCGACTTCGATCATGGCTGGTCGCGTGAGGCTGTCATTATCGCGCAGCAGACGTAGGCGCATGCCGTCGAACGCCATGCCCCAAAGAGCATTGGCATTGCTATTCAAAAGCCCCTGCAGCCAAGCAGACGGTGTTTTGCGAACTGGCTTTCCCGACGAGGTCGGAATCGACCTGAGCTCGTCCACATCCGCATCACCACTTATGACGATGGGCACACTGCCGTTCTTGGCGAAGATGGTCTGGAAGCTTCCCGTCGCCTTGGTGTCGCCGTCGTACTCGAACTCGATCACCTTTGTCACAAGGTTATTAACGAAGGCGGTCCTGACCATAGATTTGTTCGGACCTGTGCGGCCGGCCTCGAAACGCGTCCAGAGAGCACGTCCTATCGTCCAGTAGCGTAGTACCTCCTCGCGCAGCTTGAGCCCCGGGGGAACGGCGTAGTTGCTGGCATGCTGCTCGGGCGCCTCGCCGGCTGCGATCTTCGCCAGCACGTCCGGTAGCAGAAGGCTGCCCTCGATGCGGATGGCCGAAAAAGACAGACGGCTTTCGGTCCGTTTGGCCATGATCAATCGAGCTCCGGCATCAGGACAAAAAGACCTATTACGTCCACCGGCATCACCGGGGTTATGTCAATTCTGCCCCTGCCCTTCACAGCTTGCCGGATACGCCTGTGATCATCGACCAAGGTTTCCGAACGCTTCAGTGCGCGCTCCTCGATGGCGCCCTGCCAATGATCCAAGCGGGACAATGCAGTACGAATTTCGCGCTGCTTGGCCGCCATCGAAGTTTCCTGCGTCGCCGGCGCGATCAGGAGCTTGTTGGCATCGGCTCCCAGCAGATTGGGGAAATCATTGCCAGCTTCGAACGCCAAGGCATCGGTCTCCTCGGCAAGCAGAAGACCTCGCTCCGTCTGTGACGCAATCTGGTGCCGGATGCGAAGAAGCAAAACCGTCGTCAAACGCTTCACCGCTGATGTTGTCCAGGCTCCGGCGCGCGGCAGTATCGACGGGTCCTCCGGCGAAGAGATCGTATCGAGTGATCGTTCGACCAGTAAATCTGCAAGGGCGGAGACCAGGGGATGAGTACGGTGGAGATGTTCGGTGGTGCCGGTCTCGGTTAGCAGGCGAATCTGCCCAGAGACCTCGACGTCCATGCGGTCGGTGATCGCAGCCGGTAGCTTGCCCGAGTCGAGCCGCAGACCGCCTTCCATCGCAACAAACGGCACGTTGAGCCGTGAAAGTCCTCGGCGAACGAAGACCTCCACATCCTCGGGCCGGCCAAGAATGGATCGGGCACGATCCCATTCCGGCTTGACGTCCTCCGGACGCAGACTGCGCTGAGCAAAAATCGTCCGATTCGCTTTCTCGCGTGTCGCTGCGTCCACCCACTTCTGCTCCATGTCGCCGACCACGGCCACGTCGTCGAAATCGAGCGACATTTGCTTGCCGCGGCCTTCGCGAACGGCCTTGCGGCGTAGAAGCAGCGCCTTCATGACGGCTTCGGTGACTTTGCGATCATCGTCGGGCAACGGTACCGGTACGCCGGTAGCTGCCTGGATTTTTTCCGCTTTGCGAAGGATGACTTCGAGAACGGCTCCGTCGACGGGGTTGTTCTCGCCATAGATCAGCATCGACCTGACAATCTTGCTGAGTTGCCCGAATCGGTCCACTCGACCATTCCGTTGCTGATGCCGCGTGGGATTCCACGAAAGGTCGTAATGCACCACGGCGTCGAACAGCTCCTGGAGGTCGATACCTTCGGAAAGACAATCCGTCGCCACCAGGATTCGACTTTCATCGCTTCCCATGTCGTCGACGACGACCTTTCGGTCGTCACCGGGCAACTCACCCGTGACGACCTCGACGCGATGGGACTTGAACTCCTTGGCCAGTGCTTCGCCGACCCATTTTGCGGTCGCGATGTAGCGGCAAAAGACTATCGGCTTGAACCCCGCCTTGATGATCGGTTTGAGGTTCTTCACCAGGCTTGCGATCTTTGGGTCCCGTCCCCGTTGTTCGACAAGCGCCTCCGTCAGCGAGATCAGTGCTTGAAGATCGGCATCCTCGACCAGTGATGGGGACACGTCATTGAGCTCTGCGTCGGTGTCGGCGCGGTCGAGGACCGCGGACTCGTCCGGTTCGTCACCGAGGTTCGCACTCCGTGTTCGAAGCGCGTGCAGGGCCGCGGCAGGGCTCGAAGCGACGCATCGCATGAGGGCCAGCGTGCTCCAGAAAGCCATGCGCTGATGTTGCTCGTCGGTGCCGGCTCGTTCAACGATGGTGGTGCAATAGTCGAGCGCAAGCTCAAGAAAGGATTCGTAGTCGCCCGAAAGGCGGTAGGTTGCGTCTTCCAGGACTTCGTGTTTTGGGAACGCGCCGGCCTCGTTCCAAGCTTCGATGTCGACCCGGCGACGCTGCACATAGCGCTCGGCCAGTTTTTCGCGAAGTTCCGGGCTCCATCGGCTGGCATCGGCCACCAACCCGCGGAACTCCGGATCGATTAAGCCAAGCAGTTTTCCGTACGCGCCATCGTCGCCGCTATGCGGCGTAGCCGTCAGTAACAGCAGATGACGATCCCTTTTTGACGCGATCCGATCCACCAAGCGGTAGCGCTGATGGCCATCCTCCGACGAGACACAGGTGTGCGCTTCGTCAACGATGCAAAGCTCGGGGCATTTCTCGGCATAGTGGTCGCGCCGGTTCTCGTCCTTCACGTAGTCGAGGCTCACGACCGTGAATGGGTAGGCCCGAAAGATGCTCTCGGTCACTGGCAGGCCCCGCTCAAGGCGTGCTGCCGAGGATGGCGTGACGGCAACGGCAGGGAAATGGAACTTATCCCTGAGCTGATCCACCCATTGCTTGACCAGATGGGGCGGGCAGAGAACGGAGAAACTCTCGATTTCGCCGCGGTCATATAGCTCGCGCGCGATCAGCCCGGCCTCGATGGTTTTGCCGATGCCCACGTCGTCGGCGATAAGGAGCCGTACGACGTCGAGTTTGAGGCCCATCATCATGGGAACGAGTTGGTAGGAGCGGGGATCGAAGCCGATGCGGCCGGCGCTTCTGAATGGGCCGGCGCCGCGGCGCAGCGACATCTGGAAGGCGTCGCGGAGCAGCAACGCCTCGTCCTGGGGACCAACCCGCTCGGCAGAAGGGAGCTGGAAGGTAGCGCTCTCAACCCCGTCGATCTCCAGCGAACGGCACAGCACCTGCACGTCGCGTTCCGTGCCGGCGATCGGCCTGAGGTTCAGAACGTCATCGCCGCTCCCTGGCAACACGACCCATTCCCGGTCGCGCGCACGAACGAGCTCTCCTGGACCAAACGTGGTGTCGATCGTCATGGCAAAGCTTCCTTCAGCGCGTTCGCGATACCGCGCAGCGTATTTTGGGAGGTCTCCGTCCCCGAGGGGGCAACCAAGTAAGTGATTCCTCGGTCGCTAAGCCCTTGACCCACGGCAGCCTCTTGTTCTGGGGAGATCACTGCGAATTTGTGTTGACGCCAGATGTACGGGATGCTCTGGCCGTCCAAGGAGAAGGGCTTTTCGTCCACGGGTGGCAACCCGTTAGCCTTCAACGCCGCGTCGAATCCGTCGCTGCCAACGCCGTCCGCACTTTCTCCATCAACTGGTGTCGTGAAGGCCTGGGCTGCGAACTCCACCCGTGACAACCGCGAGAGCAGGTCGTGAAACTGAGGCGATCGCCGGTCGATCACCGCATGGTCCGTCTGGTTGTAGTAGGACAGGAGACAACGGTAGCATCCGGCTACGCATTGTGCGTCCCCCTTGTCCTTCAGGGCGTTGGCAGCTCGGCCATGGGCTTCGAAATGTTCTAGATCGAAGTGGCAGATCTGGATGGCTGCGTCGATGACCTTGCGGAGTGCGCCGGCCTCGGAGACCAGACGGGCCAATACTCCGGCACCGCCTTCGGTCGATTCGTAGATGAGCAGGGCGTTTCGCTCGTCGCGTGAGGGTAATGGTTCGCCCAGAACCTCACCCTCCTCGAGTTGGAACGTCATTTCGATGCCCCGCAACAGCGCATGCTGAAGAGTCGCGGCGGTTTCGATCGGTAGCCTGTCGCCATGGAAGCGCAGGAGAAGCGCATTCTTCCGATCCTCGACGAAGGGTACGATCGTCTGGGGCTGAACCTTGCTGGGGTCCTTGACCGCGTCTGCGTCCTCGTCATCCGCTGCGGCGAGCCAGTAGCCGCTCGCCGGATTGATGGGATAGCCAAGTCCCTCTTCCTTCGCACGGCGGCGGAGACCGACGTTGAATCGGCGGATCAGGGTGGCAGGTCCAAAGGTCAACTCGGCGAACAATTCGCCGCTCTCGACGAGCTGCGAGCGGCGAACGTCCAGTCGGCCCGCATCTCGCACCGGCCATTCGAACACCGTGCGGATTTCGAATCCCTGGCGTTGCCGGTCCTCGTCATTCGCAGTGATGCGTTCAGTCGGCATCGTCTCGACGTTCTCGATCCGGAAGCCGTCCCGGATCTCGGAGGAGTCGGCCAACGTCGTCCCGCAATTCCGGCAGAAGTCTGGCTTTGGAAGGGCGTGTGAACAACCGCACTCGGCACAGATGACGAAAGCCTGTGTGGTCAGCTCGCCGCTTGCTTCCTGAGAACCAGCACGGATGATGACCCGGTTGACGCGATGGGCGCGCCCTTCATGGTAGATCAAGCTGCGCGGACCGAATTCCGAGATGCCTACGAAGCGTGCCCGTTGGATGGGCGCTCGCGACCGCGATCCTCGGCTGGATGAGTTCACGAATGCAGTAAGCGGCAGGCGTGGAAAATTGTAGCCGGGCAGGAACCCTTCGGTCGCAAGATAGCGGTATGTGAAATAGTCGGAACTCTGGCTGTCTTCGCCGGCAAGGAGCAGCTGGATCTGCTCCTGGGCTTGTGCGGTCAGGCGCTTGGCCATTCTGCGTTCTTGGTCCGTCGCCGCATAGCGGCCGAACGCGGCCTGCGCGTCCTTGAGCTGCCGTTCCGCGGAATCCAGAAGCGAGCGCCAGCGGTCGAAGGCGGCATTGAAGCGCGTTGGAGCCTTTCGCATCACGCACTCCGCATAGGCGTCGATGTCGCCGAGCCACGGAAGATCCTGAGCCCGTTCTTCGAAGTCGGCATGCAGAATGCTCTTGGCAATCACTGCGGCCCGACGCTGCGACTCCGATGTGGAGACGAGTGCCAGGATGTCCGAATTCAAGGAACCGCGATCATTCTCGAGATCGACGACATTGGCGATCTTTGGGCTTAGTTCGGCCCCGGTCTCGGCGAGCCAGATTGCCTGCAAATGGCTTTCCACCAGGTCCTGGTTGTCCAGCTCGATCGTTGGGGCTCGCACACGACCGGCGACGATGCCATCCTGGTTCTTGAAGTAGTATTGGTCATGCGGTGATTGCGCTGCACAGTAGGTGACGATCAAGGCGGCCTGTCCATTCCGGCCGGCACGCCCGCCGCGCTGGGCGTAGTTGGCGGGAGTCGGCGGGACGTTGCGCAAGAAGACCGTGTCGAGGTCGGCGATGTCGACGCCCAGTTCCATGGTTGGCGAACAGAACATCACCGGCAGGAAGGTAGCGGTATCCGCAAGTTCCTGAAGCTTGGCGGCGAATTTCGGAACGTTGGCCAAGCGATCCCGGTCGGCCTTTCGAAAGCGGAACCGAGCCTCGCGGACCTCACGGGTGGTCTGTTCGACCTGGGCGGTATGCTCACGTGCCTCGAGGCCGAACAATGCAGGATCCCGATCGCGAAGCATTGTCGCCAGTATCTGGTAGAGTTCCGAGAAATAGGCGTTGCCGCGGCTGCCCGGTGCAGCGCCGGCGCCGAGCTTGAAAACGAATGCACTCGGGTAGACTGCCCAATTGGGGTTGATCTCGCCGGCGAAGGTGTCGCTGCGCTCGATGATTTCATTCTCGAGCGCCTTGAGCAAATCCTTGAGGACGTGATCATACTCTTCAACGCTCAGGCGCTGACCCCAGATCTTGCTGGCGCGAAGAGTGCGGCCAAGGGCCGACGTGGGGCCGGAACGGACGCGCAGCATTTCATCACGGGCTGCAATGGTTTTGCCAGGGGCCTTGAGGAACAAGGCTGCTGACTGGCGTGAGTTTTCCTCCGACAGGTTCCAAGGCGCTCGAAGCAACCCTTGCGAGCGTTCCCTGAGTGCCTGGACATTTGCGGCATCGAGCGATCCGGTCTTGATCGCAAGGTTGATCCTCATGTGGTCGAGCAACGCCGTCATCGCGGCCTTGCGAACAGCCGGCCTGGCTCCCGCCAGGATCGGATGCGCCATTTCGAACCGCGCGTCGCTCGCCGCAATGTCGTCGAGACCCTTGTATTCGACCGTCATAAGGCCAAGGCGAGCGAGATTCGGATTGGTGATACGCCAGATCTTGAGCTGGTCGACCCAGAAGCGATGTGTGAGAACGTCGCGAAGCGCCCGCTCGGCATCCGAAAGCGCTGCACCCTGAAGCTCGGGGTTCGAGAGCCATTCAACCCGGAGATCGAGATGCTTGGAATCGAACCCGAGGCATCGCTGGAGCTCACGGCCGATCTGGTCGTCTTCTAGGCCGTCTTCGCCAGCGTTCTGCAGGGCCATGAGTGTGGCGGCCCGCATCAGGGAAACGAAGACGAAGTCGTTGAAGTGGCCCGACTGGAGCGCCGCGTCCTGACGGTTGTCGATGAAGCCAAGAATCTTGCGATTGAAACGGTCCACCCCCGAGTCCGGTCGACTCATCCAGTTGAGGATGGCGGATACGATGATCGTGCTGGCTGAGCCGCGACCTTCTGCAGTCAATCCCGCCAGTCGCGAACGATCCGTTCCGCGCGACAAGGTTGCCTCGCCGCAGGCGGGGCAGAAACGGAAGCGTCCGGGCTGGAACCAACCATCGGTGCCTCCTTCCGTGATCACCGTGCCGGTGGCGTCCACGCGCATATGGCGGTGAACGAATCTTGAGTACTGCGACTTCAGCCGAACCGCGCCAGACTTCGCCGTCTCCTGCCAGGTCTCGGGATAGTCGGTGACCTGCCCCGTAAACTCGAGGTCGGGACGAGCCGGCATGAAGAAACCTGCTTCCGAGCCATCATCACTGGAGGCGTCGGACATCTCGTCGATGTCCCGTTCCATGAGCTTTTCGACACTGCCTGCGCTTGTCCGAACGACCGGCAAATGCTCTTGTCCGCAGTTGGGGCAGAAGCGCAGCTGATAGAGCGGCTTGTCGCCGGCTTCGTCGGGAAGGAACTTTTGCCCGTCGAAAACGACCTTGCGCGCTCCCTCCGGCTGCACGGTCATGTAGACTTGGCCGGCACCGGAAACGAACTGATGCAGTCTCACGCCGAGGAACGCCTTGTCGCTGCCGGCGCCGGTACGCAGTTCCTCGCTTCGTCCTAGAACAAGCAGGAAGCGCTCGAGATAGTCCTTGCACATGACCTCGGCAACGCCACTGGCGGTCGACAGCAACGCAGATGCTTCCGTCAAGGATCGCGGTCGGGCGCGGCTCCAGGTGCCGTCCGGAACACCGTCCGTCTTGCCCGCCTCCACACCGAGAACGGTCTCGATCCAGATCGCCACCGGATGGTCGGTGAGTTCGGCGTCCGACGCATGTTCGTTGATTGGCAATGCCATCGACGAGGCAAGTTTGTCGCGAACGGAATCGGCGTGGAGCTTGGGATTGGTCCTCCGTTCGAGTCGCTCGGTGATGACGTGGCTGGGATGGATTTCGCAGTCGAAGAGTTTGGACGCGACGGCTGCCACCGCGATCTCGGGGCGCTCATCGCTCGACATCGTTGCCGAGGTGCCAATGCACTGCAAACCGCCGGGCGCTAGTCTCCGACGCAGGCGACGGACCAGCATCGCAACGTCGGCGCCCTGGCGCCCCCGATAGGTGTGGAGTTCGTCAAGCACAAGGGTCGACAAGCCTTCACAGTTTTTGAGCACCATCTGGTCGATTTCGTCCTGCCGCGTCAGAAGCAACTCGAGCATTACGAAGTTTGTAAGCAAAATATCCGGGGGGTCGTCGGCGATCCGGCGACGATCCTCTTGGCTCTCCTGGCCGGTGAAGCGCGCGTAGGAGACCTTCACGCTTTCGTCTTTCCCGGCGAAGTACTTTGCCAGCTCCTCCTGTTGGGAGTTCGCCAGCGCGTTCATCGGATAGACGATGATCGCCCGTGTCTTTCGGGGTCCAGCCTTCCGGTTCCGGAGTGCGGCGCTAATGATCGGAATGAAAAAACAGAGCGACTTGCCCGATCCAGTGCCAGTGGTGACGACGAGATCATCGCCGTTGACACCGAATTCGGCTGCCACCTGCTGATGGTGTCGCAGCGTCCAGTCCTTGAAGATTTCGCCACAACCAGGGTGCAACGTACCCTGATCAACAAGGTCGGCGACCGTCGCCCCGAGCTTGTACTCGGGATTTATTTGGAGAACGGGCTCTGGCCAGAAACGTTTGGAGTCGTACTCGGCATCGATTTGCGCCTTGATGTCCTCAGCGCGAATATTGGCGAATGAACGGCTGAAGCCTTCGTATTGGTCGACCAGCGATCTCGCGAGATCAAAAACGTCCATTGCACCCTCCAAGCCTCAATAAAGGTTCAGGCGGGCGACTATTTTTGTCAACGCAATCGCAGACATACGTAGTTCACCCCTTGCTTTTGCGGGTCGCTAGCCAGTTACGGGTTGCTTCTTCAACGATGTCGTAGGCATTGCGGTCGTCGTCGACCGCCGCCTTCTTGAGTTCCTTGATGAGGGCTTCATCCATGTAGACCAGAAGCGACTTCCTCCCGTCCCGGCGCTTTCGAGTCGACGTGGAAGAAAGTCGCGCTGCCATGATTCCCCCGATTCCGCTGATGCAAAAGTGCTAGATAGCTACATAGTAAACGTGCCACAGCTTTAACTATTTTGATAGCTAGAAACGCAATTCAGTTGACAGGGTTGTGTTCGTTCCCTATTTGTTCGCTATCAGAATGAGAACAGCCATGCCCATGTCCGCTTCCATCGCCGACCGCATGACCGCCCGCAGCACCGCTGCCGGCGCCGTTTTCGTTCGTCTCCGCTCGATATCCGGGTTCAAACCGCGCGCCTGAGCGCCCGAACCCTTTCCTGACATTTCGCCCGCCTCACGGGCATCGATGACCGGCCTCCGCCCGGACGCATTCGCGCGTCCCGCATTCGGCCGGCAGCGGAGACATCATGATCGACGACGACTTGTGGCCGGATCCGGCCGACGACTTCGATTCCGAAAACGAATCGGTTTCCGAAAAGGACGATGACGTACCGAGTGCGACGCGCGCCCTGGCCGAGGAACTGCTTATGCGCGCCATCGGCGACAACGGCATCACCGAGATTGCCGAACGACAGGGCTTCTGCCTCGTCGTAGCCACCGGTTCTGATGGGCTCGTAACCCCGACCGAGCGCCTGCTCGACGGCATGGGCGACTGGGACTTCACCGTGGCCAGGGTTGCGGAGAAGAAGCGGAAGGACGACGACTTCACCCGCCGGTCCGTGGTCGGCTCCCTTACCGAGGGTGGTCGCGTTCTCGGCATCGCCGCCCGCTTCGACGCTCTGCCGGACGTCGTGCTGTCGGCGGCCGACAGGCATGTTGAGTTGCCGGCGATTTCGTCTGACATCGTCGCGGCCGTGATCAAGAAGATGACGGGGACGACGGTGGCCGTCCCGCCATCGGTTTCCCGCCTCGGGTTCGACGAGATCGTCCTGTGCCTGCGGCGCGGCGACAGTGCCGAGGACTGCCTCGCCCGCCTGGAGCGGGTGGCGAAGTCGGCGCGACGGATCACGCCGATCCCCGACGATACGCCACCGATCGAGGCCCTGCACGGCTACGGCGACGCCAAAGTGTGGGCGATCGAACTGGTCGCGGACCTCGAAGCCTGGCGCAAGGGCAAGATCGAGTTCGCCGGTATCGACCGCGCCGTGGTCATGGCATCGCCGCCTGGACTTGGGAAGAGCACCTTCGTCAGGAGCCTGTCGAGGAGTGCGGGGCTGCCGCTGGTCGCGACGTCGGTTGGCGCCTGGTTCTCCGAAAGCACTGGCCATCTCGGTGCCGTCATCCAGGAAATCGACCGCGTCTTCCGCATGGCCAGCGCGGCAGCGCCGGCGGTCCTGTTCCTCGATGAGATCGATGCTGTGCCATCGAGGGCGACTCTCGACAGCCGCAACAGCGACTGGTGGATTCCCGTGGTGGGCCACTTGTTGACGCTGCTCGACAGCGCGGTGTCCGGGGCCACCGACCAGCTGATCGTCATCGGCGCCACCAATCACCCTGAGAAGTTGGATCCGGCATTGGTTCGTCCCGGCCGTCTCAACCGTGTCATCCACATCGGCCTGCCCGACGCCGCGGCACTCGAAGGCATCCTCCGACAGCACCTCGGCACCGACCTCGCCGGCGAGGACCTAACCGAAGCCGCCATGCTGGCAGTGGGCGGCACCGGCGCCAATGCGGTTGCCTGGGTACGGCGGGCAAGGCGCACGGCCCGCGCAGCTGAACGGTCTATGGTCGTGGCCGATCTCGTCGCCGCCATCGCGCCGGCCGACAGCAGGCCATCCAGTGTCGTCGAACGCATCGCTGTTCACGAGGCCGGTCATGCCGCGATCGCCCATCTGCTCGGCACCGGCCAGGTGCGGTTCGTGTCGATCGTCCAGCGCGGCAATGCTGGTGGCGCCACCGCTGTCGATCCCGGCGATGGCATCACGATGCGCGGTGACGTCGAACGTGCCGTCATGCAGTCGCTCGGCGGCCGTGCGGCCGAGCAGGTGCTTCTCGGGGAACCCGGCACCGGCGCAGGCGGCATCAACGACAGCGATCTCGCCAATGCGACCCGTTTGCTCGGGTTGCTGCACCTGGGGCTCGGCTTCGGCGAAACCATGAGCTTCCGCGGGGACGCGGAGGCTGTTTTCTCGATCCTTGCCATCGACGCCCGCGCGGCCGCTGCCGTCGAGGGCGACCTGCAGCGGCTCTATTCCAGCACACTGGACCTGGTGCGCGGCAATGCCGACCTCGTGCGGGCGGTGGCCGATGCCCTGCTCGCGCGCCGTCACCTTGATGCCGACGCTTTCCTCGATGTCGTCGCCCGTCATCGCACGGGTGCGCAGCAGAAGGAGCAGTTCAATGGATGACATCCTTGTCCGCGTGCTCACAAGGCTCCTGCGTGTCAACGACGAGCTTGGTGAGATCGCGTTCGAGCGCGCCGCCAACCGGGCGTTGGTGGCCATCGCCAGGTCCGTCCAGGTCGAAGCCGAGCGCAAGTCGGGCGTCGGAGAACCCGACCTCGGCCACGGCATCCTGCGGTTCCCCTCCGACAGGGTATCGACGGATCCGACCCCGAAGGGAGGTGCGTGATGACCGGCATGTCGCCGCAACATAGCGGGAAGAGCTACCGCCAGGATCTAGCGGGTGGCGTCATGGATGACGGAGAGGCGTTGCCTCATGTTCCGGAATTCCTTCTCGACCTGACGAGGGTTCGCCGACTTGTCTATGGCCATGTCGAACAGGTCGTTGATCAATCGGGAAAGCTCCGCCCAAACCTCCCCATGAGGAGTGATGTCCCTTGGGTTGATGCCGCTCGGGCGTCTGGTGGAAAGTTCCTTCAGCCCCTCGTAATCGGTGAGGTAACGTCCGGTCCGCTTACCATGCTCGTCCATGATCTCACGCCTGATGAGAAGCTGTTCGCTGAGCTCTTCGATCCTGTCCAAGGTGAGTGGAATCGTGCGATGCGAACCGTCATTTTTCATGTAGGACCGGAAGGAGATTGGGCCTTCGGCACGCTGAACCTCTTCGACGAAGATCTCGAAGCGAGTCAACATGGCCAAGTTTATGACAGTGTAGTCCTCTCCCACAGGACGGCGCTTCTCCCGCTTTTGCGGGCGCGGTGTGATGCCGGCATTGTTGGCCATATTCGTTTCCCTCGGCTGGAGAACGAATATCACGTACATCTGGACGGGTGGTTAATCACGACAAGCGCCGGCTATTCCCGAACTACCAACGGTGAATCCGGGATCGCGTCGCTACGGCGCCGGTGGCACCGGGATGTCGAAACCGGCATCACGCGCTCGTTCGGCCAGCTCGTCGTCCATTTCGTCGAGCATGAAATCCCTGAGGGCATCGATTACGCCCTTTGCCAGCGAGCCGTTTTCTTCGATTTCCATCCCGAAAAGCTCCGGCTTCTCGGCGAGCATGGTCAGCAGCCATGCGTTCTCGACCTCTTCGGGGTCGGGCAGCAGGTCCTGAACGGCGTGGAGCGCCCCGTCCACGATCCCGAACATCGGATCGAAGCGGTCCGCGTCGTCGGGTCCGGGTGTTCCGATGGTGGCGAAGGCAACCTTCTTGGCGTTCTCGAACAGTTCCTCGTAAGCGGACATGATGGTTTCTCCCGGCTCGTTGGGTCCATCCTCGCCCCGTCCCACGAAAGGAACCACCCGTCCGCGAAGCATTTCGTTAACCATCACGAATCTTTTTTCGGACCGGAAATTAGCCCTCTTCCCGAGGGGAATTCGTACTCCGCATCCACTTGGAACTATTTTGTGCACGGTTGGCTATGTTTGGTAGCCGTTTCACATGCCTGGTTTTCCTGTGGTGATTTCATCCGGAACCAGAACGCATCCAGTTGGATCCATTTGCTATCCAAACGGATGCGTTTGATAGCCATGAAAGTGCGTTATATTTCAGCGGTTTAGTCGATTTTTGCCCTCTTGAAGCCGAGCCGTCGTTGTGGTTCGAGGAGGGCATGGCAACCGCGAAACGCACGTCCCGATCCCATCGACACCGCATGCCGCGACCGGCCCCCGGGCCCGGCCGGCCTGACGGGAACGTCTTTGCTTCACCACCGAACGACCAGTGCCTGGCGCGACATCCGCGACGGGCCCACCGAAACAGGAGCTGAAGATGCCCTACGTTACTTCCACGCCCAAGGTCATGCGCGAAAACCGTCGCCATAAGAATGACCGCGACCGTCGCACCGCCCATCACGGTTACTTCTATTCCTTCCGCAGGGACGAAATGATCCCGTACCGGGGAACCCTTGCGTTCGATTTTCTCGTCCTCGCCGAGGCCCACCCCGACACCCTTCGCATCGACACGCGCCCGCCGCCGATTCCCTGGTGGGACGGAGACGGCTGGACCGATTACTACCCGCGCTACGTCGTGACCCTCCGGCACGGTGATGTGCCCGGTTCGGTCCGGCGTATCGACGTCGAGGTGCTCTACTCGTTCGAACTCGAGCGTCGGAAGGCCGAGTTCGACGCCATCCGCTGCGAGGCGACGCAGCAGTTCCGTGCCTTCGAATGGTTCACCGAGAAGGATCTGCGCGTCGAGCCGCGACTGACCAACGCCAAGACCATCCTGCAGTATGCCGGCCCCGACCAGGCACCGGAGGATGCCGTCGCGACCGTCCGCCAGGTCTCGCGGGGAACGAAGGCCTTCACGATCGACGAGCTCGTCGCCACCGGTGCGCTGTCCTTCCGGCACGCGCTGGTCGCCACCCTCAACCTCGTCGCTTCCGGCGAACTGGAGATCGAGACCCATCGGATCATCGACGGAGCCAGCCGTATCACCCGGAGGGCGGTGCAATGAACGAGATGTTCAAGCCCAACCTGCCGGCCGTTCCCGCCGAGCTACCCGAGGACGATTTCTTCCTCGTTCCCGGCATGGCCGTCGAGATCCACGGCAAGCTCATGGTCGCCGCCAATCGCGTGAAGAAGCCCGCGCCAGGGTTCGCGTTCGAGGACCCGGCCGTGAAGGGCGTCCTCCACGTCATCAGGCTTGACGAGCTCAAGCAGATGTACCGGGCCGGCCAGCTGGTCTTCCGTCCAAGCGGGTTCGAGAAGCTGCCCGAGGAGAAGCGCGCCAATCTTCGTCGTGCGCTCGACGATTTCGACGACGACCTGCGCGCCGAGATCCGGAGACGCATGTCCTATTGCGAGCTCGTCGACCGGCTTGGGCCGCTCGAGACCCGTTCGGCGAAGACGATGCAGCCCAAGCTCGATGAGCTCGCCAGGCACCTGGGCGATTCCGGGTCCCATAGCTGGTACACGGTCAGGGAATGGCATGCCAACTGGAACCTCGCCGGGGCCGATCCGCGGGTTCTCGCGCCCAACCACCACCTCAAGGGAAACCGCCGGTCCAAGTTGCCGCCCCACATCGACGAGGCGCTCGATGCCGCCGTCGACCTCTGGCTCGACCGGGGTCGGCCATCGATCGTCTGGGTCTGGCACAAGGTCATTGAAGTCGCAATCGAAAAGGCCGGCGGTGTCGACCAGGCGTTCGACGGTATCAACAAGCTTCCCTACTACGAGGCGCTCCGGCAGCGCTGCTACAAGGTCGACCGCGCGACCAAGCTCTACTGTCGGTACGGTCCCGCGGCGGCACGCCAGGCGATCACCCCGGTCGGCGCTGGCGTCGACGTGCGCTTTCCACTCGAGCACGTCGAAGGCGATTTCATGTACATGCCGCTGTTCGTTGTCGACGACGGCCCTATCCCGGTGCCGCTCGGCACGCCGTTCGTCATGGCGTTGTTCGATGTCTATTCCGGCATCCCGATCGGCTTCGACATCGGTTTCGATCCGCCGTCCTATCTGTCAGCGGCACGGTGCTTGAGGCATGCCATCGCGCCGAAGGATCTCAGCGAGTTCCCTAACGACGAATACGGCGCCCCGATCATCCACAATTCCTATCCGGTGAGCGGCGTGCCGTTCCAGCTGTTCCTCGACAACGACCGGGCATTCCATGCGGCGTCTTTCGAGCAGTCGTGCGAAGCCCTCGGATGTCACGTGAACTTCGTCCCGCCCGGCCAGCCATGGAAGAAGGGACACGTCGAGCGGTTCTGGCTAACCGTGCAGAACACTTTTTTCGGGGGCGCGGCCGGCAAGGTCTTCAAGCCGCACGAACGCCCCGAAGGATACGACCCCACACAGCACGCCGTCGTCACGCTGTCCGCGCTCAAGTTGCAGCTGACCAAGGCCATCGTCGATTACCACATTCTCGAGATCGACGAGTTGACCGGCAAGCGTCGCATCGACCTTTGGCTCGAGGGCATGGAGAAGCGCAGACCACGCGCCCTGCCGGACTGGGCGTCGCTGACCGCGCTCGTCGGGGCCTACGCGACGCGCGTCGCCGACCGGCGCGGCATCCGCATCTTCGGGCTGCGCTACAACTCGCCCGAGCTGGCCGCCTATCGCAACATGTTCCACGAGAACCCGACCGTCGAGATCCGTTACGATCCGCAGGATCTCGGCGAGATCGAACTGGTCGACCGAGAGCGCCGCATCAATTTCAAGATCAGGTGCACGCGCTTCGACTACGCCAGCGGCCTCAGCGAGTACCAGCATAAGGTCATCCGCGCCTACGTCGCCGGCGACAACCCGCAGCGCCGCATCCACATCAAGCAGCTCCTGCGGGCCCGCGCCGAACTCTACGCGTTGGCAAAGAAGATGCTCGGCACCAAGGAGTCCCGCCGTGGCCGGCTGCGCGTCGCCCAGTTCCTGGGAGTCGGACGCAACCTCCTCGACGAAATGGCCCGGCGCCCCTTCGACGCGGTCAAGAGTGCGAGCCCGCTCGCGCTCGGTGCATCGACCACCGGGACGGCTCCCGCGGACGACGATCTGGCCAACGCCGATCCGGTTGCCGACGAGGAAGACGATCGCCGTGCCGCCGATGACGAGGCCGCAAGCCTCCGCGACCGCAAGGCGTCGAGGGATCGCAGCCCGGAATCGGACGCGTCCGAAAAGTCCGACGAGGAAATCCCCGGCCAGGCCGGAGGCTTCGACGCCCCCGACGAGAACACGAACACGGCACGCCCCGCTCATGGCGGGCGGGGACGGCGCCCCAACCCCCCGAAGGTGAGCTATGACTGATTGCATCCAGCCTGATGCCAACGGGTACTATCCCGACGACATCACCGACATCCTCGCAAGTGCTAATCCCGAGAAGAAGGCGATCCTGACCCGTGTGGCGCGCATCGTCATCGAAGGCGATCGCTTCGTGCAGGCCATGGAATGGCTCGAGGAGGTTCTTCTTGAATCCGGCACCGGCCACGAGGCGACCATGGGCCTGCTCTACGGCGCGCCCGGCGTTGGGAAGTCGACTGTCCTGAGGCGGTTCACCAAGAAGTACGGCGGCGCTCTCGAGACACGGTCCGGCACCAAGCGCGTCGTCATTCGCGTGGTCACGCCGAGCAACCCCAATCTCGGCACGATCCTCGACGCCATCCTCGATGCCCTTGGTGCCGAAGCCGTCAAGGGCGGCAAGAACCCGGACAAGAAGGCAGCGGTCGTCGCCCAGCTGGCGCGCCAGGGCGTCAAGGTCGCCGTGTTCGACGAGTTCACCCACATCATCGAGGACAAGTCCGAGAAGTTCGCCAAGAACGTCGCGCGGGAACTCAAGGAGATGCTCTCGGAAGGCCGCTGCCAGTGCGTCTTTGCCGGCACCCCCGAGATCCAGGGCATCCACACGCTCTACAACCAGTTCCGGCGCCGCAGTGGCGGGGACCTTTTCATGCCGGCCTTCAACCCTGCCGACGACGACGATGTCGAGGAATGGATCGAAGCGCTCGACGTGATCAACGACGTCCTGCCGATCGAACCGGCGAGACGCCTGTCGGACACCAAGCGCGCGATGGAACTGCTCACCGCCAGTGAGGGCATCATGGATCACATCATGAAGCTTTTGTTCCGCGCGACGGCCCTTGCCTACGACGAAGGGAGCAAGAAGCTCACCGACCAGCATCTCGCCGATGCCTTCGAGCGCCTGCGTCGTGGTGATGGGAAGTCGGCCAACCCCTTCGGCAAGCCGTCACGCAGACGGGTGCGCCCGACCGCGTCCCAGGCGGACGAAGCCGACCTCGAGGATGGCTGGACCAACCTCAGAAGCCTGAAGCCCCCGAAGAACAAGGAGAACGACCAATGACGAATACCGCCGAAACCGCCGACCTGCCGGTCTTCCCGGCCCGTCTCGCCCACTACCCGGACGAACCGTCCTACAGCCTCCTGCTGCGCACCGCCGAATTCAACGGCGCGGTGCGCCCCTACACGGTGTTCCGGCACTATGGTGCCCAGGGAGGGATCGGGCCGACGTCTATCGACCTCGACGAGGTCGCCCGTACCTGCAAGGCCGATCCGGCAGCGCTGCGGTTCGCCTCGGCCGATCTCAACCCGGACACGGCGACCGTCCTCGGGGAAACGTTCGACCGCCGTCAGTACAGTGCGCTGTCGCGGCGCTGGTGTCCGCAATGCCTTGCCGAGGCCCCGCACCATCGCGTCTGGTGGGATATCGTGCCGATCACGACCTGTCCGCTTCATGGCGTCGACCTGGTCGACCGGTGCGAATGCGATGTCCCGTTGCGGACGATGGTGAATTTCGTGGGATACTGCCGGCACGGCCACGATCTCGCGGAAGTGCCGACGACCCCGGCGCCGGCCGACAGCCTGGCGGTCGACGGCTACATCGTCCGGCGTCTCCTGAGGATCAACCAGCCGGCGATCCCCTATTTCGATGCGACGCCGCTCGAGGACGTCATCGAACAGTGCGAAAGGACCGGCCGGCAGGACATCGACCCGGATTCCAGGCTCAATACCTCGCGTCAGGTTGGTGATCGGCGGAAGTTTCTCGCCAGGGGCTTCGAGATCCTGGCCGATCTCGACGGCGCCTTTTCCGTCTTTCTCGACGACCTGTCGCAACAGGATCATGCCGTCAAGCGCAAGTGGGGTCTCGAGAAGCTCTACGGCCGGTACTACATGTCCCTCGTTCAGGCCAAGGACACCGCTCTCAGGACGGCGATGCTCGATGCCATTGCCCGCAACGCGGCCCACAAGACCATCCTCAAGGGCGGCAAGGTTCTCGGGCGGGACGTTCACAACGAGGACACCATTACGCTCGGCGACGCCGCGAAGATGTGCGGACTGACATTCGAGAGGTTCCGTCGCCTGGCGGTCACTCTCGGCTTGGTGCCGAAGGACTGGGGGCAGGGGACGCCGTACCGGATCGACCGCGGCCGGATCGAGGACCTTGCCGCCCGGCTCGAAGGGAACAAGGATCTCCATACGATTTCCGCGGAGCTCGCGACCACAGACGGTGCCGTCGCGCGAATGGCCGATGCAGGACTGTTGGAATTCATCGTCCATGGTGGTGGCAACAAGAAGGGCCTGAACAAGTGGATCTTCCACCGCGACGCGGCCAAGACCCTGCTCGAGCGCCTGGACGCCCTGGTGCCGGCCGAGCTCGATAGCGGCGAGCATCTGGCGCACATCGCACTGGCGGGCCAGTCCTGCTATTCGTCGCTCGCAATCGTCGTGCCCCTCATCCTCGACGGCAAGCTCGCCATCCGCGGCCTGAACAGCGATGCGACCGGCCTGTTGCGGTTCCTCGTCGACAAGGGCGAATGCCAGCGCGAGGTCCGTCGTCTCAGGGCGCCCGGGCTCACACTTCAGGAAACGGCCGACCGCTACGGTGTCAGCGCCCAGGTCATGGCCTCCTGGGTCAACGCCGGCGCCCTGCCGACGAAGAAGGTCGGTCGCGTCAGGACGATTCAGGAAGAAGACCTGGCCGCTTTCCAGGGGCGCTACGCCACTGGTGCAGAGCTTGCCCGCGCTGCCGGAATGAATATCCGCGGAACCTTTCTGACAGGACGCCTGAAGAAGGCGGGTATCCAGCCCGTTTACGATCGTCCGCAGGTCGAGCAGGCACTGTTCGACCGGAAGACGACGATGGACATGGTTGGTTGGTGGGGTGAAAAATAGCGCGATTTCCGGCTCGTAATCGAGTCGCGCACCGAAGGCTCTGGTCGTATCGGACGCGAACTATAAATATCTGATGCGAACCAGCTATTTTTCAGCATAACTCATTGATATATATTAATATAGTCCGAGATTTCTTGCAAAAAGCATCGCAACGGTATCTAGATATCCTTGTGGGCCTCATGCATTTTTCACGAACGCAATGATTATGGAGTGTCAAAATGCCCTGGCGCCTCTTGGAGCGACTGCTTCGAATTGAACCTACCACCGCGGTGTTTCTCACCGCGTTGGTAGCCCTTGTTGTGGTTGGTTTCGCCCTCACAAAGATTCCGGGTCCGTAAGATGCCTGCCCGTTCAACCAGATATGCGAGCAACTGGGCTCGCATGCCAAACGCTTGGCTAGCAACTGACGGTCTCTTGTTCTTTCGTGGTGGCAAGGAGCGCGGAGCTTCGATGGCTGCACTAAAGGTAATGCTTGCCATTATGGTCCATGCGGAAAACAACCCTTTAGCAAAAGCGGGAGATAATCAGGGGTCCGCTGCGCTGACTTACACGGAGCTATCCGTGCTGACGGGATTGTCCCGCGGCATGGTATCGGCCGGGATAAAGAAGCTGCAGGAAGGTGAATTCGTTCGTGTGGAGCAAGAAGGGCAGGGAGGAAGAAACCGCTACTTCCTCGCTGATTATGGACCTCGTGATCGCTATGTGCCGTTGCCGTTGGACAGGCTCTGGGCCGGAGGCGCCGGTAGCGGAGAGATGAAGCTTCTGCATGCTCTTTCGTCCAGAAGACACTCCGATTTCAACGCACTAAAGCTCTACATCTTGCTCTGTGGCATGAGGGATCGAAGGACCGGGGCCGCGAAGATTTCTTACGAAGGCATCTATAGACGTTCGAGAATTCCCGAAGCCAGGATCAGAGCGGCCTTGTCGGTACTGTATGACCATCGACTTGTTCGGCGCGTTGAAGAAAAATCACCAACGCCTGACAAGAGGAATCCGCCAAATGAGTATTACATTCTCGGCCTTGGCGTGAGCCACTCGGAAGAGACTGATGATGAGGCGTCTTCCGAATAGGCATTACCGACAGCTGATGCACTCCGGACAACCCATCGACCTCAAGATATCCTTCCACGACTGAATGGAACCGTGGGAGAAAAGGATGAGCTCCTTCCTAGAAGAAATACGCGAAACCACGAGGGTTGCCAGGCGAAGCCGCAGCAGCAACTTCATACACAGACTACCCCTAGAGAAGCCGTTTGGGATATACGGCCGGGACGCAGGATCTGACTACGCCAGCTCCATCTTGGACACTCTTAAGGAGTTCATGGCCCACTACGCGAACGGCAAGGAATCGAAGTTGTCGCTGCACACCGATGTAATTGGTCCTGCAGCAACTGACGGCTTCGTTGAAACCTTGCGCAGTGCCTTTCCCGGCTTTCAGATTTCATTCGACAATAGGAAACTGACGATTTCCTGGGACGAGGGCGCCGACGAGTAACGATCACTGCAGGTTGCGGACGAAAAGATCCCAGTAGTACTCTGCGGCGCCTTCGAACGTAAGGTGCCGCTCCTTGTCCTGGCCGAAAGACGCCATGCCGAACACCTTCAGGTAGATACCTTCGTCGTCGGTTTCGACGTGGACTTCCTCATTCGACGTGCCATCGGACGCGGTGTCGCCGTAGGCGAAGCTGATCGCGCGGCCGAACATTCCACCCAGCCTGATCCTGCAACGGGACACGGACTTACCATCCCGGTAGAGAACGCCGGTGAACGAATTGGCGTCCACGCGCCTGAAGGTCCCCTCGATCTCGGGATTCCGATTCGCCAGTTCAGCGATCGAATTTTCAAAAAGGTTCGCCATGTACTCGAACGCGTCGTTGAGGTGGCGGTCCTTGTCGGCATCGGTGAACCGTTTTGCGACACGAAGGTTGCTTGACCTCAGGACGGTCACGTTCTTGGGGCCGGGCGATGCTGGCTTGGTTTCAGCACGGACGCGTACGCCACCTCCCTTCGGCAAGGCGTTTCTGACTTTCTCGACCACATCCAGCATCGCGTCGTCGAGGTCGGGCCATTTGACGACGGGCAGGCCATCCTTCGGTGCTGCCAGCAACCCACCGAACTTCGATTTCTGCCAATCACAGGGCCTCAGGATTACTGGGATCACTTTGGCCTCTCCGGCCGCATGACGCTCCAGTGCGGTATCGAGCTCGATTTCGTAGCAGTAGTCGGAATTCAGAAAGTCGGAGGACACCAGCAACAGGATGACGTCTGCGCTTTTGATGTGCTCGTCGATGACGCCGCCGAACTCTTCACCGACTGCGATCCTGCGGTCGTGCCACGTGTCGATATCACCGTTGCGCCGCATGACGCTGAGGTGGGCTTCGAGCTTGTTCCGTAGGTCCTCGTCACGATGGGAATAAGAAAAGAATACGCTGGTCATGTTGGCGACCCTCAGGAATCGGTTTCCTCCGATTGTCCATCCTGCCGATGCGAAACGCAAACGTAGTCAATTCGTTGATGACTTCCGCTCCGTTGCTTTCTGCTGCCGCCTCAACCGTCTCCGTTCGGTTCGAGCACGTTTGCTCCTGATCACTTTGGCACGCCTTACGAGATCCTTGTCAGGGTCGACATAGCCCCATTTGAACACGGGGGTAGATGGCTCTGAGCTTCCTGTGTTCAAACCAACCGGTGCCGACTTATCGGCGTGGGCGGGCACATTTGGCGACATGACCTTCGCCCAAAAAAGCCCAAGACGGTCAGCGGGCACAAGGTGCACGCCCGTCACAGATGCGAGCTCCTCAGCCGACTTTGTGAACCCCGAGGTTGAAACGACAATAGCTTCATTCGCATGGTAATAGGCTCTGGCAGAGATCGCCTCTTGCACCGCCTTGTTGCCTACTGGCTTCGAGTATCGTTTGCACTGAACAACGGCACTCATGTCCCCCAACCTGGCGATGACATCGGCTCCCTGATCGCCACTCGCTTTCGTCGTGCTGGCCACCCAGCCGCAACCACTGATGATGCGGGAACACCAAGACTCGAACTGTAACGGCGTCATGTTTGGATCACGATAAGCCGTTCGCAGTTCAGTCGCCTTTTCCTTGATTGGTTCGACGAATAATCTCATGAAAACTTCATCCCTGCCCGAGATGATTCCGACTGCATACTCCTGTAGATAGTCCGGCAATTTTGGGACGAGACTTTCCAGCAATTCTTCCGACAGTAGTCGGTGGTAGTGATCGACGCCGCCAGTTTCGAGCATCGCAACATATTCCGATGCGAGACTCTTCCACCTGTTCCTCATCATGTACTCGAACAGAGAACGGATGCGGTCGTCTTCCGTTTCTCCATCTGCCAATGGCTTGTTTCGCTCCTCTTTCGCGCGCTTGGCGATTTCACTTGGCTGGTTTTCGTTCGCTGCAATGACAATGAGGAAGACGAACAGAATTGCAGCACCGGCAAGAAGCGTCAGGAAAACCGGCCCCATCACATCCGGAAATGTTCTCAGCAGCCAGACAAGGAACAAGCCAATAGCGATTGCTACCAGCTTTCCTTTGGTGAATTCTGGTTTTCGAGAGTGCGACAACATCGCCAGCCACCTTCGCCGTTTCGAATTTTATGCTGAAAATGGTCAGGCGGATCCATCTGAAACGCAAGTACGATG
The DNA here is from genome assembly GCA_963676075.2 of Devosiaceae bacterium. GTDB lineage: Bacteria > Pseudomonadota > Alphaproteobacteria > Rhizobiales > Devosiaceae > JAHJQZ01. Next base: position 46,895 of record CAXXNZ010000018.1, read on the forward strand.
GAAACAACTGCCGGAAGAACCTCGCGAACTCGGCAAAAGGAAAAACGCCTCTTAGCCTACCAGCTTATGGCCGGTATTTAGGGCGCCGAAAGCGACTTATGCATGTATTGGCGACAAGCTTATGCTTGGACCACTCATGAAAAAGCCCGGTTTCCCGGGCGCGGCACAATAGACTTATCCTTGGAGGCACACTGTGGTCTGTCCCCGCTCTACCAGCTAATGCCGCGCGTTTTGTAGCGGTAGGTTGTGCCACTTGGGTTAGCCAATTCAGTCCGGCGCCGGGCCCGTGGGGAACGTCCAATCGTATCCGGTTTTGACCTTAAGGCGTTTGAGTATCTTCTGCAGTCGATCATAAATCAGACTATCCAAGAAAACTAACAGCTCTTCCCACTCGTTGCGGCCGCCTATGTACATGCCCATCGACATCTGCATGTTGATGTGAAATCCATCGTCGTCGAGATGGAGCTGAACACCGACGCCAACTGATTCATGATTGTCACTATGGGCGTAACGTTTATGACGGATATCAATTATATCGTCATGGATGCTACGCAGATGGGGCGGAAGTTGTTTGCGTTCCACTCGGCTTGTTCCATTTCCACTTACGAACAGCCGCGCATACGTGACAACAAACGCTGTCGTCAGAGCATCTTGCTCTAAAACAGCTTCGGTTGTCGCGTCGAAATTTAGGTTTCGCAGGCGATGCAAGATAAAGCGCAAGCTTGCGATGGTTTGCATGGTTCCTGCCAACCGAACTAAGCCTTTTATGTCATTGTCCACAATCTGCAAAACGTCGCTGCCTTGCTCGCGGCGCGCCTCAACTGATTCCCGGTATTCGGCTGGGAGGTACTTAAATAGCTCTTCGGGTATGTAGACATATTCCTTGTCAACTCTTATCCCTGTCGGATCAAATGCCATGTGCGAATATTTCCTTGTCTAATACGCCGCAATTTCTGCCAAATTGATTGTCTGTCGGCGCTAGGCAAAACGCAAATCTATCGTTCAGCACGCAAGGCCATGCCTCCCGATTCTGGCTTCACTAACTTTTGCCTACCGTGGCTGCAAAAAAAACGGCTTGTAGCGAATTGGCGATCGGCCTTTGGCTCGACGTGGCCTCAAGTGGTCCAATCTCATCGAACTATGCGGATCAACTTGTCCTCGGAAGCACAAAAGTCGGTTCGGCACAGGGCTGCGTCGTCATTCTTCACGGATCGACCTGCCTTGTCGTTCTCTCTTTACCCCACATAAACCAGCCACATTTAGCTTGAATACCATGCACGAGCGGCAGTCTGGGGCCGCACCGGGACGATTTCATGGATTTGAGGCTGACGCAGGACGACCGGATTGCCGGTGGCGGCAAACGCCGCAAATCCGCGCGCGGCAAGGCCAAGCCGAAGGCCGCTTCCAAATCGAAGGCCAAGCCGACGAAATCCTCCGCCAAAGCCAAACCGAAAACGGCCGCCCGTGGGCGTTCGCAGAAATCGGGCCGCAAGCGGCAGCCGCTGACATTGTGGGGATTTTTCCGCAAAGCTGTCTACTGGATGTTCGTTCTCGGCATCTGGGCCGGGATCGGCGTTGCCGGCATTGTTGCCTATTACGGTTCCCAGCTGCCCAATGCCGACAGCTGGAAAGTGCCGGACCGCGCCCCCAATATCCGCATCGTCGCCGCCGACGGACAGCTGATCTCCAATCGCGGCAAGATGGGCGGCGAGGCGGTCGCCATCGGCGATCTGCCCTATTACGTGCCCGACGCCGTCATCGCCATCGAGGATGAACGTTTCCGCTCGCATTGGGGCGTCGACCCGATCGGCATCCTCGGCGCGCTGGTCGACAATCTGACCGGCGACTACAAATATCTGCGCGGCGGCTCGACCCTGACCCAGCAGGTCGCCAAGAACCTGTTCCTGACCCCGGACCAGACAATTGGCCGCAAGATCCAGGAAGCCTTGCTCGCCCTGTGGCTCGAGCACGAATACACCAAGGACCAGATCCTCGAACTCTATCTCAACCGGGTGTTCTTTGGGGCCGGCTACGGCATCGAATCGGCTGCCCAACGCTATTTCGGCAAGTCGGCGCGCAATCTTTCGCTTGGCGAGGCGGCGATCCTGGCCGGCATGCTGCAGGCGCCCTCGCGCCTGTCGCCGGACCGGCACCCGAAGGCCGCCGCCGCCCGCGCCCGCATCGTGCTCTCCCAGATGGCCAAGCTCGGCTTCATCACAAAGGATGAAGCCAGTGCTGCCGCCATCGATCCGAACCGCAACATCCGCACCCGTGTCGCCGGCGCCGAATACTACGTGGCCGACTGGGTTGAAACGTTGATGCAGGCCTATATTGGCGATGTGAAACAGGACGTCGTCGTCACCACGACGATCGATTGGGATCTGCAGAAGCAGGCGGAATTCCTGATCAAGGAAATGGTTCGCCAGAACGGCGATGCGCACAATTTCAGCCAGGGGGCTCTGGTTTCCATGACCACCGACGGCGCCGTCAAGGCGATCGTCGGCGGTGTCGATTATGCCAAGAGCCAGTACAACCGTGCCGTCACCGCCCGCCGTCAGCCGGGTTCGACCTTCAAACCCTTCGTCTATGTCACGGCGATGGAGAACGGCTACACCCCGGATACGGTCGTCGACGACGCGCCGTTCACCTACAAGGGCTGGAGCCCCGAGAACTACAATCACAAGTTCGCCGGCCCGGTGCGGCTGCGCGATGCGCTGGCCAATTCGCTCAACACCGTCGCGGCGCGGCTTTGCGTCGCCGTCGGGCCGCAGAACGTCGTCGACACGGCCCTGCGCTTCGGTATTTCCAGTCCGCTGAAGCCGGTGCCCTCGATCGCGCTCGGCTCGCAGGAAGTCTCGCTGCTCGAACTGACGGCGGGTTACGCGCCCTTCGCCAATGGTGGGCAGGGGGTCATCGCCCATGTCATCACCCGTATCGAGACCTCGGACGGCGACGTGCTTTATTCCAGCATCCCGAGCGGGCCGGGTCAGGTGGCGACGCCGCAGGTGATCGGCGAGATGAACGACATGCTCAAGGGCGCCATTCAGGTTGGCACGGCCAAGAAGGCCAAACTTCCCGGCTGGCCGATCGCCGGCAAGACCGGTACGTCGCAGGAGGACCGTGACGCGGTGTTCGTCGGCTATTCGTCCCGCGTGGTTACAGGCGTCTGGCTTGGCAATGACGACGACAAGCCGATGAAGGGCGTCGGCGGCGGTTCCTATCCGGTCGAGGTTTGGTCCGAGTTCATGCAAAAGGCTCATCAGGGTCTGTCGGTCGCCGACCTGCCGGGCGGCCGGTCCGCGCCGCCGTCCCAGGTGAACGCGCCGCAACAGCCGAGCGAGCGGCCGAAGACGCTGATGGATCTGTTCGGGCAGCTTTTCGGCGGCTAGGACGTTGCCCTAAAGGGAAACATCCGTAAAAGCATGAGAAACAAGGTCTAGTATATAGCCATTCCTTGTTTACGTGTCTTTCGCGAATACATGAGGTGGCTGCTTTCAAGAATATAGGTTCTTGAATTTCTTCAATAACGGGATCACACTCTATCTGAAACGCAAGCAGCTCCTGTCTGAGTTGCGAGGGCGTTGCCGTTCGGGTGGGGACTCGAACGGCGCCAAACAAGGCGTTCGGCGATGGGTGGATCCAATCCTCAAGTCCGGGTGGTTTTGATCGAGGTGGTTCGCCGCGCCGTGGCGCTGGTGTTGTTCATCACCGCCGCCGTGGCCGGGTTCGGCTACGGGCACGCCTTGCTGGCGCTCGGTGGCGTCGCGGTCGGCGGTGCCGTCTATATCTTCATGCCACGACCGGTCGTGCCGAAAGGCGCCGTGCATCACGAGCGGATGCCCTCGACCTACATGCCCGATCTGCTCGGGTTCATGCTCGGCACGCTGTTTCTGGCGTTGCCGCTGATCGTGGCCGTCCATGACCCCTGGCTCGATGGTCCGTGGTCGCTCTATTTGCTGACCGGTTTGCCGGGCCTTTTCAGCCTGTTGATTTTCTACATTTCCATCCGCCACCAGATCATGTGGCTGAAGGTTGCCGGACGCGAAATTACCTTTGCCGATTTCGGCGGCATCACCGAGATCGGGTTCGACGCCATTACCCGGGTGCGGGCCGAGGTCAAGCCGCCGCCGCGCTGGCTCAAGCCCTTGCTGGTGCTGTTCGGCGGTTGGCGCGGGCTTGGCATTGGGCTGGTCACCGACCGGGCGAGCCACAACCTCGTCATCGAACGGCGTGACGGCTCGAACCTGCGCCTGCCGGTCGATGCCTTCCCCGATCTTCGCAAGCTGATTCTCGCCCTGCACCGAGGTGGTGTCCGACTCGACAACGAACTCGAACACGCCATTGCGCCGCGCCATCGGCGGCGGAAACCAGCCCACGGAGAAAGCGGCGACGATCTGCACCCGGCCACCTGAGCGGTTGGCCGGGCTTTTCTTGACCAGTCTCGGGCGGACTGACGGGGCGCAGGAACAAAGGTCCTGCGCCCCGGCGTCAACAAGGCGCGAGGAGGTTTAGGTCCTTTCACTGTCTCTATGAAACAGTGAAAGGACCTAACCTATTGTATTTTCGCATTTTCGAGGCTTCGGCGGGCTCAGCCGCAAAACCGGCAGCCACTTTTGCTGAAAATGCTCTAGGCCTTGGGGCGGTCCGGAGCCTTGCCTGCTTCCATTCCGCCGAGCACGGCGCGAATCTCCTGCATCAGTTCCAGACGCTCGCGGTCGGTCTTGGCCGAGGCCAGTCGGTTGGACAGCCGGATGGAGAAATCGGCATAAAGGTTGTGCCAGTCCTGGTTGACCTGGACCGGGTCGATGCGGCGGCTGGTCGGGGTCTTGCTGGATTCGATGCCGGAGACCCGCAGATCGAAATAATCGTCGAGCAGCGGCATCAGCACCTGATCGCCGCCGAGACCCTCGGCCATCAGCGCCTTGCGCATCGCTTCGCGGCCCTCGTCCTCGCCATGGGTCAAAAACACCGCGCCATGCGCCGGCAGTCGTCCACGCAGCCAATCCATCAGCTCGGAGTGGTCGGCATGGGCCGAGTAATTGTGCACCGAGCGGATGGTGGCGCGGACCGGCACGCGATCGCCATGGATGCGGACCTCGTCGGCGCCGCCCTGGATGACCGAGCCAAGTGTGCCCTGGGCCTGATAGCCGACAAACAGAACGGTGGCGTCAGTGCGGATGAGATTGTTCCTCAGGTGATGCTTGATGCGGCCGGCATCGCACATGCCTGAGGCGGCCATGATGATGGCGCCGCCCTTGATCTTGTTGATGTCCTTGGATTCCTGCACGCTTTCGACGATGCGGAAACGCGGATCGGAGAACAGCTCGTCTGCGGTGAGTTCCGTGTCCTCGAACATCTTGGCGTAGGTCTTGTAGACGCCGGTCACCTTGCGGGCGAGGGGACTGTCGAGGAAGACAAGCTGCGGATCGATCTCGCCAGAGCGGATCAGGGTGCCGATGTCGTGCAGAAGTTCCTGACTGCGTTCGACCGCGAAGCTCGGGATGACGAGATTGCCGCCACGGGCGAGGGCAGCATTGATCTCGCTTTTCAGCGCCTCGCGCCGTGCCTCGAGTGTGTATTCCTCACGGTCGCGCCCGCCATAGGTGGATTCGCACAAGATGTAGTCAAAGCCCGCAGGCGCATTCGGTTCGAGGTAGAAGACCTTTTCATCGGGCCCGAGATCGCCGGAGAACAAGAGCGATACCGCCTTGCCGTCGCCGTTCTGGACCTCGACCTCGATCGAGGCCGAGCCGAGAATGTGGCCGGCATTCCAGAACCGGCAGCGTACGCCCGGTCCGAGTGTGATCCACTCCTCATAGTCGTGGCCGTTGCGGTGCTTGAGCGCCTCTTCGGCATCCTCCAGCTTGTAGAGCGGTTCGACCGGCGGCTCCCCGCGCCGTGCCAGCCTCTTGTTGCGGCGTTCGGCTTCATATTCCTGGATGCCGGCGGCGTCGTCGAGCAGGAAATCCATCAGCCCGCCGGTCGGGTGGGTGTGATGCATTGGTCCGCGATAGCCGTGGGCGTAAAGCCTCGGGACCAGGCCGATATGATCGATATGGGCATGGGTCAGCAGCACGAAGTCGATGGCCTTGGGATCGAAGGGCAGCGGCTTGTCGTTGAGCGCGCGCACGGTCTTGTTGCCCTGGAACAGGCCGCAATCGACAAGGAACTGTCCGCCGGGATGGGAAATGCGATAGCACGAGCCGGTGACCATGCCGGCGGCGCCGTGAAAATGTAGGGTAACGGACAATTCGGCCTCCTCGTTGCGTCGGGAAGCGAGGGTAGTTGGCCGGGTGTGTCTTTTCAATGACACACTCGCGCGAGGTCTGCCTCGTGCTCGCAACGCCCGGCTCGATTTGTTACAGCACGAATGGAAATTTCTGCACGACGACGCTGTGTTCAGCGCTGTGCTCGAACCGTTCAAGGCCAGTTCCACCAGGTCGCGACGGCAGGTCGGCCCATGCCGAGCCGGTCCCCGGCCTTGACCCAAATCATATCTTGCTGCCTCCACGTTTGGCATTTGTCGCAAAGGATGTAGCATTGTCGCTGCATCAGGCAACGGGACAGCGACATGAGCAGCGAAGACGACATCTCGTCACCGGAAAAGATCTCCAACAAGGCCTATCTCGACGAGCTGACGCGCCTGCAGATCGAGCTGGTCAAGATGCAGGAATGGATCAAGGCGACGGGCCAGAAGGTGGTCATCCTGTTCGAGGGGCGCGACGCCGCCGGCAAGGGCGGCACCATCAAGCGCATCACCGAGGCCCTCAATCCACGCATCTGCCGGGTGGTGGCGCTGCCGGCGCCGACCGAGCGCGAAACCACGCAGTGGTATTTCCAGCGCTATATCGCCCATCTGCCCTCGGCCGGCGAGATCGTCATCTACGACCGCTCCTGGTACAACCGCGCCGGCGTCGAGCGGGTGATGGGGTTCTGCACCGAGGAGGAATACCAGGAGTTCATGCGCTCCTGTCCGGAGTTCGAGCGCATGATCATCCGCTCGGGTATCCAGCTGATCAAATACTGGTTCTCGGTTTCCGACGAGGAGCAGGAACGCCGTTTCCAGAAGCGCCTCAACGATCGCACCAAGCGCTGGAAGCTCAGCCCGATGGACCTCGAAAGCCGCAAACGCTGGGTCGATTATTCCAAGGCCAAGGACGACATGTTCGGCCACACCGACATCAAGCAGGCGCCCTGGTACGTGGTCGAATCCGATATCAAGAAGCATGCCCGCATCAACTGCATTTCGCATCTGCTAACCATGGTGCCCTATGAAGAGGTCGAGCACGATCCGGTTGTGCTGGAGCCGCGCCCGCATCAGCAGGGCTATGTCCGCCCGCCGATCGAGGATCAGACCTTCGTGCCCGAAGTGCACAAGGCGCTGCTGTAGACTGGAAAAGGTTGCGCCGTGCGTGGCGCGACCCGCGACGCCATGGACAATGAGTAGAGCAGATCGCCGTGCCGCAGATTGAACTTGTCATTCTCGATCTGGACGACACCTTGTGCGACTACGCCTCCGCCAAGGCTCGCGCTCTTGCCGATGCCGCCCGTGTGCTTGCCACGCCGAACGATCCCGCCGAAGACATCGTCAAACGCTATCTCAAATATGAGCCGGCCCTGTTCAGGCGGTTTGCAGGCGGCGGGCTCGATATCGCGGACTATCGTTGGCTGCGGTTTCGGCAAGCTGTGTCGGGCAAGGCAAGCGATGATCTGATCGACGCCGCAAATGGCACCTACATGGCGGGCACCAATTTGGGCGTCCGGCTTTTTCCCGATGCGCAGCCGCTTTTGCACGATCTCATGCGACGCGGGCTTGGCGTCGCCATCCTGACCAACGGCCCTGACGATGGCCAGCGGGCCAAGCTGCAGGTCACCGGATTGGACACTCTGGTGAAAGCCATTTTCATCAGTGCCGAAACCGGTTTTGCCAAGCCGGACCGGCGGGCGTTCATGAACGTTGCCGACAGTTTCTCACTGCCGATTTCGGCGTGCCTGATGGTGGGTGATGATTTTGGCAATGATATCCAGCCGGCCCGCAAGATGGGAATGGCAGCACTTCATCTCGTCCGAGGGGAACCAACTGTACCAGGCCAGATCGCAACCCTGAACGGCGTGGTGAACTTCCTTGCGCAGGGACATGGGCCCTGACGTATTGTCCTTTGGCCGCAAGAAAGCGTGATTGTTGTAGGCGCCCAGGTGCATGCGGCATCTTGCAGAGTGTGAGGTTCGCGCGTCAGTGACTATGACCGGGCCGCGACGGCGGGACAGGCCCGCCCTAACGGTTGTGGTGACACATGATCCTGCGTGGCGATTTTTATTCACCGACCCTTGAGATGGAAACGGGCCTGACCGTGTTTGTGCCGAACGGCAGGAACGCCGACGGCAAGTTTGACCTGATCCAGTTGCTGCATGGTCTGAGCGGCCGCAGCGGCGACTGGCTCGATAATTCGATGCTGACGAGTTTTGCTGATCAGGCCGATGCCATCATCGTCATGCCCGAGGTCGCGCGCAGCTTTTACGCCGACATGCGATTCGGTCCGGATTATTTCAGCTTTGTCGCCGATGAAGTGCCGCAGATCTGTGCCGATGTCTTCAACATCTCGGCCGATCGCGAGCGGACGTCGATAATAGGCGGGTCGATGGGCGCATTTGGCGCCCTGCGGATCGCGCTGTCTCGCCCGGAGCGTTACGCCCGTTGCGCCGCTCTGGCGTCGCCGGCCCTGTTTTTGCGGGAGGATTTCGATCTTGCGGCGCGCGGGGTCAGTGTCGCGGATCTCGAGGAGATATGGGGCGAACGGCTCATCAGAGACTTCCAGGCGATCCTCGGTGTGGACCTGGAGGTCGGCCCGGAGATGGACATCCCCGGTCTGGCAAGAGCCCTTAATGCGCAGGCGGTGCGGCCACGTTTTTACGCAGCTTGCGGTATGCAGGACAGCTTCGTGGATGATAACCGGCGCTTTGCAAAGGACATGCAAAGCCTCGGATATGACTATGTCTATGAGGAATGGCCGGCCAGCCACGACCGGACCTTCTTCAACGACGGCCTGCGCAAGGCCCTGGCTTTCTGCCTCGGCGAGACGGCATAGCGCTCTTGTAAGCGATGGCCCAGTCCTGCGCCGGCGGGGTGACGTCGAAGTCCGATCGGCGGATCAACGAACACGCGCCGCGCAACGCGGCACGGCTCTTAGCTGTCGAGGTCCGCCGTGTTCTTGAGATCAGCGCGGGGCGCGTTTGCTCAGGATCCGCTGCAAGGTGCGGCGGTGCATGTTGAGCCGGCGGGCCGTTTCGGAGACGTTGCGGTCGCACAGTTCGTAGACGCGCTGGATATGCTCCCAACGTACCCGGTCGGCCGACATCGGATTGTCGGGCGGTTCGGGCTTGACCTCGTCGGACTGCAGGAACGCCTTGACGACGTCGTCGGCATCGGCCGGCTTGGCCAGATAGTCGACCGCGCCGAGCTTGACCGCCGTGACGGCCGTCGTGATGTTGCCATAGCCGGTCAGGACCACGACCCGCGCATCCGGGCGCTTTTCGTGAAGAGCCGAAACCACGTCGAGGCCGTTACCGTCCTCAAGGCGCATGTCGATCACGGCGAAGCCCGGGGCCGATTGGCCGACGGCCGCCAGACCACCCTCGACACTGTCGACGGCGGTGACCGAAAATCCACGCTTGTCCATGGCCCGTTCGAGACGGCTGAGAAATGCCTTGTCGTCGTCGACGATCAGCAGCGTGTTGTCGACGGCAAGAAGGTCTTCAAGGGTGCGCATCTGATATTCCATAGACAGCCTCAATACTGCGTGCACGCGAAGAGGTCAAACCTCAGCTGAACCTATGGTCAACATGGGTGCGGGGCGGGTTCGGTTCGCGGCATATTAGCGTATAGCTCATTTCTCTCAACTTGAGACTAAAAAGTCATGAATGGGTAAAACCGCTGCCGCTTACGGCGTCATTTTTCCCTGTTTTGCCATTCATGCCGTCTGATTTGCCGGCGTCTCGATCGGCTTCAGCGCCCGTCGCGGCCAGACGATTCTGATTTCGGCGCCACCCCCCTGTTCGGCGTTGGCGAACACCAGCCGGGCGCCGGTACGCTCGATCAGGGTCTTGGCAATGAAAACCCCGAGACCGAGCCCGCCGGACTTGGCGGGATCGGCCTGGGCGTGATGCGGGCGCGTGGTCAGATAGGGTTCGCCGAGATGGTCGAGCACATCGGCGGAAAAGCCCGCGCCGTCATCGGTGATGGTCAGCCGGATTTCCTTTTCGTCCCAGGCGGTGATGATCGAGACGGTTTGATCGGCGAAATGCACTGCGTTCTCGATCAGGTTGCCGAGACCATAGATCAGTCCGACATTGCGGGCGAAGATCGGTTCCTTGCCGGCATAGGGCCGAACCTCGAACAATATTGTCTTGCCGAGCTTTTCGTAGGGCTTGGCGACTTCGGCGACCAGCTCGTTGAATGTCCCCGAGGCAAACGGGTCGTTGTCGGCGCCGAGGCTCCTGAGCTTGCCGAGAATGGCGCGGCAGCGTGCCACCTGCTCGAGAATGAGCTCGAGATCCTCTCCGGTTTCGCCTTCCGGGAAATCGCGGCGCATCTCCTTGGCGGCGAGCGCGATGGTCGACAGCGGCGTGCCGAGTTCATGGGCCGCGGCGGCGGCGAGCCCGTCGAGTGCCCGCAATTGCTGCTGGCGCGACAGGGCGAGTTCGGTGACCGCCAGGGCGTCGGCAAGCTGGCGCGCTTCGTGCGCGGTGCGGTTGCTGTAAGCGGCGACAAAGCTGACCCCGAGCAGCAAGGCCATCCAGGTGGCGATGACATAGAGCGGGTCGAGCACGTTCGGCACGCCCTCGGCCCAGGGCAGGGGCAGGTGATTGAGGGTTAAAAGCGACGCCAGTGCCGCCGCAGCCGAAGCAACGACCAGAGTCGCGCGGGTGCTGAGCGTGGTCGCCGAGACCGAGACCGGCGCCAGCAGCAATATGGCGAACGGATTTTCAAGACCGCCGGTCAGCCACAAAAGGCCGGCAAGCTGCAGGCAGTCGGCGACCAGGACTGCCGCCGCAGAGGCGTTGGCGAGTCGTGCCCCGGACCCGAGACGCCAGACAAGGCCGATGTTGAGTGCCGCTGCTCCCAGAACCAGCAGGGCCGCCGGTATCAGCGGCAGATCGAATCCGAACCCGAAGGCAACCACCAGCAGGGCCGCGCTCTGGCCGCCAATGCCGAGCCAGCGAATGGCGATCAAGGTCGCAAGCCGCACCGGGCGCCATTGTCCACCAATTGGCGCCAGATCAAGAGAAGCAATTTCCGCAGTCAAAATGTCACCTGTGTCGACTTGTGTGCGGCATTTTTGACCGCAATTTCCTAAAAACGCCAGCCGCCTAGGCGCATCCGAGGTGTTTTCAAGGCCCGATTCCATCAAAAAAAAGCTTGAACGCGGTCCGGGGCTTCCCAAATCAGTGTCATCCAAGACTGGGAGTTACGGAAAATGCACACAGCCATCATCAAGCCGGAATGGTCTCCGGTCACGATCGCCCTGATGGTCCTGGGATTCATCGTTTTCTGGCCGCTGGGCCTGGCGATGCTCGCCTATATCCTGTGGGGCGAATATTTCGGCGGTTCGTCCGAGAAGGCCGCCAACTGGGTCCACAAGCAAAAGCAGTGGGCCCGCGATCGCCGCTACAGCCACCGTCAGTGGCAGGGCAGCGGTAACGCGGCTTTCGACGACTATCGTTCCGAACAGCTCAAGCGCCTGGAGGAAGAACGCCAGCGTCTCGACGGGGAAGTGCGTGAATTCCACGATTACATGCACAACCTGCAAAAGGCCCGCGACCGCGAGGAATTCGACCGCTTCATGCGTGACCGTCGCGCCCCGCGCGATACCCATGCCGATACCGGCATCGACGAACACCGTCAGGGTTATTGAGGCCCAGCCGGGAGGGTTCCCCCGCTTTCCCGGCTCGCCGCTCCCGCTTTTCGGGACGTAACCCTGGCTCTAAGGCACGGCGGACGACTCCAGCGCCCGCCGCGCCGACAGACTAATCTTCGCGTCCGCGTTCCTCCCCCGGCTCGACGCGAAGATCAACGCCCCGTCCGAGAAATCGGACGGGGCGTTTTTGTTCGCTGAGGCTCAATCTGGTTTCGCCTATTCCGACACCACCAGCTGGCCGTCCTCGTCGAGCCTGGCGAAGGGGTTGTAGGCGACCTCCCACAAATGCCCGTCCGGATCGGCGAAATAGCCAGAATAGCCGCCCCAGAAGACCTTCTGAGGTTGCTTGACCGGGCTGGCGCCGCTGTCGAGCGCGTGCTTGTAGGCCGCGTCTGTCTCTTGTTCGCTTCTGGTGTTGTAGGCCAGCGTTACCCCGGAAAAGCCGGGCGGCGTGTTGCCGACCCCGGCGTCCTCGGCCAGCGCTGCGCGCTCGTAAAGTCCGAGAACGGTGCCGCGCAACTGGATGAAGGAGATGTTCTCGTCACCGCTCGATTTCTTCCAGCCGAGCTTTTCGTAAAATTCGGTGGCGCGGGCGACGTCTGCCACGCCGAGCGTGACAATGGAGATGCGAGGGTCAAAGGTCATTATGTTCACCATATGTTCTTTTTGTATTTCTAACCCGATCCGAAATTGAACGCAAGCCGGAGCGCTGCGACCGCGTGGTGCTGGCAGCCTATTGCGACGTCGATAACGGGGGCGAATAGAAAAAGGGGCCGGGCGCCACGCGGGTGCCCGGCCTTATGTCAGGTTCAGCCGGCGACGAGCTTTTGCACCGTGGCGCGGGCGCCATTGGCGAACAGGCTTTCGAGGTGGCCGGTGACCTCGGCCTTGAAGGCCGCGTTGGCCGACAGGTCGGTGCCGAAAATCTCACTGAGGACGAAATAGCCGGCGGCAACCGCCTGTGAATCGCGTCCCGCCGCCTTGCCGAGGGCGACGAGCTTTTCGGACATCGGATCGCGCACGTCGATGTCATTGCCTTTCTCGTCGGTGCCGGTGGCATAGCGCATCCAGCCGGCGACGCCGAGCGCCAGCCGTGTGACCGAGGCGCCGGCCGCATAGCGGTCGCGCACGGTGTTGAGCAGGCGTTGCGGCAGCTTTTGCGAGCCGTCCATGGCGATCTGCCAGGTGCGGTGCTTGAGCATGGCGTTGGAATAGCGGTGGATCAGGGCGTCGCGATAGTCCATCAGGTCGGCGTCGACCTCAATTGTCGGGGCGATTTCCTCGGTCATCATGCCGATGATGAGTTTCTTGAAGTCCGGATCGGCGATGGTTTCGGCGATGGTCTCATAGCCCGAGAGATAGCCGAGATAGGCCATGGTCGAGTGGGTGCCGTTGAGCATCCTGAGCTTCATGTTCTCGAACGGTTCGACGTCCTCGGCGAATTGCGCCCCGACCTCGTTCCAGTCCGGACGGCCCTTGACGAAATTGTCCTCGATCACCCACTGCCGGAAGGGCTCCCCGACAATACCGTTGGGATCGTCGAACCCGAGACGTTCGCGCAGCAGGGCCCGGCTCTCCTCGGTCAGGGCGGGAACGATGCGGTCGACCATCGAGCAGGGGAAGGTAACGTTCTTCTCGATCCATTTGGCCAGGTCCGGATCGACCTTTTCGGCATAGGACATTACTGCCTTGCGGCAGGTGATGCCGTTCGACGGCAGGTTGTCGAGCGACAGGATGGTGAACCCATCCAGGCCCTTGTCGCGGCGGCGATAGAGCGCTTCGACCAGCGCGCCGATAGCGGTCTGCGGTTCGTGCCGATTGGCGAGATCGTGAATGATCTCGGGATTTTGGGTGTCGAGTTCGCCGCCGGCCAGGCAATAGCCCTTTTCCGTCACGGTCAGCGAGACGATGGCCAGATCCGGTTCGAGATAGGGGGCGAAAAAGCCATCGAGCCCGTTGCGCTCGGGATGCGCCGTACCGAGGATGGTGCCGATGACGCGCAAATGGTCGACGGTGTCGGAGTATTCGAGCACCGAATACAGGTGGTCATTGGCTTCGAGCGGGCCGAAGCGATCGGCATTGAACTTCAAATCGGTGACGGTGACGCCCCAGTCGCTTTCGGGATGGGCGTTGAGGTAGTCCTGATGGTAGCCCATCCAGTGAGCACGGGCGAAGGCGCCGAAGCCGAGATGCACATGGCGCGGGCGAAGGCGGGAGCGGTCGTAACGGGGCGTATCGACACCCTCGGCAAGCGCTGAAAGATCGAAATCGGACATGAAAGGCTCCTGGGCGAATCGTGTGTGTTGGTCGGCGTCTTCAATGTGTGGGCAGATTTGGCGGGATCGGATCAAACGGATGGCGTGCCGGCGACTGGCCGGACCTGATGCTCCGTGGTCGTTTCCTCCACATGCGCTGCGGCTGTCCAGCCGGTGCTTATCAGCGGACAAGGCCCGGTCGAGCCTTGTTGCAACACCTCTGGCGCCCATTACCCTAGCGCTGTATCCACTACCATACTACTGTATGTGGTCGCGTCCACTCCAGAATAAAAGTTGGCTGGCGGCCGCATATCAGGCGCACTAGATTGACGGCAATGCGTCGACGCAAGACCGGAGCGTTTCGTGACAAGAAATGTGACAACCCATCAGGACTATATCGTCAAGCCGCTGGCGAGCGCGCTCGGCGTGCTCGATGTGTTGAGCGCTTCCGGCCGATCGATGAGCCTCAAGGATATTGCGGTCGAAGCGGACATCTCCAAGACCACGGCCTTCCGCTATCTGCAGACTCTGTGCCTGATGGGTTATGTCATCAAGCAGCCCAAGGGCGATTATACCCTTGGCCCGGCCGCGTTCGCCTTGGCCAACGAAGACAGCCGCGATGCGACGCTGAAGAGCGCTGCGCGCGAAGAGATGGAGGCGCTCGCCGCCGAATTCGGCGAGCGCGTCAGCCTTGGCGCCCCCAAGGGCAAGCGCATCTATTACATCTCGATGATCGAGAACGACACGCCGCTGAAGCTGAGAGCCGAATCCGGCGACGCCGACTATTTCCACTCCACTGCGCTCGGCAAGGCCATGGTCGCCTTCATGCCGCCGGAGCGGGCCGATGCGCATCTGAAATCGCGCCTGACCCGGTTCACCGAACACACGCTGACAACACGCCGCCAGCTCGACCAGGCGCTGTCGATGATCAGGAAATACGGCTTTGCCATCGACCGTGAGGAAAACGAGCTCGGATGTGTGTGCTATGCCGCGCCGATCTTCGGCTGGGGCGAAATTCCGGTGGCGGCAATTTCGGTTTCGGTGCCGATCGAACGGCTGACCGGTGATCTCGATGTCGAGATTCCGGAACGGGTGCGCCAGCGCGCCCGGGCGATATCGGCGCGGCTCAAGCAGAACACGCCCGAGACCCGCGACCGCGAAGCGTTCCGGTCACAACGAGGCGGTGGGAGCCTCCTGAGCTGAGGGCACCAGACCATCCGGAACCCCGAGGCCCGGAAGGACAGAAATCCGGGGCAACGCATTTCGTAACGTGAAATACTGCTATCTGGCATTCGGCAGCAAAAGCTGAGAGTGTCTATCATCATCCGATGGACCGGCGCTGCCGGACCGGCGGACGGTTGCGGTGTAGTTATCCGGCTCGATGGCCACTCAGGCGAGCCGGGACAAGCGACACTCATCGGCAGACCGAACCGCCGGGCCGCAGCAGGCATCAGCGCCCGGGAGGCGCCGCCAGGACACGGATAAAGACAACAGTTTTCGCCCCGCGTGTTCGGGGCGTTTGAAAGAGGGAAGAATGACCAAGATCAGCCTGCGCGACGAAAAGGACTGCCGCTATGACATCATGTCGTTCGGCGAGATCATGCTCCGGCTCGACCCGGGTGAAGGCCGTATCCGCACGTCCCGCAATTTCCGTGCCTCGGAAGGCGGCGGCGAATACAACGTGGCGCGCGGCTTGAGGCGCTGCTTTGGCAAGCGGGCGGCGGTCGCCACCGCGTTTGCCAAGAACGATGTCGGCATGCTGATGGAAGACCTTGTCCTTCAGGGTGGCGTCGATCCGAGCTTCATCAAGTGGGTGCCCTATGACGGCATCGGACGCACCGTCCGCAACGGCTTGAACTTCACCGAGCGCGGCTTCGGCGTGCGCGGCGCCGTCGGCGTCTCCGATCGTGGCCTCACCGCATCCAGCCAGATCAAGCCCGGCGATTTCGACTGGGAGTATATTTTCGGCACCCTCGGCGTGCGCTGGTTCCACACCGGCGGCATCTTCGCCGCTCTGTCCGAAACGACCGGCCCGGCCGTGATCGAGGCGGCCAGCATCGCCAAGAAATATGGCACTGTCGTCTCCTACGACCTCAACTACCGGCCCTCGCTGTGGAAGGGTTTCGGCGGCCTCGAGAAATGCCGCGAGATCAACCGCGAGATCGCCAAATATGTCGACGTGATGATCGGCAATGAGGAAGATTTCACCGCAAGCCTCGGCTACGAGATCGAGGGCACCGACGCCAACCTGACCGAACTGGAAGTCTCCTCGTTCGAGAAGATGATCGCCAAGGTCGTGGCCGACTACCCGAACTTCCGCGCCACCGCGACGACGATGCGCGGCGTCAAGACTGCCACGGTCAACGACTGGGGCGCCATGTGCTGGTATGACGGCAAGTTCTATTCCTCGGCCCAGCGCACGCTTGAGATCATGGACCGCGTTGGCGGCGGCGACAGCTTCGCCTCCGGTTTCATCTACGGCATGATGACCTTCGACGACGCCCAGAAGGCGGTCGAATACGGTGCGGCCCACGGCGCGCTGGCCATGACCACCCCCGGCGACACGACGATGGCGAGCCTTGCCGAAGTCGAAAAGCTCGTCGGTGGCGGCGGCGCCCGCGTCGATCGCTGATCACACTGTCAATTCGGAGCGGCCTCGCGTCGCTCCGGCAAGAACACGCCGGGACAACCCGGCACCGGCAATTGCCTTATTCCTCAAGGAGGACATGACATGGCAAAAGATCGTTTGGCCGTACTCTCGGCCATCATCGACCAGGGCGTCATCCCGGTTTTCTATCATCCGGATGTACAGGTCTGTAAGGACGTCATCCAGGCCTGCGCCAATGGCGGCGCCAAGTGCATCGAGTTCACCAATCGCGGCGACTTCGCCTGGCAGGTGTTCATGGACGTCACCCAGCACTTCCTGAAGGCCGATCCGTCGGTGATCATGGGCGTCGGTTCGGTGGTCGATGCCCCGACGGCGGGCCTTTATATCGCCAACGGCGCCAATTTCGTCGTCGGTCCGATGACCAACCCGGAAGTCGCCCGCCTGTGTAATCGCCGCGGCATCCCCTACAGCCCGGGCTGCGGCTCCGCCACGGAAGTGTCCGAAGCCCAGGAACTCGGCTGCGAAATCGTCAAGGTCTTCCCCGGCTCCTGCGTCGGCGGTCCGGAGTTCGTCTCCAACATCCGCGGCCCGATGCCCTGGACCAAGTTGATGCCGACCGGTGGCGTCGATCCCACCGAGGAATCGCTGACCAAGTGGTTCAAGGCCGGCATCGTTGCCGCCGGCATGGGCTCCAAGCTCATCACCAAGGACATGCTCGAAGCCAAGGACTACAAGGGCATCGAGAAAAAGGTCGCCGACACCATCGCGTTGATCAAAAAGATCCGCGGCAAATAAGGCGCACCGCACAGTTCCCCCCGGCATCCCCGGGCTCTCCAGGGATGCAAAGCGCAAGGGCTCGGCCACGGCCGGGCCCTTAAGCTTTTTTGGCAGCAGTTTTCAGAGCATTTCAGCAAAAGTGGGAACCGGCTTTGCGGCTCGAAAATGCGATAAAACGCTCTAGAACGCCCGGTCGCCGATCTCGGCAAGGTAATCCAGTTCCTGAGGCGTCGATTGCCGAGAGAGCGCGTCGTTGCGTTTGGGGAACCGGCCGAAGCGGGCGATGCAGTCGCGGTGCTTGACCTCGAAATCGAGCGTCTTGTCATTCCCCAGAGCCGTGAAAAGACGCATGGCCTCGTCGTGAACGACAAGCGATTCCGAATGCATGTAGGGCATATAGGCGAACATGGTTTCGTCCTCGCTCAAACCCTTGTCGACCCTCTGCGCCACCAGTTCCTGAGCCAGGGCCAGCGCCATCGGGTCCTGAGCGAAGGCCTCGGGCCGGCCGCGATACAATTGCCGCGAAAACTGGTCGAGAACGATGATTTCGGCCAGCCTGCCTCTGGCATCTTTCCGCCAGGTCCAGCCCTCGCCGCGTGCGATCGATTTATGGGTTTCGGCGAACTCGGTCTTGATCAGTGCGTCGAACGCCGGCTTGCCGGCGAACCAGTCGTCCGGGCCATGCGCCTCAAACCAGAAATGGTGAACCTCGGCTGCGGTTTTCATCTTGGCTCCTTGTGTTCGGGATAGGGGGGCGGCGGTGCCTCAGCCGGCGTCGAGCCCGTAGACCATCAGTTCGCGGCCATGCGATTTGAGCCAGGCACGGCCCCTTGTGTAGTCGGGCAGGGTGCGTTCGACCTCGGCCCAGAAGGCCGGCGAATGGTTCATTTCGCGCATGTGTGCCACCTCGTGGGCAGCGACGTAGTCGAGCACGAAAGGCGGGGCCAGGACCAGCCGCCAGTTGAAATTGAGGCGGCCGCGCGACGAACATGAGCCCCAGCGCGAGGATTGGTCGCGAAGGCTCATGCCGGTGGGGCGGACACCGAGATTGGCTGCATGCACGCCGACGCAGTCATGAAGATCGGCCTTGGCCTGATCCTTCAGCCAGTCGGTCAGCCGCCGTCCGAGATGCTCCGGCGTGCCCGGGACATAGAGCACCTTCATGCCGTCGAGTTCGTCCGGCGTGACGGTGCCACGGACACGTCCGGTCGAAAGGATCATGTGCTCGACGCCGCGCAAGGGGATGAGCGCCTCGTCGGCAAAGGGGCGGGCTTTCGGCGCGCGGTTGAGGCGGGCTTCGAGCCAGGCTGTGTTGCGGTGCAGAAAATCGCGGGCCTCGTCGAGCTTGCCGTATTCGGGAACCGTCAACACGGCCCGCCCGCCGTCGCCGAGCCGCAGCCGATAGGAGCGGGCGCGTGCATGGACGCGCACGGCGACATCGAGCGGCGCTCCGCCGACCTCGAGCGTCATGGCCTCGGGCCAGGCCGGCTGTTTCGGGGGTCGTGAAAAGAACTGCATGCGGTCCTGGACGTGATCAAGCAAGCCGGTGAACCCGGCGAATCGAGCCTATTCTACTCGTTATCCCGCCTCAGGAATGTCTTGGCGTCCATCACGATGTTGTCGTCGATCGCACCGATCGCCTCCGGATCCTTGCCCTCGTAGTCGAGGGCGGTGAGCACGGTCTGGATGACGGCGAGGCGGGCGCGTTTTTTGTCATTGGCCAGAACGACCGTCCAGGGGGCGTAGGAACTGTCGGACGCCTCGAGCATCCTGTCGCGCGCCGCCGAGTAATCGTCCCAGTGATCGAGCGCCTTGAGATCGATCGGCGAGAGCTTCCACACCTTGAGCGGATCATGGCGGCGGTCGTGGAAACGCTTGAGCTGCATCTCGCGCCCGATGTCGAGCCAGAACTTGAACAGGTGGATGCCGTCGTGAACGATCATGTGTTCAAAGCGCGGCACGGCGATCAGGAAGGCTTCCGTTTCATCCGGGCTGGCAAAGCCCATCACCTGCTCGACGCCGGCGCGGTTGTACCAGGAACGGTCGAACAGCGTGGTTTCCCCGGTCGAGGGCAGGTGAGGGACATAGCGCTGGAAATACCATTCGCCGAGTTCGCGGTCCGAGGGCTTGGGTAGTGCCGCGATGCGATTGATGCGCGGATTGAGATATTCGAGGTAGCGCCTGATCGTGCCGCCCTTGCCCGCTGAGTCCCGTCCCTCGAAGACGAGCGCGATGCGCATGTCGGTCTCTTGTGCATGGCTTTGCAGCCGAACGAGTTGCTTTTGCAGCGCAATCAGATGTGATGCATACTCTTTCTTGTCGAGCTTCTCGTCATAGGGATAGCCGCTCGAGCCCAACGCCGCCTTGCGGATGGACTTCGGCAGCTTGGGGTTCTCGATATCGAACTCGTCGATCTTGGGGGATGTGTTTTCCGAACTCATGTCCACTCCGGAAGCAGATGATGACGGCGATCGTCATCTGTTTGTTGCAATCGTGTACCAAGGGCCATTGCCACAATGGCAGAACACACACAGACCCGCAATTCACCCAAGCCGTCCGGAGGGCGGCGCCTGATGATCGAGATCGCCAATCTGCGCAAGCGCATAGCCCGCCGCCTCATGCGCCAGCGCTGGGCCCTCATCGCGCTCGCCATGATGCTTGTCTTCATGGCGCTGGCCCAGCCGCTCGACCTGTTCGACCTCGCCATCAGCATCGCCGTGTTCGTTCTGGTTCTGCTGCTGGCGCCGGACGGTGTCGAGGTGACGCGGCCAAGCCTTGATGTGGCGGAGGTGACGACGCGCGGTTTCGAGGACAGCCTTCACCGCATCGGCGAGACAATCGGTCTTCCCTGGATCATCATCGACGACCGGTCGGTGGTTCAGCAGTTCAATGCACTGGCGGCGCGCCAGTTCGCCAAGCTTGAGCGCGGCGTGCCCCTGTCGCTTACCTTGCGCAACCCGAACCTGGTCGCTGCCATCGAAACCTGCCGGCGCACGGGATCCAGTCAGACGGTCGACATGCATCAGGCCGTGCCGAACCAGGTGCATTTCCGCGTTCACCTGGCGCCGCTCAGTCCGCCCGTCTCCGGCGGATCGCCGGAACGAAGGTGGATCGTCATCACCTTTGCCGACGTCACCAACCAGCGCCGCATCGACGCCATGCGCTCGGATTTCATCGCCAATGCCAGCCATGAACTCAGAACGCCACTGACCTCGGTCATCGGCTTCATCGAGACGCTGCGCGGACCGGCGGCAGGCGATGCCGAGGCGCGGGAGAAGTTCCTTGGCATCATGGCGACGCAGGCCGGACGCATGTCACGGCTGATCGACGATCTGATGTCGCTGTCGCGTATCGAATCGCGCCAGCACCTGGCGCCATCGAGCACGGTCAATCTCAAGGCGATCCTGGATGAGGTCGCCGAGACGCTGGCCCCGCTCGCCGCAGAGGCCGGCACGAGCATTGTCAGGGATCTGCCCGAAGACCCCGTGTCGATCTCTGGCGACCGCGCCGAACTCTACGAGGTTTTCGAGAATCTGATCGAGAACGCCATCAAGTATGGCGGCGATGACGGCCGGGTGGAGGTGGCGCTGAAACCTGCCATCGGGCGTCCCGGCTACAGCTATGCCGTCACCATCACCGACAACGGCCCTGGCATCGCCGCCGAGCATGTGCCGCGCCTGACCGAGCGCTTCTATCGGGTCGACGCCGAATCCTCGCGCAAGAAGAAGGGGACCGGTCTCGGGCTGGCCATCGTTAAGCACATCGTCAACCGCCATCGCGGCCAGATGACCATCCGTTCCGAGCTGGGGAAGGGCACCAGCGTCGAGGTTCTGCTGGTGTCGTAACAAAACGACATGTTTCCGGGCTTATCCACCGAGCAGTATCAGAAAATCAAGCATTTTCAGTGAGTTGGGGCGACATATAACTGTCATCCAAACGACATAGAACCGTCAGGGCAGGTCCATAGGTTTCGCTCGTCTGAACGGGCCCATGGCGCCGACATGGCCAAGGTCCCGGGGCTTTTCAGCCCATCCGCTCTGAAAGGGAGATACCCATGAAAATCGCACTTCTTGCCGGCGCCGCTGCCGTTGCCCTCACTGGCGCGCTCGGCGCGACCTCCGTGTTTGCACGCGACAACATCCAGGTCGCCGGTTCCTCGACCGTCCTGCCCTATGCCTCCATCGTCGCCGAAGCCTTCGGCGAGAATTTCGATTTCCCCACGCCGGTGGTTGAATCCGGTGGTTCCTCCGCCGGCATCAAGCGCTTCTGCGAAGGCGTTGGCGAGAACACCACCGACGTCGCCAATGCTTCGCGCCTGATGAAGGACTCCGAGAAGGAGACCTGCGCTGCCAATGGCGTTACCGACATCATCTATGTCCGTATCGGCTATGACGGCGTCGTCTTCGCCTCCCAGAAGGACGGCCCGGCCTACAACGCCTTCACCCCGTCCGATCTGTTCAACGCCCTGGCCGCCCAGGTGGTGGTCGATGGCAATGTCGTCGACAATCCTTACAACCAGTGGTCCGAATTTAACGCCGACCTGCCGTCCGAAGATATCCTCGGCTTCATCCCGGGCACCAAGCACGGTACCCGTGAAGTCTTCGAGGAGAAGGTTCTGATCGCCGGCTGCGAAGAAACCGGCGCTTTTGACGCCTTCAAGGAAGCCAATGGCGGCGACAAGAAAGCTGCCGAAGCCTCGTGCAAGGCCGTTCGCACCGACGGCAAGTCGGTCGACATCGACGGCGACTACACCGAGACCCTGGCCCGCATCGACTCCAACGCCAATGCCATCGGCGTGTTCGGCCTGTCGTTCTACGAGAACAACACCGACAAGCTGAAGGTTGCCTCGATGAGCGGCGTGACGCCCTCGACCGAGACCATTGCCTCGGGTGAGTACCCGGTGTCCCGTCCGCTGCAGTTCTACATCAAGAAGGCCCACATCGGCGTGATCCCCGGCCTCAAGGAATATGCCGAGTTCTTCGTCTCCGACGATATGGCTGGCCCGAGCGGCCCGCTGGCTGCCTATGGTCTGGTTTCCGATCCGGAACTGGCCAAGACCCAGGCCGACGTCGCCAACGAAGTGGTCATGAACTAAGTCACTTCCCTGCGGAGCGGCTTCGGCCGCTCCGCACCTCCACAGCGCTTTCAGGAAACGTGAGCTTCGATTTTTCGGTACGAAAGCGTGATGAAACAATGAATTAGAGTATCCCAATGCCTCCGCGGAAGCATTGGAATGCCCTAAGCCGGTCCCCGATGACCGGTGCTGCAAATGGCCGGCGCGAAGCCGGATGGAGAGCGCCGATGCTTTTGCCTGCTGTTGTTGTCGTCGTGCTCTTAATCGCCGCATTCGGTTTCGTGCTGGGGCGGCAGCGCGCCATCGCCGGTGCCGGCGGCGACATTTCCAAGCTGCATTCGCTGCCCAATTATTACGGCTTCAATGTCGCCATCATGGCGCTGCTCCCGGCATTTCTGCTTCTCGTGGTGTGGCTGGTCGTTCAGCCCATGATCATCGAAAGCCAGATCGTGGGACAAATTCAAGAGCGGACCGTTGAATCCTACGGCACGCGCGGTCTCGCCTTCAGCGAGGTCCGGCGGCTGGCCGACGGGCTCGACATCGCGGTCGAACGCGGCGCCATGTCCGCCGAACAGGCCGATTCGGTGCGCACCGAGCTGACGGACATCCGCAACCGTCTCGGCGAAGTCGGCGTTGCGCTCGGGTCCAATGTGTCGGCCGATATCCTGTATGTGGCCCAGCATTATCGCGTGCTGAACGCGGCCGCCAGCATGGCGCGCACCATTGCCGTTCTGGCGCTGGCGCTGGCCGGTGCAGCCTATGGTCTCTGGCAAGCCCGGCCTGATTTTCGCGCCCGCATTGCGGTCGAACGCACCTCGCTCGGCCTGCTGATCAGTGCGGCCTCGCTCGCCATCCTGACCACCATTGGGATCGCGCTGTCGCTGATCTTCAACACGGTCGAGTTCTTCCGGATCTACCCCATGCAGGATTTCCTGTTCGGACTGGTCTGGCAGCCGAGCTTCACATCGGACACCCTGTCGCCGCTCGGCATCGTGCCGCTGCTCTGGGGGACGCTGTATATCTCGTTCATCGCCCTTCTCGTCGCCGTGCCGATCGGGCTGTTCGCGGCGGTTTACCTGTCCGAATATGCAAGCTCGGGTGTACGCGCCGTAGCCAAGCCGCTGCTCGAAGTGCTGGCGGGCATCCCGACCATCGTTTACGGGCTTTTCGCCCTTTTGACCGTCGGCCCCTTGCTGGTAAACGTTTTCGGCAAGGGCGGCGCGCTCGGCGTCGACTGGATGCAGGGCGGTACGGCGGTCATCACCGCTGGCCTGGTCATGGGCATCATGCTCATCCCCTTCGTGTCGTCACTGGCCGACGACATCATCAATGCGGTGCCGCAGGCCATGCGTGACGGCTCGCTCGGTCTGGGGGCCACGCAGTCCGAGACGGTCAGGAAGGTCATCCTGCCGGCCGCGCTTCCGGGCATTGTTGGCGCCATCCTTCTGGCGGCCTCGCGCGCCATCGGTGAAACCATGATCGTGGTGCTGGGCGCGGGTGCGGCGGGCCGGCTGTCGCTCAATCCGTTCGACGCCATGACGACCGTGACCGCCAAGATTGTTTCCCAGCTGACCGGGGATGCCGATTTCACTTCGCCCGTGGCGCTGGTCGCCTTCGCCCTCGGCATGACGCTGTTCATCTTCACGCTCGGGCTGAACGTTCTGGCGCTCTATATCGTGCGCAAATATCGGGAGCAGTACGAATAATGAGCGATATCGCCACCAGAGACATCCCGGTAAAGGCAGCCGCCGAGACCACGCGATCCCTTTTCGAGCGCGATCCCAAGATCAAGGCGCGCTGGAATGCGGAGGGTCGGTTCCGTGCCTACGGGATCGGCGCCATCTCCATCGGGTTGATGTTTCTCGTCGTGCTGCTCGTGACCATTATCGGCAATGGCCTACCGGCCTTCACCCAAACCTATGTTCATCTCAACATCGAGTTGAAAGCCAGCAAGCTCGACCCCAAGGGCAATCGCAATCCTGATGACATGGCCAAGGTCATGACCTTCGGCTACAACCCGCTGATCGAGCAGGCGCTGGAAGAAGATCTCGCAAAAGCTGGGATCGAAACCGACATGAAAGCGTCGGCGCTGAGAAAGCTGTTGTCTTCCAGCGTTGCAAGCCAGGTGCGCGACTACGTTCTGTCGCATCCCGGCGAGGTCGGCAAGACGGTCAGTTTCGAGGTGCTCGCCTCAGGCCGCGTCGACGGCTACCTGAAAGGCCGGGTGACGCGCGAAGCCCTGGCCCAGGACAAGAATCTCGACGCCGCCCATCTCGACATCGTCGACACCCTGGTCAAGAAGGGCATTGTCGAGCGCCGGTTCAATCTCGACTTCATTCTGGGCGCGGATGCGTCCGATTCGCGTCCGGAGAGCGCCGGCATCGGTGTGTCGATGCTCGGTTCGCTGTTCATGATGCTGGTGGTTCTGGTGCTGTCGCTGCCCATCGGCGTCGCCGCCTCGATCTATCTTGAGGAATTCGCGGCCAAGAACTGGTTCACCGACCTCATCGAGGTGAACATTTCCAATCTTGCCGCCGTGCCCTCGATCGTTTTCGGCATTCTCGGGCTCGCTGCCTTCATTCAGTTCGCCAATCTGCCGCAATCGGCGCCGCTGGTCGGCGGCCTCGTGCTGACCCTGATGACCCTGCCCACGATCATCATCGCCACCCGCGCCTCACTGAAGGCGGTGCCGCCGTCGATCCGTGATGCTGCGCTCGGGGTCGGTGCCTCCAAGATGCAGGCGGTGTTCCATCACGTCCTGCCGCTGGCCATGCCCGGCATTCTCACCGGCACGATCATCGGCCTCGCCCAGGCGCTCGGCGAAACCGCGCCGCTGCTTTTGATCGGCATGGTCGGGTTCATCGCCTCCAACCCGCCGACCGATCTCGTGGCGGGGTTCCTGCATCCGAATTCCGCCATGCCGGCGCAGATCTACGAGTGGGCCAAGCGTGCCGACCCCGCCTATTATGAACGCGCCTGGGGCGGCATCATCATCTTGTTGGTATTCCTGGCGATCATGAACATCGTTGCGGTCATTCTGCGCCGCCGGTTCGAGCGTCGCTGGTAAGGAGAAGAATATGGAAGCCCGAGCGACAGATCAGGCGATTGCGAATGCGGATCACGAAGTCATAAAGATCGAGGCGCGTGGCGTTGACGTCTATTACGGCGAAGCCCACGCCATCAAGGGCGTCGATATCGACATCGCCGAAAAGACGGTGACCTCATTCATCGGTCCGTCCGGTTGTGGCAAGTCGACGTTCCTGAGGGCCATCAACCGCATGAACGACACCATCGACAGCTGCCGCGTCACTGGCACGATCAAGCTCGACGGTGAGGATATCTACGACCGCCGCGTCGATCCGGTTCAGCTCCGGGCCCGCGTCGGTATGGTCTTTCAAAAGCCCAACCCGTTTCCCAAGTCGATCTTCGACAATGTCTCGTATGGTCCCAAGATCCACGGCATGGTGCGCGGCAAGGACGAGATGGACGAGCTGGTGCAGGATTCGCTTCGGCGCGCCGGGTTGTGGGACGAGGTCAAGGACCGTCTGGCCCAGCCGGGGACCGGTCTTTCGGGTGGCCAGCAGCAGCGCCTGTGCATCGCCCGCGCCATTGCCACCAAGCCTGAAGTGCTCTTGATGGACGAGCCGTGCTCGGCGCTCGATCCGATCGCCACCGCCATCATCGAGGAACTGATCGATGAATTGCGGGAGAACTTTACCATCTGTATCGTCACGCACTCGATGCAGCAGGCGGCGCGCGTCTCCCAGAAGACCGCCTTCTTCCACCTCGGCAAGCTGATCGAAGAAGGCGCGACCGAGGAGATATTCACCAATCCGCGTGACAAGAAAACGCAGGATTACATTACCGGCCGTATCGGCTGATCAGCCGGTAGAGAGGAAAAGCGGCATGCCGACTCCCACCAACGAACACATCGTCTCCTCCTACGAGGACGAGCTGATCCAGCTCGCCGCCTCCATCGCCGAGATGGGCGGGGCTGTCGAAACGGCCATCTCCTCATCCGTCGACGCCTTGCTGAAGGTTGACCACACCGCCGCACGCGAACTGCTCGCAGCCGACGCCAAGATCGACGACATGCAGCGCGCCATCGACGAGACGGTGGTGTCGATGATCGCCCGGCGTCAGCCGATGGCGTCCGATTTGCGCATGATCATTGCTTCGATCCATGTCGCCAATGATCTCGAACGCGTCGGCGACATGGCCAAGACGATCTGCCGGCGGACGCTGCAGCTCGACGGCTCCCGACTGTCGCCCAAATTCTACAACGGTCTGCGTCACATGACGGATCTGACGCTTCGCCAGCTTAAGGAAGCGCTCGATGTCTATGCCGCGCGCGATCCGGAAGGCGCCATTGCCGTGTGCGAGGCCGATGCCGAGATCGATGCGCTCTATGTGTCGCTGTTCCGCGAACTTCTGACCTACATGATGGAAGATCCGCGCAACATCACCCAGTGCACCAACCTGCTTCTGGCGGGCAAGAGCCTCGAACGTGCAGGCGACCACGCCACCAACATCGCCGAGGCGTCCTACTATTTGCAGACCGGCAAGAACCTTGCCGTGCTGCTTGAGCAGAAACACAAGAGCTAGCAAGCGGAATCCCTCGCCATGGCCGCGACCATCATGATCGTCGAAGACGAGGCAGATCTGAACCTGATGCTGAGGTACAACCTCGAGGCCGAAGGCTTCAACGTGACCTCTGCCGCCGACGGCGACGAAGCCGCCGAACTGGTGCGCGACGGTGCGCCGGACTTGATCCTGCTCGACTGGATGCTGCCCGGACTATCGGGGATCGAGCTGTGCCGGCGGTGGCGTGCCCGCGATGAAACCGCCAAGGTTCCGATCATCATGCTGACGGCGCGCGGCGAGGAAGAGGAACGCGTCAGGGGCCTTGAAACCGGCGCCGATGACTATGTCGTCAAGCCGTTCTCCATCCCCGAACTGCTCGCCCGCATTCATGCGCTGTTGCGCCGGTCAAGCCCGCAGCTGGTCGCCTCGCTTCTCAAGGCCGGTGATCTCGAACTCGACCGCACCTCCCACCGTGTTCGCCGCTCGGGGCGCGATGTCCATCTCGGCCCGACCGAATACCGGCTGCTCGAATATCTGATGCGGTCGCCCGGCCGGGTCTATTCGCGCGAGCAGTTGCTCGACGCGGTCTGGGGCACCGATGTCTATGTCGATGAACGCACGGTCGACGTCCATGTCGGCCGGTTGCGCAAGGCGATCAATCGCGGCCGCAGCCCCGACCCGATCCGCACCGTCCGCGGCACCGGTTACGCCTTCGACGAGCGCTTTCAGGTGGTGGGCTGATCGGCCAACAGGCCTTTCACGGCTGCCAGCAGGAACTCATCCCTGTAGTGCCCGGCTGCGAAGGAAAGCCCCACGGGGCAGCCGTCGACCGTCAGCAAAGGCGCTGAAATTTCCGGCAATCGACCGACACCAGAAAACGCGGTGATTGTCATTGTCGGATCGTAGAAAGCCGTCACCGCGTCCAGTGTGTTCAGCGACCCCTTGAGCGGTGCGATCACTGGCGTCGTCGGAAAGCAGGTGACGGTGCCCTCCGGCAGGGCGGCGTTAATCGCCTCGAACAGGCGTTCGCTGCGCACTAGACTGTCGAGGGCCGCGATCCTGTCGAAGCTTTTGACGTTGCCGTAGGCCATGGAGAAGGTGAAGCTCAGCTCGGGCTTTTCGGTTTCGATCCAGTTGTCGACCGTGCTCTGGAATTCCGCCGTCTGGAGATCGCGCAATGCCTCAAGATTGCAGGCACTGAGGGGCAGGTCGGTACCGGTGAGCTCAGAGAACCGGATCGGCTCCAGAGTGATGCCAGCCTGTTGCGCAAGTCTGTCGAGTGTCGCGTTGACCGCTTGCGAGACCGAAGTGTCGGCGATCTCCAGCGCATCGGTCAGAACAAGCAAGCGCTGCAGCGGCGCCGCCGGCTTTGATCCGCTGCGCAGCAGAATGCGCGTAACGGCATCGAGATATGTGAACCGCTCGGCCAGCACGCCCACGGTGCTGACGCTCGGCATGAAGGGCAGAACCCCGGCCTCCGAAATCCGGTGCAGGGACGGGCGCATGCCCCAGACACCGCACAGGCTCGCCGGCACCCGCACCGAGCCGCCCGAATCCGTGCCGATCGAGAATTCGGCCAGGCCGTTGGCAACCGAAGCTGCCGATCCGCTCGACGAACCGCCAGGCACCCGGTCCGGCGCCTTGGCGTTGCGCGGTGTGCCGAAAAACTGGCTCTCGCCGTCAAGGCTATAGGTGAATTCGTCGGCAACAGTCTTGCCGACGCAGTGCGCTCCGGCGGCGAGAAGCTGGTCGACGCAGAGCGCGTTATGCACCGGCGCCGGATGCGCATCGCGCCAGGCCGGACTGCCAAAGGAGGTTCTGTGCCCGGCGATGTCGATGTTGTCCTTGACCGTGAAGCGCAGGCCGTCGAGCGGACCGCTGCGCACAGGGGCCAGATCAAGGATTTCAACAAGGGAACCGGATGCATCGGGGGCGGTGGTCAAGGACATGGTCTGTTTCTGAGTGAGTCGGAAGGAGACCTCAAATTAGGTGCGTTTGTTCGCTGGCCGCAATGAGGCGCATTCGCCCGACCCGATCCGTGCTGTCCGCGTCACCGCCTACGCCGTGGACGCGTGCTTGCAGGTGGTGAATCAGGCCGCCGTGTTTGCCGGCTTCCATCGCCAGACAAAAAGATCGCCATCCTCGTCGTCATAGCGCTCGCCGACGCGCACGAAACCGTTGCGTTCAAGCACCTTCTGGGACGCCAAGTTGATGGTGGTGGTTTCGGCCGTGATGCCTTTGATTTGCGGCATCTTCGATATCACATCGAGCATGAGCGCAATGGCACGCGAGCCGATGCCCCTGCTTTGGCGATACGCGGCGATGCCATAGCCGATCTCGACGTCGCCTTTCTCATCCGGTTCGCGCTTGATATCGCATGAGCCGACCACTTCCTTGCCATCGAGAATAAGCCAGCTGCTTGTGCCGAGCACAGCGTCGATGGAAACGGCGGCATCCCTGAGAAGCACCAGAATGTCCGGTGGTTCCAGTTCAGGTTCGCCCAGCCAGATGCCGTTCGGACCGCTCAGGGATGTGCCGGTGATGAGCCATTCGTAGTGCTCCGGGCGGGCGGGCAAAAGGGTGATGTTCACTTTGGGCTAGAACCCGCCCCCGGTCTTGAAGCCGCCGCCAGTGCGGTTGCCGCGCGTACCGGTGCGCGGGCGCGAGAAGCCGCCGCTACGGGATCCGCCGCCACTGCCGCCGCCCCAGGGACCGCCGGGTGTCGGAGAGGTGGGCCATGAGAACCCTGACGGCCCGCGCGAACCGGGCGGATAGGCGCGGCCGGATCGCGGCAGCCCGACGCCGCCGCCCCAGTCGGTCGTGCCCGGCCGCCAGCGCTGACTGCGCTGCCAGGCGGCCCAATAGGAGCCGGCGGTAATGGCGCCGCGCAGGAACTCGTTGAGCACGTCGCCGGCCAGGTTGTCCTCGCGGAAGGTCGAGCGCGGATCATCGAACCGTGATTTTTTGAACTCGAAGGCGATGTCCTCAAGTTCGCGCCGCCGCGAGGCCAGCAGCTTGAGCCGGGATTTATGGTCGGCGCTGTCGCTCGATTCCTCGGCGATCTGGGCCCGTGTGTCGTCGATCTTCCTGACGATGGCGTCGTCTTCCGGTGTTGGCGTCTTGCGCGCGTCGGCCATCAGCGAGGCGATGTCCTGGCGTTCCATGCTGAGGGCAAGAAGCCTTGTGGCCTCCTCGAACATCGGGTCATGGCCCTCGGCCATGTGACGATAGCTGACGGCCTTCTCGTCGCGTTCATCCTCCAGCGAGACCAGTTCGGTATCGAGCGCAGCGATCTTGTTCTGCGCCGCGGCAAGTGCCTCGCGTTCGGCCTTGCCGCCGGCGGCATCGATCGCCCTGGCTTCGAGCGCGTCGAGTTCGGCCTCGGCCTTTTCCGCTGCCGCCATCTGGCGGTCGGCGTGCTCGCGCAGGCGCAGCGGGATCTCGTTGAGCATGGCGAAATTGGGCCGCATCCTGTTGTAGTCGATCAGACGGGCCACCAGCGAATCGAGATAGCGGACAAGATTGTTGGCCGTGTAGTTCTTGGTGCCGTAGCCGGCTTCCCACAGATACATGAACAGCGAATCTTCGCGGTACGGGCGTCCTTTCTGCTCACGATCGGTTTCCGCCGTTTCGGTCTTGCGCAGCGCCTCTTCGGCGATGGCGTTGAGGGTATCGGCTTCGTCGCGCTTTTTCTGGTAGGTCGGGTCGTCGGCGACCGTCTCGGCAATCCGTGCGGCCAGCGCCTTGAGTTCGCCCTGAGCCCGGTCGACCTCGGCAAGCAGCGCCTCGCGCTTTTCCGATTTCTCGGCGACTGTCTCATCGAGCGCCTTGAGGGCCTTTTCCATCGCCTCCATGTCGGCGGCGCGCTGTTCGAGCATGGCGCGGGCGCGCTGCTCGGCGTCCGAGATGTTGTTGGCCAGGGTCGAGGTGTCGGACAGGCGGGTGATGGCGAGTTTCCTGAACAGCGCCACCTCGGATTCCCTGAGCTTGGCCAGCCGCTCGGCACTGCGTGCCATGCGGCGCGAAATGTCGTCTTCCTCGCGGCGGATGTCGCGCATCGCGTCGTCGAGCGAGCGCAGCGCCTGCGGGCCGGTCAGAGCCATGCGGTGTTCCTTCTCGGCACGTCTCTCACCATCTGGTCACCGTCCCGCCGAGCACATCGACCGAATAATCCGGTTCGAGGTAGCCTGGGCGTTTTTCGCCGACCATATCGTTTTCAACGATGCCGTCGTCGCGCTTGTCGGCTTCGACGGCGCGATAGGTGTGTTCGGGGACGCGCAGGCCCCAGGTGCTGACGGTTTCGGTCTCGCCGTTTTCTTCGTTCTTGATGTCAAGGCTCAAGGGCTTGCCGGTCAGCCGGTCCACCCCTTCCACCACGAGGTAGAAGTTGGACGCGGCGGCGTTGACGTCCGGATAGGTCCAGAAGCCCGAACGCTCGCCGTCGCGGTTGACGACATGGATGGTGTAGTCGAGCCGCAGTTTGTCGAGCAGGGATTTGAGGCCGCCGATTGCCGCGATGGCGTCGGTACGGTTGGCCTCGGCGGCTGCCGTCTTGCCACGGTCGCGCAAGGCATCGGCCAGGCTGACAGCCTCGGGCACCTTGGCCTCGGTTGTGATGGTTGTGACCAGCGTGTCCATTTCGGCGGGCAGGGTGGTGGTCAGTTCAACACGCGCCGCCTCCTGCTGGGCCGCCTTGTAGGGCAGATAGCCGAGGAAATAGCCGCCGAGCGCCAGCGCCAGGATGAGGGCGATACCGGCAAACCATGGCCCCCAGCTCTTGCGGCTGACATAAAGCCGCGCCAGCGTCAGCCCGAAGCCCTTTTTGGGCGGGGTATAGACGAACCGGCTTTGATCGAGCGCGGCGACGCCTTCGCGCAAGATGGCGTCCGGCACTTCGATCCCCTGTTGGGAATAGATCTCCTTGAGCCGTGCCAGCAGCTGGGCCTCGCGATCGGCGATGCCGAGTTCGCGCGTGACCAGGTCGGCGCGGTGACGCAAGGTGTCGACGACGTCCATGGCCAACATGACGTCGTCGAGAGGAAGAACCTTGTCCCCGGACGGTGTGTCCATCGTCAAATACCTGCCACAGCCCCCATGGTGCTCATCAGGTCCTGGTTTCCAGCATCAGGGCATTGCCGGCGGTGGCGAGGTCGGCCAGCCGCTTCTTGCCGTCCCTCGACGGCATCGCGGATTTCCGCCGAATTCTCGGTCGAGAGCTTGCGCATCTCGGTGATGATGGTCTGCGATTTTTCCTGGAAATTGACCACGGAGTCGACGAGCTTTTTCACCGCATCGGCGCGGATCGTCGGGCCGTAGCCAGCCTTGAGCGCTTCCTCGGTGACCTTGTCGCCGATCTCGGACAGCGTTTCTAGGGATTTGGACATCCCTTCCTTCATGGCGTTGAGCGTCTCGGTCGATTCATGCAGGCCGAACATGCCGGTGAACGAGGCGCTGAGCGCCGTCAGCACCGTCTCGTTGGTCGAAAAGAACGAGATCGACTGCTGATAGACCCGCTCCTTGGCGTTGGTTGTCTGCATCAGCCGCGCCATGATGACTTCCGAGGTGTTGTAGGAAATCGTCAGGTTGTCGGACAGGTCCTTGGCGATCTGGTAGCGCCGCTCCTCGTTCTGCATCTCACGCAAACGTTCGTCGCGCGCCATTTCAAGCCGGGCGCGGTCCGCCGGCGTGCCGTCGGCGAATTCGGCGACCTGGCGGGAGGCGGCCTCAAGGGCGGTCTTTTTCTCCGCCAGTCTGGCGGCGGCGGTATCGAGCACCTCGAGCGCCATTACCTCGGCCTGCTTGAGGGCGCCGCGGAAGTCGCGATAGGCCTCGAGAATGGTGTGCTCGCGATCGACCTGGTCCTTGGTGTCCCTGGTGACGTCGAGGTAGATGTCGCGAATCTTGTCGAAGCGCGTGGCAATGTCGCCGCGGGAAACCTTCATCCAGACGTTGGAGGCGCGCTCGAAAATGTCGATCTTGCCGTCGTCGAGCTGGTCCACCAACCCCTTGGCGTCGTCGCGGATCGAATCGAAGCTCTTGGTGATGTCGTTGTAGCGCTCGCCGATGTTCATGGCGGCGATCTGGGTCCTGACGACCTCGTTGAAGCTCGATGCCTGGGACAAGGTGCGCCCGATCAGGATGACCCGCGTCTCGTCGAGCCCGGTGATCTCCTGCAACAGGCCGGTGATCGGCTGCTCCTCTACCTGCTCCGGCCAGATGCCGAGGTCCTTGATGGCGGTGACCGCCTTGTCGAGATATTGAAGAGGTTTTTCGATGACGTCGGTGCCCATGGCCGCAATTCCCTCAAATGTTCAACACGATTGATTCCCCGTCCATCGTCTCATGACAATTGCATCCGGGTCGTCGCCTCATCATTTTCCTGATATTGGTGCCAAAAAGACGCACGTAAAGGGCCGGAACTCAAAGGTTTCCGCGCCGGCAAGGGAAGACATCATGGAATTTGGAGGCCGATACCGTATCGGCGCGTCGCGGCTGAAGGTCTGGGAAGCGCTCAATGACGCCGAAATCCTGAAAAAGACCATTCCCGGATGTTCCCGTATCGACTGGCTGACCGAGACGACGCTCGAGGCTGCGATCACCGTCGATCTCGGCGTGGCCAAGCCGACCTTCGTCGGGGGCCTCGAAATGTCGGACGTGGTTCCGGCCGAAACCTACACGCTCAGCGGCCGCGGCAAGGGCGGGTTGCTCGGGCTGGCGCATGGGGCCGCAGACATCACGCTGTCCGATGACGGCGATCTGTGCATCCTTCATTTCACCGCCGAGGCCGGCGCCTCCAACACCATCATGAAACTCGGCAAGGCGCTGATCGGCGGTGCGGCCCAGCACGTCATCGACGGGTTTTTCGAGCGCTTCGCCGAGGCGATGCAGGTCAGTCTCGAGGTGCTACCGCCCGATCCGGACACGGAAATATCACCTGAGGGTGATGCCGGGTGAATTGACCGGTGGTGAATGGCAGAGACATAACGGGGCAACCAAGGATGACTGCTCCCATGTTACGCCTATTCAGCCTCTCCGCCGCACTTGCTTGCGCCTTTGTTGCCCCTGTTTTCGCTGCCGACCCCGATCCGGCGGATTGGGCCTCCGTTCTGGCCGAAGCCAAGGGACAGACCGTTTATTTCGACGCGTGGGGCGGCTCGGAAAACATCAACGCCTATATTGATTGGGCCGGTGAGGAGGTGAATTCGCGCTTCGGCGTCACCCTCGAACACGTCCGGCTCAGCGAGACCGCCGACGCGGTCAACCGCATCCTTTCGGAGAAACAGGCGGGACGCGATGAGGGCGGGGCGGTCGATCTCATCTGGATCAATGGCGAGAACTTCGCCGCCATGAAGAGTAATGGCCTGCTTCTGCCCGAGGCCTGGGCCGACAAGCTGCCCAATTACAAATTTGCCGATACCGAGGGCAAGGCGACGCTTTTGACCGATTTCACTACGCCGGTCTGCGGGCTCGAAAGCCCTTGGGGCACGGCGCAGCTGACGTTTTACTACGACAGCGCCGAAATCGCGGATCCGCCGAAGGATCTCGATGCGCTGAAGGCGTGGATCCACGCCCATCCCGGCCGGTTCACCTATGCCGCGCCCCCTAATTTCATCGGCACGACCTTTCTCAAACAGCTCGCCTACGGGTTGCTCGATAATCCCGCGATCCTCAAACAGCCCGCCGACCCGGCGAATTTCGAAAAAGTTACGGCGCCGATCTGGGCCTGGCTCGACGATGTGCGCCCCGACCTCTGGCGTTCAGGGCGCGTGTTTGCCGCCGACACGACGCAGCTCAAAATGCTGCTCGCCGACCGCGAGATCGACATCGCCATGACCTTCAATCCCGGCGAGGCGAGCTCGGCGATAAACGACGGGTTGTTGCCCGAGACCACGCGCAGTTTCGTTCTCGATTACGGCACCATCGGCAACGCCCATTTCCTTGCCATTCCCTACAATGCCAGCGCCAAGGCCGGCGCCATGGTCGTCGCCAACTTCATGTTGTCCGCCGAGGCGCAGGCGAAAAAGGCCGACGAGGCCGGCTGGGGCGATCCGACCGTCCTCGCCTATGACAAGCTCGATGCGGACGGCAAGGCGCTGTTCGATGCGCTCAAAAACGGCCCGGCCACGCTTGGCGCCAATGCCCTTGGCAAGGCACTGAGCGAGCCCGACCCGAGCTGGACCGATATGCTCGAGGCGGAGTGGAAGAAGAGGTATGTCGGGGGGTAGCCAAGCCGGCAACTCCTCGTCATTCCCGTGAAAACGGGAATCCAGTTGCGAGGCGTCCGCCGAGCGTGTGAGTCTTTTCGCGCCGCAGACGCGGTGCGGCTGGAGTCCCGATCAGATCGGGAATGACGAGGCGGAAGGTGGCGCCTTTTGGCGAGCATGACGAAAACCCATCCTGATCACATTCCCCTCTGGCTCCGCGCCGGCCCCGTTCTGACCATCGCCATCCTGATCGGGCCGGTCGCTGCCGGCATTGCCGATATCGTCTTTCCCGCCTTCGGCTATGCGCCGTTTCTGGGCCAGACCGGTTTTTCGTTCGACCCGTTCAGGGCGGTGCTCGCCGAACCTGGCATTTTCGCCTCCGTCTGGCTGGCCTTTTGGATCGGCCCGATGAGCGCCCTGATCGCTCTGGTGCTGGTGACGGCCTTCACCGCCGCCGCATCCGGAACGCGTCTGTTCGGCGTCGTCACCGGGCTGTTGCGCCCGGTGCTGGCGGTGCCCCATGCCGCGGCGGCTTTTGGGCTGGTTTATCTCATCGCGCCGTCCGGTTTCATCCTGCGCCTGATCTCGCCGGACCTGACCGGATTTGAGCGTCCGCCCGACTGGCTGATCGTCAACGATCCGGCGGGTTTCGCCCTGCTCGCCGGGCTGGTGCTGAAGGAAGCGCCCTATCTGTTTCTGGCACTGACCGGGGCGCTGCCGCAGGTCGATCCGCGCCGGGCCGAGATCGCCCGCGCACTTGGGCACACCCGCATGGCCGCTTGGTTTTACGCCGTCTTTCCCGCTGTTTATCGCCAGATGCGGCTGCCGGTGCTGGCGGTCATCGTGTTTTCGTCCTCGGTGGTCGACATGGCGATGATCCTCGGTCCGGCGACGCCGCCGCTCCTGTCGATCCGCATTCTGCACTGGATGAACGACCCGGACCTCAGCCGAAAGACACTGGCCGCCGCCGGGCTGGTTCTCCAGCTCGGTGCCACGACAGCCGGCGTGCTGGTTTGGCTTTTGGGCGAGCGTCTGGTTGCCGTGTTCGGCCGACGTCTGGCGCTCAGCGGGCGGCGGCTGATGCCGATACCGGGTCTCGCATTTGCCAGTCGGGCCGGGTTGGTTGCAGTTGGGGTGATTGTTCTTGCCGGTGTCGGCCTGATCGGTCTCAATTCCATCGCCGGTTTCTGGCGCTTCCCGGACGCCCTGCCCAATAGCTTGTCGCTCACCGTCTGGGCTGGCCGCGCGCCCGACCTGATGGAACTTGCCGGCAACACGCTGCTCATCGGCGCGCTGGCGTCCGGGGTGGCGCTGGTGCTGGTGGTATTGTGCCTCGAGAACGAGTACCGCACTGGCATCACCTTGTCGCCGCGCGCCCGGCTGGTGCTTTACGCTCCGCTGCTGGTGCCGCAGATCGGCTTTCTGCCGGGGTTGACGACGCTGTTGTTGCGGCTCGGCTGGGACAGCGCGCTGCTGCCGGTCGCCTTCTCGCATCTGATCTTTGTTCTGCCCTACACCTATCTGATGCTCGCCGATCCCTGGAACGCTTTCGACACCCGCTATCTCGACCAGGCCCGAGTCTTGGGCAAATCGCCGAACCGGGCCTTTTTCAGCGTGCGTCTGCCGATCCTTTTGCGTCCGATCCTGACGGCGCTGGCGCTCGGCTTTGCTATTTCGGTGGCGCAATACCTGCCGACGCTGTTGATCGGCGGCGGCAGGGTGCCGACCATCACCACCGAGGCGGTGGCGCTGTCGAGTGGCGGCGATCGCCGCCTGATCGGCGTCTACGGCTTGGTGCAGGCGCTGTTGCCCTTCATCGGTTTCGCCATTGCCGCCGGCGTTCCGGCGCTGTTGTGGCGCGAGCGGCGCGCCTTGAGGCCGGGAGCGGCGACATGAGCACGGGTCTCCTTCTCGAACGGTTTGAGGTCAGCCGCAATGGTCAGCGGCTGGCCGGGATCGACGCCGGCATCGCGCCCGGTGAGGTGCTGACGTTGATGGGGCCGTCCGGTTCGGGAAAATCGAGCCTCGCCAAGGCCATTGCGGGCTTCCTGCCGCCGAGCTTTTCCGCACAAGGCAAGCTGCGGCTCGACGGAGCAGACATCACCATGTTGCCACCGGAGAAGCGCCGCATCGGCATGCTGTTCCAGGACGCGCTGTTGTTTCCGCATTTCTCGGTCAGCGAAAACATCCTGTTCGCCCTGCCGAAAGGCGGTTCGCGCACCGAACGCTGTCAGCGCGTCGCCGATCTGCTCGAACCGGTCGGTCTTGCCGACCTGCTTTCCCGCGATCCGGCCACCCTCAGCGGCGGTCAGCGGGCGCGGGGTGGCGCTGATGCGGGTCATCGCCCGCCGAGCCGCGCGCCCTGATCCTCGACGAGCCATTCTCGCGGCTCGATGCGCCGCTGCGCGCCTCGGTGCGCGCCTTCGTTTTCGACATCGCCAGGGCGCGCGGCCTGCCGACGCTGCTCGTCACCCATGACGAAGCCGACGCCGAAGCAGCGGGTGGCGCGGTGGTGGCGCTGTGACATGAAAAAGGCGGGGCAATGCCCCGCCTCGATTTCGTGA
>CAXXNZ010000019.1:0-80908 GCA_963676075.2 Devosiaceae bacterium
CGTTCGCCAAGAACGACGGCGCCGCCGAGCGCCGCGAACAGCGCTTCGCCCGACAGGATGATCGCAGCGTTGGCGGGTGGCACATACACCTGTCCGACCGCCTGCAGCGTGAAGGCGATGGCG
Organism: Devosiaceae bacterium; assembly: GCA_963676075.2. GTDB lineage: Bacteria > Pseudomonadota > Alphaproteobacteria > Rhizobiales > Devosiaceae > JAHJQZ01. Next base: position 124 of record CAXXNZ010000019.1, read on the forward strand.
GTGGAGAAAACGCCGGCATAGACGATTTCGACCCAGCCTCCCATGATTCCCTCGATCGTCGGCGCCTCGAAGATGAGAGAGCCGAGCTCGGCGGCAAAGCCGGCAGCGAGGAAGCTGAGGCAGGAGACCAGAACCGGCAGGCCGGTGTCACGGGCGAGATAGCCGAGCATCAGCACATGCAGCCCCCAGAACACGGCACAGGCGACGATGATCATGTCGCCGAAATTCATGTTGTCCAGATGTCCGCCATTGAGGAAGAACAGCCCTGTGAGGGCCAGAGGCGCACAAAGCCAGACGATCGGGTGCGGCGCGGTGCGGAAGACGATCAGAAGGATCGCCGGCACGAAGAAGACATAAAAGCCGGTGAGGAACCCGGCGTTGGTGACGGTGGTGAATTCGAGGCCGAACTGCTGCAGGTAGGAGGCCATGAAGAAGTTGAAGCTCAAAAAGCCGATCAGCCACCATTGCCGGAGGCTGAGGATGAGCCCGCGTCGCTTGTACTCCCTGAGGGCCAGCGGCAGGATGCACAAGCCGCCAAGGATGTAGCGCGCACCATTATAGGTCAGCGGCCCCATATGTCCGATGGCGTATTTCTGCGCAATGAAGGCGAACCCCCAGAGCATGGTGGCAAACATCAGGAGCAGAGTCGCTGAAAAACGATTGAGCATTCAGGGGTTTGACTTCGTGAAATGGCCACGTGCTCGCGCCGACGGCCTGTTGCGGACAGGAAAAGGCAGATGAAAGGCGACTAGCGCAGTTCGGCGTCGAGCGCCGCGATCAACTGGTCGATCTCCTCAGGCGTCGTGTAATGGACAAAGGACAGGCGCAGCACGCCGTGTTCGGGATCGATGCCGAGCGCACTCAGCGGACGCCAGCCGTAGAAATGCCCGCCGCCGGCCATGATGCCGTGATTGGCAAGACGCGTCGCGACATGCCGGCCCGGCTCGGCCAGGCCGAGCGCAATCGTCGGGGCGCGGTCGGCACCGTTGGCCGGTCCGATCAGGCGGGCGCGATTGGCATTGGCGGCAAGGAAATCCATCAACGGCGCGATCAGCGCCACTTCCTGGGCCCGCATGGCAGTATGGGCGCGGTCGAAGGCGGTCTTGCCGTCGACCGACGGGCCGGCGATCTCGGCGACGCGTTCGAGATAATCGGCGATACCGGCGGCGGCGGCGATCTGGGCATGGTCCGGACCGGCCGGCGTCAGGCGGTAGCGCGGCTTGCCCTCGTTGAAGAAATGCCCCTGGTTGGGCAATTGCGCCGCCAGTTCCGGGCGGACGGTGAACACGCCCTGATGCGGGCCAAAGGTCTTGTAGGCCGAGAACAGATAGATGTCGGCGCCCAGTTCGGCGATATCGGGCAGGCCGTGCGGAGCGTAAGAGACTCCGTCGACCACGGCGACGGCGCCGACCGCATGAACACGCCGGGACGATCTCGGCGACGGGATTGATCTCGCCGACGATGTTGGAGACATGCGGGAAGGCGACAAGCCTGACCTTGTCGTCAAGCAGGTTGTCGAGCGCTTCGAGCGGCAGATGGCCGGTCGTGTGGTCGATCTTCCACTCGCGGATTTCGGCGCCCATGGCCTCAAGCCGCCGCCAGGCACCGGTGTTGGCCTCGTGATCCTGATCGGTGACGATGACCGCATCCCCCGGCTTCAGCCAGCCGGCGAATGCCTTGCCGAGCACATAGGTGTTGTTCGAAGTCGACGGGCCGATATGCACCCAGTCCACCGGCACGTTGAGCGCTTCGGCGAGACGGGCATAGCCCAGATCCATGGCCTCGCCGGCCTGCTGTGAGGCCGGATACCAGCCATAGGGCTGAACCTTGGTGGCGCGGTAGTAGTGGTCGAGCCGGTCGAGCACCTGGCGCGAGGTGTACGAGCCGCCGGCATTCTCGAAAAAGGCCTGTCCCTTGAGGCTTTCCTCGCTGAAGGCGGGAAATTCGGCACGGATCAAAGCGGAATCGAGCGGAAGGGACATCTGGGTTCACCGGGCGGAAGGGATGGGATCACCTGTGGTATCCAAACCGGAGAAAACCGGCAAGGCCGTTGCGGTGCGGTCAAATTGCCGGCCCGATGAGGTCTGGACGTATCACCTGTCCCGATGGCGCTGCGCCATCGCGCCGCCTTGTCTCTGTTTCCGCCGCCGTCCTAGCCTTGCCGGACGCGCCGGCGGCTCGGAGGAAACCGGACGGCGCATCTCGGAGGACGGAACTGCATATGACCTATCTGCGCGCTCTTTTTCCCGCCGCTCTGGCCGGGTTGGCCTTGTTATGTACGGCCGCGCTGGCGGCCGGCGAACCTGAATACGATACCAACCGCATGGGCGGAGATTTCGCCCATGTGGTCATGGATATCGATGCCCCGCTCGAATGCCGGCGCATCTGCGAGGGCAATCCTGACTGCGAGGCCTGGACCTATGTCAAACCGGGCATCCAGGGACCGAGCCCGATGTGCTGGCTGAAGGATGTTGTTCCGCCGCCGACGGCCGACGGCTGCTGCATCTCCGGCGTTCGGCCCGTGTATGGCTCGTTCGAGCCGAGCACCAATCGCTATGGCGGCGATTACGCGGGAATCCGCCTGTGGGCGGGGGCGGAGCCGTTCGAATGCTCCAAGCTTTGCCACAACGACAATGCCTGCGCCGCCTGGAGCTATGTCGAGGCCGGCATTCAGGACGATGTGCCGATGTGCTGGCTGAAGAACGTCATACCGGAACCGAGTGCCAACAACTGCTGCACTTCGGGCGTCAAGTAACGAAACCGCGCAGCAAAAGGACCCCGCCTGGTCCTAGGTTATTGCCTTGTTGCGTTTTCAAACCAAAAAAGTGGACTCCACTTTTTCCGAAAACGCTCCAGGAGGCGGGGTCCTTTTCGGGGGTGAGGTGCGTCCGGGTTGGATTGGAGTCGCCCGAACGCACCATGCCCCGAAGGGCGTTCGAACCCGGATCTGGTGCCGGTTCCGGATCCGAACCTTTCGAACGCGCCGCAATTGGGGGCTGGGCGCATTCAGAAAGGCGGACGAGGTGCGCGGGCTGCGCCTCATCCGGGAGGACGGAAAGGCGGGGGAGACGCCGCCTTTCCGCCAGATCGGTTAGTTGCGCGGACCCATGCCACGGCCCATGCCAAAGCCCGGTGCCTGATTGGCGTTCTGACCCGGTGCGACGCCCTGGCCCTGCTGGTTGATGCCGTTGCCGCGGCCATAGCCGTAGCCGAGCGTGGTGTCGTCAGTGCCCTGGTTTGGGGCAATGGCACCCGGTCCCATGCCACGTCCCTTCATGCCGGGGCCGAAAGTGCCGGACTGGCCCTGACCCATCTGCATGGTTCCGCGCGGATTGGTGTTGAGCGCCGCCTTCTGGGTGTCGCTCAGCGAATTGTAGAACGCTTCGAGCGAGGGCAGCACTGCGTCGATGGCGGCAACGCGGGCAGTGGCGTTGACCGTCACGGCCTTAAGGCGTTCGACCGGGCTGACTGGGGCGTTGGCGGCAATCGTCGGCAGCTGGCAGCTATCGGCGTAGCCGGTCTGGGCCGTCAGTGCCGAGGTCTTGAAGGCGTCGAACAGCGTCGTCTGGTCGGCATCGAGCGTCAGCCGTTCGGACAGGTTGTTGAGCGCGATCTCGAGACGCGGCGCGCCGTTGACCGAGCAGGCAAGGCGCAGGATGTCGTTGCCGCCGAAGCGGGCGCCATTCTGCGGACCGCGCATGCCCTGTCCCTGGACGCCGGGGCGCTGGGCGTTGGCCAACTGGCCCTGCGGACCACGCATGTTCTGGCCCTGCTGGCCGTTGAAGTGCTGCATCTGGCCGCGCGGTCCCTGCATCTGCTGCTGGCCGGCGAAATTGCCGCGCTGGCCGTAGGCGGCATTGGTGACGGTGCCGGTGGAGGCGGCGAAGGCGGAGGCGGTCAATCCACCAACCAGGACTGTCGAAAGAAGAAGAGTTGCGAGCTTTTTCATCGGAATTGCCTTGCTAGACTTTGGAGGTTCCGGACCTTTGTCGTCCGATCGATGAAAAAGACGCTAGCAGCGCCGGACTTGCGCCAATCTGTCTGCAACATGAAAAAACGGTAAGCCCGGTAAGGAAGATGTCCGGGGCGGCGCCCGCGCGAGCCTGACGGACGGGCAGGCGTCTCAACGCTGGCAAAGTGCCCTGCAGGATCGAATGCTTGTGGAAATCAAACCGCCAGCCGACGGCGCCCGGCGCCATGTGAGGGCCGCCGGAGCCGTCGGCAATCGGCCGCAACTGATCCGCCGCAACGGGCCGGATCACGCCGGCGCCAATGCCGGCGGAGTGCCAAGGCGGCGGACATCATCGCCCGCGGCGATTGCCGCAAGGCCTGTGTCAGCCGCCGGGAGGCGTCAGGACGCGATGTATTCGCGCAAGGCCGCCGCTTCGTGTTCGGTGACCGCGATCTTGGTCTTGACCACGTCGCCGATCGAGATGACGCCGACAAGCTGGCCATCCTCGACCACGGGCATATGGCGGAAGTGCCGGCTGGTCATCATCTCCATGACCTCGTCGACCGTGTCCTCGCGGTGGCAGGTGACGGGATCGCGGGTCATGATCGTCGAAACCGACTGGCTCATCAGCTGGCCGGCGAAGCTGCGCAGGCGCCGGACGATATCGCGCTCGGACAGGATGCCGGCGGCCCGGCCCTTGTCATCGACAACGACGACCGCGCCGATGTTCTTGTCGTTCAGAAGTTCGATGGCATCCGAGACCAGGGCCGTGATGGCGATGGTGACGGTATTATTGCCCTTGGTCTCCAGTATTTTTGCGACATTCATGGGCTACTCCTCCTCGAGAGAAGTTCATCATGCGTCAGAATGTCGCGATATGGCAATACAAGCAGCTATTGCGATGTCCCGCCTGCCGAATCTGCGTCGCACATCGCCGCGCGAACGGGAATCGGGGCGTCGAAATCACCCCTGTCGATGATCGACTTGACCAGGTCGCCCATCGAGACAAGTCCGAACAGGGTGTGGTTCTCGACCACCGGCAGGTGACGGATGTTCCATCCCATCATCATTTGCACGAGGTCGATGACGGAGCCATCCCGAGTGCAGGTCAGCGGATCGGCGGTCATGATCGCCGAGACCGGTTCGCAGAGCATGTCGCCGCCGCGTTTGGCCAGGGACTGAACGATGTCGCGTTCGGACAGGATACCGGCCACCGTGTCCTCAGTGTCGAGAACGACAATGGCGCCGTAGTTCCTGTTCGCCAGAAGCTCGACCGCTTCGGCGACCGGTGCCGAGGCCGGAATGGTTACAACCTCTTGGCCTTTTGTACCGAGGATATTGGCGATGCTCATCATTATCTCGTGATTTGCGACAGTCAGTCTTCATAGCTCAAGCGTGCTTAACAAATACCTGAGTCGCATAATCCGAATAAAAAATGGCCGGTGCGAGGGCGGCACCGGCCATCTAGCGTCCCGCCTCGTTGGACGGGCGCTGAGAAGTTTTGGAGGTCAGTCGTGAGCGCGGCGCGAGCGCGTGGTGGCCTTGGCCCGGCTCAGGTGGATCGCCTGGAAAAACAGAGCGAAAAGGACGATACCGACAAGGAAGACAGCGGCGACCGTTCCGCCTTCGATGTGGTGAAGGCCGACCGCAGCGCTGGCCGGCGTGATGATGACTGCAGTCGACAATGCGGCGATGGCCGCCAGCATGGCGAAACGCAGCCTGCGAAGTCGTGACTTCATTGACGCAATCATTTGTCTACTCGCTTCATTCATCCGTTGACGCTGACGAGTAGGCACCCCGAATGCGGAGGCAATTTGTGGGTGCGGTGGAAAAATCCGTTCCTTTTCGAGGCGATAGTGTGGCCGAAGGTTAAGAAAAGGTAACCACCGATTGCCGGGGCAGGGCGCCGCGAAGCGCGTTGACGGGCGCTGCCGCCTTGCCTTGTTTGAGGTGAAAAGCTACCTGTTGAGCCCTTTTTGGCGTTTTGGTTTCAGGACTTTTCCATGAGCTTCATTTCAGACGCCCTCGGGCGCATTCAACCCTCGGCGACGGTGGCGATCAGTCAGCGCGCCCGTGAACTCAAGCGCGACGGGCGCGATATCATCGCCCTGAGTGCCGGCGAGCCCGATTTCGACACGCCTCAGCACGTCAAGGACGCGGCGATCGCCGCGATGAATGCCGGGCAAACCAAATACACCAATATCGATGGCATTCCTGAGCTCAAGGAGGCCGTGGCGCAAAAGTTCCGGCGCGACAACGGCCTCGATGTGACGGCTGCGGATTGTTTTATTGCCGCCGGCGGCAAGCAGATCATCTTCAACGCGCTGATGGCGACGCTCAACCCGGGCGACGAGGTGGTGGTGCCGGCACCCTATTGGGTGAGCTATCCGGAAATCGTCCGCCTGTGCGGCGCCGAACCGGTCATCGCGGTTGCCGATGCAACAACTGGCTTCAAGCTGAGCCCGGAAGCCCTGGCGGCGGCGCTGACCGAGAAAACCAAGTGGCTGATCCTCAATTCGCCGTCCAATCCGACAGGCGCGGCCTATTCGGCCGAGGAACTGATGGCGCTCGCCGAGGTGCTGCGGCAATGGCCCGGTGTTCATATCCTCACCGACGATATCTACGAGGTGCTGGTTTATGACGGCGGCACGTTCGCGACGCTGGCATCGGTGGCGCCCGACCTCAAGGACAGGTGCGTCGTCGCCAATGGCGTGTCGAAATCGCATGCCATGACCGGCTGGCGCGTCGGCTACTGCACCGCGCCGCGTGAACTGCTGGCGGCGATGACCAAGCTGCAGTCGCAATCGACGACCAATGCCTGTTCGATCGCGCAATGGGCGGCGGTGGCGGCGCTCAACGGTCCGCAGGATTTCCTCATGGACTGGCGCAAGGTGTTTCAGGCGCGCCGCGACAAGGTCGTCGCCGGATTGAACGCCGCGCCGGGCATCGATTGCCAGACCCCGGCCGGAGCGTTCTATGTCTTTGCGGGCGTGTCAGGGCTGATCGGCAAGACCAGCCCCGGCGGCACTCTCATCGGCAGCGACACCGATCTCGCCATGGCCCTGATCGAGGAGGCGGGCGTGGCGCTGGTGCCGGGCACGGCCTTCGGCCTGGGTGGACACTTGCGGCTGAGCTATGCGGCATCGGACGCCGAGCTCGACGAAGCGCTCACGCGCATCGCCGGATTTGCGGCGGGGTGCCGATAACGGCATTTGCGCCAGGAATATGCGCCCGGCCGTGCACAAGACGCGCTAAATTTTTAGCCGATTAATCAAAGCGCAATCGTGGCGTGCCAGCTTAGGGCCAATTGGCAAGCTTTGGTCGCCCATGCATTTCGACGTGTTCACTCTGGTCATGGCCTGTTCGCTCGTCGTGTTCCTTTCGGGCACGGTGCTGACCTATTTCTGGTCGCGAACCATGCGCAATTCGTGGCTGGCGTTATGGGCCGCAGCCTTCGTGATGATAGCGCTTGGCCTGCTGGTGGCCATGTTGAAGCCCGGCGATCCGGGGGTTTTGCGCTCCGCCGTCGGCAATGCCGTGCATCTGATTGGTTTCGGCTTCGTGTGGAGTGCATTGCGCATTTTCGAGGGGCGAGCGCCTCTGCTCTGGGTGGTGCCGATCCCGTCTGTGGTTTGGGTCGGTTTGGTTTATGCGCCCGGGGTCTATGACAGTCTTTCCCTGAGAGTCGCCCTGATATCGGCGGGGCTTGGCATGTTCTGCGCCCTCGGTGCCTGGGAACTCTGGCGCGGACGAAAGGAACGACTTTCGTCCAAGCGGCCGCTGATGATCCTGTTTCTGTTTCTGTTCGCCTTCTATCTCGGCCGCATTCTGCTGGTTGACGTGGTGCCATATCCTTATGGTGGTGGCGAAACCGACGCGCTGGTTGCAGCGGTGATGGCCGGTCTGGTCGTGGCTGCATCGCTGGCGGCCACTGTCCTTCTGGTCGCCATGACGCTCGAGCGCAAGGAACTGGCCCAGCGCGAACTGGCCGCCACCGATGCACTGACCGGGTTCCTCAATCGGCGCGGGCTTGAGACGATACTGCCCAAGCAGGAGCTACCGGCGGGAAGTGCGTTGGTTCTGTTCGATCTCGACCGCTTCAAGCACGTCAACGACACCTTCGGACACGCCGCAGGGGATGCACTGATCGTCGCCTTCGCCCGGATCTGCCGCGAGGAACTGCGTCAGGTCGACTATGCCGTCCGGCTCGGCGGTGAGGAATTCGCCCTGGTGCTGGCGTCGATGGGCATGCAGCCGGCCCTTGCCGTCGCCGAGCGCATCCGGGAGCGCTTCTCAACCACTGTCGTCGAGATCGGCGCAAGCGCCATCGCCGGTACCGCCAGCGGCGGCGTCTATGCCGCGCCAGCCGACGCCAATGTCTGGCTGAGCGGTGCCATAGCCTCTGCTGACCGCGCCATGTATCAGGCCAAAAGTGCTGGACGAAACAGGGTCTTCACTGCGACCGATCGCGGGCGCGGGCAAGAAGACCGAACGGCTAACGACCCAGAACCGGCTGTGAGTGTCGGGTCGGTCTGACCTCGTGCGGTTCGGTCCGGTGACATGCCGTTCCGGTTAAGTGTTGCGCAACATGCGCTGTGTCAGTGTGTCGCAAGGCGCGGAACCGATCACATATGCATCTGGACGTTTTCACAGCACTGGCGGCGAGTACGGCGGTCGTTTTTCTCAACGGCCTGGCCCTGTCGATTTTCTGGCTGCGCAATCGCGCCAGTCACTGGCTGGCATGGTGGGCAGCAGCGTTCTTCGTCATCGGCATCGGCAATTGCCTGGCGATCATCGCACCGAGCAGCCCGAAATCGCTCGGGCTTGCTGCAGGCTCGGCGGTGTTTTTCGTCGGCTTCGGACTGATCTGGCAGGCCGCCCGCGTCTTTGAAGGTCGCAAGCCACTGCCGTGGACGCTGGCAGCGCTTTCGATTGTTCCGGCTTGCGCAACCGCCCTGCCTCAGGTCGGCGCCGATACCGGATTGCGCGTCATCGCCGTATCCCTGCCCCTGACCGGAGCTCTGGTGCTTGCCGCCTGGGAAATCTGGCGCGGACGCCAGGAGAAGCTGCCCTCAAGGGGGGCGCTGATCGGGGCATTGTTGCTCACCGCCCTTTTGGTTGGCATGCGTGTTCCGTTCGGCAAACTGGCCGCCTATCCGCTTGGAGCTGAGGCGCCCAATCAGGCCGTCGTTTTCATTCTGGTCGGCGGCCTGATACTGGTGTCCATGGTTCTGAGTCTGCTGATGGTCGCCATTTCGCTGGAACGTGCGGAACTCGATCAGCGCCGTCTCGCCGCCACCGATCCGCTGACAGGACTTCTCAACCGCCGGGGGCTAGACGCCAGCTTCGAAGACGGCAGGCTGCCGGCGGGCGCTGCGGTGATCGTGTTCGATCTCGATCAGTTCAAGCAGGTCAATGATACGTTCGGCCACGCCGCGGGCGACGCACTGATCGCCGGATTTGCCCTGATCTGCCGCGAGGAGCTGCACCAGGTCGATCTCGCCGCCAGACTCGGTGGTGAGGAATTCGCCCTTGTGCTGGCGCGGGCCGATCGCCACGCGGCGCTGATCTTGGCGGAGCAGATTCGACAGCGCTATGAGCGCATGGTGGTCGAAATCGAGGGCGGCGCCATTGCCGGCACGGTCAGCGGCGGTGTGTTCGCCAGCTCAAAGTCCGAACCTGTGTGGCTGAGCGGCGCGCTGGCCGAGGCCGACCGCGCCATGTACCAGGCCAAGACGGCCGGCCGGAACCGGGTTTTCGTCAGCGAGTCCGTTGCGTCCGCCTCACAAGGTTTTGACGAGAGGTGCGTTGCACCCCTGGCGCCGGCGGCGTCTGTTTGAGACGCAGAAATAACGGGCGACGCCGGTCAGGCCACCCGCAAGCCGAGGAGTTCGCCGTGCTGATCCGCGTCAAGAAAAGTTGGGACCTCAATGAGCGCGACGTGACGCCGGAAGGTGTCTATGTCAATCGCCGGACGCTGATGAAGGGCATGGCCGGGCTGATCACCGGGGCCGGGCTCGCCGCTTGTTCCAACCAGGGATCGGCGCAGCAGTCCAACACGGACGCCGGCGCTGACACCATGGACACGATCGGTGGCGATGCGCCGATGGCGCCCAAGCTGGTTTACACCCACAACGATGCCTACACCGTCGACAGGCCGATAACCGACGAAACGCTCAACACCACCTACAACAATTTCTACGAATACGGCTCGTCCAAGCGCATCTCGTACGATGCGCAAAAGCAGCTCAAGCCGCGCCCCTGGGCCATTACCATCGACGGCATGGTCGACAAGCCGATGACCATCGATATCGATCAGCTGATCGGGAAAATGGATCTCGAGGAGCGCATCTACCGCCACCGCTGCGTCGAGACCTGGGCCATGGTGGTGCCGTGGATCGGCTTCCCCTTGCGCAAGCTCGTCGACCTCGCCGCGCCGCAGGCCTCGGCCAAATACGTGAAGATGGAGACCTTCGGCGACCCGGAGATGGCCATCGGTATCAAGAACCAGTCCTGGTACCCCTGGCCCTATACCGAGGGCGTAACCATGGCCGAGGCGCAGAATGATTTACCGTTCCTGGTCGTCGGCGCTTATGGCAAGGTCGTCGCCAATTCCATGGGCGCGCCGATCCGGCTGCACCTGCCATGGAAATACGGTTTCAAGTCGCTCAAATCGATCGTCAGGTTCACCTTCACCGATCAGCGCCCGGTCAGCTTCTGGGAAACGATCAATGCCGGCGAATACGGCTTCTGGGCCAATGTGAACCCGGAGGTCCCGCATCCGCGCTGGAGCCAAGCCAACGAGCAGTATCTGGGAACCCAGGAAACCGTGCCGACGCAATTGTTCAACGGCTATGCCGAGGCGGTCGCCGATCTCTACACCGGCATAAAAGGCGAGCAGCTCTACCGCTGATCTCCGCTCCGCCTGACAACGACCTGCATCACAAAAAAAGACCTCGCCTGAGGGGACGGGCGAGGCCTTTCCGTTCGCCATGCCTTTTGGGGCAGGCGGATAGGGTTTTTCGCCGAGGCCGAATAACGACCGGGCGAACCGGTATCCCGTTGCCGCATGGCTTCAGGCGTTCCGGTGCGGCTTCGGATGAGGGGAAAAATGGAGCCCGAAACCGGGGGCAACTATTGCCCGCGTCCGGGCCCACCACAAACACGCAATGATCATACGAGCCATGCGCGAGGGGCGTGCAGGGTGGCATGGCATATGCATCCGTTTGAGCAAAAAAAAGGCTCCACCGATGAAGGTGGAGCCTATAGGTCGAAACCTCAGTGTAGCGGGCTTCGAGGGAGGAGGAACCGTCGCCCGCTGGGATGGGTCAGGGTTGAGGGAGGAGGAACAACCGGACCCGGGTGTCGACGAAAGCAACAGGGAGGAGGAGGAGTTGCGTTGCATCGACAGGTGAGAATATGCGGCGGTCCGGCGATTTCAGCAACCACCTCACTGGAATGGCAGCTATGCGTCTGATGCACATAAAGCTTTGCGTTGCAATGAGCTAACGAGGCCGAACGGCGGCAGTAACGAATTGAAATATAATGTGAAAATGACCGTGCCTTTATAGTTTGCAGGGGAAAATCGGCTGCCCAGTGCGTGTGCACGAAACCGTGACAGAGGCGATGCCATGCGTTTTTATGCCGGGTCTCTGCAAACGTTTGCGATTTGCCGATGCTGCCGGAGCACAGTTTGTGCTGGCCACGGATGAGTCGTAAACGCGGGTGGAGGTCCATGGCCGGATCATCCGCGGACATGATGGGCGCAATCTCGACCGTCAGGGATAAAGCCGAGGCGCCAGCGTTCGGTTCGTCTGTCTCGCGTGATCCGCCTCCTCCTGGTCGCTTACCGCGTCATGGAAACGTCCGAGGTGTTCAGGGGCATTTCGAGTCGTCCTTCCGGCAGGCCGGCGGTGGGTCGGACCCCATGCGGACAGGCATCAGGCCTCTTCGGGAGACGCATGCCGCAACAGGCAATGAGTGACGTACCGCAAGACTTGCAGTTTTACGGTCGATCGAAGCGGATGGCGGAAAAAGTAAAGCTCCGCTCGAGGGGAGAGCGGAGCTTTAGTAAGCGGCATGGCCGCTAGGAGGTAGCATCTCAAGGCGCTGGAGGGGAGGAGCTCTTGAGATGCAAGAATTTTGTACACCCGCCATTTGCTGACTGCAAACGATTACACCGCATGTCAGACATGCACTGGCTGCATGGCTGACCTGCGCGAACGCCGAAGCCACTGCATATTCTTGGATATTGGGCGCAAGGCAGCATTTCCCGCCTCTCGTCGGCGCGGACCTTCGCACTTTCGGCAGCAGAATTATCCATGCCTCTAGCAGAATGTTCCGGATCGCCGTGGGACCGGTTAGGCACTGGGCGCCCGGCGAACGAGTCGCGGCCGTCGGGTGTGCAATCACCGTGATTGCCCCTGTGTGACAAGCTGACGAACGCCATGGCGTGACGGTGTGGCAGATGCTTGTGCCTGAATGACGGTTTCGCCGCGGTCGGTGGGGCTAGAAGCTCCACTCCCGCGCCTTGGCGACGAGGAAATCGCGGAACACGCCGACGCGCTTGGAGCTTTTGAGGGCGGGCGTGTAGACGAAATAGGTATCGAAGGCCGGCAACTCGATATCGTGCATGATCCGGACGAGTTCGTCGGCGCCTTCGACGATATAGTCGGGCAGCATGGCGATGCCGACGCCGGCACGGCAGGCATGCATCTGTCCGTAAATGGCGTTGACCTTGAGATTCGACCGCCGCGTCGAGTTGTCTGACCGCCCGTAGCGCTCGAGAAAGTTGACGTCGCCGAGATAGGACGGCACCGGCTCGCCGAAGGTGACGATCTGGTGGTTGTCGAGATCTTCAGGGCTCTGCGGCGCGCCATGCTCCTCGATATAGGCCTTGGATGCATAGATGTGGAAGTGCACCGTGAACAGCTTGCGCTGGATCATCTCGGACTGAACCGGACGGTGCAGACGGATGGCGACGTCGGCCTCGCGCATGGCGAGATCGAGCTCGGCATCGTTGAGCTTTATTTCGACCTGGATGGTCGGATACAGCGCGACAAATTCGGAAATGCGTGAGGCGAGCCATGTCGAACCGAATCCGACTGTGGTCGTGACCTGCAAAGGCCCGGTCGGCACCTCCTGGCTCTCACTCATCGCCGATTCGACCTGCTGCAGCTCCCAGTGCATGCGATGGGCGGTGCGGAACAGCTGTTCGCCGACCTCGGTCAGCACCAGACCGCGCGCATGGCGGATGAACAGCTTGAGGCCGAGATCGTCCTCGAGCGCCGAAACCTGGCGCGACACGGCGGACTGACTCATGTTCAACCGGTCGGCCGCATGCGTGAAGCTGCCGGACTCGGCTGCCGTGTGGAAGATCCGCAGTTTGTCCCAGTCGAGCATGTTCGGGACGTGCCTCCTGACGCACACTTGTCCAATACGAGCGCCGTCGCCAAGCCGGACGTGCCGGCTCATTCAACCGCAGCATACAAAAAACCAAGGCCCAGCAATAGCCTGAACGCCTTTCGCGCCGATAGCATATCGACCTAAAAGGCGGCGCAAATGCGAGCTTTTCCACCAGAGAGACTAAAAAGCCACGCTGTGGAGTGCATTTGCCTATGCGCATGCGCATGCACCGGGGACAGTGCACGCAAGGGCGCAATTGCGTGGATAACCGCGATCGTCACGCGTTTCGCCGATCATCCGCGCAGCGCGAGATCGGGTATTTGCCGTGCGGAGGCAAGCCCGCAAACCATTTTAGGACGAAGAGTCGCACGATACCAACGCCGGCAAGCCGGTGCGCCGGCATGCAAAAACCCCCGGGCTGAGCCGGGGGTTTGTGTCTTTGTCGAGTCGGGGATTATTCGGCGGCTTCTGCCATCGCTTTTTGCTGGTCGGGTCGTCGAACCGGAAAACCGCGTCGCACTTTTCCTGACGGTCCTCCTACTCGGCGGCTTCCGCCAATTCGTGAGCGGCAAGATAGCGTTCGGTTTCGAGCGCTGCCATGCAGCCCATGCCGGCGGCGGTGACGGCCTGGCGGTAGTTGTCGTCAGTGACATCGCCGGCTGCGAACACGCCGGGAATATTGGTTGCCGTCGAATCGGGCGCGGTGACGAGATAGCCGCCTTGCTTCATCTCAAGCTTGTCCTTGAACAGCTCGGTCGAAGGGGCATGGCCGATAGCGACAAAGAACCCGTCGGCGGGAATGTCGTAGGTGGAACCATCGACGGTCGATTTGACGGTGACATGGGTGACGCCGGGCGGCATCTTGGTGCCCTTCACCTCGAGGACTTCGTGGTTCCAAACCACTTCGACCTTGGGGTTCTTGAACAGGCGATCCTGCAGGATCTTTTCGGCCCGGAACTCGTCGCGGCGATGCACGACCGTGACCTTACTGGCGAAATTGGTCAGGAACAGCGCTTCCTCGACGGCGGAATTGCCGCCGCCGACCACGACGACCTCGCGGCCGCGATAAAAGAACCCGTCGCAGGTGGCGCAGGCGGAAACGCCATGGCCCTGGAACGTCTTCTCGCTCTCGAGCCCGAGCCATTTGGCCTGGGCGCCGGTGGCGATGATGACGGCGTCGGCGGTGTAGGTTTCGCGGTCGCCCTTCAAAACGAACGGCCGGGCGTCGAAATCGACCTCGACAATGGTGTCCTCGACCATCTTGGTGCCGACATGCTCGGCCTGCGCCTTCATCTGCTCCATCAGCCAGGGGCCCTGGATCGGTTCGGCGAAGCCGGGATAGTTTTCGACATCGGAGGTGATGGTCAACTGACCGCCCGGCTGAAGGCCGGAGATCAGGACGGGTTCGAGCATGGCGCGGGCGGCGTAGACGGCGGCTGTGTAGCCGGCCGGGCCCGAACCGATGATGATGACCTTGGCGTGCATGGCGCATCGTTCCTGACGTTTGAAGAGTGTTGTCGCCAACATAGGGATTCTGGCGGCGGGCGCAAGACCATCGGCAATTTGCGATGAAAGAAATCGGGTGCGGCGGGGTGTCGCGGGAGGAAGGGCGCGCGGCAACACACAGCTATCGCCTTTCATCCCTTGAAGCGGGCAATTGCGGCGCGGCGCAGCTCCCGAAGCGTTTCCTTGTCCAACAGCAGGTCATTCCTGTGTTGGCTTTGCTCGTATGCGGTCAGTTCGTCTGTCGAAATGAAGGAGTGGAGAACCGGGCTTTCGGGGCAGTAGGCAAAAGCCGGCGCGAACAGGCACAGCCATTCCGGCTCGAGCCGTAATCCCTCAATCCAATTTGGCGGAAAGATCGTTTCCGGTGACTTGCCGCCTGTCGTAACCACCACGGAAAGGGTCTTTGTGCCGTGAGGGAACACGTTCCTGACGATGATGCCGCTGCGTTCGAACCCCTTTGAGAGCGTAACGACGAGATCTCGTCCGCGCCGGGCCGTGCCGACCACGTAGCCCTGGTTCGGACGATCGATGATGATCCTGTCGTGGATTCCGCGTTCCGGCGTCTCGACGATCTGATCCCATCCGTCGCCGGCAGCGTATCGATAGGTATCCGGACCGGATCCCCCCAGCAGGGTGTCATTGCCCGGCCCGCCTTCGATCTCGTCGGCGCCGGCGAGAGCATGAATTTCGTCGTCGCCGGAGAGCCCCTTCATCACGTTTGGCCCATCGTCGCCTTGTAGCCAGTCGCGCGACTGGCCGCCGGTGAGATTCTCGATGTTGATTATTTTGTCGTCTCCGATCGACGGACCGGATGCGACGGAATCCTTCAAGGAGGCACTCAAGGCATACGGCGCCTTGGAATAGGACAATGTGTCGGTACCGCTGCCGCCATCATAGAAATCATCGTCGTTGAAAAGGATCACGACATCAGGGCCGGCAAGCGGAACGCCAAGGAGCAGAAATGCAGCTAAAGCCAAAATTGCATAGCAAAAGTAGCGCATATCACGCCTCGGAATGGTGTTGCGCAATGCAGACAGAGTATGCCTTCGAACTTACCATTACGTTTTGACGGGCGGCTCCCCCAGCCCTTGCCGGCGCATTTCCGCCACGTTAGTTTCCCGCTCGCGCGACCGGCGTCAGATGGACCGAACCATCGGGGAGCGCGGTGATTGGTGCATCGACTGCCTGGGTGCTCCTGATCGAACAGATCACGGAGCTTTTTTATTGCGCTACGGCATGAGTTCGCATCAGGCGGCTCGCATTGTTTCCGAGAACAATCCCATCAGAGTGCTCAATGGCGAAGCGTCGATGATAAACTATCTCGACGCCCTCAATGCCTGGCAACTGGTGCACACGGCGGCTGTGGCCACCGGACGACCGATCGCGGCCTCCTTCAAGCATGCCTCGCCGGCTGGCGTGGCGATGGGGGGCCTCTCGATGACACGATGCGCGAGACCTGGGGGCTTGACGGTGCGGTCGATGCTGTCATCTCGGCCTATGTCCGGGCGCGCGACAGCGATCCCAAATCATCGTTCGGCGACGTCATCGCGCCGGACTATGCGCCGGGCGTTGTCGCCGTTATCCCGTCACTGCGCCCCCGGCGCGCGGCACCCTTCGAGCCAGACATCGTCGTGATCGAGCGGCGCGCAGTCTCCGGCCACGAGGCGTTCTATCCGTCCGGCACGTTCATCCAGGGCGGCATCGCTTCCTGTCAGGCGATAGGATGTCGGCGCGATCAGGACAGCGATCAGCCGAAGGAATTCGGCGTCGCTCAGTTCCGCCGGCGGACGGCCGAAAATGGCGGCGCTGGCGGTGTGAAGACCGATCATCCAGCCGTCGGGACCTTCGCCCATTTCGAGGGTGTCCAGCCACAGCGCGAGAATCTGGTCCTTCGACAGGCTTTGCTCCAGGCCCAGTGCATAGCCGGTCTGGCGAATCTTGCCGATGCCCGGCTGGAATTTCTCGAATGCAAGGCGCTTGGAAAGCGACTGGCTGATGGTCGTCGCGCCGGCGCCGGGCGTTGTGAAATCCACGCCGGAATGTTTCTCGAAACTCGGATCCTGAACCTTCAAAAGCATGGCCAGATGTCCGGCGCCGAGCGCATCGCCGCCGCGTCCCTGGCTTATCAGCACGTCGGCCTTGGCGCGGAGCCTGTCGGCGTCGGACGTGGCATCCCAATAGCCTTTGGCGCCGTAGGCCAAAACGGCAACGAGGAGCAACCCGATGACAATGCCCGCATAGCTCAGCGTTTTTTTCATCTGGTCGGCATTCCCGAATCTTCCGCGTCCCGCGATCCTTTTTCGCTTCCTGAAGAGAGAGCATGGCCTTTTCGTGGAGCTTTGTGGAAAGCGACCGATGGGACGGTTTTCTCGCTTTGCTCGGGTGCGACTTCTGATACCGCCCTGAGGCCACGGGAAGCCTCGGCATCAGTCCGATACCGCAAAAGGCAAACAAGGCGCGACCGCATCCTGCCGCGGACTCCAACCTTAAACGCTCGTCGCGCCTGCGCCTGTGGTCGAATGGGGGGAGTATGGGGGATGCGGAAAGGGAGGGGACAAGTTTTTTTGGGGCGGGCTTAGTGAGGGGGCGGATTGGGTGCGTTTGGTGAACTGTCTCCGTAATTCTCACCGAAATTGTAGTATTCTCCAGCGAGTCGCAGTGCTGCGAATCAATTTGAAGCTGACAGCATGGCTGAGCCTGACGCTCCTAACATCTGGATTGAGCGGAATGGTGGACCGGAACCGATCACACCACGCTTTTTCGAATTTCTCGAGAAGAGAATGTCGGGTCTTTCGCTCGACCTCGACGGCGACAAAGAAACACGCCCAGACTATGAGTGCTTAGGCGGGGCCTTGGTTGTAGAGATCAAGAGCCTGGAGGGCGATCCGTCCGAGCGGCTTGAAAACGTTGTCGCTCCGGCAAAGGAGCGTGAGAATTGGCCGAAATTTTTCGGTGAGTGGTCATCGCAAGCAGTTCTCAAGAACCTCCCTGAAGATGAGCGGGAAGCACTCCGCAAGAGACTATTTGATCGATTGGCACGGGCCATCGTCTCTCACATTAAGAAGGCGAACAGCCAACTCACACATTTCTGCAAAGGTCGATCGGGGGTTCATCTCCGTCTCCTGGTCCTCATCAACGAGGATTTTATGGAGTACGATCCAAACGCCGTTGGCTTTGCGGTCCAGCGGGAATTGCGGCGCACTGATGCCCGAGGTCTTCCCAAGTATGCAGGAATTGACGCTGTGCTCTACCTGACCGAGAGACACGCGACCCAAGCTCAAGGTCGAGTGACATTCCCCATCCTTGTTGTTCATGGCCCGACCGTCGCTCAAAACAGGGTTGCGCTAGAGTTAATTCGTCGAATTGCGGAGCGTTGGGCCAAATGGTCTAGCGGAATGGAGGCTCTTAAAACGCCCGCTGACATCGAAGGGTTCGTCCCGGTCACCGAAAACCCAAAAAGATTGAGACGGCAAGACGTATGGGCACGCGATTACAAGCATAGACCATATATGCGCAAATGGAGCGATGAAGAGGTGATCGGCTTTTGGGATTTCACCTCGCTAATGTCGCTTCTCGCTTTTCATGTCGATCCACCGAAGCGGCTACCTCAAGAGAGCGTAACTGAGCTCATGGAAAAGACGACGCATTTAATGCAGGAGTTTGCGCACCGGGGGATTGCTTTGGATCGGCTAAAGCCCACTAAAGAGCGGAATGAGGCGGCGATTGGGAAGGTCGCACTTGGTCCGGCGGTTCAAGAATGGCTTAGGAAGCAAGTCGAGCACATGAAGCAAGAGTGAGCTTGTGTCTTGCTTAGTCTTCCATAACGCCTTGCGTCATATAACGCAGTACGTTATATTCCTTCATGATCCGCAGCTTTGCCGATCCCGAAACGGAACTGATCTGGTCTGGACGGCGGAGTCGCAAGCTGCCGGCGGACATCCAGTCCGTGGCCTTGCGAAAGCTGCGCATGCTCAATCAGGCGCGGGTGTTGCAGGACATGCGCGTGCCGCCCGGCAACCGACTCGAAGCCTTGAAGGGCGCGCGCAAGGGGCAGCACAGCATTCGGATCAATGATCAATGGCGTATCTGCTTTGACTGGCAGGACGGAGGACCGAGCAATGTCGAAATCGTCGACTATCATGACTGAGCTTTTGCCCAATCCGCATCCCGGCGAAATCCTGCTTGAAGACTTCCTCAAGCCAATGGCGCTCAGCCAGAACGCTCTTGCCCGCGCCGTGCATGTGCCGCCGCGCAGGATCAACGAGATCGTTCTCGGCAAGCGGGCGATGACCGCCGACACCGACCTGAGGCTGACCCGCTATTTCGGCATGTCCGAGGGGTTCTTTCTCGGACTGCAGGCGGATTACGACCTCATGCAGCGGCGCCGGGAAATCGCGGGCGAGTTGAATACGATCACGCCGCGGGCTGCATAGGCAGCGGTTTCGCCGTGTGCGTGAGAGGCATCGCTCTCAATCCGCTCGGCGTCGACATCACGCTCGCCTTTGCGGGCGCACAGCCGCCTGCTGTGAGTCTTCCAGCCTTGAAGTTGCCGATTGGAATGCGGAGGAGGCGAAAAGCGAGTGCGCTCAGTGAAGCAGGTCCGTGAGCGAATCCTTCCAGGACTTGCGGTCAATTCTGGTGCCATCGAGCAGTATGGCGCCATCGGGAATGGGGCCTCTTTTCATCCCGAAACGGGCGAGCGCGGTTTTGTCGAAGCCATAGTAATAGAAGTCCTCCTGGGCCCAACTCAGCGTTGGCACGTATGCGGTCTCGATCAATCGCTTGCCGAGCAGTTCTCCGGACCACAGATGCCCGCCGACGACGCCCGAGCCGAGCAGAGCATCGAACGAGGTGAAGACCGGAGCCTTTGATGCCGCCGACAACTCTTTTGCCACGTCATAGGGAGTGAAACTGGCACCCGTTTTGTCCTTGTGCATCGGGCTGTAGATGATCACGTCGCGAGGCTCCAGCTTGGACGCCTGTCTCAGGAGGTCCTCGTAGGCGAATGCCTGCGACCAGTCTTCGGATTTCCGACCGAGTATTTCCGAAAGCATACTGGATATATTTGCCTTTTGTTCGGCGATGTGATTTCCGACAATAATGACACGTCCGAGGTCGGGCATCAGGCGTCCGATGATTTCGACCGTCTTCTCGTAGGCGATCGCCATCACGACCGTCTCTCCCCGGCCGATGCCGGCGGCATTGAAATTTATGATCGCATGACCATCGTAGACCAGCTTCAGCGGGTAGAACGCTTCGTCCGCCTGAACAAGCCGGGCCGCGGGAATGCCCTCCGTCAGTAGCAGGCCGAATTCGGAGACATCGTATTTGGCGGCGATTTCGGTGAGGCGCGTGTCGTTTTCTCCGGCAGGATCGCGGTACAGATCGAGGCTTTCGATATGGATTTCCGGCCCCTCGTCGCCATATTCGGCCTCATATGTCGCCAGCTGCTCGGCAATGCCCTGTCTTATCTTCGCCTGCCACGGAAGCGCGTCGTTGCCGGACAATAGGATAAGGACCCTGTGAGGATACTGCCCGGGAGTCTCAGCCTTGGCGGACACGCCGGCGCCGGCAAGCGCAATGAGAACAACAAGGAACAGCTTAATCGCAGGAGCCATATTTTCTCCAGAGCCAGGAATAGATGCTGTCGAATGCGTCTCCGTGAAAGCAAGCTGAGACTTGGCGACAGTATCAAATCTCATACATGCGAAATCATACTAGGTATTTCGCAGACGTAGGTCTTAAATTGGGGGGAAACTAATTTACTGTAAAAATGCGGATACAACAACGGCACTAAGGATCAGGAAGAAATGTGTACTACATTTATGTAGTTGGAGATCATGGAGCGGCGCGCCGAATACCGCTTCACCGCAAGCGGCGGTCGCCCATGATCCGCGTTGCGCGTTTTGCATTTCGTGCATTTGGCGATCCCGTCATCACTACGCCGTGTCTCCATCGCCGTGATTGCCCGTTTGTGCGGCCGATAATGGATGGCGGGAACCCTCGGGATGCATGGGGCGTCGCTTTGGCTGCTCGACGGCCCCCGAATGCCGTGGGACAAGCCTGTGCATGGCAGGGGCGGACGCGGTGTGCGTGTTCAGAAAGAGCGAGGACATCCATGAAGACGGCGTGCGATATTCGGGGCGAAAGCGTCGTTTTCCGCGTTTCGGAGTTTGACCCAAAATACGTGCCGGTACTGGAAGCGTGCGCTTTCGCCAGACAGGGTGACGCGTTCACCAAATCCTATCCGGCAAGCGCGCCGAACATCGACAGGATCGTCGTGCGCTTCCGCGGTCACGCCGAGGAAATGTTCGACCAGATGGGCTATTTCGCGCCTGTCCCGTGGGAACGGGCGTTGTCCGAGTTCGCCGATAGGGTCGAGGGGACAGGCGCGGACTGGTGGCTGACCGGCAGTTGCGCCGTGTGCGTCAGGGGTATCCCGCTCAATCCGCACGACGTCGACATCATGATCGCCTCTGCCGATGTTCCCTTGTTCAACGAGATCTTCGCCGACGACCTGATCGAGCCTCTCATCCCCTGTAGTGGCTGGGTTGCCAAGGATTTCGGCGTCATCTTCCGCCACGCCAGAATCGACATCGCGTCGGACCCACAGGCGTTCGTCGATACCCCTGAACCCGTCGATTTCGGCCCCTACGCCGGCGAGCATCTCGAAGAGGTCCGCTGGCAAGGGCTGACACTGAAAGTGCCACCACTCGCCCTGTCCCTAAACGTCAACAAGAAACGGGGACGAACCGAACGGGCGGAAACGATTGCGCACTATCTGGCAGAAGGGTTGGTTTGATCCCTCAGTAGCTGCCGGATTGCCTTCGCCTTTTCGGGCGCACCACCGCCTGCTATGAATCCGCCGGCCTTGAAACGGTCCTTTGCCCGCGTGCCTTCGCGGAGCTCGGACGGGTTGCAAATTGAAAAAGCCGGCGAGTCCATCCGGCCCAGGTGATTGAATCAAAATGACGAACTTGATTTCGCGATTTCTGGCACCCTCAGCCGGCGACGGTGATGTAGCGAGTGCGGCCGCACGGCTCGATGACGATGGCTACGACCTTTGGCTGCGCTACCTGCCGCTGGCGGAGGCGCGCAAAACGGCGGTTGGCGCAAATGCCACCGCGCTGGTTGTGGGCGATGAAACGCCGGTGCTGAAATCGGCGCGGGCGGAGCTCGAACGGGCGCTGTTCGCCATGCTGATCGCGCCGGTTCCGGTCCGGTTTGCCAAAGCGGGAGTGACGGGTGCCATCGAGGCGGGCGCCATACTTGTTGGCACGCCACAAAGCCTGCCGGTGCTGGCAACGCTCGATCTGCCCCTCGGGGGACTCGGCACGGAGGGTTATGTCGTCAGAAGCGCCAAGATCGATGGTGTGCCCGTCACTGTCATCGCGGCGAATGAAGATGTTGGCGTCCTCTACGGCTGTTTTGCCTTTCTGAGGCACATCCAGACGGGCGGCGCGCCGGACAGTATCGATCTCGTCTCGGCTCCGAAACTGGCGCTCAGACTGCTCAATCATTGGGACAATCTCGATGGCAGCATTGAGCGCGGCTATGCCGGATTTTCCATCTGGGACTGGTGGACGCTGCCGGATCATACCGATCCCCGCTACATCGATTACGCCCGCGCCACGGCTTCGATCGGCATCAACGGCACGGTGCTGAACAACGTCAACGCCGCGCCCGACATGCTATCGCCCTTCTACCTCGTGAGGGTCGCCAAGCTCGCCGACATCTTCAGGCCCTATGGCATAAAGGTTTTCCTGTCGGTCAATTTTGCCACGCCGAAAGATCTCGACGGGTTGCCGAGCATCGATCCGCTCGATGCCGAGGTGCGCGACTGGTGGCAGCGCAAGGCTGACGAGATCTATGCCCTGATCCCGGATTTCGGCGGCTTTCTGGTCAAGGCCAATTCCGAAGGCCAGCCCGGCCCGAACGACAGCGGGCGCAACCATGCCGACGGCGCCAACATGATCGCGGATGCGCTGGCGCCGCATGGCGGCATATTGATCTGGCGCACCTTCGTTTATTCTTCCGATCCGGTCGCCGACCGCGCCGCCGAAGCGCTCGATGAATTCAAGCCGCTCGATGGCGCGTTCCGGCCCAATGTCATCCTGCAGGTCAAGAACGGGCCGGTGGACTTCCAGCCACGCGAGCCGTTTTCGCCGATTTTCGGCCAGATGACCAAAACGTCGGTGATGATGGAATTCCAGATCACCAAGGAATATCTCGGGCAGGCGACGCATCTTTGCTATCTCGGCCCATGCTTTGAGGAAGTGCTGCAATTCGACACCTATGTTGCCGGCAAGGGCACGAGCGTCGCCAATATCCTCAAGGGCGAAGCCTATCCGCAAACCATGACCGGCATGGCCGGCGTCGCCAATATCGGCACCGACCGCGCCTGGACTGGCGGCGTGTTCAACCAGGCGAACTGGTATGCCTTCGGGCGGCTCGCCTGGGACCCGGACGCCAGCGCCCGCGAGATTGCCGAGGAGTGGGTGAAGATGAGCTTCGGCACGGCGGAAGCTGTCGTGGGTCCGATCGTCGACATAATGATGGGTTCGCACGAGGTGCTGGTGAACTACATGATGCCGCTGGGGCTGCATCATCAGTTCGCGACCGGCCACCACTACGGCCCCGGCCCGTGGATTTCCGACCTCACCCGTCCGGAATGGAACCCGACGTACTATAACCGCGCCGACAAAAACGGCGTCGGTTTCGACCGCACCAGAACCGGCAGCAATGCCGTCGCCCAATATGCGCCCGAACTGGCGGCGCTTTTCGCCGACCCGCAGGCCTTCGATGAGAAATACCTGCTGTGGTTCCACCACGTGCCGTGGGATTTCACAACGAAGTCGGGCAAGACCCTGTGGGCGGCTCTGGTCGAGAAATTCGATTCCGGCGTCGCCGGGGTGGGGGCGATGCGGGAGACCTGGCAACAAATGAAGCCCCATGTCGATGCGCGCCGCTTTGCTCAGGTGAATGCTTTCCTCGCCATCCAGCAGCGCGAAGCCCAATGGTGGCGCGATGCGTCGCTTGCCTATTTCGGCGCGGTTTCGGGCCTGCCCATGCCCGACGGCCACGCCCCGCCGGCGCACCCGCTCGAGCATTACAAGGTGCTGGAATTCCGCTTTGCACCGGGCCGTCCGGAATAGGCGGTGTCGGGTACGGGGGAGCGGCGGAGACCTGCACCGGCATACGAGCCGGATGGGTCCATTCGCGCCATTGCCCCGACGCGGCGGTGACAGTAGGTTGCCGCTCGCGCGACCGGCGACGGATGGAGTGAACCATCGGGGAGCGCGGTGATTGGTGCATCGACCGCCTGGGTGCTCCGGATCGAACAGATCACGGAGCTTTATCATGCGCTACGGCATGAATCCGCATCAGGCGGCCCGCATCGTTTCCCAGAACAATCCCGTCAGAGTGCTCAACGGCGAGGCGTCGCTGATCAATTATCTCGACGCGCTCAACGCCTGGCAGCTTGTTGGCACGGCGGCAGGCGCGACGGGTAGGCCGGTTGCGGCATCGTTCAAGCATGTCTCGCCGGCGGGCGTCGCCATGGCCGGCCCGCTCGACGAGACCATGCGGGAAACCTGGGGCCTCGACGGGGATGTCGATGCCGTCACCTCGGCCTATGTCCGGGCGCGTGACAGCGATCCCAAGTCCTCGTTCGGCGATGTCATCGCGATTTCCGAAACGGTGACGCCGGAGCTGGCGGAATTCCTGGCGCATGTCGTGTCCGATGCCATCGTCGCGCCGGACTATGCGCCGGGCGTCGTCGAACAGCTCTCGAACAAGAAAAAGGGGCGCTTTTTGGTGCTGGAGGCGGATGCCGGTTTCGAGCCGCCGGAGCGCGAGGTCCGGGAGGTTTTTGGCATGCGCTTCGAGCAGGAGCGCAATGTCCTGCCGCTGACCGAGGCGCTGTTCGCCGGTGCGGGACTGACCGACGGGCAGATCGGCGACGGACTTCTGGCGCTGGTGGCGCTCAGATATACGCAGTCGAATTCAGTGGCGCTGTTCAGGCACGGCATGGCGCTGGGGATCGGCGCCGGGCAGCAGAGCCGCGTCGATTGCATCCGGCTCGCCGCCGCCAAGGCGCGGACCTGGTGGCTGCGCCGCCACCCGGCGGTGCGCAGGCTGGCGAGTATCGAGGCGATCAGCCGGACAGAACGCATCAACTGGCAGATGCGCTATGCCGAGGACGCAATGACCCCGGCGCAGCGGGTGGAGTTCGAAGCGCTGTTCGGTTCCGTCCTTGATGGTGCGGGGCAGGGCGAGAACTGGCGCGCGGATTGGGTGCACAAGCTCGGCGGCGTGCTGCTCGGTTCTGACGGGTTCCTGACCTTCCGGGACAATCTCGACTATGCGGCCGAGATCGGCGTCACGGCCGTAATCGAGCCGGGCGGCTCGGTGCGGACGCCGGATATCGTGAGGGTCGCAGCCGAACTGGGCATGGCGCACGTGACGACCGGTATCCGGCTGTTTCATCATTAGGAAACGGGCAAAACAGACGCCGGCCGGTTCGGACGGAGCGCCCGAACCGGCCACCCCGTCTTGACACACAAGGCCAATCCCGAAATTTTCCCGGCTCAACCTCCCAAAGGAGAGTCACGCAATGACCGGAACCCAATTCGACGGCGTCATCCTCTGGCTGACCGCCAACGCCATTTCCATCTTCATCGGCCTTGTCATTCTCGTCGTCGGCTGGATTCTGGCGGGTTTTGTCCGCCGGACCCTGCGCAATTTGCTGGACGACAACGCGCGCATGGACAGGACCATCGCGCCGCTGCTGGCCGACGTGGCGCGCTATGCCATTCTGGCGCTGGCGATCATGATGGCGCTCGGCCAGATGGGCGTTCAGACCACCTCGATTCTCGCCGTTCTGGGTGCCGCCGGCCTGGCCATCGCCCTGGCGCTGCAGGGCACGCTCTCCAACATTGCCGCCGGGGTGATGCTGATCTGGCTGCGGCCGATCGCGACGGGCGAATATATCGATGCTGAGGGCACGGCCGGCACGGTGGTCGAAATCGGCCTGTTCGCGACCCGCCTCAAGTCGGCGGACGGTGTCTATGTGTTTGCCCCCAACTCGGTCATCTGGAACAAGCGGATCGCCAATTACAGCCGCGAAAGAACGCGCCGGCTCGACCTCAAGGTCGGCATTTCCTACTCCGACGACATGTCCAAGGCCCGCGACATCCTGATGAAGATCGCTTCGGACGAGCGCGTTCTCGCCGACCCCGAGGCCGTGGTCTATGTGTCGAACCTCGGTGACAGCTCGGTCGAGATGCTGCTGAGGGTCTGGGTGGCAAGTTCGGACTACTGGGCGGTGCTGTTCGATTTCACCGAGCGGACCAAGCGCGACTTCGACGCCAACGGCATTTCCATTCCGTTCAACCAGCTCGACGTCAATCTGCCGGCAGACACCCCGGCTGCCGTGGCGGCCAAGCCTGCCAAAGCGGCAACGCCGGCGCGGGCAAGCCGGGCGAAGCCTGCGGGGAAGGCGAAAGCGGACTAGGGGCGAGTGCGCCTGCTGCACTGCACGGGGAGAACGCCCATCAGGGGCGTTCCCGCCGGCGCGACACACTTGGACACTGATTGCCGGAGCGGTCGAGATTGGGTCGCCAGCGATCGGTAAAGGAGACGAGAAATGGCACGTATCGTCGTCATCGGAGGCAGCGGGCATGTCGGGACCTATCTGGTGCCGATGCTCAGCGAGCGCGGGCATGAGGTCGTCAACGTCAGCCGTGGGCAGGCTAGGCCTTATCGCTCGCACGCCGCCTGGGCCAAGGTCGAGACGGTGGTTGCCGACCGCAACGCCGAGGACGAGGCGGGAACGTTCGGCAAGCGCATTGCCGATCTTGGTGCCGACATCGTTGTCGACATGATCTCTTTCACCCTGCCGAGCACGAAACTGCTGGTCGAGGCACTGCGCGGCAAGGTTGAGCATTTCCTCCACTGCGGCACCATCTGGGTCTATGGCAGCAATCCGGTGACGCCGGCGACGGAAACAGATCCGCTCAACGCTTTTGGCGAGTACGGCACCAACAAGGCCGAGATCGAGACCTGGCTGCTTCACGAGGCGCGGCGTTCGGGCTTTCCGGCGACGGTGTTCCGCCCCGGCCATATCGTCGGCCCGGGCTGGGCGCCGCTCAATCCGGCGGGACATTTCAATGTCGAGGTGTTCTCGCAGATCGCGCGCGGCGAGGAACTGGTGCTCCCCAACTTCGGCCTCGAAACGGTGCATCACGTCCATGCCGAGGACGTGGCGCAGATGGTGTTGAGGGCCATCGACAACCGCGCGGCTGCGGTCAGCGAGGCGTTCAACGCCGTCTCACCCGGGGCGCTCAACCTCAAGGGCTATGCCGAGGCGATGTATCGCTGGTTCGGTCGCGAGCCGAAGCTGAGCTTTCTGCCCTACGAACAGTGGAAGACCGGGCAGGCGAAAGAGGATGCAGAGGCGACCTGGGAACACATCGCCCGCAGTCCGTGCCATGCGATCGACAAGGCGCGGACCCGGCTCGGCTACGCGCCGCGCTACACGAGCCTCGAAGCGGTGAAGGAATCGGTGACGGCGCTGATTGCCGCCGGCAAGGTGATGGCGTCCGCTTGATAGGTGCGTGCCATTTTGCCGCATACCTCAGATTCCCTTCGCGGAATCACTCGACCATCGGACTAAGCTCAGGCTTCACAAAACAGCGCTGGAGCGTAAACGAATGGTTCTGAAAAACTTGAGACTATTTAGCGTGTTAGCGGCCGTCGGATTAATGGTCGTATCGCCTGTTCTGGCTGCGGAAATGGATATCACCATTCCGAGCCCCGGCGGTGATATCATCGGCACGATGAACGATGCCGGTGGCGACACGACGGCACCGGTGGTGTTGCTGTTGCACGGCTTTACGGGCTCGCGTCACGAGCTGGCTGTGGCCGACACGGATTACGGCGTGTTCTCCTACACCGCCAAAGTGCTTGCGGAAGAGGGCTATGCGAGCCTGCGTATCGACTTCCGCGGTTCGGGTGACAGCACGGCTTTGGAATGGAAGCAGACCCGTTTCAGCACCCAGATTGCGGATGCCAAGGCTGCTCTCGACTATCTCGTTGCCCAGAACAGCACGCGGAATCTCTACGTTCTGGGCTGGAGTCAGGGCGGACTGGTGGCGGCGCATGTCGCCGGCGAGGCCGGGGTCGACGGTGTGGTTCTCTGGGCCCCCGTTTCGCGGCCGGAGGTGACCTATGGCGACCTGATGGGCGCCGATCTGGTCCGGGAAGCCTATACTGCCGAGCCGACGGAAGTCATCGAGGCGCCTTTGCCATGGGGCGGGACGACGTCGCTGGAAGCCGGCTTCTTCCAGGAGTGCCTGTCAACGGACCCGATTGCGGCACTTGCCCCGGTTGCCGCACCGCTCCTTGTCATCGTGGGATCCAAGGACACGACCGTGACGCCTCAGCCCCAAATGGGTGCAGTCCTCACGCGCTATCACCAGGGACCGTCGGAACTGGCGATCGTCGATACCGATCATTCGTTCGGCGCCTTCGAAGGTACCGAGAGGCTCGACGAAATGATCGACAAGACTCTTGGTTGGCTCGCCAACCGGTAAGGTGTTCTGCCACTCCCGTGCAGTGCGGTCGGCGATCGCCGGACGTGATTGTCGAGCGCGATGTGACGAGAGTGGACAGCAGATGACTGGCCGCGCCCCGGATCATGGTCCGGGGCGTCGCCGTTTAGGCATATCCCGTCTTCAGGGAGATGGCAGTGCTGATATCTGAAAGGTATGACTGCAGCCTCAGACGAATTTGACCGACAGGATCTCGTAGTCCCGGGTGTCGCTGACAAGGTGGCTCGGGCTGAGACGCGTCAGGTTTCGACCTTGAGGGTGAGGCGGTAGGTATTGGTCTCTCGGCGCGCGAAGCCTATGCGCTGGTATAGCCTATTGGCTGCCTCTCGCTCCGGGCGCGAGGTCAGATCGATCCTGTCGGCGCCCAGCGATGCGGCATGCGCGATGGCGGCGCGTACCAGCGCTTCTCCAAGACCCTGACTCCGATGTGCCGAGGACACGCCCACGTCATCGATGAAGGCGCGGACGCCGCCCGGGACGCGATAGACCACGATGTTGGCCATGCCGACAATGCGCCCCTCGGCGCGGATGACAAAGAGCGTCACGCCCGGGTCGGCGAGAATGGCGTCGAGATCAGCCTGCGTGAAGGGTCGGGCGCTGGACGTGAGCTCGGCCAGCACTGCGGCGATATCGCCGACGTCCGTCGCCTTGGCAGTGATCAGTGGTTCGGGAGCGGTGCAGGTCATGTGGCAGCCTATGGGTGAGGGTGAGAGAACCTGTGTTGCTCCGACAGTGCCGCGAGAATACTGTCCTTGTCGGCAATGAAGGCGCCCCCGTTAACGGCGCCGAGGTTTCCCCCTCGGCCAGGACCAGCACGGGCAGGGATTGATTTTCGGCGCCAAGAAGCGCCACGATCGGACGCCGTGGCCGCGGCCAGTCAATCCGTTCGACATTGAGGCGCGCAGTCTGTTCGGGGAAGGACGACAGCACGCCCTCAATGAGGGCGCAGTGCCAGCAATAGAAAATCCGGCCGGGATAGGCCGGATCTTCGAATCCCGGTTTCAGCAGAAACAGCGTATCGCGTTGCATGCGTTCAAGCCGTGCGGCGAGACTGCCACCAATGCGCCCAAATGGATCAGACGAATTTGACCGACAGGATCTCGTAGCCTTGGGCACCGCCGGGCGCGGCGACCTCGATCGAGTCGCCAACCTCCTTGCCGATCATCGCACGGGCAATGGGCGAGGAAATCGAGATGCGACCGGCGCTGGCGTCGGCTTCCGGGTCGCCGACGATCATCCAGGTCTTTTCCTCGTCGGTGTCCTCGTTGACGATGGTCACCGTGGCGCCGAACTTGACCGTGTCGCCCTTGAGCTTGGAAATGTCGATGACGTCGGCACGCGCCAGAAGCGACTCGAGCTCCATGATGCGGCCTTCGTTGTGACCCTGCTGCTCCTTGGCGGCGTGGTACTCGGCGTTCTCGGAAAGATCGCCGTGGGCACGCGCCTCGGCGATGGCCGCGATGATGCGCGGCCGTTCCTCGGACGTACGGCGCTTGAGCTCATCGACAAGGGCGGAGTGTCCGCCGGCGGTCATCGGGACCTTTTCCATTCATGAACCTCGGTACAAACAACACTGCAGGCTCGCCGCCGAACGAATATTCGACCTTCAACGACCGCAGTTTCAGGGGAACAAGTTAGCCTCAAGGATACATTGGCGCGCCGCAGCGTCAAGACGGTGCCGACATGGTTGCGCTATTCGTTTTCGAACTCGGCAATTGCCGCCCATGCGGCATCGGCAAGAAGGTGGTCGGCGTCGCGGCTCGTCGCGGCGAAATCGCGGTGCCGCGCCATGCCGTAGGCCGGGCCGAGCATCAGGGCGTGAGCCGCCGGCCAGGGCATGGAACGAACCGCGCCGACACGCATCCAATGGGCATGAAGGGAGGCGGCATTCTTCTCGCCCTCGGCGAGCCGCGCGGCGCAATCGGAGAGTTCGTCGTGGACCGGTGCGAGCATGCGGATCTCGTCCATGAAGCGGAACTGGCCGGGCTCGGTGCGGGCCCATTCGAGCAGGCCGAGGACCGATCCGCGCACTCTGTCGTGGGGTGTGTCGCCGCGCGTCAGACGGATGGTCGTGTCGCTCCACGAGGCGACGGATTCCTCG
This sequence comes from Devosiaceae bacterium, assembly GCA_963676075.2. Lineage (GTDB taxonomy): Bacteria > Pseudomonadota > Alphaproteobacteria > Rhizobiales > Devosiaceae > JAHJQZ01. The sequence goes on from CAXXNZ010000019.1 coordinate 30,701, forward strand.
AACAGTTCGAAGGCCAGCGCGCCCTTGCCGGCATAGAAATGATAGATCGATCCGATGGTCGCGCCGGAGCGATTTCGGATGTCGGCCATGGTCGTCGACAGGAAGCCTTTTTCGAGAAAACAGTCGAGCGCGGCGAACTTTATGGCGATCTTCCGGCTCGGTGGGCGCTTGAAGCGTTGCATGAAGACAATCCGAAACGATTCATTTCAGCAACATCTTACCAGAAAAATAGAACATCGTTCTAGAACATTATGGTTTTATCAACCATAAACCCTTCTGACCCGGTCAATTGACGGTGTCGGAGTTCAAGCAGCGTGTGAAAGAAGGCGAAAATGGACGAACGAACGAGACTGGTCAGGCGCTATCTCGACGCATTGAACGCTTCGATGCCGAGGCGGCGCTCGCCTGTTGTACGCGCGATATGACCCAGACCGAGTACCCCAATATGCTGACTCCGATGACCCGCGTCCGGGGGCTTGAGGAGATGGGAAAGGGCGTGCTGGCAGCCGAGGCGATGCTGGTCGAACAGAGCTATGAGATCATCGCCAGCCACGACGCCGGAGCGGTGCTGGCGATGTAACTGGTCTGGCGCGCAACGCTGAAGTCCGGTCCATTGCCGGAGAAAATGCTGGCCTATTTCGCCTGATTTTTCACCTTCCGCGACGGGCTGATTTCGAGCCAAAAAAACTACGATTGCTTCGAACGTCCGGAAGCGGCCTGAGCGTTTTCCGGGTCTCAGCCTTCGCTCGAATTGCGCAGGTCGCCGGCGGTGAAAACGACCAGGAAAAGAAGGAAGCCGATGGCCACAACCACGGCGGGATAGATCACCGCCGGCAGGCCCCAGAAGATGACGGCCATGGCCCAGATCATGACGAAATTGAGAAGCAGGAAGATCTTCTCCGAATCATCGCCCTTGGCGGCGCTCTTCAGCATCCAGCCAATGACGGGGATGTTGTAGATGATCGTGGAGAGCTTCATCGGTCGACCTTCCGGATGGGGCCGGCGGGTCGGGGAGGGCGACGCCGGCCTGAAACACTGTCCTGATATATGCGCTAATAGGCATATGGTGCGGCGGTTTCACTACGACAAGTGTGCGGCCGAACCAAGCCGGACCGGATGTGCTCACAGTTTTGTGAGCACGCCACGCGTGTTGGTCGCTCGTGTCCGTGTCGCGTCCGGCGGCCTGTGAGCATGCCGGATAACAAAGCCGGTGTGCCGCGTTGACAGCGCGCAGCGGATTTGAAATTTTCACCCTGCAACGTATTGGGCGCTGAGCGCGGTCCGGTCTCTTTTCGAGGACGATGGGCAACCGCAGCGCTTCGGCCCCGTTCGTGCACCCGTTGCCACGAAACCGTCCGGGGCCGTCCGAAAGGGCCCACAGGATGAAAACCATCATCGAACCGTTCCGCATCAAATCGGTCGAGCCGATCCGCATGACGACGCGCGCCGAACGGCAGAACCTGATCCGCAACGCGCATTACAATTTGTTCGCGCTGCATTCGGATGACGTCATCATCGATCTTCTGACCGATTCCGGCACCGGCGCCATGAGCGCGGCGCAATGGTCGGCGCTGATGCGCGGTGACGAAAGCTATGCCGGCTCGCCGAGCTTTTACCGCTTCGAGGCAGCGGTGAAGAACCTGATGCCGTTTAAACACGTCATTCCGACCCACCAGGGACGCGCCGCCGAGGCGATCCTGTTCTCGATCTATGGCGGCAAGGGCAAGCGCATCCCCTCGAACACCCATTTCGACACGACGCGCGGCAATATCGAAGCCTCGGGCGCCGAGGGCGACGATCTGGTGATTGCCGAGGGGCGCAACCCGTCGTTGTTGCACCCGTTCAAGGGCAACATGGATCTTGAGCGGCTCGCAGCCTATCTCGAAGAACACGGCGAGGCCGTGCCCTGCGTCATGCTGACGATCACCAACAATGCCGGCGGCGGCCAGCCGGTCAGCCTCGAGAACATCAAGGCGACGGCCGAACTGGCGCACAAGCACGGCAAGCCGATGTTCATCGACGGTTGCCGCTTTGCCGAAAACGCCTGGTTCATCAAACAGCGCGAAGAAGGCCAGCAGGATCGTTCCATCTCGGACATCGTTCGCGATTGCTTCTCGGTCGCCGACGGCATGACGATGAGCGGCAAGAAGGACGCCTTCGGCAATATCGGCGGCTGGCTGGCGCTCAACGACGACGAGGTGACCGAAAAGGCGCGGGCCCATCTGATCCGCACCGAGGGCTTCCCGACCTATGGCGGGTTGGCCGGACGCGATCTCGACGCGTTGGCGCAGGGCCTGACCGAGATCGTCGACGAGGACTATCTGCGCTACCGCATCCGCATCAACGAATACATCATCGAGCGGCTGGAAAAGCTCGGCGTGCCGGTGGTCAAGCCGGCGGGCGGGCATGCGGTGTTCGTCGACGCGCGGTCCTGGTTGAGCCACATCCCGGCGCTGCAATATCCGGGGCAGGCACTGGCGGTGGCGCTGTACGAACTCGGCGGCATCCGCGGCTGCGAGATTGGCACGGTGATGTTCGGCGCCCATCCGGACGGCACGGAAACCGAGGCGGCCATGGATCTGGTGCGTCTGGCTATTCCGCGCCGTACCTATACCCAGAGCCATGCCGACTATCTGATCGAGGTGTTCGAGGAACTGGCCCAGATGAAGGACAGCCTCAAGGGTTATAGGATCGTCAAACAGCCGAGCCTGATGCGGCACTTCACCTGCTGGTTCGAACCGCTTGGGGAATGACGCCAGGCGCCGCGGCAAGCCGCGACGCCTGGACTGAAACTACTTGGTGCACACGTTCCGGCTGGCCCGGAACGTGTGCTCTATTTATTTGTGATCAAATTTCTTTTTGAAATAGCCGACATGTACGTCTTCGCGCAAAACGCCGTGGCCCGCGCCCTGGCCGCAGTCGTGATTGGAGCCGCCTTTCTTGCAGGCGAGTATCGTGATCGTGGAGCCGCAGGTATTGGCGAAGCGCACGGAATTGCCCCCCGCCATATTTGCTTCGATGTTTGTGGACACACAGTGGTGGCCTGCCAAGGCCGGCGCGGTGAAGCCGACAAGCGCGACTACGGCCAGCAGAACAAGGCCGAGTGTGGCGAGGATCGGTTTCATGGTAGTTCCCTTGTGCGGCACCAATTTTGAGTGGCGCAATCAAAATCGCGTCTGCAAAACTATCGGCACGGTGCATGAAGGGAATGGATATGCGTCCACGAGTCATGGACGCCCGTCCGGGTCAGGCGAGGTTTTTGATCCAGTCGATGTAAAGACCATCCCCGATATCGGGGGGCAGGCCGCCGGGTGCCACAGCGCTGACCGCCGCGACAGTGCCGGGACGCAGGGCACTGGGCGGCAGACCGTAGTGCCGGTGGAACAGGCGCGAGAAATGCAAGGGATCGTCGAAGCCGGTGGCGAAGGCGATTTGCGCAACGCTCATGTGTTGTTGTGCCGGATTGCGCAGGGCGGCGTGTGCCGCCTTCAGACGACTGCGGCGGACATAGTGTGCGATGCCACCATGCTGTGTGAAAGCATCGTAGAGCCGGGACCGCGACACGCCCAGTTCCTGCGCAAGCCAGGCTGGGGTCAGCGCGCGATTGGCGATTTGTGCGCTGACAAGGCGCTGCGCCCTGATCGCGAGGTCGAGATCTTCCGGTTCTGGAACAGGCCGCCGAGCATTGGTGCCCTCGTTCAGCGCCATGGCCAGCAACTGCACGAACATGACGGCGGTCTGCGTGCGTTGCTCGGTGGTCAGATGTGAGGCGGTCCTGTCAATAGACAGGGCAAAATCCATGGCGATCCGGCTCGCGCCGCGACTGCGGTCCAGCACGACGCCATGGACGTTCTCGGGATGAAGTAAAAGCGGGGCCAGCGCATGTCGCGGAACGAAGATATTGAGCACCTCGACATGTCCGCTGTCGCAAATCATGGGTTCGGTCAGATCGAGGCACAACAGCGTGCCTGGCCATGTGTCGATGCGTCGCCGCCCAATCTGAATTTCGGCCTTGCCGCTCAGAAACAGGTAGAAGTCGTAATGATCCAGCCCGTCGCGGCCGATCCTTTGGACGTTGCGGACATATTTCTGCGCGCCAATGCTGGAACGGGCGAAGACGGTGTTGTGCAGCAGATGCGCCTCGACTGTGACATCGAAGCGTTCCGGGTTGAAATCGGAATGGGGTAGCACATCGGCTAAAACGTCCATGCCCTCGCGCCAGGCATCCAGCCGGACGAGCGGCGGCAGCGCTCCGATGGTCAGTTTGGAGACAGGTGCTGAAGCAGTATTGAGCATCGAGAGGCCGACTGGCAGGGTGGATGACGGGATCGATCTGTATCGCGATTATGGCCGAATACTTTGGCGGTGTCTGAGTTTGAGCCACGCGGCCCATCCCGATTTTTGCCATCGCAAGTCGCGAAGTCAAACAAAAGACGCCCGCGAGCACATACGGATTGCCGTAATCGTCGCCAAGGTGCGTTGGCCTAAAGGTGATGTTCCGGACTGACAGGGGCGCGAATACGGCGAAATCCTAGGAAAGCAATATGACGAGCCGCGACTGATCCTTGCCAATGCGATCGAAGGCGGCTGACCGGTCGGGTTCGCCGAGGGCAGGTGGTTGCGGGCTTCGCGGACACGGGCGAAACCGAAGCGGCGATGGACCTGGTGCGGCACTTCACCTGCCATTTCGAGCCGCTTAAGGCTTAGGACAGCGATGCCGGGCGCTCTTGGGCGACCGATTTCACGTCAGCCCGTCACCGATCATCCGGTGGCGGGCGAGAGACGTCGGAGCCATAGCGCAACCCGTCGAGCAGCAAACGCATCATGCGCCGTCCGTGCTGGGGATCACTATGCGGACCCGGCGCGGACAGATTCGCCACTGCAACCAGCAGGTCGTAGGCATCTATATCGGCGCGCATTGCGCCTGCCGCCTGGGCGGCATCGAGCAACTGACGCAAGGCCGGTTCCAGATGGGCGCGGAAATAGTCGGGCAGGCCGGCATAGGCCTTGTCACCGGAATGAAGCGCCGCCGCCAGACCGCGTTTGGTGGCGATAAAATCCAGATAGCGTTCGAGCCAGCGTTCGACCGCTTCGCCGGGCGGGGACTGCGTCGCCAGTTCAGCCGCCGCAGCAGCGCAGGCATCGACCTCTTTCCGATAAACGGCGACGATCAGATCACTGCGCTGCGGAAAGTGACGATAAAGGGTGCCGACGCCGACACCGGCTTTCTCGGCGACTTCCCTGACCGGCACATCGACGCCCGAAGTCTCGAAGACCGACTTGGCCGCCTGAACGAGGGCGTCGAGATTGCGCTGCGCATCGGCGCGCGGGCGCTTTTCCTCGCCCGTTCGGTCCGCCTTGTCCTTGGCCATATCCCCCATGTCAGTCGTCACGACGGACTCCTCTTGTAAAACGGAACAATGTTCCGTATATGAAACGGAGTGATGTTCCGTTTGTGCAGGGTAACGCACTGCAGCGACTTTCGCCACTCCCTATCATAGACAAGGATCCCCGTGCCATGACCCACAAGCAACACCCGATCGGAACCGGATTTACCGCGGCGGCGGCGGCCGACGACGTGCTCGCGGGGTTGGACCTCACCGGCAGGAACGTCATCGTGACGGGCGGACATGCCGGGATCGGCCGCGAGGCGACGCGCGCGCTCGCCAAGGCGGGCGCCTCCGTCACGATCGTCGCGCGAAACCCCGACAGGGCGGCCGAGGCACTGGCCGGAATCGACGGCGTTGCAATCGAACCGCTCGACCTCCTCGATCCTGCCTCGATCAACGCCTTCACCTCCCGCTGGCTCGCGACGGACCGTCCCCTTCATATCCTGATCAACTGCGCCGGCCTGACGCCGCCCAAGGAACGGACCATCGACGCACGCGGCTTCGAGGCGCAGTTCGCTACCAATCATCTCGGACATTTCCAGCTGACGACCGGCCTGTTGCCGGCGCTCGAGGCAGCCAACGGCGCCCGCGTCGTCACCGTGTCGTCCGGAGCCCAGAGATTTTCGGATATCCGCTGGGATGATCCGCATTTCATTGAAGGGTACAGTTCCGGCGCGGCCTACGCCCAGTCCAAGACCGCCAATGTGCTGTTCTCGGTCGAACTCGATCGGCGCTACGCCGATGAGGGCATTCGCGCCTATGCCGTGCATCCGGGGGTGGTCGTCGGTACGGCCCTCAACAATTCGGCCGGCAAAAAGGCTCTAGAAGCCCAAGGGCTGATCGATGAAGCCGGCAAGCCGATCATCGATCCGGAGAACGGCAAGAAAACACCTCAGCAGGGGGCCAGCACCATCGTTCTGGCCGCCACAAGCCCGCTTCTTGACGAGATCGGCGGCGTCTATCTCCTCGACAACGACATCTCCGCGATCGACGACGAACCCCGGCAGATGAGCGCCGCCAGGCCGCCAGCCGAGATCACCTCCCGTTCCATCGACCCGCAATCGGCGCGCCGGCTCTGGACGATGAGCGAGCAGATGCTCGCGGCGTCCGGGGTCCCGGCGGCCGAGTGACACTGAAAAAGGAAATAGCAATGACAGATACAACAATTGCCCTCGTTACCGGCGCCAATCAGGGGATTGGGCTGCAGATCGCCAAGGAGCTGGCGGCGGCGGGAATGACGGTGCTTGTCGGCTCGCGCGACCCTGACAAGGGCGACGGTGCCGTGACCGAAATCGGTGGGCGCTCGCATGTCGTTCAGCTCGACGTCACCGATCCCGCCTCGATCGCCGCCGCCGCAGAGCACATCCGCAATGCCTTCGGGCGGCTGGACGTGCTGGTGCAGAACGCGGCGATCTCGCGCGCTTCCGTGGTCGCTGGCCAGACGGTCGAGGACTACGCGCAATCAACCCGTCCGAGCAGTGTTTCTCTCAAGGACATGCGGGCGGTCTGGGACACCAATGTGTTCGGCGTTCTCATGGTCTATCAGGCCATGCTGCCGCTTCTACGTCAGTCCGAAAACGCGCGTATCGTCAACGTCTCGAGCAGTGTCGGGTCGCTGGCGCTCAACGCCGATCCCGAATTTGCCTACCGTTCGATCTTCGGTCCGGTCTATCCGGCCTCCAAGACCGCGCTCAACGCCCTGACACTTGCCATGGCGATCGAACTTGAACCCGAAGGCATCAGGGTGAGTGCCGTGTCTCCAGGCTTCACCAAGACCGCCCTCAACAATTTCACCGGCACCGAAACGGTCGAGGACGGCGCGCGCGAAGCGGTGCGCGTGGCGCTGCTCGGTTCGGACGCCCCGACGGGCACGTTCACCGACAATGACGGACCGATCCCGTGGTGATGCCATCCCCGTTCCCTCAGTATTGAAGGAGACCAATATGCACTACCGCACGCTTGGAAAGACCGGCATCAAGGTCAGCCCCTATTGCCTGGGCACCATGATGTTTGGCGGCATCGCGAATTCCGATCATGACGACTGTGTCAGGATCATTCACAAGGCACTCGATGCCGGCATCAATTTCATCGATACCGCTGACCGCTACAGCGCTGGCGAATCCGAGGAGATCGTCGGCAAGGCCCTGAAAGGCCGCCGCGACAAGGTGGTTCTCGCCACCAAGGTGAACGGGCCGATGAGCGATGATCCGAACATGCAGGGCAATTCGCGCCGATGGATCACACAGGCGGTGGAGGATTCGCTCAAGCGCCTGCAAACCGACCATATCGACCTGTACCAGATTCATCGTCCGGACCCGGAAACCGACATCGAGGAAACCCTGTCGGTGCTGACCGACCTGATGCGCGCCGGAAAGGTACGGGCCATCGGCAGCTCGACTTTTCCTGCGTCCGAGATTGTCGAAGCGCAGTGGGTTGCCGAAAAACGCGGCCTTGCCCGCTTCCGAACCGAACAGCCGCCGTATTCGATCCTCGATCGCGGCATCGAGCGCGAAGTTCTGCCGGTCACAGAGCGCTATGGCATGGGCGCGCTGGTATGGAGCCCACTGTCCAAGGGCTTGCTGACCGGGCGTTACCGCAAGGATCAGCCGCTGCCCGACTCGCTGCGCGTCAAGGTGATGCCCATGCAGATGTCGGACGAACGAAGCCTCGACGCGGTCGAACAGCTCATTCCGCTGGCCGATGAGGCGGGATTGTCGCTGACTCACATGGCGATGGGCTTCGTCATGGCCCACCCCGGTGTGACCTCGGCCATACTCGGGCCACGCACGATGGAACAGCTCGACGACCTGCTTGCCGGCGCCGAGGTGCGTCTTGGTGATGACATCCTTGACCGCATCGACGAGATCGTGCCGCCGGGCGTCAATGTCGGACTCAACCAGGCCGACTACGTGCCGCCCGCGATCGCCAAGACCGCATTGCGTCGCCGGCCCGTCGCTGAACGAGCCGCCACCTGAGACAGCCGGCTCAAGAGCCTTCACCGGGCTATCGCGTCGCTAGAAGTGCCATCCGGCGCGTTCTCCCATTCGGGAAATCACCGGACCAAAGCAAAAGGCGCAGCGGGTGACCGCTGCGCCTCATGTTCGTCACGTCCGCCGGGACGTTATTCAGTTCAGGAATTTAGCGTAAGTTGGTCGGCAGCGTCTTTTCCGGTGCGCTTGTCGGTGACCAGCTCATAGGTCACCTTCTGGCCCTCATCGAGGGCCGTCAGGCCGGAACGCTGAACGGCAGAGATATGGACGAAAACGTCCTTGCCGCCGTCATCGGGCTGGATGAATCCATAGCCCTTTTGACCGTTGAACCACTTTACGGTGCCGGTTGCCATATCGGGGTATACCTTTCACGTCGTCAGTTCTGTGGCCGGTTACACTTTGAGGTAAACCGGCCGGTCGCTCGATATTTTGGAAAATCTGAGTTTAAGCTGGCGAGTAACCTCGCACTGCCTAGTCCCTGCTTCACCGCAAGATCGAAGCAAAAATGTAGCGCGAAACCGGAGCCGCGACAATATGGGGTGTGGTCCGGAGGCGCAAAAGCCCGGAAATGCGGGGGTCTGGCGCGGTTATGACAGCGCAAACCCCCTTGCAAGAAAGGCGGTTTTGCGGCATGAGAACGCGCCGGCAACTGCCGGTTTTACTCTGGGTTCATCTTGGACACGATCATGTTCTCGAGCGGCGATCCCATCGCGGATCGGCGCTTTTCCTATGCACAGATGTTGGCTGATAACGGCGAATTCGCTGCCGCCCTGGACCTGGTGGCCCAGGCGCTCGAACTTGCGCCCGATTTCCTGCCGGGACTGGAACTCATGGGCCGTTATGCCGAAAGCGCCGGGCAGATGCCCGAGGCGTTCGATGCCTGGCGGCGCATGCTGGTGCTCGATCCCTCCGACAGGTTCGGGGCAGAACTGAAGCTTGCTGCCCACGGCGCGCTCACCCGTCGCGAGGTGCCGGCGCTCGCCTATGTCGAGACGCTGTTCGATGCCTATGCCAGTGATTTCGACGCAGCTCTGGCGCAGCGGCTCGCCTACACGGTGCCGCAACGCATGGAAGCGACGCTGACGAAATTTCACGGTGATCTTGTCGACGGCAAGCCCGGCTTCGCCCGCGCCCTCGATCTCGGTTGCGGCACAGGGCTGATGGGCGAGCGCCTCAGGCGCCACTGCTCTGTGCTCGAAGGTGTCGACCTGTCAGAGGCGATGGTGACACAGGCGCGGCGCAAGCGCATCTACGACCGGCTCGATCAGGGCGAGATCATTGCCTGGCTCGACACGGCCGGCCCGAAGGTCGACCTGATCACCGCCGCCGATGTCTTTGCCTATATCGGCTTGCTCGATGCGGTTTTTGCCGCGATTGCCAGCGCCTTGCAGCCCGGTGGACTGTTTGCCTTCTCGGTCGAGGCCCATGACGGACCCGAAACCTGCGTGTTGCGGCCGTCGCTGCGTTTCGCCCATTCAGAGGCCGGATTGCGCGACGGGCTGAACGCCGCCGGATTCTCGGTGCTCGAGATCGAACGCACCGACATTCGCATGGATCGGGATCAGCCGATCGTAGGCTTCATCGTCACAGCGCGTCGAAACGGCGAGACCGGCCTGGACGAACCCGGTCCCGAACTTGCCACACCGGTTCTGGAAATTCCGAAAGCCAACTAAACGCGGACTCGCAGACCTCCCGTAAAAGAGGCATTGCGCCGCGTTCGATGACACGCGCAGACCCGGAAACTTGTGCTATCACGACCCGGATTTCCAACTGCCTCTTGCTCCGGAGTACCCCGATGTCTGCCATTCTTCACGATTTCCGTTCCGACACGGTCACCAGGCCGTCCAAGGGCATGCGCGCGGCGATGGCGGCGGCGGAGGTTGGCGATGACGTCTATTCCGACGACCCGACGGTTCTGCGCCTGCAAGCGGTTCTCGCCGAGCGCGTCGGCAAGGAAGCCGGCCTGTTCGTGCCCTCGGGAACGCAATCCAACCTCATCGCGCTGATGACCCATTGCGGGCGGGGCGATGAATATATCGCCGGCCAGCAGGCCCATTGCTATGTCAACGAAGCGGGCGGGGCGGCAGTGCTCGGCTCGATCCAGCCGCAGCCGGTTACCAACCAGCCGGACGGCACGCTGGCGCTCGACGACATCGAGGCGGCGATCAAGCCGGAGGACATCCATTTCGCCAGGACCAAGTTGCTGGCGCTGGAAAACACCATCGGCGGCAAGGTGGTCAGGCTCGACTACATGAAAAAGGCCACCGATCTCGCCCATGCCAAAGGTCTTGCAACCCACCTCGACGGTGCGCGCCTGTTCAATGCGGCGGTTGCGCTCGGCGTCGGGGCGGCGGATGTCGCCAAGGGATTTGATACGGTGTCGGTTTGCCTCTCCAAGGGCCTCGGTGCGCCGGTCGGTTCGGTGCTGCTCGGGCCGAAGGAGTTCATCGAAAAGGCCAACCGCAACCGCAAGATCCTCGGCGGCGGCATGCGCCAGTCCGGCATTCTGGCGGCGGCAGGACTTTATGCGCTTGAGCACAATGTCGATCGGTTGGCCGAGGATCACGCCCTCGCCATCGAACTGGAAAAAGGGCTGGCGAAATACGCGGCGCTGAACGTCAAGCCGGCGGCGACCAACATGGTCTTCCTCGATGTCACCGGCGCCGACGGGGTGGCGTTCGAAACCTTCCTCAAGGAGCGCGGTGTCGCCATGCATTCGCGCTACGGGCATCAGCGCTGGGTCACCCATCTCGACGTCGGCCCGGCCGATGTCGCGGCAGCGCTGAAGGTGGTGGCTGCGTTCTTCGACTAGAGCGTTTCGCCTCGCGATGTAGGTGAAACCACGGCAGTTTGGGCCGTTTCGAAGCGTCCGGACCGCCGGCGGCATTGCGCGCCAGGCCATCATCAAATCTTAACCGCAATTCCAGAATCGGCGGGAAACAGGGCCTTTTCGCTTCCGACTTACCTTTGTGCAAAACCTATTTGGTACTGGTTCGGTAGTTTATCATCCAAAGGTATCCCGATTCCGGAATGTGGTTTTGGCAGGCACTCATAATTAATCTGGCAATCACGGCGATTTTCGTCGCGAGTTGGCAGTATATCGGAGACTGGCTTGACCACCGGTTGGTGGCCGTACGCCGTGCAGCGTTCGGCGTTATCCTCGGCGCGTTTGCAACGGTTGCCATGATCTTCGCCGTTGAGCTCGGAAATGACGTAATCTTCGATTTCCGATTGTCTTTCTATGCGGTTGCCGGGCTATTTGGCGGACCTTTGGCTGCCGTCGTTTCTCTCGCGTTTGCCGCTGCGATGCGCGTCGCGCTGGGATATTCGGAAGCCCAAGGCGCGGAAGGACTTATGGCCGCTGCTGGTCTATGCGGCGTTGGCGGCCACTATCTGGCCTATAAAACGCTGAAACCGGTATTGTCGATCGCGGCAGTGTCGATTGCCACTGCGCTCCTTGTCTGGACCTCATTCAGTGTCATTCCCGTCGACAGGCACCACGCGGAGATGGCTGTCGTTTTGCCGCAAGCCGTCGGCATCATCCTTGTGACAACATTCGTTCTGAGCTTTGTCATTTGCAATCGTCTGCAAAGGTCGGACGAGCGCCGACTTCTGGTTGCCGCACTACGGCAGTCGCCGGACTATCAGTACGTCAAGGACAGGCGAGGCAGGTTCGTTCTTGCCAATCACAATCTCGCGCGTTTCGTCGGTCGGATTTCCACAGCTGAAATACTTGGAAAATCCAATTCAGAAGTCTCGGCCTATCCAGCTCAGGCTGATCGACTGCATGATAGTGAGCAGTACCTGATGAAAACAGGCAAGTCGGTCGTGGGTGAGGAGGAACCCTTCGTCAGATGGGACGGGAAGACTGTACTCTTATCAAGTTCGAAAACGCCTGTGTTCAGCGAAGACGGCCGTGTGATCGGGCTTGCCGTGACGTCCCGGGACGTTACCGAGCAGCGCCTTCTTGAAGCGGAAATAGAATACAATCGATCCATGCTGGACCTCGCCCTGTCGGAGATGTCGGACGGGCTGGCGATGTTCGACGAGAGCGGTTTTCTGGTCCTGTGCAACGATCAGTTCAGAAGCAGCTTTCCGCGCACCGCTCATTCCATCACCGCGGGCATGCATTACAGGGATATTTTCCAGAGCCTTGCGTCAAACGATGAAGATCTCAACATGCCGGCGGATCCCGGCAATGACTGGATACAGGACTTTGTTGGATCCCTGAAGCAAGGCAAGGCGCGCGAAATCCCGCTGGGCAACGGGCACTGGCTGAGGATGAAAGGGCGCGTGACGACTGACGGCAAGACGATCGTTACGGTGACCGATCTCACCGAAATGAAAATAGCCAACCAGGCGCTGCTGACCCTGACCGACCAACTCAAGGCGCTCGCCGCCACCGACGGGCTGACGGGTTTGATGAACAGGCGGGAATTCGACGCCGCGCTCGAGAGAGAATTGCGCCGCTCGGAGCGCTCGAAGCTTCCGGTCAGCCTGCTGCTCATCGACGTCGATCACTTCAAGTCGTTCAACGACCTGTACGGCCATCTGGCCGGCGATGATTGCCTGCGGGCGATCAGTTCCTGCCTCAAGCAAACGCCACGACGCCCCGGGGATCTGGCGGCGCGATATGGCGGTGAAGAGTTCGTCATCATCCTGTCCGATACCGACCAGAAAGGCGCCTTCAGGGTGGCCGACGACCTGCGTCGCCGGATTGTCGACCTTTCGCTGATCCACGAAGGCAATGACTTCGGGGCCGTTACGGCGAGCATCGGCGTTGCCGCCTATGCTGCCGATGCAACCGGGCGCAATTCCGATGAGCTGCTGCAACGCGCCGACGACGCTTTGTATGAGGCCAAGGATTCGGGACGCAACAGCGTCGTTAGCTGGACGCCTTCGCGCCCGGCCGGCCGGGCGGCGAGCTGACCGGTATGACCGCCGCCTCGATCGACGAGACATTCGTCATCGGGATCGCCTCGTAGACGATGATCGTGCGCGCAGTGCTCGACATGCCGGAGCCTATCGGGTCAGGCGGTGGCGATCCGGGGGCTAGAAGACACGACGAATGCGCCCGCCCGCTTCGCAAAGCGGACGGGCGTCGGTGCTATTGCGCGCCGCGCCAGAAGGCGTGAAGCGCCGGGATATCGCCCGCTGTCAGAAGCGGCATGGCCGCTTCCAGCATGTCGAGATCCCAGTCCCACCACGCCATCTCGAGCAAGAGCGCAATGGCGTCATCGTCGAAGCGCTTGCGGATCGGCTTGGCCGGGTTGCCACCGACGACGGTGTAGGGGGCGACGTCGCGGGTCACCAGGGCGCGTGTGCCGATGACGGCGCCATGACCGATGATTACCCCCGGCATGACGATGGCTTCGCTGCCGATCCACACGTCATTGCCGATGACCGTGTCGCCGGCCTTGGCATATCCGTCCCGGGCGGCGGCGAATTCGGGTACCTCCTGCATGTAGTGGAACGGGAACGAGGACGCCCAGTCGTGCCGGTGGCCCTGATTGCCCGCCATGATGAACGCGGCGCCGGAACCGATGGAACAGAAGCTGCCGACGATCAGCCTGTCGGCGCCCGCATCGGGCAGAAGATAGCGGGCGCATTCCTCGAAGCTGTGACCGTGATAATAGCCCGAATAATAGGAATAGCGGCCGACCGAGATGTTGGGATGGTTGACCTGCTCGACGAGCAGTTTGCCCTTGAAGGGGCTTTCGAAAAAGTTGGACATGATGTGAAACCTGCGTGCGCGGGAGCCTTGCGGCTGCCTGCTGTAGCCTTTCGGGCAGGAAATGCGCATACCAATTGATGGCGGCGCCCCGCCCGGCGAAAGGCGCATCGCAAACGGCCTGTCAGGCCAGGCGATGCGCGATGAAGCTGCTACAGCGTGTTGCGTTTTCACTCATGATGCGTTCGGCTAACAGGTGGCCGGATAGCTGTCAATTGGGCGATGCCGGGCGACTCGACCTCGCTGAGGCGATGCCGATTGCCGCTCATTTCCGTATACGAGACGAGGTCAGGGGCTTTCGCCAGGCGATTTCGGTGGGTAGCCAGCCGAGACGCTCGTATTGGCGGACCTGCGGCACATCGGGAAGGGCATCGGTCAATTCCACAACCGGCGCTTCAACATATCCGGTCCGCCGGTAATAGGCTCCGGCGCCTGTCGAAAACAGGTAGAGATATTTTGCACCGGCCGCGCGGGAAGCATCTTCGGCGAAGCGGGTTAGCTCCGCGCCAATGCCCGTGTTGCGGTGCAGAGGCAGAACGGAGAGGCTGCGCAACAACACCGCCGCGCAACCGAAACCCTCAATGCCGACTGTGCCTGTGATGGCGCCGTCGCCTTCGGCGACGAACCATGCCGTTCCGGGAGCCAGGATATCGTCGGTCTTGAGACCGCAAGCGGCGACGACCGATGTTATGGCTGTCAAGTCAGGTGCGCCAGCGCGGCGAACCAATGGCATTTCCTCAACCTCAGGCCTTGAAGTAGTCCTGCAACGCCTTGACGTGCAGGCTGTCGGCCTGCCAGGCGAGAATCCCCTCGATGGCGGCGATGGCGCCGGACACGGTGGTGTAATAGGGGATGCGGCCCAGAAGCGCGAAGCGGCGGATGTCGCGGCTGTCCGAGACCGCCTTGGCGCCTTCGGTGGTGTTGATCACCACCTGCACGCCGCCGTTGCGGATCTCGTCGACGATATGCGGACGTCCTTCGAGCACCTTGTTGATCTTCTCGCAGGGGATGCCGACCTCGTCGAGATAGCGCTGGGTGCCGCCGGTTGCGATGATGCGGAACCCGGCTTCGGCGAGCTGGCGGATCGAGGGCGCGATCCATTCCTTGTCGTCGTCGCGGACGGACACGAAAATGGTGCCTTCGCGCGGAATCTTGTTGCCGACCCCGAGCTGGGACTTGGCGAAGGCCAGGGCGTAATCGGTGTCAAGACCGATGACCTCGCCGGTCGATTTCATTTCCGGACCGAGCAGGGTGTCAACGCCCGGGAAACGGGCGAACGGGAACACGGCTTCCTTGATGGCGATATGTTCGAGCTTCTTTTCGGTCAGCCCGAACGAGGCCAGCGTCTCGCCGGCCATGATGCGCGCCGCGATCTTGGCGATCGGCTCGCCGATGACCTTGGCGACGAACGGCACCGTGCGCGAGGCGCGCGGGTTGACCTCGAGGATATAAAGCGTGTCGTCCTTCAGGGCGAACTGCACGTTCATCAGCCCGCCGACCTTGAGGGAAAGGGCGAGTTCGCGCGACTGGCGCTTTAGCTCGGCGATGATCTCGGGGCTGAGCGTATGCGGGGGCAGCGAACAGGCGCTGTCGCCGGAATGGATGCCTGCTTCCTCGATATGCTCCATGATGCCGCAAACGAACACGTCGGTGCCATCGCACAGGCAATCGACATCGATCTCGATGGCGTCGGTCAGATAGCCGTCGAACAGCAGCGGGTTCTCGGCGAGAACGAAATTGATCTGGCCGGTCTTGTCATTGGGGTATTTCTGCCGGACTTCGGGCGGAACCAGCCCCGTCAGCGTGCCCTGGATATAGTCCTCGAACTGCTCGGCCGAGCGGACGATGGCCATGGCGCGGCCGCCGAGAACATAGGACGGGCGGATGACCAGCGGGAAGCCGAGCTTGTCGGCGACCATGCGGGCCTGTTCGAGCGAATAGGCGATGCCATTGCGCGGTTGGGTCAGGTCGAGATGGCCGATCAGCTTCATGAAGCGGTCGCGGTCCTCGGCCAGATCGATCATGTCGGGCTGGGTGCCGAGGATCGGCACGCCGGCTTCCTCGACGGCGTCGGCGAGGTTGAGCGGGGTCTGGCCGCCGAACTGGACGATGACGCCATGCAGCGTGCCGGCCTGCTTCTCGGTTTCAAGAATCTCGATGACGTCTTCCTCGGTCAGCGGCTCGAAATAGAGACGATCCGAGGTGTCGTAGTCGGTCGAGACGGTTTCGGGATTGCAGTTGACCATGATGGTCTCATAGCCGGCATCATCGAGCGCAAAGGCAGCATGGCAGCAGCAATAGTCGAACTCGATGCCCTGGCCGATACGGTTGGGGCCGCCGCCGAGAATGACGACCTTGTTTTTGTCGGACGGGCGCGCCTCGTCCTCGACGGTGCCGGCGAAGGGCACTTCATAGGTCGAGTACATATAGGCGGTGGGCGCGGCGAATTCGGCGGCGCAGGTGTCGATGCGCTTGTAGACCGGACGAACGCCGAGCGACATGCGGGCGTGGCGGACTTCCTTGGCGGTACGGCCGGTCAGTTCGGCAAGACGCTTGTCGGAAAAGCCCATCGACTTGAGCAGGCGGAAGTTCTGCGCGTCGGCCGGCAGGTTGTGGTCGCGGACGCGGGCTTCCATGTCGATGATCGCGCGGATCTGCTCAAGGAACCACATGTCGATGCGGCAGGCCTGGTGAATAAACTCGTCGGTCATGCCGAGGCGCATGGCTTCGGCGACATAAAGCAGGCGGCTGGCGGTCGGCGTGCCGAGCGCGGCGCGGATGGCGTTCTTGTCGTCGCCTTCGCCGACCCCGGGAATGCCGATTTCGTTGAGCCCGGTCAGGCCGGTCTCGAGCGAGCGCAGGGCCTTTTGCAGCGATTCCGCAAAGGTGCGGCCGATGGCCATGGCCTCGCCGACCGATTTCATAGAGGTGGTCAGGCGGTCGTCGGCGCCGGGAAATTTCTCAAAGGCGAACCGCGGAATCTTGGTAACGACATAGTCGATGGTCGGCTCGAAGCTCGCCGGGGTGGCGCCGCCGGTGATGTCGTTGTCCAGCTCGTCGAGCGTGTAGCCAACGGCAAGACGCGCCGCGACCTTGGCGATCGGGAAGCCGGTGGCCTTGGACGCAAGAGCGGACGAGCGCGACACGCGCGGGTTCATCTCGATGACGACCAGACGCCCGTCCTTGGGATTGACGGCGAACTGGACGTTGGAACCGCCGGTCTCGACGCCGATCTCGCGCAACACCGCGATCGAGGCATCGCGCATGATCTGGTATTCCTTGTCGGTCAGCGTCAGCGCCGGCGCGACGGTGATCGAATCGCCGGTGTGAACCCCCATCGGGTCGACGTTCTCGATCGAGCAGATGATGATGCAGTTGTCCTTCCTGTCGCGGACAACCTCCATCTCGTATTCCTTCCAGCCGAGCACGGATTCCTCGACCAGAACCTCGTTGGTCGGGCTGGCGTCGACGCCGCGCTCGACGATCTCGAGATATTCCTCGCGGTTGTAGGCGATGCCGCCGCCGGTGCCGCCAAGCGTGAAGCTCGGGCGGATAATCGCTGGCAAGCCAATGTCATCGAGCGCCTGCAGCGCCTCGATCATGTTGTGCGCCAGGCGCGATTTCGGCGTCTGCAACCCGATCTTGGCCATGGCCTCGCGGAACAGTTCGCGGTCCTCGGCCTTGTCGATGGCCTCGGCCTTGGCGCCGATCATCTCGACGCCGAACTGATCGAGCACACCCATCTTGCGAAGGCTCAGGGCGCAGTTGAGCGCCGTCTGGCCGCCCATGGTCGGCAGCAGCGCGTCCGGGCGTTCCTTCTCGATGATCTTGGCCACCACCTCGGGCGTGATCGGCTCGAGATAGGTCGCGTCGGCCATTTCCGGATCGGTCATGATCGTCGCCGGATTGGAATTGACCAGGATGACGCGATAGCCCTCGTCTCGGAGCGCCTTGCAGGCCTGTGTGCCGGAATAGTCGAATTCGCAGGCCTGTCCGATGACGATGGGGCCGGCGCCGATGATGAGGATGGACTTGATGTCGGTGCGTTTGGGCATGCTTCGGCTCTTTTTGGCGCGTCGCCGGAGATGGCCGGGCAGGGCTGCCGGGTCTCCGCGTGTTCGAGTCTTGAGGCTAAGTGGGCCTTATAGGGGTGCGCTCAAACGAAGGGAAGGGGGAAAGCGGGAAATGGCTGGCATTGTCCGGCGTGCCGGGCCGGCGCGCGATTGACAAGCTGGGGAAAGGACGGAATGTTCGCCCACCTAGACACGTCCCCCGCCCATTCGACGATCCGTTATCTGCGAGAGGCTCATCATGACCAGCGCGCAACCCTTACTCACGCTTTCCGATGGCTACGCGATCCCGCAGCTCGGGTTTGGCGTGTGGCAACTCGACGAAGCCGATGCCGCCCCGGTGCTGGCCAAGGCCTTCGAGGTCGGGTTCCGCCATATCGACACGGCGCAGGCCTATGACAACGAGCGGCAAGTCGGCGCGGCGGTCAAGCGCTCCGGGCTCGACCGCGGCGAGATCTTCGTCACCTCCAAGCTGAGGACGTCCGAATACCCCACCGGCAAGGCGCGGCGCTCGCTTGAGCAGAGCCTTGAACGCTTGCAGCTCGATTATCTCGACCTGTTCCTGCTGCACTGGCCGGTGCCCGACCATGACGGGCTGTTCGTCGAGGCCTGGGGTGATCTGATCGCGGCGCAGGAGGACGGGCTGGTGCGCTCGATTGGCGTATCCAACTTCCTGCCCGATCACGTCGCGCGGCTCGTTACCGAAACCGGCGTGGCGCCGGCGATCAACCAGGTGGAGCTCCATCCGCGTTTCCAGCAGCGCGACCTGCGCGCGGCGATGGAAGAATACAAGGTTACCGTCGAGAGCTATTCCCCGCTCGGGCGCGGTGCCATGCTCGGGGAAGATGTGCTTGTCGACATCGCCAGGGCGCACGGCAAGAGCCCGGCCCAGGTGATCATCCACTGGCATTTGCAGGAGGGGCTGATCGTTCTGCCCAAGACCAGCTCGGTCGAGCGTGTCAGCGAGAATTTCGATGTGTTCGATTTCGAGCTGAGCGCCGAAGAGATGGAGGCGATCAAAGCGCTCGACCGCGCCGACGGCAAAATCCTGTTCGACCCGCTCAAGATGAATTCGCTGTTTTAGGGGACACCATCTGGCAGCTGCCACCCCAAGCCGCATCAATCCGTCTAGAGCTTTTCAGTGTTTCTTGGAAACACCGAAAAGCCCGAAGTCTTTGTTTTGTCGCATTTCCGGACGGTGAACCGGTTTCCACTTGACCTGGAAATGCTCTAGGCTGACGCTCGAATTGCTGTTGTTTCCGAGGTGGGAAACTGCGCCAGGAATGGCGAGATGTCCGAGGCCGGCATGGGACGGCTAAACAGATAGCCCTGCACCAGGCGGCCACCGATTTCCTGCAAGGCATCCAGTTCAGACTGCTCCTCAATGCCCTCGGCAATGCAGTCGATGTCCATTTTCCGGCACATATCGATCATGGTGCTGGCGACGATTCCGGAATTCTCCGGGGTTCCGAGTTTGGCGATGAAGCCGCGATCGATCTTGAGCTTGTCGGCGTGAATTTCGCCGATGTGCTGGAAATTGGCATATCCGGTGCCGAAGTCATCAAGGGCGATATCCGATCCCAGAGCCCGGAGCCGGGTAATGGAGTCTCGCGCACGCTCGAAGTCGGCCATGATCGCGGTCTCGGTGACTTCAAAATCGATGCGGTCGGCCGGGAAGCCGCTTTCGCCGACAATCCTGCAAATGGTGTCGATGGTCTCCAGCGATACCAGATCGCGTGCGGAAAGGTTGAACGAGAGCCGGATGTTGTCCGGCCAATCAACGGCATCGGCCAGCGAGGCCTTCAGGAGGAACGGGGTCAGGCGATCCATGACGCCGCAACGCTCCGCCGCGCGGATGAAATCGTCGGCGCGGACATTGCCGAGTTCCGGGTTCCGCCAGCGCGCCAGTGCTTCAAAGCCAACGATCGTGTTGTCAATTGAATCGACCAGCGGCTGGTATTCCATGTGCATTTCGGTTTCGAATGCGCTGGTCAACAGCTGTTGCTCGATTGTCTTGACCCTGTTGAGTTCGGAAACGAGTTTTCCGGAGAATATCTCCACCGCGCAGCTCCGCGATGCCTTTCCGCGATAAAGGGCAAAATCCGCCTGTTCGTACAGCTGGTGGGTCGTGGCTGTTGCCGCGTAACGCCGCGAAAAACCAACTGCCGCCGATAGCGAGACCTCGTTGCCGCCAACCCCGTAGCTTTGCTTTATCGCCGAACAGATCTCGCGACCGAGAGCTGCCATTTCCGCTCGACCAGTCGCGTTCTCGAGAACCAGGGCAAATTCGTCGCCCCCAAGCCTCGCGACAAACACCTCATTGCCACAGGCCTTGCGAATCCTTTGCGCCACATCGGCGAGAAGGGCATCGCCGAAAACATGCCCGAACAGGTCGTTCACCTGCTTGAATCCATTCAGATCGACCAGACCCAATGCGAGATTGTCATTGTCCTTGAACTTCAAGTCCAGGTGGCGCGTGAAGCTGCGTCTGTTGGGCAGCTTGGTCAGGAAATCCGTGTCGGCGGCATTCATGGCTTCGTCATGCATGACCTGGAGCGCCATTCGCGCGCGGATTTCCCGTTCGATGGCCCGACGCATCAGGAAGGCCATGCCGATTGCGATAAAAGTCGTCGCAAGAGCGATATAGGCAAATTGGTCCTGTGCCTCTGGTCCGGCCTGCCCGGCAAGCGCGATCGCGGTCGCCAGCGAGATCGCAGAAACAGGCAGAATGACGCGCAAGCTCACGCCGGCCGTTGCCACCGCCATGGTCAGGAGCACGAAGTAGATGAGCTTGGGGACTTCCAGATGGATGAGGTGATAGGCAAGGATGTTCGCGTAGGCCAAACCGAAGATCGTCAGTGCATAGATCTCAAGGCGAACCCTGCCTGCCGAGCGGGTGCGCAATTGATGCGACAGCACGAACCCAACCACAGACGTTATGGCGGCTATTCCGCCAAGAACAAGGAAGTTTCCGAAGGGCTCATCGTTGTGGTGCAGAAAGACGACTACAGCGTAGTAAACCGCCGCAGGAAGAGTAAATCCGCGCAATATTGGCCGGAACGCCCTTGAATACTCTTCGTCGCCGATAATTCTGGCGCTATTTTCATCAGTGTTTTCATAGTCGCGCCAAGGTAGAATGCGCTGAAGCAGGTCAATAGCCTTTGCCCATGCAATCGAGATTCCGGGCGCCTTGTCGCTTTTGTCCTGGCTCTGCGTCCGAAACTTCATGCTTGCGTCATCTCTTGCCTCGATATCTCCTTTCTAGTCTGCAACGAGCCGGACTAATAAGTTGTTATTTTGGTCAATAGCTTGCGAGCATTCGAGGCGTTTGGATCGCGCCAACGGAAAAATCCTGCTCGATCTGCTCAAGTTGAATTCGCTGCTCTAGGGGAGAGAGTGTCGGGCGGCCGGAGCAAAAGGGGAGGCGCTCTCGACGGTGTCCAGAAAGGCGCTTCATTCCCCGCTGTCGTCTATGCCGGGAATGCGCAACATAAGCAGTCCCTCGAGTGCTGGTAGGGTAACACGCACCTGTGCGCCTTTTTTCGCGGCACCCAGGCGCTCGTACATGGAACGGTACCACGCGCGAGTTTTGTTGGCATTCCCCGGGTTCTGGATGTAGAGGCAATCATCAGGCCTGCCGTTTTGGCGTTCATGGCTGGCTGCGAACCGCGCATGACCTTGATGTACCTGCCGATGAAATCGGCGGGCGGAAGCGCGTTCATCTCACCAAACAGGTCGTCCTTCTGACGACGGCAGGCGGGGTGTCGCCATGCTGGCCATGATGGTGTTCTTTGCGCCGGTCGAGTATCGCGCGCGGTCCGCCGCGCACACATCATAAGTCACCTTTCGAAGAGTACATCGCATGCAAATCATCGAGACAGAGCGCCTGATCCTGAGGCCCTTCCGGGAGGGGGATGAAGCAGACCTCTTCGCCTATCTGCGTGCGCCCACGGCATCCTGCTTTTTCTCGCTCAAGCTCGCAGACCTCGCCGAGGCGGAGATCGCGGTCAGGAAACGCGCCCTCGACGAGAGCAGCGTGGCAATATGCCTGAAACAGACCGGCCAGGTCATCGGCGATTTGTTCGGCGGCGCCGGAGAAAATGAAGAGGACGAAACGACCTCGGTCGGCTGGCACCTCAACCCGCAGTTCGGTGGCCAGGGATATGCGTTCGAAGCCGCGAGAGCTTTGGTCGACCATCTTTTCCGGGAAAAGGGCTTTCGCCGGATCTATGCCTATGTCGAAGACCACAACAAGCCCTCGCAGCGCCTCTGCCAAAAGCTGGGCATGCGGCGGGAAGGCATGTTCATCGAGTTTGTATCGTTCACAAAAGACGATGCGGGCAACCCGATCTACGAAAACACCGTGCAATACGCCATCCTCAAAAGGGAATGGATATCTGCGCCCAAGTCTGCCGACTGACTGGCCGGCACTTGACCACGGTGAGGACCAGATCTCCGATTTGGACCGCCAATCTGCGCCCAGTCAGCGCCACGTGGTAAAACTGTCACATGCGGCGGCTATCGCGCCGGATATGGCTTGGCGGCGTGCGTCGGCTCGGCTAGTGTCCGGCGCAGCAAGCCACACAAACAAGGAGGGCCGCTGATGAGTAATGGCAGTATGAACCTCCTTGGTGGCGTCATGCGTATCGGGATTAACACCCGACAGCCTCGACCTTAACGGTCAGACGCTCTTTTCAGCCCACCGAAAGCGCGGCTGAACCACTTCCAAAATCCTTGTTTTTTCGTCGCCGCGCCATCCGTGCGCGCGTTTTCGGGACCGGCCCCTGCGCCGGATCTGGCCATGAATCGCTCAATTTTCTCTCAAGGCGGCAATACGCTCGCCAAGGTCGCCAAATTCACCGCACGTCACTGGGCGCGCCAACCCTGGACGGTAGCGCTTGCGCTCGGCTGCGTCATGGTCACGACACTGGCCGACGTGTTTACTCCGCTCTACATCGGCAAACTGGTCGACGCGCTCGGCCGTTTCGTCACCGATGCCGAGGTGGCCCATGGCGAGGCGCTCTGGTACTTCGGCCTGCTGATGGCGCTCGGCGCTGTGTTGGTGATCGGACGGCGGACGTTGTTCGCCACCATCGTTACCTTCACCCTCAGAATGATGCCGCAGATGGCGCAGGAAGCGTTCTTTCACATCCAGCGTCTGTCGACGGATTGGCACACAAACTCGTTCTCCGGCTCGACGGTGCGCAAGATCACCCGGGCCATGTGGGCACTCGACGGCCTCAACGACACCATCATCATCGGCCTGTTTCCGCGTCTGGTCATGCTGGTCGGCGCCAGCGCGCTGCTCGGTTGGCACTGGCCGGTGATGGGGCTCGTGGTTGCCATCGGGTCGTTGATTTATGTGGCGCTCGTCATTGGCCTGTCGGTGGGCTATGTCTCGCCGGCGGCACAGCTGGCCAACAGCTGGGACACCAAGGTCGGCGGAGCGCTGGCCGATGCCATCACCTGCAACGCCGTGGTGAAATCCTTCGCTGGCGAACGCCGCGAGGAAGCTCGCATCGACTGGGTTCTGGGCAAGTGGCGCCGGCGCACCCGTCGGCTGTGGATGCGCGGTACCAACAGCGGACTGGTGCAGGACACAGCGATGCTGCTCTTCCGCGGGGCCATTCTCGGAACGGCGCTGATCATCGGCTGGTCGGGCGGCGTGACGGCAGGCGATCTCGTCTTCGTGCTGACCCTGTTCCTGGTGCTGCAAGGCTATCTGCAGGAAGTGGGCATGCATGTGCGCAACCTGCAGCGCTCGGTCAACGAGATGGAGGAACTGGTCGACATCCATGCCGAACCCCACGCCATCGCCGACATGCCGGGCGCCAAGTCGCTCGTCATATCCAAAGGCGAGATCGTCTTCGACGAGGTGCAGTTCCACTATCAGGGACACGCGACGCCCCTCTACCAGGACTTCTCGCTGAGGATCGCCGGTGGCGAGCGCGTCGGCCTGGTCGGTCATTCGGGGTCGGGCAAGACGACCTTCGTCAAGCTCATCCAGCGTCTCCACGACGTCACTGGAGGCGCCGTGCTGATCGACGGCCAGAACGTTGCGGAGGTCACCCAGGAATCACTCAGGCGGCAGATCTCGATCGTGCCGCAGGAGCCGGTGCTGTTCCATCGCACCCTGGGTGAGAATATCGCCTATGGCCGCCCCGGCGCGCGCATGGACGAGATCGTCGCGGCAGCGAGGCTCGCCAATGCGCATGAGTTCATTCTCGGCCTGCCCAAGGGCTACGACACCCTGGTTGGCGAGCGTGGCATCAAGCTTTCGGGTGGCGAACGTCAGCGCGTGGCGCTGGCCCGGGCCTTTCTCGCCGATGCGCCGATCCTGATCCTCGACGAGGCGACATCGAGCCTCGATTCAGGCTCGGAGCATCTGATCCAGGAGGCCATCGAGCGGCTGATCGAGGGGCGGACGACGCTTGTCATCGCGCACCGGCTGTCGACGGTGAAATCGATGGATCGATTGCTGGTGTTCGAGCGCGGCGAGGTCGTCGAGGAAGGCAAGCATGCCGACCTCGTGGGCCTGCCCGGCGGCATCTACCGCTCGCTTTATGAAAAGCAGGCGATGGAACTGAGGCCCGCCGCGGCCGAATGATCTGATGGATGGCGGGGCATCAACGCCCCGCCGCCCACAAGTTGACCCGCTATCCACCATGCAGTTCCGGCCGCCCGGTCGTCGCGAGACGCCGCTCGTCGCCTGCGCCCAATTCCGGACAGTTCTTATCGGATTTTACCCTGAATTAAGGTCGCATCCGTAACTGTTCTTTTTGGAGGCCGCATGGACATCTATCGAAATATAGTAGCAGTACTCAACATTCCGGAGGGAAAGCCGGAATTGGTTGCTGCGCAATTGCGTTCGTTGTCCCAAAAAGTCCCATATATGTATGCGTTCATCATATTGAATGTATTGGCACTATCCTACACGCATTATGAATATGTTCCGATCTGGATGTCGGTAATTGTTCCCGGTTTCTTTATCGCAATTTGCATCTATCGACTTTCTGTTTTCCTGGGGATACGTGGCAAGACGTTCAGCGAACACGAGACGCGTCAGCGTCTAAAACTGACCGGTCGCCTGTCGTTTTTCCTGTCGCTGGTGTTCATGGCGTGGACCCTGTCGCTCATGGGGTACGGCACACCCTACACACAGGCTCATGCCATCAGCTTCGCCGTGGTTTCGGGACTGGGCAATGCTGCTTGCCTGATGCCGCTGGGGTCTGCGGTCGCCGGTATGCTGGTCGGCGCGATCCTGCCACTGGTGGTCTATCTCGCGCTGAGCGGAAATGTCGTTTTCATCGCCATGGGCGCGAACTTCCTGGTCGTCGGCGTCGCCATTCTGCTGGTGCTGCTTTATTCCATCCGCGATTTTCAACAGATGATCGGGGCCAGCGTCGAGCTGAAGCGCGAGCGCGCTGCCGCCCAGGACCTGAGCAATGTCAATTTTCAGCTGGCTATTATCGACAGCCTCACCGGTCTGAAGAACCGGCGGGGATTCTTTACGGCCCTTGAAAATGCGATGGGCACCGACGGGGCAGATGGCCAGGTGGCCATCGGCTTGCTCGATCTCGACGGGTTCAAACCGATCAACGACATCTATGGCCATCCGGTGGGCGACGACGTGTTGCGCGAGGTCGCCAGGCGCCTTCGCGAATTCGATCCCGAGGCGATCGTGGCGCGGCTCGGCGGCGACGAATTCGGGCTGATCTTTTTGAGCCACGGTGGCGCCGGGGATCTACTGGAGCGCGGCCGTCGCCTGTGCAAGGTGATACGCGAGCCGTTTGCGATGAGAAACGCGATCGTTCGCTTGTCCGCCTCGCTGGGCCTGGCCGTGGCTCAAAGGGGCGATCACACCGTCGAGGATGTGCTCAAGCGCGTCGATTTTGCTCTTTATCACGCCAAGGACAACGACACCGGCGACGCGGTTCTGTTCTCGGAACAGCATGCCGAACAGATCCGCGAAAGCCTCGCCATGGAGCGCCATCTGCGCGACGCCGATATGGAGCGCGAGATGAGCCTGGCCTATCAGCTCGTCTTCGATTCCGAGACGCAGAGATTTGTCGGCGCCGAAGCGCTGGCACGCTGGGACAGCCCCGTTGTCGGATCCGTTTCGCCCGATGTTTTCATTCAGGCAGCCGAACGCACCGGTCTGATCAGCCCGCTGACTGAAGTGTTGTTCACCAAGATGCTGACCGACATTCGCGACTGGCCGGAAGAGTTCTTCGCGTCCTTCAACCTGTCGGCGCAGGACGTCTGCGTGCCCGAGCGGATCCAGAATCTCCTCGACATTGCCGCGCGCATGGGGATCGACGCCAGCCGGTTGACCTTCGAAATCACCGAAACGGCGGTTATGCACGATTTCGAACGTGCCCGCGATTCCCTGCATCTGCTCAAGAAGCTTGGCGCCAAGGTGGCGCTGGACGATTTCGGCACGGGCCACTCCAGCCTGAGCTATCTGCACACCCTGCCGCTCGACAGGGTCAAGATCGACCGCAGCTTCATGACGCAGATCGAGGGCAGCACGGCGACGCGTGCGGTGGTCGAAACGATCCTCGACCTGTGCACCAGGCTTGGTCTGGATTGCATCATCGAGGGCGTCGAAACCGAAGGGCAGTTGATCCATATGCAGAATATGGGCTGCACCACCTTCCAGGGCTATCTTTTCAGTCGCCCGCATGATGCCGTATCGGCCAGGCGCATCTTCACCGACAAGAGTGCCGTCACCTGGCAACGCGCCGTTGGCTAAGCCGTGTCGGCAGCGGTCCGGGACCGGCCAGACACCCACAGATTGACCCGCAACCCACCATGCAGCACCGGTGGTCCCGCCGGTTCGAGACCAAGGCCGGTGGCGCGGATGAGGTTCTGGTCGGTGGCGATGATGGCGACGCGCCAGCCGGCAAACCCGGCTTTGAGCCGTGCGCCGAGCGTGCGGTAGAGGCTGGCGAGTGGCGCCGTGTTGCCGACGCGGGCGCCATAGGGCGGGTTGAGAATGACAAGACCCGGTCCCGTCTCGGGTGCCTGAAGCTCGGCGACGTCGGCGCAGGTGAACCGGCAGAGGTCGGCGACGCCAGCGCGGGCGGCATTTTCTTCGGCCATGCGGATGGCGCCGGGATCGCGGTCGAAACCGAAGAAACGCGGATGGCTGTCGGGTGCCGGAGCGGGGGCCGTTTTCTTCAGGCGGGCAAAACTCTCGGCGTCGAACGACGGGAGATCCTCGAAAGCAAAATGGCGGGCGCGGCCCGGCTGCAGCCCTCGGGCGATTTCGGCCGCTTCGATGATAATGGTGCCGGAGCCGCACATCGGATCAAGCACCGCCCCGCTGCCATTATAGCCCGCTTGCCTCAGAAACAGCGCCGCCATGGTCTCGCGCAAGGGCGCCTTGGCGACGGCTTGCTTGAAGCCGCGCTTGTGCAGCGAGGCACCGGATGTGTCGATGCTGATGGTGACGAGGTCGTCCTCGATCCGCACCATGACACGCAGCTCGGCGTCATCGACCATCGGCGCACCGAGCGTGTCGGTGATCGCCCGGCTGACGCGCTGAGCCGCTGCTCCGGCATGATAGATGCGCGACTTCCGGCAGGCGGCTTCGACGCGGAAGGGAACGTCAGGCCTGAGGAACGCGGCCCAGTCGATCTTGCGGGCCCGCTTGTCGAGCTGCGCCAGATGCATGGCGCGGAACGAGGCGATGCGGGCCAGAATGCGCGTTGCGCCGCGCAGCTTGAGATTGGCGCGCCAGATATCGGGCCACGTCCCTGAAAACCCGACACCCCCGGCCATCAGTCGCGCGCCGGAAAAACCGGCGGCTTCGACTTCGGCGAGCAGCACGGCGTCAAGGCCCGGCGTGGCAACCGCGAAAATGTCGATGGGCTGGGGTTCGTTCATGTCCGCTCGGTGGCATTGGGGGAGGAGGCGCGCCGGTGGCGCACACCGTTACACCGAAGCGCTGCGAGGCGAAAGCACCGGATCAGGTGCGCTTCGGACGATCAGCACGCGGCTCCGCGCGGGGAACCGAAGCGGCGCTGTAATGAAAGAGTAATAACCGACCAAAAAGAAATACAATTGCGACCGCGAAAATTTCTCATCAGAAACGATAATAAACAGAATGTTAGTAAAACTATAGTTCCGGACTTCAATATTTAACACCGAATTAAATTGCCCTCAATTATCAAGTTTGAACGAGGGCGACGTATGAATCACATTCAGCGAATCATTGACTTCTTCAGTCTTCCTGAGGGCAAACCTGAGCTGGTGACAGCCCAGATACGGGCGATCTCCCGCAAGGTGCCGCTGATGTATGTGATAATCATCATCGGAGTCATCGGGCTGTCGTATACGCATTTGCCTTATGCGCCGGAATGGCTGACCCTTTACCTGCCTGCCGTCATCATTGCGATCAGCTCCATCCGGCTCATGACCTACTGGCGCGTCGGCCATACGGATCTCGATCCGACCGAGGCGCGCGAGCGGCTGAAGACCGCAGTGTTTATGTCGCTGGCGCTTTCGCTTGCCTTCGTGTCCTGGGCTCTGTCTTTGACGCATTACGGCACGGGCTTCACGCAGGGGCAGATCATCTTCCTCATCGTCGGTATCGCCATTGGCAACGCCGCCAGCGTCATGCATGTGCGCGCCGCCTTCGCCGCAATGATGATCGGCATGCTGGTTCCGCTGCTTTTCTACCTGGGGCTGAGCGGCAATGTCGTCTACGTCGTCACGGCCATTATCGTGGCTGGTGTGGCCCTGGCGATTTCGGCGGTTCTGCTCGATTCCTCGCGCGATTTCGAAAGGCTGATCGAGTCGAGCGTCAACCTCGAGAAGGAAAGGATGGCGGCGTATGAACTGAGCATCGCCAATCTCGAACTGGCGACGGTCGACCAATTGACCGGACTGCGCAACCGCCGTGGCTTCTTTCAGGCTCTCGATCAGGCCATCCTCGAGGACAAAAGCAGCAATACCATCGGCGTTGGACTGCTCGATATCGACGGCTTCAAGCCGATCAACGACATCTACGGTCACCCGGCGGGCGACCAAGTGTTGCAGGAGGTCGGGCGGCGCCTCAACACACTCGGCGCTGACGTCATCGTCGGGCGGCTGGGCGGCGACGAGTTCGGAATGATTTTTATCGGGCATGGCGACGAACTCCAGCTGAAGGCGCGCGGCGAAATGATCTGCGAACTCATGCGCGTGCCGTTCCGCATGGAGTCCTTCTCCGCCCAGATGTCTGGCTCGGTCGGTCTGACGGCGTCGTGTCCGGAGTGTCAGAGTTCCGAAAAACTCATCAAGCGCGCCGATCATGCGCTTTATCACGCCAAGCGCCACGCCAGCGGTTCGGTGGTGCTGTTCTCGCAAGAGCACGCCGACCAGATTCGCAAGAGCCTCGGCGTCGAGCGCCGGCTGCGCGATGCCAATCTCGAAGAGGAAATCTCGCTCGCCTACCAGCTGGTCTACGATGTGGCGACGGACACGGTCACCGGGGTCGAGGCGCTGGCGCGCTGGGAAAGCCCGATCGTCGGTGCGGTGCCGCCGGACGTGTTCATCCGCTCCGCCGAGCGCTCGGGCCAGATCGGTCGGCTGACCGAGGTATTGTTCACCAAGTTGCTGAACGAGACTGCCGATTGGCCCGAGAACGTCTTCGTGTCGTTCAACCTATCGGCGCATGACGTGTGCGCGCCCGCGCGCATTCTCAAGCTGATCTCCATCGCCGACCGCAAGGGTATCGATCCCAAACGCCTGACCTTCGAGATCACTGAAACGGCGGTGATGCATGATTTCGAGCGGGCGCAGGAGTCGCTGAGACTGTTGAAGCGTTTCGGCGCCCGTATTGCGCTCGATGATTTCGGCACCGGCCAGTCGAGCCTCAGCTACGTGCACACCCTGCCGCTCGATCGGATCAAGGTCGACCGCAGCTTCGTCGACGGTATCGAGCACAATACGGTGACCCAGGCGGTTGTCAGGACCATAATCGATCTTTCCATGCATCTCGAACTTGATTGCATCATCGAGGGGGTGGAGACCGAAGGGCAGCTCGAAGCGCTGCAGGAGATGGGCTGCACCGCCTTCCAGGGCTATCTGTTCAGCAGGCCGCTCACCGGCGTGGCGATGCGGCGCTATCTGGTCGCCGACCAGCAAAAGCATCTGGCCGAGGAAAAGCGCGCCTGAGAGCTGACTCGGGCGTGCCAGACCATTTTCGTCCGTCACGGGCGAGGTTACCGGCACCGACAGTTGCGCCTGAAACTGCCGGGGCAGGGACAATCACAACCAGGCGATACGGACCGTGGCGGCAGTTTCAGGGCTTGAAGGCTCGTGCTGTGGCGCTTATTTCGAAAGACCGGCCCGCCTTTGCACTTATTCAAAGAGATCAATGTCATGACCGAACAGACGGAATACGTCCCCCCCAAGGTCTGGACGTGGGAACAGCCCAACGGCGGCGCGTTCGCCAGCACTAACCGCCCGATTGCCGGGGCGACGCACGACCAGGACCTGCCGCGCGGCAAGCACCCGCTGCAGCTTCATTCGCTGGCGACGCCGAACGGCCAGAAGGTCACCATCATGCTCGAAGAGCTTTTGGCAGCCGGCCATGATGCCGAATACGACGCCTGGCTTATCAACATCGGCAAGGGCGACCAGTTCGGCTCCGGATTTGCCGCCATCAACCCCAATTCCAAGATCCCGGCGATGGTCGATTTCGGCGCCGACCCGGCGATCCGCCTGTTCGAAAGCGGTTCGATCCTTTTGTATCTCGCCGAGAAGTTCGGCGCCTTCCTGCCCAAGGATCCGGCCGGTCGCGCCGAGACGCTCAACTGGCTGTTCTGGCAGATGGGCAGCGCGCCCTATATCGGCGGCGGCTTCGGGCATTTTTACGCCTATGCGCCGACCAAGCAGGAATATCCGATCAACCGCTTCACCATGGAAGCCAAGCGTCTGCTCGATGTGCTCAATCGTCGTCTGGAAGAATCCCGGTTCCTTGGCGGTGACGAGTACACCATCGCCGACATCGCCAATTTCCCCTGGTACGGCGGACTGGTGCTCGGGCGCGCTTACGATGCCGCCGAGTTCCTGGACGTGAAAAGCTATGAGCACGTCATCCGCTGGGCCAAGGAAATCGACGCTCGCGAACCGGTCAAGCGTGGCCGGTGCGTCAATGTCGGCAATGGTCCCGAGGACGAGCAGTTGCACGAGCGTCATTCGGCGGCGGACATCGATCCGGTGCTGGCAAAGCGCAAGGCGTCGGGTACCGTGTGACCCCATTCCATCTTTCGCCTGGGGGTTGTCTCAATCCTGATCGAAGATCGACAGATTGTCGGTTCCGGACATGTAGAACAGGACGTCCCAGGCGATATAGACCACTGCGGCGAGCAGCAGAACGGTCAGCAAGCCGATGATGATGTTGGAGCGTCTCAGCTTGTGCGGCGGCGGGGCAATTGTCTGCTCGGGCGCCGTGCTTGCCTCGTCCTCGGGCGCGGCATCGGTCGCGTCCGCCTGTTCCTTCGCCGGCGGTACATAGGTCGAAAAGACCGGGCGATAGGATCCGCGCACCAGAATGATCCTTACCGGTACGCTTGCGGGCGCCTCTTCGTAAAACGCCGCGAGCGCCTTGCGCAGGCGGGTCGCCATGACGCGGATCACCGGATCCTTGGACGGATCGAAGCTTTCCGGACGCCCGAGAGCATCGACGGCGACCGAATAGGCCTTGATGAAAGAGCCTCGCCCGGCCAGTTCTTCGCTGACGACATAGGACAGGAAGGCGCAAAGCTGTGGCGATGAGCGGAAGGAGGGGTGATCGAGTATCGTGTCCAGCGAGGCAACTATGTCAGCGAAACTTGCATCCGAACCGACTGGAACAGAAAGATTAGTGGTTGCGCTGTCTGCAAGCTCGCCCAGTATTGTTCTCCCGCTCAGAACATCGGACTTTTCTTATTATGCAATAATGGAAAGAGTACGGCACGTTGCTGGTTTGGCAAAATGGAAATTCGATTTTATGACCAAAATTCACAACAATTACAGGAAAAATTTGCTACGCCGGGTCGCATGACTTGCTGCCGAAATCCCTGGCACGCGGTGTGCGAGGGCGGTGCACACCATGAGACAGGTCGACAAAATAGCCCATTTTGACGGCACCGCGCCAATGCTTGCCGCGGGTCAGGTCAAGAGGGATTGGGGCCTCGGTGACCTTGAACCGACCCGTCTAGCGCTGGGTTACATAGCCGTCCGGCATGCCGACGCCGGCTGGTGACAAAACGAATTGCCAGACATGAATGGCGCGGGCGCGGAAGCCGCCGGCGCAGCAGAGCAGATAATATTCCCACATGCGCTTGAAGCGACGGCCTTGATCGGTGTTGGGTTCGGGCCATTTCGCCTGAAAATTCTCGTTCCAGGCCATGAGCGTCTTGTCGTAGTGCGGGCCGATATTGTGCAGGTCGACGACATCCCACAGGCCTTCTAGCGCGCCGCCGATCTGTTGCAGCGAGGGGATGACCCCACCGGGGAAAATGTACTTGTCGAGCCATGCGTCAATGGTGGGCTGGGTTTCGCTCGACCCGATCGTATGCAGACAGAACAGGCCATCGTCCTTGATGACCGAGCGGGCCTTCTTGAAATAGGCCTCGAAGTTCTTGTGTCCGACATGCTCGAACATGCCCATTGAGACGATCTTGTCGGCCTTGCCGTCGAAATCGCGGTAGTCCTTGACCTGGAATTCGACGTCGAGGTCCTTGTAGCGTTCGCGTCCAAAGGCGGCCTGATCGGGTGAAACGGTGACGCCGATGCAGGAAGCGCCATATTTTTCGGCGGCAAAGCCCATGAAGGCGCCCCAGCCGCAGCCGATGTCCCAGACCCGTTCGCCTTTTTTCAAACCGACCTTGCGGCAGATGAGGTCGAGCTTTGCCTCCTGCGCCTGGTCGACATTTTCGACACCGTCGGTCCAGTAGCCACAGGATCCGGTCATGCGGTCGTCGAGCGAGGCGCGATAGGCGTCCGTCTCGTTATAGTGCATCTGGGCGACGCGCTGGGCGCGCGCCTTGGTCTGCATGTTGAGGAAACGCGCCTGGACGATCTGCCAGATCAGGTTCATCGTGACCGGGATCTTGGACTGCAGGCGGGCACCGACAACGCGGTTGAAGAACTCGGCAAGATCGGCGCAATCCCACATGCCATCCATATAGGCCTCGCCGAAACCGAGCGAGCCTTCGGCGAACAGGCGCGTCCACACCTGCTTGTCCCGGACTTGCGGATCCCAGGGGTTGGGTCCGTCGATCTTGACCCCGACGTCTTCAAGCAAGCCGTTGATAAAGCTTTCCTTATCCATGAACTGTTCCCCGTGCCCCCACTTCGGTCGAGACAAGAGGTTAGTCAAAGCCGGATCAAAAGAAAAGCGACCGGAACCGGCTTTTGGATAGCGATGCGTGTGCGTTCGGTAGCGCGAAGGCATTGGCGGAAGTACGCAAATCGAGTGCAAAGGGTAAGGGAATTTTCATGACGCGCCGCTAATCTTCAAATTGAAGGAGCGGCCAGTCAACGCGCCGTTCCGTGTATTGGCAGGCTTGTGTTCCTGAACCGCGGGTTCCCGCGGAACAGCGCTGGTCTGCCGAGTTGAGTAGCAGCATGCGTTTAATTATCGGCATCATCGTTGTCTTCGCGAGCGTTCTGGGTGGCTATGGCGCCATCGGCGGCCATTTCGCCGTCCTGTTCCAGCCCTTCGAAGTCCTGATCATCCTTGGCGCGGCATTCGGCGGCTACATCATCGCCAACACAGGAACGGTGCTGAAACAGTCCTTGGGCATTTTCGGCATTCTGTTCCGTGGACCGCGTTATACCAAACAGGATCACCTCGAATTGCTCGGGGTTTTGTACCTGCTGTTCAAGCTGGTGCAGACCAAAGGCCCGCTGGCGCTTGAAGCCCATATCGAGGACCCCCAGAATTCCGAGATATTCACGCGGTTCCCCCGTTTTGCCGCGAACCACCACGCCGTCGAGTTCATCTGCGACTACCTCAGGATGGTGACGCTCGGAACGCGCAACGTCCATGAGATGGAAGCGCTGATGGACGAGGAGCTCGAGACGCACGAACAGGAAAACGAACGGCTCACCGGCGCGGTTCTGGCGCTGGCGGATGGCACGCCGGCGCTCGGCATCGTTGCCGCCGTGCTCGGCATCATCCACACCATGGGCGCGATCGCCGAACCGCCCGAGGTCCTCGGGCACATGATCGGCGGCGCCCTGGTCGGTACCTTCCTCGGCGTGCTCATTTCCTATGGCTTCTTCGGGCCGATGGCGCAGGGGCTGAAGATGATTTTCGAGGCGGAATCCAAATATTACCTGTCGATCAAGGCTGGACTTATCGCCCATGTCGCCGGTTATGCGCCGGTGATGGCGGTTGAATTCGCCCGCAAATCGCTGATGTCCGAAGTGCGGCCGTCCTTCAACGAAGTCGATCAGTCAACATCGGACCTGGCTGCCTGACCCGGAAAGGCTGAAACGGCATGGACGACGGCGGCCAGATCATCATCAAGCGCGTCAAGAAGGGCAAGCATCCGCATCACGGCGGTGCCTGGAAGATCGCTTACGCCGACTTCGTCACGGCCATGATGGCGTTCTTTCTGCTGTTGTGGCTGATCTCGATGACCACGCCCGAGCAGAAAAAGGGCCTGGCCGACTATTTTTCGCCTCCCAATATCTCTGAATCGACCTCCGGATCAGGAGGCGTGATGGGCGGAACAGCGCCGAGCAGATCTGGCGCCGACAATGGCGGCGGGCAGACAAACCTGCGTGCCGACGGCAACAGAACCGAGGCCAACGTGCCTCAGAGCGGCAATGCCAACGAGTCGGGCAACACCACGCCGGACTTCGTCAATTCCGATGTCGACATGATGTTCCACTCCGCCGCCGTTTCGATCCGGCAGGCCTGGGAGTCGATGCCCGACATCACCACCTTCCGCGACAACCTGATCGTTGAGGAGAACCAGAAGGGCCTCAACATCCAGATCGTCAACCAGCCGGGACGGCGCATGTTCCCCGAAGGGTCGAAATACCCGACCGACGAGGTTCGGCGGGCGCTGGCCGCCATCGCGCCGATCCTCAACAAGCTGCCGAACCAGGTCTCGATCACCGGTCACACTGCCGCTGGGAACAACTATGCCAATCCGCGCTACGGCGCCTGGGAACTGTCAAGCGACCGCGCCAACATGGTCCGCTCTATTCTCGGCGAGTACGGGCTTGGCGCCGAGCATGTGACCTCGGTGGTCGGCAAGGCCGATCAGGAACCCTTCCTGCCCAACGATCCTTATCTCGACGCAAACGAGCGCGTGGCCATCACTGTGATGAAGGACGCGCCTCCCGTACCGCTAAACATGAAGCCGTAAGGCCGAAAGCCGCGTCCGAACTCAGAAACCCTTCAGCATAGGGTTCGGAACCCGGCGTTTAGCCGTCGTTCCGTGCGTTGAGCTTTTCGATAGGGACGAAGCTGTCCGGCTTGCGGGGAAGTAGACCCCGGTCCGTGGCCCATTCCCGCAACGCGATTTCCACCGCTTCGGTGCGTGAGAGGTCGTTGCGCTCGGACACGAAGGCGTCAAGCAGATCCACCAGGTCCGGCGCCAGTTTGAGTTCGATGGTTTCACTGGTGCGCTGATGCCCGTTCGCGTCCGTTGCCTTCACGGGACCTTGAGCTGCCGACATGGGTTCCTCCTGAAACATGGCTCCAGGCAAATAACGCGCGAGCAGCGCTAAAGTTTCAATTTGAACCCTTCATGCGATTTTTCGAATCCGAGGCGTTCGTAGAAGCGGTGAGCGTCATTTCTGAGCTTGTTTGAGGTCAATTGCACAATGCCGCAACCGCGCTCGCGGCAGCGCTCGATGGCCCAAGCCATCATCTTGCCGCCAAGCCCGTTGCCGCGCCGGTCTGTGCGGATATGGACGTGCTCGAGCAAGCCGCGCCACAGACCGTTGTGGGCAATGCCGGGGATGTAGGAAATCTGCACGGTGCCGACGACCAACCCGTCTTCGACAGCGACGATCAGGCGGTGATTGGGATCGGCGGTAATCGCCTCGAAGGCGGATATTGTCGCCGGATTGTCGTGCTCGGGCGGTGGGACCATTCCGGGCGCGGCGGCGCCCTCATAGCTCAAAGTCAGAATAGCGACGATGTCGTCGCTTGTGGCATCACGGAAGGTGAGGGGCATTTGGGGCAGTTACCGGGTTAGGGAGGGCCGCTCTGTGTCGAACGGAACGCGGCGAGTATAGCAAACCGCGCTTTGACAGCCAGCATCGTGTCAGCCGCCATGCAGTTGGACCTGCCTGCGGTAACGCGACACGCGCAAAGCGGGTGGAATCGATGGTCGCTGCGCGGACCAGACCTAGAATAACCGGACGCGGAATCAAACGCGCCCGGCCGGCATCAGCCTGAGTTTTCTGGTACATGGGATCCAGCAAAACCGGTCAGAAGACCGGAAGTAATTAAGTTGCCAGATCGTTAATTCGGCGTCTTGGGCATTTTTACTGGCGCGACGCTGTGTCGCGTCAGCTTGGGCTAGACTGCGGCCAAGGTGTTGGCTTGCAACAGGAAAGGAACGATTTCCTTTTCCGTGCCGGGGATGTAGTGGCGTGCCTGCGGGCGATAGTCGACTTCGGCCTGCGGTGCCAGGGCGCGGAGGCGGTTACGCGTGTCTTCGGTGCGCAGCAGGACGTCCTTGCCGCCGACGATGGCCAGCACCGGGCAATCGAGGCTGCGCACCTGTTCGTCGCTCAACCTTGGCAGTTGCTCCATACGCGGGCGGAACTCGTCGGCAATCAGATCGAAGAAGGCGCGGAAGGCGACAGCACCCGGCTCGTCAGAGACGAACAGCTTGCCGGTGACTGCCTCGCGAATCTTCTGCTTGCCCCACTCGCCCATGAAGAACAGCGGCAGGAAACGGAACAGTACGTTTTTCGTTCTGCAGATGCCGGCTGGAGCAATCCCGGCCAGAGCAACGACGCGACCGGGGCGGCGTGCGGCGTAATCGAAGGCAATGAGGCCGCCGAGCGACAGCGCCACGAACGACGCCTTGTCGATGCCAAGGCCTTTCAGCACATCGTCGAGCCAGAGTGCCGAGGCCTCGGTGTTGAGGTCTGGCCGGCTTGGCGCCGAAAAGCCCGGTTCTCCGACGATGTCGACGCAATAGCAGCGGAAGTGCCTGGCGTAGGCCGAAATCTCGCCGATCCAGGTGATGGCATTGCCCATCGAGCCGTGCAGCAACACCAGCGGCGGTGCGTTCTCCGGACCGGACACGACAACGAACGTGTCGCCTTCGCGGGTCGGCACGGTGACGAAGTCGACCAGTTCCGGCCACTGGTTGAGAAGCGAGCGGTAGCTTTCCTCGACCCGGCGCTTGCCGGAGTCGGACTTGTAGATCGTGGACATTTTCAGTGCTTTCAGATGTCGATGGCGTTGGACAAAAGCGACAGCAGAGCGCCGGCATCGCCAGGGGTGGCTATGATGACGAATTTGAGGCTACGCCGGTTTCGGTCGTAGGCGGTTTCGAGCTGGATCGGGTCCGGCTTGGGGCCGCTGATCGAGGCCTGTATCAGCGTGATAAGGCGCTGCGCCTCCTCAATGGTCAGATCCTCGATCTCGACGATGGAGGTGGCGCGGACGGCGGTTCCGGTGCGCGGCTCAACCGGGTCGAGCCCGGCAAGCGCCTCGACCTCGCGGCGCGGGATACGGAAAGCCCTCCCGACCTTGGTTGCCTTGAGCTTGCCCTCGCGGATGAACCGCAGGACGGTTTTGGGGTGAAGCTTGAGCGTTTCCGCCGCGGCTTCGACGGTGAGGAGTTCTTGTTCCATGAATGCTCATTAAAACTCTCTAAATAGGTGGTCAAGAGGAATAATAGGGAATAAAAGAGCTAACTAAGCATGCGGTGCTGAATCTGGCTGATCGCCGTTGGATCGCAGAGTGGCCGTCAAATCCTGATGCTTGGTGTTCATCAGGATCGGTGGGCCAGTTGAACGGAACAGGGCGCGCGGATGGGCAAGGCTTGAACAGGTGCCCAGAACAGTCGACTTGATATCTCCGCGCAAGGAGCTTGGGCTGGTGGCGGAGGCCGATCCGCCGCCAGCCCGCGGAGCTAGCTTGCAGCCATTTGTCCGAAATCGAGATTGGTCGGCCTCGGAAGCATCCGCGCTATGGGACGGCTGATCGCAAACGCTGCCATCAACCTCGTCCAAGCTGAACCTGCGAGACCAGCATTTACCTGCACCTTTCAGGAAAAAGCCGTAATGCAGGCTCTGCGCCTCTTCGGGGATATCAAAGACCACCGCTCGCTCGCTCCAGCCTTGGGTGCCCACCAGCGGTCCATCTGGTCCCTGCTGCTCGCGGTTATCAAACAAAAGCGTACCTTTAGCACCGTCGACCCTGAACCAGATGTGTGGCACCTGTGCCGGCAGCTTCCGTCCGTAGCTCGCCAGCCAGTCGAATGCGCTTGCCCTTGAACGGTTCGGCTTCGACGCTCTGCATGACCGTGCAGAAATCGTCTCTTCGAATTTCATGCAGCAATTCAGGCTTGGCGGCGATCAGGACGGCCGAGCCATTCTCTGTATCGATGCGGGTGTCGTAGAGTTGAGGGCTGTTGCCTGCCTTCAGCCAGCCATCCGGCAGAGTTTCGTCAGGCGAGCTTGCGCGCTCAATCCTGGCGCTCAGCATATTCCAGTTGGCCATTCCGAACTGCCGTGAAACCAATTCGAGGCTATCGCTGTGGGTGATCTCAATGCTTCGTTCGGCGAGAGCTTGCCGCAGCAGCTTCGCCATGAGTTTTGCATCCATGAAGCTATGCATGGTTCGATCCTTCTCACGGGCAGAAGAAAAGATCAGTGCTCGCATTGCTGACGGCCTGCCCAAGAGTTGCGGGTCAAAACCAAGCTTTTGTGCATTCACCCTTCCCTTGCGGGCGCGAGCGGCTGGCTGCACATGCCATGATCCGAAGCTACGATGCCGGTGAAATTTGTCAACAGGTCGCGCCTGAGCCCAACCCGCTTTGCGGAAGAAGACGTCACAATTGCCTCGTCCGTGTTCGCGACGGGAACCGACGCATTCCCGCTTGCTCAGGAGTGCGTCGAGGATTGGACGGGACAGAGTAAAAGAAAAGGCCGGGCGATCGGCCCGGCCTCTCTCGATGCGTATGGCAATATTGCCGCTGCGAATTACAGCGTGATGCGGTAGATGCCGAAGCCGTCGGCATTGGTGTCGCCGGTGGCCTCGATCTTGACGCCCTTGACGTCGTTGACGTGCTCGGCGCCCTTCGGGCCGGTCTCGAACAGGACGGTCGTGCCGGGCAGCGGCG
Organism: Devosiaceae bacterium; assembly: GCA_963676075.2. Lineage (GTDB taxonomy): Bacteria > Pseudomonadota > Alphaproteobacteria > Rhizobiales > Devosiaceae > JAHJQZ01. Next base: position 70,193 of record CAXXNZ010000019.1, read on the forward strand.
CGAAGTTCCAGTTGGCGTCGGCCTTGGGGTTGATCGTGCCCTTTTCGTGGATGTAGCGCACGATGACGTCGCGGTTGGTGTCGGGCGCAACAAAGATGATGGTCGAGCCATCGGCACCCGGGAAGTAACCGCCGCCGCCGGCGCGATAGTTGTTGGTGGCAACCACGAACTTCTGATCCGGAGCGACCGGCTTGCCGTCATACATCAGATCGACGATGCGGTTGGCGTCGGGGTTGAGGGTTTCCTTGCCGTCGGACGAGTATTTGGACGGCTGGGAAAGGTCGATCTTGTAGGTCACCCCGTCGATGACGTCGAAATTGTAGGACGGGAAGTCCGGATTGATCAGGGCCTCGTCGGACCCGCCGGGGGTGATCTGGTTGAAGATGCCGGCCGAGCGTTCGAGCCAGTTCTTCACCTGATCGCCGGTGATGGCGACGGCGCGGACGGTGTTCGGATAAAGATAGAGGTCGGCGACGTTCTTGATGGCGACCGGGCCGACGGGGACGTCGGTGTAATAGTCCGGACCGCCACGGCCACCGGCCTTGAACGGCGCTGCGGCGGAAAGGATCGGCAGGCTCTCCCACTCAGTGCCCTTCATCATCTGTTCAATGTACCAGGTCTGCGCCTGGGAAACGATCTGCACCGACGGATCGTCGGCGACGAGGGCGAAATAGGAGAACAGCGGCGCCGCCGTCTCGCCTACGGGTCTGCGGATATAGGCGAGCGTGCCTTCGTGATCCTTCTGGACCGGGGCCTCGACCGAAGCGACGTCCTCGACCGTCGGCACGTTCTTGCGATCAACGCGCTCGTAGATCGGGCGGGCTTCCGAGGTGTGGGCGGCGATCGCCCATTTGCCGTCCTCGCGCTTTTCGAGCATCAGGTCGATCAGGCCCATGTGCGAGCCCCAGAATCCGGCCATGACGGCGGGCTTGCCCATCAGCGTGCCCTTTTCGTTGTCGACGCCCTTGAGGTCGGGGAAATTGCCCGGGAAGACCAGGTGCTGGTGGCCGGTGAACACCACGTCGATGCCGGGCACGCCGGCCAGGAACAGCGCCGCATTCTCGGCGCCTTCCGAATTGTCCTCGGAAATGCCGGTGTGGGCGAGCGCGATGATCAGGTCGGCGCCTTCTTCCTTCATCTGCGGCACATAGGCCTCGGCGGTCTTGACGATGTCGCGCGTTGTGACCTTGCCTTCGAGATTGGCATTGTCCCAGATCATGATCTGCGGCGGAACGAAGCCGATGAAGCCGAGCTTGACGATATGGGCTTCGCCGGAACCGTCAACGATCTGCTTTTCGACGATGCGGTAGGGCTTGATCAGCGTTTCGTCCTTGGTCGGATCGGCGCCGAGTGTCGTGCCCTTGACGATATTGGCCGAAACGAACGGGAAATTGGCGCCGTCGAGCGACTTCATCAGGAAATCGAGCCCGTAATTGAACTCGTGATTGCCGAGCGTCGACATCTCGTAGCCGAGCGTGTTCATGGCCGCGATCATCGGGTGCAGGTCGCCATCCTTGAAACCGCGCTCATAGGCGACGTAATCGCCCATCGGGTTGCCCTGGATGAGGTCGCCATTGTCGACCAGAAGCGAGTTGGTCGCCTCGGCGCGGATGCCGTCGATCAGGGCGGCGGTGCGGGCAAGGCCCATCGTGTCGCTCGGCGCGTCGGCATAATAGTCGTACGGGAAAATGGCCACATGGATATCGGTCGTCTCCATCAGGCGAAGATGGGCCTGGTTGGCGGCGGCCTTGACCGAGAACGGATGCAAGGCGATCAGCGCCGTTGCGCTGGCGGTCCCGGCAAGGAATGCGCGCCGGGAGATCGATTGATGAAAGAGCATGTGAACCCCTCTTATTATTTTGATTTTGCGAAATTGGCGGTGAGCGATCTGTCTCCCTCCAATGTGACAGTGCGATTACTCATTTGTGTCGGATTTTTGCTGAAGGCGCTGCAATCCACAGCTTGGTGTGGTCCGGTTTGCTGGCGCCCCGTGTGTGCCGCGCTTGCCGAAGCGGGCATGGCCGTGGCATCTAGTTGAAAACACGGGACATACCGGACCGGGGGAAGAGTGGGCACAAAAACAGCGAGCAAAACACCAGCGCCGCGGGGGTCCGGAGCCGGTGGATCATCACGGACTGGACGAGGGGCAAAACCGCTCGCGAGCGTGCTGGCGGGCCTGTTGCCGATGGTCTTTTGCTTCGTGCCGACCGCGCCGGCAAATGCCGCTGCTGCGGCGGCGCCCGAAAAGGGACCGATGTTGTGCCAGACACTGGCGGATGGCTATGCGGCGCAACGGACGGACGACACCACGCTGCCGCCGCTTTTCGACGCGGCGTTTTCCTTTGACGATATGGACTGGGCCGAGGATGCCGGCGTCAAGGCGGTGAACGTGCTCAAGCAGCAGTATTTCGCCAAGATCCCCGGCATGATGGGGGTTTTCTTCTGCTTGCCCGACGGCATGATCAAGCAGGTGGTCACCTGCGCCGAGACCTCCGGGACTGAGGGCGACGTGCCTGCGCTCGATCGCTTCCGGCACATGGCAGGCGCCTTCTTCAATACCATCGGGGCCTCGGATGCGGCGCGCGCGGGCTTTACCGATGCCGTCGACGCCCACGCGGGCACCGGCGATGCAAAGGCCGCGCCTCCGGGCGGGTTCATCAAGCTCGACGGGCCAATCTACGCTTTCATAACCGGCGAGGATGGCGCCGTGTGCATGACCATCTCCCAGACGACCAAACCCGACGCCCAATAGGCGTGTGACAGGACTGCGGGCGGCCAAGGCCGTTTGCCGCGAAAACCGAGGTAGGCGATGAAGTGGCGAGGACGCCGGCAATCGGCGAATATCGAAGACCGGCGCGGCAGATCCGGCGGGTTCGGCGGAGCCCCCCTTCGCGTTGGCAAGGCAGGCGGGGGTTCTGTGCTGGCGCTTGTGGTCATCGTCGTCGTGGCACTGATGTTTGGCATCGACCCGAGTCAGTTGCTCAACGGCACCCTCGATAGCGGCGGCAGCTACGCACCGTCCGGGTCCTCGGCCTCCACCTCGACCGGGCAGGATGACGAGATGAAGCGCTTCGTCTCGGTCGTCATCGCCGACACTGAAACCTATTGGACCGAGGCCTTCAAGGGCAGCAGCGTGAGCTATCAGAAGCCGAAGGTGGTGCTGTTTTCCGGACGCTCACCGTCTGGTTGCGGGCTTGCCGACGCGGCGACGGGGCCGTTCTACTGCCCGGCGGATTCTAAGGTCTATATCGACCTGAGCTTTTACGACCAGCTGAAACGCCAGTTCGGCGCCGGCGGCGATTTCGCCGAAGCCTATGTGCTGGCCCACGAGATCGGCCATCACGTCCAGAACCTCACCGGCCTTTTGCCCTACGTCAACGAACAGCGCTCCAAGTTGAGCGCCGCCGAAGCCAATGCCCTGTCGGTCAGGGTCGAACTGCAGGCCGACTGCTATGCTGGCGTCTGGGCGGCCTATGAGAAACAGCAGGGCCTGCTCGATCCAGGCGATATCGAAGAGGCATTGAACGCTGCCTCGATGATCGGCGACGACACGCTGCAAAAGCGCGCCAAGGGCTTTGCCGTGCCGGACAGCTTTACCCACGGCAGCTCGGCGCAGCGGGTCAAATGGTTCCGGATCGGGCAACAAAGCGGCGATCCCAATGCCTGCGATACCTTCAATGTGGATGACGTCTGATGGCCGGAGAACTGCTTGTCAAAGGCCCACCGGTGACCGCAATCCGTTTTGACGATGATGGCAGGATTCCCAATTCGCGCCTGCCGCTTCTGCATTATCCGGCAGCGGTGCCCCGTCTCGACGCCAGCGCCGAGGTGATGGAAGAGCTGCTGGAAAAAGGCGGCTGGCCGCCGCGCTGGCGCGCCTCGATTTTCACCTATCACCATTTCCATTCGACTGCGCACGAGGTGCTCGGCGTCGCCGCGGGCGATGCCTGGGTGCAGATGGGCGGCGCCAAGGGGCGGGAGCTGAGGATATTCGCCGGCGATGTCGTCGTCATTCCCGCCGGGGTCGGACATTGCCGGCTGAGTTCGACCACGAATTTCCTCGTCGTTGGCGGCTATACGCCGGGCGCCGACTGGGACCTGATGCGTGGTCAGGATGGCGAACGCCCGGAAGCCGACCGCAATATTGCCGCCGTGCCGCTGCCCGAGACCGACCCCGTCTTCGGTGCGACCGGTCCGCTTATTGACCTTTGGAGCTCTGCGGCGCACTAGGGCAGGGCTGCAAGGTTGAGAGGTCCGCCTGTCCGGGATCCGTGACCTGCAGCATCGAAACTGTCGCGTGTCCGGTTAAGGCCGGTTGCCGATCCGCCAGCAATGTCAAAGCCTGACCGGACCAAAGACGTGAGCATTCCCAAGATCCTTCATTTCACCTGGAAGACCAAAACCCTGCCCGGTTTCCTCAACCGGCTGTTCGAGGGCTGGAAGGCGCTGCACCCGGACTGGGAGGTGATGTTGTGGGACGACGCCGATATCGACAGGCTCCTTCGTGAGGATTACCCCGAACTCGTGCCGGTCTTCGAGCGCTTCCCGCACCAGATCTTTCGGGTCGACAGCTTTCGGTTTCTTGTGCTGCACAAGCATGGCGGCATCTATTCCGATCTCGACGTGGTGCCGAAACGCAAGCTCGATCCGCTAACCGAACAGAGCACCTGTTTCGTCGGCGTTGAACCCGAGATCGATGCCAAGGCCAATAATGCCAAATACCTTGGCATGCCGTTCTGCCTTGGCAATGCCTTCATGGGGTCCGAGCCCGGCCACCAGTTCTGGGTCCATTGCATGAAGGGTCTGGAACTGAGCCATTGCAAGGACGTGGTCGATGCGACCGGTCCGCGCTTCGTCAATTCTGTTGCCCTGACCGTGCCGCGCGCCGATCGGCCCGACGCGCTGATGCCCGAATGCTGGTCGCCGCTCTCGGGCACGGGCCGGCCGGCGCCGACGTCGCCCGACTATGCTCCCAAACTCGCAAAGCGCTTCACGGTGATCGGCGAGGGCGAGCCATCCTATGGGTCGCATCTGTGGCGTAATTCCTGGCTGAGTCCGATTGTTTGGAAGGGGCCGAGATTCTGGCGCATCCCGAACGAGATCAAATGGGCATGGCGCCGCATGGCGCACAGGCAGATGGCTGACACGCGCATCGCCTATCCGAGCGTCGATTATGACGACCAGGATCTGAAACCTGTGCCGGTCAACAGCAAGCTGACGATCGCCATCGATCTGGCGCATGGTGCCGACATCGAAAAGCTCTCGGCGGCGCTGAAGGCGAGTGCCGGATCGGCAGAGAGGATTATCCTGTGCGGTGGCCAGGGCCACGAGCGCATGGCCTTGCAGGCGCTGTGCGCTGAATGGTGCGACAGCGTCGGCAAGCAAGCGGAGAGCGGCATCGCCGGGCGTAACGGTGTGTTCGAGACGATTGGCGCCGCAACCGACTACGTGTTGTTCGTCGATGGACGCCTGACCGATGCCCCCGAAAACGCAGCAAACCAGATGATGGCTTCTGGCAGGCCGGTGACCACGGCCTGGATCGAAGGGTCGACAGGCGAGGACCTCAACCGTCATGCCTTCACGGCATCGGGCGATCTGTTCAAGTATTTGTACCGCAATGGCGGTCGCGACGGGGCCATCCGCGATGTGTCATCGGGCACGCAGCGCATGCCGTTCAATGCCTTCTTCGCCCTCAACATGGCCCCCCTGACCGCGACGGGGCCGGAGTTTCTGCTGGTTTCCGCAGACGTGGCGCGGGCAGGTGTGCGCTTTGCGGAGGTGCCGTACAAATATCACACCGACAGCGAGGGATTGTGCCTGATGGCGCGCGACAAGGGCTTCGAGGTGTGCGGCATGCCCGGTGTCAGGGTGCGCCTCGGAGACGGGACGGGCGCGCCATGAGCATTCCCAAACACATCCATTTCACCTGGAAGACCGAGGACGTGCCGGGCGACATGGCCGTCTGGCTGAGGCGCTGGCGCGAGCTGCACCCGCATTGGGAGATCACGCTGTGGACCGATGCGAAAATGCACGACTTCGTGGCCAAGACCTATCCCGATCTGCTTGCGACCTATGACGGATATCCGCGCAACATCCAGCGGGCCGACAGCTTCCGCTACCTCGTGCTCAACGCGCTTGGTGGGGTCTACGCTGATCTCGATGTCGAGCCGTTCCGTGCCATCGACGAACTGATTGACGGGCTGGACTGCTTCGCCGGCATCGAGCCGGATGAGCATATGGGACCGGACCGGACGCATTCTGGCGCGCCGTTCCTTGTTACCAATGCCTTTATCGGCGGCGTCGCGGAACATCCGTGGTTCAAGCAGTTGGTGGCGCTGTTGCCGCAGACGGCAGACATTGAGGATATCTTCCAGTCGACCGGACCAGCGGTGACGACGGCGGCGGCTTTAAGGCTGGAGCGGGCGCAAAGGCCGACACTGATCCTGCCGCAACAATGGTCGCCGGAAGCCACGGGTGGCTGGGAATACAAGAGCGATGAAAAGCTCAGGCGGATGCTGGCGCCGGGCTTCGATTTTGCCGAGGTGACCGGGCGGTTCGTCGCGCATCGCTGGCTGTCGACCTGGGTGCCCTGGGACAAACGTCAGGCCTGGCTCGCCAAGCCGTTCCACGCCATGCACGCGATTAAATGGGCCTGGCGCAAGGCGCGGCACAGGGATCTTGCTGCAGTCGATATCCGCGATGCTGCCGAGCCTTATTTCGACCAGGCGCCCAACCCGCCAGCGGACTGGCCGCGCGTCGCCATTTGCGTCATTGCCGAACACAAGCCGGACCTGTCGGTGCGCCTCGTCGATGCCATTGCCGAACTCGATTATCCGCCCGACCGTCTGGCGTTTGTCATTGCGCAGTTCGATGCACGTCCGCAGGGCAGGGACAAGCCGGCGATCGCCGATGGCGTCGTCGCGCCCGGACGTCAGGGTTTGCCGATCGAGCTGGTCTACGCTCCGCCCGACCGGGCAAAAGACGGAGCGGGTCTCAGCGACGCGCACTGGCGCATGCTGCGTTGGTCGCGGCTTGCCAATAGCGCCGTCGCCGACATGCGCGGACGGGCCGAATGGGTGCTGTTCGTCGATGCATCGGTGACGTCAATTCCGCCGGAGGCGCTCAAGGCGATGCTGTCGGCGCAAAAGCCGGTGGTGGCTCTTTCTGCGCGCGATGGTAAGGCAGAGGAGGCGGACAGGTCCGTTTTCCGCTATGCCAATGGCGGTGGCATCCGGACAGTCTACAAGATTCGCGGTGAAGACGGACTTGCCGATGCCGAACGGGGGCAGCGCGATTACCTCTCGGGTGTTCGCGCTTTTGCCCAGGTGCCGCTCGATGGCGTCGGGCAGAGCTTCGTTCTGGTGCGGCGCGACGTGCTTGAGCAGGGGGTACGGTTTGCCGATGCGCCCTATCATCTGCATATGGGCGGCGAGGGGCTGGCGCTGATGGCGCGGCACAAGGGTTTCGAGGCCGCTGGCCTCACGGATTTGGTGGTACGCAAATGATCGATTTCGATGTTGTGATTGTCGGGGCAGGCGCCGCCGGCATGATGTGTGCCATCGAGGCCGGCAAGCGCGGACGGCGCGTGCTGGTCATTGAGCGCAATTCGGTGCCGGGCGAGAAGATCCGCATTTCCGGTGGCGGACGCTGCAATTTTACCAACATCAATGCCGGGCGGAACACCTATATCTCGGGCAATGTAAAATTCGCCCTGTCGGCGCTGGCCCGCTACACGCCCAAGGATTTCATCACCCTGATCGAGCAACATGGCATTGCCTGGCACGACAAGGGCGAGGGGCAGCTGTTCTGCGATGACAGCGCCATGGATGTCGTTGCCATGCTGCGCGAGGAAATGAGCCATGTCGGTGTGACGGTTCGCACCGGCACCGAGATCACCGGCGTGCGCAAGATCGACGAGGGTTTTGCAGTCGACACCGAGCGCGGCACGGTGACAGCCGAAGCGCTGGTGATTGCGACGGGCGGCAAGTCGATCCCCAAAATGGGCGCGACCGCCTTCGGCTATCACGTCGCCGAGCAGTTCGGTATCCCGGTAACCGAGACCCGTCCGGCGCTCGTGCCGCTGACCTTCGATCCGGTGTTCCTCAGGACCTATGGCGCGCTGAGCGGCGTGTCGCTGCCGGCGGCAGTGTCCTGCGGCAAGGCGCGGTTCGAGGCTGACCTGCTGCTGACCCATCGCGGCCTTTCCGGCCCGGCGATCCTGCAGATTTCCTCGTTCTGGCATGAGGGCCAGGAGATCGAAATCGATCTGCTGCCGGGGCGCGACGTGCTCGCCGACTTGAAGGCGATCAAGGCGGCGCCGGGCAAGCGCGAGGTCGTCGGCGTTTTGAGCGAATGGATGCCGCACCGGCTGGCGCAGGTGATTGCCGCCGAGTTCCCCGGCAAGGTCTCGGAGATGAAGGACGCCGTGTTGGCCCAGCTAACCGATCGCCTCAAGAAATGGCGGATCAAGCCGACCGGCACCGAAGGCTACCGCACCGCCGAAGTGACCCTCGGCGGCGTCGATACACGGGCACTCGATGCCAAGAGCTTTGCGGCGCGCGAGGTGCCGGGGCTCCATTTCATCGGCGAGGTCGTCGATGTCACCGGCTGGCTCGGCGGGTTCAATTTCCAGTGGGCCTGGGCCAGTGGCTGGGCCGCCGGGCAGGTGGTTTAGGAAAGTCGACGCCTTCTCCCTGCCCTGAAGGGAGGAAGAAGGCGCCCAAAAACCTAGCGCACCACCTTTATGCCGAAGCCGGGGTGGCCGATGGCGCCCCAGAGCTTGAGCCAGAGGTGCAGGGAAGCCTCCATGCCGCGGGCGGCGGTGAGGTCGCCAAGGTCTATGACGTCGCGCCAGCCGAACTCGGTCGTAAGGAAGCGGGCGACGGCGCTGCGAGCGTCCGGATCATTGCCGCACACGAACATGGTGTGATCGCCATCGGCGACGGCGGCAGGATCAACCATGACATTGGCATTGACGGTGTTGAGCGTCTTGACGACACGGGCGTTGGGCAAAATCCGCTGGATCATTTCGGCCAGTGAATCGGTGTTGGAGATGAACAGGCTCGGCGGCATGTCGCGCGAGAACTCGAGCGGGTTGGAAACATCGAGGACGATCTTGTCGCCGATCGCTTCGGTGCCGGCGGCGGTGAGCCCGTCGAGCGTACCCTTGCCGTTGAGCGCGAAGATCACCCACTCGCCATGGACGGCGGCGCTGGCAAGATCGGTCAGCGTGATGGCTTCGTGGGTCGCCAGCCAGTCGGAAAGAGAGATCTGTCCTTGAGGTGGAATGCGGGCGAGCGTGGCTTCGGGATCGCGGGTGCCAAGAGCGACGTCGTGTCCAAGCGTTGTCAGCTTGGCGGCAATGGTACGGCCGACCATGCCGGTTCCGAGAACGGCGATTTTCATCGAATATAGTCCTTTGTTCAGCGGGGCCGGGTTGCGTTGGGGCCGTAGGGTGCGGGGTGGACCCCGCGCCGACGGCAGATCACGCTTTGGTAAAATCGCCTGATCTGCTCTCGTTCATTGAGTGGTTGCGTTTTCGAGGCTTCGACAAGCTCAGCCGGAAAAGTGGTGTCCACTTTTCCTCAAAACACGCCAGACAGATAATCATCCATGCCGCGGCGCGCAACATCAGTGCCGGCACACCCTTGGGAGGCGTGCCGGAAATGCCTGCTGTCGCGGCTTGAGGCCAATCAGGCCCTGCCGAGCATCTTCATCAGGGCGTTGGACTTGAACCAGAACTGTTGGGCAAGGGCGCCGGCGACGTGCAAGAAGATGAGCGCCAGCAGCAGGTTCTTGACCAGGCCGTGAACGACAATGCCGGTCTCGAGGCCGAAGAACCAGGCGAGGGAGCCCGACAGAGGCAGGAAGATCAGCGACAGGTAGATCAATCCCTGTGTGGCGCGGGCGAGGATGCGGGCCCAGCGCGGCTCGCCTTCAGGCAGGTCCGAGGCGCCGTGACGATACAGCAGCCAGAAGCGGTAGAGCATCAGCGCGAAGATCAGAATGCCGAAGGCGACGTGGATGTCGGGGCTCGGCACATCCGGAATGGTGCCCTGCATGCGGCCCTGCCAGAGCGCCGCGATCGAATCGTGGAACAGGTACTGGAAGGCGACTAGAGCAACGATGACCCAGTGCACGATGATCTGGGAGCGGGTGTAGAACTTGGTGGCCATGACGGTTGCGCCTCCTCGGAACCTGAACTGTGTTACTGATATAGAACACCAGTTTGGTAGGCCTGTCAATTGTGCCCGGCGTCGCTGTCAGATCCGGCCGATCATGCGCATGATGACGTTGTTGTGGAGCCACAACTGCTGCACCAGGGCATAGGCGACGTGAAGGGCGATCACGACGAGCATGGCGATCTCGAGATTGGTGTGAAGCGCGGCGGCGGGCACGATCGTCCAGAACCAGGCGGCTGCGCCGGACAGCGGCACGGCGAGCAGCAGCACATAATAGAGTAGGCCCTGCAACGAGGCGGTGATGATTCTTTGCAGGCGCGGGGCGTTGCGTGAGGCTTCCGGCATGCCGTCCCTGAGGATGAGCGCGATGCGCCACAGCACCAGAACCAAGACGACGAGTCCGAAGAATACGTGGAAGACCAGGACCGGTTCGTTGGGAATCTTGCCGGCGACGCGGGCGTTCCAGATCGTCTGCACGAGGCCGTTGGCTATGTACTGGAAGAACACCAGGGCAACGATAAGCCAGTGCAGAAAG
>CAXXNZ010000020.1:0-96631 GCA_963676075.2 Devosiaceae bacterium
GGCACGCCGGCCCAGCGCCAGTTGTCGATTTCGGCCTTGAGCGCCACGAAGGTCTCGGTGCGCGAGCCCTTGCGGTCGTCCGGCAGCTCTTCCTGATAGGAGGGGACCGGGTTCTTGCCCTCGGTGCCGCCACGATACTGGCCGCGCACCGAGACCTTGGAAATGGTCTCGTCGGTGATCGGGCGCAGCGAGCGCAGCACCTTGAGCTTTTCGTCGCGCAGGGCATTGGCGTCGCCGGAGGCCGGCGGCTCCATGGCAACCAGGCAGAGCAATTGCAGGATGTGGTTCTGGATCATGTCCCGCATCGCGCCGCTGTCGTCGTAATAGCCGCGCGTGCCGGCCCCGACCGTTTCGGCCACCGAGATCTGCACGTGATCGATATGAGCCGAGTTCCAGATCGGTTCGAACAAGGCGTTGGCAAAGCGCAGCGCCAAAAGGTTCTGCACCGTCTCTTTTCCGAGATAATGATCGATGCGGTAGACCTGATCCTCGGAAAACACCTTGGCGACGGCATCGTTGATCTCGATCGAGGACGCCAGATCGTGGCCGAGCGGTTTTTCCAGAACGACGCGGGCCGAGGGTCGCCAACAGCCGGTTTCGGCGATGAACTCGCAGATCTGCTCGAAAATGGACGGAGCGACGGCAAGATAGAAGGCCCGGACGATCTCCTCGTCTTCGCGCAACCGCGCCTTGAGATCGGTCCAGCCGTCGCGATTGGTCACGTCATTGGCGACATAGGAGAAACACGCGGCGAACTTCTCGATGCTCTCGTCGTCGAGATAGGCTGCATCGACGAACTCGTTGACCGAGTCGCGCGCGACCTGCTGCATCTTGGCGTCGTCCCAGGCCGAGCGCGACACGCCGATGACGCGTGAGTCCTCGCTCATCTGGCCGGCGCGGAAGCGGAAATACAGCGCCGGGATGAGCTTGCGCCGCGTCAGGTCGCCGGTGGCGCCAAACACGACGTAGTCGAAAGTCGGAACAGGTGCGATTCGTGCCACTGCAAATTCTCCTCGGGAGAGGCGGGAAGCACTTGCCCCGCCCGGAATCGTTGCTATGGACCGCCTATTGGCCGAAATTCTGGCGGGCGAGGGTTATGGCGCCGCTGAGCGAGACCGGCTCTTCCTCGATGATGATATCGCCGAAGCGCGCCTTGATGTGTTTCATGATCGAGTGGCCGAAGCCACCGACAATGGCGATCGAGGTGACGCCGCGAGCCTTGAACCACTCGACATATTCCGCGATCGCGTTCAGTTCGAACTCCAGCAGTTCGAGAGCCAGCGGGTCGTTCTTGGCGAGATATTCGGTGAACATCATCGTGAACACGCCGTAATCGAACGGGCGGGCCGGCACCGGATGGGTCGGGTGTGTGTCGCCAGGCAACATGGCCTCGACCGCGGCGCGCGCCTTGTCGTTGTCGAACGACCAAGCCATCAGGTTGTCGCCGCTGTTGTCGAATTTCGCCATCACCGCTTCGGTCAGCGGGGTCTTCGGCTCGAGCCCGTCGAAGGACAAAAGCGACCGGCGCAGCAATTCGCGACCGAGAATAGCTCCGGACATGGTATCGCCGACAAAAAAGCCCCAGCCGCCGGACTGGATGCGCTTGCCGTCGACCAGCGCCATCGCGGCCGAGCCGGTGCCGATGATCATGACGCCGCCATCGGCCTCGCCATGGGCGCCGGCGCGGGCGATGTCGATATCATCAAAAACGATGACGTTCTCGAGCGGGAAATCGCGCTTCTGGAAGGCGTCGCGAGCCGATTTCATCCGCGCGCCCGCCATACCGAAACAGGCCGCCGCCTTGTGCGACTCGGCACGGTCCAGCCCGGCCTTGTCGAAGACATCGGCAATCAGGTCCTTCACCGCTTCATAAGCGGCGTCGCCGCTGCGCACCTGAAGATTGGACGGCTTGTCGGTCACCGCCTCGGCGAGAATGTTGAGATTGGTGTCGGTCAGGCGCATGCGGCACTTGGTGCCTCCGCCGTCGACGCCGATAAAATAACTTGGCACCTTTTTGCGCTCCTTGGGGCACGCTGGCGGACCGGGAAGGATCCACAACCGTTCGTGGTATGCGGCAAAGCCAGGATACGGACACCGGCTTCCGGGCCTTCAAGGCACAAGAGCCGGGTCCCGAGGTTCTGCCCGGGATGCCGGCGGCTGAGCCTGCCGACAGGTCGGGCGGAACATAGTGCCAAAGCCGGGTCGGGAAAAGGCCCCAAACCGCCTGAATGTCCTGCATTCGCATGCAAGCGGGCATCGCGTGCGGATGTGCGGCGGCAGCGGACAATTTCCTGGCGCCATGCTAGGCAGGAGCCGAAGCGGAAAGGAGCACCCATGTCGGCCGAACATCTGTTCATCCTCGGGGGAACGCGATCGGGCAAGACCTCGTTTGGCGAGGCACTGGCGCTAAGGCTCGGACACGCGCCCGCCTACCTCGCCACCGCCGAAGCGCGGGACGACGAGATGAAGGCGCGCGTCGCCGCTCACCGCACGGCGCGGGCCGGTCGTTTTACCACTTTCGAGGAACCGCTCGATGTCGTCGGCGCGCTTGAAACGGCCGCCGAAGCCCATGATCTCGTGCTCGTCGACTGCCTGACGCTGTGGCTGTCCAATCTTCTCGAAGCCGGACGCGACATCGAGGCCGAAACCGCTCGCCTCGCCGAGGCCATGCGCCAGTTCGGCAGCATGCGAGTGCTTGTGATCTCCAATGAGGTGGGCCTCGGGATCGTGCCGGACAACGCGCTGGCGCGGGCGTTTCGCGACCATGCTGGCCGCATGAACCAGACCATCGCCAACGCCGCCAGCCACGCCTATTTCGTCGCCGCCGGCCTGCCGCTGGTGCTCAAGGGCAGGCCCCCCGATCAGCTTTAGCCGGCTGAGACGAAATAGGTTCGGTACAGCTTGACCACCAGCAACGCCCAAGGCGTGAAATGGAACAGAAAGTCGAAAATGTCGATCGGCCTGACCAATTGGCCGGCGAACAGCATGCGCACCTTTTCCACGATATGCGGCTCGGGCATGAACGGCGCCAGCCCCAGGGTGAGCGCAAACAGCACGAACATGGTCAGCGGCGTGTTGTCGATAAAGGCAAACATCCGGATATCTTCCTATTGATTGAATTATTCGAATAATCGAATAATTCAGGCGCATGATAGGATCAAGTGTCAGTGCGCAGTCCAAGGCGTCGACAAGATCACGATCGCGTCAGCACAAAAGCAAGCCCCTCAGGAACGGCCAGCACCTTCGTCATTTCGGATCAATTCCGATGCGATCTAGGGTCAAAACCCAATCAGGTTTCAGGCGCGGCGCGAATGGATTTTTGTTCTGAAAGGACTTCAGGGGCGTGCGGTGGTGCTTCCAACACAAGTGCAACAAAGTCTTTTCAGGGCGAAAAGACGCCGCATCCCTTCGGGATATGGCCAAAACCCTGATTGGGTTTTGACCCTAGGCTGAACCGATCTGCTTGAGTACAGCGGCGACGATAGCTTCCGGACGATCTTCCTGAACGAGATGTCCGGCGTCCGGCACCGCGATGAAGGGTTCGGCCGATATGCGGCCCGCAAGCACGCGCCCCTTGTCGATGGGGATCCACTCATCCTTTTCCCCCCAGAGCACCGTGACCGGACAGTCGAGCCTGTTGTAGCGAGTTTCGATTTCGTCGGTATATTTCTGGTCCATCTGGGCGATCTGGCGGTAAAAGGCCGGCTGTCCGACGGGCCCTGTCCATGGTTCGGCGTAGATGTCGCGTGCCGTGCCGGACAGCGGCGCATGCGCCGCAGTCTGCAGATAGGCATCGAGCAAGGCGCGGTGCATATAGTCGGGCATGCCGGCAAACGCCACCTCATGGTCGCGCACATGCCGGACGAAGGGTGACCCCCACGGGGCCAGCGCCACGGCGTCAAAAATCGTCAGCGAGGCGTAGCGGAGCCCATTGAGATAGTAGGCGCGAAGCGCCGTAGCCCCGCCGAAATCATGTGCGAGGACGTCCGGCCGCTCGAATCCCCATTCTTGGAATAGCGCGGCCAGCACCTTGTTCTGAACGCCGAGCGAGACGTCCTGTCCCTCGCGCTTTTCCGACCTGCCGTAACCGACAAGATCAAAATAATAAACTGTCCGGCGGTCGCACAGCGCGGGCACGATCCGACGCCAGACCTGCGACGAGAACGGGGTGCCGTGAATGGCAACGAGCGGCGGCCCGTCCCCGCAGCGCCCCCAGCGCACGGCATTGCCGTCGATGATCGTTTCATTGGGTAGATCCAGCATGCATGCCGCTTCATATTGTTATTTAGCTATTTGACTATATTATAGCGGCATGGAGCGAACAACCCAGATCAGGGCGATGGCCAGCGACGTCCGGATGCACATCCTCAGACTTCTGGCCGAACCCAAACGGCATTTCGGTGGGCAATGGTCGGCAGACCCGGCACAGTTCGGCGTTTGCATGACGCTGATCGCCAAAGCCATCGGCGTCTCCCAGCCGACGGCCAGTCGTCACCTCGACATACTCAAACAAGCCGGCTTCATCACCGTGAAGCGGCATGAGAAATGGTCCTATTGCCGGCGCAACGACGCCGCGATCCGCGACTATCTGGACTGGCTCGGCGACGATCTTCTCGTCAAGTGACCCACGGCAGGGTCGTGCCTATCTGTCGATCCGGACTTCCGGCAGGTTGTAGAAATCGCGCACCACGTCCCAGCCTTCTTCCGCCGTGTCGACGGTAGTGAACAGCTCGGAATCGCCGGGCGAGATTGTGCCCTCCTCCTCCAGCACCTCGAGATGGAGGGCGCGGTCCCAGAAGCTTTTGCCGAACAGCAACAAGGGCACGCGGTCCATACGATGGGTCTGGATCAGGGTCAGTGTCTCGAAGAACTCGTCGAGCGTGCCGAAGCCGCCGGGGAAGATTGCCACCGCCTTGGCGCGCATGAGAAAATGGATCTTGCGGACGGCGAAATAGTGGAAGTTGAAGCACAGTTCGGGCGTAACGTAGAGGTTCGGCGCCTGCTCGTGCGGCAGAACGACATTGAGCCCGATCGAGGGCGCCCCGACCTCGGATGCACCGCGATTGCCGGCTTCCATCACGCCCGGCCCGCCGCCGGTCACGACGACATATTCCTTGTAGTCGAGCGTTTCCGACGTCCGTGAGGCGAACTGCGCGAAACGGCGCGCCTCGTCGTAATACCGGCTCGCAGCCTTGAGACGCTCGCGCGCGGTTTCGGTCAATGCCGCCGCCGGCTCGGTTCCCGGCGCAGGAATACGCGCGCCCCCGAACAGCACCACGGTCGAGTGAATCCCCAGCTCCTTGAGTCGCAGCTCCGGCTTCATGAATTCGAGCTGCAGGCGCACACCGCGCATGTCGGAGGAATACAGGAATTCCTCATCGGTGATCGCCAGACGATAGGCCGGCGATTCGGTCTGTGGCGTCTTTGGTGTGCGGCGGGCGGCATCGATATCCTGCACCGATGTCCGCAAGGGTGTGTGATGATTGAGGCGCGCCATAAATTCCTCCTGGGAAGCTGTTGTGATGGACGAAGGAGCGGCTTCCCGACCGATGAGTTGTTGCCGACCCGGAAAAAGACCGGACATGCGGCGGATGGCGATAAATTCTGCAATCCGCTGACAGAACGTGCCAAACAAGCGTTAAGGCTCCGTGCCAAACCCGGGGCAGAGGGGGGAAAATTTGACCGTCGAGACCAGAAGCCGGAAGCGGCCGGACGCCGGCGCGGGCGAAAACGAATCCGGAGCAGTCCATGATGCGCGCGGCTTCACCTCGGTCGAAGCATTGATCGACCGGACCGCGCGTTTCGCTCTCTCCCGTCTGCCGCAGGACGGCCCGGCGGCCTGGGGCGTCGAATTCGTGTCCTTCGGTCTCAAACAGGGCTGGGCCTGCCTTTTCGGCGGCATCATGGTGGCGCTGATGGTCGCGACGAGCTGGTTCTGGCCCGATAACGCGCCGTTCCACCGCTACGATTTCCTGTTCCTTGCCGCCTTGCTCACCCAGGTCGCCCTCATTGCCCTGAGGCTCGAAACCCTGCGCGAGGCCAAGGTGATCCTCATATTCCATATCGCCGGCACGGCGATGGAACTGTTCAAGACCGCCGCCGGCTCCTGGACCTACCCCGAAGCGGCGCTGTTCCGCATTGAGGGCGTACCACTGTTCTCGGGCTTCATGTACGCGGCGGTTGGCTCCTACATGGCGCGGGTGACGCGGGTCTTCGACATCCGCTTGAGCGCCTATCCGCCCTTATGGGCGAGCTATCTCCTTGCCGCCGCCATCTACGTCAATTTCTTCGCCCATCACTACATCTGGGACATGCGCTACGCCCTGTTTGCCGCGACCGCCGTTCTCTTCTGGCGATCGGGTCTGCATTTCCGTGTCTACAAGCGCTGGCGCCGCATGCCGCTTCTTGTCGGCTTCCTGCTGGTCACCTTCTTCATCTGGCTGGCCGAGAATTTCGGCACGTTGACCAGGACCTGGCTTTATCCGAACCAGACTCATGGTTGGGTGCCGGTCGCACCGGAGAAGTTTGGCTCGTGGTTCTTGTTGATGATCGTCTCGGTGGTGCTGGTGACGCTCGTTCACCCACCGCGAAAGCCCGATTTGACGCATGCTGAGGCGCCCTGACGCCTTTTCCTTTGCGCCACGTGCGGCTATATGGTCCCGCCCCTTCAAAACCGGAGACCATTACCCATGTCGACCACAGATCTCGCCAAGACGATCGAAGACGCCTTCGAGGCACGTTCCGAGATCGGTTTTTCGACCAAAGGCCCGGTGCGCGAGGCCGTCGAGACGGCTCTCGACATGCTCGACAAGGGTGAGGCGCGCGTCGCCGAGCGCCAGGAAGACGGCACCTGGACGGTCAATCAGTGGCTCAAGAAGGCGGTGCTTTTGAGCTTCAGGCTCAACGACATGGAAATGATCCCGGGCGGCCCCGGCGGCGTCCATTGGTGGGACAAGGTGCCCAGCAAATTTGCCGGCTGGAGCGAAAACACCTTCCGCGAGGCCGGCTTCCGCGCCGTGCCCGGCGCCATCGTCCGCCGCTCGGCCTATATCGCCAAGGGCGCGGTGCTGATGCCGAGCTTCGTCAACTTGGGCGCCCACGTTTCCGAGAACACCATGGTCGACAGCTGGGTGACGGTCGGCTCCTGCGCCCAGATCGGCAAGAACGTTCACCTTTCGGGAGGCGTCGGCATCGGCGGCGTGCTCGAACCGCTGCAGGCCGGTCCGACGATCATCGAGGACAATTGCTTCATCGGCGCACGCTCCGAAGTGGTCGAAGGCGTCGTTGTCGGCGAAGGCTCCGTCATCTCGATGGGCGTGTTCATCGGCCAGTCGACCAAGATCGTCGACCGCAACACCGGCGAAATCTTCATGGGCCGCATTCCCCCGTTCTCGGTCGTGGTCTCCGGCTCCATGCCGGGCAAGCCGCTGCCGGACGGCAAGCCGGGCCCGAGCCTTTACTGCGCCGTCATCGTCAAGCGCGTCGACGCCAAGACCCGCTCCAAGACCTCGATCAACGATCTGTTGCGCGACTAGGCTCGAACACCGCAACTCATCATTTCGGATCCGATATTCGGCCTGGCCCATGGGGCCGGGCCGTTTTCTTTCATGCGGCATCGTCGTCGCTATGGCACCGCCAAGACTTGGCCGTAACTGCGACCTCTGGTCCGGGTCTCTGGAAAAGCCACTACGGCACGACTAGATTCTGCCTGCCGGTCGCATAAGCAAAACCGCCGGCGAGGGAGGGCATCATGGACTGGCAGTGGATATTCTTCAGTTTCGAGGGCCGCATCAACCGCAAGCCGTTCTGGCTGTGTGTTGTGGTGTTCATCATCATCAACGCCGTCGCCAATCGCGCTGACGCAGCGATCTTTCTCCACCACATGGGGAACGGGCCGATATCTGGGCTGGTCGGGCTGCTGCTGATCTGGCCAACTCTCGCCGTCGCAGCCAAGCGCTGGCACGATCGTGACAAGTCGGCGTGGTGGATATTGATCAATCTCGTCCCGGTCATCGGCTGGTTGTGGTCGCTGATCGAAACCGGTTTCCTGCCCGGCACGCCCGGTGAGAACCGCTTCGGACCGGATCCGATCGAGGACCAGCAGGACTGGCGCGTTTGACCTGAGCGCAAGGCTCCGGCAAGAACGGAGCCTTGATGCCGGCATGGCAAACTGTAGCAGTGAGACCGAGTTGATATGAGCGACCTTTCGCAAACCACGGCGGCCCGACTTCTGGCCGACCTCATCCGCGTCCCTTCGGTGACACCCGAGGCCGGAGACGCGCTCGACGTGGTCGAGGCATTTCTCACTGAACTCGGCTTTGCCTGCACGCGGCTGACCTTTACCGGCCACGACTCCTACCCGGTCGACAACCTGTTCGCGACGCGCGGCACGGGCGGAAAACACCTGCTGTTCGGCGGCCACGTCGATGTCGTGCCGCCGGGCGACGAAAGCCAGTGGTCGCACACACCCTGGTCGGCCGATATCGTTGACGGCACATTGTTCGGACGCGGCGCGGTCGACATGAAGTCCGGCGTTGCCGCCTTCTGCGCCGCAGCGGCAGCAGCAGTGGCCGATGGCAGCGCCGATACGGGAACGATCTCGCTGGTCATCACCGGCGACGAGGAAGCCGATTCGATCAATGGCACCGACCGTGTCATGGACTGGGCCGCCGCTGAGGGCCTGAAATTCGATTTCGCCATTGTCGGCGAACCGAGCTCAGAAAAACGCGTCGGAGACCGTTTGAAGACCGGTCGTCGCGGCTCGTTCAATGGCCGCATTGCCGTCAAAGGCGTGCAAGGGCACTCGGCCTATCCGGATGCGGCGCGCAATCCGCTGCCGGTGCTCACCGCCATCGCCAATGCCCTCACCGATACTCCGCTCGACGAGGGCACCGAGCATTTCCAGCCCTCGCGACTGGTGCTGACCAGCATCGATACCGGCAACAAGGCCTCGAACGTCATTCCCGAACGGGCCGAACTCAAGTTCAACGTCCGCTTCTCGGACCTGTGGTCGGCCGAAAAAATGCGCGACTGGGTCGAGGCCCGCATCGCTTCGGTCGATCTTGCTGGCTGCAGTTACACGTTCGACGAGCCGGTCTACGGCGCCATTCCCTTCGTCTGCCCGCCGGGCGACGCCGTCGCCCTGCTCGACAAGGTGATCACCGGGGAGGCCGGCATGACACCTGAGCACTCGACGACGGGCGGCACATCGGATGCCCGCTACATCGCCAAACACTGCCCGGTGGTCGAATGTGGGCTGGTTGGCGACACCATGCACCAGACCGACGAACGGGTGCCGCTTGCCGACCTTGAGGTGCTGACGCGCCTCTATCAGCGGTTCATTGGCGCCTTTTTCGCCGCTTGAGCCCATTCGCAGCTGCTCCGGCCTTGATTTTTGTCCGGCGAATGACCACTCATGCCACACCCTCTGTTTGCCCGAAGCCATATGTCATGACATTCATCGAAGAAGCATTGCTGGCCGCCCGCGGCATCGCCGCGATCGTTCTCGGCCGCCGTGATGCCTATCGCTATTTCGATTTGTCGATGCGCGGCCTCATGGGCTCGATGGCCGCCTTCTTCATCGCGCTGATGGTCAATGGCTATCTGCCCTTCCTGCTCGATCCCGGCGCGGCCGGGGCGGGGGCATCGGCCTGGAAAAGCATTGTGCTGGCTTTGGTGCTGTTCGGCCTGCAGCTCGGCTTCGCCGCTCTGGTTCTCAGGCAGATGGGCCGGCCCGATGGGCTCATTCCCTATCTGGTCGCCGACAACTGGGCCACCTTCTTCATGACCGGCGTGTCGGTGGTGCTGGCGGTGCTGCACATGTCGGGCGATTTGCTGGTGCTCGGGCTCGGCATCCTGATTCTGTTCATCGAAATCAACATCGCCCGGCTGATCGTCACACTCTCAGGCTGGCAGATCGCGGGTTTTCTGGCAGCGCAATTCGCCGCAGTGATTGTCGGATTGACCGTGTTCGGGGCGCTGTTCCCCGACATGGCGGTGTCGATGCAGGCGCCGAACTGATCTGAACTAATAGTCCACTTTGACCAGATAGAGCCCGTCCGGGGGCGCCAACGCGCCACAGCGTGCGCGCTCGGCGGCATCGAGCGCATCCTTGAAGTCCCTCGGCTGCCACTTGCCCTCACCTACCAGCTTCAGCGAGCCGACAAGCGAGCGCACCTGGTGGTGGAGGAATGAGCGCGCCTTGGCGGAGACCACCACATATTCGCCCTCGCGCCGGACATCGAGCCGGTCGAGCGTCTTGACCGGCGATTTGGCCTGGCACCCGGCGGCGCGGAAAGTGGTAAAATCGTGCTGGCCGAGCGCAAACTGCGCCGCCTCATGCATGGCGTCGGCGTCGAGCCTGTGGACCACATGCCAGACGCGATTCCAGTCGAGCGCGGCACGGGCCCGGCGGTTGAGGATGCGGTATTCATAGTGCCGAGCCATGGCCGAGAACCGCGCCTCGAATTCGGTGCCGACCTTTTCGACCGAGATCACCGCGACCGGATTGGGCTTCAGGTGGAAATTCAGCGCCTCACCGACCCGAAACGGATCCCAGTCCTCGGAAAGATCAACATGCGCCACCTGGCCAAGCGCGTGCACGCCGGTATCGGTACGCCCCGCCGCCTGGGTGTTGACCGTCTCGCCGCAAAAGGCGGTGATCGCCTCTTCGAGCGACTGCTGCACCGAAGGCTGGCCACTCTGCCGCTGCCAGCCACAAAAAGGGGTTCCGTCATACTCGATGATGAGCTTGTATCTAGGCACAGAAACGTGGAGACCTTCTGATGGCACTGGTTCAGAGCTTCGACAAACTTGAACTTGAAAATAGCAAACTTCATCTGCCGGCAGTCGCAAAGCTGGGCGTTTTTAAGCGAGACGGCAGAGCCTTTGTTCAAATTAATACCTACGGACGGCCGGATCGTAAGTATCCTGAAAAGGAATCCCAGTCGCTTCAGCTTAACGAACACAGCGCTCGACAGCTCATTGCCGCACTAAAGGATGCTTTCCCCAATATCTAGCGCGCTACCGCGCCCTTCAGCGAGCCCGTGCCCCTGAGGAAGGCATCGGCATCCATCGCGGCCTTGCCCTCGCGCTGGATCTGGATGAGTCGTACGGCGCCATCCCCGCAGGCAATGGTCAGGTCGTCGCCGATGATCGTGCCGGGTGTGCCGGATCCATCCGCCAGTTCCGAACGCAGCACCTTGATGCGCACCGGCTTGCCGCCGAGATCCAGTTCAAACCAGGCGCCGGGGAAAGGCGACAGCCCGCGGATATGGTCGTGGACCTCGCGCGCGGGTTTGGAAAAATCGATGTGCGCTTCGGCTTTCTCGATCTTCTTGGCGTAGGTAACGCCGTCTTCGATCTGCGGCGTGAACTCCAACGCGTCGCGCGACAGCGCTTCGATCGCCCGTGCCATCAGGTCGGCGCCACGCACCATCATCTCGTCGTGCAATTCGCCAGCGGTCATGTTCAAACCGATGGGGATGATCTCGGAAAGCGCCACCGCGCCGGTGTCGAGCCCCTCGTCCATCTGCATGACCATGGCGGCTGTCGCCGGATCGCCGGCCATCACCGCCCGCTGGATCGGTGCCGCACCGCGCCAGCGCGGCAAGGCCGAACCGTGCAGGTTGAGGCATCCTTGTTTCGGCGCCTCGAGAATCGCCTTGGGCAGCAGCAGCCCATAGGCCGCCACAACCGCGACATCGGCCTCAAGCGCCGCAAACGCTTCGACGTCGGCCGGGTCCTTGAAATTCTTCGGCGTCCTGACCTCGAGCCCGAAACCTTCGGCAGCGACATGGACCGGCGATTTGCGCAAATCCTGGCCGCGGCCGGCGGGCTTGGGGGCACGCGTGTAGACGGCAGCGATATCGTGGCCGCGTGCCGCGAGTTCGACCAACGTCGGCACGGAAAAATCCGGCGTGCCCATGAAGATGATGCGCATGTTTGCCCTCGGCGAGGTACCGGGATTACCCGGCGCGCTTGGCCGCCTTCTGGAACTTCTTGGTGATGCGATCGCGCTTCAAGCGCGAGATATGGTCGATGAACAGCTTGCCGTTGAGGTGATCGATCTCATGCTGGACGACGACCGCAAGAAACCCGTCGCAATCGCGCTCGATGGTCTCGCCGTCCTCGCTCATGTAGCGGATGCGCACCTTGTCGGGGCGTTCGACCTCCTCGTAATAGTCGGGGATCGACAGGCACCCTTCCTCGTGGCACTTGGTTTCCTCGGACGACCACAAGATCTCCGGATTGATCATGGCGATAGGATCGGGCACTTCGGCAACCTCGCCCCCCTCGCCTTCGTCCGGAACCTGGCCGGCGCCTTCGCTTTTCCGCTTGGCGGCATCGACGACGATGATCCGCTCCATGATGCCAAGCTGGGTGGCAGCAAGGCCGACGCCCGGCGCGTCATACATGGTCTCGAACATGTCCTTGATCAGAATACGGTGTTCATCCGTGATCGCTGCGACCGGCTTGGCCACCGCCTTTAGTCGAGGATCGGGAATGACAAGAATGGGTCGCAACGCCATGATTAGCTCTCGTTTGCTCAATTGCCCTTCATATGGCCCCTCGACCGGCGGCGGTCAACCGGGGCCGGGCTTTCCAACGTTTACGATTCGTTCCGAAACCGTGCGAATCGGATAGGTTCACGGCATGGATCTCACCGTCTTCACCATCGGAAACCTCCCCGTCAGCGCCGGCATGGCACTGACCGGCATGGCCGCTTTCACCCTTGTCGTCATCATCGGCTTCATTGTCGTCTTTTTGTCCCTTCGCGCTGACGGCAGGCGTGCCGCCGCTGAGGCGGGGAGCGCAGCCGAAACGCTGAGGCAGAGCTATACCAGCCAGAAAGAGAGTTTCGACAAGCAGGTCGAATACCGCGACACGCGCATCACCGAACTGGAGCGCCGACTCGACGAGGCTTCATCCTCGATCACCGAGCTCAGGGCCGAACTCGCCTCGCGCACCGAGCGGCTCGAAAGCGAGAAGCGCCAGACCGAGCAGCAAAAGCAGCAGGCTGCCGAAAACCTCAAGCGCTATGAGGAACTGAAGGCGCAGATGACGGACCAGTTCCGTCTCATCGCCAATGATGTGCTCAAGACCCATGGCGAGACCTTCCAGAAGCAGAACCGCGAACAGGTCGACCAGCTCTTGACGCCCTTGAGGGAAAAGATCGGCGAGTTCCACAAGAACCTGATCGAGGACCGCGCCTCGCTCGGCGCCCAGATCCGCAAGCTCCAGGAAGACGGCATGCGCATGGCGACCGAGGCGCACAACCTGACCCGGGCGCTCAAGGGCAGTTCGCAGACGCAAGGCGCCTGGGGCGAAATGATCCTGACCACCATCCTCGAACGCTCGGGGCTCAGGGCCGGCGAGCAGTACATCGCTCAGGAAAGCCACGGCACCGGCGACGGCGGACGGGTCAGGACCGATGTCGAGATCATCATGCCGAACGACGAGCGCATCGTCATCGATTCCAAGGTCTCGCTGACTGCCTTCGAGGCGCTGGTCAATGCCGAGGATGAAACCGACCGCACCCGGCATTTGCGCGATCACGTCACTTCGATGCGCGGCCACGTCAAGGTGCTGGCCTCCAAGGACTACACACGCCACGCCAATTCCGGGCTCGATTTCGTCCTGATGTTCGTGCCGATCGAAGCGGCTTTCTCGGCGGCGATCACCGCCGATCCGGAACTGTTCGATTACGCCACCAGCCAGGGCGTGGTGATCACCACACCAACGACGCTGTTGAGCGCGCTCAAGACGGTGCGCAATGTCTGGGATACCGAAAAGCGCCACCGCAATGCCGAGGAAATCGCCGAGCGCGCCGGCCAGCTTTACGAAAAGGTCGTCGGCTTCGCGACCAACATGGATAAGCTCGGCACCCATCTCGACCGGGCACAATCGAGCTTTTCCGACGCACGGAGCCAGTTCGTCGACGGCCGCGGCAGCGTCATCAGGCAAGTGGAAATGCTGAAAGAACTGGGCGCCAAGACCAACAAGCAGATGCCCAACGGCTGGCAGGCAGAGCTGGAAGACGGCGCCGCACTGCCGCTGATCGAGTCGGCGCCGAAGGCTGAGGAGTAGGGCTCAGCTGGCCCTGCACTTTCACGTCCCTCTCCGTCCGTCACCCTCGGGCTTGACCCACTGGTGTCCGGTTTAACATAGGGCGAGATCGAGACTGAGCTGTGTTGTGTCTAACTGGGGTGGCTTTGGCGGAGATCTGAGAGCACCGATATCGCGCCGATGCATGAGATTGAGCCGGACCAGCCTGGCGAAGGCGAGCGGCTGGGAGACAGCGGTCTGGGTGGCCTGGGCGCCGCGCAAGAGGATGTAGGCGATCAGGGCGACGAAGATCTGGATGCGGATGGCGTTCTCGGAGGTGCCGAGGAAGTGGCGGATCTTGAGGTTCTGCTTGACCCATTTGAAGAAGAGTTCGATCTGCCAGCGCTGCTTGTAGAGATCGGCGATTTGCTCGGCCGGGGCGTCGAGGTCATTGGTGACAAGACGGATGATTCTGCCGGTTCCTATGCGCACGGCGATCTCGCGGACCGGATCGGGGAATCGGCGCCGACGCGAACGGGCAGTGCGCTGGGGCAACAGGCCGATGCGGTCGCAAAGGATGTCCTTTTTGTCAGAGACGTCCTGCTGGGCCATGAGATCGAGCCGAGTGTGGCTCTTGAGCCGGGTGACGAACCGGCAGCCCTTTGCGTCCAGTTCTGCCCACCAGCTGAAGTCATAGTAAGCCATATCAAACACATAGGTCATGGCCGGCATGATGGGCGTGGCCTTGGCGGGGGTGATGTCGTTGACCCTCTGGCCGGTGAAGATTGCATCGAGCGGCACATCAGCGTGCGGGTCGTAGGCGATGTGTAGTTTGATGGCGCGTGCGCCCTTGACCGTGTCGATCCAGCCATCGTTCAGCGAACTGAGTTGTATCCGCGTGGCATCCAGGATGCGCACGGCATCGGCCATGTGCCGGCGGGTGCGGCGCGAGGCGGCCCCGGCCATGTGTGCGAACAGCTCGGCGAACATGTTCGCGGGACGTTTGGCATTGGCATCGGCCAGGCTCGTGCGCGCCACGGGGCGTCCGCCCACATGATAGAGCCGGGCCGATTGGCTCATCAGCCCTGCTTCGATCTCCCTAAGGCTCGCTGCGCCGGACAACTGCCCGAACAGAAGTGCCAGGAACTGGGACTTGGTGGAAAGCCGCCGCACGCGATGATCGGCCCTGTACTTTTGCACAAGCCGGTCGAACACGTTCCACGGAACCTGCTTTTGCACAGAATGAAAAACGCTATTGTGGTGGCGCATGACATTGATCTCCTGCTCGTGTCCCAAACGCGGCCAAACGTTCAAAACACAGTAGAATCAATGTCATGCAACCTGTCTACCTCCCTAAACCGGACACCAGTGGGCTTGACCCGAGGGCCCATGAGGTCTCTCGCACGCCGGGATGTGCGCTGAAGAACCAGTATCCCGATGCAGCCATGAACACGCGAACGACCGGCTCGTAGCGGCATGGTCATGGATCCTCGGGTCAAGCCCACTGGTGTCCGGTTTAACATAGGGCGAGATCGAGACTGAGCTGTGTTGTGTCTAACTGGGGTGGCTTTGGCGGAGATCTGAGAGCACCGATATCGCGCCGATGCATGAGATTGAGCCGGACCAGCCTGGCGAAGGCGAGCGGCTGGGAGACAGCGGTCTGGGTGGCCTGGGCGCCGCGCAAGAGGATGTAGGCGATCAGGGCGACGAAGATCTGGATGCGGATGGCGTTCTCGGAGGTGCCGAGGAAGTGGCGGATCTTGAGGTTCTGCTTGACCCATTTGAAGAAGAGTTCGATCTGCCAGCGCTGCTTGTAGAGATCGGCGATTTGCTCGGCCGGGGCGTCGAGGTCATTGGTGACAAGACGGATGATTCTGCCGGTTCCTATGCGCACGGCGATCTCGCGGACCGGATCGGGGAATCGGCGCCGACGCGAACGGGCAGTGCGCTGGGGCAACAGGCCGATGCGGTCGCAAAGGATGTCCTTTTTGTCAGAGACGTCCTGCTGGGCCATGAGATCGAGCCGAGTGTGGCTCTTGAGCCGGGTGACGAACCGGCAGCCCTTTGCGTCCAGTTCTGCCCACCAGCTGAAGTCATAGTAAGCCATATCAAACACATAGGTCATGGCCGGCATGATGGGCGTGGCCTTGGCGGGGGTGATGTCGTTGACCCTCTGGCCGGTGAAGATTGCATCGAGCGGCACATCAGCGTGCGGGTCGTAGGCGATGTGTAGTTTGATGGCGCGTGCGCCCTTGACCGTGTCGATCCAGCCATCGTTCAGCGAACTGAGTTGTATCCGCGTGGCATCCAGGATGCGCACGGCATCGGCCATGTGCCGGCGGGTGCGGCGCGAGGCGGCCCCGGCCATGTGTGCGAACAGCTCGGCGAACATGTTCGCGGGACGTTTGGCATTGGCATCGGCCAGGCTCGTGCGCGCCACGGGGCGTCCGCCCACATGATAGAGCCGGGCCGATTGGCTCATCAGCCCTGCTTCGATCTCCCTAAGGCTCGCTGCGCCGGACAACTGCCCGAACAGAAGTGCCAGGAACTGGGACTTGGTGGAAAGCCGCCGCACGCGATGATCGGCCCTGTACTTTTGCACAA
This sequence comes from Devosiaceae bacterium, assembly GCA_963676075.2. GTDB lineage: Bacteria > Pseudomonadota > Alphaproteobacteria > Rhizobiales > Devosiaceae > JAHJQZ01. Next base: position 16,651 of record CAXXNZ010000020.1, read on the forward strand.
GCCGGTCGAACACGTTCCACGGAACCTGCTTTTGCACAGAATGAAAAACGCTATTGTGGTGGCGCATGACATTGATCTCCTGCTCGTGTCCCAAACGCGGCCAAACGTTCAAAACACAGTAGAATCAATGTCATGCAACCTGTCTACCTCCCTAAACCGGACACCAGTGGGTCAAGCCCGAGGATGACGATGTGGGTGTTTGAGGCGACGTGCCACACACTGCCGTCATTGCAAGGAGCGCTTGCGACGAAGCAACCCATCCGCGATGTCGGTGCATCCGTCTGGATGGGGTACCGCGCGCCCTTCGGGCGCTCGCAATGACGCCGGAGGTAACGGACAAGTCCTAAAACACCGTCCGCGCCTTGAGCGCCTGGGACAGCGTGCCCTCGTCGAGATAATCGAGTTCGCCACCCACAGGCACGCCATGGGCAAGGCGGGTGATCTTGATGCCCATCCCGGCCAATCTGTCCGTAATGAAATGCGCCGTGGTTTGTCCTTCGACCGTGGCGTTGACGGCCAGAACGATCTCGGAGAAATCGCCGGCCCGCGCCACCAGCCGGTCGATGTTGAGGTCTTCCGGCCCGACACCGTCGAGCGGCGACAGCACGCCCCCGAGCACGTGGTAGCTCACCGCCCCCGCCCCGGCCCTCTCCATGGCCCAGAGATCGGCGACATCCTCGACGACGATCAACAGCCCGGTTTCCTTGCGGCGCGGATCGGCACAGATGGCGCAGGGGCTCTGGGAATCGATATTGCCGCAAATCTCGCAGACGGTGACCGTTTCGACTGCGCGGTCGAGCGCCGCCGACAGCGGTGCCATCAGCGATTGCTTCTTCTTGATCAGGTGCAAAACGGCACGCCGGGCCGACCGCGGCCCCAGCCCCGGCAGACGCGCCATCAGCTGGATCAGCTGTTCGATTTCGGGAGAGGACTGGGCCATTGCTGTACCGCTGGGCGCGCCCCTAGAACGGCAGTTTCATGCCGGGCGGGATCGGCAGACCGGCGGTCAGCTCCTGCATGCGCTCGGTCATCTTAGCCTCGATCTTGCCCTTGGCATCGTTGTACGCCGCAATGATCAGATCCTCGATGATCGACTTGTCGCCGTCGGCGATGAGCGAGGGATCGATTTCGAGGCGGCGCATGTCGTTCTTGCCGCTGAGCGTCACCGAGACCATGCCGCCGCCGGAGGTGCCGGTGGCTTCCTCGTTCTTCATCTCTTCCTGAAGCGCGGACATCTTTTCCTGGATTTCGCCGGCGCTCTTCATCAGGTTCATCAGATCGCGCATCAGTCTTCCTCTTGGCTTGCATCGAATGGTTCGGGCAGCGCGTCTTGTTCGGCCTCGGCGCCACCCTTGAAGGTGACGTTGACCAGCTTGGCGCCGGGGAATGTTTCAAGAATCCTTTGCACCAGCGGGTCGCCGAGTGCAACGTCGTCGCGCGCTTGTGCTTCGGCCTTGCGGTTCTCGGCGATGGTCGGCTTGGCTTCTGCGCGGGAATTGACCGTCACCATCCAGTTGCGGCCGGTCCATTGCTTGAGCCGGGCCGACAGCGTGTTGACGATGCCGGGGTCGGCGCGTTCGGTCGGTTGGACTTCCAGCCGCCCCTCGGCAAAACTGACAAGCCGCAGTTCGGCTTCAAGCGCATGCTTGACCGCGAGGTCGCGCTTTTCGGCAGCGAGCGCCACGATGCCGAGATAGGATTCCGGCATCGGCGAGAACCGCGCCACTGGTGCCGAGTGTTCAACCGCCTGAACCTGCGGTTGAGCCGTCTGTGTGGCAAGGCGCGGGCCGCCATGCATCTGGGCGCTGGCCCCGCCCCCGCTCGGCGGCAACGATCGCGGCGGCTGAGACGATTGCGGATCGGACGGACCGTTCCGGAGCTTTTCAATCACTTCATCGGGTGTCGGCAGGTCAGTGGCATGGGCGAGCCGCACCAGCACCATCTCGGCGGCCTGCACGCCATTGCCGGCGCGGGCGACCTCTTCGATGCCCTTGGACAGGATCTGCCAGGTGCGGGTCAAAATGCGCACACCGAGCTTTTGCGCCATTTCCGGCGCGCGGGCGCGCTCGTCGGGCGTCAGGCCCTTGTCGGACGCAGCGCCCGGAACAAGTTTCAACCGTGTCACCAGATGGGTGAAATCGGCGAGATCGGCCAGGGTGGTACCAGGATCGGCGCCTGCATCGTAAAGGGCGCGATTGGTGTCGAGCGCCGCGGCGATCTCACCCTTCATCAGGTTTTCGAACAGGTCGATGATCACCGAACGGTCGGCCAGGCCCAGCATTTCGCGGACACCGACGGCAGTGATCTTGCCGCCGCCATGGGCAATGGCCTGATCGAGCAGCGACTGGCAGTCGCGCACCGAGCCTTCGCCGGCCCGGACCACCATGGCGAGCGCTTCCGGCTCGGTCTCGATGCCCTCTTTTTCGAGCAGGGTTTCGAGATAGTTCGACATGATGTCGGACGGCACGCGCCTCAGGTCGAACCGCTGACAACGCGACAGGATCGTCACCGGCACCTTGCGGATCTCGGTCGTCGCGAAGATGAACTTCACATAGGGCGGCGGCTCCTCCAGCGTTTTCAGCAAGCCGTTGAAGGCCGAGTTGGACAGCATGTGGACTTCGTCGATGATGAAGACCTTGAACGGCGCCGAAACCGGTCCGTATTTCACCGAATCAATGATCTCGCGAATATCATCGATCGAGGTGTTCGAGGCGGCGTCCATTTCCTGGACATCAACATGCCGTCCCTCGATGATGGCGCGGCAATGCTCACCTTCCTTGGAAAGGTCGAGCGTCGGATGCGCGCCGGTTTCATCGACATAGTTGAAGGCGCGGGCGAGGATGCGGGCCGTCGTCGTCTTGCCGACACCACGCACGCCGGTGAGGATGAAAGCATGGTGGATGCGCCCGGCCTCGAAGGCGTTGGTCAGCGTCTGGACCATCGCCTCCTGGCCGATCAGGCTTTCAAAGCTCAGCGGTCGGTACTTGCGGGCAAGCACGACATAAGGTGTGTCGGTTCCGGCCATCAGTGCCCTGCTCTCGCGATTGCGTTCTCGGACTCACGTCTTTGCATGGGCGCAACCTAGCGAGCTTGGCCTGCGGATGAAACAGACATCGACACACAAAACCCGCGCCGTGAGCGAATTGCACACAAAGGCGAGGGCTCGCATGAAAGCCAGTCCAATCAGGCGGCGATGAAATCCATCGCCACCCCGTTCATGCAGTATCTGAGACCGGTCGGCTCGGGCCCGTCTTCGAAGACATGACCGAGATGACCGCCGCAATTGGCGCAGTGGACCTCGGTGCGGACCATGAACAGCGTGTTGTCTTCCGAGGCCCCGATGCCCCCCTCGATCGGTGCGTAAAAGCTCGGCCAGCCGGTGCCGCTGTCATACTTGGTTTCGGACGAATAGAGCGGCTGGGCGCAGCCGGCGCAAACGAAAGTGCCGGTACGGTGCTCGTCGTTGAGGGGCGATGTGAACGGACGCTCGGTGCCATGATTGCGCAGCACATGGAATTGCTCATCCGTCAGCCGTTTGTGCCACTCGGTCTCGGTCAAGTTGAGCGGAAACTCTTTTTCGGCGGCGGTGGCGCGTCCGGGCAGGCGCAGCGCCGCGACGCCGGCAAGCCCGACAAGAGCCGTGCCGCCAAACAGCAGGTTGCGTCGTGAAAGCTTCATTCTCGATCTCCTCGTTTTCGTACCAAGGAGATAACGCCAAATGCGGCCAAGAAAAGCACCCCAGCCCCGTTCGGGCGGTCAACTCAGATCACGATGAGATGAGGTTTCGTGCGCACTCTTCGCAAAGAGAAGAGTGGAAGTGGAGGCTGACAACGACCCGAGCCGAAACTCGTTAGGGCTGCTTCCTTCCGGACCTGACCCGGTTGGCGAGGGACACGTCCGCCGCCAACCTCCGGCCCCTATTTGGGTGAAATGCACGGGAAATGCAAGTCCCTACGCGGGCACCGGTCGATCCGGACTTCCCCAACAGCCGATATGCAAGTAACTTCAAGGCGATTAATGCCAAGGGAGGCCGTAATGGCGTATAAATTCAAGATCGTGGACCGCAAGAACGACCAGTTCGGTGTCCAGTTCCTTTACAATGCAGAAATCATGGTCTGGTCCGAAAGCTACAAGGGCAAATCCAGCGCCAAGAATTGCATCGAGTCTCTGGTCAAGAATGCGCCGGGGGCCGCTGTTGTTGATGTCTCCAAGGACGAGACCGGTTCCGGTTATCGTTTCGAGATCAAGAAATCTTCCGACGACCAGTTCTTCGTGACCTTCGTTGCCTCCAATGGCGAGATCATGGTGCGCTCCGAGCGTTACACCTCAAAGGCCAGCGCCCAGAACTGCATCGAGTCCTGCAAAAAGAACATGCCGGGCGCCGAAGTCAGCGACGAAACCTGATCGCTTCTTGCCGGCCCGCGCCGGCAGGCATAGGAAACACGGCGCATGCCCGGTTGCGGGTGTGCGCCGTTTGTTTTGATCCCGTGACAGAATGCGAGACGCATCGTGAGCCAAAAAAGCGACAACGCCGACGACATCGCCGAAGCCCTTGCCGAGGCCTATAATCGCGGCCTGGCTCTGGAAAAGGACGGCGATCTCGACGGCGCCATTTCAGCCTACCGTGAAGCCCTGGCCTTCGATCCCGCCGATCCGGGTGGGGTAGAAGTGCGCCTCGCCGCGCTCGGGGCCGGCCCGGTGCCCAAATCCGCCTCGCCTGCCTATGTCGAACTGCTGTTCGAACAGCACGCCGGCAATTTCGAGGACATCCTCGTCCGCCAGCTTCATTACGACGTCCCCAATCTTACCCGGAAAAAGCTCGAAGCACTCGGCCTGACGCCGTTTGCCCGCATGCTCGATCTCGGCTGCGGCACCGGGCTTGCCGGCGAAGCCATGCGCGATATGGCCCGCGAGATCATCGGCATCGACATCTCCGAGACCATGGTGGATTTCGCCGAGGACAAGGACGTCTACGAAGGTCTCTATATCGGCGAGATCATCAGCTTCCTTGAGGACAATGAGGAAGCCCCGTTCGATCTTGTCGTCGCCGCCGACGTCCTGCCCTATCTCGGCGAAATCGAACCGCTGTTCCAAGGCGTGGCATCGGCATTGCGTCCGCAGGGCGTTTTCGCCTTCTCGACCGAAATGCTGAGGACCGAGGGCACCTATGCAGTCGGGCCGAACCGGCGGTTCCTTCATGCTGAAACCTATCTGCGCGACGGCCTCGCCGCCGCTGGATTCGAGGTTATGGCCATGGACGCGGTCAATGTCCGCGACGAGGACGAAGCCCCCTCGCCCGGGCACCTGGTGGTCGCGCAAAAGAGTTAGAGCATGTTCAGGAAAAGTGGCCACCGCTTTTCCGGTTCGAACATGCGACCACTCAAGGACCTAGGTCATGTCCGGTTTGGTTCCATCAAAGCCGGACATGACCTACCCCTTGACCTGAGGCGCGCAAACCGCCATGCGGGGCGCGCAACACGTGAGCTTAAAATGTCCCCTCTCCACCAGACCCGCCGTACCTTCGCGATCATCTCCCACCCCGACGCCGGCAAGACGACGCTGACCGAGCACTTGTTGAAGGCTTCGGGCGCCATCCAGCTCGCCGGACAGGTCAGGGCGCGCGGTGAACGGCGGCGGACACAGTCGGACTGGATGGAGATCGAGCAAAAGCGCGGCATCTCGGTCACCTCTTCGGTGATGACCTTCGAGCGCGACGGGCTGACCTTCAACCTGCTCGACACACCCGGCCACTCTGATTTTTCCGAGGACACCTACCGGACCCTGACCGCCGTCGACAGCGCCATCATGGTCATCGACGCGGCACGCGGCATCGAGGCGCAGACCCTTAAGCTGTTCGAGATCTGCCGCCTCCGCAACATCCCGATCATCACCTTCGTCAACAAGATCGACCGCGAGGGCCGCGACCCGCTCGAAATCCTCGACGAGATCGCCAACACGCTAGCCCTCGACGTCTCCCCGGCCAACTGGCCGGTCGGCATGGGCGTCGGGCTGCAATGCGTGCTCGACCTGATGACCGGCCGGGTGATCGATCCGCATGGCGAAACCAAGCCGAAAACCGTCGCCGAACTCGAACAAAAGGCCAAGGCCGGGTTCGGAGATCGCGATTGGGACCATGGCTTCGAAGGGTTGGAACTGGCGCGCGAGCTGTCGCCGCAATTCGATCTCGAGCTTTACCGCGCCGGCCACTTGACGCCGGTGTTTTTCGGCTCGGCCATCCGCAGCCTCGCCGTGATCGACCTGCTTGACGCCGTGGCGCGCTGGGCGCCGCCGCCGCAGCCACAGCCGGCCGAGCCCGAACCAATCCAGCCCGACAATGAGGACGTCACCGGGTTCGTCTTCAAGGTGCAGGCCAATATGGACAAGAACCATCGCGACCGCGTGGCCTTCGTCCGTCTGTCGTCCGGAACCTTCAAGCGCGGCATGAAGCTCAGAAACGTCAAGCGCAACAAGGACATCACCGTCACCAGCCCGATGTTCTTTTTCGCCCGCGAGCGCGAGACCGCCGACGAGGCGGTCGCTGGCGATGTCGTCGGCATCCCCAATCACGGCGCGCTCTCTGTCGGCGACACGCTTTCCGAGGGCCGCAAGGTCCAGGTCACTGGCATTCCCGATTTCGCCCCGGAAATCATCCGCCGCGTCATCCTCAAGGATCCGATCAAGGCCAAGCAGCTCTCGAAAGCCCTCGGCGATCTTTCCGAGGAAGGCGTCACACAGGTGTTCCGCCCCGTCATGGGCTCGGACTGGATCGTCGGCGTCGTCGGCAATCTGCAGCTCGACGTCCTGACCTCGCGCGTCGACAACGAATACGGCGTGCCGATCATCTGCGAGAGCTACGGCGTCGAAACGGCGCGGTGGCTGCATTCCGAGGAAAAGGGCGAAGTCGACCGCTTCATTGCCAAGAACCGCTCAGCCATCGCCGAAGACCGGGTCGGCGCACCGGTCTTCCTGGTCCGCGACCGCTGGTATCTCGGCCACATGCAGAAGGAATGGCCGAAAATGCAGTTCCTCGAGACGCGCGAGCGGAAGTAGATCGTTTTCGGAGCCACGAGGCACCTGCCGGGTTGCGACACTTTCAGAGTGAGCGTTTACTGGAACTGTCTTGGAGATTTAGGCAGGAACACTGTCCGAACGTAGTGTGGCAATGGACACGCTCTCGGTTACGCCGAGTGAATCGGCGCATCTTCAGCAGCAGATAAACGCTCTTCTCCTGCAGGCTTTTCCTGACACGGATGGCGATTCCTGTGAGCAAAGCAAGCCGTGGAAGCTGGTGCTGGGCTTGGAGACTGCACAAGTCGTTGCGCATGTCGCGATCTACATTCGCCCTGTGTTGATCGATGGCGCGGAGAGGCGAATTGGTTTGCTGGGCGATGTTGCGGTTGCGCCCGAATTCAGACGCATGGGCATTGCACGCAGGCTGATTGCCGAGGCTCACCGATTGCTAATCGAGCAGCACATCAATTTCGCGGTACTTTTTGCCTTCAACCCCGATGTCTACGCGTCATCCGGTTATGCTCCCATGGAGAATGAAACCAGATTTATTGAGGCAGGACAGACAAAGCATTTCGTCTATAGAGGCGGGATGGTTTCAGCTTTGGGCGACGAAGTGTGGGATGCGAAACTGCTAGACCTGCAAGGAGAGGCAGTGTGATCCCGATGCGCGAGTGCTGGTATCTCGGTCACATGCAGAAGGAATGGCCGAAGATGCAATTCCTCGAGACTCGGGAAAGGAAGTAGGGCTCTTTCTCCCTCCCCTTGATGGGGAGGGTGGCCTGGCGCAGCCGGGTCGGGTGGGGTGGAGCCACAGGCATGGAGCGCGGAGCCTTACCCCCCACCCAGGCTCACGACGAACTTAGCAAGGGCTAAGTCCTGTTCGCCAACCCTCCCCACAAAGGGGAGGGAGGCTGGTGGCTCCCCGATGTATCACCCCACCAAAGGCTCCGCCAATCGCGTCTCCCCGAGCCCCCGGATCACCCCGGCGATCTCTCCAAATAGCGTCGTAAACGGCGTGTCCTGACGCCAGACCAGCCGCAGCATCCGGCTCGCCCCCGGCGGTTCGAGGGCGTGCAGGGCGATGCGGGTGTCGGCACCTTCCTTCCTCAGGCTGATCGCCGGCAGTAACGTGATCCCCTGCCCATTGGCGACGAATTCGACAATGGTCGACAGCGAGGTCGCCGAAAACGAGTGCCGGACATCCTGGTCCCTCAGCGCACAAGCATCGATCGCCTGATCGCGGAAACAATGACCTTCGTCGAGCAGCAGAATGCGGTCGGGCGGCAGGCTGGCGAGATGGATCGGGTCGGCAATTTCGGCGTTGCGTGGCGCTGCCAGAACGAAAGGATCGGCAAACAGCTGCGCTTCGGCGAGACCGGTGCCTTCGGGTGGCTCGGTGGCGATGAGGGCAAGGTCGATCTCGCCACTATCGAGACTGGCAATCAGATGATCGGTCTGCGCCTCCGAGGCGGAAAACCCGATATCGGGAAGTGCCTGCCGTAGGGCCGGGTAGACATCGGGCAAAAGATAAGGCGCGATGGTCGGGATCAGCCCGAAGCGCAGGGACCGCGCCGGGCGCCCGCCCGGGTTTTGCGCGAAGGCAGTCAAGGCATCCGCTTCGGCCACGACCTTGCGGGCGCGGGTGAGGAACTCGTGCCCGAACGGCGTCGGGCGCACGGCACGAGTTGTCCGCTCGAACAGCTTGACCCCAAAGCCCGCCTCGATCTGCCGGATTTGCTGGCTCAGCGCCGGCTGGGTAACGCAGCATCTGTCGGCAGCCCTGCCGAAATGGCCGGTGTCGCCGAGAGCCAGCGCAAAGCGCATCTGTCTGAGGGTGAGTTCAATCATAATTTCAAATTATCAATTCACGTCGATTTATCAATTGGATTATGAGAGACCGCCCCTCTATCTTCTGCCCAAATTTCAGCGTTCCCTGTCACGGGGAGCGCGAGACATGCGGCAGCGCCCGCGAGGAGACATTATGAACGAGACGAATGATAGCGCCGGCAAATGCCCGGTCATGCATGGCGGCATGACGTCGACCGGCAAGTCTGTGATGGATTGGTGGCCGAACGCCCTCAATCTCGACATCCTGCACCAGCACGACACCAAGACAAACCCGATGGGGCCGGATTTCGATTATCAGACCGAAGTCAAAAAGCTCGACTTCACCGCGTTGAAGAAGGACATGCATGCTCTTTTGACCGACAGTCAGGACTGGTGGCCAGCCGACTGGGGCCATTATGGCGGGTTGATGATCCGCCTTTCATGGCACGCCGCCGGCTCCTATCGTCTTGCCGACGGGCGCGGTGGCGCCGGTACCGGCAACCAGCGTTTCGCTCCGCTCAATTCCTGGCCGGACAATGCCAGCCTCGACAAGGCGCGGCGCCTTTTGTGGCCGCTCAAGAAGAAATACGGCAACACGGTCAGTTGGGCCGATCTGCTGGTTCTGGCCGGCACCGTCGCCTATGAGAACATGGGGCTCAAGACCTTCGGTTTCGGCTTCGGCCGCGCCGATATCTGGCACCCCGAAATCGACACCTATTGGGGCGCCGAAAAGGAATGGCTGGCGCCGTCCGACGGACGCTATGAGGATGTCGGCAAGCCCGACACCATGGAAAATCCCCTCGCCGCCGTGCAGATGGGGCTCATCTACGTCAATCCCGAAGGCGTCAACGGCACGCCCGACCCGATGAAGACGGCAGCGCAGGTGCGCGAAACCTTCGCCCGCATGGCGATGAACGACGAGGAAACCGCGGCGCTGACTGCCGGCGGCCACACCGTCGGCAAGACCCACGGCAATGGCGATGCCGCTGCGCTCGGCCCGGAACCGGAAGCGGCGGGCGTCGAGATGCAGGGCATGGGCTGGGCCAACCCCAACCAGCACGGCAAGGCAGCCAATGCCGTGACCTCCGGCATCGAGGGCGCCTGGACGACCGAGCCGACCAAGTTCGACATGGGCTATTTCAAGCTGCTGTTCGGCTATGAATGGGAGCTGAAGAAGTCTCCGGCCGGCGCCTGGCAGTGGGAGCCGATCGACATCAAGGAAGAGGACAAGCCGCACGACGCGACCGATCCCTCCAAGCGCCACAACCCGATCATGACCGATGCCGACATGGCGATGAAGGTCGACCCGACCTACAACGCCATCTGCCAGAAATTCATCGCCGATCCCGACTATTTCGCCGACACCTTCGCCCGCGCCTGGTTCAAGCTAACCCACCGCGACATGGGGCCGAAGGCCCGCTATGTCGGCCCGGACGTGCCTGCCGAAGACCTGATCTGGCAGGACCCGATCCCCGCAGGCAACACCTCCTACGATGTCGCCGCCGTCAAGGCGAAGATCGCCGCCTCCGGCCTGTCGCTCGCCGAGATGGTCTCGACCGCCTGGGATTCGGCCCGCACCTATCGCGGATCGGACATGCGCGGCGGCGCCAATGGCGCCCGCATCCGTCTCGCCCCGCAAAAGGACTGGGAAGGCAATGAGCCGGCCCGTCTCGCCAAGGTGCTCGGCGTGCTCGAACCCATCGCTGCCGAGACCGGCGCCTCGATTGCCGATGTCATCGTGCTGGCCGGCAATCTCGGTGTCGAACAGGCCGCCAAAGCCGCCGGCTTCGATGTCAGCGTGCCCTTCGCCCCGGGCCGTGGCGACGCCACGGATGAAATGACCGACGCCGACAGCTTCTCGGTGCTGGAACCTCTGGCCGACGGCTACCGCAACTGGCTGAAAAAGGACTATGTCGTTTCCCCCGAGGAACTGCTGCTCGACCGCACCCAGCTGATGGGCCTGACCGCCAGCGAGATGACCGTTCTGGTCGGCGGCATGCGCGTCATGGGCACCAATTATGGTGGCAGCAAGCACGGCGTGTTCACCGACAAGGTTGGCGCGCTGACGACGGACTTTTTCGTCAACCTCACCGACATGGCCTATTCCTGGCACCCGGTCAGCAAGGACACCTACGAGATCCGCGACCGCAAGACCGGCGCCGTCAAGTGGACGGCAACGCGCATGGACCTGGTCTTCGGCTCGAATTCGATCCTCAGGTCCTATGCCGAGGTCTATGCCCAGGACGACAACGCCGAAAAGTTCGTCAAAGACTTCGTCGCGGCCTGGACCAAGGTCATGAACGCCGACCGCTTCGACCTGAACTAGGGTCCTATCTCGAATGCAATTGCAGCGGCGGCGCTTCGGCGCCGCCGTTTTCGTTTGGCCCCACAAACCGGCCGATGATGACACAATGTCGCAGGCAAACTTGCCCTTGCCGGCATAACAGGTTACTGACCCTCCTCCTTTCCGCCCCGACTGCAAATCCGCGCGACCGCCGCGTCAGCCATCTGGATCTTTTTCGTGTTTCAACGCTTCCTCGCCGCCGGCGCCGAAGGCTTTTCGGTGCCGTCTGTCTCGCAACTGCGCACCGATATCCTGTCCGGCCTCACCGTCGCACTGGCACTTGTCCCCGAAGCCGTGGCCTTTTCCTTCGTCGCCGGTGTGCACCCGCTCGTCGGGCTTTACGCCGCCTTTGCCATCGGCCTGATCACCGGGTTGATCGGTGGCCGACCGGGCATGATCTCCGGCGCGACCGGCGCACTGGCCGTGGTCATGGTCTCGCTGGTTTCCCAGTACGGCGTTGAATATCTGTTCGCGACGGTCGTGCTGATGGGCCTTATCCAGATCGTCGTCGGCGTCATGCACTGGGGCAAGTTCATGCGGCTGGTGCCGCATCCGGTGATGCTCGGCTTCGTCAACGGGTTGGCCATAGTCATCTTTCTGGCCCAGCTCAGCCATTTCAAGACCGGCGGCGCGGCGGCAGGTCACGGCATCGGCGGCGGCGAATGGATGAGCGGCATGCCGCTTTATCTCATGGTCGGTCTGACGCTTCTGACCATGGCGGTCATCCAGTTCGCCCCGCGCGCCATCACCAAATTCATTCCCGCTCCCCTTCTGGCTATCCTCATCATTTCGGCCATCGTCATCGGGTTGGGGCTCGACGTCAGGAAGGTCGGTGATCTGAGTTCGATCCAGGGCGGCCTGCCAAGCTTTCATATCCCCATGGTGCCGCTGACTTTCGAGACGCTCACCATCATCGGCCCCTATGCCGTCATCCTCGCGGCAGTCGGACTGATCGAGTCGCTGCTGACACTCAACCTCGTCGGCGAAATGACCAACACCCGCGGTGGCGCCTCCAAGGAATGTGTCGCCCAGGGCACCGCCAACATCGTCACCGGCTTCATCGGCGGCATGGGTGGTTGCGCCATGATCGGTCAGTCGATGATCAATGTGAAATCGGGCGGGCGCACACGCTGGGCGGCGATTTCGGCGGCACTGTTCCTGCTCGGCTTCATCGTCTTCGCCTCCGGCCTGATCGAGCAGATCCCCCTCGCCGCGCTGGTCGGAGTGATGTTCATGGTGGTCATCGGCACCTTCGCCTGGCGTTCGATCACCATCATGTCGCGTGTCCCGCTCTCGGACGCGCTCGTCATTGTGCTGGTGACCATCGTCACCGTCATGACCGACCTCGCCACCGCCGTTGTCGTCGGCGTCATCATCTCGGCCCTGGTCTACGCCTGGACGGCCTCGACGCATATGCACGCGACGACCGTCAACGCGCCGAGCCGCAAGGACGTCAAGGTCTACCGGCTCTATGGCCCGCTATTCTTCGGCTCGGTCGAGAGCTTCAACCACATCTTCGACCCGGAAAACGATCCGGCAACGGTCATCATCGATTTCATGGAATCCCGCGTGGTCGACCATTCTGGCCTGCAGGCGATCGACGCGCTGGCCGCAAAATACCAGGAGCACGGCACGCGGCTGAAACTCAGGCACCTGTCCGCCGATTGCCGGGATCTTCTCAGCAAGGCCGGACAGCTGGTCGAACCCGAACCCGATGATCCGAGCTACGGCGTTGCCGTCGACTACGATGTCAATTTCGGCCGGCTTCACACCGGGCACTAGGCGAAGGTCTCACATCTCGAGATAGGCCAGCAGCTCCCTGAGGTTGCGTCCTTCGCCGTCGGGCCGGACCCCGAGCTTGTCGAGCGGGCCGCCGGCGCGGTTGACCCAGAAGGTTCGGTATCCGTACCAGGTGGCGCCGCAGGCATCCCAGCCGTTGGAGGAGACAAAACCGATCTCGGACGCCGGGCAACCAAAAGCCGCCGGGCCGATCGAATAGGCTTCGGGCGTCGGCTTGAAGCGTTTGACCGTATCGACGCTGAGGAAATGGTCGAACAGATTGGTCAGGCCGGCGTGGGACGCCAGCGTTTCGAGCTGGTCCGGCGTACCGTTCGACAAAATGGCGATCGGGATCCCCTGGCGCTTCAGCGCTTCCAGCACTTCGCGAACTTCCGGATAGACGGTCAGATGCTCGTATTGCGCCATCAACGCCTTCCGCTGTTCGTCTTCGAGCGGTAGACCGAGCTTTTCGGCGGCATAGATCAGCCCGTCCTCAGTCACCTTACGGAAATCGGCATACCGGTCGCCAAGCGTGCGCATGCGGGTGTAATCGATCTGCGCCACCCGCCAGATTTCGGAAAGCCTGACGCCAGCGTCGGGGAAGAAGTGTTCAGCCAGCGCCGCCACCGAATGCACGTCGAACAACGTGCCGTAGGCGTCGAATGCGATGGCCTTGAGCGATTGCGGCATGTGGTCTCTCTTTCCGGACCGGGTTTGCTATGGGCAATCGGCCCGCCAATGGCTAATCTCCGGGCAAACATACCACACCACAAGGAGAACGCCGCCTCATGAAACGCCTCGCAACCCTCGCCCTTGCCGGGTTTGCCGCCCTCGGCCTCGCCGCAAGTGCCGCCGCCGCCGACCTGCCGGACCTTCAGGGCAGGACCATCGTCGCCGTCACCGAAAACGCCTACATGCCCCTCAATTTTGCCGATCCGGCGTCGGGCAAAGGCATTGGCTGGGAATATGACGCCGTCAACGAGATCGCCAAGCGTCTCAACGCCAAGGTCGACTGGCAACTCTCAAGCTGGGACACGATGATCCAGGCAGTGCGCGATGGCCAGTTCGATGTCGGCATGGACGGCATCACCATCAATGATGAGCGCAAGACACAGGTCGATTTCTCCGATCCCTACATGATCTCCCAGCAATTCATGCTGGTGCGCGCCGACGATGACCGCATCACCGGCCCGGAATCCTTCACCGCCGATCCCGATCTGCTGATCGGCGCCCAGGGCGGCACCACCAATTTCTATGTCTCGGTCTATGACGTGCTCGACGGCGACGAAGCCAACCCGCGCATCAAGCTGTTCGAGACCTTCGGCACCAGCGTGCAGGCGCTGAAGTCCGGCGACGTCGACATGGTGCTGATGGACCAGACCTCGGCCGATGGCTACATCGGCGCCAATCCGGGTGCCTTCAAAGTCGTCGGCGGCCCGCTCGGTACTGAAGAGTTCGGCTTCATCTTCACCCCTGGTTCGGATCTGGTGGCGCCGTTCAACGCCGCGCTGGCGTCGATGAAAGAAGACGGCACCATCGACAAGCTCAACACCAAGTGGCTCTACGAATATAGCGCCAACCAGTAGGCCGCACACAAAGGACAAGGCCCGCGGTTTCCCGTTACGATGACGGATCGGGCAATCGCGGGCCGGTTTTCATGACCACTTCCCCAAACAAATCGTCCAAGCCCAAGCGGGAAATCCCGTTCTGGCTGTTGGCCATCTGCCTGATCGGCGTGTTGATCCTGTGGGGGATCAGTGTCGACCGTGACTACACGACCATTTTCTGGGCCCTCAACAACGGCGTTCTGACGACATTGTGGGTGACGCTTGTCGCCTTCTTCCTCGCCTCGGCCTTCGGGCTGCTGCTGGCGCTAATGCGGCTGTCACGCTTCCGCATCCTCAGGGAAATAGCCACCTTCTATATCGAGATCGTCCGCGGCATCCCCATCCTGGTGATGCTGTTCTACATCGCCTTTGTCGGGGCGCCCTGGATGGTCTCCGCCTATAACGACACGCTGGCCGCCATCGGTCTCGGGGACATCCTGCCGAAACTGTCGGTCAGAAATTTCGATTTCACCTGGCGGGCCATCTTCGCGCTGATGCTCGCCTATGCGGCCTTTTTGGCCGAGATCTTTCGGGCAGGCCTTCAGGCCGTCGACCAGGGCCAGATCGAGGCCGCAAAAGCGCTCGGGCTCAAACGCTGGCAGATCTTCCGGCTGATCCAGGGACCACAGGCCTTAAGGATCATCCTGCCGCCCTATGGCAACGACTTCGTTTCGATGATCAAGGATTCGGCGCTCGTCTCGGCGCTCGGGGTGCAGGACATCACCCAGCTCGGCAAGGTCTACTCGGCATCGACCTTCAAATTCTTCGAGACCTACAACGTCGTGGCCTTTCTTTACCTCGTGATGACGATTTCCTTGTCACTTGTCATCCGCATGGTGGAAAAGCGGATGCAGCGCACCGATATGGAGCGGACCAACCGCTGACACTTGACGGAATTTGCCTTGCGGCCGGACGGCGCATTAGCGTTGCCCCCGAAACGCGATTCGCCACAAACGCGACGATCAAAGGATTTGACCAGATGACCTACTCACTGGGTTCCATCACCCGCCTCGACGACGAAGACGAAAAGAAGGACAAGGAAGAAGGCCAGGCCCTGCCCAGCAAGATCGTCGAGGAGACGCTGTTCAAAAAGCGCCATGTCCTCATCACCGGCACGATCAACGACAAGGTGGCCCGCGCCACCGTCGAACGCCTGCTGGCGCTCAGCGCCGACAGCTCGGACCCGATCAACGTCTTCATCTCTTCGCCGGGCGGCCATGTCGAAAGTGGCGACATGATCCACGATGCGCTGAAATTCATCACCCCGGAAGTGCGCTGCATCGGTTCAGGCTGGGTGGCGAGCGCCGGCGCGCTGATCTTCATCGCCGCAGACAAGAAGAACCGCTTCTGCATGCCCAACACGCGCTTTTTGATCCATCAACCCTCGGGCGGCGTCGGCGGCTCGGCCACCGATATCCAGATCCAGGCCAAGCAGATCGAGATCATGCGTAACCGTTTGAACAAGCTGTTCGCCGAAGCCACCGGCCAGAAGCTCGAGAAGATCGAGGCGGACATGGAGCGCGACTACTGGATGAACACCGACGAGGCCATCGCCTATGGGCTGCTTGGCAAGGTCGTGAAGTCCGAAGCTGAACTGGCGGCAGCCACAAAGGGCTGATTTCGCCCACAGATTGCCCGCGCGCCTTGCGCGCGGGCGGTCCCGACCCCATGTGTTTACCGATCGCTTGGATACATTTGGGTTGTTTTCATGAGAAAAATCCTTCTCGCTCTCGCCGCCATTCTGGCTTTCGCCACCTATACGTTGCCGTCAATGGCCGAGGAAATCGGCCGTGTCGGCGTCGACTGGATCGGCAACGACATCGTCATCGACGCCATAGATGACCCCAAGGTCGAAGGCGTGACCTGCCATGTCACCTATTTCGACCGCTCGCTGATCGACCGGCTGCAGCAGGGCAACTGGTTCGAGGACCCGTCCAACTCCGCCATCGACTGCTCCAGGACCGGCCCGATTACCGTCGGCAAGATCGCGCTCGACAAGAACGGCGAGGAAGTGTTCGAGGCCAAGCGTTCGCTGATCTTCAAATCGCTGGTGGTCAACCGCATCTACGACAAGGACCACAACGCCCTCGTCTATCTGTCGCACACGCGGCAGGTGAACAAGGGCTCGGCCAAGATGGCGATTTCGGTGGTGCCGCTTAACGGCGCCGATGTCACCTGGCAGATCGACAAGCCGGACGCCGGGACCAAGTGATCGGACGAACCGGTCCAAAATCAGTGGTGCGCCACACCAAACCGGGTTGACGAAACGCGGCAAAAGCGGGATTACACTCCGCAACAGGTTTGCGATTTAGATTTGTTCTAAAAATTGGATTGCCGCGGGACAGTTTGATTTTAAAAAGAAAATCCTGTTTGCCCGCTGCAAGTGAGCCCCGTCGACCCCATATACTCACTAACGAAACGCTCCAGCAGGAGCTCAAACATTCAGGAGGCCGCAATGGCACTACTCATTGGCGATCTGGCGCCCGACTTCGAAGCCGAAACCACTGAAGGCAAGATCCGCTTCCACGATTTCATCGATGGCCATTGGGCCGTGATCTTCTCGCATCCGGCCGATTTCACCCCGGTCTGCACCACCGAGCTCGGCTACACCGCCAAGCTGAAGCCCGAATTCGACAAGCGCGACGTCAAGGTCATCGGCCTCTCGGTCGACCCGATCGAGGATCACAAGACCTGGATCGGTGACATCGAGGAGACCCAGGGCACCGCGGTCAACTTCCCGATGATTGCCGACCCCGATGGCTCGGTCGCCACCGCCTATGGCATGATCCCATCCCAATTCGGACGCCAAGCTGACCGTGCGTTCGCTGTTCGTCATCGGCCCGGACAAGAAGATCAAGCTCAAGATCGAGTATCCGCCGTCGACCGGCCGCAACTTCAACGAGGTCATCCGCGTCATCGACTCGCTTCAGGCCTCCGCCAAGCACTCGGTCGCGACCCCGGCGAACTGGGAACCGGGCCAGGACGTCATCGTCTCGCTCAACGTCTCCGACGAGGAAGCCAACAAGCGCTTCGGCGGCTTCAAGGCCCCGAAGCCCTACCTGCGCATCATCCCGCAGCCCAAGGACTGATTTTCCGGCATATGCCGATTGCGAAAGGGGGCCCTGCGGCCCCCTTTTTGCTGGCGCCGACAAGGTCGGGTCGGGAATGACGCGTCTAAGCGTCGATGCCAAGCGCGCTCAGGCGCTGCCGCTCTGCCTCGACCAGACGGTTCAGCTTTTCCCGCATCCGATCGACAACCCGTTGTTGATCGGCAATATCGTCGCCGAGATCCTGAGCGTCGCGCACCAGACTGCGGCGTGTATCGGCATCCGCCTCCCCCAGCCAGCTTGCTGAGAAGACTGTCCTGTTTTGACCGCAATTCCCTCGATGCGCTGGCGCTCGGTGTAAACCCGCCCGGCCTTCGTAGTAGACGAGATTGAAGCTGACAGCGAGTTCGCCGCTGCAGACCTGATAGTTGGGCTTGTTGGCCAGCCCTTCGTCGGCGGCGCGATCAAGCCGGCAATAGACCTTCAGCCCTTCGGCGCGGCCCGCCTCGTAGAGCTCCCGGTTCGGGGTGATGCCGTGTTCGGCGCAAGCCTTGACGTGATCATCGAGCCGGTTGGCAGCATAGCCATGAATGCCATCGGCCACGCCGATGCCACGCCAGTCCCCCGGTCTCACACTGCGATTTGCTCAACGTGGCGCATCCGGCCAGCCAAACTGTCAGAAAGAGCGCAGAAACAACCAGAAAAACACGGGCCATGAGACGATCTCCTCGTACCTGGAGCGTTTTCAGGCGAAGTGGATGCCTATTCGCCGGGTCGAAAACGCGACCAGGTTCTAGTCATGTCAAATGCGCAGATCGCAGGCAAGCGCCGGCTTCAGCCGTTCTTAAGCCACACCGGGGCAAACTGGCGCACCGACACCTTCGCCGCGATATTCGATGACATCACCGTTCCCCAGACTGAAGCCGATACTTGCGGTACCGCTTGCCTGGGCCGTCCTTTCGGCGCTGTTTGCCCTAAGAGACTGGAACGCCGGTTTTCTGGCGTTATTCAAACGATTCCGACGACGTCACCCGTCTGGTCGTCGTCCGCGATCTGATGGGCGGGCAGAACTGGTTCGATCATGTCGAGCACCGCTTCAACACACCGTTCGGTGCCGAAATCCACTGGTCGCGGCTGATCGATCTGCCGCTTTCCTGGCTGATCTCGGGTTTCGACCTGTTGGCGCCGGGCAATGGGGGGAACGCATCACCCCTGTTCGTCTGGCCCATGCTCTGGCTATTGCCGGCGCTGTGGCTGGCTGTGGTGCTGACCCGGCGCTTGTGCGGATCGGGTCACGACATCGTCGCGCTGGTACTGGCGGCTCTCGCATTGCCGGTGTTCAGCGAGTTCGTGCCCGGACGCATCGATCATCACAATGTCCAGGCGGTGCTGATCCTTTGGCTCGCCATCGAGACCCTTGGCGCCCTCAAGAGCAATGGCGCCGCCTGGCGTGCCGGTATCGCCGCCGCGACATCGATCGCCATCGGCGCAGAAACCCTGCCGATCATCGCCGCCCACCGTCATTGCCTTCGGACTCGACTGGGTAATCGAATCCGGCTTTGCTCCCCGGCTCTGGCGCTTCGGGTTCGGCTTTGCCGGGGCGATGCTTGTCCATTTCCTCATTGCCGTCGGACCCAACGAATGGTTCGTCACGCGTTGCGATGCTCTGTCCGACGTCTATCTCGCCGCCGCCATCGGCATCGGTCTGGTCTTTGCCGGTCTGGCCCACCTGCCGCTCGCCGAAAAGACATGGGCCGTGCGCCTCGCCGTCGGCGCGGGCGCCGGTATTGCCCTGCTCGCAACTCTACTCGCCATCTTCCCCGCCTGCGCTGCCGGTCCATTTGCCGAACTTGACCCTTGGCTCAGAACCGCCTGGCTCAGCCGGATAGGCGAGACCGAACCGCTTGCCCAGGCATTCATTTACTCAGACCGGTTTTGCCATCGCCGCGGCCTTGCCGGTCACGCTCGGACTGGTTGCGGCGCTCGGCGGCGCTGTCCGCATCCGTGGCCCGGAGCGTTACAAGTATCTGACCTATCTGCTCATACTGGCTGGCCATTAGCCCATGGCCGGACTGGTGCTGCAGATACGTGGCGTGCGGTTGGCCGGGCTTTTGGCCGTGCCAGGCGCCGTGGCGCTCATTGCCCTTTTGCGTGAGCGCTACCTGACCACCTCCGGCGCAGCGCGGATCCTTGCGATTATCGCTCTTGCTGCCGGCTGGATCGGATCGGGCGGCCTCAGCACCTATTTCGCCACCAGGCTCATCCTGCCCTCTGAAGTCAGCTCGGGCGCAACGCCGGCGTCTTCGCATTGCCTCGAACCCTCGGGCTTTGCCGCACTCGCCGTGCTCGCTCCGGGCCGAGTTGCAGCACCGGTCGATCTCGGTCCCTATCTGTTGCTGATGACCCCACATGCCGTGATCGGCGCACCCTATCATCGCAATGGCGAGGGGCATCGGCGACACCTATCGCATCTTCGGCGGCGCCCACCCGATGCCGCCCGTGCCATTGTCATGAAACGCGGCATCGATCTCGTCGTCACCTGCAAATCCCTGACGCCACTGATCGGCGGCGATCTCGATTCATCGGATTCGCTGAAACGTCAAGTTGCAAGCCAGGCAGGCACCCCGACTGGCTCAGCCCGATCGCCATGCCCGATGGATCGCTGAGCGTTTATCGCGTCGTCAGATAGACCAAAAGCGCCGGGGTCTCTCGCAGCCGGCGCGGCAGTTTGGCGGCAATGATCCGGTGCGCCTCGCCGACATAGGCACTGAGTTCTTCGGCACTCAGTGCCGCGTCCCGGGCCGAGCGCCACCCATTTGGCCCGCGGCCAGATAGGGGGGCGGGGACGATACCGTCCAGTTCGGGCAAAAAGCTCGAACGCCATGTCCGAACACTTGAAGGAAATACGTGGCGCCTCGTCCGGCCCGGACAGGATGCAAAAGATCTTGCCGCCAACCTTGCCGACCGAGGCATCCCCCCATTGCCGGACGACCTCGGTCGCCGGCAACGAGAGGACAAGGGCTTCGAATTCGTCGCGGTCGAACAGGCTCACGGCAGGATCACGAGGCCGGAACGCCCAATCCGACCGGGCACGACACGCCGGTGCCGGCGAGCCCACAATACCCGTTCGGGTTCTTGGCAAGATATTGCTGGTGATAGGGCTCGGCAAAATAGAACGTCCCGGCCGTGGCGACCTCGGTGGTGATCGTGCCGCGCCCCGCCGGCTTTCAGCGCCTGCTGGTACATGTCGCGGCTGAGCCTGACTGCCTCCGCCTGCGCGTCGGATGTCGTGTAGATGGCCGAGCGGTACTGCGTGCCACGATCGTTGCCCTGGCGCATGCCCTGTGTCGGATCGTGCTCTTCCCAGAAGCGCGCCAGCAGCGTTTCAAGCGACACTTTCGCCGTATCGAAGACCACCATGACGCTTTCGGTGTGGCCGGTCTGGCCCGTACACACCTCTTCATAGCTCGGGTTGGGCGTAAACCCGCCTTGGTAACCGACAGCGGTAACGATGACGCCGGGGATCTGCCAGAACACCCGCTCGGCACCCCAGAAACACCCCATGCCGAAATAGATCACCTCGGCCGTGGCCGGGATGAGGCCCCTTGAGCGCCGCGCCGGAAACGAAATGGTTTTCGGATGTGCGCATCGGCTCGGAGCGTCCGGGAAGCGCGGTCTCGGCACTCGGCAACGTGCTTGGTTTCGACGTGAACAACATAGGCTCTCCTTAGCGGTGAGATGCGAACACGATGGCTCGCCTGAGCCTCAGATCGGTATGCGCCCCGTCAAAGGCAAATCACGAATACGCGCGTCGCGCCCCGTCTCAAACTGTCCGACAGTGCCTTTTTCGTAAGGCGAAGGCTCAGGCTTGCGCCGCTTGGTGACGGCAAATCCAAGCATGCCGACGATGACACAGACCACCGAGCCACTGGAAAGGGCCAACCATGTCGGCCAGTTGAGGATAGTGGTGATCACCGGATCCCACAGGAACGGCAATCCCGAGCTTTCTCTCGAAGAACACCTGGAACAGCTGGATGCTGGGCGAGTGAAAGATCGGCGCCAACACATCGTCGCGATACCAGACCCGCCCCAGAGGCTCGGCCAGCCGCCCGTCGCCCATCACCACGGCGTTGACCAGAAGGCCAACGGCGAAAATGGCCAGAACCATCAGCGCGAAGGCGATGATGCGGATCATGGCGCGGATGACGTCGACGACAAAACTCATGGAAAGACCCAGCTCCTGTCAGATCGGATCGGCATAAACCGGCTTGCGGCGCTTGCGACCAAAGAACAGCGCAATCAACCCGAGCCCGCCCGAGACGGCAAAGGCCGGAACCGACAGTACGGCTTCGGCCAGGCCACCGGCAGCGAGCGGCGCCAGGTAGGTGGCGATCGCCCCCTGCACCGCACTCCAGCTCGCCGCATCGAGAACCTGCCAATAGCTGGCGAGCGAGGTCATTACCGGCTGATTGGCGGCAAGGGACTTGGTGCCATCCACCACAATGAGGATGAGTGCCAATGCGATCATCCAGGTACCAATCACGCGCGTTACGAGCTTCATGCCTTGCCTTCCAGCGCCTTGCAGCGCGCCGGTTGCTGGCCGGCGTCCCCATTACTGCCATGCGCGACCCTTGGCCTGCAAGCGCGGCTGATCTGCAACCCCCTCACACTGCACCACCTTTACGTGATCACACCTGCATCGGATGCTTTCCGAAACCTCGCTTGAGGCAGGCATGGCCGCTTCCTGTGTGAAATGCACCAGCCCCGTCATAACCGGGCCTGACTGACCACACTCAACCGTTAGTCGCACACGGCGATCACAGCCACGTCCCCGATTTGCACGCCTGCAACCGCAATTTATGCGCCATACCGCCCTTTCAACCCCCGGCCGTGACATCAGGGGGCTTGCATCGCGCCGCACTTGTCGCTAACTCCCTCATCCGGAACGACACAACGTGCCGTTCCGCGCGGAGAGATGGCCGAGTGGTCGAAGGCGCACGCCTGGAAAGTGTGTAGGCGGGGAACCGTCTCGAGGGTTCGAATCCCTCTCTCTCCGCCATAATCCCCGCAAACGGCATGCCATGAGCGACTGCAGTCCCGACGTACGGAAGAAGCGTTTCCCGAAGCTGCAATCGGGAGCGGCCTGGCAAGAGCTCTATGAATCCTGTCGAGCCGAGCTGACGTTGCCCCCATAGATCGAGCGCTGCCTGGTCGCTGCCTTGAGGAGAGGGCTGCCGTGGTTGATGGCACTCGACCCCGGATTGTACGGTTGGTGTCGCCATATGCTGACCGTCTAGTGGCCTTGGCGCTTTACAGGAAACTCAGGTGAGTTTCCTGAGGAAGATGACGTTGTCCAGCACGACTGCTTGTTGTCCTTCAGGCCCCGTCGCCGTCCGCGAGATCGGACAGACGCAAAGGCGCTGCCAGGCCTCATCCTCGAGATTCATGGACATGAGAGTCTCTTCGGCGGTCGGAAAGCGCGTGTCTTCGGGCGACCAGGACCAGGGCGCGCGCGATGCGTGCTCGATGATCAGCAGATGCCCCGACTTCTGCACCGACCCGGCCGCTCGTGCGAGCACCTTCGCGCGTGGCCAGTCCAGTGGCGAATGCAGGAAGCTCGCCGTGACAAGATCAAAACGCCCATCCGGAAATGTCTCGGCGAGATCGTGCTCTTCGAAACGGATACGTTCGGCAAGGCCGGCGCTTCGGGCATTCTCGGCCGCGTAGTCGAGCGCAACCGAAGAGATATCGACAGCCGTAACCTCCCATCCTTGGTGGGCAAGCCAGATGGCATCGTCGCCGCGGGCGCAGCCGAGGTCGAGCGCCCGGCCCGGCGCGAGCGGCCCGGCGAACTGCGCCAGCGCCATGCCCGGCTTGCCGGACGAGCGTGGCGATGCCTTGCTGTAGATGTCGTTCCAAGTCTGACTGGCGGTTGTTTTCTGCATCGGAATCTCCCTTACGCCACACATGCCAAATCGGCATCGAAGATCAGCGACCGGTGCGCGCTGCCGCCTGCCATCACTCCCGCAGCCGAAGCGAGCGTGGCGTTGGGCATGGGGCTGGCGAGATCGCCGGCGGCGAAGACGCCAGCCACCGATGTGGCCTGCTGCGCATCGACCTTGAGATAAGGCCCGGTCGGCCCGGCCTCCACGGCACACCCCAGCTGTTCGGCAAGATTGCAACTCGGGGCCGTGTCGGGGGCGAGGAACAGCCCGGCCAGAGGAATGGTCCTCCCATCTCTCAGTCGCACCGCCTCCAGCGCCGGGCTCTTGCCGATCAGCTCGGCAATCGGGGTTTCCTCGATGCCGACGGCGCGTGCGGCAAGCGCTGCCGTCTGTTCGCTTGTGAGCGCGAGCGCGCCTTGGGTGAACAGCACCGTCGGCCCCCAGTCCGGAAGCAGCATGGCCTGATGCAGCGCCAGTTCGCTGCGCGCGAGCACCCCAACTGGCTGCCGATCGAGTTCATAGCCGTGGCAATAAGGGCAATGCAGCACGCTGACGCCCCAGCGCTCGGCAAGTCCCGGCAGATCGGGCAGCGTGTCGCGCACCCCGTAGGTAAGGATCACCCGACGCGAGCTGACCGGCTCACCATCTGCGAATGACACGCTGAAGCCGTTATCGGCACGCATGATAGAGACCGCCGCGTCATCCCGAAAAACGACTGTCGGATAGACGCCGAGTTCGTGGCGCAGGCTGGCCAGGATGTCGGCTGGCTTTCTTCCGTCCTGCCCGGGAAAGCCGTGGGAGGCCGCAGCGAAGCGGTTGCGTGGACTGCCGGTGTCGACCACGAGCACGGCGCGGCGGGCGCGGGCGAGCTGCATCGCTGCAGCATGCCCGGCGAAGCTTCCTCCGATGATGGTGACGTCATGGTCCATGTCATGTCTCCACATATGTATCATTCAGAGTTACGAGACTTGACCTTCAAAATCAAGACACGAAACTTTTTTTGTTACGAGAATTCTGCTAGACTGGACCCGACTAGGCAAAAGGACCTTCGCCATGCCGCGCGATCTCCGCATGTCCCGCATGCTGCATGTGCTGATCCATATGGACCGGCATGTCGCCCGCGCCACCTCCGATCAGATCTCGAAGATGATATCGACGAACCCCGTCGTCGTGCGCCGGATGATGGCCGGATTGCGGGAAAAGGGCGTGGTGACATCGGAAAAGGGTCACGGCGGCGGTTGGCAGCTTGCGCGGTCACTGGCCGAGATCAGCCTGCGCGATGTCTACGACGCGATCGGCCGCCCGCCCCTGTTCAATATCGGGGCACAGGCGGAGCCTTCCGAGTGCCTGGTGGAAAAGGCCGTTGATGCCCGGCTTGATGCGACGCTTCGGGACGCCGAAACGCGGCTCCTGGCTCAGTTTGCCGAGGTAACTGTCGAAGATCTCGCACGCGATTTCGAGAAGAGCTTCGCAGAGCAAAAGTCCGCGTCGACCGTCGGCCTCCACATAGCGCCATAGACCGGTAGAACGATTGTCGGCGGGAGCCTAGAAACTCGGCGCCGCCTGCCAGCTTGGGAACGGGTCGGGCAGTTGCTGCCATGCCTCGGGGGTAAATTTGCGGGCAGGAACCAGGCAGGCATCGAGTTCCCGACGGATCGCGGCTTCGTCCATGGGATCGGTGCCGATGAAAACAATCTCTTGCCGCCTGTCACCCCAGACCGGGTCGATATAAGGCGCCATGGAGGCGCGCCAGTCGGCGTCGTCCGGCCACCGGTCTTGCGGAACCGCCGACCACCACATGCCGCGGCGGTTGGTCCGGATCAGTGCCCCAGCCTGACTGATTTCGCCGACAAAATGCGGACGTGTCGCCAGCCAGAAAAAGCCCTTGGCCCTTACAACACCGGGCCAGGCCGAGTTGATGAACCTGTTGAGCAATAGCGGGTTGAACGGACGGCGGGCGTGATAGACGAAGGAGCGGATGCCATATTCCTCCGTCTCCGGCACGTGGTCCTTGAAGCCGTTCAGCTCCTTGAACCAGAGCGGGTTCATCTCGGCGCGTTCGAGGCTGAACAGCCCGGTGTCCAGCACCTCGTCGAGCGGAACATCGCAGAAATCGGTCTCGATCAGTTTCGCGTCGGGGTTGAGCGACTTGATGATCTTGATGGCCGCATCCCGCTGATCGGCATTTGCCATCGAGACCTTGTTGAGAATGATAACATCGGCAAATTCGATCTGCTCGACCAGCAGGTCGACCAGGGCCCGATCGTCGCCGTCCCCGGCAGTTTCACCGCGATCCCTCAAAAAGTCGTGCGAGGCATAGTCATTGAGCAGGTTAGCCGTGTCGACCACCGTGACCATAGTATCGAGCCGCGTCAGGTCGGACAGTGAATGCCCGTTCTCGTCGCGATAATCGAAGGTGGTGGCGATCGGCAGGGGTTCGGCAATGCCGGTGCCTTCGATCAGCAAATAGTCGTAGCGGCCGGTGTCGGCCAGCCGCCGCACCTCTTCGAGCAGATCGTCACGAAGCGTGCAGCAGATGCAGCCGTTCGACATCTCGACCAGCTTCTCATCGGTGCGGCTGAGATCGGCCCCGCCATCCCGGACAAGGGAGGCGTCGATGTTGACCTCGCTCATGTCGTTGACGATGACGGCGACCCGCCTGCCCTCGCGGTTGTTGAGAATGTGATTGAGCAGCGTGGTCTTACCGGCGCCGAGAAAGCCGGACAGCACGGTGACGGGAAGCTTGCTGTTTGCGGACGATGAGGAAGCGGTCATGCGTTTTCCATTGCGGCTGAGAAGAAGTCGGAGCGCCGCCGCATGGAGCAATGCGGCGGCGCTCCCGATCGATCACTGACAGGACGCAAGTCCGTCCGCCACATCCCGGATGAGCTGCGGGTAAAGGTTCGGCCCGAGTTCAAGATCGCTGCCGAGCGGATCGAGAACGCCAACCTTGGCATCAGTGCCCTCGAACACGGTCTCAAGCAGGCCCGGATTGAACTGCGGTTCGGCGAAGGCGCAGGTGATGTCGAGTTCGGCCACCTTGTCGCGGATTTCCGCGATACGTGCCGGGCTCGGATCGGTGGCGTCGCCGAGACGGACCGATCCGGCGGCCGAGATGCCGAAGCGGTTCTCGAAATACTGATAGGCGTCGTGGAAAACGATGAAATTCGTGCCGAAGTCCTTGAGTTCGCCGCTCACGTCAGCGACCAGGGTTTCCAGCTGCGCTTTGCCCTCGGCGGCGTTTTTCGCATAGGTTCCGGCGTTGTCTGGATCGACCTTGCTCAGGTCCTCGGCGATCACATCCAGCCAGACAATGGCGTTCTGCGGATCGAGCCATGAATGCGGGTCGTGCCCGCCATGGTCATGGTCGTGTTCATCATGATCATGGCCCTCATCTTCGTGGTCGTGATCATGCTCCGCGTCGGCGTGATCCTCGTGATCGTGATCTTCGCCTTCTTCGTCACCGTGGCTGTGCTTCTCGAAAGTCGCGCCCGCACGGGACTCAAGCTCGGTGACACCTTTCGCTTCCATCAGCTGGACGGAAAGCGTGTTCGCCGCCAATGAGTCGATCGAGCGCTCGAGCCACGGCTCAAGCTCCTCGCCCACCCAGAAGACCACATCGGCGTTCTGCAGCGCCTCAGCCTCGGCCGGGCGGAGCGAATAGCCATGCGGCGACGCGCCCTGCTGGACGATGAGATCGGGCGTGCCGACGCCCTCCATCACCTTGGCGACAAGCGAATAAACCGGCGCAATGTCGACCGCCACGGTGGGCGCGTCGGCCAAAGCGGCGCTTGTCAGCGCCAATGACGACACGGCGGTTGCGAGGAACAGTTTTTTCATGACGATCTCCTGCGTAACGTTATTGTATTACGTTCGGCGATCTCATATGCGTAATGTTATCACATTTCAAGAGCCCTATTCGAGTGAGAGGCAATGCGGCGACCATCCGCGTACGCGACCGAAATTCGTCAAGAGCCCAATCCGGTTTCAGCAACCAGTCTGGTTGTCGAAGTCGAAAGGCACTGCGCCCGCAATGGTCTGAACTTCACCAGATCGCGCCGCCTCGTGCTGGATATCCTCGCCGGACAGGGAGGAGCACTTGGGGCCTACACCATCATCGAGCGGCTGGCGGACGAAGGGGTCAATGCAAAACCCGCTATTGTCTACCGGGCTCTAGATTTTCTCATCGCGCACGGGTTTGCCCACAAGATCAAAGGCCTGAACGCATTTGCCGCCTGCACCTTTCCACATCAGGCGCATCTGCCGGTGTTCTTGATCTGCAGTGGCTGCGGAACTGTCGTAGAAATGCCTCTCTCCTCAACCGAGGCCTTGCTCGGTAAGAGGACTGAAATACATGGCTTTCGGGTCGAACATGCTCTCATAGAAGTAAAAGGCTGCTGCTCCGATTGCATGGCCGCTGGGACCACTCATGAATCTAATTGAAATCGAAAAACTCGTCGTCCGCCTTGGTGGGCACACGGCCCTCGACACGGTTGATTTTGCCATCCAGTCCGGCGAAATCGTCACCGTTGTCGGGCCAAACGGCTCGGGCAAGACGACGTTGCTGCGAGCGATCATCGGCGCAGTTTCACCGACATCGGGCCAGGTAATCCGGCGAGAGGGATTGCGCCTGGGCTATGTGCCACAGCGGCTGCATATCGATCCCAGCCTGCCGATACGCGTTGCGCGATTCATGAGCCTGCCCCGAAAGGCGAGCAAGGATCAGATAGTTCTTGCCCTCAGTCAGGCCGGTGTGCCGGAACTGATCAATCGTCAGATGACCGAACTGTCAGGCGGGCAATTCCAGCGCGTTCTTCTCGCGCGCGCACTGGTGGAACGACCGGATTTACTGCTTCTCGATGAAGCGACGCAGGGGCTGGATCAGCCGGGAACGGCCGATTTCTATCGTCAAATTGAGGATGTGCGCCAACGGCTGGGCTGTGCCGTCATCATGGTTAGCCACGATCTTCACGTCGTCATGAGCGCCAGCGACCGCGTGATTTGCCTGAATGGCCATATCTGTTGCCAGGGACATCCCGAACATGTGGCTTCGGCGCCCGAATATCGCGCCCTCTTCGGAGAAGGCACCAAGGGCGCCTTGGCGCTTTACCGGCATCACCACACACATAGCCACAACGAAGATGGATCGGAGGCGGCGCAATGATTTTGGATGATTTCATGGTCCGGGCTGCTATCGCCGGACTCGGTGTTGCGATCGCCGCGGCGCCGCTCGGCTGTTTCGTGGTCTGGCGCAAGATGGCCTATTTCGGCGATGCGACCGCGCACGCCGCCATTCTCGGAATCGCGCTCTCTCTTGCCCTATCGACACCGATCTTCGCAGGCGTGCTGGTGATTGCCATTTTCATGGCGCTGACCGTTTCGACGCTGAGCGGACGCAATTACGCCATGGACACGCTTCTGGGTGTCATGGCGCATTCCGCACTGGCCCTCGGGCTTGTCGCCGTTTCCTTTCTGCAGGGCATACGGATCGACCTGATGGCCTATCTGTTCGGCGACATTCTGGCTGTCCGTCCGGCCGATCTGGCCGTTATCTGGACCGGTGCCATTCTGGTGCTGGCTCTGATCGGCTGGCGTTGGTCTGCCCTTTTGACGGCGACGCTCAATTCCGATCTCGCCCACGCGGCCGGCATCGATCCGAAACGTGAGCAGCTTGTTCTGATCTTGTCGCTCGCCATCGTGGTTGCCGTGGCGATCAAGGTCGTTGGCGTGCTGCTGATCGCGTCCATGCTGATCATTCCGGCAGCCGCTGCACGTCCGTTCAGCCGGACGCCGGAAATGATGGCGGTGATCGCCGCAGTCGTCGGAGCGTCGTCCGTTCTGGTCGGATTGCACGTCGCCTACCAGTTCAACACGCCGACCGGTCCGACGATCGTAAGCGTAGCAGCAGTGTTGTTCATGCTGTCGGCCATGACGTCGCTCTATCGAAACAGATCGGGAAGCTGATCCTGCGCCACGTTTCATCTGAGCGACGCCGGCGGCCTCAATTCGGATAGCCAAGGGGCGGCCCGCGCCGGCAAGGATCACCGCAGCGGCAACGCCACCTGGCGACAGGCACTCATTGACATCGGCTCGTGAGAGCTGTCGGCAGCAATGACGCGTCGGGGCAAACGGAAACCACCGCAACCTTT
Organism: Devosiaceae bacterium; assembly: GCA_963676075.2. GTDB lineage: Bacteria > Pseudomonadota > Alphaproteobacteria > Rhizobiales > Devosiaceae > JAHJQZ01. The sequence continues at coordinate 46,360 of CAXXNZ010000020.1, forward strand.
GTATCCGCTTTCGCAGGTTCAATGAAAAACCCGCCACTTACGGAGCGCGCGATGCCCAAACATGCCGTGCCCTATGCTACGAAAGGCAGGCTGTTGCGCATTCGGCAAGATGACTTGCCGAGCATAAAAGAAATTGCCTTTAAATAATAATTTGGAAAAATTATTATTTAATATATCGAATTATATATTTTATTATTAGTCACAATCAGTTCTCGAGCAAGGTGGAGCGAGCTGTGATCACGGTATTTCCGTCCTGCCGCACAAACTGCACCTGGAGCTGATTGCCCTTGGTGCCGGTGGCTTGCCAAACTTCGCCGCCGCTGACTTTCGCCGCATCGACGGGCGTGCCGTGGAGCAGGCCAAAGTAATCTTTGAGTTTCTCGAACAGCTCGTCGCTTTGCGCGTCGGTGAACACGCCCTCCGGAATGACGACAGTACAGCCGATTTCCGTGTCGGGCTCCGAGGTGATGGTAACCGCGATACCGTCGCCATTTTGCAGCATCGCACCACCCGGCACCTCGGTCAGCAGCTGAAAGCCATCGACATCCTTGAAGACATTGACGGCGGCCTTCGCCATGATCGGTCTCAGATCGTCGACGATGCAGCCCGACATCAACACACGTGCATAGTCGTCACTTGTCTTGAGCGGATCTGCAAAGGCCGGGGTGCCTGCCGAGAGTGTCAGGCCGAAAGCAAGGATTGAAATCAGCTTTTGCTTGAGCATTGGTTCCACCTTTTCTTGTCGAGAGTTGTGCATTTCCGGTCGCGGTTGACTTTGCTGGCGCCTGGCGCCGCGATCCTGGTTTCAATCCAGAGCTTTTGCCGTCTGCATGAGCATCGTCATCGCCAGAAAGCTGCCGGGGTTATCTGAAGCGCAAAGCTCACCCAGCTTGCTCGGCAGACAGGTCGGCCCGGCGGCACCGCCATCCGGCGCGTTCAGCGTCACGCTGCCACTGTCGTCCCGCGTGTCGAAGAAGCTGATCTGAACAGGGGCTTCTGGCCCGTCGCGATAGGGGTAGCTGCTGCCCCACCCATAATAGAGGCGGAAGGTAACCCCGGTTTCAGCGTCTTCGATCGTGCAACCCAGTTCTTCCTGGCAGAAATACCCCACATCCTCGCCGATACCGTCTTCGCCGGTCTCGCCCGACGCCTGTTGTTGGGGGGAGGACTCACTCATGCCGGCTTCGGTCGGCGCGTCCGCAGCTTCAAGGTCGATCTGCTGACCGTCTTCCGCCGCCTGTTCCAGCGAGGCGGCATCCGGCGCATCGGCCGACACACTGATCGACTGCCGGTAAAGCACCATGCGCTCGGTCGTGTCGTCGCGGCCGTTTTGCGGAAAGGTGCCAATATAGCGAAGGTCGTAGGTGCCCGGCGCCTCGGGTGCGGTCAGCACCATCTGATGGCTGTCGACGCTGTCTTCCGTGTAGCCATAGCTGTGCTCAACATACCCTTCGTAAGCATAGACGGGCTCTGTTCCCTCATCGACGAGATCGACCCAGTCCCCCTCCCCGGCTGGGCCGGACCAACTCACCGTGAAGTCCGCGCCGGGGCGCACGGCATCCGGAGCGTTGAGGCCGACCGAGGCAGCGATCACCTCGACTGGGCGGGTAACAAGCACGGCATCGCCGTCGGATCCACTCACGTAATAGCGCAACTCGTAGCTGCCGATGTCGAGAGGTACGGGCAGCTGCACCGGACTGCCGCTTGAGACGGCGACGCCAACGATCCACGCATCGGCCAGACTGTTCGCGTCCCGGTAGAGCCCGATGAAGTCGTTCTCATTGCCGGGGCCACCCCATGCGATCTTGATGGTCGCGCCCTGGCCAGCTGTGTTCGGCGCATCGAGGAACTTGTCGACATCGACAACCGTCACCGGACGAACGGCAAGGCTGAGTTCCCTGACGGCGTCCTGGTTCCCGGCGACTTCCTCTTCGCTCAACGGCGTCATGTAGCGCAGCACATAATCGCCAAGTTCGGACGGCAAGGCCAATTTGACCGTGCCTTCATTGCCGCTGACCGGAACGCTGTCGAAAGACACCGTGCCGGCACCATCGAATGGGGCGACATCGATATAGTCGCCATCACGCCCTGGGCCGGTCCAGGCGATTTCGATCTGTGTGGCACGCCCGGCGCTGTCGGCAGCGTTCAAAGTGGCATCGGGCAGGTCAAACGCCACCTCTGGTTCCTTGCCGACAGGCGCTGCCGCCGCGATGGTCCGGGTCAGCGCATCGCGCAGGCCGACTTCATCATCAGCGGTAATGTAGCGACCTCCGGTTTCTGTCGCGAGGCATGAAAGGGCTGCGCCTTCTTCTTCGCTGAGGCCGAAACCGACGACATGGGCCGTGAAATCGACGCCGCTTTCTTCGAGTTCTTGGGCAAGCGCGCAGGGATCGCCGCCGCAGGTTTCGATGCCATCGGTGATGAGAACGACCGTGGCGGCCTCTTCGGTCGACCGCAGTTCGGCTGCTGCCTCACGAACGGCCTCGGTCAATGGCGTCTTTCCCAAAAAGCGCATGGCATTTGCCGCCGAAGAAATCGCTCCGGCATTGTTTTCGGCCGGCGACACCAGCATCTGGATATCGGCGCAATCGCCCTTGCGGCGATGACCGTAGGCAAGCAATCCCAGCGTACGGTCGGCGGGCAGGCCGGACAAGACGTCGGCAAGCGCTTCTTTCGCGATCTCAAGTTTTGGTTTGCCATCAATCTGGCCCCACATGGAACCGGAACCGTCCATAATAACAATTGTCTTGGCGGTATTTTCGGCTTGCGCCGAGTAAGGCATGAAAATCTGGAAAACCAGTACAATAACAAGGTAATAATAGGCTTTCACGGAGCATCCCCTGCTTTCGGAATCGAAAAACACAATCCGGAAGGACTAGATTCTTTTCCGCTGCCTCGCATACACCAATTGGTGTACCTCCGGTTGTGCACGTCCTCGGGGCGCTACAGCGCGACAACCGCCTGGATCAAAGCCAAGTCGCACTCGCGAGCCCTGGTGGCGTGTCCGGTTGAGATATGTCGGAGTTCACTTTTTGCGGGATGCTCGGTAAAACTCGTGATTTTCCATTTTGCCGCGGCGAGTTTCGTCCGGGTTCCCCAGCCAAGGGTGCGCTTCGTTCATGGAAGAACCGCTTTCATCCTCCGAGGAAAACTCTGCACTCGAGATGGACATCATCTCGAACACCTACAGATCTATCATCGATCAGAACGCCTTTGACCAGTTGATGGACAACTGGAAGACAAGGCTCGACCGGCTCGACGCAAAGGGCGCCGATCAGAACGGATTTTCTTTCGCATTTCTTCAACAGCTGACGGTCGCGCAGAAGACGCTTGAGGGGCTGGATATCCAGCCCGATGACGGCAAGCTGGAACGGGTCGTCTCGGAGGTCGCCGGCCCTGCCGTGGTGTTTGCGCCCAATCTGCGCGTTACCGCCATCAATATTGACGGCACGCGCGCATTTGGCGCCGAGAGCGGTGCCATTTTCAACATGAGCCTCGTCGATGCGGCGTCGATCGGCGATTTTGAAGCCTTGATCCGCAGCGCAAATGGGCGCGGCAATCTCGATCAGGCCATCATCACCATCGCACCGCCCGGTCGGGCCCCTTTTCACGCCGAAGCCTTTCTTGTCCGTCTTCCGAAAACGACCACGCCCTATGTCGCCGTGCGCACGCTGGAAATAGGCTGGTCTGAGGCAACATCTGAAAAGCTGCGCCAGGCTTTCGGGCTGAGCGCGACCGAGGCTGATGTCGCGAGGCTCTTTTTCCAGACCTGCAATCTGCAAGAGGTTGCCACGTTGCGTCAGGCGTCGTTGCATACCGTTCGCACGCAGATGAAGACGATCCAGAGCAAGACTGGCGCAAGCAGCCAGGCTGACCTCATCCGGTTGTGCTCCATGGTCGCCAGCCGGGAACTGCTCGGCGGACACAGCGAGCTGTCCGAGTGGCGCGATCCGCTGGGGCGGGAGAGCTATCTGGACCTTGATGACGGCAGGCGGATCGCCTGGACGTGGATGGGCGCAAAGGACGGCAAGCCTGCCGTCGTCTTGCGTGGTCTTGGCATGGGCTACCTTCTGCCGGCCAGAACCGAAATGCAGCTTATCGAGGCGGGCATCAAGCTCTACATTCCTTCGCGTCCGGGATATGGCAACTCATCCATGCACCGAAACCTGGATGTCCTTGAGGACAACCTTGTTGCGCTTCGCGCCTTTCTCGACACCGTCGTGCAGACCCCTTGTGTGGGCATCGGCATGTCCGACGGCATCATTCCGCTGCTGGCCGAGCAGGACATCGATCCCAACAGATTTCTGGCGCTCGTCGCCATAGGCTATAGCGGCCTGCTCAACCGCAAGGCGGCCCACCGCCTGCCGGCGATCCAGATCACGACCTCAAGGCTGGCCAAACAAGCGCCACGCATTCTGGAACTGATCGGCAAGCTTGGCCTCAGGATGATGGAACGCCATGGCGTCGATTGGTATCTGGAGCGCTCCTACAAAACCATGCCGCTGGACTTGCGGACCTGCCGCAATCCGGACACGGCGCCGCTTGTGCGCAATGCCTGCGCGCATCTGCTCGTTCAGGGCCATATGGCGTTTGTGCGCGACATGCAGCTCTTCCACGCCGAGGTCGATGGAGCGATTGATCGCCTGACCTCACCCCTTCATTGCCTGATGCCGACCGAAGACGGAGTCTTCAATCTGGAGGAATATCAGGAGCTTACCCAGAGGAATGACGGCGTTTCGATCGTGCCGATTAAGGGTGCGGGCGACTTGCTCGTCTATCAGAAGACCGATGAGATCATTGGCCACGTGATCGACGTCATGCAAGCATCCTTCTGAGTACGATCTGCATGTGACAGATATCATTCGCCGCGCTCGGGAAGAACTGGAGCCTGGCAACAGACTGCTCATGGTCTGAAGCGGACTGACTGTCTTCTGCCGCATCATGCACGAAGGTCCCCTTCCTGCCTGCGCCGACGAGCATGTCTAAAGATGTTCAAAATCAGCCTCTAGCGGTCGACATGGGGCGCGTTGCGGACATCCGGCGATCGTGCGCCAACCGGCCGACATGCCCGAAATGGAATGTCAGGAAGTGGCAAAATAGGAGCCGGAAGGAGATGACAGCTTCCGGCACCAAAAATTGCAGTTGCGGATAATCAAGCCGAAAGAACTGGACCCTCAAACGCCCAGTCAAGCGCACACTAAGGCGCAGACAGCGCCCAAACCCTTCTCGCCCGCCAGAACACGCATTCCTGTCGAGCTGGCTGCACCCATCATCCGGCCATTACCTGAAAATCTGTCTTTGCCGCCTGCCGGTCATAACTGACCGAGCAGCGTGGACAATACGTCTCAGGCAAAGGGGGTGTATGAAAAATTTCTATTTTTTTATGATCATGCCGCAATCAGGATGCGGAACACCTTTTTTATATGGAGTATTGAAATGAAGCGATGGGCAGTGGCGTTGGCGGCTCTGTTGGTAATGGTCACCACGCCGGGGCAGGCGCGCGATATTGTCGATGCACTCGGGCGCACCAGCACCATTCCTGACAAGGTGGAACGGGTCATCTGTTCGGGATCCGGCGCCCTCAGGCTCCTGTCCTATCTCGGCGCTACCGATCTCGTCGTCGGCGTCGACGAGATCGAAAAACGCAATGATCTGTCCGATGCCCGTCCCTATTTCCTCGCCAATCCGCAACTCAGCGATCACCCGTTGATCGGCGCGCATCGCGGCCGCGACAACTTCGAATTGATCATGGCGCTCGATCCAGCGCCGCAGGTTATCTTGAAGTCGGTGTCCACGGCCGGGCCGGATGTGCCGACCACTTACGAGCGCACGCAGATCCCGGTGATTGGCATCGACACTGGCGATTTCGGTGCCAAACGGCCGCAGCTCTATCAGGCGCTCAGGATCATGGGCGAAGTGATCGGGCGTACCGACCGGGCCGAAGAGGTCATTGCCTTTTTCGAATCCGAGATCGCCGACTTGCAGGCGCGGGCCGACCGGTCCGACATCGTGCCGCCGACCGCCTTTGTCGGCGCCGTTGCCCATGCCGGCGCGCAAGGGTTCAACTCTACCGAACCGAACTACCCGCCGTTTGCGCTGCTCGGGGTCAAGAACCTGGCCGCCGAAGGCGCCGGAGCTGGCGCGAACCATGCCATGGTCGCCAAAGAAAAAATCCTCGAATGGGATCCTGAAATCCTGTTTCTCGATCTGAGTACACTGCAAGGTGGCGCGACAGGCGGGGGGCTCTACGAACTCAAGACCGAACCAGTCTACCAGGCTCTGACAGCGGTGGCCGAGCAGCAGGTCTGGGGGCTCTTGCCCTATAACCTCTATTCCAAGAACTATGGCTCGATTCTCGCCGATGCCTGGTTCATTGGAACGCTGCTGCGTCCCGACACCTTCGACGACATCGCCCCTGCCGCGAAAGCCGATGAGATCTACAAATTTCTTCTCGGTGAACCGGTCTTTGGCCAGATGAACGCGATGTTCGAGGAACTGGCCTTCGTCAAGGTGCCACTGCAATGAGCCTTGCTGCAAGAGCAGATGAGGCGCACCAGGCAGAAAGCATTCGATCCGGCTATTCCAGCTATGTCGCTGGCAAGATCGTGTTTGTCGCCGGTCTCGCGCTCGTCCTGCTGCCACTTTTGCTGATCGCCCTGTCGTTGGGCGCGGCAAACGTGCCGCTGGGCGACGTGGCCCGCACCCTTGTCGGCGCGGAGGTGGCACACCGCGTCGAGATCATCGTCTGGAACATTCGCCTGCCACAGGCGCTGGCCGCGATCCTTGCGGGTGCCGGACTGGCGGTGTCCGGCGCCGCCATGCAGTCGATCCTGAGAAATCCGCTGGGCTCGCCGTTTACGCTGGGCATCTCCCACGCTGCGGCTTTCGGCGCCGCCATTGCCGTCGTGTTTCTCGGTGCGGGCGAAATGACGGCATCGCAGGCCGGCACCATGGCGATCTACAACCCTTATGTGACGACCCTTGGCGCCTTCGTGTTCAGCCTCGTCTCGGCGGCGGTCATTGTTCTGATCGCCCGGATGCGCGGCGCGGCCCCCGAAGTCATGGTGTTGACCGGGGTGGCGCTCGGCTCGCTGTTCTCGGCCGGCACGATGTTCCTGCAATATTTCGCCGACGATGTGGAACTGGCCGCCATCGTGTTCTGGACCTTCGGCGACACCTCGCGCGCCGACTGGAGTGAACTGGGCCTGCTCGCCATCATCACCGTTGTCACAAGCCTTTATTTCATTGCCCAGAGCTGGAACTACAACGCGATCGATGCCGGTGACGAGACAGCCAAGGGGCTGGGCGTCCGGGTCGAACGCCTGCGGACGGTCGGCATGATCCTGGCTTCGCTGCTGACGGCGGTGTCGATCTCCTTTCTCGGCATTATCGGTTTTGTCGGGCTGGTGGTGCCGCACATGATCCGCCGGGTGATCGGCTCAGATCATCGCTTCCTGCTGCCGGCCTGTCTGTTCGGCGGCGGCGTGCTGCTCCTGGTGGCCGACACGGCGGCGCGTCTCATTCTGGCGCCGCATCTGCTGCCGGTCTCGATCCTCACGGCCTTTCTCGGTGCGCCGGTATTCATCTGGCTGATCATCAGGAGACGCTGATCATGTTGCAAACGAACGGGCTCGGCTTTTCCTTCAAGGACCACGCTATCCTTACCGATATCGCGCTTCGCGCCGATCCGGGCCGGATCCTCGTCATCCTCGGCCCCAACGGCGTCGGAAAAACGACGCTGCTCAAATGCCTCAACGGCATTCTCAAATCGGGCGCCGGCACGATCGTGGTCGATGGCGATGACCTCCGCAGCCTTGCGCCGTCGGCGATCGCCACGCGTGTTGGTTATGTCGCGCAACGCTGCGAGACCTCACGGCTGACCGTATTCGACGCGGTGCTGATGGGCCGCAAGCCACATATGAACTGGCAGGTCTCCAAAGCCGACATCGCCCTGACCGAAGCCGTCATCGGTCGTCTTGGACTGGTGCCGTTGGCGTTGAGGCATGTCGCAGAGTTAAGCGGGGGTGAGTTCCAGAAAGTGTCTATTGCCCGCGCGATGGTGCAAGAGCCGCGCCTGATGCTGCTCGACGAGCCGACAAGCGCCCTCGATCTACGCAACCAGATCGAGATCCTTTCGCTCTTGCGCGAGATTGTCGATGACGGGCGCATGGCCGCCGTCATGACCATGCACGATCTCAATATGGCCCTGCGTTTTGCCGACGACGTCCTGTTTCTCAAGGACGGACGCATCCTCTCCAGCGGCCCGGTTGCGGAGGTCTCTGCCGAACTCGTTTCGGAAGCCTATGCACAGCCGGTCCAGATTCACCGCATCGACGGCGTGCCCGTCGTCGTCCCAACCTGAAGGATAAAACATGTACACCGAGCCGGAAAAGCAAGCGGCATTCTGGAACTCGCGGGCCAAAACCTTCCCCGCTGCACTGAGCGAACAGCATCGCGAAAAGATGTTGCGGCGGCTCGCACATGTGCCCGAGGCCGCATACCCCCGCGCCGGGCAGCGCTGTCTCGACATCGGCGCCGGGACGGGCGTGTTCAGCCTCTGGGCGGCCGAGAAGGGCGCCGCGGTCACGGCGGTCGACGTCTCGCCGGGCATGCTGGCCGAACTCAGCACCAATGCCGGTGAGCGGAAAATCGAGACAGTTGAAGCCGCCTGGCAGCAGATCGACCCGAAAAAACGCGGCTGGGAAAAAGCCTTCGACACCGTTTTCGCGCAGATGGTACCGGGCTTCCGCGCTGCTGCGGATTTCGCGCGCATGGAGGCTTGCTGTCGCGGCTGGTGTGTCTTCATCGGCTGGGGTCACAAGCGCGAAGACCCTTGGCTAAAGGCTGCCTTCGCCGCCCATGGTCTGCCCTGGCAAGTGCCGTACGGATTGCCCGCCGCGCTTGAGCTGCTGACGACGCTGGGACGTCATCCCGAACCGACATGGATCGAGGACAGTTGGACCCGTACGCGCACCGTTGCGGCGGCCATCGAAGACGCCTCTGGGCATTTATCGATCCGCGGCGTCGAACCGGACCGGGACCGCCTCGCGGCACTCGCCGCCGAGATGTATCCTGGTCAGGACGAGATCAGCGACGCCGCCGAGGTCGAGATCGGCGTCATTGCCTGGCAACCTCCCCTGGGGTGACGCAGACTCCGTTATCTCATCGGAAATAGATCGCGGCAGAATCGGACTCTCAAGCACCAACGCGGCGAATGTCCGAACCGGTGCTTGAAGACAGCAGACAGATGCACCGGCTGATAGCCGATATCGGCGGCGATGGCGGCAATGGGACGATCGCCCCTGCGCAGCATGTCCATGGCGTGGGCAAGTCGGTGGCGCTTGAGATAGGCACAAGGCGTTCCGTCGAACACTGCCCGAAAGCTTGGGTCGCGCACGACCTCGATGGTGTCCACAAAGACAGACAATCCGTCCTGGCCTATCCGCGTCATCACCAAATGCGCCTGCTGTTTGTCCTGCCCCTAGAGCGCTGCATTCCGCGAAAACATGAGCGCCAGTGGTATCTTTCATTGGTGCGACGACCTGTTTGAAACAAAATGTTTCAAACAGGTCAGTCATCTCGTTTCGAGATGAACGGAGCTGCTCGCGGCGGTCCTTGGCGCCGGCTCAACACCAGATCTGGCATCCAATTAGAAACATCATGTTGCAAAATAAGGATGGTTCTTGTAAATGCCAATCGTTTGCAACTGGAGCGTAGGGCCAGAATATGAGTGACGGCTTGTCGCGAACCCGGCGCAATCAGGAAAACAAGGAGCCGAGGAAAGGGCAGATTGCATGACAAACGTCATTGAGAGCGAGCGCGTCTCGGAGGCGCCGGCCGGAAATCCTGACTACCTCGCCAGTCTCCGCCTGGTTTGGCGCTACATCGCCGGATCACATCTGAAGCTTTATGCAGCGGTCGTGTTGGCAACTTTCGCCACGGCCAGCGAACTGGCGCCGATCTGGGCCGTCTATCGCGTCATCGACACCGCCGTCGCCGGAACGCTGGACTGGAATTTCGCCCTGCTGCACGCCGGACTGGCGCTGGCCGGCGTCCTGATCGGCTATGCCCTTTTGGCGCTCGCCCTCGGGCTGTCGCACATCGTCGCCTTCGACGCTATTTATCGCCTGCGCCTGGCGATTGCCCGTCATATGGCGCGGTTGCCTCTTGGCTACTTCACGTCCCGCAAAAGCGGTGACGCCAAGAAACTCGTCATCGACGAGCCGGAAAAGCTCGAACTCATCGTTGCCCACGGCCTGCCCGAAGGGGTGAGCGGTCTTGCCACCTGGCTCGCCGTGTCGATCTGGCTGTTCGCCGTCGATTGGCGCATGGCGATCGCCGCCATTTTCATGACGCCGATCTCCTTTGTGCTGATGTCGCTGGCCATGGCGTCGGCCGGGAAACGTGCGCATCAGTATCAGGCGGCGAACACGCGCATGAACGCCTCCATCGTCGAATATCTCGCCGGCATGCCGGTGGTGAAAATGTTCAACCGCACCGGTGAAAGCCTGGCCGAGACGAGTGCGGCGGTGCGCGACTATGCCGAAATCGAAACCGAATGGGCGCGCGATTACGTTCCGCTCGGCGGCAGCTTTTACACGCTGGTGCTGACCAATATCGTCATCATCCTGCCCGTCGGGCTGGCGCTGATGGCTGCCGGCACGCTCGATCTCCCGACGCTGCTGCTGTTCGTGCTGCTCGGCGCTCACTACAGCCAGCCGCTTTTAAAGCTGTTCAACCAGTTTCATACCCTGGCCCATATCTCCATGGGTTCGGCCCTGGTCACCGACCTGCTGAACGAGGCGCCGCAAAAGGACAGCGGTCAACGGATCGCCCTCGCCAGCCACGACATCGCCTTCGAGAACGTCAGTTTCGCCTACGGCGATCACGACGTACTGCACGATGTCAGCTTCACGGCCCGCACCGGAGAAATCACCGCTCTTGTCGGCCCGTCCGGTTCGGGCAAGAGCACCATTGCCAGTCTTGTGCCGCGCTTCTGGGACACGAGGTCCGGTCGCATAACACTGGACGGAACCGATGTCCGGGATATTGGGCTCGACCAGTTGATGGACACGGTCGCTTTCGTCTTCCAGAACACTTTCCTGTTCTCGGACACAATCGCCGCCAATATCCGCTTCGGCGATCCGGATGCCAGCGATGCCGAGGTCGAGGCCGCGGCAAAGGCTGCAAGGGCACACGAGTTCATCATTGCGCTTCCCCAGGGATACCAGACCCATCTGGGCGAGCATGCCGGCACCCTGTCGGGCGGCGAACGTCAGCGCCTCGCCATTGCCCGGGCGATTTTGAAGAATGCTCCAGTCGTTGTGCTCGACGAGGCGACGGCCTTTGCCGATCCCGACAACGAGGCGGCGATCCAGGAGGCCATCGGCGCGCTGACCGAAGGGCGCACGCTGATCGTCGTCGCCCATCGCCTCCACACCATCGCCCATGCCAACACCATCGTCGTCGTCGAAAATGGCACCGTCGCCGAACAGGGCCGACATGACGATCTCGTCGCACGCGACGGGCCTTATGCCCGGCTCTGGCGCGACTACACCGCCACGCGGTCGATCCGCCTGCACGGCGACGAGGAAATTTCCAGCAAGGAGGCGGCACAATGAGCATGTTGGATATGGCCGATCACAAGGAAGTCCGTTCCGATTTCGAAAGCATCGCCCGTGTCTGGGCCCTGGCCGGACCGTTGCGCGGCAAGGTCGCCAGCGGCATCGGCTATCGGTTCCTGCAATCGATCTGCCTCGGCCTCGCATTCGGCAGCGTTATCTGGGTTGTGAATGATCTGGCCGGCGGACGGGTGCCGGACACCGAATGGGTGTTGCAGGTTTCGGCCTTGATGGTCGTGTCGCTTGTCGGACAGACGATCTTCGGTTTCCTGTCCGTATCCGACAGCTGGCTGTCGAGCTACCAGGTGGCCGGGCGTCTGCGACTCAACATTCTCGATCATTTGAGCCAATTGCCCATGAGCTTTCACCTCTCGCGCCACCAGGGCGACACCGTGACAGCGCTCACCGCCGACATGCAGACGCTTGAATCCTTCATGTCGGACGCGCTGCCGCGCATTGCTCAGGCCTTCGGCCTGCCACTGGCCGTGCTCGCGTTTCTGTTCTTTGTCGATTGGCCGATTGCCCTGGCGGGTCTTGCTTCGATGGTTGTCGCTTTGCCGATCTTCATGTGGACCAGCCGTTATCTGGCCAAACTGGGCATCAGGCGCCAGGACATGCAGGCCGAGGCCGGCGCCCGCATGATCGAATATGCCCAGGGCATCGCCGTTATCCGTGCCTTCAACCGCATCGCCAAGGGTGAGGAAAGCTTCCGTGACGGTCTCAAGGCCTTTCACGACATTTCGATCAGACTGGTCATGGACCTGACCGCACCTCTCTCGCTTTTCGGCGCGGCGCTGATGCTGGGCGTACCGCTGGTGACGATGATCGCCAGCCTGCGCCTTATCGAAGGATCCATAGAGATAAGCGCGCTGATTGCCTCATTGGTGCTGATTTTCACTCTCTACACGCCGATGCTTGGCCTCATTGCCGTCATGGAACTGACGCGCATGGCCGATGCCTCGCTGACCCGCATCGACCGCATTGTCACGGCAAAGACGCTTCCTGTTGCGACCCAGCCGGTCGATCCTGATGGCTTCGCGGTTGCCTTCAAGGGTGTCGATTTTTCCTACGTGCCGGGCAAGCCGATCCTCGAAAACCTCTCTTTCGCCGTCCCCGAACGCACGATGACTGCCATCGTTGGGCCGTCCGGTGCCGGCAAGAGCACCGTCCTCAATCTGCTCCCGCGTTTCTGGGACGTGACCGGAGGTCACGTCACGATCGGTGGTGTCGACACGCGTGATATGGCGCCGCAACGGCTTAACGAGCTGGTGACGATGGTTTTTCAAGACGTCTATCTGTTCGCCGGCTCCATTCGCGATAACATTGCATTCGGTCGTCCGGGGGCGAGCGTGGATGATGTCGAAACCGCGGCGAAATCTGCGCAAGCGCACGATTTCATCATGGCGCTTCCCAACGGATACGAGACGCGCATCGGCGAAGGCGGCTCCACGCTGTCGGGCGGGGAACGCCAACGGATTTCCATTGCCCGCGCCATTCTCAAGGATGCGCCTATCGTATTGCTCGACGAAGCCACCGCCGCTATAGATCCGAGCAATGAAAGGGCCATCCAGACGGCCCTGGCACAGCTGGTCGCGGACAAGACGCTCATTGTCGTCGCTCACAAGCTGACGACCGTTCAGGCCGCGGATCAGATCGTCGTCATCGAAGACGGGGCGCTGGTCGAACACGGCGATCACCGGCAGTTGCTGGAAATGGATGGTGCCTACGCCAAACTATGGGCGCGCTGGAACAGGGCTGCCGACTGGCGGATCGGGGGAAATGCATGAACGAGGCGACGCCGACCCGAAGACAGGGCCGCCCGGCCCGTATTTCGCGGCAGGACGTTGCAGAAGCGGCCTTGGCAATCGGCCTCGACACGGTGACTCTGGCGGCGGTAGCCGAACGGCTCGGCGTCGACCACTCCTCGCTCTACCGTCACATCCTCAACCGCGACGACATGGTGGTCGCCGCAGTCGACCATGCTGTCGGATCTGTTGTCTGGGCTGTGCCGGAAGAAGATTGGCGTACCTATCTGGCCGATGTGGCGCATGCAGCCTGGGATCTCTACATGCGCTATCCCGGCCTGGCCGAAGCGATACGCCGGCACTCCACGACGCCAATGGCAATCATTGTCGCGTTCTCGCGCATCTGCCGGCAGCTGGAGGCATTCGGATTTACCGCCGATGACGCCGTCCTCATCGTCGACAGCATCATGGACATGACCTGTGATTCTGCCGCCGGCTGGTTGTGGGTGAACCAAGCCGGTGAAGAAAACGGCACAGTTGGCGACAGCATGCGCCGCTCATGGCAGGAGGCTGCGTCGGCACAACACGACCTCAATCGCCATGCGACGGCAATGACGAAGATTATCTCGGGTGATCCCGAAGACTGGTGGCGCCGCAAGCTCGAAATTCTTCTCGACGGGGCGGCAGCTCGGACCCGGCGGATCTGAGAGGTCACGGCTCGGCCTCTGCTCATGTGCACGCATAACATCCAACAATGCGACGAACGCGAACGCGCTGCAGCAAAGCGATGATCAGCCTAACCACACCAGCCACGAGCGCCTAAGCGAGCCGGGCAGCCAGGGGATCATCGTGGCGCTTAAGGACGCCAAGGCAAGGTGTTTTTGGATCTGGAGAGTTGGACTGCAGAGACAGGCCAAGCAGCAAGCGACTGCCCTGAAAGCCATCCCTCCGACCTCATCGCAGATCAACACCGCATGCTGCCAGCCTTGACGTAACCCGGTCAGGACTTTTTCTTGCCGTTGCCGCCAGCATTGCTGTTGGCTGAATTGCCAGCACCATTGCTGTTGCCGCCGGCGTTGTTGCCTGAGGAATTTCCACCGGCATTGCTGTTGGCCGAGTTGCCCGCACCGTTGCTATTGCCACCAGCATTGTTGCCAGAGGAATTACCTCCGGCATTGCTGTTGGCCGAGTTGCCTGCACCGTTGCTATTGCCACCAGCATTGTTGCCTGAGGAATTCCCGCCGGCATTGCTATTAGCCGACTGGCCGGCGCCATTGCTGTTGCCGCCGGCGTTGCTGCCTGAGGAATTACCTCCGGCATTGCTGCTAGCCGATTTGCCGGCGCCGTTGCTGCTTCCACCGGCATTGTTGCCCGGGGACTTCCCGCCAGCATTGCTGTTGGCTGAGTTACCGGCCCCATTGCTATTGCCACCGGCGTTGTTGCCGGAGGAATTGTCGCCGACGTTACCGTTGACCTCGCCAGGGCCTGCTGTTTCGAAGGCGGTCACGTTCGCGGCGAGCGGCTTGCCAGAAAATTTCACGATGGGTGCATACGTGCCCGATCCGCTGACCGACAGAACCTCGGTGCTGCCAACACTGGCGCTTTGTCCGGGGGTGACGTCGACCATCAGGCCGTGGGCGACATCACGCACCTCGACCTGGCCTCGGTTCACCTTGACACTGGTCTGGTTCTCGTCCGCCTTGACGGTAAAACGCGTTCCCTTGACCACAGCGGCAAGATACCGCGTCTGGACAACGAAGTGCTGGACCTCACGGCGCTCCACCTCGACGGCCACTTCGCCGAAATGTTCCTGAACAACGGTGAATTGCTGCCCGTCACGATCGAAGATGCGGATCTGGGTATCCGGACCGAGATCAATCGTTTCCTTGTCGCGCCTGAACTGCACGCGACCATTGGGCGCCGTGCGAATGATCCTTTCGTCAGTCACCACGTCGCCACGCACCAATTGCACCCAGGCATTGTCGACCAGCGTGAAAACCGCTCCGCGCAGCTTAATGGCTTGCCAGTCATCGGCAAAAGCGGGAAAGCAGAAGCCAATGCTCATCATTAGGCCGATCATGACGGCCAGAACTGATGTTTTCAGGATACTCAATTGCGCACACCAAATTCTCATTCTAATTCATGATGACAATACTCCTGTTCGATTTCGTTAATCGCCGCTTCCACTTGAAGCCACGACTGCCAAAATCTTTACCGAAGACTGCAAATTCAAACGGTTTTCGCTGCACGAGGAGTATCGGCGGAAGAACGACTGTTTGACTGGCTTTGATCCGCCAAATCGGCGGACACAAAAACATGGCGCCGAAGAGTCTTCGCCTCTCACTTTTCAGAAAAACACCTGCGCATCACGCACGCCCCGAGTGCCAGGCAAATCGAGGTTGATCAGACCAGGCCGTAAACCCGCTCGGCATTGCCTCCGAATACCGACCTCATCTCGGCTGGCGAAAGATGTGGTTCGAGCAGCCCTTTCAAAGTGTCATGCGTTGTCCGGTAGTCGGTGACCAGAAGCGAGACCGGCCAGTTGCTGCCCCAAATCAGGCGATCGGCACCAAAGAGATCGAGCGCCGTCATGAGAAAAGGGGCAAACCCGACCGGGCTCCAATCGGCGTTGAGCTCTTCCGGGAACAGCCCGGAAATCTTGCAAAAGACATTGGGAAAACCAGCGACGGTTGCCAGCTTCTGTGCCCAGGGCTCAAGCGCACCGGTCTCAATCTGCGGCTTGGACAGATGGTCGATGACGGCCTTGAGATCGGGCACGCGATGGAGCGATTCCGCCACGGCATCAAGATGGCGCGGGAAGGTCAGGTACTCAAAAACGAGCCGCGTATCTGCGACCCGCTTGAGGTTATCAATGACCCGTGGCCTGAGGATGTAGACGTCATCATCGAGGTCCTGCAGCATTGGCCTCAGTCCGACGAGCTTGTCCTGATTGAGCAGGGCATCGAGATCCGCGGCAAAATTGTCGCTTTCAAAATCGAGCCAACCGACCACACCGAGGATGAAGTGGTTTTGCGCGGCAAGATCGAGCAGGAACCGGGTTTCGGCAAGTGTCGGCGCGGCTTGAACCACGATGGTTCCATCGATGCCACACGTGCTCATTTCCCCCTGCAAATCAGCAGGCAGGTAGTCGCGATAAAGCGGGCCCGCGTCGGGACTGAGCCAGCCGTAGTCGCCGCGTGCGATTTTCCAGAAATGATGATGCGCATCGATTTTCATTCCGTCCTCCATAGGGCAATATCCGGCGGCGACGCGGATGATGGCAAGCTGATTCAGTCCTGCCTTTACGCGACGTTTCGCTGAATGCACACAGCTTGCCTGCCACGGTGTTCCGCACGAACCCCGTCGCTGGTAGGAACGGTGTTGCCGCAAGACTGCAATGGAGAATAGCAAGAATGAATATCGCCGAAACCCAGGCGCTCAACGCGAGAACCAGGCGTCCGGTCATGCTGACGCGTATGGGCTTTGGTGGCGCGCCGCTCGGCAATCTTTACAGGATTATCCCCGATGCCGACGCCCATGCGGCGCTGATGTCGGCCTATGACGTCGGCATGCGCTATTTCGATACAGCACCGCAATATGGGCTCGGCATTTCCGAGAGGCGCTTCGGCAAGGCCGTTGCCGAGTTTGGCCGCGACAACATCGTCCTGTCGACCAAGGTTGGCCGTCTTCTCGTTGATTGCGAGCCGGACGAAGTGACCCCGGAGGCCTTTGTCGGTGTACCGCAGAAAAGGATCGTGTTCGACTACAGCTATGATGGTGTCATGCGCTCGCATGAGGACAGCAAAGCCCGGCTTGGAGTCGATCGGCTCGATATTCTTCTGGTCCACGATGTCGGCGCGGAGACCCATGGCAGTGTCGAAGCCGGCGAAGCACGTGTGCGTGAGCTGTTCGATCAAGGCGGCTATCGCGCCCTGCAAGAGTTGCGCGATGCCGGCGAAATCCTTGCCTTCGGGGCCGGCGTCAACGAATGGGAGGTCTGCGAGCGGCTGCTCGGCCTCGGCGATTTCGACTGCTTCATGCTGGCCGGACGCTACACCCTGCTCGAACAGGAGGCTCTCGAAACCTTCCTGCCGCTCTGCGAACAACGCGACGTCGGCATCATCATCGGCAGCCCGTTCAATTCCGGCATTCTGGCAACCGGAGCGATTGAGGGGGCGACCTATAATTACGCCCCGGCGCCACCGGATATTCTCGACCGGGTCCGGCGGATCGAAGCGGTCTGTGCCGCCCACAATGTCGAGCTCGTTGCCGCGGCGCTGCAATTCGTTCTCGGGCATCCGGTGGTCAAGAATGTCGTCGCCGGTGCGGTCAGTAGGCCGGAATTGAACTCCAACGCAGCGATGCTCACCAAAGTTATTCCGGTGGGCCTGTGGTCCGATCTCAAGTCCGAAGGGCTGATCCGCCAGGACGCGCCGGTGCCGATCGACTAGGGTTACTGCACCCGCGACAGGCCGCTCGGCTTCCAGTCATCCGGCAATTTGGACAAGATGATCAAGCTGAGGATGTCGTCCTTGCTGACGTCTTCTATCGGGTGCATGCCCACATTGATGCCGTTCTTCATCACCATGACCCGGTCGCACAGATCGTAGATATCGTGGATGTCGTGGCTGATGAGGAAAATGCCGATCCCTTCGTCTCGCAGCTTGCGCATCAGCTCGTTGACCATTGCCGTTTCTGACGGCCCAAGAGCGGCGGTCGGCTCGTCCATGATCAGGATACGGGCGTTGAAATAAAGAGCGCGCGCGATGGCGATGACCTGGCGCTGGCCGCCCGACATGTTGCGGACGATGTCGGTGATGTTCTTGAAGTTGGGATTGAGGCGCTGAAGGACCTTGCGGGCCTCGGATTCCATCCGCTTCTTGTCGAGCGTACGATATTGCGTCTTGAGTTCGCGACCGAGGAACAGATTGGCGGGTGCGTCGAGATGATCGGCCAGCGCCAGCGTTTGATAGATGGTTTCGATGCCGAGATTGCGCGCCTCGATCGGGCTATTAAGCTCGGCCTTGCTGCCGTCGACGAAGATCTCGCCGCTGGTGCGAGCCATGGCCCCTGACAGGATGCGCATAAGGCAGGACTTGCCGGCGCCGTTGTGACCGAGCACCCCGACGATTTCGCCCGGACGAAGATCGATCGATACGTCCTCGACAGCATGAACGCCACCGAACTGCTTGTAGATGTTCTTCATCTCGACAAGAGGCGTCGTATCGCTCATCTCGATCCTCTCTTTCACGCGGACGGCGTTTTCTGGCCGAGGCCGGCGTCGAAATAGACGCCGAGAACGTCGGAAACGCGCCTGAGCGTCAGCTCTTCCGGACGGTTGGGCTCACCAGCGCGCACGCTGGCGGCGCATTCGGGCAAATACTGATTAATGACGGCATCCGGCACACCGCCCGCGAGGTTGGCCATGAGCTTTTCGCGCGCCGCGGCAACCGCCGGATGGCCGAGATAATAGCGGGCCCGGTCGGAATACGAATAGATCAGCTTGTAGGCGATCTCCGCCTCGCTGCCGGTATAATAGTTCTGCCAATAACCCGGTTCGGCGCGCATGGTTTCGGTCAGCACGGCGCGGAAATTCGATGGCTCGGCCGGCGCGATTTCGCGTTCGGCCGCTTCGAGCGCCAGAAGGCTTTCCCTCAGCGCGAAGGTCAGCCACGGCCCGACCTTCAGGATGTAGAAATGGTTCTCGACCAGCGACCGGAGATTGGCCGGTGTCTGGTAATCGGTCGAGTGCGCCTCGAAGACCATGCCGTCCTGACGCGCGATGACACCCTTGAGACCTCTGTCGCCGGGATAATCGGCAATCTCGTCGTCTGAGAACTCGACACCGGGCTGCACCACGACGCCGACGACCCGCGCCCAGGCATCGGCAAGCCCGGCATCGCGGAAGCTCTGTTCGAACACATTGAGTGTGTGCCGGGCCTCCTCAGGCGAGGTGGGACGCATCTCCTCTTCCTCGACCGCCCCGCCCGGCGTCGGCACCTCGGTGCCGATAATGTAGACCGGTTTGGTCTTGCCGGCATGGGCTTCGCAGACCTCGGCCAGCCTGACGCAGCGGCTGGCGACGATCTCGTCGCTCAACGGCGCTGTGTCGTCGGCGCACACGAAACTGGCGTCGAGATGGATTTTTTCATAGCCGGCCTCGACATAGGCGGCCATCAGCACCTCGGCTTCGGACATGGCCTTTTCGGCCGGCCCCTTCTGCCAGCGGTTTGGACCCAGATGATCCCCGCCAAGAAGGATACGGTCCTTCGGAAAGCCTTCCTTTTCGGCAATCGAATGAACCATGGCGACAAAGTCGGCCGGTGTCATGCCGGTGTAGCCACCATACTGGTCGACCTGATTTGAGGTCGATTCGATCAGGGCGAAATGGTCGTAATCACGTGCGACCCGAAATGTTGCCCTGAGCACATCCGGGTGGGCCGAACAAACCGAGACGGCGACGCCCGTGCCGCTTGAGCGGTTCTGTTTGAGGGTCTGAAGGAATTCGTCTCGGGCCGTCATTGCTTGATCCGTTTGCTATGTGGTGAGGCGGCCGGGCCGCCTGAAAGGCGCCCCGACCTCCTGCTTGGGTTTAGTAAAGAACGTTCTGTGCAACCGGCTTGTCGATATTGTCCTTGGTGACAATGACGACGCCGGTGTCGATGAAGCTGTCGATCTTCTTGCCGGCGAGCAGGTCGCCAATGGCCTTCACGCCGAGTTCGCCCATCTGGTAGGAGCCCTGAACGGCGATCGCATCGAGCGTGCCGTCCTTGACCATGTCCTGCAGGTCCTTGTTGCCGTCGAAGCCGATGGCCTCGATCTTGCCGGCCTTGCCGGCCTGCTGGATGGCACGGCCCATGCCGACGGCCGTCGGCTCATTGGCGCCGAAGATGCCGACGAGATCGGGATTAGCGGCCAGAACGTCGGTCGTCTGGTCAAGCGCCTTGGCCATCTGGGCTTCGGAGTAGTAGGTGCCGACGATCTCGAGATCCGAGTTCGCCGCGATGTAGTCTTTGAAGCCGCCGACGCGACCGATTTCGGAGCCGACGCCTGCCACATAGGACATGACAGCGATCTTGCCGGTGGTGCCGACCTTTTCAATCATCCGCTGGGCGCAGAGCTGACCGGCCTTGTTGTTGTCGGTCGACAGGAACGCCTGATAATAGTCCTTGGCGCTGTCATTGAGACCGGAGTCGATGATCACCACCGGAATGCCGGATTCATAAGCCGACTTGACGGCGGGAACCAGGGCGTCCGGATCGGAAGCGGCCAGCACGATGCCGGCAACGCCGCGGTTGACCGCGTTCTGGACCATGTTCACTTCATCGGCGATCTGCGTTTCGGCAGCCGGTCCCTGGAAGGTCATGGTATAGCCGGGCAGATCCTTGATGGCCGCCGACGCGCCCTTGTTGACGTTCTGCCAGTAGTTCGAGTTCGTGGTCTTGACGATGACCGCGATCTCCTTGGACTGGGCAAAGACCGGACTGGCGAGTCCGGCAACCATTCCGGCAGCCAACAAGCCAACCGCCAGTTTCTTCAGAGTATTCGTCATAGCGTTTCCTCCCTTTTGACAACGCATGATGAAATGGCGCGGCGTCTACTTCCGGTTCCGCAGGTAGTCGATATAGACGGTACCGATGACGACGCAGCCGATGATGATCTGCTGAATGAATGACGAGACGCCGTTCATGTTCAGACCATTTCGAAGAATTCCGATGACGAAGGCACCGATCATGGTGCCGGAGATGGTGCCGATGCCGCCCATCAGCGAAGCCCCGCCAATGACCGAGGCGGCGATGGCATCGAGCTCATACATGATGCCTTCATTGGGCTGGGCGGTGACCAGGCGCGACATCAAAACGATGCCTGTCACCCCGGCCAGCGTACCCGACAGCCCGTAGGCGAACATCTTGGTCGCCTCGACATCGATGCCGGACAGGCGCGCGGCTTCCTCGTTCGAGCCGACGGCATAGATGTGGCGGCCGATCTGAAGACTGCCGAGGATGAAGGCGACCAGAAATGCCAGTATCACCATCAGAACGACCGGATAGGGGATGCCCGGAAACACCACATGCGGCAGCCCATTGGCGCCCTTCTCAAGCGTGCGGAAGAACGAGCCATTGCCCAGAACGCCAAATTCGGCGCCGAGTTGCGACACCGGCGCGGCGCCCGTCAATTGCAACGCCGTGCCGCGGGCGATCAGCATCATGCCGAGCGTGGCGATGAATGGCGCCAGCTTCATGCGTGTAACGACAAAACCGTTGAATAACCCGCACAGCGTTCCGACCAGCACACCAGCCACCATGGCGCCCGGAACCGGCCAGCCCGCCTTGACCAGAAGGGCGGCGCTGGTTCCCGCCAGCGCCAACACCGCACCGACGCTCAGATCGATGCCACCGGTGATGATGACGACCGTGACACCGATGCCGAGAAAGGCGATCGAGGTCGTCTGCAGCGACACCGTCATGGCGTTGTTGATCGAAAAGAATGCGTTGGCCGTGACCCCGAAAATCGCGATCAACACCATGAGACTGGCAAGGGCGGTGAACTTTTGAACCAGATCCTTGCGACGTTCGCTGGTCAGGCGGACAAGTTCGATACGTTCGGCTTCGGCAGCGCTTTTGCTTTCGTCGCTCATCTTTGATCTGTCCTCCCCCATTTCGGCGGCTTTTCAGCCGTCGTGCACGCTACCCCTCGTGCACGACCTTTTTGCCGATCAGGTCGCTTGCGGCTGCCTGAAACTCTTTAGGTAGATGTTGCGCATGTCCTGCTCATTTGGCTTGACCGGATTGGCCGTGTGATCCGGGAACGCCATTGCGTGCTTGAGCACCGGGTCGAGATCACTCGCCTTGATGCCGAAATCCTCCATGAAGCACCTGAGATTGATGCGCTCGAGGAAGGCGGCGATATTGGCGCTGAAAGAGCTGGCCGCTTCCTCGTCGCTGCCCTTGCCGCCGAAGATGCGCGAGACGTTGGCGAATTTCTCGACAGCCCCGGACCATGTGAAATCGGCGAAGGCCGGATAGACCAGAGCCAGGGATTCGCCATGGCTGACATGCGGGAAATGGCCGGAAATCGGCTGCCCCGCTGCGTGCGGCAAGGTGGTGCCGACATTGGCGAGGCAAACGCCGGCCAGCGTGTCGGCCCAGGCCAATTCGGCGCGGGCATCAATGTCGCCGGGGTTGTCCATGACGCGCGGCAGGAACTTCGCCACACGCTCGATGGCGTCGAGCGCGATCAAATCGACATAGGGCTGGGCGTTGACGTTGATGTAGGATTCAAAGGTGTGCGTGAACACGTCAAACCCGGTGGCGGCTGTCACCTTGGGCGGCAAGGACGTCATCAGTTCGGGGTCGACGATGGCAGCGCGGCACAACAGATTGTCGTTCCACATCGCCGACTTGTCATGCTCGGCCTCGTTGGTGAACACCGACACCTTGGAGGTCTGGGTGCCGGTGCCGGAGGTCGTCGAGATGGCAACGATCGGCAGCGTCGCCGAGGTCGGTTCCGTTTTGTAATAGAGATAGTCCCAGGCGGAGCCGGGATGGGTCGCGGCGACCGCGATGGCCTTGGCCGTATCAATGGCGCTGCCGCCACCCATGCCGAGGCACCCGTTGACGCCGGCCTCGCGCGCCTTGGCGGCGCC
Source organism: Devosiaceae bacterium (assembly GCA_963676075.2). GTDB lineage: Bacteria > Pseudomonadota > Alphaproteobacteria > Rhizobiales > Devosiaceae > JAHJQZ01. The sequence continues at coordinate 69,372 of CAXXNZ010000020.1, forward strand.
GGCCTGGATGTCCTCGAGCGTCGGGTTCGGTTTGACGGTATCGAATTCGACGAAGGTCACACCGGCGCGGGTCAGGGACTCGCGGACGTCCTGAACCATTTCGGGAATGGCCGCCTTGAGGCCGGGATCGACAACAAACAGCACGCGATCGGCCGATTCCTTGACGATCGCCCCGGTCGAGTTGCGCGTACCGTTGCCAAAATGCAGTCGGGTCGGCTGATAAAAGGTGAAGCTCTTCATAATTCTACCTCGGTACGCGGAAACCCGCTCAAGCTGTCGTCGCAAGAAATGTCTTCACATCCGCCAACGCCGTGTTGCCCTCCATCGGGCCAACCTTTGTGACGGACATTGCTGCTGCCGCATTGGCCAGTGCCAGCGCGTCACGCGGCGGCGTATCAAGGGCGATCAGAGCAACAAAGGTGGCGCAAAAGCAGTCGCCAGCCCCGGTCGCATCGACCACATCGACCACGTGGCCGGGGAGCGAGAAACTTTCGCCTGGAGCGAAATAGGCACAGCCCTCGCTGCCTTTTTTCACAGCGATGCGACCGACCCCGGCTTCGAACGCCCGGGCGACCGCATCGGCTTCGGAGGCACCTGGAAACAAGGCTTCCAGATCTTCGCTGCTTGGGAGAAACAGATCCGTTCCGGCGAAGACCCGACTGACCATCGATGCATAGTCGGGGTTCGAAGCGATTTCCTTGCGGACATTCGGATCGTAGGAGATCTTGCCGCCGGCGGCGCGCACCGCGTCGAACAGGGTCAGGATCACCGACGCCATTTTCGGATCGCCAAGCGAGGAGCCGGAAACGTGGAACCAGTCGACACCGCCCTCGGCAATCAACTTCAGCAGGCCGTCTTCGACCACGAGATTGCAGGCGGCGGCGTTCGAGACGTTGAACACGAAGATTCGCGACCCGTCGTCATAATAGGAAACAAAGGCCGAGCCGGTCGTCGTGCCACCAATGCGCCGGACATAGTCGGCACTGACGCCGTCACGGGCGAACCGGTCGAAAATGACGTCGCCGAACGGGTCCTCGGCAACGGCGCCGACCATATGCACCTTGCATCCGGTCAACGCGGCCTGATCGGCAAAGATGCCCGGCGCACCGCTCGGAAACGGTCCCTTGAAGGTCGTGGTCGTTTTCAGACCACATCCCTTTTCGAGCGACACAAATTCGACCAGCAGCTCACCGGCTGCAAGAACGGTCGGAACGGTAGACATCGTTTCCCCTCCCAAGGACGAGCGACTAGCTCATCCACTGACCGCCATCGACGTTGAAGCACTGGCTGACGATGTAGTCGGCCTCGCTGGTGGCGAGGAAGATCGCCATGCCGGTCAGATCCTCAGCCGTGCCCATGCGTCCGAACGGAACGCCTAAGCCCACTTCCTTGCGCTTCTGGCCGGGCTCCTTGTGTTCCAGACGCGCGAAATGGGCGTCGACACCGTCCCAGTGCTCGCCGTCGACCACGCCGGGCGCGATGGCGTTAACGTTGATGCCATGCTTGATGAGGTCGAGTCCGGCAGACTGGTTGAACGAGATCATCGCCGCCTTGGTGGCGCAATAGACCGCGACCAGCGCTTCGCCGCGCCGACCGGCCTGGCTCGCCATGTTGATGATCTTGCCGCCGCCACCGCGTTCGATCATGTGCTTGGCCACCGCCTGCAGGGTGAAGACCGCGCCGGTGAAGTTGACGGCGAAGACCTTGTCGTAGTCTTCGCGGGCGATCTCGACGATCGGAGCGGCGGTGAACAGGGCAGCGTTGTTGATGAGGATGTCGATGCGGCCCATCTTCTCGACCGCTTCGGCGACACCGGCGTCGATGCTCTGCTGCTTGGTGACGTCCATGTCGATGGCAATGGCGGCATCGCCAAGCTTTGCAGCGGACTCTTTCGCCCGCTCGATGTTGATGTCGGCAATCGCCACCTTGGCGCCTTCGCGCACATAGGCCTCGGCGAACGCGAAACCGATACCCCGCGCCGCGCCAGTGATGAGCGCAGTTTTGCCCTCAAGCCTACCAGTCATTTTTCATGGCCTCCCTGACCAAGATTTTCGGCTGTCCGAAACGATTTCCGACGAGCCGGCACGCTTGGTTTTGCCGGGCAGCGAGTGCCACGAGCCGCGTGCAATTGTTAATGGAATTCTATGGCTCCGCCCGAGATAGCGTCAAGCTAAATTGTATTAGCTAAACGTTTTAGCGCACGAAATCATCGAGATCGGCTCATAATACCGTTAGCCGAAAGTGTTAACCCAAACCGGTTTCAAGGTGCCCGCACCCCTGAAATTCGAAAGGCTGCACCGGGGTTTGCTACTGAAGGGGAACGGACTCGATCAACTCGTAGGGCGCGAAGTGGATGCGATCATCTGTAGCATCCAAACCATCGAGATAGATCGAGAACGCCATCGACATCATGGTCTCGGCGTTCTGCCGGACGCAGACATAGTCGAGATCCACCGCTTCCATGAACGGGTGATAGTCGAAGATGGCGTAGCTGACGGTGCGACACCGGTCCCTGTTCTGACGGAAGTAGAGCAGCAGCCCTTCCATGACCGCCAGTGAATTGACGAAGATGCCGGCGATCTTGTCCCGGCGCGAGAACAACTCGGCGAAGACATCGCGCGCCATCGCCGCGTTGAAGGCGGTGGGCACGAACGGCGCCTCAGCAGGCTGACGGGAACGGGCGGCCAGTGTCGACATGAAACCATCGAGACGCCGCCGGGTGACCGAGTGATCCTTCAGGCCGCCAACGAAAAGAACCTCGCCTTCGCGACGCGCGTGATCGACACGGTCGAGCAGGCGTCCTGTCAGGGCTTCCGAGGCGGCGAAGCTGTCGGTGGTGACGACATGACCGGATCCGCCATGCGCGTCGACAACGATCTGCTTGAGCTTGGCCCGCTTGCAGATTTCGCTGACTTCGGCGATAGCGGCCGTGTTGGCGGTAAAGACGCAATCGACATTCTGGGAGATGAAGTAGTTGATGGCGTCGACTTCCTCGGTCCGATCATGGTGGGTCGCGATGATCAGCGGAAACAGACCGTTGGCCCGCGCCAGACGCTCGAAGGCCTCGGCCATGCCTGAAAAGAAACGGTGGGTCAGCGTCGGCACCATGATGGCGACGATGTTGGAGGTGCCGAAGCGGAGATTGCGGGCGTGCAGATTGGGCTGGTAATTCATCTCCCGCGCCGTTTGCAGCACCTTTTCACAGGTTGCTGCGGAGATACGGAATTCCTCGGCACGTCCGGAAAGCACCATGGAAACGGTCGTGACCGAACAGCCAACCGCCGCTGAAATGGCCCTGATCGTCGGGCGCCCCCCTGCCATGCTTTCTGGTCCCGTTTCCTGCCCGCCCCACATCGCGAGGAGACCCCGCATCGGCGCAAGGGCAGCTCAATGCAACTTCGGCACAATGGGTAATGGGTTGGCGGAATACAAGCTAAAACGGAACAGCTTACCGAATTATGCGGCAAGCAGCATGATTGAGGTTTCCCCGCCACAACGGACGAGGCCCATTTGGTTGGAGCCCAGAGACTATCTGATCGCGTGCGCATCCAATCTGGGGCGCCGGATCACGCCTCGAAGGCGCGCGCCGTGCGGGTTCGCGAATTCAAGCGTCAAACCGGAGACACCGGAGACACCCCCAGCGGCGTAAATGCCAGGGAACGCATTGCCAAATCGTCGACCAAGATCTCCTCCATCATCGGTATGATCGACAACATCGCCTTCCAGACAAATCTGCTGGCGCTGAATGCTTCGGGGGAAGCGGCGCGCGACCCGGCAGCGACCCGGCAGATCGGATTCAATCGTCGATAAGTTGCCGTCCGGACGAACGCTCCGGGTCTACCTGATATTGCTGGATTTCAACTTCCGCAGGCCTGTCGGCATCCTCTGCCGATCAGTGCACAACACGTGATTCCAGGCAAAATTCATTGCTTTATTTGAAAGCCCCGAGTGCGCGATCGGGAGATTCAGCTCGTTCCGAGGGATCAAAACCGGCAAGAAATTCCAAAACAGCTTCGTAGCGATCTACATCCCGCCAATTTGCGCCAATCAACTTCTTTAGCACTATTAGTATATCCGGTACTTTCCGCCAATTTCCGCAATTTAATTTAATGCTACCGTCAAATTTCGTCGAAAAATACCAGTATTTCATTGCTATGCAAAACAATTTCATCCGTCACTATCCAGACACGCAATCTCACTTGGATTTTTCCGGCATTTCTCTAGAGTTGCGGTATTTATATTTATTATAATACTGCTACATAGAATACGTTTCTCCAGATATTTGACACTGCATATATTATCGAATATGACATGGCTGTATATTTGAAAGCTGTTTCATAGTATGTCATAATATATATTCCGCATATCGATCAAGATGTACTCTTTGAGGGGTGGATTGATCGTTCTCTTTGTGTTTTGTTTACCGAATTCGTCTCCTGGAACACTCTGACTGTTCTGGGAGCGTTCTGTCTATTGCTGGAGGTCGCGTCAATCCGGCGGGACTTGCGAACTGAAAGCCACGGAGAACTTATGTCAAAGAAGAACCCACACCTGATGGACCGTATTGCGCAGGAAGCTCGTAAGGGGCGCATCTCGCGCCGGAACTTCATGCAGCTTTCAACAGCCGCCGGTCTGACCGTAGCGTCAGCCAGCGGGTTGTGGACAAGCAATGCGTTCGCACAGGAAGCGAAAAGAGGGGGGACCTTCCGCTGGGGTATTCACGACGGGAACACCGGCGACACCCACGATCCGGGCACCTATGTGACCCGCACGATGATCTTTCTCGCTCATACTCACCGCTCCTATCTGACAATGATCAACAGCGACGGCTCGCTTGGTCCGGACCTCGCCGATAGCTGGGAAGCCAACGACACCGCCTCGGAATGGACCTTCTCGCTGAACCCGAATGCCAGTTTCCACAACGGCAACAAGGTGACCGCGAAAGACGTCGTCGCCTCGCTCAATCATCACCGCGGCGAAGGCTCCACCTCTGCGGCCAAGGCGCTGCTGTCCGACGTCGTCGACATCGCTGCGGACGGCGACACCACCGTCGTCGTCACCCTGAGCGGCGGCAATGCCGACTTGCCTTGGCTGATGACCGACTACCACTTCGCCATTTGCCCGGCCAATGACGATGGCAGCATCGACTGGCAGTCTGGCATCGGCTCAGGCCCCTACAAGATCGACAGCGGCGAGTTCGGCGTGCAGTTCTCCCTGTCCCGCCACGAAGGCTGGCACGGCAAGGGCGCCTGGTTCGACAAGGTTGATATTCTCACGCTCAACGATCCGAACGCACGTCAAACCGCTCTGGTCACCGGTGACGTGGATTCGGTGTCCCAGGTCGACGTGAAGACCATGGCACTGCTCAACCGCGACCCGAACATCCAGGTGTTCAACGTTCCGTCCGCGGGCGCGATCACCATGCCGATGTTCTGCGACACCACGCCGTTCGACAACGTCGATGTGCGCAACGCGTTGAAGCTGGCAATCAACCGTGACGAACTGATCGAGAAGATCATGTTCGGCGCCGCCACCAAGGGCAATGATTTCCACCACTCACCTGCCCAGCCCTACTGGCCCGACGACATTCCGCAGCGGGAATACGATCCGGACCAGGCCAAATCGCTGCTCAAGAAGGCCGGTGCCGAGAACCTGTCGGTAAACCTGTCGACAGCCGACAGCGTCAGTGCCGGCGCCGTCGACATGGCGGTGCTCTACGCCGAGCATGCCAAGGCCGCGGGCATCAACATCAACGTCGTTCGCGAGCCCAACGACGGTTACTACTCCGATGTCTGGCTGAAAAAGCCGTTCACCCTCGTCTCCTGGGGCGCACGTCCGACGCCGGACGTGATGTACACGCTGGCCTACAAGTCCGACGCTGCCTGGAACGAAAGCCACTGGCAGAACGAGCGCTTCAACGAGTTGCTGATTGAGGCAAAGGCCGAGCTCAACGAAGAAAAGCGTGCCGAGCAGTATCGCGAAATGGCGCTTTTGGCCCGCGACGACGGCGGCACGGTCATCCCGTTCTTCAACAACTTCGTCTATGGCGCCCGCTCCAACGTTGGCACCCCCGAAAACCTCGCGGCCAGCTGGGAGAGCGATGGCGCTCGCGCTGCCAGCCGTTGGTGGTTCACCGACTAGGGTCGGCTCCTCGATCCAACCAGCCCGGCGCAAGTCTGCGCCGGGCATTTCCTGTTTTGCGAATGGAATTTGGTGGCATCAAGGGAATGGCACGCGGCGTTCAGCTTCCTGTCGAACGGATCATGAGCGGTTGATCGCGGCCATTACCCAATTTGGGGGAAGACAATGGGCGATCTGCTCAAACTCGTATCCAAACGGCTGGGACTGGGACTGCTGACGCTTCTGGTAGTTTCGGTTCTGATCTTCTTTGCAGTGGAGCTCTTGCCGGGCGACACCGCTGAGGCGATTCTCGGCCAAAGTGCAACGCCGGAGACGGTTGCTGCCCTGCGCACGCAACTCGGCCTCGACCAGCCAGCGGTGCTTCGCTATTTCAGCTGGCTTTTTCATGCCGTCACCGGCGATTTCGGTGTCTCGGCGGTTTCCGGCGATCCCGTGTTGCAGATCATCGGCGCACGTTTCGTCAACACGCTGTTTCTGGCCTCCTATGCCGCGGTAATTGCCGTGCCGGTGGCCATCACCCTCGGCGTGATCGTCGCGCTTTTGCGCAACTCGATCTTTGATCGGGTTGCCAATGTGTTGACGCTGACCTCGATTTCGAGCCCGGAATTTTTCCTCGGCTATATCCTCATTCTGTTCTTTGCCGTGAAAATTCCCATGTTCCCGGCGATTGCCAGTCTGTCCCACGACATGACGTTCTTCGAGCTGCTCAACCGCACTTTCCTGCCGGCGCTCACGCTCGTTCTTGTCGTGACCGCGCACATGATGCGCATGACGCGGGCGGCGATCATCAACCTGCTGGCCTCGCCCTATATCGAAATGGCGCGGCTCAAGGGGGTTCCACCCTGGAAAGTGGTGGTGATGCATGCCCTGCCCAATGCCTGGGCGCCGATCATCAACGTGGTCGCGCTCAACCTGGCCTACCTCATCACCGGCGTGGTGCTGGTCGAGGTGGTTTTCGTTTATCCCGGCATTGGTCAGGCACTGGTCGACGCCGTGTCCAAACGCGACTTCCCCGTGGTTCAGGCCGCCAGCCTCATCTTCGCCGCGACCTTCATTCTGCTCAATCTCATGGCGGACGTCGGGGCAATCCTGACCAATCCGCGCCTGCGGCATCCGAAGTGAGGGCGGTGAAATGAATGAATTCGTCATTGGCTATTACGCAGCGCTGATCTTCGCCTCCTGCCTGGCTGCCTATTTCAAATACACCAAGGTGTTCATGCTGGTGTTTTCGCTGACGCTGGTATCGTTTGTCATCGGCATCATCGGGGGCACCCCGGCGCTTCATGCCGTCACGATCTTTGCCGGACTGCTGGCGCTTGCCGCCGGTATCTCCTATTCGTTCCGCGAGTTCCTGATCCAGATCTCCAAACCCGGCCTCGCCAAGGAGCTGCGCACCGCACCACTGACCGCGGCGTTCGGCATGTTCGTCATCTTCACCTATGCAATCGCCGGCATCTTCGCGCCGTGGATTGCGCCCCATGGCGAAGCAGAGGTGATTGCGGGGGCCTTCGCACCGGCCGACAGCACCATGCTGCTCGGCGCGGACCAGCTTGGCCGCGACATCTTCAGCCGACTGATCTTCGGCGCGCGCAACTCTGTGGGTCTGGCTCTGGTCGGCACTTTGGGCGCCTTCGCCATCGGCGCCTTCGCCGGACTGTTCGCCGCCGTCAGGGGCGGCTGGTTCGATCAGATGATGGGACGCGCCGCCGATATCATCATGTCGGTGCCATCGCTGGTCTTCGCGCTTTTGATGCTGTCGATCTTCGGCACGAACCTTGCCGTCATCGTCGTCGTGGTGGCGATCATCTACTCGCCGAGGGTGTTTCGCCTGACGCGGGCCGTCGCCGGCAATGTCGTGGTGATGGACTATATCGAAGCCGCCAAACTCCGAGGCGAACGCGACTGGTATCTGATCCGCAAGGAAATCCTGCCCAATTGCACCGCACCGCTGATCGCCGAATTCGGGCTTGAGTTCTGTTTCGTCTTCCTGCTCATCGCCGGGCTCAGCTTCCTCGGCCTCGGCATTCAGCCGCCGACCGCCGACTGGGGATCGATGGTGCGCGAGAACGCAACGTTGATTTCGTTCGGCGACATCACGCCGCTGATCCCGGCGGCCGCCATCGCGCTGCTCACGGTTGCGATCAACTTCGTTGTCGACTGGATGCTGTTCCGGTCCTCCGGCCTGAAGGAACGTTGAGATGACCAAGTTTTCCGACAAGGACATCCTGCTCAAGATCCGGAATCTTGAGATTCAGGGCTATTCCGACGAAACCTGGATCGACATCATCAAGGGCGTCGATCTGACCCTGCACCGTGGCGAGGTTCTCGGCCTGATCGGCGAATCCGGCGCCGGAAAATCAACCATCGGCGCCGCCGCCATGGGCTACGCGCGCGACGGCACGCGGATTTCGGGCGGTACCATCGAGTTCGAGGGGATCGAGCTGACCACCGCCACCAAGGCCGAGAAACGCGCCCTGCGCGGTTCCCGCATCGCCTATGTGGCGCAGTCGGCGGCGGCCAGCTTCAACCCGGCGCACAAGATCATCGACCAGCACACCGAGGCGCCGATCCACTACCGGATGCAGAAGCGCCTCGAAGCGCAGGAAGACGCCATGGAGCTTTACGAGCGCCTGCGTCTGCCCAATCCGCAGGACATCGGTTTCCGCTACCCGCACCAGGTGTCGGGCGGACAGTTGCAGCGCGCCATGACGGCGATGGCAATGGCCTGCCGGCCGGATCTAATCATTTTCGACGAGCCGACCACGGCGCTCGACGTGACCACTCAGATCGAGGTTCTGGCCGCGATCAGGGACATCGTCGACCAGTTCAACACCGCCGCGATCTACATCACCCACGACCTCGCCGTGGTGGCGCAGATGGCCGACACCATCAAGGTCCTGCTCAAGGGCGAGGAAGTCGAGGAAGCCTCCACCAAGGAGATGCTCGACAACCCGCAGGAGGACTACACCAAGAGCCTGTGGGCGGTGCGCAGCTTCAAGCGGCCACAAAGGTCTCGTCCCACCGATGGGTCCGAGCCGATCATAGCCGTCAAGAACATCGATGCCGCCTACCCCGGCGGCGGCAAGGTGCTCGAGGACGTCTCGTTCGACATCTACAAGGGCATGACCGTCGCCGTCGTCGGCGAGTCCGGATCGGGAAAATCAACGACGGCGCGCTGCATCACCGGACTGTTGCCGCCGCTGAGCGGCGAGATCCTGTGCAAGGGCGAGCCACTGCCGGCGCGCTACAGGAACCGCACCATCGATCAGTTGCGTCAGGCGCAAATGATCTACCAGATGGCCGACACGGCGCTCAATCCGAAGGTCAAGATCCACGAGATCATCGGCAGACCGGCCCAGTTCTATTCGGGTCTCAAGGGCACCGCGCTCAAGCAGCGCGTCGACGAGCTGCTGGATCTGATCGAGCTGGAGCCGTCGAAATACTACGACCGCTATCCGCCCGAACTGTCAGGCGGACAGAAACAGCGCATCGGCATCGCCCGCGCCCTTGCGGCCGAGCCCGAGTTCATCATTTGCGACGAGGTGACATCGGCCCTCGATCAGCTGGTCGCCGAGGGCATCCTCAAGTTGCTGGACAGGCTGCAGAAGGAATTGGGGCTGGCCTATATGTTCATCACCCATGACCTCGCCACCGTGCGCTCGATCGCCGACGAGGTCGTGGTGATGCAGCACGGCAAGGTGGTCGAACAAGGCCCCAAGGACGAAATGTTCACCCCGCCGCATCACCCCTATACCGACCTGCTGTTGTCATCGGTGCCGGAAATGGACCCGGAATGGCTCACCACCGTGCTCGAGGAGCGCGGCGTCGACAACATCGGCGACGCTGCCGATGTTTGAGGTTGCCTAACGGGATTGCGCTACCGACTAGCCTGACGCGAGCAATTCGACATTGCCGCCGGCTGCCGTCGTATCGGTGCACACATGCCGTTCGAGAATAAGGAACGGCGTGGGATCATCAGCCGTGATCAGCGGCACGATGACGCCGTCTCGCGCGGCAAGCACCTGACGGAGGGCTGACAAGTCTGCCTCCGGCGCCTGGCAACAGACCGCATCGAAACCCCGCAGCCGTGTGAGATCGGCAGCATCGAGCTGGCCCGACACGCCGTCATCCCCCGTAACATCGGGTGCGATCACGATCGGCGAGCACCCTGCCCCCAGTGCAGCTTTGGCCTGTTCCCGTGCCCGCTCAGCGCCCGGCCCCAGACACAGAACGACGCCGCGTGCATAGGTGCTGAGCGCGTTAGCTTCTCCCGTCGGACCGGGCATGGCAACGGTGTGGCGCACCGGACGCTCAACCTTGAGCCCGTCGATCCGCGCCTGCACCTGTTGCCAATCGGCTGATGGTCCGCCAGAGAGCGGATAATGATGTGTATCCGTGCGGCTGAACCGCCGGACATAATGCGGCCCGCCGGCTTTCGGCCCGGTGCCGGACAGGCCCTCGCCGCCGAACGGCTGCGAACCGACGATGGCGCCGATCTGGTTGCGGTTGACATAGACGTTGCCGACCGGAACCTGCGCCACGACATGATCGACGCGCGAGGCGATGCGCGAGTGCATGCCGAATGTCAGACCATAGCCGCTCTCGGCGATGGCGCGGCACACGCTGTCGATCTCCCCGGACCGATAGGTGGCGACGTGAAGAACCGGACCGAAGATTTCCTCCTGGACATCCTCGATGCCCCGCACGGAAATCAGCGCCGGCCCGACGAAAGTCCCGGTCTCCGGCACATCGAGCTGCTTGATCAGCCGTCCGTCCTTACGGGCCGCCTCCACATGGGCGGTGATTTTCGCCCGTGCAGGCTCGTCGATGACCGGCCCGACATCACTGGCGAAGCGCCAGGGATCGCCGACCGTAAGCTGGTCCATGGCGCCCTCAAGCATACGCAGCAGCGGCGCGGCAATGTCCTCCTGCACATAGAGAACGCGCAGCGCCGAGCAGCGCTGGCCGGCGGACTGGAAAGCAGAAGCAACGATGTCGCTGACCGCCTGCTCGATCAGGGCGCTTGAATCGACGATCATTGCATTGATGCCGCCGGTCTCGGCGATGAGCGGCGCGTCGGGGCTGAGATGTTGCGCCATGTTGCGGTTGATCGCGGTCGCGGTCGGCAGCGAGCCGGTGAAACACACCCCGGCGATGTCCTTATGACTGGACAGCGCCCCACCGACCTCCGCGCCCGCCCCCGGCAGCAGTTGCAGACACGCAAGCGGCACCCCGGCGGCGTGGAACAGCCTCACCGCCAAAAAGGCGGTGATGGAGGTCGCCTCCGCCGGCTTGGCCAAAACGCCATTGCCGGCGGCCAGCGCCGCGGCGATCTGGCCGGTGAAGATGGCCAACGGAAAATTCCACGGTGAAATACAGGCGAACACCCCACGCGGCGCGGTCGGGCCGACCTCGACCTGATGGGCGTAATAGTTGAAGAAGTCGATGGCCTCTCGCAGTTCGGCGACGGCATCGTTTGGCGTCTTGCCGGCTTCCCGGGTCAGCACGGCGAAGAATTCACCGGCATTGTCGGCATAAAGTTCGGCTACCCGCCGCAGGCACGACGCACGGGCTGCCGCATCGACGTCCTCCCAGCTTCGCGCCACGGCAACGGCGGCCTCGACATCGGTTTGCGTCGCGTAGGTGACGGTGCCGACGCGATCGCTGGGGTCGGCGGGATTAACGACAGGATGCGTTTCGCCACTTCCGCTCTCGGCCGCAATCAGAGGGCCGACCGTCCAGGTGCTGGCCTTGTGACCGGAGCGCGCGCTGTTATAGCGCTCCTGCTCGGCAGGATAATCAAGCGCCCAGCCCGGCGAATTCGCCCGGTCGGGCTGGAAGATATCTCCAGGCGCGACCACACCCGGCCCCACCCGGCCAGGCAGATGTGCCAGCCGCTCGAAGGGGTCGAAGGCAATGTCGGCGCTCGTCACCGTTTCGTCGGCCAATTGGTTGACGAATGAGGAGTTGGCGCCATTCTCGAGCAGGCGGCGCACGAGATAGGCCAAAAGCTCGCGATGATTGCCGACGGGGGCGTAGATCCGGCACGGCGTGCCGTGATCGCGGACAAGCACCTCATGCAGCGCCTCACCCATGCCGTGCAGACGCTGGAACTCGTAGCGCGCACCGGGCCGGGCGATTTCGAGGATGGCAGCAACCGTCGCCGCATTATGGGTCGCGAACTGCGGATAAAGGCGATCCGAGAGTTCGAACAGCCGTCGCGCACAGCTGAGATACGACACGTCCGTTGCCGATTTGCGGGTGAACACCGGGAAGTCCGCGAGATTGTCGACTTGCGCCGCCTTGATCTCGCTGTCCCAATAAGCGCCCTTGACCAGACGCAGGCACATGCGCCGGTTGTGCCTCTCGGCCAATTCATGCAGCCAGTCGATGACCGGCAGCGCGGCGCGCTGATAGGCCTGAACCACGACGCCGAAGCCGTCCCAGCCGGCCAGCGTCTCATCGGCAAACACCCGTTCGATGACATCGAGCGACAGCTCAAGCCGGTTGGCTTCCTCGGCATCGATGGTCAAGCCGATACCGGCCTCGCGCGCCATGCGCGCCAGCTCCAGCACACGCGGCACCAGCTCGTTTATGATCCTGTCGCGCTGCATCCCTTCGTAGCGGGGGTGCAGTGCCGACAGCTTGACCGAAATGCCGGGATTGGCGACGGCATCGTCATGCGGCGCGGCGGCAGAGATCTGTTTGATCGCACTGCTGTAGGCGTCGAAATAGGCTGCGGCGTCATCCGCTGTGACGGCGGCTTCGCCGAGCATGTCATAGGAATGGGTGTAGCCGCGGGCTTCGAGCTTTTTGGCGCGCCGCATGCCAGCTGTGATCGTCTGGCCGAGGACGAACTGGCCGGCCAGCACGCGCATGGCCGTCACCACGCCGGTGCGGGTGAACGGGCGCGCAATTGGGGCCAGCAGCGACCTCTGGACAGCCGCTGTCGCCAGAAGCGCCGCCGAAGCCGCATTCGACGCCAGCGAGCCAGACAGCGACATATGCCGGATCCAGTCCTGACCGCTGAGCTTGTCGCCGATCAACGCGTCCCGGCTGGCCGCGTCGGGAATGCGCAACAGAGCCTCGGCGAGCGTCATCAGCGACACGCCTTCAGCGGTGTCGAGACCGTACTCGCTCAGGACCTGGTTGAGCGGCGATATCCGTCCGGACTTACGGACACGCTCGACCAGATCGATGGCCCGATTGCGGATACGCTCGCGCTCGTCCTCGCCATATCCGCCAACGGCAATCAGCTCATTAAGGACATCGGCTTCGGCCCGGGTTGTCTGGCTGCGGATGCGGTCAAGCAGAGCGTCAGGTGTCATAGGCCGTCTCCAGTGGGGGAAACGCCCAAACTATCATACGTCTGCCTTGCCATGATGACCAAGAATAGGCAGAATTGCGCCCTATCAGACCCATTTTTGGCGAGATATTGGTAAATATGGCCTCAGAGAGTGTCCATAATAGGCAATTGGACAGTTACGACAGGAAGATCATCCATCATCTCGTCGCGGACGGACGCATGCCGGTCACGACGCTTTCGAGCCTGGTCGGCCTGTCCAAGACACCATGCCAGAAGCGCCTCAACCGGCTCATCGCCGACGGATACATCACCGGCTTCCGGGCCATGCTCGATCCGAAAAAGCTCGACATCGAGCACATCGCCTTTACCGAAGTGAAGCTCACCGACACCCGCGAACAAGCCTTGCGCACCTTCAACGCGGCTGTTGCCGAGATCGCGGAAATCGAGCAGTGCCACATGATCGCGGGACCGTTCGACTATCTGCTCAAGGTGCGGACGCGAAACATCGAGGCCTATCGCAAGGCCTTGGGCGAGCGCATCTCGACGCTGCCCTTCGTGGCCAGCACCTCGACCTATGTCTCGATGGAAACGGTCAAGGACGTTCAGGTCCAGATCTGAACCCGCGCCCTACTGGCGTCAGAACACCTCGCCGACCGCCTTGACGGTCGCCGCCGCGATGATGTCGGCTTCCGTCTCGGTCAGACCAAGGCACCGGTTTTGGCGGCACTTCCGACAAGACCGAGATTGGCGATACCGGCCACTACGCCGGTATCGCGGAACACCGACTCACTCGGCAGGTTGATGCGTGCCGTGATCGGGGGCCTTGGGCAGGAACCGGCGGACGAAATGGCCGAACGATTCGATATAGGTCAGCGCCACCGGCACGACGACAAGGGTCAGCACCGTCGAGCTCAGAAGTCCGCCGATCACCGCATGGGCCATCGGCGCGTTCTCGCCGCTGCCTTCATGCAGGCGAAGCGCCAGCGGCAACATGCCGGAGATCATGGCCAGAGTCGTCATGATGATCGGGCGGAAACGGGTCGCCCCCGCCGCCACCAGTGCATCGAACAGGTTTTCGCCGGCCGCCACATGCTGGTTGGCATTGTCCACCAGAAGGATGGCGTTCTTCACCACCAGGCCCATCAGCATGATGAACCCGATCATCGAGTAGATATTCAGTGTGCTGTGACCGACCAACAGCCCGAGCAGCACGCCGATCAATGCCAGCGGCAGAGCAAACATGATCGCCACCGGCTGCAGGAAGCTGCCGAACTGGCTGGCCAGCACCAGATAGATGAAGATCACCGCCAACAGCAGTGCCGAACCCGCCGACGAGGCGGCATCCGCCAGGTCTTCGGCATCGCCACCCATATTTACGCGGTAGCCGGCCGGAAGACTGAGGCTGTCGATCGCTTGACGAATCGGCGCGGTAACAGAGCCGAGCTCGACGCCGTCGAGATTGGCCGACACCGTGACCTTACGCGACAAATCCAACCGGTTGATCTGCGCCGGGGTTTCCGAGGGAACGATCTCGGCGACCTGATCGAGCCGCACCAGCGAGGCACTGCCGGTGGCGCCGCTCTGGGCGATTGGCAGGGCCTTCAGCGCCTCGATATCGTTGCGGGCGGACTCGGGCAGACGGACGATGACCGTGTAGTTCTTGCCGTCGGGCGCGGTCCAGTCCGTCACCTCCTTGCCGCCGAGCATGGGACTGAGCGCTGCGCCGATCTGGGCAAGGCTGACACCGAGATCGCTGGCGGCTTCGCGGTTGATACGGACGCCGAGCACCGGCTGGGCGGCGTCATAGCTCGACTCGGTATCGACGATGCCCTTGATCTTTTTCATCTTGGAGATCAGCTGGTTCGCCAGACGGTCGAGCGTGGCGAAATCGTCGCCGTAAAGATTGATCTGGATCGGCGAACTGACCCCGCCGAAGCCACCGGCGGCGCCGACATTGATCTTGATGCCGGGGATCTGGGCCAGGGCGTCACGCACGGAGCCGGTCATTTCGAGCGGCGCACGATCACGCTCCTCCGGCGGCACCAGTGTGGCGACAAGCGTCGCCTCGTTGCTGCCACTGGTGCTGTAGGACGAGGCGATGGTGGCGTAAGTGCTCTCCACTTCAGGGAAGCGTTTGAGCACAGTATCGACCTGCTCCAGCTTGGCAGCGGTGTAATCGAGGCTCGAACCGATAGGCGTTTCGACGTCGACCTGAAGCTCGGAATTGTCCACCGCCGGCGTGAATTCGGCGCCGACCATCGGCACGAGCAGGAAGGACCCCACAAAGGCGGCAAGCGCGATCATCAGCGTGGTCTTGCGATGTTTGAGCGCCCAGCGCAGGATATGTTTGTAGCCCGTGCGGATATGATCGAAGAAAATGTCGAAGCGCTGCACGGTCCAGCCGATCGGCCCGCGCTTTCTGTCTGGATCGGCGTCAGGGTCGTACCACACGCTTGAGAGCATGGGATCGAGCGTGAAGGCCACAAACAAGGAGATGAGCACGGCAACCGACACCGTGACGCCGAACTGGAGAAAGAAGCGCCCGAGAATGCCATCCATGAAGGCAACGGGCAGGAAGACTGCGACGATGGACAAGGTGGTCGCCAGAACGGCGAGACCGATTTCATTGGTGCCGTCGAGTGCCGCCTGTCGGTGGTTCTTGCCCATATGCAGGTGCCGCATGATGTTTTCGCGCACCACGATGGCATCATCGATAAGAAGGCCGACGGCCAGCGACAGCGCCATCAGCGTCATCATGTTGAGCGTGAAGCCGAGGAAGTACAAAGCCACCATGGTGCCGATGATCGAGATCGGCAGCGTCAGGCCGGTGATGACGGTCGAGCGCCAGGAATTGAGGAAAATGAAGACGATGAACACCGCCAGCAGAGCACCCTCGACCAGCATGTTCTGCACGGCGTGGAACGACTGTTCGACCTCGACGGCATTGTCGCGCACCACCTTGATGTGAACGCCGTCGGCCAGTTCATCGCTCTCGAGCTTGCTGATCGCCTTGCGGATATCGTGGACCACGCCGACAGTGTTGGCGCCCTGGGTCTTGACCACGTTGACGGCCAGAGCCCGTTCGCCATTGAGCAGGGCGATCGATTTCACGTCGCTGTCCCCGGCCTCGATGGTGGCGACATCGCCCAGCGTTACCGGCTGGCCACCGAGCCGGCCGACGATGATGTCGCGGAACTCCTCGATCCGATGGAGCCGGCCTTCGACCTGGATCGACTGCTCGAGCAAACCGTCCTCGATGGAACCGGTCGGGATGTTGACGTTCTCGTTGGCGATGGCCGAAGCAACCGCGCCGACACCGATATTGAAGGCCGTCAACCGGTCGGGATCGATCCGGATGTGGATCTGGCGATCAATGCCGCCAACGACGGTGGCGCTGCCGACACCCGAGATCGCCGACAGGCGCGGCACGATGACGTCTTCGGTCAGCGCAGTGAGGTCGCGGGCGGACATGGTGTCCGAACTGACGGCCATGGACAGGATCGGCATCTGATTGGGATCGAACCTGAGGATCTGCGCGTCCCCGGCATTGTCGGGGAAGGAGCCGGCCAGCGTCGCCATGCGGTCGCGCACGTCCTGAACCGCTGTTGCCGAAGGCACATCCATGTCGAACATCAGGATGATCATCGCCCGGCCCGACTGTGCGATCGACTGGATAGTATCGATGCCGTTAATGGTGTTCACCGCATCTTCGACCGGCTCGATGATGTCGGATTCAACCGCTTCCGGCGAAGCGCCGGGATAGCCGACCACGACCGCAACGACCGGAATGTCGATGTTCGGAATCGATTCGATTGGCAGGCGCTGGTAGGAATAGACGCCGAAAACCAGCAGCGCGACCATGATCATCGTCGCAAAGACTGGATGACCGACGCTGATACGCGTGAGAAACATCGTCTATTCTCCGACCAGCTCGACGCCGTCGCCGGGCTTCAGCTCTGGAAGCAACGCGGTCACAACCGTGTCGCCGGGTTGAAGTCCTGAAACGATGTCCACCATGCGGCCAGCGTTCCAGGTCTTTCCCTGTTCCACGCCGGCGCGCTCCAGCTTGCCGTCCTTGATCCTGAGCACATAATCGCCCTCGGCATCCTCGCGGATGGCCTCGACGGGCATGGCGAGCGCATCATCGCGGGCGTCGACGACGATCTCGCCGGTGGCGAACATGCCGCCACGCAAAGGACCGCCTTCGTTGTCGATGCGGATATAGACGGGAATGGTGCGCGTACCGGAACTCGCCACCGGGTTGATGCGGTCGACAATGCCGTCAAAGCTTCGTTCCGACAGCCCGTCCGCCACCACCTTGACCGATTGGCCGACGGCGATGAGCGGTCCCGTGCTGATGACGGCGTTGCCCTGCATTTCCATGACGTCGAGATCGACGATCGTCATCAGCGGCGATCCCGCCCCGATGATCTGGCCGGGCTCGACCGAGCGCGCCGCGACGATGCCATCGAAAGGCGCCCGGACGGTGGCGTTCTTTAAGGAGATCTCGGAGGATGCAACCTCGCTTTCGAGTGCCTCGAGATTGGCCTTGAGGCCATCGACTCCGGAGCGCGCCTCCTCGACCACGGAGGGCGAGGCATAGCCGCGGCTCGACAGTTCTTCGGTGCGTTCGAGCTGGCTTTCTGCCTGTGCGAGCTTGGTGCGTGTCGCCTCTGCGGTCGAGCGGACACGCCGCAGTTGCAACGTCAGGTTTTCCGTGTCGACCTGCACGAGGACATCACCTGCCGACACGGCGTCGCCCGGCCTTGCGTTGACCGCCTCGACCTTTCCGCCGGCCTGCGAAGACAACTGGGTGCTGACGGACGGCGACAGCGTGCCGGTCACCTTGACGAGGCGTTCGAGCCTTTGCGGTGCAAGAACCGCGTACTCCATTTTGTTGACCTGCATAACCGGCGCGACGTCGGCCTTCTCAACAACCGGCGCCTTGGTCGGGCCCTGGCTCGTCATGAAGAAGTAGCCGCCCGCACCGCCGGCTAGAACAAGGACCAGCACCACCCACGGCCAGCGGCGGCGCTTGGGCGGCAGGCCCTGTTCCGCGCGTTCCGCGTTGAGCTTTTCGCGTTTGCTCATGGCCCATTCGGGCTTTGCGGCGGCTTCCCGCGGTTCGTGAGGGTCTTGCATCGCCTTGTTCATTGTCGATCCTGATTGCCTGTCTGGGGGCGGGAGGTGGTTGGCCATATATCAGTGCCTTGGCGAGTCTTTGTTACCTCGGGTGCCGGCGGCAATTTGTCATACCAGTCGCCAAGTACTTCGGCGGCGGATTCATGAAACTCCGCCAGGTGCCGGACACGCGCGCGTATGTCGGCCTGTTCATCGGGAAAACGCTGCGCACTCTCGGCGATGGCCACTGCCTTTTCGGTCAGGCGGCCAGTCATCGATCGAACCAGCTCGCGATAGGGATCTCGCGTTAATTGATAAAGGTCTTCGCGACTGCCGGGCCGTGTGGTCAAACGCAAAAGCCCGGTCTGCGCCAATTGCCTGGCATTGGTGCTGACACTGGCCTTGCTCACCTGCAACCGCTCGGCCATTTCCTGAAGAGACATTGGCCGATTTTCGACAATCGCCAGTCCGAGGATGCGGCCGGCAATGCGCGGCCCTCCATCGGTCTGAACCAAAAGCCCCATCTGCTCGATGAACTCGTCAATGGGATCCGGCTCTCGGGTTTCTTCGGTCATGGCTCTCTCGCGATCGGCGCAGACGTAATGCATTCATTACGTTCAATCAATACTGAACGTCGTTTACGTGCGGCTTTGGCGAGAGGGAGGGTTATGCAAAGGTAAACCGGCGGCGACGCCGAAAGATTCGGCACGCGTCACCCCGATCATGAAGCCGGGCCGACCGCAACGGCGACGGCCTTACTGCCAGTCGAGCACGACCTTGCCGGCCTTCCCCGAGGCGGCGATGTCGAAGCCCTCCTGATAGTCGTCGATCTTCATGCGGTGCGTGATGATCTTTCGGACATCGAGCCCGGATTCGAGCATGGCCAGCATTTTGTACCATGTCTCGAACATCTCGCGGCCATAGATGCCCCTGAGCGTCACTAGGCGGAACACCACCTTGGACAGGTCGAAAATGAACGGCCGTGCCGGCACGCCGAGCAGCGCCACGCGGCCGCCCATGACCAGGTGGTCGATCATCTGGTCGAGCGCAGCCGGGGCACCGCTCATTTCGAGTCCGACATCGAAGCCTTCGTTCATCTTCAACCCGGCCATGACCTGTCTGAGATCCTGGGTCGAAACATCGACCGTCGTCAGATCGGGCACCACCGAGGCTGCGAGTTTGAGGCGCTCCGGATTGACGTCCGTGATCACCACATGCCGCGCGCCGACATGCTTGGCCACGGCAGCGCCCATGATGCCGATTGGCCCTGCGCCAGCGACGATGACGTCCTCGCCGACAAGATCGAAGGCCAGCGCCGTGTGCACGGCATTGCCGAGCGGATCGAGGATGGCGCCCATCTCATCATCGACAGCATCAGGCAACGGCACGATGTTGAAGGCGGGAATCTTGGCGTACTCGGCGAAAACGCCGGGGATGTTGACGCCGATCCCCTTGGTGTTGGGATCGAGGTGATACTTGCCGCCCCGCGAGGCGCGGCTGTTCATGCCGACAATATGGCCTTCGCCGGAAACCCGCTGACCAACCTTGAGATTGGTCACCTCGGAACCGAGTTCGACGATCTCGCCTGCAAATTCGTGACCGGTGATCATCGGCACGGGAATGGTCTTTTGCGACCACTCGTCCCAATTGTAGATATGGACGTCGGTGCCGCAGATGCCGGTCTTGTGGATCTTGACCAGCACGTCCTCCGGCCCGATCTCCGGAACCGGGGCATCGATCATCCAGATGCCCTTCTCCGCTTTCAGCTTGGCGAGCGCTTTCATAGTGTCTCTCCTCAGATCAGGCCGATGGCCTTGCCGGCATCAGCAAAGGCGGAAATGGCGAAATCGATGTCTTCATCGCTGAGCGCCGCCGACATCTGGGTGCGGATGCGCGCCCTGCCCTCGGGCACGACGGGATAGAAGAACCCGGCGACATAGACGCCTCGTCTATCGAGCTCGGCGGCAAGTTTTTGCGCCAAAACGGCATCATGGGTCATGACCGGAATGATCGGCGTTTCGCCTTCCAGAATCTCGAACCCGGCCTCCGACAAACCAGCACGGAAGCGCTCAGAATGAGTCTTGAGGCGCGCACGCAGATCGTCGGCCTCTTCGGCGATCTCGATGGCCTTGAGCGCGCCGGCTGCCAGCGGCGGCGCCAGAGAGTTGGAGAACAGGTACGGCCGCGCGCGCTGACGCAGCAGGTCGATGATCGGCTGCGCCGCGGCGATGAAGCCGCCCATGCCGCCGCCAAGCGTCTTGCCGAAGGTGCCGGTGATGATGTCGACCCTGTCTCCGGCTCCGGTCAGCACCGGCGTTCCCTTGCCCTTGTCACCCAGATGTCCGGTGGCGTGACAATCATCGACCATGACGGAGGCGCCATATCTCTCGGCCAGCGCGCAGATCTCGGGGAGCTTGGCAACATAGCCGTCCATCGAGAACACGCCGTCGGTGACGATCAGCCGGAAGCGTGCGCCCTCGGCGGCGGATTTCTTCAGCTCGGCTTCGAGCTCGTTCATGTCGGAATTGGCAAAACGATAGCGCCGCGCCTTGGATAGCCGCACGCCGTCGATGATCGAGGCATGGTTGAGGCTATCGGAAATGATGGCGTCGTCCGGACCAAGCAGGGTTTCAAAAATGCCGCCATTGGCATCGAAACAGGCAGCGAAGATGATGGCGTCGTCCTTGCCGAGATAGGCGGCGACGGACTGTTCAAGCTGACGATGCAGATCCTGGGTGCCGCAGATAAACCGCACCGAAGCCATGCCAAAGCCGTGGGTCTCGAGCCCCTCACGTGCCGCCGACGCGATCTCGGGATGATCGGCCAGACCGAGGTAATTGTTGGCGCACAGGTTGAGCATCTCCCGGGCGCCATCTGCCTCGCGCACCTTGATGCGCGCCGATTGCGGGCTGACGATCTGGCGCTCGCGCTTTGTGAGACCCTTGGCGTCGATATCGGAAAGCGTGGCGCGGAGATGGTCGAGTAAGCCGGTCTGCATGAAAGCCTCCTTGAAGACAAAATCCATTATAATGGATTTCTAATCTCTGCAACCAATATATTGGATTATTGCAGAATCCGCGCCCCGTCAGCCGTAGAGCACGACGAGGAAACCGCGGGCTGTCGTGTCGCCGGCATTGGCGATCGTATGACTGACATCGACGGGATAGCGGGCTGTTTCGCCGGTTTTGAGGCGGGCGCTGGTTTCGCCGCTGGTGATGTCGAATTCCCCGGCCAGGGCGGTGAAATGCTCGAAGGCGCCGTGGGCGTGGGGATCGCTGTCCAACCACCCACCGGGTTCAATCGTCACCTCGTACCATTCCGTGTGCCCCGCAAGACGTGGCGTCGACAGGATTTTGAGGCGGCAGGAGCCGTCGGCGCTCTTGATTTCCGGTGTGTGTGCCGCTGACGTGATCTCGATCGGCTCCGGATTGGCGCGGGCTGCACTGCCGCCGATCAGCTCCGAGAATTCCAGCTTCAGCGCCTGGGTCAGGCTCCACAACACGGCGAAGGTCGGATTGGCCTCGCCACGTTCGACTTGGCTGAGCATGGACCGCGACACGCCGGACATGTTGGCGAGCTGCTCCAGCGTCAGCTTGCGCGCCTTGCGTTCCTTCTGGATCATCGGGCCGATACGGGGAATTTCCGGGGCCATGTCGGCGCTCCTTTACGGTTCAGCCCTCAGCAAGCGGCTGGGCCTGCAATTGCCAATCGGCCAGCACGATGCCGGGAACCGCCTGAATGCTCCGCCACAGGGCGGCAACGCCGGAAACCGAGCTGCCTTCGAGGCGGATGTTGAGGCTGTTGGTGTGCTTGGCGTGAAACTCGACCGCAGCAACGCCAAGACCGCTGTTCTCGGCGGCATCGACGATGGCGCGGATCGCCCGCCAGCTGCCGGCATGCCGGAAACTCAGGTCATGGCTGATCGCCGAACTGGCAAAACAGGCGCAGAATTCCTGCACCTGACGCAGACTGATCGTTCCGGGCTCCGGCTCTCTCGGTTTGTGCATATCGTCTGGCCCGCACCCGTTCCGGGACACCAGTGGCGTCTGGACGGAGCAAATGGGCTCCTCCGCGTTAGCTGCATTTTTCTCGGGCGCCCGCAATCTGGATCTCAAATCGGCGCCGGACGGCAAGCACATGACTGCTCCCGTCAAACAATTCCGATATACCGGAATTATCGAGACATCAAGTGCGATATGGTGATTTTCAGTCGGGCCGAACATGCCAGCAGCACAACCAGCCACAGGCGATCGTCGCCTGCGAACACGCCACGCACTCCAGGCTTTCACCTTTCTGCACGGGCACGCATTCCGCTCGTTTTTTGCACAGATCCGCAGGTTACGGCGGGGTCAGTTGACATCTCTTGCAATGCCGTGCAACAAATTTAAAACGTTTGCAAAAGCAAAAACAACAAAATGCAAGCGTTATAAATGGGAGGGAACCGGTCTTGGCGGACAACCGCGCAAAGACACTCAAGACGCTTGCCGAGCGCTTGGGCGTGTCGATCACGACGGTATCGCGTGCTTTGGCGGGCCATGAGCAGATTGCGCTCAAGACTCGGGAGCGCGTGGCGGCCGCAGCCCGAGAGATGGGCTACGTGCCCAACCGGGCTGCGCGGCAACTGGTTTCCGGTCGCTCCGGCTTCGTCGGCTTCCTCATGCCGGTGCGCGGCCCGAACTTCATCGACGCCTATCTCGGCGAATTCGTCACCGGTCTCGGCGAAGGCCTTGTCACCCATGGGCTCGACCTGTTTTCTGGCCACGGTCCAACATGGCCAGAGCGAACTCAGCGTGCTGCGCCACGTCGTTGAATCGGGGCGTGCTGACGGCATCATCGTGCCGCGCGTCGCCGAGGACGACCAGCGCCTGACCTATCTCGGCATGCAGGGCTTCCCCTTCATCGCCCATGGCCGTTTGCTCGATACGTCGGCCAGCTACAACTGGCTCGATTCCGACGGCGAGGCCGCCTTCAGCGAAGCGTTCGACCTGCTTTACGAACAGGGCCACCGCCATATCGGCCTTCTGACCATTTCGGACCGAATGACCTTCCGCCACTATCGCGAACTCGGTCTGCACAACGCCATCGCCCGCCGCTCCGACCCGAGCGTGCGCCTGACCACGGAGAGCTTTCCGCGTTTCGACCGCGGCGCCACCATTGCCGCGGTCAACCGGCTTCTGACCGCCGAGGACCGCCCGACAGCCATCATCGGCCTGTTCGACGAAATCGCCATGACCGTGCTTGAGGAGGCCATGCGCGCCGGCATCTCGGTGCCGCGCGACCTGTCGGTCATCGGCTTCGACAACATCACCGCCGGAGCCTATGCGCCTCCGGGACTGACCACTTTTGACGCCAACATCCGCACCAGTGCCAGTCAAATCGCGCACATGCTGGTTGACGTCATGGAGGGACAGGCGGCCACGCCCCTGACCCGGCTCGTCAAGCCCGAACTGGTCCTGAGGGCCAGCCATGGGCCGGCGCCGGGCACCGCCTGAAAACGAACCAACCTAGGGAGGGATATTGAAATGCGAACATCAACCAAATGGCTGGGAGGCGTCGCGCTGGCTATACTTCTTGCCGCTCCGGCACAGGCTCAGGTGCTGTTCTGGTCAACCCAGGCCAAGCCAGTCGAAGAAACCCAGGCGATGCGCGATCAGGTTCTGGCCGGTTTTGACAGCCCGGTCGATTATCAGGCATCCGATGGCGGCCCGTGGCTGACCCGGTTGCAGGCCGAAATCGAGGCTGGCAAGGGCGCCATCGGCGTGCTCGGCGGCCTGCATGGCGACTTCACTGGCCTCGAGGATGATCTTATCGATCTCAGCGATGTCGATCTCGGCGGCGTTGCGGTCAACAAGACCTTCGAGAAGCTCGGCATGCTCGGCACCTCCGAGCAGAAATACCTGCCCTGGATGCAGGCGACCTACATCATGGCCGCCAACAGGAAGGCGCTGCCCTATCTGCCTGAAGGCGCCGACGTCAATGCACTGACCTATGACCAGCTCATCGCCTGGACCAAGAACATCGCCGAGGAAACCGGGTCGCCGAAATTCGGCTTCCCAGCCGGTCCGAAGGGTCTCAAGCACCGCTTCTTCCAGGGATATCTCTATCCGTCCTACACCGATTCCATGGTCACCAAGTTCCGCTCACCGGAATCCGTAACCGCTTGGGAGAAGTTCAAGGAACTCTGGACATACACAAACCCGAATTCCACCAATTACGCCTTCATGCAGGAACAGCTCCTGACCGGCGAGGTCTGGGTAGCATTCGACCACACGGCGCGCCTGGCCGATGCCTTCAACAAGCAACCTGACCAGTTCATCGCCTTCCCGGCCCCGGCGGGTCCCGCTGGGCGCGGCTTCATGCCGGTCGTTGCCGGTGTCGGCATTCCCAAGACGGCGCCCGATATGGCCAAGGCCAAGGCGCTCGTCGCTTATATGCTGCAGCCGCAAACGCAGATCGACACGCTCAAGGCGACGAGCTTCTTCCCGGTTGTCGATGCCAAGCTGCCCGACGACATGCCGGCTTCGGTGCGCATGTCCGGCGCGGCCATCGCCGCCATGTCCGGTGCGGCCGATGCCAATCCCGGCCTGCTGCCGGTGGGTCTCGGCGACCTCGGTGGCAAGTTCAACCAGGTCTACACCGATAGCTTCGAGCGCATCGTGCTCAGTGGACAGGACATCAAGGCCGTCCTTGATGACGAAGCCGACATCCTGCGCACCATCATGACGGACGCCAACGCCCCGTGCTGGGCGCCGGATGCCCCGTCCGATGGTCCGTGCCCGGTCGAGTAAAGCTCTCCTCCCTGCCGCCCGGTGCCTCAGGGCATCGGGCGGATCTTTCCGCCTTGTCACACTCCGGGGGCTGTCATGGGAAAAAAGAGCCTGCCCTATCTGCTGCTTGCACCAGCAACGCTCTTTTTGTGCATCTTCTTCCTCTACCCGTTTGCGCTGGTGGCCGTGCAGGCCTTTTCCGGCGACAACGGATTCACGCTCGAACATTTTGAGACGATGTTCGGGTACTGGAAGTTCCAGACCACCTTCAACAACACCATGCTGCTGGCGGCGACGGTGGTGCCGATCCAGCTGATCATGGCCCTCGGCATGGCGAGCGTTGTCACCAAGCTCAATCGTGGCAAGGACATCGTCCTCTACATCCTCACCATTCCGCTCGGCATTTCCGATCTCGCCGCCGGCATCATCTGGTTGTCGATCTTTTACCAGTCGGGTTTTCTCAACTCGATCCTGTTCAATCTCGGCTTCATCGACCAGCCAATCATGTTCCTCGGTTATCAGAACACCGGCATGATCTTTTTGGCCGTGATCCTCGCTGAAATCTGGCGGGCGACCGCCATCATGCTCGTTATCCTCGTCGCCGGCATGACCATGATCCCCAAGGAATATTACGAGGCCGCCGAGGTTTTCGGCGCCTCCGGCTGGCAGCGCTTCATCCGCATCACCCTGCCGATGCTCAGGCCCAGCCTGCAAACGGCATTGATCCTCAGGACCATCCTCGCCTTCGAGGTCTTCGCCGTTGTCGCCGCGCTTGCCGGCACCAATTTCCCGGTGCTGATGGGGCAGGTCTATGCTTGGCAGTTCGACATGCAGGACACCAATGTCGCCGCAGCCATCGCACTCGTCATCCTCGCCATTTCCGTCGGGTTCACACTGCTGCTCATCAGGTTCCTGCGCGTGCCCAGGGAGGCCCAGCTATGAGCACCTCGACAAAAGCCATCGCCCGCCCTGATCCGCATCGCGCCGGCCGCTGGCTGGTCATCGCCACCGCCATCCTTTTGTGCACATGGGTGCTGCTGCCGATCTATCTTCTGCTGGTCAACACGCTGTCTTCGCCCGAAGAGGTGACCGGTTTCCCGCAGCGCTTCTTCCCGAGCTTCGATTTCGCCTCGGTGCAGTTCTTCCTTGATTTCGCCGGTGTTGCACGAGCCCTGTGGAACTCGATCGTGGTGGCGACGCTAACCATGATCATGACCATTCTGCTCGGCGCGCCGGCCGGTTACGCCCTGTCGCGTTTCGACTTCCCCGGCAAGAGCAGCTTCCGCATGCTCGTCTTGATGACACGCGCCTTTCCGCTGCCGCTTCTGGCGCTGCCGCTGGCGGTGATGTTCATCAGGGTCGGGCTCGACGACACCGCCTTCGGCCTGGCGCTGGTCCACACGACGCTGGCCATGCCCTTTGCCGTGCTCATCACCTTCTCGCTGTTCTCCGGCATTCCGATCGAACTCGAAGAAGCCGCCTGGACGCTCGGTTGTTCCCGCGTAACCGGCTTCACCAAGGTGGTGTTTCCGCTGGTTTTGCCGGGCATCGCCGCCTCGGCGGTCTTCGCCTTCGTCATCTCGTGGAATGAGGTCTTCGCCGCCGCCGTCCTGACCATCCAGAACCGGACGCTGACGGCCTTCCTGTTGCAGAGCCTCGACGTCTCGCCGATGCCACTCAAATTCGCTGGTGGCACCGTTCTCGTCCTGCCGGCGCTGATCTTCATCTTTGCCGTGCGCAAATACCTGTTCGCCATGTGGGGGATCGCGAACCGTTAAGGTTCGCGCTGAAGGAAAATGGCCGTTATCGAAATCAAGCAGGTCGCCAAGAGCTTCGGAGCCTTCACGGCGCTGAACTCGATCGACATGACCATCACCGACCAGGAGTTCATGGTGCTTCTCGGCGCCTCCGGCTGCGGCAAGACC
>CAXXNZ010000021.1:0-14228 GCA_963676075.2 Devosiaceae bacterium
TGAGGCCGAAAATCGATTACCCGATTGCACCGGTGATGCGCCGGCGCGGGATCGTCTGCTGGCCGTATATCACTGGCCGCTGCGCGTTCCGGTGGTGCTGTCGAACTGCAGACGAATTGTTGTAAATCAAGGATTGACCCCGAGCAAACAGCTACAAGGGGAGTCGAAAGACTCCGCTTGCATGCGTATGCAAAACAAGTAGTTTGTTCTGTGCACCGCTACCGACCCATGCCCGCTCATGCGGCGAAATAGGGGATTTCTGCCGGACTTGCGTTTCTCATAAGATCGAAATCGTAGGGGGGGAGACCTGATGCGGCCCTGGTGGTCGCCGCCAGAATTGAGGGGATGGCTGCGACCGGGTCTTTGTCGCCGCCTGAAAAGGCACGAAACGAGTTAACAACCCCACGGACCATCTGACATGATCCTTGATACGACTCCCGCCTCTATCGCCGACCTCCTCTCGGCCAGCGCATCGACAGTTCACGCCAACAATCACACGGCGGAACTGGTTGAGATGTCGCTGGCGCGCAAAGAGACGACGACCACCCGTGACGGCGCGCTGGTGGCCACGACCGGAGCCTTTACGGGGCGATCGCCAAAGACAAATACATCGTCGGCGACCCGACCACCGACGAACGCGTGTGGTGGGACAACAATGCCCGCATAGACAAAGACAAGTTCGACCTACTGCTGGCCGACTTGGCAGAATACGCCAAGGGCAAGGAACTGTTTGTGCAGCAGTTGCACGTCGGGGCCGATCCGAGCCATCGCCTCGAAGTCAGGCGTGGTTTCGGAGAGCGCCTGGCACTCTTTGTTCATCCGGCACCTGCTGATCACGCCGACTGATGAAGAACTCGCGAGCCTCAAACCCAATGTCTGCGTGGTGCACCTGCCGTCGTTCAAGGTCGATCCGGCCCGTCACGGTACCCGCACCGAGACCTGCATCGCGCTCGACGTGACGCGCAATATCATTTTGATCGCCGGAACCTTCTATGCCGGCGAGATCAAGAAATCGGTGTTCTCGCTCTACAATTTCCACGCGCCTGAACACGACATCTTCCCGATGCACTGCTCGGCCAATGTCGATGCCAGTGGCGACTCGACCATCTTTTTCGGCCTTTCCGGCACCGGCAAGACGACGCTGTCGGCTTCGGCCGACCGGGCGCCTGGTTGGTGACGACGAACATGGCTGGGGCCCCGAAGGCGTCTTCAATCTTGAAGGCGGGTTGCTACGCCAAGGCGATCAATCTGTCCGAGGTCAACGAGCCGGAAATCTTTGCCGCCGCCCGTCAGCCGGGTGCCATCATGGAAAATGTCATTCTCGATGAGAATGGCGTTCCCGACTACGACGACGACTCTCTGACCGAGAACACCCGTATCGCCTATCCGCTGACCGCCATTGCCAATCGCGTCGATACCGGCATGGCGCCGACACCCAAGCACGTGGTGCTGCTGGCGGCCGACGCTTTCGGTGTGCTGCCGCCTCTTGCCAAGCTCAGCCCCGAGCAGGCGATCTATTACTTCCTTTCCGGCTACACCGCCAAGTTGGCCGGCACCGAACGTGGCGTTACCGAGCCCGAGGCGGACGTTCTCGGCCTGTTTCGGCGCGCCTTTCCTGGCCCAGTTCCCCGCCGTCTACGGCAAGATGCTCGCCATGCGTCTCGCCGCGTCGGGTGCCACCTGCTGGCTTTTGAACACCGGCTGGTCGGGAGGCGCAGCGGGTGTTGGCAAGCGCATGTCGCTTCCGGTGACCCGCAAGCTGTTGTCTGAGGCGATTGGCGGCAAGCTCGACGGAGCCGAGTTCATCACCGAGCCTTATTTCGGGCTCATGGTGCCGAGCGCGGTCAGATGGTGTCGACGATACCCTGCTGTTGCCCGAACAAACCTGGGCCGACAAGGCGGACTACAAGGCAACCGCCGCCAAGCTCAAGACGCTGTTTGATGAAAACTTCGCAAAGCTTGGCCCCGAGGCGGCGGCAGTGGTGGCCAACGGAATCGCCAACGCCAACGCAGCCTGATAAAAGGCCTGAACCGGCCCGGCGCGGGGCAGTGCCCCGCGCGTTTTTTCGGGCCAAAGTCTTGACCCGACGCCCCGAGCGTGAACAAACACGATTCAGTATCCCCCCGAAACAAACCCGGATATTTCACATGGCACTCATCACCCTCAGGCAGTTGCTCGATCATGCCGCCGAAAACGGCTATGGCATGCCCGCCTTCAACATCACCAACCTCGAAACGCTTCAGGCCGTGATGGACGCGGCGGACAAGACCAACTCACCCGTGCTGATCGGCGCGAGCCGCAGTGCCCGCAAATACATGGGCGACGTGTTTCTCAATGGTCTGTTCACGGCAGCGGCCAAGGCCTATCCGCACATCCCGGTGTGCATGCATCAGGACCATGGCAACTCGCTCGAGACCTGCGTGTCGGCGCTTGATCACGGCTTCACCTCGGTGATGATGGACGGCTCGCTCGAGGCCGATGGCAAGACACCCTCGGACTTCAAGTACAATTCCGAGGTGACCCGTTCTGTGACCCAGGCCGCCCATGCGCGCGGTGCGTCGGTCGAAGGCGAAATCGGCGTGCTCGGTTCGCTCGAAACCGGCATGGGCGACAAGGAAGACGGCCACGGCTTCGAAGGCAAGCTTTCCAAGGACCAGCTGCTGACCGATCCGGACGAAGCCAAGCGCTTTGTCGAAGCGACCAATGTCGACGCCCTGGCCGTGGCCTGCGGCACCTCGCACGGCGCTTACAAGTTCACCTCCAAGCCGACCGGCGAGACCCTCGCGATGTCGGCCATCGAGGCCATCAACGCCAAGCTGCCCAACACACATCTGGTCATGCACGGTTCGTCTTCGGTGCCCCAGGCACTGCAGGACCTGATCAACGAGTTCGGCGGCGAAATCCCGCAGACCTTCGGCGTGCCGCTTGAGGAAATCGCCCGCGGCATCAAGTCCGGTGTCCGCAAGGTCAATATCGATACCGACCTGCGCATGGCCTTCACTGGCGCCGTCCGCAAGTTCCTGGCCGAGAATCCCTCGAGCTTCGATATCCGTGCCATTCTGAAGCCGGCGCGCGAGCAGATCGCCGCCGAATGCGTTGAGCGCAACGAAGCCTTCGGCTGTGCCGGCATGGCCTCCAAGATCAAGCCGATCTCGCTCGACGACATGGCAGCCCGCTACAAGTCCGGCGAACTCGCCGCCTGATCTGTCGCGCATCGCGTCTGACCATCAGCAACCCCCGCCGGTTTTCCGGCGGGGGTTTTTGCATTCGGCCGTTGCCAACGGCACGGTGCCGAATGCGTCCTATCAGCGCAGCAGTGCCGAAAACGCCCGGTTTCCGGCCGTTTTGGCTTGGCCAAGTCCCGCAACTGCTTCAACTGGACAGAAAAACGACTATTTTCGCGTCAGGCGCATCACGCGCTGATGTTTTGAGGTGGGAGGATGCGCCGGATCAGGCTTCTGGCCCTTTTGGGATTTGTGGCGACCGGCATTGCGGCGGCAGTCAGCTGGAACGTTTTCAGTCAGCTTCACCTGCAAAACAACAGCCACATTCTTGATGAGAACCTGACATTCGTCGAAACGGCACTGCACCATGAACTGGTGCGGTTTGCCACGCTGCCGACCGTTCTGACGCAGGATCCACGCGTCATCTCCATGCTCTCCGACCCGGATGGAGCCGACCGGGCTGATCTTCAAACCTATCTCGATCGGGTGCGCGAGCGCACGGGAGTCACGTCGCTAACGGTGACCGATGCCGAGGGCGTGGTGCTCGTGGCGAGCGCCACGGATGGCGAGCTGTCGGCGGTCGGACGCAATCTCGCGCTGTGCGCCTATTTTGTCGAAGCCATCGCCGAGGGCGAGGGGTGCGCGCATTCTCAGGACGTCCATAACGGGCTGCAGGGCTATAACATCACTTCCCGCGTCGACATTGGCGGCACGGTTGCCGGCACTGTGACAGTCGGGGTGAGCCTTGCCGCCATCGAGGCATCATGGATGCAGTCGAGTGTGGATTTCGCGCTCGTCGACGAAAACGACATCATTTTTCTGTCCTCCAATGCCGACTGGAAGAACCGGAGCCTCACCGCAATGCCGCTCGATGTGCTTGCAGCTCATTCCGGTTCGAGCCAGTTCACCGGCATCGATCTGACAAGCCGTCCGCCACTCTTTAAGTCGGCAAACCTTCATGCCGATGAGCCGGCGACGGTGATCGAAAGCGGGCTCATGTTCCGGCTGCGTCCGTTGGGCGAGGACGGTTGGCGCCTCATGGCGGCCCGGCCGTTCTCGGAATGGAGCTTTGCCGCCGCCGCTGGTGCTCTGATCGTTGTGCTTCTCGGCGTGGTCATCTCGGGCGGCGTCCACATCTACATGCAGCGCGGACGGAGTATCCGCATCAAGACCAGGCAGAGCGCGGAGCTTCAGCAACGCGTCGAGGGGCGGACCCGCGAATTGCAGGCCGAGACGGCCTATCGCCTGCGTATCGAACAGAGCCTGCGCGTCGCCGAGGATGAACTGGTGCAGGCCACCAAGCTTGCCGCTCTCGGACAATTGTCAGCAGCGCTGGCTCACGAGGTCAGTCAACCGCTGATGGCACTGGCGGCAACGCTGACCGCTGCGGATCGGCGGTTGGCTCAGGATGAAACGGATGCCGCCCAGCAACTTGTTCGGCAATCGCAGAACCTCGTCTATCGGCTGCAGCACATCGTCAAACACCTGCGCTCGTTTGCGCGAAAAGAGCCGGGCGACAGCCAACGCATGGACATTGCCGCCTCGATCGTTGCGGCGATGGAACTGGCCGAGACCAGGGCGCGCGAGATCGGTGTCGACATCGTCACCGATGGACTCGACAGACCGGTCGAGATCATCGGTAGCCCGGTTCGCCTCGAACAGGTGCTGGTCAATCTTTTGCTCAATGCATTGGACGCAGTGGCAGCTGGCTCGATCCGCGAGGTCGGCATCACGCTCGGCACCGCGGCGGGACAGGCGCGCATCGCAGTCTGGGACAGCGGGCCGGGCGTGCCAGCACAGCTTTCGGGCAAGCTCGCCGAGCCGTTTTTCACCACCAAACCCGCCGAGGACGGTCTCGGCCTCGGATTGACGATCTCGCAATCGATCCTCAAGGACTTTGGCGGTTCCATGCGTTTTCTGCCGCGCGCGGAGGGTGGCACACTGTGCGAGGTTCTACTGCCACTGGCGAAACGCCGCAGGTCGTCGGACAAACGCGCCGAGCCGCCGGTGACCGTCGATTAGCGCAATCAGGTGACCGAGGTGGCCGCCTATGCCTTGTGACGGCTTGCGCCCGGTCCGAAAACGCCGGCTCTGCGGACCGGATAAGGCAGAACGACCCTATTGCACTTGCCGGTGTTGAGGGCCCGAGTGTTGCCGATTTGGTGCTTGTGATGGCCAAATGACGGTGCCAGAGAGTGTCCGACCTGCTGCATTTTGACTGCTTGGTCGAAAATGGGCTTTTCCACACGGCTTTCTTCTGGTTTTGTGCCAACCCAGTTGAGTGAATTCCGGGTTAAAATGACCGCGATCGTCGATGTGAGGGATGTGCACAAGCGTTTCGGCGCGCTTGAGGTTCTATCTGGTGTCAGTTTTGCCGCTGAGGCGGGGGAGGTCATCTCCCTGATCGGCTCGTCGGGCTCAGGCAAGTCGACGCTGTTGCGCTGTATCAACATGCTCGAGGTGCCCAATGAGGGCGCCGTTTTCATCGACGGCGAGGAAATCCTTTTGAAGGCGGGCCGCGATGGCCGCGAGCCGGCCGACGAGAAGCAGCTCCGGCGCATCCGATCCAAGCTCGGCATGGTCTTCCAGTCCTTCAATCTCTGGGCCCACATGACGATCCTGCAAAACGTCATGGAGGCACCGCTGCGCGTCGAGAAGCGTGCCTTCGATGAGGTGCGCGAAGAAGCCATTGCCATGCTGAACAAGGTCGGCATCGGCGACAAGGCCGATACCTATCCGGCGCAACTGTCCGGCGGCCAGCAGCAGCGCGCCGCCATTGCCCGGGCACTTTGCATCAACCCTTCGCTGATGCTCTTCGACGAGCCGACCTCGGCGCTCGATCCGGAACTCGAAGGCGAAGTGCTCAAGGTCATCAAGGATCTGGCCGAAGAGGGCCGGACCATGCTTATGGTCACCCACGATATGGATTTCGCCAAGGAAGTCTCGGACCGGGTGATCTTCCTTCATCAGGGGCAGATCGAGGAAAACGGCACGGTCGACGAGGTGTTCGGCAACACGCAATCGATGCGCCTCAAACAGTTTCTGGCGGCGGCCGGGCACGGCTGAATCCGCCTGAAGTGCGCGTGGCGGGGCTGCCCCGCGCAAATAACAAAAGGGACAGATCCGTCCCAAAACAGGTCTCTGACAGGGAGCACACAATGAAGAAACTCATGATCGCCGCAGCCGCTATGGCTGCGCTCACATTCGGCGCTCAGGCCGCCGATACCATCCGCATCGCCAGCGAAGGCGCCTATGCCCCGTTCAACTATGTCGATGACAACGGCAAGCTGGCGGGATACGAAATCGAGCTGGGCAACCTGCTCTGCGAAAAGGCCGGCCTGACCTGCGAATTCGTGCAGAACGAGTGGGATTCGATGATCCCGAACCTGCTTGCCGGCAACTACGACGCCATCATGGCAGGCATGTCGATCACCGAAGAGCGCCTGCAGACCATCAGCTTCTCGGACGACTACTATCCGCCCGAGTCCTCGCTGTTCGTTGTTCCCACTGGCGGGACGGTAAATTTCGACGAACTCAAGGGCTACAAGATCGGCGTGCAGGGCGGGACCATCCAGGCCGCCTATGCCGAAGACAATTTCGGCGCTGACAACACCATCCTGAGCTACACGACGGCTGATCAGTCCATCGCCGACCTGGCCGCGGGCAATGTCGACGTCGTGCTGGCCGACGGCGGTTACATCAAGCCGATCGCCTCTTCCGATGGCAGTGGTCTCGAAGTCGTCGGTCCGGCGCTGTCGATCGGTGGCGGCATCGGTGTGGGCCTCCGCAAGGAAGACACGGACCTGAAGGCCAAGTTCGACGCGGTGATCAAGTCGATGAAGGACGACGGTTCTCTCAACGAGATGATCAAGACCTGGTTCGACGATCCGATCCTGTTCTAGGTCGATCCGACATCTTGCAGGCGGGGCGAATGATATTCGGCCCGCCCCTTTCAGGGACACACACCACCCATGCCGGATTGGCTGCAATCCCTTTTGGGTGAGAACCTGAGCTTCTGGCTCGGGTACATCACCAATGGCAAGCATTTGGCGTTTTACGGCGCCTTCCAGTTCAACCTTGGCGCGGCCGTTCTCGGCTCCGTTTTCGCGCTGATGTGCGGACTCGGCGGCGCCATGCTGCTGCGCTCGCGCTTCGCGATCACGCGAACGATCGGTTTTGTCTACACCAACATCGTTCGCGGCGTTCCGGATGTCCTGTTCTTCCTGTTCTTCCCGTTGGCGCTTGAGCAAAGCGTCGAGTGGGTCTGGGCGCAGCGCGTCTGCACGGCGGAAGATTTCGTTGCCAGTGTCGGACGCTGGCCGCCATGCACCGACGCCAACTGGTACCTGTCGACGCCGGAGTATTTCCTTCTGGCCTGCGTGTCCCTTGGCATCGTCTACGGTGCCTTCGCCGCCAACGTCATCAGCGGCGCCATGAACGCTGTGCCGGCAGGCCAGCTCGAAGCAGCGCGCGCCTACGGCATGAGCCATGCCCAGGTGATGTGGCGCATCCATATCCGCCAGATGTGGATTTACGCCCTGCCGGGGCTGTCCAATGTCTGGATGCTGCTGATCAAGGCGACCTCGCTGCTGTCGCTCCTGCAGATCCAGGACATCGTGTTTTTCGCCGAACGGCTCGGCGCACCGAACTACCTGCCGAGGGTCGGGCTCGTTCATCCGGACTGGCGCTGGATCTATTATCTCGTGCTGTTCCTGTTCTACATCCTGATCACATATCTCAGCGAACAGGGCTTCGCCTGGCTCAGGCGCCGCGCCGGACGCGGCCTGATTACGGCGGAGGGCTGACTATGGACGCCTTCTTCGCTCCATTCCTCAACGACATC
The DNA here is from genome assembly GCA_963676075.2 of Devosiaceae bacterium. Taxonomy (GTDB): domain Bacteria; phylum Pseudomonadota; class Alphaproteobacteria; order Rhizobiales; family Devosiaceae; genus JAHJQZ01. The sequence continues at coordinate 8,069 of CAXXNZ010000021.1, forward strand.
CGGACACTGGCCTTCCCGTCGCTGTTCAACATCTATTTCGCCCTGGCCTCGATCCCGGTCGGCTTTCTGCTGGCCATCGGTCTTGCCGTCGCCAAGAATTCGCGCAACCCGTTCATCTGGCGTCCTGCCGCAGGCTATATCTATGCCTTCCGAGGTTCGCCGCTCTTCATCCAGCTGTTCATGGTCTACTCGTTCATGCTGTCGCTGAACCTGACGGTGTGGAAGCCGATGGGGATCGACTGGCTGGTCCTGCACCCGCTTTTTCTCGGGCCTCTGGTGCTGACGCTCAACACCACCGCCTACTCGGCCGAAATCTTCTTTGGCGGGCTCAAGACCGTGAACAAGGGCGAGATCGAGGCGGCCCGGGCCTATGGGCTGTCGCGCTACCGCACCTTCCGCTCGGTGACCTGGCCCAACATGATCCGCATCGCCTGGCCGGCCTATACCAACGAGGTGGTGTTCCTGTTCCAGGCGACGGCGCTGGTCTATTTCACCCTGCCGGTGATCGACGAACAGAAGGACCTGATGAACAAGGCGAGCGAGCTGTTCGAGGGCGATTACAACGCCTTTCTGCATTTTTCTGTCGCCGCGCTGTACTTCCTCGTCATCTCGCTCGGCGTGTTCTACGTCTTCGGCCTGATCTACAAGCGCATGATGCGCCATATGGTGCCGACCACACCCAAGCCGCGCATCCGCTACGCACCGAAATTCCTGCGCTGAATCCCGGCCTCGTCCGCTTGTTCCGACAAGGGCCTTCCAAATAGCCATCGACGTGTCATTATGTCACACCTCCAGCCGCAAGCTGGAGGTGCTGTCACGTGAGAGGGGGGAATCTCGTGAGCCAATCGGACATGGCATCGGCGGTGCGCCGCCAGCCGGAAATACGCGAACTGACGTTTGGCGATCTCGGCATGGCGCTGAAGGCCGGCCTTGCCGATTTTCGCCGTGCGCCACTCTACGGGCTGTTCTTTGGTGGCGTCTTTGCCGCCGGCGGTCTGCTTGCCCTCGCGCTGCTCGCCATGTTCGAGCAGCTGTGGCTGATCATTCCCATCGGTATCGGTTTTCCGCTGATCGGGCCGTTTGCTGCTGCCGGGCTCTACGAGATCAGCCGGCGGCTTGCTGCCAGCGAAAAGCTCGGCTGGGGCGAGGTGCTGATCTTCGTGTTCCGCCAGCGCGAGGGCCAGATGGCGTGGATGGCCTTTGTCGTTCTGTTTGTCTTCTGGATCTGGCTCTACCAGATCCGCATCCTCATTGCCCTGTTTCTAGGTTTCAGGTCGCCGTCGACGCTCGATGGGTTCTGGCATGCCGTAACCACCACCCAGGAAGGCATGATGTTCCTTGTCGTCGGAACGCTGGTTGGGGCCCTGCTGTCGCTGATCTTGTTCTCGATCACGGTCATCGCCATGCCGCTGTTGATCGACACCCAGCGCGACTTCGTTACCGCCATGATCACTTCGGTCAGGACGGTGACGCGCAATCCGCTTGTCATGCTGACATGGGGCATCCTGGTTTCCGCCCTGGCCATCGTGTCGCTTTTGCCGCTGTTTTTCGGTCTGCTCGTCGTTTTTCCGGTGCTCGGTCACGCCACCTGGCACCTCTATAAAAGAGCGATCAGCAACCCGTGAGATTGATCGGGGGGTGTTTGCAGCCAATACCTGCCCGAACGCGCCGCGTGAAAGCGGAGAAACCATTTGTTAACACCGCGACAATCTGAAGCGGACCTTGTCGGTAATTTGCGCACCTCGTTCATGTTTTATCGACGGGAATAGGCGCAGGATCACCGGCAATGCAGCAGAGGGGAGCATTGCCATGATCCCGCCGACCTTCATATTCGACGAGACCCAGGAAAGCATATCCGTGCGTGCCTATCGCGACCGGCTTGCCACTGGGCTCTTGCGCTTCCTTGCCATCGGAACCGGGGCGATCGCGCTCTATGTGCTGATCTCGGAAGTGCTGACGCCACGATTTGCCGATTTGCCGGCGGTTTTGTTGCCGGCCGTGGTGTTTGCCGCGCTGGTTGCGCCCACCTACTTGCTGCACCGCCGCTTCGCCTTTTTCTCGGACGCGCCCCAAGCCGGCGCCTTCACGCGCTATGCCACCGTCCAGATCGCGGTGTTGTTGGTCGCAGCGGCATTCTCGTTTCTTGCACACGGCGCGATCGGTGCCCCGCACCTTGGCACCGGACTTCTGGTGTTCTTTCTGACCGTCGGAGTCAATTTTTCTATCCTCAGACGCTGGGCCTTCGCGTCAGCCTGACGCAATCCTTGCAGCTCAATAGCTTGCGACTTGCGCTTTGCCGCAGAACCGGGTTTGTTGTGCCAAAATCCGGGACTCGGCGGAGTCCGCAATGGGGAGGCAGTTATGCGTGAAGCGTTGATCGTCTGGGGCGGCTGGGATGGCCACGATCCGGAGGAATGCGCGCAGATTTATCGGCGTTGGTTGCATGAAGACGGGTTTTCGGTGCGCGTCGAGACCGACACCAAGGTGTTCGAGGATCCCGATCTCAACAAGCTGTCGCTGATCATTCCGGTCTTCACCATGTCGAAGATCGAACAGAGCGAAGCGGTCAACCTTGCCGCCGCGGTCGAAAGCGGTGTTGGCATGGCCGGCCATCATGGCGGCATGTGCGACGCGTTCCGCAACAGCGTCGAGTACCAGTTCCTGACCGGTGGGCAATGGGTTGCCCATCCGGGCAATGTCATCGACTACCGGGTCAACGTAACCAAGCCGGACGACCCGATCATGCAGGGCATCTCCGATTTCGACTATCATTCGGAGCAGTACTACATGCATGTCGACCCGGCCAATGAGGTGCTGGCGACCACCACATTCTCGGGTGAGCACGCCTATTGGACGCGCGGCGTCGTCATGCCCGTCGCCTGGAAGCGCCAATATGGCAAGGGCCGGGTGTTCTATTGCTCGCTTGGTCACCGCGCCTCGGAATTCGACGTGCCCGAATTCGCCACCATGATCCGTCGCGGCATGAACTGGGCCGCGCGCGAATAGGCGTCACTGCATCATCCAGATCAGCTGAAAGATCAGGCCAGCGGGATTCCCGCTGCGCCTTTGCCTGCCTGATAGATCTCTGACAGCTCGTCATAAAGCGCCTCGATTTGCGCAACGCGGGCATCAAGAGGCATGCGGTCGGCTTCGGGCAGCGCGGCGATATCCTTCTTGATCGCATGCGCCGTCCAGAAGGCATTCTGCTTGTTGTAGCCACCCGGATCGAGGGTGAAGACCTCCTTGAGGATTTTCAGGTCATGCGGGATGGCGAAGCTGTCGCGCGAATCCTCGTGGGAGAACAGATAATAGAAATTGTCGTAGCCGGCCCAGGTCACGGCACTGAGGCAGAGCGAACAGGGCTCGTGCGTCGCAAGAAAGATGCAGTCCTTCGGATCGGGCAAGCTGGAGCGCGGACGCTCATAGAGCTTTTTGAGCGCATGCATTTCACCGTGCCAGAGCGGATTCTCGGTTTCGTTATTGGTTTCGGCAATGACCAGCGACAGATCGGACTTTTTGAGGATTGCCGCACCGAACAGCTTGTTGCCTTCTGCAACGCCGCGTCGCGTCAACGGCACAATGTCGTTTTCGATTGTCTCGAGCAGGCGGGAGAGCAGCGCTGGATTGGCGCTCATGCCTCGATCCGCCAAGGTTCGGGGAAATCGAAGATCTCGCAATTGTCCTCGTCGCCCTTGCGGTCAACGATGATGAAATCGGTTTGCTGATCAAGCGCCGTCAACACGCCGTGCCAGGTGCCCTGATGGTAGTTGATGCCCTGTCCGGGTGCGGCAAGGAAGGCGCGCGGCGTACCCGGCCGGCCGCCTTCATCCGGGGCGACGACGACAAGGAACCGGGCCGGACTAACCGGCACGAAGGCCTGCGAACCATGCGGGTGGCGTTCGACCATTTTGAGTTCGAGCGGTAAATCAAACGGCGTTGCCCGTGCCATCGAGATGATCACGCCGGCATTGGTGCCGCTGACGGTCGCTTTGGCAATATCGAAGCGCTTGGTCGTGCCGCCATTGATCGGTTCGTTGGCCGCGTCTGGGCTGATCTCGATGACATCGCCGAACGGGGCGAACGCGGTGGCGGTAAGTTTCTCGGCGGTGATGGTGTTCATTTCCACAATCTCGGCAGGCGGTTGACGTCCTTGTAGAGCAGGTAGCGGAACGGTTCGGTGCCAGTGGCGTAACAGGCCTGCGGACAGAAGGCCCTGAGCCACATGAAATCGCCGGCCTCGACCTCGACCCAATCCTGGTTGAGCTTGTAGACGCCGCGCCCCTGCAGCACGTAAAGCCCGTGCTCCATGACATGGGTTTCCATGAAGGGAATCAGCGCACCGGGCTCAATGGTGACGATGTTGACATGCATGTCGTGGCGCATGTCGACCGGATCGACGAAACGCGTCGTCGCCCAGGCGCCGTTGGTGTCGACCATGGCGACTGGGGTGTGGTCCTGGTCATGGTCGATGAACGGCTCGGGGACGTCGATGCCATCAACCTTTTCATAGCGCTTGCGGATCCAGTGGAATCGCGCGACCGGCCCGGTGTGGTTGCGGATGGTCCAGGCGCATCCCGGCGGTAGATAGGCATAGGAACCGGTCGGCATCGTGTGCGGTTTGCCCTCGACCGTCAGGGTCAGGGCGCCATCGGTGACGAAGATGACGCTCTCTGCCTCGGGATCGGTTTCCGGCCGGTCGCTGCCGCCCTCGGGCGACAATTCCACTAGCAGTTGCGAGAAGGTTTCGGCAAAGCCCGACAGCGGCCGCGCCAGCACCCAGGCGCGTTCGCCTTTCCAGTGCGGCAGCGCCGAGGTGACGATGTCGGTCATCACCTCGCGCGGGATGAAGGCATAGGCCTCAGTGAAGATCGCCCGCCCTCCGAGAAGCTGGCTTTGCGGCGGCAGTCCGCCGGGCGGGGTGGCGTAGCGGGGCGATTTCACGGGCGTTACCTATTTGGGGCGCGGGTTGCTGGCGGGAGCACGGAAGTCGTCGGTCAGCGTGCCGTATTCGATGTACTCGTCTTCGTGCGGCCAGTCACGGAAGGGCTCCTTGAGCCCGGCCTCGTACCACTCAACCATGGCCTTGTGCTTGAGCAGGGTCTCGACATAGGCCCTCGACCGTTCGGGGAGCTTGAGCCCGAATGTCTGCACGCGGAAGGCCACGGGGCAGAAAAAGGCATCGACGGCAGTGAAGCTGTCGCCGGCGAGATAGGGGCCACCAAAGCGTTCGAGCCCTTCGCCCCACAGCGTGTCGAGCCGGACGAGATTGGGGACCAGCTTCTTGTGGGCGTCCTCATTGAGGGAGACGCGAATGCCGACATTCATGCCGCAGATGTTTCTGAGGGTGGCAAAGCCCGAATGCATTTCGGCTGCTGCCGAGCGGGCAAAGGCGCGGGCCTTTTTGTCCTTGGGCCAGACGGTGGGGTGGCTCTCATAAAGGTATTCGGCGATGGCGAGCGAATCCCAGACCAGCTGCTCGCCGTCCTGCAGGATCGGAACCAGCCCTGAAGGCGACAGCTTGCGATACTCCCGCCAGGCGTCGTCATCATGGAAGGGGATCACCGCCTCGGAAAACGGAATGTCGAGTGCCCGCATCAGCACCCAGGGGCGGACCGACCAGGACGAATAGTTCTTGTTGCCAATAGCGAGATGGTACATGGCGCAACTCCTTGGGAAGGACCGCAGTTAATCCAAGGGCACGCCCGCCGGCAAGTCACCGGCGCCCGCATCAGAACAAATGATCATCGCAATCTCGGCACGGGGATTGCGATCCGTGGCGAAACGGGAAACGCTGTCGACCCCAAGGAGAACGACATGCGCTTGGTTACTCTCAACGCCTGGGGCGGCAATATTCTTGAGCCGCTGCTCGATTATCTCGAAGCCGCCAAGCCCGAAATCATCCTTTTGCAGGAGGTGACGTCGGCCGTTGATCCATCGCCTGAGCGCCTGTTTTTCAAGGGGCACGGCTGGGACCTGCCGCAGGCGGCGGACCTTTACGCCATGATCGCGAAAATGCTTCCCGATCACCAGGCGATGTTTGCGCCGGCTATGCAGGGCGAGTTGTTCGACGATGACGACCGCGCCTATCGCTCACGTTTCGGGCTGGCCAGTTTCGTGCACCGCGATTTCGCCATTCTCGGCCAGGCACAGGATTTCGTTC
>CAXXNZ010000022.1:0-5366 GCA_963676075.2 Devosiaceae bacterium
GTAACTGAACGAACATAACCATTATGTCCCTACAATGTTGCTATTTCAGTTTTTCGTTTCAAGGTTTCATAGTTTTATTGTTCTATCCTTAGATCCACTTGCTAGAGAGTTCCATCGTGATTAAATGCGACTGAAGTAACAGAATAATTATGTCCCTACAATGTTGCTATTTCAGTTTTCGTTTCAAGGTTTCATAGTTTTATTGTTCTATCCTTAGATCCACTTGCTAAGAGAGTTCCATTGTGATTAAATGCGACTGAACGAACAGTATCATTATGTTCATACAATGTTGCTATTTCAGTTTTCGTTTCAAGGTTTCATAGTTTTAATGTATTATCCCAAGATCCACTTGCTAAGAGAGTTCCATTGGGATTAAATGCGACTGAATTAACACAACCATTATGTCCCTACAATGTTGCTATTTCAGTTTTCGTTTCAAGGTTTCATAGTTTTATTGTATTATCCCAAGATCCACTTGCTAAGAGAGTTCCATCGTGATTAAATGCGACTGAATTAACAGGACCATTATGTCCCTACAATGTTGCTATTTCAGTTTTTGTTTCAAGGTTTCATAGTTTTATTGTTCTATCCTTAGATCCACTTGCTAAGAGAGTTCCATTGTGATTAAATGCGACTGTATTAACATAATAATTATGTCCTTCCAATGTTGCTATTTCAGTTTTCGTTTCAAGGTTTCATAGTTTTATTGTATTATCATAAGATCCACTTGCTAGAGAGTTCCATTGTGATTAAATGCAACTGAAGTAACATAATCATTATGTCCTTCCAATGTTGCTATTTCAGTTTTCGTTTCAAGGTTTCATAGTTTTATTGTTCTATCCTTAGATCCACTTGCTAAGAGAGTTCCATTGTGATTAAATGCGACTGAATTAACAGAACCATTATGTCCCTACAATGTTGCTATTTCAGTTTTCGTTTCAAGGTTTCATAGTTTTATTGTATTATCCCAAGATCCACTTGCTAAGAGAGTTCCATCGTGATTAAATGCGACTGAATTAACAGGACCATTATGTCCCTACAATGTTGCTATTTCAGTTTTTGTTTCAAGGTTTCATAGTTTTATTGTATTATCCCTAGATCCACTTGCTAAGAGAGTTCCATCGTGATTAAATGCGACTGAATTAACAGGACGATTATGTCCCTACAATGTTGCTATTTCAGTTTTCGTTTCAAGGTTTCATAGTTTTATTGTATTATCATAAGATCCACTTGCTAAGAGAGTTCCATTGTGATTAAATGCAACTGAAGTAACATAATCATTATGTCCTTCCAATGTTGCTATTTCAGTTTTCGTTTCAAGGTTTCATAGTTTTATTGTATTATCCCAAGATCCACTTGCTAAGAGAGTTCCATCGTGATTAAATGCGACTGAATTAACAGGACCATTATGTCCCTACAATGTTGCTATTTCAGTTTTCGTTTCAAGGTTTCATAGTTTTATTGTATTATCATAAGATCCACTTGCTAAGAGAGTTCCATTGTGATTAAATGCAACTGAAGTAACATAATCATTATGTCCTTCCAATGTTGCTATTTCAGTTTTCGTTTCAAGGTTTCATAGTTTTATTGTTCTATCCTTAGATCCACTTGCTAAGAGAGTTCCATCGTGATTAAATGCGACTGAAGTAACAGAACCATTATGTCCTTCCAATGTTGCTATTTCAGTTTTCGTTTCAAGGTTTCATAGTTTTATTGTATTATCCCAAGATCCACTTGCTAAGAGAGTTCCATCGTGATTAAATGCGACTGAATTAACAGGACCATTATGTCCCTACAATGTTGCTATTTCAGTTTTCGTTTCAAGGTTTCATAGTTTTATTGTATTATCATAAGATCCACTTGCTAAGAGAGTTCCATTGTGATTAAATGCGACTGAATTAACAGAACCATTATGTCCCTACAATGTTGCTATTTCAGTTTTCGTTTCAAGGTTTCATAGTTTTATTGTTCTATCCTTAGATCCACTTGCTAAGAGAGTTCCATTGTGATTAAATGCGACTGTATTAACATAATAATTATGTCCTTCCAATGTTGCTATTTCAGTTTTCGTTTCAAGGTTTCATAGTTTTATTGTATTATCATAAGATCCACTTGCTAAGAGAGTTCCATTGTGATTAAATGCAACTGAAGTAACATAATCATTATGTCCTTCCAATGTTGCTATTTCAGTTTTCGTTTCAAGGTTTCATAGTTTTATTGTTCTATCCTTAGATCCACTTGCTAAGAGAGTTCCATTGTGATTAAATGCGACTGAATTAACAGAACCATTATGTCCCTACAATGTTGCTATTTCAGTTTTCGTTTCAAGGTTTCATAGTTTTATTGTATTATCATAAGATCCACTTGCTAAGAGAGTTCCATTGTGATTAAATGCAACTGAAGTAACATAATCATTATGTCCTTCCAATGTTGCTATTTCAGTTTTCGTTTCAAGGTTTCATAGTTTTATTGTTCTATCCTTAGATCCACTTGCTAAGAGAGTTCCATTGTGATTAAATGCGACTGAATTAACAGAACCATTATGTCCCTACAATGTTGCTATTTCAGTTTTCGTTTCAAGGTTTCATAGTTTTATTGTATTATCCCAAGATCCACTTGCTAAGAGAGTTCCATCGTGATTAAATGCGACTGAATTAACAGGACCATTATGTCCCTACAATGTTGCTATTTCAGTTTTCGTTTCAAGGTTTCATAGTTTTATTGTATTATCCCTAGATCCACTTGCTAAGAGAGTTCCATCGTGATTAAATGCGACTGAATTAACAGGACCATTATGTCCCTACAATGTTGCTATTTCAGTTTTCGTTTCAAGGTTTCATAGTTTTATTGTTCTATCCTTAGATCCACTTGCTAAGAGAGTTCCATTGTGATTAAATGCGACTGTATTAACATAATAATTATGTCCTTCCAATGTTGCTATTTCAGTTTTCGTTTCAAGGTTTCATAGTTTTATTGTTCTATCCTTAGATCCACTTGCTAAGAGAGTTCCATTGTGATTAAATGTAACTGAACGAACAGAACCATTATGTCCTTCCAATGTTGCTATTTCAGTTTTCGTTTCAAGGTTTCATAGTTTTATTGTTCTATCCTTAGATCCACTTGCTAAGAGAGTTCCATCGTGATTAAATGCGACTGAATTAACAGGACCATTATGTCCCTACAATGTTGCTATTTCAGTTTTCGTTTCAAGGTTTCATAGTTTTTATTGTATTATCATAAGATCCACTTGCTAAGAGAGTTCCATTGTGATTAAATGCAACTGAAATAACATAATCATTATGTCCTTCCAATGTTGCTATTTCAGTTTTCGTTTCAAGGTTTCATAGTTTTATTGTATTATCCCTAGATCCACTTGCTAAGAGAGTTCCATCGTGATTAAATGCGACTGAATTAACAGGACCATTATGTCCCTACAATGTTGCTATTTCAGTTTTCGTTTCAAGGTTTCATAGTTTTATTGTATTATCCCTAGATCCACTTGCTAAGAGAGTTCCATCGTGATTAAATGCGACTGAATTAACAGGACCATTATGTCCCTACAATGTTGCTATTTCAGTTTTCGTTTCAAGGTTTCATAGTTTTATTGTTCTATCCTTAGATCCACTTGCTAAGAGAGTTCCATTGTGATTAAATGCGACTGTATTAACATAATAATTATGTCCTTCCAATGTTGCTATTTCAGTTTTCGTTTCAAGGTTTCATAGTTTTATTGTTCTATCCTTAGATCCACTTGCTAAGAGAGTTCCATTGTGATTAAATGTAACTGAACGAACAGAATCATTATGTCCCTACAATGTTGCTATTTCAGTTTTCGTTTCAAGGTTTCATAGTTTTATTGTATTATCATCAGATCCACTTGCTAAGATAGTTCCATTGTGATTAAATGCAACTGAATTAACAGAATTATAATGTCCCCGCAATGTTGCTATTTCAGTTTTCGTTTCAAGGTTTCATAGTTTTATTGTATTATCCCTAGATCCACTTGCTAAGAGAGTTCCATCGTGATTAAATGCGACTGAATTAACAGGACCATTATGTCCCTACAATGTTGCTATTTCAGTTTTCGTTTCAAGGTTTCATAGTTTTATTGTATTATCCCTAGATCCACTTGCTAAGAGAGTTCCATCGTGATTAAATGCAACTGAAGTAACATAATCATTATGTCCTTCCAATGTTGCTATTTCAGTTTTCGTTTCAAGGTTTCATAGTTTTATTGTTCTATCCTTAGATCCACTTGCTAAGAGAGTTCCATTGTGATTAAATGCGACTGTATTAACATAATAATTATGTCGAGGAAATGTCAAAATTCTAAATAATTAATCTATCTAAAGTTTTAACTTGTAAATAATTAATTTAAAGTTAATTTTCGAAGTTTGAATGGAATTAATAATATTATTGTTAATAGTAACCACATCTTTTTTTTTTAACAAATCAATATAAGCTAAAAAATCTTCATCATATAATGAATATAATTAAAAGAACAAAAAAATTTTAATGATTATAATTATAAGACAAAAAGACCATATACCTATTTAAAATTTATTTTTTCTCTCAGTATTTCATTATATATATTCAAATTGTTTTTTCCTTGTCTTCTTTCCCTACATTTTCTTATATCAGAAGAGACAAGGATTATTAAGGTTGTTTTAAAATAAAAAGTTTCATTTTTTTTTATAAATGAAGAGACAAATTTATCAAAAATTAAGAAAAAAAAATCAAATTTTCAAAAGTTTGAAGCGATTTGATCAATAAGTTGTTTGATCAGCATCGTCTGTTGCGTTTCTTTTTTTTTTTAGTGGATGGTAGCGGAGTGATAAGCAATAGATCATCAACTGGCTGGTTAGCGGCCAATTGATCAAAAAAAGTTCGGCTTGTTATTGATCAACATCGTTAAGGTTGATGTTATAATGCATCGCGATGTTGTTAGCATCAGATTCGATGGTTAGCCGTGTCTGCTCTGCTTGAAAGAGCTCGGATTCTAGTTTTTAGATGTAATCGCTTTGGGCTCGCATAGATTGAGAGTTCGTCTGCAGCTCATTTAATAACTCTTCATATTTTGACTGTAGCAGCTCGATTTTCTGGTTATCTGGCATCCAGCCAAACTGTTATCACAATACAGCACAAGCAATATCCAAATCACATTAGCTCCCAATACTCTAAAACATCTAGCGTGGCTTTAATAGCAAATTTGTTGTTATTATTCTTGGAATAATGTTTGAATTATTCTGGTCATATGCGCAATTATTTTATAAGAGATTGATTTGAGAGTTTTATGGAGGGTATTGCATGTGTTGGTACTTGCATTATTATTGAAGTCGTGTTTCGGGATTTATCTTATCGATAAT
>CAXXNZ010000023.1:0-30032 GCA_963676075.2 Devosiaceae bacterium
GGCGGACGTTGGGCCGTTGGCGGTCTCGAACTCGACGGCCCCGCCGCATCGGACGCACTGGAATTCGCCATCCGCCCCGAAGACCTGACGATTGCCGATAGCGACGGGTTCCTCGCAACCGTCAGGGTCGTCGAACCGCTCGGCGCCCATACGCTGGTGACAGCCGAGGTCGACGGGGCACTGTTCCGCGCCGTACTCGACAGTGACACCACCACCACCCCGGGAGATATGCTGAGGCTGATGCCCAAACCCGACCGCATCCGCTGGTTCGATCCCGAAACATCGCGCGCCGCCTCCTGAACCGGCGCGCGATCATCAATACCACCGCTCTTGCCACACCCCCCCGATGACGGAGACGCGCCGGAAATGACGATGAGTCCGCGTGAAACGACCCGCAATTTCGACCTTGCCGTCGAAGTGCTCAAGGAAAACGACAGGGGCACCTACACGGTGCCGACCAAGGGGCTTTATCCGTTCCAGTGGAACTGGGATTCCTGCTTCACCGCGCTCGGTCAGGCCTATTACGACGAGGATCGCGCCTGGACCGAGATCGAGACCCTGTTCGAGCATCAATGGCCGGACGGCATGGTGCCGCACATCGTCTTCCACGTTGACGACGAGGGCTATTTTCCGAGTGCCAGTGTCTGGGACACCAAGCGCCCGGTGCCGACCTCGGGCATCACCCAGCCGCCCATCGCCGGCTTTGCCTTGCGCAAGCTGTTCGAGCGCGCCACCGACCGCGCGGCAGCCGAACGCCGGGCGCGGGCGCTGCTGCCGAAGATCGAGAAATGGGCGGCGTGGTTCTATGCCAATCGCGACCCTCACGGCGAAGGTCTGGTCGCCATCCTCCACCCGTGGGAAGCCGGACGCGACAATTCCATCGACTGGGACGAGGCGTTCGAGCGCGTGCCGACCGAGGGCATCGCGCCCTATACGCGCCGTGACACCCAGCACGCAGACCCCTCGCACCGTCCGACCAAGGAGCAGTACGACCGCTATCTGTGGCTGGTCGAGCATTTCCGCAAACTGGACTGGGACAATTCCAAGTTACACGATGCCTCGCCGTTCAAGGTCGTCGATCCGGGGCTGAATGCCATTCTCATCCGCAGTTGCGAAGATCTGGCGGCGGTCGCCGAGGCGCTGGGCGATGCCGAGACGGCGGTGCGCAACCGAGCCCGCGCGGAAAAGGGCCTCGCCGCGCTCGAAAGCTTGTGGAGCGACAAGCATGGCCAATATCTGTGCCTCGACAGGGCGACCGGCAAGCTGATCGATAGCGCCTCGATTGGTGGGCTGATCCCGGTCTTCGCTGCCATTCCCGAAGCCCGCGCCGCCGCTATCGCCGATGTGATCGCCCATCAGGCTCAGCGCCTCAAATACATCGTCCCGAGCCATGACCCCGACGACGCCCGGTTCGATGCCAAGCGCTACTGGCGTGGCCCGGTCTGGCTTGTGTGCAACTATCTCATCGCTGACGGGCTCACCATCGCCAGGCAAACCGAGGTGGCGGATGCCATAGCACGGTCCAGTATCGAGCTGATCGAACAGTCCGGTTTCGCCGAATACTACGACCCGATGACCGGAGAGCCGTGTGGCGGCGGAAGATTCACCTGGACCGCGGCGATGGTGCTCGAGTTCCTGGCCATCAATGATCGCGGCTAGTCGGAGGCGCATCGGGCCCTGATCCTGACGGGCACGATGCGTCTTGATCATCGCGGCGGCGATGGCCGATACTATGATATCTGAGGACGCCCCCTGTTCGCTTGTCGCCGCACCGGCAACGTTAGCCGTCTTCATTCCTTGAATGAGTTCGGAGCGAACTGATGAGCCTGCGCGTTGGACTACTTGGAGCAGGCGGCATCGGCGCCCGCCATGCCGATGCCCTGAACGAGGTCGACGGTCTCGAACTGATCGCCTGCTGCGGGCGCGACATCGACCGCACGCGTGAGTTCGCCGGACCGCGCGATACGGCGGCCTATACCGATTACGAAACGATGCTGGCGAACGAGCGTCTCGACCTGATGATTGTCGCCCTGCCACCTTTCGCCCATGACGGGCAGGTCGAGTTGGCAGGCAAGGCCGGCGTCCACCTGCTGGTCGAAAAGCCGATTGCCCTCGATCAGGACCGGGCCGAAGACATGATCGCGGCAACCCATGATGTCGTCGCGGCCTGCGGCTTCATGTATCGGTTCGGCAGTGCGGTCGAGAAATGGGATAAGCTGGTGACCTCCGGCGCAACCGGGCGCATCGGCCATTTCTCCGGCTCGTTCCATTGCAACGCGCTTCATGCCCGGTGGTGGCACGACCGCGCCAGATCCGGCGGACAGATGGTCGAACAGCTCATCCACATCGTCGACCTCGCCCGGGTCAATCTCGGCATGCCGCGCTCGGTCTTTGCCAGCGCCTCGCGCTTTGGCCATGCCGATATGCCCGATTACACCGCCGATGACGTCAGCGCCATGATCCTGACCTATGACACCGGCGCGGTCGGCGTGCTGCATGCCTCCAACATGGCGGCCCCGGGCCGCTGGGCCAAGCAATGGCAGGTGCTCGGCGAGAAAAAGTCAGCAACCTTTACGGACTGGAACGACGGCGAGATCACTACTATCGGACCAGAGGTCAGCCACGAGCGGGTCGCAATCGATGTCGATCCTTTCGTTGCTCAACTCCGTGATGTGCGCGATGCCATCATCGACAACCGGCCGCCGCGCGTCTTGCTTCAGGACGGGGCCGACAGCCTGCGCATCGTGCTGGCGGCACGGCAATCGGCCGACGAAGGGCGCGAGATCACTGTGTGAGCCGGGGCGGATCGCAGTCGGGTTCCCGACGATCCACCTCTGCAGATGCATCATGCATTCGTGGAACCACTGATTGATTCAGCGCCCACCGCCAAAGTTCGCGTTTCATCTTCCATGACTATGCCAGAGCGTGCACCCAACATGGGATTCGATGCAGTTTTCTCATGCACCTCCGGAAATCCGCAGGCGCAACAGCAAGGTTGCGTCAGTGCCACGCATTGTTTGGACGCATTCCCCGGTCAATGCTTGATCCAGGTCGTGACTGCACACTGCCATTCTGGTTAGTGTTGGTAACAAGGCGCCGGCGGGGCGCAAATAACCTTTGGGGAGGCTTGTCGTATGAGAGTTGTTTCAATCCTGGGGCCGTCACAGGCGGGTAAGACCACACTGGCCGAGGCTCTTGCCTCGCTGGACGGGGGAAGGCCGCTGCGGCTGGAACTTTACGGCGAGGCCGCGGTCACCCGCTTTACCTATCTCGATGAGCCCTGGGCCATCTTCGATTGCCCCGGCGGCACTCATAATCTGCCGCTTGTTCCGCCAGCGCTGGCCGCATCGGATGCCGCCGTGCTCTGCGTTCCGGCTGAAACCGACGCCGCCGTCCTCGCCGCGCCCTACCTGCGACTGCTCGAGGAAGCCGGACTGCCGACCTATATCTACATCAACAAGATGGACGTCGCGACAGACCGCGTGAGCGACATCGCCGCCGCACTGCAAGCCTATTGCAGCCATGCCATTATCTTGAGGCAGGTTCCGATCCGTGACGGTTCCAACGTCGTCGGCGCCGTCGATCTCATTTCGGAGCGCGCCTGGGAATTCCATGAGGGGCAGCGCTCCTCGCTGGTCGAATTGCCGCCTGCCATGCAGGCCCGCGAGCAGGAAGCCAGGGCGGAACTTCTCGATCACCTCGCCGATTTCAACGACAAGCTTCTCGAGGAACTGATCGAAGACCAGAAACCCGGCTCCGACGAACTCTACGAGGTCGCTACCGAAGCGCTGCAGCATCACGACCTGATCGCGATGTTCCTTGGAGCCGCCATGCATGGAAACGGCCTGACGCGCCTGATGAAATCGCTTCGCCACGAAGCGCCCGACGTCACCTCTCTCGCCGAGCGGCTCGGCCTGTCCAAAGAGGTGGTGGCCATCGGCACGTTCGCGGACAACGTCAAGCACCTTGGCAAGACCGTCGTGGTGCGCGCCGTTGTCGACGGCATCTCCGCCGGACAGAAGATGATGGGCGAGAATGTCGGATCCATCGTCGATCTCGACGCCAAGACCACCCTCGGCACGCTCGCCGCAGGCGATATCGGACTGACAGTCAAATCCGACCATCTGACGACGGTCAATCCGCTCTTCGGCCGCGACGGCACGGTCGAATTGCCCGACTGGGCCAAGCCCCGCGTCCCCACCTTCAGAACCCTTGTGGCACCGGCCCAGCGAACGCGACGACGCGCGCCTGTCCGGCGCCCTTGCCCGCCTGCTCGAGATCGATCCGGGCATGGCCATCGCCCAGGACGCGCGCACCGGCAAGACCATCCTGTCGACGCAAGGCCCGCTGCATCAGCGCCGGGTCATCGAGCGCCTCGATGAGGTCTTCGGCGTTTCGGTCGAGACCGAAGTGCTCGAACCGGCGCTGTGCGAAACGCTGGCCAAGAAGGTCGAGATCCACCACCGCCACAAGAAGCAGTCGGGTGGCGCCGGCCAGTTCGCCGACGTTCTGGTCGACGTGGTTCCGCTCGAACGCGGCGCCGGCTTCACCTTCACCGAGGTGATCAAGGGCGGCACTGTTCCGCGCAACTACATTCCCTCGGTCGAAGCGGGCGCCCGCGAGGCGCTCGGCGCCGGCCCCAACGGCCATCCGGTCGTCGATATCGGCGTGACCCTCAAGGACGGCAAGTACCACGCGGTCGACAGTTCCGATTTCGCTTTCCACACCGCCGGCAAGGCCGCGGTCAAGGATGCGATGGACGAAGCTGGCACGCGCGTGCTGCAGCCCATCCGCCGCATCAGGATCGACGTACCTACCGTCTATTCGGGCGCGCTGGTGCCGCTGATCTCCGGCCTGCACGGCCAGGTTCTCGGCTTCCGCAACAACCCGGACGTCGCCGGATGGGACGTTTTCGAGGCGCTCCTGCCCGAATCGGCGGAAACCGAACTGTTCCAGTCACTGGGCGCCAATACCCGCGGCACCGCTTGGTACACGAGCGAGCTCGAACGCTACGAGGAAATGCACTAGCCAGGCGTCGAAGTCGATCAGCTTTGAGGAGCGGGAGACCTCCCGCTCCTTTGTTGCTGCCCGATTTCTAGCTGTATCATCCACCATGAAACCATCGACTCCCGGCGCCGACAGATAGGTCGGTCTGCTGTGGCCGGCACGGAGAACAACACTCTGCCGGCTTGCCAAAGCCGTCGGTTTCGGTTTCTACCATGCCATCTGGAGTGTTTTCAGGAACCGAAGGTCCGCGTCAGCGAATAGTGGGAACCACTTTTCCGGTTCAAAAACACGACCACTCAAAGGCATAGAGCAGATCAGGCGATTCCACTTGAGCGTGATCTGCTCTAGAGCAGCGATGCAAGGAGGCCGCGATGGGCACGGCGCATGCGGGTGAATCGGCGGACCGTTTGGACATGGCGGCGCGTGCGGGCTGGCTCTATTACGTTGCCGGTCGCAAGCAGGACGAGATCGCCAAGATCCTCGGCGTGTCGCGTCAGACGGCGCAGCGCCTGGTGTCTCATGCTGTCGCCAATCACCTTGTGCGGGTCCATATCGAGCACCCGATCTCCAATCTGATGACCCTGGCGGCGCGTCTCAAGGACGAGCTCGGCCTGCGTTTCGCCGAGGTCGTACCGACCGACCCGCTGTCGGAATCGACCACGGTCGGCATCGCCGAAGCCGGCGCCGCCGAAATCGAGAAAACGTCTGCGCGACGAAAAGCCGACGATCTTCGCCGTCGGCACCGGCCGCTCGCTCAAGGCGGCGATCGACCTGTTGCCGCGCATGAACTGCCCACAGCACAGGATCGTCTCGATCGCCGGCAACATCGCGCCGGACGGATCGGCCTCGTTCTACAACGTCATTTTCGCCATCGCCGACGCGTCCCGGGCCCGCTCCTATCCGATGCCGATGCCGGTTGTCGCCACCTCGACCGAGGAACGCGACCGCCTGCACTCGCTGCCACTGGTGGCAACGGCGCTCGACCTCGCCGGAGACGCCGATGTCGCCTTTGTCGGCCTCGGCGATGTATCGGATTCCGCACCGCTTCATGTCGATGGCTTCGTCAACCACGACGAACTGATAGCCCTGCGTCAGGCCGGCGCCGTCGGTGAGATCTGCGGCTGGGCCTTCGATGAGGGCGGAAAAATGATCGAGGGACTGACCAATTCCCGCATCGCCAACCGGGCGCTGCCATCGGTCGAAACCTGCGAAGTGATCGCGCTGGCCAAGGGTCCGGCGAAGCTGGCTGGTGTCCGCGCCGCGATTGCCGGAAAGCTCATCTCCGGGCTGATCACCGACGAAGCGACCGCCGAGGCCCTGCTCGTCTGAGCCGCCATGGCTCCTGTTTCGCGCGCTCACTGCTTCTGAAGCCACCTTCGAAGCGCCGCTGCACCGCGATTGCTTCGCGCAAACGCCGCACATGCATCTGGTTTTTCTCACAGGCTCGACGCCCTGCGCCGCGGCGGCGCTGTTTAGGCGCAAACTCCCGTTCTGATTGCAGAAACTTTCGTCACGATTGTCCCCAAACCAGCCGTCAACGCGCCATGAACCCGGCGTTTTCGGAATTCTCCGGTTGACAAATCGGCCATCTGCCGAATAATTGCTCATGGCTTGAGCAATTGCTCATGTCACTTAAGGGAGGAAAATAATGAAACTGACACCGATCCTGGTCGGCGCCTGCAGCGCTATGGCCTTGGTGGTGGGCGCTCATGCCGAGACGCTGACCATCGCCACCGTGAACAATGGCGACATGATCCGTATGCAGGGGTACACGGAAGACTTCACCGCCAAGACTGGCATCGACGTCGAGTGGGTGACGCTGGAAGAGAACGTGCTGCGTCAGCGCGTGACCACCGACATTTCCACCAAGGGTGGCCAGTTCGACATCATGACCATCGGCATGTACGAGACCCCGATCTGGGGCAAGAACGACTGGCTGGTTCCGCTGAACGATATGCCGGCATCCTATGATGTCGAAGACATTCTGCCCGCCATGCGCGGCGGCCTCAGCTATGACGGCACGCTCTATGCCGCGCCGTTCTATGGCGAAAGCTCGATGATCATGTACCGCAAGGACCTGATGGAAAAGGCCGGGATGACCATGCCCGATGCTCCGACCTGGAGCTTCATCAAGGACGCCGCTGCGGCCATGACCGACAAGGACAACGAAGTCTACGGCATCTGCTTGAGGGGCAAGGCCGGCTGGGGCGAAAACATGGCCTTCCTGACGGCCATGTCCAACTCCTTCGGCGCACGCTGGTTCGACATGGACTGGAAAGCCCAGTTCGACACGCCGCAGTGGAAGGACACGCTGACCTTCTACCTCGACATGATGAACAACTCTGGACCTCCAGGCGCCTCGAACAACGGCTTCAACGAGAACCTTTCGCTGTTCCAGCAGGGCCATTGCGGCATGTGGATCGACGCGACCGTTGCCGCCTCGTTCGTGACCAATCCCGACGACTCGTCGGTCGCCGACAAAGTCGGCTTCGCTCTTGCGCCGCACAAGGGCGGCATCGCCAAGAACGGCAACTGGCTCTGGGCCTGGGCGCTTGCTATTCCGGCCGGTTCCCAGAAGGTCGACGCTGCCAAGCAGTTCATCGAATGGGCGACCTCGAAGGACTACATCGAGATGGTCGCGGCCAAGGAAGGTTGGGCCAACGTGCCTCCGGGTGCGCGCACCTCGCTGTACGAGAATCCGAACTACAAGGACATCCCGTTCGCCAAGATGACGCTTGAAAGCATCCTCTCGGCCGACCCGAACCAACCGACCGTCGAACCGGTGCCTTATGTTGGCGTCCAGTTTGCCGCGATCCCAGAATTCGCCGGCTTCGCGACCGACGTCGGTCAGGAATTCTCGGCAGCACTCGCCGGACAGCAGACCGCCGATCAAGCGCTGGCAAATGCGCAGGCTCTAACGACCGACGCAATGGAAGCCGCAGGCTACTGATCCAACCTCCCAAGCAGGGGGCGGCACGTCTCGCCGCCCCCTGTGGACTTGCTGCAAGCATGTTCAGGAACGTCCGCGTCAGCGAACAGTGGGAACCGGTTTTCCGGTTCGAACATGCGATCGCAAGACCAGGCCATGTCGTTCGATAGCAACGGACATGGCCCCGTTCGAGGGGGGTCTTTCGAACGGATCCAAGCCATCACGTGAGGAGGCGTGTCCATGGCAACTCAGCACTCCCGCTCCGCAGCCCGGATGATGATGGCACCCGCCGTCTTTCTGTTGCTGGTCTGGATGCTCGTTCCGCTCTCGATGACGCTTCTGTTCTCGTTCAAGAAATATCTGCCGCTGCGCGGCGGGGACCTCGGATGGAGCGGCTTCGACAACTACGTGCGCTTCGTCACCTCGAGTTCGTTCTGGCCCTCGATCCAGGCAACGCTGGTCATCGTCGGCGGCGTCCTTATCATCACCATCGTGCTTGGCGTCGTGCTGGCGCTGCTTCTGGACCAGCCGATGTGGGGTCAGGGCATCGTACGCATCCTGGTGATCGCACCGTTCTTCGTCATGCCCACAGTCTCGGCTCTGGTGTGGAAGAACATGTTCATGGACCCGGTGAACGGGCTGTTCGCGCACATCACCAAGGCCTTCGGCGGTCAGCCCATCGAGTGGCTCAGCCAGGCTTCGATGCCCTCGATCATCCTGATCGTCTCGTGGCAATGGCTGCCGTTTGCAACCCTCATTCTCCTGACCGCCGTCCAGTCACTCGACAGCGAACAGGTGGAGGCCGCCGAAATGGACGGTGCAGGCTGGATCTCGCGCTTCATCTATGTCGTGCTGCCGCACCTGTCGCGGGCGATGACCGTGGTGCTCTTGATCCAGACGATCTTCCTTCTGTCGATCTTCGCTGAAATCTACGTCACCACCCAGGGCGCGTTCGGCACCAAAACGCTGACCTATCTGATCTTCCAGCGCGTGCTCGAAAGCCAGAATGTCGGCCTCGGCTCAGCCGGAGGTGTCTACGCAATTATTCTCGCCAATATCGTCGCGATGTTTCTGATGCGCATCGTCGGCAAGAATCTGGACGCGTGAGGGGAAACGATCATGGCACGCTCCGTCACAACCCGCCGCAAGGCCCTGAACACCACCATCGCCTGGCTGATCGGTCTCATCATCTTCTTCCCGATCCTGTGGATCATCATCTTGTCGCTCAAGACGGAAGGCGATGCCATCAAGACGCCATTCGAGGTGCTGTTCGGCTCCGGCTGGACATTGGAAAGCTACGGGGTCGTTCAGGAACGCTCCGACTATCTCAAGCACTTCTCCAATTCGGTGATCCTGTCGGTCGGCTCGACCTTGCTCGGCCTCATCATCGCCGTACCTGCGGCCTGGGCCATGGCGTTCGTGCCGTCCAGATCCACCAGGAACATCCTGATGTGGATGCTGTCGACCAAGATGCTGCCGGCCGTCGGCGTGCTCTACCCGATCTATCTGATATTCATCAGCCTCGGAATACTGGACACCCAGATCGGTCTGGTCGTGGTGCTGATGCTGATCAACCTGCCGATCATCATCTGGATGCTCTACACCTATTTCAAGGAGATACCCGGCGAGATCCTCGAAGCGGCCCGCATGGATGGGGCGACGCTTGGACGGGAGATCATGTATGTGCTGACGCCGATGGCGATCCCCGGCATCGCTTCGACGGTGCTTCTCAACATCATCCTGGCCTGGAACGAGGCGTTTTGGACGCTCAATCTGACAGCGGCCAAGGCGGCGCCACTGACGGCCTTCATCGCCAGCTATTCGTCACCCGAGGGGTTGTTCTACGCCAAGCTCAGCGCTGCGAGCACCATGGCCATCGCGCCAATCCTCATCATGGGCTGGTTCAGCCAGAAACAACTCGTCCGCGGCCTGACCTTCGGCGCGGTGAAGTAGGGGGGAATCTACAATGGGCTCTATTCGTCTCGAAGGGGTGCACAAGGCGTTCGGCGCCGTGAACGTCATCCCCAACGTCGATCTCGACATTGCCGACGGCGAGTTCGTCGTCTTCGTCGGCCCCTCGGGTTGCGGAAAATCGACGCTGCTGCGTCTGATCGCAGGGCTCGAGGACGTCACCTCGGGCCGCGTGCTGATCGATGGCGTCGACGCCACCGAAACGCCGCCGGCCAAGCGCCGTCTGTCGATGGTCTTCCAGTCTTATGCGCTTTACCCGCACATGAGCGTTTATTCCAACATCGCCTTCCCGCTCAAAATGGACGGGCTCGACAAGAAAGCCATCGACGCCAAGGTCAAGGCGGCGGCCGAAACTCTCAACCTGACCGAGTATCTCGACCGCAAGCCGCGCGCCCTGTCGGGTGGCCAGCGCCAGCGCGTCGCCATCGGCCGAGCCATCGTTCGCCAGCCGACCGCCTTCCTGTTCGATGAACCGCTCAGCAATCTCGATGCGGCACTGCGCGTCAACATGCGGCTCGAGATCTCGGAACTGCACCAGCAGCTCCTGACAACGATGATCTACGTCACCCACGACCAGATCGAGGCCATGACCATGGCCGACAAGATCGTCGTCCTGCAGCGGGGCAATGTCGAGCAGATCGGCTCACCGCTCGAACTCTACCATTCGCCGCGCAATGTCTTCGTCGCCGGTTTCATCGGCTCGCCCAAGATGAACCTTCTCTCGGGCGCGCCGGCACAACCCTACAGGTGCGAGACCATCGGCATTCGTCCCGAGCATCTCCTCGTCAGCACGGACAAGGGTGACTGGAAGGGCACGGTTGG
Source organism: Devosiaceae bacterium (assembly GCA_963676075.2). GTDB lineage: Bacteria > Pseudomonadota > Alphaproteobacteria > Rhizobiales > Devosiaceae > JAHJQZ01. The sequence continues at coordinate 10,730 of CAXXNZ010000023.1, forward strand.
CGTTGCCGAACATCTCGGCGCCGACACGTTCCTGCATGTCCACCTCGACGCCGGTGACCTGCTGACTGTCCGTGTCGACGGCGAAATGCCGATCAATCACGGCGACACCATCTACCTCACCCCCGACTCGTCCAAATTGCACCGCTTCGATGCCGAAGGGCTCGCGATCCGGTCCTGACCCAGAAAGGCATACCCAAAATGACGTCCCCCCTGTCACTCAATGCGCTTCCCGACTTGGCAAATACGCTCGGCGTGCCAGCCTACGCGCGCGACTCCTTGACCCCCGGGATGGTTCATTTTGGCATCGGGAATTTCCATCGCGCTCACCAGGCGATGTATCTGGACAGATTGTTCGAACTTGGCGATGGGCACGACTGGGCGATCATCGGCGCCGGCGTGAGACAGTCGGACGCCGAGATGCGGCAAAAGCTCGAGGCTCAGGACTTTTTGACGACCCTCATTGAGCGCGACGCCTTCGGCCAGAGTGCACGGGTCACCGGGCCGATGATCGATTTCGTGCCGGTTTTTGATACCGCGGCGCTGCTCAAGTGGTTGAGCGATCCCAGGATCCGTATCGTCTCGACGACCATCACCGAGGGCGGGTACTATCTCGATTCCGACTCCAGGTTCGACGCGACCCATCCCGACATCGTTGCCGATGGACAAAACCCGCGGTCTCCCAAGACCGTGTTCGGTTTTATCGCCGAAGGATTGCGACTGCGCCGTGAGGCCGGCATTGCGCCGTTTACCGTGCTCTGCTGCGACAACATTCCCGGCAACGGCCATGTCGCCAAGGACGCCGTGACCGGCACGGCCCGCCTTTCCGATGCCGAACTTGCCGGTTGGATCGCCGAATACGTCGCCTTCCCCAACTCCATGGTCGACCGCATCACGCCTGCAACCAGCGATGCCGAAAGAAAGCTGGTGCGCGACGATTATGGCGTCGAAGATGCCTGGCCGGTCGCGTGCGAGACCTTCACGCAATGGGGTGATCGAGGACAACTTCCCCACCGGTCGCCCGGCGCTTGAAAAGGTCGGCGTGCAGTTCGTGCCCGATGTCGAGCCCTATGAGCTGATGAAGCTGAGGATCCTCAATGGCGGTCACGCCGCCATTGCCTACCCGGCGGGCCTGATGGACATCGAATCCGTCGACGGCGCAATGAACAACGCCCTGATCGCGGCCTGGCTCGACAAGCTCGAGACCGGAGAGATCATCCCGGCGGTGCCCCCGGTCCCCGATACCGATCTTCATGCCTATTACAAAAAAATCGTCGAGCGCTTCGCCAACCCGACGGTCGGCGACACGGTCAGGCGGCTGTGCCTTGACGGCTCGAACCGCCAGCCCAAATTCATTCTTCCCACGGTACGCGACCGCGTCGACGCCGGACTGCCCGTCACGGGGCTGGCCCTGGCCTCGGCGCTGTGGTGCCGCTATTGCGCCGGGGTAACAGACTCCGGCGCAGAGATCGCGCCGAACGATCCGGACTGGGATCGTTTGCAGGCAAAGGCGAAGGCCGCGAAAGCCGATCCGAAGGCGTTTCTGGCCATGGAGGACATCTTCGGCTCTCTTGCCAAATCCCCCGCTTATGTCCAATCCTTCTCGAACGCCCTGAAATCTATCTGGGACATAGGGGCTAAGGCGACGCTGGAAAAATACCTGTCGGGCGAACTCTGAGGAGCCATCTCCGTCCGGCCAGGGTCGGAGGGGACCTTGCATACTTTTTCACCGGACATAAGTCTGGTCATATTTGACTGCGATGGCGTGCTTGTCGACAGCGAGCCGCTGGCCATCCGGATCCTGCAGCAAACGCTCAATCGGCTCGGTCTCGATGTCGATCGCGAAACGGCCTACGCCCGGTTTCTCGGGCGTTCGCTTGCCTCGGTTCTGAAGGAACTCGAGACCGAAGACGGACTCGTGCTCGGGCCGGACGATCTCGAACACATGCGCCGCGATCTTGCGGCGCTATTTCAGGCCGAACTCCAGCCAATGCGGCATATCGGAGACGCCATACGCCAACTCTCTGATCAACACGCGGTCTGTGTTGCCTCCTCGAGCGTTCCGGAAAGGCTGACCCTCAGCCTGACGGTCACCGGCCTCATGGAACTGTTCGAGGGGCGCATCTATTCGGCAACCCAGGTCGAAAACGGCAAGCCGGCGCCTGACCTTTTCCTGCATGCCGCCGAACAGTTCGGCATTGCACCGGAAAACTGTCTTGTCATCGAGGACAGCACAGCCGGCGTCCGCGCCGCCCGCGCTGCGGGCATGCGGGTCTTCGGCTTTTTCGGCGGCGCCCACGCCCGCGACGCCGGTCTTTCCGAACGCCTTGCCGCCGAACATCCCGATCGCCTGTTCGACGACATGCGCGACCTGCCGCGCCTGATCGCCGCGACCAATACGCCTGCCGGCATCTCCGGCGAAAACGACGCCCCCGACAACCTCATTGCCGTCGATGTCGGCACCGCGAGCGTGCGCGCCGGCATCATCGCTCCGGATGGAACCCTGCTCGGACGCGCCGATCACCCCATTGTCATGTGGCGCCAGGGCGCGACCATCGGCGAGTATGCCTCCGCCGAAATCTGGCAGGCCGTATGCACGGCGGTGCGCACAGCGCTCGCCAGTTCCGGTGTATCCGCACGCTCGATCGCCGGCATCGGATTCGATGCCACCTGTTCGCTGGTCTTTCTCGACACCGAAGGCCAACCGCTGCCGGTCTCCATCGAACCGGGTGCGACGCGCGACACCATCGCCTGGTTCGATCACCGTTCCATAAACGAAGCGCTTGAGATCAGCGGCAGCGGTCACGAGGCACTTGGGTTCTCCGGCGGCGCGCTCAGCCCGGAAATGGAAATCCCCAAGCTGATGTGGCTCAAGCGCCACCGTCCCGAAACTTGGGCGCGTATCGGCGCCGTTTTCGATCTTGCCGACTACCTCACCTGGCGCGCGTCAGGCGCCAATACGCGCTCGCAGTCCACCCTGACGTCGAAATGGAGTTTTCTCGCCCACGAACAAACAGGCTGGCGCGAGGACTTCTTTGCCCTTGCCGGTCTCGACGACCTCAAAGACAAGGCCCGATTGCCCGAAAATGCGGCCGCGATTGGCCAGCGGGCCGGCACCTTGACGCGGCAGGCCGCCGCCGAACTCGGACTCGAGGCTTCCGTCGTCGTCGCCACCGGCATGATCGACGCTCATGCCGGTGCGCTCGGCGTGCTCGGCTCCTTTCTCGACAAACCCGACCGGCTGGCGCACGAACTCGCCCTCATCGCCGGCACATCGAGCTGCGTGGCCGCGCTCGCTCCGGACATGCGACAGGTCAAAGGCCTGTGGGGGCCCTATCTCGGCGCAGCGGCGCCCGATCTCTGGCTCAGCGAAGGCGGGCAATCGGCCTCCGGCGCCCTGCTCGATCACATCATCACCAGTCACGGCACAGGCGGCGAACCGGACGCGGCGACCCACGCCGCCATCGTCGCCCGCATTGCCGAACTGCGCGGCGATCCGGCAAAACCGTTGGCCGAACACCTCCATGTCGTGCCGGATTTCCACGGCAACCGCTCGCCTTTCAACGATCCGGTACCGCGCGGAATCATCGCCGGGCTCGATCTCGAACCGGGGTTTGATGGTCTGTGCGCTCTTTACTGGCGCACCGCCGTCGGCCTTGCCATGGGTTTGCGGCAGATACTCGAACTGATGGCTGACAACGGATTTGACGGCAAGGTCCTGCACATTGCCGGCGGCCATGCGGCAAACGATCTGCTGATGCAGCTTTATGCCGACGCAACCGGCCTCGACATCGTCACCTACCCGACGACAGCGCCGCTGCTCAACGGCATGGCGATGGGTATTGCCGTTGCCGCCGGAGTGATGCCCCGACCTCGCAACTGCCGGCCTGATGATGCGTGCGCCAGGCCGAACCATCCGTCCCCACCCCGAGCACGGAACGCTCCACGATGCCGATTACACCGCGTATCTGAGGCTTCAGCAGCTCATGCGCGGTTGATGCCAAAACGTTTTTCACACCCCAATGCGCGGTCGCCGGCCAGAACCTGAGGCCTTGCTCTGCAAAGGATGACTGGAATGATCCACGCACTTCGCGCTCTGGCAGCGGCCATGCTTATCATCAGTGCACTGCCGGCAAGCGCTCAGGACGTCTCCGGCCCGCATCCCGGTCTGCTGTATTCCGTTCAGGGCGTTGCCGAGAATGACGTGTTGAACGTCCGCCAATATGCCGGAATCGACGAAACCATCGTCGGCACGCTGGCGCCCGCGGCAAGTGACGTGGTCACCACCGGCAACTGGACCAATCTGGACGGGTCGGAATGGTGGCAGATACTGCTCGATGATTCGTACGGTCGCGGCTGGGTCAATGCCCGCTATCTCGCCCCCAGCGCTCCGGGCGGCACGGCCGAGACCGACTATCCGCTCCTCTGCCAGGGCACGGAGCCCTTCTGGTCGCTCGACATCACTGGCGCCGCCGCCATCGGTGACGACTACATTCTCGAAAGCCGGACCTTCACCGCCTCACCCTGGCAGATGGCCTACGGCATGCGCGGATGGTTCGCCATCTATCTCGAGGAAAACAGCACAAAACCGCCGGCAAAGGGCTCCATCGCCGTCACGATGGCGCAATGCACAGACGGCATGTCGGACACCCAATATTCGTTCCTGTCGACGCTCGTTCTACCCGATGGCGAGGTCTATGGCGGCTGCTGCTCGCGCGCCGGCCGATAACGCACACACGGCAATACGGCGGCTTGGCCTTGCAGATCAGGGATTTGCGAAAGGACGTGGTGCCCAGGGGCGGAATCGAACCTCCGACACGCGGATTTTCAATCCGCATTGGCGTGTTGAATTTATTGGCTATTTTGACGCCATGTCGCGTTTGTGTCGTATTGGCTATGCACCAACCTGATTTCTTGTGATCGCATTTGCTCCCATCTCCGAAAGATACTCAGGGAATTCATCGACCAGATGCGCATGAATACGCTCAACCATGAAGGTCAAATCTAGGATCGCGGATCGTATGTAGCCCACGCTGATGGATTGGAGGGCTACTCGGGGGCGGTCGCAATTGTGGATGCAATCGTGTCTTCTTTGAAAGACGCCATCAATTCGACGTTCAAGGTGCTTCAGGGCAAGAGCTCTGGCCTTCTTCTTGTCGTCTGCCGTTAATGCGCGGTAATTTCTTGCTGTTACACCCCACAACCGCTTTGTCGCATCTGGGTGCTGAATCCACGACTCAATTGTGCTCTCAACCAGCAGGTTGTTTTGCGCTCGGCAAAACCTGCGAAGGAGAGCCTTGATCTCCTTCAGTGAAAGCACGCTTTGCCGCTCAATCAGCTGTCGAGCTGCCATCCTCCAGCGCCATCCGCCTTCTTCACCTACTACCGCGATTACCGGTACCAGAAGATTGCCAAACTTATCCGGAAGCTGGATCGACCCCTGATGATCCTTTGCTTGCAGTACGCGCGTTGTCAGATCGGCGTATGCATCACAAAAGTAAGCGTCGGTAGCACCCACCGCCATCATCCAAGCTGATCTGAAGATGTCATCCTTCAATCGACCATCGTCGGTGCCAATAGCGTGTGTCATCAAGTCCGTCGCCCGAGCCATATCCTCATCGAAATGCCTTTTTGGCGTTGCAAGAATTGGCATCGTATCTCCCGCTTCAGGCTAGCGATTCCGCGAGCCGTTCTGCCCGCTCACGTCGCAGTTTGTCCGCTGCGTCGTCTTTGAACAAGTGCCCACACAGGTCATAGGTCACTGTAATGTTGCTATGCTCCATCTAGGCTTGGACTTCCTTCGGATTGGCGCCATCGGCGATCAATAGCGAGGCGCGGAAATGCCGAAGGCTATGCAGGTTGTATTTCGAGTCTAGGACCGACTTGCCCTACTCGTCCTTGAGTGGCGCCGTAAGCCTGGCCGCAGGTCGCGGATGTTTCGAGCAACGAGCGCAAATGAACGCGAACGCCGCAATGCTCTCCGCACGTACGCGCAGACGCGAATTGTTGGTTCTGCAGAAAGGACGTGGTGCCCAGGGGCGGAATCGAACCACCGACACGCGGATTTTCAATCCGCTGCTCTACCAACTGAGCTACCTGGGCATCCGGCGCCGGTTGGCGCGAAATGTGGCCGGTTTATAGGGGCTACGATCGGGCTTGTCCAGACGGATCGGGCAAGGTTTTCAACCAAGTGTCACATTGTCCCCGTCGCGCTGGCGTGCATGCCGCCGGGGCTGGCGATTTATCCACTTCGCCCGCTATACTGATCATTCCGGAAGGGCCTGGAAACAGCGCGGCGCGGCAGCCCGGCCCGCACCTCCGGATGCCCGAATAAGGGCGCCAAGACTATATGTGTGTTCGCCTGCTGAAGTGAGACCCGAACCAACAAAAGGAAGCGCTCGTGCTTGAAGACCTCAAAGACCGCAAGGTTCTGATCACCGGTTCATCGATCGGCATTGGCGCCGCACTGGCGCTTGGTTTCGGGCGTTACGGCGCCAAGGTCGCGGTGCATGGCAACCGCAACCTGATCGCGGCGCAAAAGGTCGTCGAAGCGATCGAAAAGGACAAGGGGTATGCCGCCCTGGTCTCGGGCGATGTCTCCGCCCCTGAAAGTGCGGCCCGCATCGTCGAGGATGCTGCGTCCGCACTTGGCGGCATCGACATCCTCATCAACAATGCCGGCTCACTGATCCGCCGCCTGTCGAACGAAGATTTCGACAACGAGCTTTATGACCAGGTCTACGACCTCAACGTGCGCTCGATCTTCAACGCCACCAAGGCGGCACTGCCCTATCTCAAGAAATCGGGCAACGGCGCGATCATCAACACCGGATCGATTGCCGGCCGCAACGGTGGCGCCGGCGGCTCGGTGATCTATGCCTCGGCCAAGGCCGCAGTGCATTCGATCACCCGCAACCAGGCACGCGAGTTCGCGCCTTTCGGTATCCGCGTCAACACGGTGGCGCCGGGCTTCATTGACACCGCCTTCCATGCCGAAACCTCGGAGGAAAAGCGTCAGGACGCGATCAAGGCCATCGCACTCGGCCGGCTCGGCACCTCCGAGGAATGCGTCGGCACCTATCTGTTCCTCGCCTCAAACGCCATGTCCGGCTACATCACCGGCCAGACCATCGACATCAACGGCGGACAGATGACGCCCTAGGAGGGTTGCCAGGAAAAGTGCGAAGCGGTTTTCCGGTTCGGCAACACGACCACTGGAAAGGGCTGAGCTACACCCTCTCTTTGGCGTCATCGCAAGTGTGCATCCCTATTCGGCGCCCTTTGCCGCCAGCTCCGCCAGTTTGACGCAGACTTCGGTCGCAACGGCCATGTCCTGCACCGACACCCATTCGAGCGGGCCGTGGATGTTCTGCATGCCGGTGAACAGGTTGGGGGTGGGCACGCCCTTTTCGGTGAGGAGAGACCCGTCGGTACCACCGCGGATCGGCACCGAAACCGGATCGATCCCCACCGCCTTGGTCGCGGCGCGGGCGAGTTCGACCGGGGTCATGTCCTTTTCCAGCCAGTAGCGCATGTTGCGGTATTGCGGACGGATCTCGCAGGTGATCTCTGCGCGCGGCTCGGTGGCGGCGATGGTCTCGCAGACCTGCCGCAATAGGTCGCCCTTGGCGGCAAGCCCGTCGCGCTCGAAATCGCGGATGATGAACTTGAGCACCATCTCCGAGGAGCCTCCGCTCATCTCGACGGCGTGGATGAAGCCGTCGCGATCTTCGGTCGTCTCCGGCGTCATCGTCACCTGCGGCAGCGTATCGACGATCTTTGCGGCCAGATGGATGGCATTGACCAGCTTATCCTTGGCCCAGCCGGGATGGATGGAAACGCCTTTGACCCGGATCTCGGCGGCATCGGCCGAAAAGCTCTCATATTCGATCTCGCCGACCCCGGAACCGTCGAACGTATAGGCGAAATCGCACCCCAGATCCTTTGGCAGACGATCGTCGACACCGCGGCCGATTTCCTCGTCCGGCGTGAACGCGATACGGATCGGACCGTGGGCGATAGCAGGGTTGGCAAGAAGGTGGCGCGCCGCCGTCATGATGATCGCAACGCCTGCCTTGTCGTCCGCCCCCAGCAGCGTCGTGCCAGATGCCGTGATGATGTCATGGCCGATCTTTTCGGCGAGATAGGCGCTCTCGTCGGGTGACAGCACCAGTTCGGCATTGTCCGGATAGGTGATGTCGCCGCCATTATAGCCGCGCACGACACGCGGTTTGACGCCGGTTGCGTTGAACTGCGGCGCCGTATCGACATGAGCGAGAAAGCCAACCGTCGGTCCGGGCGCCGTGGCGGGGATCGTCGCCAGCACGGCCCCATACTCGGTGATCTGCACGTCCTCGGCGCCGATGTCCTTGAGCTCTGTTTCGAGCAGACGCAGCATATCGAACTGGATGTCGGTGCTCGGTTGCGTCGGCGAACTCTCATCGGACTGCGTATCGATGGCGCAATAGCGGACAAGACGGGTCTCGAGTTCGATGTCGAAGGTGCTGGTCATTTTTCAAGCTGCTTTTGTGAAGGGAACCTGGAAGCACAGTTTGCGGGTTCGTGGGGTTAGTCGTCGTCCCCGCCGGTTTCCGGCGTGCTGATGTCGTTCTCGTCATCCTCCTCAGGACGGGCCGGAATGACATAGGCGCCGGAGAGCCAGCGATTGAGATCGATGTCGGCGCAACGGGCCGAGCAGAACGGGTGATACTGCTGCACCGATGGCTTGGAACAGATCGGACAGGGGCGCGTCGGGCGCAAACGGGTAATTTTGGTGTCGCTCATTATCCCCTCAATTCGATATGCGCGACGGACGTGATGGCGGTTGGCCGCACGTCTACCACATCGAGGCTGGCGATACGGCCGGCAACCGCGAAACCGTCACGGTTGAGATCGGCGGCGAGCTGGTCGAGCGAGCCCAGATCCTCACTGCGGGCCAGGGAGAGATGCGGTACGAAATCGATGTCGCGCCTGAGATATTTGCGCAACCAGCCGGCATTGAGGCTGGCATGCAGGGACAGCATCGCCGTCACCCCCAGTTCGGGAACAAGACTTGCGTAGAAGCGCCGTGCAACCGCGTCATGACGAACGGCAGTGAAGCGCGCTTCAAAGGCAAAGGACGGCATGGAGGCCACGCGCTGGCGCACTTCCGCTTCGATGTCATCAGGCGCACGGCCATGAACACCGAACACAAAGGTGAAATGCCCCCCGATGCGATCGTGAAGTGGATCGTTGGCGGCGCGGATGGCCTCCAGACGCCGGGCCGTGCCGTCATCGAGTTCGGGCAGCGCGACGACGAACAACCCCGCCGTCGGCTCAGCAACGCCAACAGAGCTGTCAGACACCAGCAAGCCCTGGCTGATTGAGCCAGTTGAAATGGACCGGGTATCCCTCGCTGCTAAGCAGCGAGACTGTCTCATAAAGCGGCAGGCCGACAACAGCGGAATAGGATCCCGAGAGCTTGACGGCGAAGGCGCCGGCAATCCCCTGGATAGCATAGCCCCCGGCCTTGCCGCGCCATTCGGCGCTGGCCAGATAGGCTTCGGTTTCCTTGGACGTCAGTCGCTTGAAGCGAATACGGGTCTCGACCATGCGTCGGCGCAGGCGTCCCGAGGCATTGATGAGGCTCAGCCCTGTATACACACGATGGCTGCGCCCGCTCAGAAGCCTGAGGCACATGGCCGCCTCTTCCATCGTCTCAGCCTTGGGCAGGATTCGGCGGCCGACGGCAACAACCGTGTCGGCGGCAAGGATCAATCCGTTGTCCGACAGCCCCGACTGGCGCGCCTTGTGCTGCGCCGTCATGGCCTTGAGATCGGCCAGACGCTGAGCCAGCCGGCGTGGCAGTTCGCCCTTGTCCGGTGTCTCGTCGACATTGGCCGGCACAAGATGTTCGGGCTCGATGCCGACCTGATTCAACAGGGCCAGCCGTCGCGGCGAAGACGAAGCAAGTATAAGATCTGGGCGACGCGCCATTGGCTTGGGCCTGGCTACTTGAACCGATAGGTGATTCGGCCCTTGGTCAGGTCATAAGGGGTCATCTCGACCAGAACCTTGTCGCCGACAAGAACGCGGATGCGATTCTTGCGCATGCGGCCGGCGGTGTGGGCGATGATTTCGTGTTCGTTTTCGAGTTTGACGCGAAACGTCGCATTGGGCAGCAGTTCCGTGACCACGCCCGGGAACTCGAGCACTTCTTCCTTTGCCATTACTTCTCCTGGAATGGCCGGCATCAATGCCAGCGCAAAAAGCCCGGATTGAGGCAACCCCGGGCGAATTCGCGCGCAAGCTACCGGAAATCAAACGTTTTGTGAACCACCCGCTACAAGTGGCGACAAGCGGTCGCGAACCTTGCGGTCCAGAAGGTCCCGAACCTCGCGATAAACGGCAAGGCGCTGATCGCGGGAACCCTCGGAAAGGCTCGGGTCCGGCACCTCCCAACGCTCGATCGAAGACGCCTTTATATCCAGTGCCGCCACCTCTTCGGCACCCTCGTCGCTCAATGGCACCACGAGGTCGAAATGCAGCAAGGCCAGCTCGTCGAGCGTGTGCGGGGTGTGGGCCGACATGTCGACCCCCTTCTCGTCCATGACCTGATGAACGAATCCGTCGATCACACCGTTGCGAACCCCTGCGGAGCGGGCGATCACCCCGGACGGAAAGGCCTGTCGCGCCAGCGCCGCCGCCATCGGCGAACGGACCGAGTTCATCGAGCACACGAACAGCACCAGCGGCAAACTCTGGTCGCGCGGATCGATGCGTGCGGCATAGGGCTGGACGGCGCAGATCAGCGTGAACAGCCGGCGCGCCGTCTCGTGATCCATCTCGATTTTGCCCTTGAGCCGCGAAATCAGCAGATCGGCCGCCTCGTTGTGCAGCCCCCGCCGCCCCATATCGACCGCCTCGATCTGGAAGGTCGAACCGGTTTTGACGGCAGCGAAATAGGCATCGCGGATACGGAAATAGTCGCGGATCAGACCGGAAAACGGGCTGAGCGACAGATAATGCGCCGCGATCGGCTCGAAACTGTCCGCGGTGCGGATGTCGAGCGAGATGTAGTTGCCCATGATCGACAAATGCAGAGCATAGGGCCCTTCCGTCCCGGACTTCGCCGGGCGGAACCGGTTGTCCTCAACCAGCTCGTCGATCGCCAGATGCCACTCATGCTCGGCGTCGGGCGTGATCGAGGTGATGGTGTAGGGGTCGAGGGTGACCGTCGAGATCCTGTCCTCGGCCCCGTAAGTTCTGGTGCTGGCGCTATCGGTTGAGGCGGATCGAGACGGATCGTCCATGGGCACTCAGGTCCTCCGATTCGGCCAGGGTCACGGTCGCAGCGCCCAGTTCGGCCAGCGCATCCGGCGTGCATTGGAGCACGGAAATCCGTTTGACGAAATCGAGAACGCCGAGACCAGAGGCAAACCGTGCCGAACGCGCCGTCGGCAGGACGTGATTGGTGCCGCCGAGATAATCGCCGATTGCTTCGGGCGTGTGGTGGCCGAGAAAAACCGCGCCGGCGTTTTTCACGCCCTTGAGCAGAGCCATCGGCTCGTCGACTGACAGTTCGAGATGCTCAGGCGCCATGCGGTTGGCGATATCGAGCGCCGTCTCAAACGAATCGACTGTGATCACCGCGCCGTATTCCTGCCAGCCCTCGCGGGTCAGCTCGGCGCGCGGCAGCACTTCCAATTGCCGTTCGACTTCGGCGACAACCTCATCGGCAAGCTTTTGTGAGGTGACGACGGCAACGCCCTGTGCGCCGGCACCATGTTCGGTCTGGGCCAGAAGGTCGGCGGCAATATAGGCCGGATTGGCGCTTTCGTCGGCGATCACCAGCACTTCGGACGGCCCGGCGATCATGTCGATGCCGACCGTGCCAAAGACCTGGCGTTTGGCGGCGGCAACATAGGCGTTGCCCGGCCCGACGATCTTGTCGACCGGGGCGATCGTATCGGTGCCGAAAGCCAGCGCGGCCACGGCCTGCGCCCCGCCGATGCGGTAGATTTCGGTAATGCCGCAGATCCGGGCCGCTGCCAGAACGGTCGGATTGACCTCACCATTGGGCGTCGGCACGACCATGGCCAGCCGCTCAACGCCGGCAACGATTGCCGGCACGGCGTTCATGATCACCGAAGACGGATAAGACGCCAGCCCACCCGGCACGTAGAGCCCGGCAGCGGTCACCGGCACCCATTTGGTGCCGAGCGTTACCCCGAGCGCATCCTGATACAGCTCGTCCTCGGGCATCTGGCGCTTGTGGTGAGCCATGACCCGGTCATAGGCGAGCTTGAGTGCTGCCCTCAGCTCCTCGGACGTGCTGTTCCAAGCTGCGTCGATCTCTTCTTCCGAGAAGTGAAGTGTTTCCGGCGTCAGGTCGAGATGATCGAATTTGGCGGTCAGCTCGATGATGGCGGCGTCCCCCCGGGTGCGCACATCGGCGATGATTTTCTGCACGGTCTCCCCTACTTCGACCGTGGTTTCGCGCTTTTGCGCCAGGAAGGCGTCGAACGACGCGGCAAATCCATCCTCGCGGCTTGAGAGCATCAGGGGCATGACTTGAGTCCGTTTGCTGGCGTCAGGGTCTGTGGCGCGACTTTACTCGGGCAGGTTGTGGACGGGAACGGCCTTGGCTGCCCAAGCTGCGCCGAGGTCATGCAATCGCGCTTCCAGGCACTCGACGTCAAGCGCCACGGTGCCGCCCCCGGCAAAATCAAGGGTGATCGTGCCCGCCGGCTTGTCGGTTTCCTCGAAACGGATGGCCAGGAGTTCGAGCACGCCTTCGCGGGCATTGATGTTGAAGCCGGCAGTACGGGCAGCGGTCACATGTTCGAACCGCAATGCGGCGCGCTTGCGCTCGCCCTTGCCGCGCCCCTTGGCGGTGGTCCAGTCAAAGCGGTTGACCAGAAGGGCGAAGCGGCGGTCTTCAGCCGCATATCCCATGTCTTCGACCTTGAGCACCGCGTCCTGCACATGAGCGGAAACGACCTCCAGGTCCTCGGCGTCAACTGCGATGAGCTTGAGATCGGTCATGGTTCGTGCCTGCTTGTTGTCCTTGCAGCGCAGGTTTCGGCCCGCGCGCTCGGATATCCTGTTGAGTTGCGGCACATTTGGGCATCTGACACGCCGAATGCAAGCCATTGATGAGGCTGTGGCCAATTGCCGTCCGGCAGGGCAGTCGCCAATCAGTTAGCCAAGACGCTCGATATCGGCGCCGCAAGCCCTGAGCTTTTCCTCGAGCCGTTCGAAACCGCGATCGAGGTGATAGATGCGATTGACGGTGGTCTCGCCACGCGCCGCCAGCCCGGCGATAACCAGCGACACCGAAGCCCTGAGATCGGTCGCCATGACCTTGGCGCCCTTCAGTTCGGGCACCCCGGTAACATGGGCCTCCTGGCCTTCGACCTTGATATCGGCGCCAAAGCGCATCAGCTCGGCGACATGCATGAAGCGGTTCTCGAAAATGGTCTCGCGAATGACGCTGGTGCCGTTGGCGCGTGTCATCAGCGCCATGAATTGGGCCTGCAAATCGGTCGGGAAGCCCGGAAACGGATCGATTTCGACGTCAACCGCCTTCAATCCATTGCCATTGCGCGACACGCGAACGCCGCCGGGTTCGGTGACGACATCGGTGCCGGTCTGGAGAAGGACGTCGAGCGCCGCCTGCAGATGTTCGGCTCGGGCGCCGCTCAGCAGAACGTCGCCACCGGCCATGGCGACTGCCATGGCAAACGTGCCGGTTTCGATGCGGTCGGGAATGACGTCGACCTCGGCGCCGTGAAGATCGCTGACGCCCTCGATGGTCAGCGTACGCGTGCCGATACCCGAAATCTTCGCGCCCATGGCGACAAGGCATTCGGCAACATTGACGATCTCGGGTTCGGTGGCGGCGTTCTCGATGATGGTCGTGCCCTTGGCCAGTGTCGCCGCCATCATGATGGTGTGGGTGGCGCCGACCGAAACACGCGGCAATTCGACCCGGCCGCCAACAAGGCCGCCCGGTGCTCGGGCGACAACATAGCCCTCGTCGATATCAATTTCGGCACCGAGCGCCTTCAGGCCGGACAGGAAAAAGTCGACCGGACGCGTTCCGATGGCGCAGCCACCAGGCAAAGAGACGCGCGCTTCATGCATACGCGCCAGCAGCGGCCCGATGACCCAGAAGCTGGCGCGCATGGTCGAGACCAGTTCGTAGGGTGCGCAGGTGTCGATGATCTCCGCAGCCGTCAGCGACATGCGCTGACCGCGATCATCGATATCGGTCGGCTTGCGTCCGTGTACGCCGATATCGACGCCATGGTTTTCCAGGATGCGCTCGAGCTGCTGCACGTCGGCCAGACGCGGCACATTGTTCAGCACCAACGCTTCCGGCGTCAGAAGCGAAGCGATCATCAGAGGCAGGGCGGCATTCTTGGCGCCGGAAATCGGGATCGAACCGTTGAGTTCGTTCTCGCCCCTCAGTCTGATGCTGTCCATGAACGCTCCTTACTCACTTCACTGTTTGCGGGAATCGCCGCGCGGTCGGGCGGCCATGTTAATCACAACCCGTCTGCGACGGAACAGGCAGAAACGTATCGGATCAGTCCGCTCTGCCGGTGCCGGGCCGGTCTTTTTGCGCGCTGTCCTCAGCCGGTTTTCGTGCTGCGGCCTGCTTTTTGCGACGCTTGAGATTCTCCCGGAGCTTTGCGGCCAATCTTTGTTGGCGTGCCTGTGAATCGCCGCCGCCTGGCATGGGCTTTGTCCCCCGCTTCGTACCGTCGCAAGACCTGCCAGTTTTTTCGCCTTGCGTCCAGTTTGGTGCTATGGCAGTAACACCGCGGATTTCGTCGCCGACGTCATTTGTCCTTCCGATCTTAGGGGCAGGGCGAAAGTGATTGATTATCCCGCGTTCGAAGCGGAGAAGTAGCCACCGCTTTTCCCGGACGCTCCGGTAAGCTGCTGTAGCTCAGTGGTAGAGCACTCCCTTGGTAAGGGAGAGGCCGTCAGTTCAATCCTGACCAGCAGCACCACTTAACTACCTGATTTCATAAGCGTTTGCGCGAATTGTACCGCCCGCTTTGCCTTGCATGCTCGGCAGAACATGGCAGGAACTGGTACAACTCGACGTGTAAAATCCGTGTGGAATGTTCTCGTGACGTTCCGCTATGCTCGCGTCATGTCATTCCTCTGCGCCTTCACCATCGCCCATGTCCTCTGGCTCTGTCCGGATGCCGAAGCCGGACGCGGGCCGCGCGAAGCTGAAGTCCGGGCACGCCTATGCTCGGGAATCAAACAAGAGGTCACCCTCGGCAAAATGGGGCGAGCCGACTGCGTCTCGACAACGCATGCGATCGAAATTGACTGGTCCGAGAAATGGCACGAGGGTTTGGGCCAGGTGCTGGCCTATGCCACAGCCACCAGACTGCGGCCTGGATTGGTGCTTGTGTGCCGGCAGGACGAAGCCAATTGCCTTCGGCATTCACTGGCCGCCCAGGAGGTCTTGTCGGCGCAGAGCCTCACCGCGACCGTTTGGAACTGTGGCTTGGACGCAACCAGCCTTTCCGATTGCCGGAGAGTCGAGGTGGGGAGATGAGATCACTTGCTGAGCTGACACCGGCCGAGGTCGACAGGCGGGTCATTTCTTCGCGTCGCCTGCTGGCCGAGTGCCGGATGATACCGACACCGGACAACGCCGCCAGGATGGCGACCGAGATTGGCATACTCGAGTCCCTGCGGCGCACTGCGCCAGAGAGCAAACGCGACAAGATCGCTCGGCTGATCGCAGCCTATATCGATGCCCTCCCGCCACCTGTGACTTGACAGCACCCCAGCCCGCAAACAAGAACATTACACGAACAAACGTGTGGTATGGACATGGCGAAGCGGCGGCAGGGGGCAGAAATCTATCGCATATGGCCGGCATGGGTGCGCAGTCTGGGCGCCATGCAGAAGGCAATGGCAGAAAATCCATCACTCAGGGTTCAGGCGATGTGCGGCACCTGCAACACCGCCTTCCGCGTCGACATCGAGGCGATGATCTGGCGGTTTGGGCGCGATTTCTCGCTGATCGGCCAGCATGGCAAATGCCGGCGCGTCAAATGTGACGGCCGGACGGTGTTTCAGTATTCGACGGGACCGACGACGCCATTTCAGACCATGACAAATGGGGGGAGCTAGTGGCAACCTTCGCCCACTTACTAGCGATGATCGAGTGTCGTCTTCTGGCCCGAAGGGGACTGGCGGGATACGACGTCCAGCATTGAGAAGCTGCCGTTCCCCGGCGCTGGATTGGTATCACCGCTGCCGACCTCGTATCGGTCGTTCGACTAGGTTCTGCGATTTTTCTAAAGCCGATTTATGATCCCCGGAGTTGCATCGTCGAGCATCCAACCAAGAACCAATATGGGCTACTCAGCAGCCGCTTCGGCGTCGTCCACGATGAACTTGGCCCGCGCGTAAAGCTCATCAAACGTCATCGCCTCAGACCTTCGAAGGCGATGCGCGGAAAGGCGGCTAATAGCGCCGATGATCTCAAAGGCGAACAGCCGGGACGGGGCGCATTTCTGACCGATCGCTTATGAGCCCGAAACGGCAGCCACAAGAGAAGCTGGCGCAAGGCAAAAGCTACCAATCTCGCTAGTGCTTCCACGGAAGTTGGAGTTTGAGGCGGCGGCTATCGACACGCCAATTGCGTCGATCATCTGCCAGTCGGCTTTCGAGATTCGCTCTATTTCTGCTGTCATCCAAGTATTGCTGATATCGACTGATCGATCCGTTCACTGCTGCCGCATCAAGGCGCGCTTTCCATTCCTCGTACAACACCATTAGGTAGTCGTAACGACGAACATTTTGCGGATCGCGACGGGCATCAAGGATGTACTCCTCAAGCAAATTTACGGTATTCACTAATGTCGAACCTACCATTTCGAAGCTGGTCTTTTCATCTATGACATTATCGAAGATGGAAATGGCCATGATTTCCCAGTGAGATAGGACAAACTTAATCTCTGGCACGATTTTATCGGAATTTTCCTTCAGGTTTGCCACTTCGTCCTGCGTCAACTTCTCGTGTTTTTCAAGCTTTACCTTGAATCGGTTGGAAATTTCGCCTCTCGCATCGAAGTACTGCTTGTTCTTTGTTAGCGAGTAACCGATCGCCATGTTGCGACGATCTAGATTTTGCTTTGAACGCCAAGCGTAGAAAGCGACTATTACGCCAATAAGAGTTGCAGCGGAGAACGCTGTGCGAATGTATTCGTTCAGGACGTCAGGATTCACTTACCCGCTCCTAATTTGAATGCGTATGCGTAAATTGAGCGGAAACTAGAGCTCTGACAAGCAGTTCCCGTTTCCGATTTCGGCTGTAGGTATCGGCTGTAGGTAATTGTCTGCAGCTCTCTCTGGCATACTTTATCCACGTTCTATCTGTCTTGACGGTGGAGAACGTTCGGTCGAGTGACAGCTTTCAGCGCATGATTTCACTGACGCGAACGGTCTAAATGGGGCGCAAATCCGCCGCTTCTCCGTCTTTCCTCGACACCTGCACCCTACTGACATCTCGCACCTAGCATCGGTTCGCGCGCGCTACTCGAACAACGGCAATCCAGGCTGATCGAACGTATAGATCAGCACCTCGCCCACCTTCTTCGGTCCGGCCGTCGCCTGGCCGATCGAGTATTGCAGCTCAACCGCTTCTATCCTCAAGCCTGCGAAGGTCTCGCGGACTTCGGGCACGTCGTTCAGCGACAGAATGGCCCTCCCCTCAAGTCGGGCCAGGATTTCCGCCATCTCGGCGAACCGATCCCGCGTGAAGATCTTGCGGCCGTAATCGTCCTCACAGCCCCAATAGGGCGGGTCGAGGTAGAACAGCGTGTTGGGGGAATCGTAGCGCCTGAGGATCTCGGCCCAATCGAGGCTCTCGATGGTGACGCCGGTCAGGCGCTCGTAGATGTCCTCGAGGGCCGGTGCGATCTGGGAGAAGTCGAAGCGCGCCGGCCGGTCGAGCGCCGTGCCGAAATTCTGGCCCTGTACCTTGCCGCCATAGGCGGTGCGCTGCAGGTAGACGAAGCGCGCGGCGCGCTCCAAGTCGGTCAGGGTCGAAGGATCGGTGCGGGAGAGTCGCTCGAATTCGCGGCGCGAGGTGAGCTGGTACTTGAGGTGATCCATAAAGGCGGCGTAGTGCCGCTGCAGGATGCGAAACAGGTTGATCACCTCGCAGTCCGGACGCATGGTGCGCCGAAAGAAGACGCCCCCCATCCCGACAAAGGGCTCGACATAAGTCGAGTGCTCCACCTCGGAGATCCGGCTGATGATTTTGGGCGCAAGCATGCGCTTTCCGCCCTGCCAAGGAGCGGGCGGAGAGGCCGGGTCGACCGGCCGTAGGCAAGCATTCATTTAGGTTTTTCCTGATACGCCGGCTCCGCCCGCTCTGCGGGCGTGGCGTGCCGGTGATCAGGGATCTGGCATCGGGCCGGTTGAGCTCCAACTCGTTCCGGCTGGACGGCGTTACTGCGCCGTTCACGCGCCACGCGGGGCGGCGCGCTTGAATTGTGGGCGGGCGCGGAAGCGTTGCTTGCAGCGCGTCCCGGACATTTGTTGCGCCGGGTTAGGCAACCCGACTAGACTTCGGTCAATTCATTTTCTCATTGTGTATTGAGATGACCGAATTCGAGACGTCGCTGAACAAGATAGCCGCCTTTTGCGTCGGAACCGCAGCGATGTGTTTCGGTGGGCCGGCTGGCGCAATCGGGGCCAATGTTGCAGCCGCCGGGCTGATCGAGTTTGTCCTTGGCCGACAAAAGACAGTCGGCCCGGAGTGCAAGCGGGTTCGTCGGCGCATGCGAAAGGAAACGCTGCAGGCGTTCAAAAAGCTGACGTCGGGCAGCGACGGCGCCGCCTATTCGCAGGCCGATCTCGATGCGGCAGATCAGGCGCTATCGGCAGCACTAGAGTCCTGCTTCCTAGACAGGCAAAAGCTGGCAAAGGCCGCCGTCACGGAGGAAGGATTTGCCGACGCGGCAATCGAGATGGTCATGGCCAGTCTTGGCACGGCCAATCCGCAGCTTTTCTCCAAGGACAAGCAAGACACCCTGCCCTATCGCTACGCCGCCGAAGTGGCGTCGCTGGGCATCAAGGCCGCTTTCGATAACCCGGACTACTACAGGCAGCTGGAGCCTTCTCTCGCGTTTGAGATGGCAAAAGCGCTCGGACAAATCCGAGGCGGCGTCGAGCGCCTGGAAGGCGATATTGAAGGTCTCGGTGACAAGATCGACGATATCCGGAAAACCTACAAAAGCGAGCTCGACACGGCGAAGGCCTCGCTGCAGGCAACCGA
>CAXXNZ010000024.1:0-148105 GCA_963676075.2 Devosiaceae bacterium
CGGTGCTTTTCGACGATCGGATAGGATTTTACGCAGGCCGACGGATTAATGGTGTCCTGCGACGGCATGTATACACACCGGCCGGTGTCGTCGAATTCGAGACCGTGATAGCCGCAGATGACATTGTCGCCGTGAAGTTCGCCCATCGACAAGGGCAGCAGCCGGTGCCAGCAGGCATCGGCCAGTGCCGCCGCCGAACCATCGAGCTTTCGGTACAAAACCACCGGTTTTTCGCAGATCGTGCGCGACATCAGCTTGCGCGTGACCTCAACATCCCACGCAGCGGCATACCAGGCGTTAAGCGGATACGTGCGTTCCGTCATTGTGAATACCTCCCCTTATTCGCTTTCCCGTATACATCTATGTATACAAGTGCGGCAAGAAGAAACTTATACTTCATAAGTAAATTCGATGTGAGAGGCAGGCGCGATCGCCCCTCTTTCGTCGTCACCCTCGGGCTTGACCCGAGGGCCCATGGCCACACGCGCCGCGGGATCGGATGGTTGAACCGGCCCGGCAGAACTGATGAACGATCAAAAACCACAGCGGCGGAAACCCCTCATGGATCCTCGGGTCAAGCCCACTGGTGTCCGGTTTAACATAGGGCGAGATCGAGACTGAGCTGTGTTGTGTCTAACTGGGGTGGCTTTGGCGGAGATCTGAGAGCACCGATATCGCGCCGATGCATGAGATTGAGCCGGACCAGCCTGGCGAAGGCGAGCGGCTGGGAGACAGCGGTCTGGGTGGCCTGGGCGCCGCGCAAGAGGATGTAGGCGATCAGGGCGACGAAGATCTGGATGCGGATGGCGTTCTCGGAGGTGCCGAGGAAGTGGCGGATCTTGAGGTTCTGCTTGACCCATTTGAAGAAGAGTTCGATCTGCCAGCGCTGCTTGTAGAGATCGGCGATTTGCTCGGCCGGGGCGTCGAGGTCATTGGTGACAAGACGGATGATTCTGCCGGTTCCTATGCGCACGGCGATCTCGCGGACCGGATCGGGGAATCGGCGCCGACGCGAACGGGCAGTGCGCTGGGGCAACAGGCCGATGCGGTCGCAAAGGATGTCCTTTTTGTCAGAGACGTCCTGCTGGGCCATGAGATCGAGCCGAGTGTGGCTCTTGAGCCGGGTGACGAACCGGCAGCCCTTTGCGTCCAGTTCTGCCCACCAGCTGAAGTCATAGTAAGCCATATCAAACACATAGGTCATGGCCGGCATGATGGGCGTGGCCTTGGCGGGGGTGATGTCGTTGACCCTCTGGCCGGTGAAGATTGCATCGAGCGGCACATCAGCGTGCGGGTCGTAGGCGATGTGTAGTTTGATGGCGCGTGCGCCCTTGACCGTGTCGATCCAGCCATCGTTCAGCGAACTGAGTTGTATCCGCGTGGCATCCAGGATGCGCACGGCATCGGCCATGTGCCGGCGGGTGCGGCGCGAGGCGGCCCCGGCCATGTGTGCGAACAGCTCGGCGAACATGTTCGCGGGACGTTTGGCATTGGCATCGGCCAGGCTCGTGCGCGCCACGGGGCGTCCGCCCACATGATAGAGCCGGGCCGATTGGCTCATCAGCCCTGCTTCGATCTCCCTAAGGCTCGCTGCGCCGGACAACTGCCCGAACAGAAGTGCCAGGAACTGGGACTTGGTGGAAAGCCGCCGCACGCGATGATCGGCCCTGTACTTTTGCACAAGCCGGTCGAACACGTTCCACGGAACCTGCTTTTGCACAGAATGAAAAACGCTATTGTGGTGGCGCATGACATTGATCTCCTGCTCGTGTCCCAAACGCGGCCAAACGTTCAAAACACAGTAGAATCAATGTCATGCAACCTGTCTACCTCCCTAAACCGGACACCAGTGGGTCAAGCCCGAGGATGACGCTGAGGGAAAGCTGGTTGCATGACTTGCAAACAGCACCGCTCTTCGGAGAGGCACCCCGAAGCGCCCTCCGGCGCGCGCCATCAGGTGAGTGTCATCAGGCGAGGCATGGGGCGCAGTTCACCCGAAGCCGGTAGTCGGCACTAAAGGGCGCACCGCGCCCCATGCCTTCCGGGTCTCTTGCGCTGCGGCGTACGGGACTTTTCTCGCTTCGTCCAAAGCGGCTTTTAACCGCCCCCGAGACCGCGGAGCCTCGGCGCCGTATCGCACCTCAAGAGCAAGACGGCGCGCGACCGTGCCCTGCCCCGAACTCCGACCCCAGACGTTCGTCGCGCCGCGCCCTTGGGTCGAATGCGGGAGAGGATAGGGTAGGGGAAAGGGGGCGGGGATAAGGTTTTTCAGGTGGGCGTTGTGGCCCATGTCGGACATTAAAAAGGCAGACTCGAGCGTTCGGATGCCTCAGGTCTTCGTATTCGGCAAATGCTTCCCAACGTGCCCGACAATCATCTTTAGCCTGCTATGGTCGAAAAGAAAGTGGATTGAAGCGCAAGAATTCGGATCACCAGAGCCGATCGTAATGTGCGGCTCGAACAATTGTCTCTTTCCTTGGTACTCGAACTCGTAATGGGAACGAAATTTACCGCGAGTAGTATCCGAAATATGCAGGCTGCTGCGTTTTCCCCATCCACGGAGACCTAGGTGCTGCAAAAGATCGCCGCCACTTCCATTTTCTTCCCTATTTCTTTTCCAGTCATCGACGATCTCATCAAGATCGGTCAGCGCCCTAAAGACATCATAGGGACGTTGAAACGGGCTAGCTTGCGCGGCTGAAATCGAAGTATCCAGAATTTCGACGTTCTTGCACGTTTCCGAAGCTTTTTGCACGGCTTCTAGTACAGAAGAAGGCAAGAATACGTCTGTTTCTTCTGTCTGGCCGAGATCATCTACCCCCCCAGATCCAGCGCCGAAGAATACTTGCTGATTTGCACGAAGATTGGCATTCTCAGCTTCAACTTCTTCAAGGCGCTTTTTCGTCTCATCAAGAAGGGCAAGATCACGCTCATAGTCGGCCCAAAAGTCCTCGCCTGCCTCCTTCTTTTCGACCAGAAGCTTCTGCCTTTCAGCAGCCTCTACTCGCCTAATTAGGTCGGCAATTCGTCTGTCTGGAGCATAGCGGAACGCAGCCACCGCGAATATCGCTCGCTCAATCACTCGCGAAGCAACTCCTGGCCCTACTTGTTCTATCCATGATCCGAAAAACAGTCGGTGACTTCGCGGATCCGATATTTTTGTGAAGCCAGGCCAATAAATCCTGGCCGCGCCATTGAAACAAGATAGTTGCCGTCCGACCTCGTTGGCGAAATCCCAAGTCAGGTCAGGATCTTCAACTCGCACCACAACAGCAACGCCGGCGAGGTTTTTCGCTAATCGTACAGGGTCTATTTGATTGAGCTCACCGCCAGCATATGGCGATAACAATACAATTGGGAGTTTCCTAAGGTCGCTAGTGAGCAGGGTAAGCAGATCACTCATGCCCCCTTGATTCAACGCGTAGGGCTCCGCCTTAATCTGCATCTCTCCGATGTAGGCAGGCGTTTTGGCACAAATGTCGCGCACCGCTCGCGGTGAACCGAAGAGCAATTTCGCAGGCGAAACATTGTACTCAACCGACTCAATAGAGATGAGATGTTCAACGCCACACCGATCTCCAAACTGACCGACGCGCACCTCGTTTGCCCATCTCAATCCATCATCGGCTATGTCGGGAAAGGACCAACGAACGCGTGCAACGTGCCCACTCTCTTCTTGAAAGACTGACGTTGACAGGGAATGGCCTGTCGGAACATCGCTGCAATCACCCGGCACTCGTGGGTCATAGCTGAAATCGGCAATTTGCAGCCTCTCTCTGTAGTGCTGAAGAATCCAATCTTGATAGGTGGTGAGAACATTGTTGATGCCGTCATCGGATATCACGTCAAAACGACAAGCATAAACGAGACGTGTCATTGAGCTTCCCCTGCAAAGATATTGCAGCGTCCATCAAGCGGAGACGAAGTGCAAATAGAAATTGGCAGATTCAAGCCGAGAAAATAACTGAGATAAGTGTCGGACCCGTCGACAGATAGTGCCGAAGTTGGCCACGGTCGGGAAATCTCATTTTGGCTCTCTTGCCATTTGACTACCCAAAATCCGCCACCTGGATTCCACCCCCAACTCCTTGTTGTCATTTCCTCCGGACAATTTCCGCAGTGGGACACTGTTCTGCCATTCAGCAGCACCGCCACCACATAACCCACAGCCTCTCGCCAGCGGCTCCTAAGCGCCCCCCTCTCACCTCGAAGGCCCGGAACGTTTAGGGCCTGTCATGTTGTGACGGAAAGCGCTTCAGCCACTTCGTCATTCCCGACCCGATCGGGAATCCAGTGCGAGGCGTCCGCCGAGCGTTTGACTCCCTTCACGCGCAGGACTGCGCGTGGCTGGATTCCCTCTTTCGCGGGAATGACGCAGGTGCAAAAGTGAGCGTCACTATTATTTCTGCAGGCGGTTCAGTCTAGAGCTGACACGCCCTAAATCGGCAACCCGACATAATTCTCGGCCAGCACCTTCTGCGCTGCTGTCGACCCCGCGAGATAGTCGAACTCGGCGCGCTGGATGCGGCGGCCGAAACTGCCGGTTTCGGCGAAGGTGTGCATCAGCGATGTCATCCACCACGAGAACCGCTCGGCGCCCCAGATGCGCTTGAGCACGCGCGCTGAATAGGCATCGATCCCGGCCTCCGATTTCTCCGACAGCGCCTCAATCAGCGCTTCGGCCAGAACCGCCACGTCACTCATGGCGAGGTTAAGCCCCTTGGCCCCGGTCGGCGGCACGATATGGGCCGCGTCGCCGGCAAGGAACAGCTTGCCGAAGCGTAAGGGCTCGGACACGAAACTCCTGAGCGGGGCGATGGATTTCTCGATCGACGGGCCGGTCTCAAGCGCTTCGGCAGTCGCGGGATCAAGGCGCAGGCGCAACTCGTCCCAGAAGCGGGCATCGCTCCAGTCCTCGACTTTTTCGCCCTGAGGCACCTGCACGTAATAGCGCGAACGCGTGGGCGAGCGCTGCGAGCACAGGGCAAAACCGCGCTCGTGATGGGCATAGATCAGTTCCTCGCTGACCGGCGGCGTGTCGGACAGAACGCCGAGCCAGCCGAACGGATAGACCCGCTCGAAATTCTCAATGGCATTTTGCGGCACGCTGGCGCGCGAGACGCCGTGGAACCCGTCGCAGCCGGCGATGTAGTCGCAATCCACGCGATGGTTCTGGCCGTCCTTGGTGTAGGTGACAAAGGGCGCACCGTCGAAATCGTGGATCTCGACATCTTCCGCCTCATAGACGCGGTCGCCCTGAGAGATCTCCATCAGGTCGCGCGTCACCTCGGTCTGGCCATAGACCATCACCTGCTTGCCGGTCAGCGAGGTGAAATCGATACGTTGCCGGTCGCCGTCAAAACTCAACAGCGTGCCGTGATGCACCAGCCCTTCTTCATGCATGCGTTGGCCGGCGCCGGCCTTGTCGAGCAGCTCGACCGCCCCCCATTCGATGACGCCGGCGCGGATACGTCCAAGCACGTAGTCCGGACTGCGCCGCTCCAAAATGATGGCGTCGATGCCGTTGATTTCGAGCAGCCGCCCCAACGTCAGACCGGCCGGTCCGGCGCCAATGATCACCACCTGTTTGCGCATGTTCATCTCCCCCTTGTCCTGACTAAAGCGACTTTCGGGGAGCTGTAAAATGACTAGTGATCCGGCTTTAATAGCTTTGAGGTTATATTATTCCGTCACCGCTCAGCCAGAAATCGCCAGAAAAAGCCAGAAAGTATAACAAAATAAGCAGAATAATCCCGTGCGACTGGGTGAACAAACCGGCTGCCGCCACGCCCACGCTCAGGACCGTTGCTTGCCAGGTCTGGCCGCTGGAGCGCTGCGCGGCATCGGATGATGGCCATCTTCGGCATTGCCATTGCTGATCAGCATCCGGGCTGTGTCGCGGACCGTCTGCATCAGGCTCGACGCGGCATAGGACCGCGTCGTATCCGCCCGCGTCGTCAGCCCCACCGGCCCGAGCGTTTCGCTGGTATCGACCGGCAGCATCGCCAGCTGCCCCTGATCGACATCCTCGTCGACCACCCCTTCCGAGATGATCCAGATGGCATCCGACTGGCGGACATAAGCGCGTCCGAAAGCGTCGGACACCGTTTCGACCTCGTTGCGCAGTGCCGTCAGCCCGTGGCCCCACAACATGCGGTCGACAAACGGGCGGATGACCGAACCGGAGGTCGGCATCAGGATCGGATAGCTCTCGATCATCGACAGGTCGAAATCGCGTCGCGCCAGCAAAGGATGGCCACGACGCACCACCAGCGCCACGCGTTCGAAGTAAAGATGCTCGAAACTCAGCCCCATCATGGTGTGCGGCTCGGCCATGCGGCCGATGACGAGATCCGCGTCACCGGTCCTGAGCAGCGACAGCAGGTAGTCGTTCGGCCCGGTAACGACGCGGACATGAACGCCAACATTGGCCGCCGTGAAGGCCATGACCGCTTCGGGCAGGATGCGCGCCGAAACCGTCGGCAGGGCCCCGACCTTGACCGTCGCCGCCTCATGCGCCCCGCCCGCCGCGTCGACCCCCTGACGAAGTGCCGCAACCGAGGTCGAGGCATGGCGGTAGAACACCTCGCCGAACCCGGTCAGAAACAGCTTGCGCCGCGACCGGTCGAACAGCGGCGCGCCGAGCGTCTGCTCCAGTTCCTGGATGGTCTTGGTGGCGGCAGGCTGGCTGATGTTAAGCGCCGCCGCCGCCCCGACCACGCTCTTGGAGCGGGCCACTTCCAGAAAGCACACGATGTGCCTCAGCTTGATGCGCGGATCGATGATGCGTCCTGCCATCGCCATCTCACGTTATGTAAAAAGTTGATAATTCCGGTTTTTGCCCGGTTCTGCGGCCATATGATAATCCATAGGTTATCTTGGTGCCAGCACTAATCATTTTACACTTTGCCGGCCAGCACCTCTAATCGCCGCAAGGGGAGAGGTCATGGCTTTCGTCAGGCTCGGAGAGGTTCTGCTGAACTATCGCGTTGACGGGCGCGCCGGTGCGCCGGCGCTGGTGCTCGTCAACTCGCTCGGGACAGACGCGCGCATATGGGACGAGGTGATCGCGCGCCTGTCAGCGGACTATCTGATTGTCAGCTACGACAAGCGCGGACATGGGCTGAGTGACGCCCCGGTTGGCGAGTATTCTTTGAACGATCACCTTGCCGATCTGAGCGGCTTGCTCAATCATCTGGAACTGGAGCGCGTTGCCCTTGCCGGCGTATCTGTCGGGGGGCTGATCGCGCAGGGCTTCGCGCTCCAGCAACCTGCCCGTATCGCCGCACTCATGCTCATGGACACCGCACCCAGGCTCGGCGATGCCACGTCCTGGAACGAGCGCATCATCGCCGTGCGCGAAGGCGGACTGCAATCGATTGTCCATGCTGTCATGGAGCGCTGGTTCAGCCCGGGCTATTTCCGCACCCAACCGACAGCACTGGCCGGCTGGCGCAACCTGTTCCTCCGAACCGATCCGATTGGCTATATCGGCACCTGCGCCACGCTGCGCGATACCGATCTAAGCGATGAGGTCGGCGCGATTGCCTGTCCGACCCTGGTGGTCGGTGGCGACGAGGACCAATCGACCCCGCCGGAAGTGGTCAAGGCCTGTGCCGCGGCCATTCCCGGCGCTGCCTACCAGTCGATTGCCGGCGTTGGGCACATCCCATCCATCGAGAAGCCGGCTGAGCTGGCGGCCCTCATGACACAGTTCTTCAAGGAGGTCGGCCATGGCTGATCAAGACCGCTACGAACGCGGCATGAAAGTGCGGCGCGCCGTCTTGAGCGACAGTCATGTCGACAATGCCACGGCGCAGATCACCGATCTCGACGCCGATTTTCAGACCCTGATTACCGAGACCGCCTGGGGTTCGGTCTGGGCCCGGCCCGGCCTGACCCACCGCGAACGCTCGATGCTGACGCTTGCGCTTCTCGCCGCCCTCGGTCATGACGAGGAACTGGCCATGCACATAAGAGCCACCGCCAATACCGGCGCCAGCGAGAAGGATATCACCGAAACCCTGCTGCAGGTGGCAGTTTATGCCGGCGTGCCGGCGGCCAATAGGGCCTTCAAGATCGCCAAGCAGGAGCTATCAAGACTGAGGGAGGCAGCGCAATGAGCGATGTCCTGTTGCCCAGCGGCGAGGGGCCGCTGTTTCACCGTGACCGCGACTGGCATCCGCCGGCGCTGACACCACAATACAAGAGCACGACGTTCCGCGCGCCACGCCATCCGCTGCTGGCCATGGGCCAGACGGCGACCGAGTTCACCGGCCCGACCTTCGGGCATTCCAAGCTCGGCGAACTCGACGGCGATCTGATCCGCAACTATTCCCAGGACGGCAGCGACGCCATGGGCCAGCGCATCATCGTTTATGGCCAGGTGCTCGACGAAAATGCCCGTGCCGTGCCGAACACGCTGGTTGAGGTCTGGCAGGCCAATGCCGCCGGGCGCTACCGCCACAAGCGCGAGGGCTATCTTGCTCCGCTCGACCCCAATTTCGGCGGCTGCGGGCGCGTTCTCACCGACGAGAACGGCTTTTATTCGTTCCGCACCATCAAGCCGGGCGCCTATCCCTGGCCGAACAACGGCAATGACTGGCGGCCGGCCCATATCCATTTCTCGATTTTCGGCGACGCCTTCGCCCAGCGCCTGATCTCCCAGATGTATTTCGAGGGCGATCCGATGATCTGGCAGTGCCCCATCGTCGGCACGGTGCCGGACAAATCGGCTATCGACCAGCTCATCGCCCGGCTCGACCGCGAGAACACCGTCCATTACGACGCTCTGGCCTATCGCTTCGACATCGTCTTGCGCGGCCGCCGCTCGACCATGTTCGAGAACAAGCTGGAGGGGAACTGACATGTTGCACAAGACCCAAAAGCTCAAGGAAACCCCGTCCCAGACCGCCGGTCCCTATGTCGCCATCGGCATGGCGCCGAACGCCGAAAAATTCGCCGACATCAAGGGCGTCTACAAAAAAGACCTCGGCATCACCATGCTCGGCCCGGACACCAAGGGCGAACGCATCGAGATCGTCATCAATGTCATCGACGGCGACGGCGTGCCGGCATCCGATGCACTGATCGAGATCTGGCAGGCCGATGCCGACGGCAATTACGTCAAGGACGCCGATCCCGTCGCTGGCGACTTCACCGGCTTCGGACGCCAGGTGATGAACGACAAGGGCGAATTCTTATTTCAGACCATCAAGCCCGGCCGCGTCACCGGGCCGGATGGCTTGAGAATGGCACCGCATGTCTCGGTGTGGATCGTGGCGCGCGGTATCAATATCGGGCTGCAGACGCGGCTTTATTTCGAGGACGAGACCGAGGCCAACGCCAGTGACTGGGTGCTCAACAAGATCCCGAGCCCGCGGCGGCGCCAGACGCTGATCGCCCGCAAGGAACAGGGCACGGACATGGTTCGCTATGTGCTCGACGTTCATTTGCAGGGCGACAAGGAAACCGTCTTCTTCGACGTCTAGAACCCGTCAGGTTTTCTTGGAACCGGCGCACCTTTCTCCCTCCCCTTGATGGGGAGGGTGGCTCGACGAAGTCGAGTAGGGTGGGGTGGAGCCACAGGCACCGAACGTGGGCCCTTCCCCCCACCCAGGCTCACGACGGACTTAGCAAGGGCTAAGTCCTGTTCGCCGACCCTCCCCACACGGGGGAGGGAGGCAGTGGGCGCGTCGGCACAAGATGACCTCTTCTAGCTCCGCTATCCGACTATATTTTGGTTATGAATCGCGCCCGTTTTGGCTTCGCTGGCAGCGGGCGCGGTTCTTTTTATAACTCCTGTGTTATCGCCTGCCATAACCATTTCATTTCCGTCTCGCGCGCCGACCTGCCAGAAACAAACTCCTATCGAAACGGGTGGAGGCGTTACGGTGACCGAGTTCTTGTCCCTGGCCGATGCGGTTCGGCAAAATCTCAAACCGGGCGATGCCGTCGCCTTCGAGGGGTTCACCCATCTGATCCCGCATGCGGCGGCGCATGAGGCGATCCGGCAGGGTATTTCGGACCTGACCCTGATCCGCATGACGCCGGACATCATCTACGACCAGATGATCGGAATGGGGCTGGCGAAAAAAGTGGTGTTCTCCTATGCCGGCAATCCCGGCGTCGGGCTGTTGCGCCGCATGCGCGACGCCATCGAGAACCAGTATCCCCGCGCCATCGAGACGGTAGAGCACTCCCATTCCGCCATGGCCCAGGCCTATGAGGCCGGCGCCTCGGGCCTGCCGTTGGCGGTATTCCGCGGCTATCTCGGCGCCGACCTGAAAAAGGTCAATCCCGACATAAAGTCCGTCACTTGCCCGTTCACCGGCGAGGAACTGGCCGCCATCCCGGCGCACAGGCCCGACGTCAGCTTCATCCACGCACAGAAGGCCAGCGAGAAGGGCGATGTGCTGATCGAGGGCATCATCGGCGTGCAGAAGGAAGCAGCCCTTGCCGCAAAGCGCGTCGTCGTCACGGTCGAGGAAGTGGTGCCGGATTTCGAGGGATTGCACCCCAATCTTTGCATCCTGCCGCACTGGACCATCGACGCCATTGCCGTGGTGCCGGGTGGCGCGCACCCCTCCTACACCCACGGCTATTACGCCCGCGACAACGCCGCCTATCTCGACTGGGACAAGATCTCCGCCGACCGCGAGCTGTTTGCCAGCTGGATGAAGGACAATGTGTTGAACACCGGCCCGGAGATATTCGCCACTCGCGTGGAGGGCCTGAGATGAGCGGTTTCACCCCCAACGAAATGATGACCATCGCGGCAGCTCGGGCGCTTTCCAACGACGATGTCTGTTTCGTCGGCATCGGCGCGCCTTCGGCGGCCTGCAATGTGGCGCGACTGACCCATGCTCCGGACATCACGCTGATCTACGAGTCCGGCACCATAGGCACACGACCGAATGTCTTGCCGCTGTCGATCGGCGATGGCGAATTGTGCGAGACGGCGGTGTCGACCGTCTCGGTGCCCGAGATGTTCCGCTATTGGCTGATGGGCGGGCGCATATCCATCGGCTTTCTCGGCGCAGCCCAGCTCGACCGCTTCGGCAATATCAACACCACCGTCATCGGCGATTATGCCAATCCCAAGGTCCGCCTGCCCGGCGGCGGCGGCGCGCCGGAAATCGCCTCGTCCTGCGGCGAGGTCTTCATCACCCTGAAGCAGGCAAAACGGTCGATGGTCGAGAAAATCGATTTCTTCACCTCCTTCGGCCATGGCGAAGGCGGCGACCACCGCCAGCGCCTCGGCATCACCACCAAGGGGCCGACGCTGTTGATCACCGATCTCGCCATCTGGCGCCCCGATCCGGAGACCAAGGAATTCACCGTCCGCTCGCTCCATCCCGGTGTGACACGCGACATGGTGCAGGAGACCTGCGGCTGGACGATCAGATTCGCCGATAGCCTCGAAGAGACGCCGGCGCCGACCGAGCTGGAACTGACGACGCTTCGGGATTTGCAAGCCCGCACCAAAGCGGCGCACGAAGGAACGGGGAGTTAGCATATGGCCGATGCCTATATCTGCGCCTACAAGCGCACAGCCTTCGGCCGCTTTGGCGGCGCCCTCGCCTCGGTCCGGCCCGACGATCTCGGCACCGTGCCACTCAAGGCGCTGTTGGACGAACACACATCCGCCGACTGGGAAGCGGTCGACGACGTGATTTATGGCTGCGCCAACCAGGCCGGCGAGGACAACCGCAACATCGCCCGCATGTCACTATTGCTGGCCGGCCTGCCGGTCAGCGTGCCGGGCACCACTGTCAATCGTCTCTGCGGGTCGGGCATGGACGCCATCATCATTGCGGCACGGGCGATCATGGCCGGCGAGGGTGAGCTGTTCATCGCCGGGGGTGCGGAGTCGATGAGCCGGGCACCCTTCGTCATGCCCAAGGCCGAGAGCGCCTTTTCGCGCAGCATGTCGATCGAAGACACGACCATCGGCTG
Organism: Devosiaceae bacterium; assembly: GCA_963676075.2. Classification (GTDB taxonomy): domain Bacteria; phylum Pseudomonadota; class Alphaproteobacteria; order Rhizobiales; family Devosiaceae; genus JAHJQZ01. Next base: position 11,959 of record CAXXNZ010000024.1, read on the forward strand.
GCGCTTCGTCAATCCGCTGATGAAGGCGCAATATGGCGTCGATTCCATGCCAGAAACCGCAGAAAACGTCGCCGAAGAGTACAAAATTTCCCGTGAAGATCAGGACGCCTTCGCCCTCAGGAGCCAGCAGCGCACCGCCACAGCCATGGAGACGGCCCGGCTGACCAAGGAAATCGTCCCGGTATCGATCCCGCAGCGCAAGGGCGAGCCGGTCATCTTTGACACCGACGAGCATCCGCGCCCACAAACAACCATCGAGGCCCTCGCCAAACTACCGACGCCGTTCCGTCAGGGCGGTTCGGTGACTGCCGGCAATGCCTCGGGCGTCAATGACGGCGCGGCGATGCTGATCATTGCCTCCGAAGCGGCGGCGAAAAAACATGGGCTCACGCCCATTGCCCGCATTCTCGGTGGCGCGGCGGCCGGCGTGCCGCCGCGCATCATGGGCATGGGGCCGCTGCCGGCAACACAAAAGCTCATGGCGCGCCTCGGACTGACGATTACCGATTTCGATGTGATCGAACTCAACGAGGCCTTCGCCAGTCAGGGACTGGCGGTGTTACGTGGGCTCGGAATTGCCGACGACGCCGAGCACGTCAACCCGAACGGCGGCGCCATTTCCATCGGCCATCCGTTGGGCGCGAGCGGCGCTCGCATAACCGGCACGGCGGCGCTTGAGCTGTCGCTCACCGGCAAGCGCCGGGCGCTCGCCACCATGTGCATTGGCGTCGGCCAGGGCATCGCGATCGCGCTGGAGCGGGTGTAGCCGCGCATTACGGCAGGTAGGCGATCAGCTCGTCGGTCTTCATCACCGAGCAATAGATCATGTTGATGATCTCGATCTCCCGGTCGTGCAACTCCTGGCTGCCGGCGGCGCAGGCATCCTCGACGACGATGACATCGAAGCTTTCGTCGGCAAGGCTCCTGACGGTCGAGGACACGCACTGATCGGTGAAGATGCCGGCACACACGACATGGGTGATGCCCATGTTGGATAGGATCAGTCTCAGATTGGTGCCGGTCAGGGCGCTGTCGGTGGTCTTGGTGACAACGATCTCCTCACCTTTCGGTCCGATCTCACTGACGATCTGCGAGGCCTCATCGTCTTTCGGCAGCAGCAGATTGTTCCAGCCGGGCTTTTTCTGGCTCAGCGAGCGATCTCGGCCGTCGGTTAACTGGCAGGCGATGCGGGCGAAAAACACGTCGAGCCCCTTGGCGCGAAAGCTGTCGAGCAGGCGCTTTGTGTTGGGAATGACCAGCTCCCGCATGCGGGTGTGATAGGGCTCCCAGGCCTGGAAACGGGCGAGGTCTTCGCCGCTCAGTGTCGCCGGATCCTCGCGTTCGAGATAGGTGTTCTGGATGTCGATGACCAGCAACGCCACCCTTCCGGGTTCGAGCACCGGGTCCTCGGGCTCCGGTGCGCCCTGATAGTAAAACGACCGATAGTCTGTCTTCCAGCTCATCGCCCTGCCTTCCCGCTGCGGATGAAGATTAGCTCCATCATGCCGGCTTTCATCCGTGCAGGGAACCGGTTGCGGTATTGTGAGTATGGACTCACCGGCTTGTCGTCCTGTGTCCTGGAACAAGTATACTCAGTTGCCGACATGCGTGCTGGCCACGCTCAGCAGCGCCAGCAGGCCCTTGAGCAACGCCATGGGATCGGGCGGGCAGCCGGGAATGTGAAGATCGACCGGTACAACCGCCGACACGCCACCAAGCACCGCATAGCTGCCGGTAAAACAGCCGCCATCGAGAGCGCAATCGCCGACGGCCACGACCCATTTCGGAGCTGGCGTTGCGTCATAGGTTCGCTTCAATGCCTCGGCCATGTTCTTCGTCACCGGCCCGGTGACCAGCAGCACATCGGCATGACGCGGTGAGGCGACGAAATGCAGGCCGAAACGCTCGACATCGTAATAGGCATTATTGAGAGCATGGATTTCGAGCTCGCAGCCATTACACGAACCGGCGTCGACCTCGCGGATGGAAAGGCTCCGGCCAAGCGCGCGGCGGCCCTCGCGGCCCAGCGCCTTCGCGAGCTCCTCAAGACCCGCATCGTCGGGCACCGGTGCGGGCTCGGTGAGTGGGCGCTTGATGAGGCTTTCGAACAGAAGTTTGCGCATCATCGGCCTAGAGGTCGTGCCCCGAATAGGAGCAGTTGAAGGATTTGTTGCATATGGGGAAATCGGCGACGATGTTGTCCTCGATCACCGCTTCGAGCAAAGGCCACTGGAACCAGGACGGGTCGCGCAGATAGCAGCGTTCGACCAGTCCGGTTTTGCCGATCCTTAGCCAGACGAGCACATCACCCCGGAACCCTTCGACAAGCGCCAGCCCTTCGCCGGACTGACCCAAGGCAGGCAGCTCGGTGCGGATGGGGCCGGTGGGGAGCCTGTCGAGGATCTGCGCGATCAGACTGAGGCTCTGTTCCACTTCCCTGATGCGGATCCAGACGCGGGCATTGACGTCACCATCCTCACGGACGGGCATGTCGAACACCAGCTCATCATAGGGCGCATAGGACATGGATTTGCGCACATCGAACCCGCGCCCCGACGCCCTGCCGACAAAACCGCCGGCGCCGAACTCTGCCGCCAGCTCTTTTGACAGATATCCGGTCTTGACCGTGCGGTCCTGCAGCGACGGTGTGTCGTCATATAGCGTGACGATGCCGGGGAAGCGCTTGCCGATCCCGGCAACCATGGCGCGGATGGCGGCGATGCCCTCCCCGTCCGCATCGACGGCAACACCACCGGGCACGACGCAATCGAACATCAGCCGATGCCCGAAGGCTTTTGCGGCGGCGCGCAACACCTGTTCGCGCAACACGGCGCAATGGGCCAGCATCAGCGAAAAGGCGGCGTCATTGCACACCCCGCCGATGTCGCCGAGATGATTGGCCAGCCGTTCGAGTTCGGCCATCAAGGCGCGCAGCCATTGGGCACGCGGCGGCGACGTCACGCCGAGCGCGGCTTCGGCGGCGCGGGCGAAGGCAAAGGAATAGGCGACCGAACTGTCACCGGAGGTGCGCGCCGCAAACCGTGCCGCAGCATCGAGCGCGCTGCCTTCGATCAGCGTGTTCAGCCCCTTGTGGACATAACCGAGCCGTTCTTCGAGCCGAACCACTGTTTCGCCATTGGCGGTGAAACGGAAATGCCCCGGCTCGATGATACCGGCATGGACAGGCCCGACCGGGATTTCATGCAACCCTTCGCCTTCGGCGGGCAGAAACGAATAGGGCTTGGCTTTCGCGGTGGAACGGCTTGCCTTGCCGAGGGGATGTTTCACGCCCCATTTGCCGTGATCGAGCCAGGGCCTTGTGTCCGGCGCACCTTCGGCGAAATGACCGGTGAGGTCCTCGACACTGCGTTCGAGCCGCTGAGCCGGCGCGTGCACACGGCCAACCGACGGGTAGCGCCCATCCGGGCAGGCCAGCGAGAAAACGGCAATTGCTGCGTCGGAATCATCCAGAACCGCCATGCGAACCGTCTCGCCATCGCCCCACAGGCCGAGCAGCGTCGCGGACTCGCTATTGAGCGCCGCAGCAAGCGCACGCCAGTCTTCAGCCGTGACGGCATAGCCATCAAAGCCATGGGCTGTTCGCACAGATCTGCGCCGCTTGAGGATCGAGGTCCAGAATGCCGTCATACCTACCTCCCTCTAGCCCAGACTGGCCGCGACGTGCTGGAACCAACCGACCAGCGGGCCCGGCAGAAAAACACCGGCCGCGACCATCAGCGCCAGATGGGTGTAAAGCGGCAGGTAGTTCACCCTGACCGGCGCCAAGTTCCCGGTCGGCGTGCCGAAGACAATGTCGGTTGCCCGCATGATCAGCGCCCCGAAGGCAACAAGAAGGCCAAACACCAGTAGCAGTGCCAGCACCGGTTGGACCGCGAAAGCGGAAGTGACGAGCAGAAATTCGCTCATGAAGACGCCGGACGGCGGCAGGCCGGCGATGGCGATGACGCCGATCAGCAACCCCCAGCCGAGTGCCGGATGGGTCTGGGTCAAGCCGCGGATTTCGGCGATCTTCTGGGTGCCCTTGATCTGGGCGACATGACCGACGGCGTAAAAGATCGCCGATTTCGTCAGCGAATGCATGACCATGTGCAACAGGCCGGCGAAATTGGCCAAAGGTCCGCCAAGGCCGAAAGCGAAGACGATGATGCCCATGTGCTCGATCGAGGAATAGGCGAACAGCCGTTTGATATCGCGCCGGCGGTAGAGCATGAAGGCGGCAAAGATTAGCGACAGCAGCCCCATCGCCATCATCAGCGGCCCCGGCCCGATGGCGTCGGGATTGGCGGCGAACAAGATCTTGAAGCGCAAGACCGCATAAAGCGCGACATTGAGCAAAAGCCCCGACAGCACCGCCGAGATCGGCGTCGGCCCCTCGGCATGGGCGTCGGGCAACCAGGCGTGCAGCGGCGCCAAGCCGACCTTGGTGCCATAGCCGAGCATCAGGAAAACGAAGGCGAGATTCAAAAGCGCCGGATCGAATTCAGCGGCCTTGCTGACGAGCAGGGTCCACACCATCGCGTCCTGCCCTTCGCCGATCAGCGGCAGGGCGGCGAGATAAACCAGAATGGTGCCGAACAGCGCAAACCCGATGCCGACGCTGCCGAGCAGGAAGTATTTCCACGCCGCCTCGAGCGCCTGGTGGGTACGATAGATGCCAACCATCATCACCGTGGTCAGCGTCGCCAGTTCGACGGCCACCCACATCAGCCCGATGTTATTGGCAACGAACGCCAGGTTCATGCCGAACATCATGATCTGGTACATGGCGTGATAAAATCGGATGTTGGCGGGTGTCAGGTGCCCTGTTTCAAGTTCGTGCGAGATGTAGCTGGCCGAGAACAGCGCTGCGGTGAACCCGACAAAGGTGTTGAGCACGATGAAGACGATGTTGAGATCGTCGATGAACAGGAACTGACCCGGCTCCGGCCGTTCGGTGACGAACAGCGACAGAGCCGCGACAAAGGTCAGAAGGCTGGCGACAACATTGAGCCGCGCTGCGGCCCGATAGCCCGGCAACACCGCAAGCACCAGCGCCGACACAACCGGGATGACAATGACGGCGAACGCGGCGGAAAACGGCAGGGCGATCATCCGCGCTCTCCTCGGTGTTCATCGAGCGCACCGACATCGACGGTGTCGAAGCGCTCGCGGATGCGGAACAGGAACACGCCGATGACGAAAAAGGCGATGACGATCGAGAAGGCGACGGAAATCTCGACAACCAGTGGCATGCCGCGCGCGCCCGTTGCCGCCAGGATCAGCCCGTTCTCCATCGACATGAAGCCGATGACCTGGCTGACCGCATTGCGGCGCGTGACCATCAGCAACAACCCGAGCAGCAGCACCGACAGCGCAAAGGCAAGGTCTTCACGGGCGAAGGCGTCGGCGCCCGGCGTCACCTTGAGGACGACAACCATCGACAGAGCGACAAGCGCCATGCCGACAAGCATGGTCGACCCGATCCCGACCACCGTTTCGATGTCGCGGTGAATGCCCAGACGTCTGACGATGGCGTGCAGGGTCAGCGGAATGAACGCCGTCTTGAAAACCAGCGCGATTAGCGCCGTGATAACCAGATGCGGCGCGTCCTGAACATAGGCCTGCCAGCCCACCGACAACGTCAACATCAGCGCGTGCAGGGCATAGGTGTTGATCAGGGCATAGAGCCGATCCTGATAGAGCATCATGAAGCTCACCAGCACCAGGCCTCCGGCGAACAGATGGGCGATGTCGAAATCGAGACTGCCCATCACAAGCTCCTCGACACGAACAGCAGGAGCGTGCCCAGAAGGCCAAGCATCAGCGCTGCACCGAGGAATTCGGGAACGCGGAACACCCGCATCTTGGCGACCATGGTCTCGAACAGGCCAAGAAGAACGGCGCCGACGCCGAGCTTGCCGAGATAGGCGATGGTGCCAATGCCGAAGGCAAGAGGCCCATCCCCCGGCGCCGCCATGCCCCAGGGCACGAAGATGCAGGCGATCAGCGAGATATAAAGGATCAGCTTGAGCGAGGCGGCCAGTTCGATCAGCGCCAGATGCCGTCCCGAATATTCGAGCACCATCGCCTCGTGCACCATGGTCAGTTCGAGGTGGGTCGCCGGGTTGTCGATGGGAATGCGGGCATTCTCGGCAATCGCCACCATGATCAGTGCAACGAGCGCCATGCCAATGGAAACCCGCAGGCCGACATCACTTGAACTCATCGCCGCCGCGATCGTCGACAATTGCGTCGAGCCGGCGACCAGCGCCAGCGAAAACACCGTCAGCATCATCGCCGGTTCGGCCAGCGAGGCGATCAGCATCTCGCGGCTGGAACCGATGCCACCGAAACTGGTGCCGATATCCATGCCGGCCAGAGCGAGGAAGAAGCGCCCGAAGCCGAGCAGCGAGATAAGGGCGATGAGGTCGGCGGTCCAGCTGAACATCAATCCAGCAGCAAAAGTCGGGATCAATGCCGCCGCCACCCAGGTCGACGAAAAGATCAGATAGGGCGCCACCCGGAAGAGCCATGAAGCGTTGTCGGCCAGCACAACTTCCTTGCGCAGCAACCGGGCGAGATCGCGATAGGGCTGGATGACCGAAGCACCGCGCCGACGGGTCAGGCGCGCCTTCACCTTGCGCACGACACCGGTCAGCAGTGGCGCCAGCGCCAGCACCAGCAGCATCTGCGCACCTTGAACGGCAAAATCGACGATCATTGCCATATCGCCAGCACCAGCAGCAAAACGACGAGGGTTGCAAACACCAGCATGAGAAACTGGCGGATGGTCAGGAACTGCAACCGGTTGAGCTTGTCGGCCGCCTTGCCGATGCCCCAGGAAACGGGCTCATAGATGCCGTCCCAGACCGGGTCGACAAGCTTGACCTTCAAGCGCGCAGGTCCGAGATCGCCGGGCTTTGGCATGGTAACCGTTTCGCGCGCCGAGAACACCAGCGATGCGAACACCCGGCGGATCGGCTGCGCAAAGCTCGACGCCGAATATTGAGTGATCGGTCGGGCATCGGGCGTGCCGCAATCCCAGGCCGGCCCCCGACGCGTCGCCTTGGAGGCAAAGCGGTGGATGGCGAGCGCGGCGAGCCAGGCCGCAACCGCTATGAATACAAAGACCAGCAGGCCATTGTAGGAAGAACGGCTTTCGGCAATCGGCACGATCGACATCCAGGCGACGCCGGTCTGGTGCGGCATCGATTGGCCCATCATCAGCGCCTTTGTCACCGGCGCCAGCATATCGATGAACAGGCCAGGCACGATGCCGATGACGAGACACAGGGCGGCAAGTACATACATGGAGACGAGCGAAAATCGATCGACCTCGACGGCCTTTACCGCTGCATCGCTGCGCGGACGGCCAAGGAAACTGACCCCGAACGCCTTGACGAAGCAGGCAGCCGCCAGCACCGCCGACAAGGCGAGCAATGCCCCGACCGCCGGCACCAGGAACTTGAGACCCCAGCTCGGCAAGGCCGGGCTCAAAAGGATGGCCTGGAAGGTCAGCCATTCCGAAACGAAACCATTGAGCGGCGGCAGTGCCGAGATCGCCGCGCTGCCGACAAGGAATACCAGGGCCGTGTGCGGCATGCGATGGATCAGCCCGCCCATCTTTTCCATGTCTCGCGTGCCGGTCGCGGTCAGCACGGCGCCGGAACCGAAGAACAACAGGCTCTTGAAGATCGAATGGTTGATGACGTGCAGCAGGCCGGCGGTTAGGGCCAGCGCCCCGGCGCCAACCATGCCATAGGCCCTGAAGGCGAGCGCCAGACCGAGCCCGATGAAGATGATGCCGACATTTTCGACGGTGTGATAGGCGAGCAGCCGCTTGATGTCGTGCTGCATCAGCGCATAAAGCACACCCATCACCGAGGTGATGCCGGCAAGGCCGAGCACGACTAGGCTCCACCACCAGTCGGGCGTGCCGATGAGGTCGAAAACGATGCGGATGAAGCCGTAGATGGCGACCTTGGTCATCACCCCGCTCATCAGCGCCGAGACATGACTTGGGGCTGCCGGGTGGGCGAGTGGCAACCAGACATGGAGCGGCACAAGGCCAGCCTTCGAGCCCGCGCCGATCAGCGCCAGGATCAGAACGAAGCCGGCGGTACCGGCGCCTGGCGGCATGGCGCGAATGGCATCGAACCCGTAGCTGCCGGCTGGCCCGGCCAGAAGCCCGAAACCGAGCAGCAGGCAGAAGGTGCCGAAGCTCGCCATGACGAGATAGACAATACCGGCCTTGCGGTTCTCCTCGTTTTGGTGATGCGAAACCACCAGGGCCCAGGATGTCAGCGACATCAGTTCCCAGGACAACAGGAAGGTGAAAGCATCGTCGGCCAGAACCACAAGGTTCATGCCGGCCAGGAAGGCGGCATAGAACGGCAGGACCCGATGCGGCGCCGTCTCGTGCCTTCCATAGCCGAGCCCGTAAAGGCTGGCGGTTGCTCCACCGAAATTGACGACAAGCAGAAACAGGCTCGACAGCGCGTCGAGCCGGAAATTGGCGCCGACCCAGGGCAGGCCAAGCGGCAGGGTGATGCGGGACACTTCATTGAAGGCGGAAAGATGGGCGGCCAGGACCGCGACAGCCAGAGACGAGATGGCAAAGCCAAGGCCGTAGACGAGCCTGCTTGCGACAGCGGATCGGGAGAAAACGACTGCGATCACCGCCGTGGCCAATAGCCCTGCAACCAAGAGCAGCAGGGCCGAGACGCTATTGATCACCGCCGCCCTCGCCTTCGGTCGCCGGCGTGCTGAGGCTCTTGCCGGCGTCAACGCCCTGTTTCAGCCGCACGCCACGTCCGCCCTCAGTGCTGACGGCGCCCTCCCCGATCAGCTCGATACCGGCCGCATCGAGCGCCGCGATCAGTTTCATCAGCGAATCGACATTGCCGCGGATCATCGCCTCGCTGGCCTCCATGCGCTGGATGGTCGGCAAGGACAGGCCGGCCTGCTCGGCCAGGGTCTTCTGATCCATGCCGAGAAGGGCACGCGCAGCGCGAAGTTGGGCAGCGGTCAGCAGGGTGACACCTCAGATGTTTCAGGCTCAAGAATTGGTGACGGATGCATAGCAATGAATGGCTGAAAGTCAATTAGTGATGTTTGAAACATGACTTTTCGGCCATTCTGTCGCGGGCGCGGGCGTCATCTGCTCCAGATCTTTCCGACAAGACACGAAAAAGCCCGGCACGCTCTCGCGTGTCGGGCCTGATTTTGCCTGCCGTTTACGGCGCGCTTGCGAGGACTACTTGTCCAGCGTCACTGCGTCGAAATAGGGCTGGTTGAGCGAGGACCGCCAGAAGCCTTTCACATAGGGCTTCATCATCATGTAGTTCGACCGATAGTACATCGGCAGGATGATCATCTGATCCATCATGATGGCCTCGGCCTTGCGCATGTCCTCAAGCGAAACCTTCGGGTCCTGAACGACCTTGGCGTCCTCGATCAGCGCGTCGTAGTCGGCGTTCGACCACTTGGCCAGATTGTTCGGGCTGTCCGAGGTGAAGTTTTCCAGGAAGGTCATCGGGTGCGGATAGTCGGCACCCCAGCCCATCTGGGCGATCTGGTACTGGGTCTTCTGGACCTCAGGATAATAGACCTGCCACTCGCTGGCCTCGATCTTCACGTCGATGTTGAGATTCTGCTTCCACATCTGCTGGATGGCTTCGAGGATCTTCTCGACCGGCGGCGACGAGTAGGTCATGAACACCGTTTCGGGGAAGCCTTCGCCATTCGGATAACCGGCTTCGGCCAGAAGCTTCTGGGCATCCTCGACGCGCGCTTCCGGAGCCAGACCGAAATCGGAGGTACCGTCGCGGAAATCCTCGCCGGCAACATTCATGCCGGGCGGGACCAGACCGGCGGCCGGCACGTCGGCGGACTGCATGACGAAATCGATGAGGTTCTGACGATCAACCGCCTCGGCCAGGGCCTTGCGGACCTTGACGTTGTCGACCGGGCTCATGGCCGGATTGAAGAAGGCATAGGTGTGACCGAGCGCCGGCACGACCATGAAGCCATTGCCGTCCTCGGAGGCCAGACGCGGCAGTTCCGGGCTCGGCACTGCTTCGATGCCATCGACATCGCCGGCTTCATAGGCGGCGAGCGCCGTGGCCGGATCGGGAACAAGACGGAAGGTCAGCTTGTCGAGGCTGACATTTTCGGCGTTGTAGTAGTTGGGATTCCTTTCCAGCACCGTCGACTTGCCGAAATTGAATTCGGCAACGCGGAACGGGCCAGTACCGATGAAGGTCGCCGGATCGCGGGTCCAGCCGTCGGGATCGGCTTCGACAACGTCCTCGCGGACCGGGTCGAACACCTGGAACGGCAGCAGTTGCATCATATAGGCAACCGGCGCGTTGAGCGTGAAGGTCAGCGTCTTGTCGTCGGGCGCCGAAATGGCGAGCTCGTCGCTCTTGCCGTTGTAGAAATCCTCGGCGCCCTTGATGACGTAAAGGATCGGCGCGTTCTTGGCGCCGGCTTCCGGGGTCAGAACGCGCGTCCACGCATAGACGAAATCGCCAGCCGTCACCGGCTTGCCGTCGGACCATTTGGCGTCGTCGCGCAGGTGGAAGGTATAGGTCAACCCGTCCGGGCTGATCTCCCAGCTTTCGGCGAGTGCCGGTACCACCGCGCCATCGGGCGCGAATTTGACAAGGCCCTCGAAGGTCGAGCCGATAACCGGCAGCGCAAAGGTTTCGGTCGACGTGCTCGGATCGAAGGTCGCGGATTCGTTGTTGACGACATAGGTCAACTCTCCGGCGGCCAGGGCGGGGAGAGCCGACCCGAGCATCAGCAAGGCTGCCGTCAGCGGCAACAGCTTTTTCATCATGTAATTGCTCCTGTTTCGGTGCTTGACGCACCTTTTTCGAAGATACCTGCGTGGGCAGGAGGACGTGCACTATGCAGGTTTTGCGTCCGTCTCTGCCATTACCTTATGCGCATAGTGGCAGGCTGCGAAGTGGCTTTCGCCCATGTCCTGGAGCTTTGGCTCGCTCTTGGCACAAAGCTCGGTCGCCAGCGGGCAGCGGGTGCGGAAACGGCACCCCGATGGAATGTCGAGCGGGCTCGGAATTTCCCCGACCATCGGCACGTCGTCGCGGCGCGCCTCCGGATCGGCGATCGGGATCGAGTTGAGCAGCGCCTTGGTATAGGGGTGCGCCGGGGCGCGGTAGAGCGACTGGCTCGGCGCCAGTTCGACGATTTTCCCGAGGTACATCACCCCGATCCGGTCGGCGATGTGCCGGACCATCGACAGATCGTGGGTGATGAACAAATAGGTCAGCCCGAGCTCGTGCTGCAGGTCTTCCAGCATGTTGACGACCTGGGCCTGGATCGACACGTCGAGCGCCGAGATCGGTTCGTCACAGATGACGAGATCGGGGTTGAGCGCGATGGCGCGGGCAATGCCGATGCGCTGGCGCTGACCGCCGGAAAACTCGTGCGGAAAACGAACCGCATGATCGGGGTTGAGCCCGACGACGTCGAGAAGTTCGTCGACCCGTGCTCGCCTCGAGGCCGGGCTTCCGAAATTGGCGATCTCCAGCGGTTCGGCAATCAGATCCCTGACCGTCATGCGCCCATTGAGCGAGGCATAGGGGTCCTGGAAGATCATCTGCATGCGCCGGCGATAGGGCGTCAGCTCGCGCTCGCTCATCTCGGCGATATTGGCGCCATCGAACAGCATTTCGCCGGTGGTCGGCTGTGTCAGGCGGATGAGGGTGCGCGCCAGGGTGGACTTGCCGCAGCCCGATTCCCCCACCAACCCGAGGGTTTCGCCTTTGGCAATGGTGAGATCGACGCCGTCGACCGCCTTCAACACCTGGCGCGGACCGCCGAACAGCCCGCCACCGGAGGTGAAATGCTTGTGCAGGTTCCTGAGTTCAACGAGCGGTGTCATGGCGAAACCTCCGCCGCTTTCGGCGCGTCTTCATGCATCAGCCAACAGCGGCTCTTGCGGCCCGGCCCTATAACGAACTGCGGCGCCGGCACCGCACATTGCCGCATGGCATTGGGACAACGTGGTGCGAACGGACAACCGGACGGCGGCTTGAGCATGTCGGGTGGCGAGCCGGGGATCGGGGTCAGACGCCGGTGGGTGTCGTCGCGAAGATCGGGAACCGAAGCGAGAAGGCCGCGCGTGTAAGGATGGGTCGGATTGGCGAACAGCTCGTTGACGCCGCCCTCTTCCATGATCAACCCGCCATACATGACGATCACCCGGTCGGTGAACTCGGCAATGACGCCGAGATCATGGGTGATCAGGATTACCGCCATGTTGAGCCGGGTCTTCAACTCCTTCAACAGGGTGAGGATCTGGCGCTGGATGGTGACATCGAGGGCGGTCGACGGCTCGTCGGCGATCAACAGCTTCGGGTCGCAGGCCAGCGCCATGGCGATCATCACGCGTTGACGCATGCCGCCGGAAAATTCGTGCGGATAGGATTTGAGCCGCGAAGCGGCCGAAGGGATGCGCACCAGCTCGAACAGCTCGGTGGCGCGCTTGCGCGCTTCGGCGCGGGAGACGTCGCGGTGCCTGAGGATCACCTCCATCACCTGCTCGCCGACCGACAAGGTCGGATTGAGCGAGGTCATCGGATCCTGGAAAATCACCGCGATCTGATTGCCGCGGATGTCCCTCAACTCGCTTTCGTCGAGACCCAGCAGGTCGCGTCCCTCGAACAGGGCGGAGCCACCGATAACGCGGCCAGAGCCCTTCAGCAGCTTAAGGATCGACATGCAGGTGATCGATTTGCCCGATCCCGATTCTCCGACGATGCCGAGCGTTTCGCCGGGCGCAACGGTGAACGATACGCCGCGCACCGCCTGCACCTCGCCGCGCGAGGTGAAAAAGCTCGTCTTGAGATCGGAAACTTCCAAAAGCCCGGTCATGTCCTGAGCCTCGGATCGAGTGCGTCGCGCAAGCCGTCGCCCAAGAAATTGAAGGCGAACATGGTCAGCGAAATGGCGGCGGCGGGGAAGAACAACTGGTACGGATAGGCGCGCAAGGTTTCGACTGCGTCGCTGGTCAGCGTGCCCCAGCTCGCCTGCGGTGGTGTCACGCCGAGCCCGATGAAGCTCATGAAGGCCTCGATGAAGATGGCGCTCGGGATCAGCATGGTCAAAGCGACAAGGATCGGCCCGAGCGTGTTGGGCAGCAGGTGCCGGGTCAGGATGCGCCAGGTCGAGGCGCCCATGGTGTGGGCAGCGGCGACATAGTCCTGTTCCTTCAGCGTCAGCATCTGGCCGCGCACGATACGGGCCATGTCGACCCAATAGACAGAGCCGATGGCAACGATCACCGCCGTGAACCCGGTGGTCAGAACCACCATGATCAGGATGACGTAAAGCGTCAGCGGAATGGTAGCGATCACCTCGACGATGCGCATCATGATGGTGTCGGCGCGGCCGCCGAGATAGCCGCTGAGACCGCCGTAAAACACACCGATGAAGAAATTGACCAGTGTCGCCACCAGCGCCACGGTCAGCGAGATGCGGGCGCCGAACAGCTGCCGGGCCAGCACGTCGCGGCCGAGTTGATCGGTGCCTAAGGGATAGATCGAATTCCACACCCAGCCCGACGTGGAGATCTGAGTACCGTCATCGAGCGCGAAAATGCCCTTGGCCGTTTGGATGGTCAGCTTGCGATCACCGATGTCGAAGATCAGCGCCCGCTTCATCAGGTCCTTCTTGGCCGGGCGGATCAGCCTGCCGAGCGATCCGTCGCTGCCGATTGCATAAAGCAGCTGACTGCCGGAATTGAAGAAGAACCGCTCCTCGCCTCCGGATTTCTGCGGCACGGAATAGACCGGGAAGGCCGGCGGCACATTGGCGTATTGCAGCGCCTGATCGGAATAATTGTGATGGTAGACCATCGGGCCGAACAGGGCGGCAAGGCTCAACAGGATGATGAAGATAAGGCCCGACATGGCGAGCGGATTGCGCGCCAGCCGCCGGCGCGCGTCCTGCCAATAGGTCAGGCTCGGCGCGGCGATCAGTTCGGCGGCGCCGGCTTCGCGTGTCGCAGGTTCCCACATCTGATGGGCGATGGGTTCGCTGGTCATCGCGCTTTCCTGCCGTATTTGATGCGGGGGTCGAGCACGAGATAGAGCATGTCGACGATAAAGATCATCACCATCAGGATGGTGGCGTAGAAAATGGTGATGCCCATGATGGCGGTGTAGTCGCGATTGGTGATCGACAGGACGAAATGCCGGCCGATGCCGGGCAAAGCGAAGATCTGCTCGATGACGAAGGACCCGGTTAGAAGGTTGGCCGCCACCGGGCCGAGCACGGTCACGACGGGAATGAGCGAATTCCTCAGACCATGTTTGAACAGCACCTGTCCGGGACCGAGCCCTTTGGCCCTGGCCGTCGTCATGTAATCCTGCTGCAGCGTTTCGAGCAGGCTCGAACGCGCCAGCCGGGCGACGAAGGATATCCAGAAGCCCGAAAGGGCAAAGACCGGCAGAAAATAGCCGCGCCAGTCGTCGAGGCCGAAAGTCGGCACCCAGCCGAGCCGGAGCGCGAAGACATAAAGCGCCAGCGTCGCGATGACATAGGACGGCACCGCGACCCCGATGGTTGCGATGATCATCACCAGGCTATCGGGCCAGCGGTTGCGGTTGAGCGCGGCGATAATGCCGAGCGGCACGCCGAGCGCGATGACGCAGATCAGCGCCAGAGCGCCGACCCGTGCCGTGACCGGCAGGCCCTCGGCGATCATCTGGTTGACGCTCATCCCCGGATACTTGAAGGAGGGGCCGAAATCGAGTGTCGCCACGCCCTTGAGATAATTGAGGTATTGCAGCCAGACGGGCTGATCGAGATGGAACTTGGCATTGAGCGCCGCCTGGATTTCCGGCGCCATCATCTTGTCGGAGACAAACGGTCCGCCCGGCACGACATGCATGAGAAAGAAGGTCAGCGTGATGATGGCGAACAAGGTCGTCACCATCAGGCCCAGACGTTGCAGAACGTAACCCATCAGATGGTGAACCTGGACCGCAGCACGAGGAAACACGCCATCGCCGGCACGATCAGAGCGCGCGCCGCCGCGACGCGTTCGGGCGTGTAAAAGCCCTCCTCGTGCAACAGATTGATGCTGCCGAGCATCTCGCCGCCGGCAACGACCGGCATGTTGATCGCCGACCCGCAACCGAGAGAGACGATGAGATCGAGATCGGGGAAATCGTCCTTCATCGCTTCGATGGAATTAACGACATAGACGAAACGTTCCTCGGTCATCTTGCGATAGGTCTCGTCAAAAACGATCGGCTTGGTGCCGAGGACCGGGTAGGCTTCTTCATCACTCGAATAGACACGGCGGACATAACCAGCCTGCGGGTTGTCGGCGGTCATGGTGAACAGTTTCATCCCGACAGTGGTCTCGGCGAACCGATGCAGGGCGCGTCCGAAATCCTTTTCGCTCTGCGCCACGGCAAGCGCGTCGGCAAATGCCGTCATTGGATCGGGGCTGGACATGCAAAAACCTGCGGAAAGGAGAGAGTCAGGCGGGTGGATGGGTCTTAACTGGCATCATCTGGCCCGAAAGGTCAATGCGGACCGCATGCGGTAGGCTCGCAAAGACCTGCCACCGCCATGCACCAGCACATGGTCGATGATTCGGCTTGTCTGCCGGCGGTGAAAAAACATTGGGGTCGCCGTAAAAAACCAGCGACACATCGACGCCGCACAGCCGACAAAACCGGACAATTTGCATAAACTACAACGCAACCTCTTGTGTCAGACGAACTTGGTGCACATAAGCTCGCCGATGGACTTGTTGCGGAAACTGAATGGAAAAACCTTTGAAGGTGTGGCATGGCGCATTGTGCTGGCCGCGCCTGTGCTTGCCGTGGCCGGCTGCTCGGGCACGGCCAATCCGCCGTCGGTCCCGCTGTTCGGTTCATATTTTCCGGCCTGGATCATCTGTGCCCTGGTCGGTGTCGTCTTGGCCCTGGTCATACGCGCCCTGCTGGTTCGCACCCGGATCGACGAACACCTGCCAATGCCGCCGCTGGTCTATCTTAGCCTTGCCATCTCCGGCGGCATCGGGCTGTGGTTCCTGTGGTCGGGGGTGATGTGATGCGCGCGGTTCTCGGCAAGATCATCGGCTATGGCACCTTCGCGATCACCATCGCGCTGATCTACCTGGCCTGGAGCACGGTCTCGACCAGCCCGCGCACCGACGTCGCCGAAATCCATGCGCCGGTCGTTCACATCTCCTCGATCGTGCCGGGGCGTATCATCTCGATAAAGGTCGAGAACAATGCCCGCGTTCAAAAAGGCGATGTTCTGTTCAGCGTCGACCCGAAATCCTATCAGCTCAGGCTTAAGCAGGCTCAGGCGGAATTGCGCGCCGCCGAATCCGAACTGGCGCAGGGCCAGCGCAACATTGACACGGCCCAGTCCAATGCCGACGTGGCGCAAAAGCAGATCGAGCGGGCCAGAAACAACGCCGATCTGGCCAAGCAGACGCTCGACCGGCTTGAGCCGCTGCTATCCAAGGGCTTCGTCACCGCCCAGCAGGTCGACCAGGCCAAGACCGCCTATTCCGACGCTCTGGTAAGCCTCGACCAGGCCCTGAAGCAGTCCCAAGGCGCGTCCAGCATCATCGGCACGCTCGATACGCGGCAAGCCCAGGTCGACACCGCACGGGCATTGGTGGCGCTCGCCCAGCGCGACCTCGACAACACAACCATTCGCGCACCATTCGATGGGCTGGTCGTCGGCCTGACCACGGGCGTCGGCGAATTCATCATTTCCGGCCAAACCGTCTTCTCGATGATCGACACGGCAAACTGGGAGGCCGTGGCCTATTTCCGCGAAACGGAGCTGCCAGCGATCCGTATCGGCGACAGCGCCAATATCTATATCATGGCCGCCCCCGACCAACCGGTCCGGGGCACGGTCGTGTCCATGGGCTGGGGCATCCGCTCCGAAGAGGAGATCACCGTTCTCGGCCTACCGGTCGTTTCCAGCTCGCTCAACTGGGTCAAGGTCGCCAAGCGCTTTCCGGTCTATGTCCATCTCGACGATCCGCCACCCGACCTCATGCGCGTCGGCGCCTCCGCCATGGTGGCGATAGACGGCTCCACGGAGACGGCAGGGGATGGTGGTGGCGATCGCTGAGGCGCTGCCCGGCGGTGCGATCCGTCCAGCCCGTCCTATAAGCGGGCCACACGGCAAGCCGGAACCGGCCAGTGTGCCGGTCGAAGCAAAATCCGGCAGGTTTCAGCGTGTGCTCAACGTCGTAATCGACGAACTCCGTCCCCTTCGAGGGCCGGCTCGGCATGTCGCTGCGCATGGTGCTGAGTGTCGTCGCCGTCGTGGTCTTCATGATGAGCCAGCAGATCCCCGAAGCGGTGCTGGCCTGCTACCTGGTTTTCTTCGCCTCGCGTCGCGACGCCGGCGCCGGCATGCTCAATTCGCTGGCACTGATCGTCGCCGTGACCGCCGGCGTTGCGCTCGGATTGGTCGTCATGCAGCTGTCGGCCGATCGATGTCGGATGGTCCGGCTGCTGCTCATGGCGGGTTTCGCCTTCGGCGGCATGTACCTGTCGCAAGCCAGCCAGCTTGGCTCACTTGGTGCAACGGCCGGGTTTGTCTTCGTCTTTGCCCTGTCGCTCATCGATTTCCTGCCCTATCCGGTGCTCATCTCGCATGCGCTGAGCTGGATCTGGGTGGTGGTGGCCCTGCCCATGGCCGTGCTGTTCGTAGTCAACCTGCTCTTCGGGCCGAATCCGGCGGTTCTGGCCCGGCGCTTTGTGGCCGACCGTCTCGCGGCCGTTGCGTCATTGCTCGATGGCGCGGACGGCGCCGACGCGGCAGCCAGGAAACTTCTCGCCGAAAAAAGCAGCGAAGTCGGAACGCTTATGCGCGGCGGCCGCATCTTCGGCTACCTGTCAGCCGAGGAGGCGCGAAGACTTTGCGGCCTGGCGTCGCTGTCGGGCGAAGTGTTGGCGCTGGCGCGGGCTGCCGGTCACGACCCGGTCTTGGCCCGTGATTTCGCTGCACTGGCAGCGGCCATTGCCGAGAAACGCCATGACCTGCCCCAGGGGCATGCACGCTTTTTAACACCGCAAACAGCCGCATTGGCCGCAAGCGCCGATCGCCTCGCCGCAATGTGGGAGGGGCGTGCGGATCATGCCTGCCCGGAGGCGCCGCGCGAAGGCCTGTTTTTTGCCGATGCCACGACAAACCCGGCCTATTGGCAGTTCGCCTTCAAGACGGTGATGGCCGCCTTCATCACCTACATGATCTATACGGCCTGGGACTGGTTCGAGATCCACACCGCCATGATCACCTGCTTTTATGTGGCGCTCGCCTCGACCGGAGAAACGCTGCACAAGGCAGCACTGCGCATTACCGGCGCCCTGATCGGCGGCGCCCTGGGATTGGGTTCGATCGTCTTCCTGATGCCGCACATGACCGATATCGGCCACCTGATGGTTCTGGTCGCTGTTGTCAGCTTCCTGGCTGCCTGGGTCGCCAGCGGTTCGGAGATGATCCGCTATGCCGGCTGGCAGATGGCATTGGCCTTTTTTCTGTGCGTTCTGCCCAACATCACCACCAGCTTCCTGCCCTCCGGGTTCGCGCCGGTTTTCGACACCAGCGTCGCCTCCGACCGGGTACTCGGCATCCTCATCGGCAATGTTGTCGTTGCCGTGGTCTTTCTCAGCTTCTGGCCGGCGAGCATCTCCGAGCCCCTGAGCAAAACACTGGGCGAAGCGATCCGCCTCATTCATGCCCGGCTTGCCGGGGTGCCGGCCAGTCTGGCGGAAATCTGGCAAAACCTGAGCGAAGCCCAACGCCTCAGCGGGTTGTCGCAATTCGAGGTTAGCAGGCTGCGCTTCCGATCCCCGATCATGCCGCACGTGCCGACGATCCTTTGCGTGGCGGAGAGCGCCGCATCACGCTTGGCGCGGATCGAGGTCATCAAGATGAGCCCACGACACCTATACGGCGCGCCACGCTGTGCAAAAGCTGCACTTGATGGCCATGAATCGGCGACAGCAGCGTTTCTGGACCTGGTCGCTTCGTCTATTGTCGCGCCCGAACCACAGGCAAGACCCATGTTGCTCGCCGCGCTCGCTGACAGTGCTTCAACACTTGACCGCCTCAACCGGCTTGCCGGCAGGCTCGATACGCATGCGCGCTGGCATGACGATCTCATGGCGCGTCTTGCCGAGTACCAGCGATTGCAGGCCGAGCTCGATCAGGCCATCAGGAGGCTCGCATGACACCCTCCCGCCTGCTTTTGCCACTCGCCGGTCTTGTGTCGGCACTGATCATTGCCGGATGTTCGAGCACCAGCGTTCTGGCACCCAAGAGTGCCACGACACCCTATCGCGGCACAGCGGGGGAAGTGGCCACCGCCCCGGGCACGGATGACTACGCGGTAACGCCCGACGCCTCCATGCCGATCGTCATTGCCAAGCCCGAGATCGATCCCGGCCATACCTATTCCCTGCCCGAGCTGATCGACATCGCCCAGATGGCGAACCCTGTCACCCGCGGCGCCTGGCAGCGCGCCCGCGAGGCGGCGGGCGTCGTCGGCGTCGCCAGGGGCGCCTATCTTCCGATCCTTTCGGCCAATGTTCTGGCAGGCTATGCCGTCACCTCGACAACGGCGCCGGGCATCAGGGTGCCGCCTCTCATCAATATCCCGCCGGGAGACCTCACGACCTCGGGGAGCCAGCTCGCGCCAGCACTGACGGTCGAATGGCTGCTGTTCGATTTCGGCGGCCGCGACGCGGCGCTCAAGAGCGCCGAGCAACTGTCCTTCGCCGCCAATGTCTCGTTCAACATGGCGCACCAGAAGCTGATTTTCGATGTCGCCGCATCCTATTTCCAGTACAGCGCCGCGCGTGCGCAGACCCGCATTAACCGCGAGGCGCTCGACAATGTCAGGCTGGTCCAGACAGCCGCCGAGGCGCGGCTCGACCAGGGCATCGGCACGACCATGGAAGTGGCGCAAGCCAAACAGCAGGTGGCTCAGGCCGAGTTCGACCTGACCCAGGCGCGCGGCGGCGAACGCGCCGCCTATTCCTCGCTGCTGGCGGCCATGGGCATTTCGCCGACGATCACGCTCAAGGTGAAGGATGTCTCCGGACGCGCCCTGCCCCGCGCCGTACCCGCCAATCTCGATGCACTGATCGACAATTCGCTGCAGCGGCGCCCCGACGTGCAGGCCGCCTTTGCCCGGGTCAAGGCCGGCAAGCAAGGCATTACCGCCGCCGAAGCCGAATTCCTGCCCAAGATCGCACTGACCGGGATGGTCAACCGGACCTGGGGCGGCCTCTCGGTCGAAGACAACCGTTTTGGCACGACCACACTCGATTCCGACCAGCCAAATGCCGCCATCGGCATTGGCATCAGGTTCCCGATCTTTGACGGCGGCATGCGCAAGTCGCGTCTCGACACGGCCCGAGCCCACGCCGCCGCCACTGAACAGGATTTTGCCAAGCTGCAAAGCGAAGCGGCGCGGCAGATTGTCGTCGCCTATGATGCGTTAAGGACCGGGCTGTCCGGCCACAGGGCGGCATCTGAGCTGGTCAAGGCGGCACGGACCAACCATCAGGCAGCGCTCGAATACTACGAGAACGGCCTCGGCACCCTGTCCGAGGTCAGCATCACCCAGACCGGTCTTCTCAAGGCCCTTTTTGCCGAGGCCCAGGCGCGCTCCAATGTCTTTGGCGCGGCGGCCACGCTGGCCTTCGCCACCGGTCAATTGACAAACGCCAACGTGCCGTAGCCCACGCAGTTATTAGCGAACGAGAATTCCACGCCTGATGGCCTGCTGCTGCGCTTTCAGCGCCAGTTCGGTCACGGTGAAGGTGTGGGACTGCGGACAGGCCGTGTCGGTGCGGTCGCGGATATCGGCGGCCAGGTTCTCGAAATAGGGCAGCTCGGCGGTCGAGCAATCGACATATTCGTAGTCGGTGCCGTTGAACAGGAACAGGTGGTCGGTGCCAGGGCGCCCCTTGAGGTCGACATATTTGCGCAGCTCGATCTGGCCCTCGGTGCCATAGAGGAACAACCGCCCGTCGCCCCAGTTCGGCAGGGCATCGGCAGTGTACCAGTCGAGACGGACATAGCCCTGCGTGTCGCCGCCGGTCAGGTTCATCTCACCGAAGTCCTCGAACTGCGGATGATCGGGATTGACGAAATTGCCGACCGCCGCATGGACGATCTCGGCGCTGTCTAGCCCGGCGAAATGCAGATACTGGTCGATCTGGTGGGTGCCGATATCGGCAAGAATGCCGCCATAGAGCGCCGGGTCAAAAAACCAGTCCGGACGCATCTGGATATTGAGCCGGTGCGGTCCCATGCCGACAGTCTGCACGAGCTTGCCGATGCGGCCCTGACGTACAAGTTCGGTGGCGACCGTCACGGCACGCACCTCAAACCGTTCCGAGAAATCGACACTCCAGATACGTCCTGTTTCAGCGACGACGGCCCGGATTCGCTCGAGCTCTTCAAGGGTGATGCAGCCGGGCTTGTCGAGCATGACGTCCTTGCCGTGGCGCATGGCCTCGATGGCAAGGTCGGCCCGTTCATGCGGCGCCGCCGCAATCAGGACCAGTGCGATCGACTCGTCATCGAGAATGCGCTGACGCTCGGCGATTCTCGGGGTGTCGGGAAAGCGTTTGAGGAAACCGGCGAGCGGTTGCGGCTCGCCCTTTGTCCAGTATCCCGCCATCTCGCAGCCGGCAGCGATCATGCCCTCTGCCATGCCGTAGATGTGGCGATGATCAAGGCCGATCGCGGCAAAGCGCACGCCCATATTCATTGTGTCCTCCTTGCCGCACCGACGGCGGCTGTTCTTATAGGCGCGACAGCGTCAGGCCACCATCGGCATTGATGACGCTGCCGGTTTGAAAATCCCATTTCCGGTCCGGCGAGAGCGCTGACGGCAGAAGCGACATCGGCGCCTTCGCCCCAGCGCGCGGCCGGCACGAGGCCATCGGCGATCAGGGCATCGTATTTCGACGAGACCTTGGCGGTCATATCGGTGCGTATGATGCCCGGCCGAACCTCGAACACCGGAATGCCCTCCGGCGCAAGTCTTGCGGCGAAGCCTTGCACCGCCATGGCAAGGCCCGCCTTCGAGACCGAATATTCGACCCGGTTGAGCGAAACCATTTCAGCCGAACAGGAGGTGACGAAGATCAGCGCCTGCCCCGGCTTCGGGCCGGCGGCAATCATCCGGTTGGCAACGGCCTGAGCGAAAAAGAACGCACCGCGCAAATTGACGCCCATCACCTTGTCGTAATTTTCAGGCGTGGTTTCAAGGATATCGAGCCGCTGCGGTGGCGCGATGCCGGCATTGGACACCAGCACATCGACGGGATCGAGCGCCGCCTCGACGTCCATGAGCACACGGTGGTGATCGTCGAGATCGTCGATCCGTCCATCAATATAGGTCACCCGCGTCTCGTGGCGGGCGATCTGCTTGAGGGCAGCTTGCGCCACATCATCTTCGGGTGCAGTGCCGGTGATGGCAACATCGAAGCCGTCGGCGGCAAGGGCGTCGGCGATCGCCAGCCCGATGCCACGACGGCCGCCGGTGACAAGGGCGACGCGGCGGTGTTCGGAAGTGCTCATGCCAGTCTCTCCCTAGATAGCAAAGAAGGTCGGATAGGGTTCACCCGAGCCCATGCGACCGATCAGATGGACCAGTTCGCGCATGTGATAATCGCCCCACATCGTCGCTTCGCCGGACGGGTTCCTGCGCCCCGGCTGCACATGGTCCCAGCCGTTCGGGCGGTGGTACTGGGAGTGCAGCACCAGGCCCTGATGATCGGCATCGGACGACAGGTAGTTGGGACCGAGCAGGGTGTTGAGCACCGTCAGTCCGGCCTGAACATAGCTCGCCGCATTGTCGCGCTTGTTGGCTGCAAGCCAGTTGCCATAGCGGATCAACCCTTGGGCGCCGATGGCGGCAGCCGAAGAGTCGACCGGCTCGATGTCGTTTTCGGGTTCCGACGGGCGGGCATAGACATCTCCGAGCGCCTTGAGTCCCGGCGCGCCGGTGTCCCAATAGGGAATGCCGTCGGTCGCGGTGTGTGCGATGTAGAAATCGCATGTCGCCGCGGCAGCGCGGTCGAACAGATCGACGACCTCGGCTTTGCCGCCGAGGCCGGCAAATGGTGTGTCGTCAAGCGTGTCGAACCATTCGAGCAACTCGGCATACCCGGCCATGGCCCAGCTGAGCCCGCGCGTCCAGGTGGAAAACCCTGTGTAGCCCTGCTGGGTGCCGACACAACGGAAAGCGCCGCTGACGGTGTTGAAGATCGCCTCATGGGCGGTGCGGCCACGCTCGTCCCAGATGTCCCGCCCCTCGCCCCAGAACAGATTGTACTGGGCCGTCGCCCGCGCATGGGCGATCAGCCTGTCGAACAACGGGATGACAGCATCGCCCTCGCCCTTGACGACATGGCCGAGCTGATGGCCGAGCGCCAGGATCCTGAGGGTGCGCATGGTGTCGATGAACAACGAATGCGGACCGTTGAAGGAATGGATATAGCCCTTGCCACCGCCGAGATCGGTCCAGCGCCGCGCCTGCACTGCCGCGGAGGCCTTTATAGCCAGCGCGAAATATTCCTTTTGCCATTCATTGTGCGGAATACGGCCCTCTTTCATCAGTCGTAGCAGGTTGCCGTAGGTCGAGACCTGGTTGAAGCCGTGATCGTGCACGCCGAAATGGGTGATATGGGCCGGCATGTCGGCGCGGGTGCGCGCGAGGCCGAGTGCCAGAAAGCTCTCGTCGCCTGTCGCGTCGAACTGCAGGAGGGCCGAACCGAATTCGAACCCTTGCGTCCAGTCGGTCCAGCCGCGCGGCGAATAGAGCCCGGCGACGGTGTGCACCGGCGCGCCGGCGGAGCGGTCGAGCGTCTGGTCGATCGACATGATCTTGGTTCCGGAGACCTGCCACATGGTCCCGATCGCCGGCAGCAAGGCGCCCGGTGTCAGAGTAAAGTCGATTTTCATCGGGCGTCCCTTGATCCTGAGCGTGTTTTTCCTAGCAGAAGGAATGACCGATCCGTGTCCGACTAATGCGCCCGGCGTGCCCGGCTTCGGGCGATTGCGCGCCGAAACGATGTCGTCAGTCTTGACTCCTCCATGCCCCGAAACCTAACACTACCAACCAGTAAGTAACAAGACTCGTCGGGGGTGGGGGAGATGGCGGCAACCGATCGAATTGGCATCATCATGCACGGCGTGACCGGGCGCATGGGGATGAACCAGCATCTCATTCGCTCGATACTTGCCATCCGCGAGGAAGGCGGGCTGGCGCTCAGTGACGGATCGCGGGGTCATGCCCGATCCTATCCTTGTCGGGCGCAATGCAGACAAGATCGAACGACTGGCCAAAACGCAGGGCATCGAGCGCTGGACCACCGATATCGACGCCGCATTGGCCAATCCAGACGACACAGTGTTTTTCGATGCCGCCTCGACCCAGTTGCGCCCGGCACTGCTGCGCAAGGCGATCGACGCCGGCAAGCATGTTTATTGCGAAAAGCCAGTATCGGACGGTCTCGACGCAGCGATCGAGATTGCCCGCTATGCGCAAAAAGCCGGCGTCAAGAACGGCATCGTCCACGACAAGCTCGACCTGCCCGGCCTGATCAAGCTCAAGCGCCTGAGAGAGACCGGCTTTTTCGGCCGCATCCTGTCGGTCAGGGGCGAGTTCGGCTACTGGGTCTTTGAAGGCGACTGGATGCCGGCTCAACGCCCAAGCTGGAACT
The DNA here is from genome assembly GCA_963676075.2 of Devosiaceae bacterium. Taxonomy (GTDB): domain Bacteria; phylum Pseudomonadota; class Alphaproteobacteria; order Rhizobiales; family Devosiaceae; genus JAHJQZ01. The sequence goes on from CAXXNZ010000024.1 coordinate 36,729, forward strand.
ACCGTGCCGAGGAGGGCGGCGGCATCGTCTGGGACATGCTCTGTCACTGGCGCTACGTGCTGGACAACGTCATTGCGCCGGTCAAATCGGTCAGTTGCACCACTGCCACCCATATCCCCGACCGCTGGGACGAGCAGGGTAAGCACTACGCGGCAAATGCCGATGACGCCGCTTATGCCACCTTTGAGCTCGAAGGCGGCATCGTCGCCCATATCAATTCGAGCTGGTGCACCCGCGTGCGCCGCGACGACCTGGTCACTTTCCATGTCGATGGCACCCACGGCTCCGCCGTTGCCGGGCTGCACAAGTGCTATTCCCAGCACCGCGTCAACACGCCCAAGCCGGTGTGGAACCCCGACGAGCCACAAACGCTCGACTTCTTCTCCGGTTGGGAAGAAGTGCCGGACAATGCCGTCATGGACAACGGCTTCAAGGTGCAGTGGCAGCAGTTCCTGCGTCACGTCCTCGAGGATGCGCCCTGGCACTACACGCTGAGCGAGGGCGCCAAGGGCGTTCAACTCGCCGAGGCCGGCTACAGGAGTGCGTGCGCGCGAGCGGCGCTGGATCGATCTCGAAGATCTCGACATCTAGGGGATGACGCCGGTGCCGGACAAAAGAGCCACGCTGCAACCGCACCACCTGTCCCTCAACACGGCGACGGTCCGGGCGCAATGGACCCTGGCCGAGGCCATAGACGGCTGTGCCCGCCATGGCTTCGGGCGGCATTTCGCCCTGGCGCGACAAGCTCCACGAGATGGGCGCCGACAACGCTGCCCGCGCCATTTCCGATGCCGGGATCGGCGTGTCGGGCCTATGCCGCGGCGGCTGGTTCACGGCGGAAGGCGCGCTGACTGACACGGTGATCGACGACAACCGCCGGGCCGTCGATGAAGCGGCAAACGATCGGCGCCGAGTGCCTTGTCTTCGTTGTCGGCGGCTTGCCCGAAGGCTCATGCGATATCGCCGCCGCCCGCAACCTTATTGAGGACGGGCTCGGACAAACGCTTGAGTATGCGCGCAAGGCGGGTGTCAGGCTTGCCATCGAACCCCTGCACCCGATGTATGCCGCCGACCGCGCTCTGGTGAACACGACGCGCCAGGCGCTCGACATCTGCGATCGACTGGGCGACGGCATCGGCGTAGTGCTCGACGTTTATCACATCTGGTGGGACCCCGAGATCGAGGCTCAGATCGCCCGCGCCGGCAGGGAGCGGATCATGGCCTTCCACGTCTGCGACTTGGCTGGTGCCGACAAAGGACATGTCTGAACGACCGCGGCATGATGGGCGACGGCGTCATCGACATTCCCCACCTGCGCCACGCGGTCGAGGCGAATGGATATTCCGGCCTGGTCGAGGTCGAGATCTTTTCCGCTAAGGATTGGTGGACGCGCGACGCCGACGAGGTGATGCGAACCATCATCGCGCGTGCTGCGGAATATTGCTGAACCGCTAGGTCGGATGGCGCATTGGTTCTGGGCATTATCAGCAGCGATTCGGCATTGGCAGTCCACGCTCACGCGGCGCGGCAAGACCGCCGAAGAACAAATCTGATCGGCCGCCTTCCTGCAAAGGAGCATTCATGAACGGCAGCACACCCGGCACCAAACTCATCCGCAAGAAGCGCGGACAGCGCGATTCCGCCGCCTCGCGCGCCGCGATCCTGCAAGCCGCACTCAACGAGTTCTCCTCGGCCGGCTACGAAGGTGCGCGCGTCGACCGAATCGCCGAAACGGCCGGCGTCAGCAAACCGCTGCTCTATGACTATTTCGGCGACAAGGACGATCTCTATGCCGCCGCCCTGCGCGAAGCCTATGTCCAGATCCGTCAGGCCGAAACCGATCTCAGTCTCGAGACGCTGGCGCCACGCGAGGCCATCCGCGAACTGGTGCTGTTCACCGTCGCTCACTACCGGCGCAATCCCTGGTTCATCGCCATGCTCAACACTGAAAACCTCAGGGGCGGCACGACCGTAACCAAGCTCGCGGACCGCCAGGAAATCCAGTCAAGACTCCTGCTGGCGCTGCACGATGTGCTCTGAGCGCGGCAAAAAGGACGGCATTTTCCACCGCGAGATCTCGCCGGTCCGCCTTTACCTCGTCATTGCCTCGCTGTGCTGGTTTCCTGTCTCCAACCGCTTCACGCTGTCGGCAATTTTCGATCTCGATTGGGGTGACGCCGAGTTCGGCGAACATGCCGAGACCGTCGCCGACATCATCAACACCTGGCTGACAGCGAAATAGCCGGCTGGAAGGCGAGCCTGTCCGTCTCCCGATCGGATGTTAGGCCCGGCGTCAGCGGCAGTCCGGCGCCGAAAGTTCGTCCTTTTTCCGGAACGCAACGCACCGCCGCGACAATTCGATCGCAAAAAGCTCTGCATTTTTTCGAACCCGGCCTTGCATGCAGCGAGCGCAACACATCTTGTTAACAAATGGCCTCGCCGCTAGGCTCTTATCTCCTTTCAACGCCGCAGCATCTCTCCGGAGCCCACACATGAACATGAAACTGTCGCTCGCACTCAGCGCCGCCGTCCTGACGCTCGTATCAGGCACCGCCTCGGCAAAAACCTTCACGGTCTCCTGGTGGGGCTACAATGGCGAGAAACTGCAGGCCAATATCATCGAGCCGTTCCAGAAACTGTGCGGCTGCGACGTCGTCTTCGAAACCGGCAACAACGCCGACCGCCTCAACAAGCTGAAAGCACGCGGCGGCAAGGGCGTCGACGTCATTTACCTGACCGACAGCTATTCCCAGCTCGGCATCGAGGAAGGCATCTTCCAGAAGATCGATCCCGCTAAGATCCCCAATCTCGACAAGCTCTACGACCTGGCCAAGGATCCGCAGGGCGGGTATGGCCCGGCCTATACCGTCGGCCGCGCCGGCATCGTCTATGACGCCGACAAGGTCGACCCGATCACCTCGTGGGACGATCTGTGGCGCGAGGATCTGAAGGGTCAGATCACCCTGCCCGATATCACCACCACCGCCGGCCCGATGGTCGTGGTTCAGGCCGGCAAGCATGCCGGCGTCGATGCCTACACCGATCCCGATGCGGCGTTCGCCGCCGTCGAGGCGCTCAAGCCGAATTCGGTGAAAAACTATCACACCGGCTCCGAACTGGTGAACCTGTTCTCGACCGGCGAAGTGAGCGTTGGCCTCGCCCAGGACTTCACCATGAACTCGTTGAAAAAGGCCGTGCCGAGCGCCGTCTGGGCCGACCTCACCGATGGCGACATCGCCACGCTCAACACCATCAACATCCCGACCGGCGCCGAAAACGTCGATCTGGCCTATGAGTTCATCAACTTCGTGCTGTCGACCGAGATCCAGCAGATCGAAGCCGAACAGGGTGTCGACGCGCCGGTGAACACCGAAGTCGAGCTCACCCCGGAACAGGCGGCGCTGTGGACCTATGGCGCCGACGCGATCGCCAAGCTCAGCCGGATGGACTACGCCAAGATGAACGCCGACAAGGCCGACTGGATCGACCGCTGGAACGAAATCTTCGGCATGTAAAACAGGCCGGACCGCCCTGTCTCCTGGCAGGGCGGTCCGTGACTTTCCCTTACGGCACGTCTCCGCGCCGTTCTGAAAAGCAGACTTTCGCATGAAGCCACGACTGCAAGCCTGGCTGCTGGCCTTCCCCGCAACGCTGTTCGTCGGCGTCTGTCTTGGCTGGCCTGTGCTGTCGACGCTGGCAACGACCTTTGGCGAAGAGGCCGGGCCGTTTGCCACCTATGTCAAGTTCTTCACCTCCGCCTTCCGCGTCACCGTCCTGACGCGCACGTTCGAGATCGCCGTGATCACGACGGCGATTTCCGTCGTCATCGGTTTCGCCACCGCATGGGTGGTGGCGCGCGCACCGGGCCGGATGAAGAGCATTCTCATCATCGCCTCGGTGTTTCCACTGCTGACCTCGGTTGTCGTGCGCTCGTTCGCCTGGCTGGTGATCCTCGGCAAGAACGGCATCCTCAACAAGGCGCTGCTCTTTATCGGCGTCACCGACGAACCGCTGTCGATGCTCTACACCGAAGGCTCGGTCATCGTCGCCATGGTCTATCTGTTCGTGCCACTTATGATCCTGACGCTTGTCGGCGTGCTTGAGGGCATCCCGCGGGATCTGACCGAAGCGGCCGCTTCGCTTGGCGCGACGCCGGCCGCGGCCTTCCGTCAGGTGGTGTTCCCGATGGCGGTGCCGGGGCTGATCGTCGGCGCGGTTCTGGTCTTCACTGGTTCGTTCACCTCCTATGCCACCCCGCAATTGCTCGGAGGCGACCGGCAGATGATGATGGGCACCTTCCTTTACCAGCGCGCCATGGTGATCTTCGACTGGGTCGGCGCCTCGACGATCGCCGCAGTCATGGTGGTGGTCACCCTCACAACGGTCCTTTTGATGTCGCGCCTGGCGCGCAAGCTCAATCCGGTGGTCGGATGAACACACGTATCCATCCCGCCCTGATCGCCTTTGCCACGCTGACGTTCATCTTCCTGATCGGACCGCTGATCATCATCATCGGCACGGCGCTGTCGGACACCACCTTCCTGACCTTCCCGCCGCAGGGACTGTCGATGCGCTGGTTCGCCAACATCTTCGAGATCTCGGCCTTCAAGACCACCATGGTGACGAGCTTCACGCTTGCCATTCTCGGCACGCTACTGTCGCTGACCATCGGCGTGCCGGCTGCCTATGCGCTGGCCCGCTACCGGATCGAATTGCCGAAGTTCCTTGCCAATCTCTTCGTGCTGCCGATCCTCGTGCCGGAAATCGTCCTCGGTTTCTCGCTGCTGAAATCGGTGGCCACTGGCGCGGGAGCCTCGATCTGGGTGAGCCTCTTGATCGGCCACGCGCTGCTGGTCCTGCCCTATTGCGTGCGCGTTGTCGGCGCCTCGCTCAATTCCTTCGACTTCTCGGTCGAGGAAGCCGCCATTTCGCTCGGCTGCCCGCGCTGGAAGGCCTTCTTCACCATCGTTCTGCCCAATATCCGCGCCGGCGTCATCGCCGCGTTCATCCTGGCCTTCATCACCTCCATCAACGATGTCTCGGTTTCGATCTTTTTGACCGGACCGGGCATTTCCACCCTGCCGATTCAGCTTCTCGCCCATATGGAGCAGTTCTTCGATCCGACGATCGCTGCCGTCTCCGTGCTTCTGATGGGCGTCACCGTCGCCGTGATGGCGGTGGTGGAATGGACGCTCGGCCTCACATTCCTGACGAAATGATCCCGCGCGCCCATGACCGTCTCGCTCACAATCGATAACGTTTCAGCCCAATACGGCAGCACACGGGTGCTGGAAGATCTGTCGCTCAAGGTGGCCGAAGGTGAACTGGTTTCGCTGCTCGGCGCCTCCGGATGCGGCAAGACAACAACGCTCAGGGCTGTCGCCGGCTTCCTGCAACCGACGGCGGGCACGATCCGCCTTGGCGACCGCGACATCACCCATGTGCCGGCCCATGCCCGCAACATCGGCCTGGTCTTTCAGACCTATGCCCTGTTCCCGCATCTGTCGACGCTCGACAACGTCGCCTTCGGATTGCGGCAACGCGGCGTAGCCAAGGCTGAGCGCCACAAACGTGCCCATGAGATGATCGAACGGGTCGGGCTCAAAGGCTTCGCCGATCGCTATCCCGGCAATCTGTCCGGCGGCCAACGTCAGCGCGTCGCTCTGGCCCGCGCCCTTGTCATCGAACCGCCTCTGCTGATGTTCGACGAACCACTTTCCAATCTCGACGCCAAGCTCAGGATCGACATGCGCGTCGAAATCCGCCGCATGCAGCGGGCGGGCGGCACCACGGCGCTCTATGTCACCCATGACCAGGAAGAGGCGTTTTCGATTTCCGACCGCGTCGCCATCATGAACCAGGGCCGGATCATGCAGCTCGATGTGCCGGAAGTGCTCTATTCGCGGCCAGCCAACGCCTTCGTCGCCGATTTCGTCGGCTTCGTGAACATGATCCCGATGCAGGCAGGTGGCGAGGACGACAAGGGCACGATCGCAAAGATGCAGGGCGGCGCCAGCCTGCATCTGTCGAAAGCCGATTTCACAGTGCCCGGCAAGGATTTCGTGCTCGCAACACGCCCGGAAGGATTGAGCGTCGCGCTTGAAGGCGATGGCATTCCGGCACAACTTGGCCTCAGGACCTATCTCGGCCGCGCCTATCAATATCGCTGCACCACTGCTGCCGGCGAGGTCATCGCCAACGGTCCGCTCTCCGAGCCGCTCGAACCGGGAACCAATGTGGTTCTGGTCCCACAGCCCGACCAGTGCTGCCTGCTGCCGGCCGAATCCTGATGACGATTACCCTGACCAATGCCCGCATCCTGACCATGGACGCCGGGCTGACCGAATTCGCCACTGGCTGGATCCGCATTGAAGGCGACCGCATCGCGGCGCTCGGGGCTGGCGCGCCGCCCGAGGGCACGGGCGAGGTGATCGACATGGGCGGCGATCTGATCATGCCCGGCATGGTCAATCCGCACTGCCACATGACGATGACGCTGTTCCGTGGCCTTGGCGAGGATGTCGACGACCGGCTGTTCCGCTATGTGCTGCCGCTGGAGCGCCAATGCATCACGCCGGAAACGGTTGAGATTGGCACGCGTCTGGCGGCGCTGGAGCTGATCCGCGCCGGTGTCACCACCGTCGCCGACATGTACTATTTCGAAACCACTGTCGGCAACGTCGTCGCCGAAGCGGGCATGCGTGGCGTCGTCGGCCAGACGCTGGCGGACTTTTCGGCGCTCTGACCACAAGAGCTTCGACGAGGCGTTTGCCCTGACCGAGGAACTGGCCGAGACCTTCGCCGGCCATCCGCTGGTCACCGCGTCGATCGCGCCACATGCCCCCTATTCCACCGATATCCCCGTGATGGCGCGGATTGCAGAATGGTCGGATGCCCACCCGGATGTGCCGGTACAGCTGCACATGGCCGAAATGGTCAGCGAGAACGAATGGGCCGAACGCACCCACGGCATGCGCCCGGTTCAGGTGGTCGACAAGGCCGGCCTGCTCAAGCCCGGCCTGATTGCCGCCCATTGCCTGTTCGTCAGCGAAGACGACATGGACCGCATGGCGGCTGAGGACGTTCGCGTCGCGCACAATGCCCGTTCGAATGCCAAGGCCGGACGCGGCATCGCGCCGGTCGAAGCGATGCGGCAGCGCGGCATCCCCGTCGGCATCGCGACCGATGGCCCGATGAGCGGCAACACACTCGATCTGTTCGCCCAGTTCGGACCGGTGACCATGTTCCAGAAGCTCCTCGGGAACTCCCGCAAGCCGATGCCGGCCGTCGAGGTCATCCGCATGGCGACGCTCGAAGGCGCCAAAGTGCTGGGCATGGACAGCCGGATCGGTTCGCTCGAACCCGGCAAACAGGCCGACCTGATCAGGATCTCGCTCGACGATCCACGGGTTCAACCGGTCTACGACGTCTATGCGACCCTGGTTTTCGCGGCGATGCCTAGCGATGTCCGCGACGTCATGGTCGCCGGCAAGTGGCTGATGCGCGACCGCGCGGTCACGACGCTGGAACAAGACAAGGTCGTTGCCGACGCGCTGCAGGTCGCCGCCGATTTCAACGCCCGCATTCAAGAGATTGACCGGAAAAAAACATGACTACCGAAGACATCCTCGCCCATGTCGACAACACCATCGACGCGCGGCTCGCCCGTCTGTTCGACCTGATCCGCATCCCGTCGATCTCTACCGACCCGACCCGCGCCGAGGACTGCAAGCGCGCCGCCGAGTGGCTGGCTGCCGACCTCAGGTCGTTCGGCGCTGACGCTTCGCCGCGTGAGACCATCGGCCATCCGATGGTCGTCGGCCATATGCCCGGCGACGGCCCGCACGTGCTGTTTTACGGCCATTACGACGTGCAGCCCGTCGATCCGCTCGACCTCTGGGACACCGATCCGTTCGAACCGGTTCTGAAGCCGGCCCCGAATGGTGATACCCATATCGTGGCGCGTGGTGCCTCAGACGATAAAGGCGCGCTGATGACCTTTGTCGAAGCTTGCCGGGCGTGGACGGAAGTGCGCGGCAAGCTGCCGATCTCGGTCAGCTTCCTGTTCGAGGGCGAAGAGGAAAGCGGCTCGCGCTCACTGGTCCCCTTCCTCGATGCAACGGCCAAAGAACTCAGCTGCGATACGGTTCTGGTCTGCGACACCGACATGTGGGACCCGAAGACCCCGGCCGTCACCACCATGGTGCGCGGCTTCGTCGCCCAGGAAATCACCCTGACCGCCGCCGACCGCGACCTTCATTCCGGCATGTTCGGCAATGCGGCGCGCAATGCCGTGACGCTCTTGACCGATATCTTGACCTCACTGCGCGCGCCGGACGGCGGCGTCGCGGTCGAGGGCTTTTACGATGGCGTCACCGAACTGCCCCAGGAGGTGAAGGACATCTGGGCACGCCTGCCCTTCGACGGAGATGCCTTTCTCAACAATATCGGCTTGAAGGTCCCGGCGGGAGAGGCGGACCGGAGCGTTCTCGAACAGATCTGGGCGCGGCCGGCCTGCGATATCAACGGCATCTGGGGCGGTTATACCGAACCCGGATTCAAGGCGGCGATCCCCGCCAAGGCACACGCCAAGCTCTCCTTCCGGCTCGTTGCCGGTCAGGATCCGCAAAAGATCCGCGACGCTTTCCGCGCCCATGTACTCGCACGCCTGCCCGAAGACTGCTCGGTGGAATTCGCCGATCACGGCCTCGCACCCGCCGTCTCAATGCCGACCGACAGCAAGTGGCTCAAGGCAACGCTCGCCGGCATTGCCGATGAATGGGGCGACGCCGCCATTGCCGGCACCGGCGGCTCGATCCCGATCATTGCCGCCTTGCAGAAATATCTCGGCGCCGATGCCCTGCTGGTCGGTTTCGCCAATTTCGACAACCGCATTCACTCTCCGAACGAGAAATACGACCTGTCGAGCTATCACAAGGGCATACGCTCCTGGGTGCGGATCCTCGAAAAGCTCGCCGCGGCATGACCCGGCGCGTCATCATCGACACCGACCCAGGGATCGACGACGGAATCGCCATCCTGTTCGCGCTGGCGCACCCCGACCTTGATGTTGCCGCCATCACCACGGTGGCCGGCAATATCGGCATCGAAACGACGACGCGCAATGCCTTGCGCATCCTGGCGCTGGCCGACAAAAGCGTTCCGGTCCATGCCGGTGCCGCAACGCCGCTGATCCGTCGGCCAGCTGATGAAGTTCGCATCCATGGCACGGACGGATTGGGCGGCGTCAGTTTTCCGGAGCCGCAGGAAGCGGCTTCCGAGGAACCGGCCCATGAGGCGCTGATCCGTATGCTGACCGATGCCCCTGCCGGCACGATCGACATTCTGGCGCTGGCTCCGATGACCAATATTGCCCGCCTCGTCAGGGAAGCACCTGACGTGGCGCATCGCATCGGTCGCCTGATCGCCATGGGCGGCGCCGTGCGCGAGCCGGGCAACGTCGGGCCGCGCTCGGAATTCAACATCGCACATGATCCTGAGGCAGCCGAAATCGTCTTCTCCGCCGGCCTGCCCCTGACGCTGATCCCGCTCGACGTGACCCGCAAGGTGCGCGCCGACGCCAGCTATCTTTCGCGTCTCACGGCGCTCGGCACGCCTCAGGCCTATGCCTGCCGCGACCTGATCGCCGCCTATTTCGATGCCACGAAGGGCAGCGCCAGCCGCCCGCTGCACGACCCATGTGTACCACTGCTGGCCTTGCGTCCCGACCTGTTCACCACTGAAACGCTATCCGTCTCAGTCAATCTCGATAAAGGTGACCTGGCAGGAACAATCGAAGACGGCACGCATGCGACCGATATCGCCATGGGCGTCGACGCCCCGGCAGTGCTGGACCTGTTGGCAGAAACGCTCGGCTAGATCTTTTCACTGTTTCACGGAAACACTGAAACGACCTAATCTATTGTTTTATCGCATTTTCAAACCGCAAAACCGGTCCCCACTTTTGCTGAAAATGCTCTAATTACCGAGCTCTCCACGCACCACTTCGCACCAGTAGCGTACGCCATACGGAATGGCGTCGTCGTTGAAGTCATAGCCGGTGTTGTGATGAAGGGCGTTTTCCGTCGCCGGACCATTGCCGAGCCAGACGTAGCACCCCGGCGCTTCGGCAGCTAAATCGGCAAAATCGTCACCGGCTGTCGAGGGTGGGAATGCGGTCAACACCTTGTCTTCTCCAACGGCGCGTTGCGCTGCTGCCTGCGCAACAGCGGTCGGTGCGGCAGCGTTGACCACCGGCGGAATACGGCGGGTAAAGCTATAATCGGCGCTGATGCCGAACGCTTCGGCGGCGCCACGGGCCAGCCGGCCAATGGCACGTTCCAGCAGGTCGCGAACTTCCGGGGTATAGGCGCGCGCGGTGCCACCGATCTCGACAAAATCGGGAATGACGTTCAGCGCCGCGAAGTCCCCTGCCCTGATGGCGCAGGCCGACACCACCGCCGGCTGCAGCGGATCGACCTCGCGGGCGACGATAGTGTGGAGCATCGACAGGAACTGGCCCGATGCGGCGACGGCGTCGCGGCCGAGATGCGGCTTGGCGCCATGGGTGCCGATGCCGCGAAAGGTGACCATCCAACTGTCTGACGAGGCGAGCTGCGGTCCCTCGACGGCGGCAATCTGGTCGACCGCAAGACCGGGCATGTTGTGCAAACCGTAAACGGCATCGACCGGAAAACGTTTGAACAATCCGTCCCTGACCATGGCCGCTGCACCACCGCGTCCTTCTTCCGCTGGCTGGAAGATAAAATGCACCGTGCCGGAGAAATCGCGCGTCTCGGCAAGTTGCGCCGCCGCACCGAGCAGCATGGTCGTGTGGCCGTCATGACCGCAAGCATGCATCTTGCCATCGCTCAGCGAACGCCAAGGCGGCGTGCCGGTTTCGGGCATGGCAAGCGCATCCATGTCGGCGCGGAGCGCAATAGCCCGGTTGCCGTCACCCACCCGCAGCGTGCCGACCACGCCCGTCCCGCCAAACCCGCGCGTCACCTCGAGTCCGAGCCTTTCAAGCCGCTCGGCGACGATGGCGCTGGTGCGCACCTCCTCGAAGCCCAGTTCGGGATGGGCGTGAAGGTCGCGTCTCAGGGCAACCAGATCGGTCAAAAATTGTTCGTTCATCTCCGTCCCCGGATTGCCTGACGCACAATTCACCCTATGGTGCGCGTCTCGCTCTGGAAGGCCCGCTCATGCATATCGATCCGCACGATTTCTGGCAGGTTCTGTTTGCGCCCGGTGACGTGGAAGAAGGCGTGCTTGCCGGCGGAAACGGCTATGCCGCGGCCCTCCCTGACGGGCGCAGAATCATATTGCCGCTCCGCATCCTGCCGGGCAACAGCGAAAGGGCCGTTGCCTCGCTAATCGTCAATCAGGCAAGCTTCGCAGTGCTCGATGCGCTGGCCGACGCCCTAGCCGAAACGCTTGGTCCGGAACGCCCGGATGTCGTTGTCTCGGTGCCGACGCTCGGTCTGCCGCTGGCCGAAGGCGTGGCCCGGCGGCTTGGCCATGCCCGCAAGGTCGCGCTCTCGACCAGCCGTAAGTTCTGGTACGACGAGGCGCTGTCTGAACCGCTCAAATCCATCACCACGCCCGATCAGGCAAAGCGCATCTATCTCGATCCGCGCATGCTGCCGCTGCTGGCCGGCAAGCGGATTGTGGTTATCGACGATGTCATCAGCTCGGGCTCGTCCATGCGCTCGGTCCTGCGTCTTCTTGAAACAGCGGGTGCCGAACCGGTCGCCATCGGCGTCGCCATGCTTCAGGGCGAGGTCTGGCAAAACAACCTGGCCGAGGATGTGCACTGCCCGATTCATGGCGTGCTGAGAACGCCGATTCTTGCCCGATCGGGAACCACGTGGCGCGCAACCTGACCGGTTTTGAGGTCACTCAAGCGAGACATGATACGGGATACATACCTGCATTTATGATTTGGAAAAAAGATGGGCGCACTCGGTCAGAGCACGCCCAGTGCAGGTGGGAGGTATCTGGTGGGATCAGGCCTTCAGCCGGATCACCTGATACGAGTAGGCCGGCAGCTCGAGGCTGACGGTTCCGCCCTCGACCGAGGCGCCCTGGCCGTCGCACGGGGCAACTTCTTCAGGCTTTTCCGGTGAGTTGACCGCTTCGAGATCGGGATGGGTCATCACCTTGTGTTCGATGATGCGCGCCGCGTCAAAGCCCTGCAGCGCGACGTCGAGCACGATGGCCTCGCTCGGATGGCGGTTGACGATGAACAGCGTCAACGTGCCGTCTTCCGCATTGTGCACCGCCGAGGCGTCGACATAGGGCACATTGTCGCCATGCTCGCAATCATAGCCCGGGCTGTTAACGTTGAGACGCAGAGCCGTGCCCCGGCCATAAATCGAGGCGTAGTAATAGGGGTAGTAGATGGTCTGCTTCCACGCCGGACCGCCCTTGACGGTCATGATCGGCGCGATGACGTTCACCAGCTGGGCGATGGCGGCGATCTTGACCACATCCGAACGCCGGATGAAGGTGTTGAGCGCCAGCCCGACCATCAGCACGTCTTCGAAGTTGTAGATGTCCTCAAGCAGACCCGGCGCATGCGGCCAGCCGTCATTGCCCTCGAGGATCTTCCTGTCCTGCTCGTTCGAGTGGTACCACACGTTCCATTCGTCGAACGAGATGTAGACGTTCTTGTTGGAGCGCTTCTTGGCCTTCACATAATCGATCGTGCTGGCGACCGTGCCGATATAGCGATCCAGTTTCTCGTTCAATGCCAGGAAGTTGGCCGTGTTCTTCTCCGGATTGCGGAAGTACATGTGCAGTGAGATGTAATCGACGTTCTCGTAGGACTGGTCCAGCACCGTCGCTTCCCAGTCCGGATAGCTCGGCATGTCGGCATGCGAAGACCCGCACACCACAAGTTCGAGGTTCCTGTCGAAGGCCCTGACCGCCTTGGCGGTCTCGTTGGCCAGATGGCCATATTCGGCGGCGGACTTGTGACCGACCTGCCAGGGACCGTCCATCTCGTTGCCCAGCGCCCAGAGCTTGACGTTCCACGGGTCCTTGCGGCCGTTCTTCTTCCTGAGATCCGACCAGTACGACCCGCCGGGATGATTGACGTATTCGATGAAGCTGCGCGCCTCGTCGAGCCCGCGTGAGCCAAGGTTCAACGCCAGCATCATCTCGGTGCCGACGCTGTCGGCCCAGTCGGCGAACTCGTGGATGCCGACCTCGTTGGATTCCGAGGTGTGCCAGGCCAGATCGAGCCGGGTCGGACGCTGGTCCTTGGGACCAACCCCGTCTTCCCAGTTGTAGGCGGAAACGAAATTGCCGCCCGGATAACGCACGATCGGCACATTGAGCGCCTTGACCATGTCGATCACGTCGCCGCGCATGCCATTGGCATCGGCGGTTGGATGGCCGGGCTCGTAGATGCCGGTATAGATCGCCCGCCCCAGGTGCTCGAGAAAAGCACCGTAGAGCCTCTTGTCGATCTCGGCGATGGTGAAATCCTTATGCGCCGTGATGGTCGCGCGCATGGCTCCCTCCCCTAAAAAGCAATATTATTGGTCTGTACCTGTTCCTCGGATACATATGAGCGCGACAAACCCCACCCGTCAAGACGCAATCAAACCCTCATCGCTGCTGGTACAACCGCAAAACAATGTCCTGGTCGTAGTTCCCAAATCCTCGGCCGAAGATGTTGATGCCGCCCGGGTGCTTGGCGTCTTCATGCACGCCGATTCTCAGACGGATGGATTGGTGGTCGTTCAGGTTGAGGTCGGCGAGGGTGACATCGGAGATGCGAACGCCGTCGACATAGGAGCCGTTCTGGCCGATGCGCCAGGTTTTCAGCTTGCCGTATTGCGAGCCTTTCAGCTTCCACCAGTCGGGCGTGTAAACCCCGCGCTTGTCGCCGAAATCGCCTGGCGAGGTCCAGGTGCCGACATCGACGCCATTGACGCCGAGCGCAATGTCCGAAGGCCAGTCGGCGCTGGTGCCCGGCACTTCCGAACTCAATTCGAGACTAAACTCGATGGCGCTCAGCGTGTCGACCGAATGCCGGGCCGTGTTGGGGAACTGGTACTCGACAAAGCCGCGCGTGAACCACAACAGCCCGGCCTTCATGCGATCCGGATCGAGGAAGGCGTCGGGAACATCGAGCAGCCCGACAATGCCGTCCGGCGTGCAAAGCCCGCACGGTGCCGCCACTTCGAAACTCGAAAACAGTCCGATCGGCATCGCCACCTCGATGCCGTCGTTGCGCGTACCCTCGAGATCGTCGCGGAAAGCGACGAGGATTTCGTCATAGGTTGAATGGCAGATCTTCTGATTGCCCTTGCGCGCCTTCTGCAGCTCGGTGCGGATGAGACCAGCCTTTTCGAGCAGCGCGGCATTGGACGACGCGGTCGATTGCGGCAAGTCGAGCCGCGCCGCTATGTCGTTGATATTGAGTGGTCCTTCGGCATGAAGCAGCTGCAGCATGGCAATACGAACCGGCGACGCGAGCCCCTTGAGGACATCATTGTCTTCTTCCGGGTCAACCAAAAGAAAATTGCGTGCCAAACCGCCACACCAACCCCGATACACTTCAAGACAATGTGTGTATCAGGCATTTTGGTATAATCAAGAAAAACTGAAAATCCGCGCATGAAAGTGCCGTAACCGGCGAGGATACGGAGCGATCGGTCAGGTGACCACCTGGCCCCCTGCTGGACCGCTCACGGCGAAAAGTGTCGATCCGATCTCATTGACACATTTGCACCGGCCGACCGGGCGTCCCGGTCATCGCCCCGGGACGCATTTCCCGCTTTTCATGAATACGCGCCGTGTGAACCTTGTCGCCACTGATCCATCAAACGGCAAGCTTCTGCTGCCGCAGACTGCGACAACATATCGCCTTTCTGCGCGGGTCGACGGCCACTGACAGCAGGCGGAACGCTCAGCCGAGGGTCAGGAAGGTGGCGAGAAGATCGGTACGGGTCAACACGCCAACCAACTCGCCATTGCGCACCACCGGATAGGCGCGGAAAGGCTTGTTAATGAAGGCTTCGGCGGCGGTGACGAAATCGGTCTCGGCATCGAGCGTTTCAACGTCGGTGGTCATGTAGTCCTTGGCCGAACCGCGCCATTGCCGATAATAGCCGGCGTTCAGGGCCGAGCGGAAACAGTCCTTTTGCGTCAGCACGCCGACGATGGAGCCGGTGTCGTCAAGAACGGGCGCGATCTGGCTCCTCGCCTTGACCAAAGCCGCGACGGCGTCGCGGATCGGCATGTCGGGGCCGAGACGCACGATGTCCTTCTGCATGACCGAGTCGATGCGTTCTTCAGTCATGAGTGTGGGCCTCCTGACGCCGTGGACAGATCTCGCACTGGCCGCCGCCGACGCAGTCGAGGCCGCCGCATGAGGTCTGCGGCGGCTTGCCGGTCAGCATGAGACCTGCAGCCAGCCCGGTTGCGGCAAGAGCGACGATCGCGATGGCCAAAAGTGCTTCCATGAGTTGATCCTACGCCAGAAATGTATCGAAAGCACCGGTGGACATGCGCTTGAGGCCCTGAGCGTTTTTGAGGACGAACAGGGCGCTGACGCCGTGCCGGCGCGCCAGGTCAACGCCTTTTGCCGAACCGGCCGCGAACAGCGCCGTGGCCCAGCCGTCGGCCGACATCGTCTCGGCGGCGATGACCGAGACCGACAGAAGACTGGAGTTGGCCGGCTCGAGCGTTGCCGGGTCGATGATGTGGCTATAGCGCCTGTTGCCGACATCGTAGCCATTGGCACGGCTGCCGGAGGTGGCGACGGCCATGTTGCCGAGATTGAGCACCTCGACGGCGCCGTTGACGCCGGGGCGCGGATCCTCGATGGCAACATGCCAGGACCTGCCGGATGGATGCATGCCTGAGGCGCGCAACTCGCCGCCGAGATCGATGAGGAAATCCTCGTGTCCGGCGGAGCGGACGATGTCGGCCATGCGATCCAGGGCATAGCCCTTAGCAATACCGCAGAGATCGAGCGTCAGCCTATCATTGGCCTTGCTAAGGGCATCGGGTTCCAGCCCGATATGGCGCCAGTCGGTCGCGTCGCCGCCATCGATCGGCCCGAATCCCCAGCGCGAGACCAACGGTCCGACGGTCGGATCGAACGCGCCGCGGCTCAAACCGGCGAGGGCAAGGGCGGCTTCGGTGACGCGGACCAGTTCTGCCGGCATCTTCAGAGTACCGGACGGCGCCCGGTTGAACGTGCTGACATCGGAATCGGTGCGCCAGGGCGACATCTGAAGATCGACGCGCGCCAGCATGTCCTCGATCGGCCGGCGCAGAGTTTCGAGATCGACGCTGTCCGGCGTGGCAATGCTCCATTCGGTCGCGAACGCCCGGCCCTCAATGAACCTAAGCGACGGAGCACCGAATGCAATGCCGGGCAGGCCGAAGGCCAAGGCCGAGGCGCCTCCAAGGGCGAGAAATCTGCGTCGGTCGATCCTGGGGGTCGGAATGCTCATGGGTCAGATTCCAAAATCGTCGTTGAAGATAGACTGCCGCTCGACGCCGAGGCGGTCGAGCATAGCGAAGACGGCCGAGATCATCACCGGCGGACCGCACAGATAATATTCGCAGTCCTCCGGCGCCGGATGGTTGCTCATGGCGTTGCGGACAACCTCGTGGATGAAGCCGGTCGCGCCAATCCAGCGGTCGCCGGGCGCGGGCTCCGACAGGGCCGGAATCCAGGTGAAATTGTCGTTTTCGGCAGCGATGGCGTCGAATTCCTCGCGGTAGAACAGGTCGGCGGCCGAGCGCGCACCGTAATAAAAGGTCATCTTGCGCTTGGTCTTGAGCCCGATCTGCTCATGCACCATGGCCCGCATCGGCGCCATGCCGACACCACCGCCGATGAACACCATCTCGCGGTCGGTCGGCTGGATCTGGAAATCGCCATAGGGGCCGGAGGCCTCGATGGTATCGCCGGGCTTCAGCGCGAACAGGTGCGAAGAGACGACGCCAGGCGTGATGTCTTCCTCGTGGCCGGCAGGCGGCACGGCGAGGCGGATATTGAACACCAGCTTGCCATTGGCGACGTCCTCGGGACGACAGGCGATCGAATAGGCGCGGGTCACGGGTTTTGGCGATTCGGCATGCATCTGGCGCCAGCCGGCGATATTCCAGATCTCCTCGAACTCGTGCGGCATGTTGAGCGCACCGAGATCGAGCGTGTAGGCCGGGGCCGTCAACTGCATGAAATTGCCGGCGGTGAAGGAGATGTCGTGTCCTTTTGGCACATCGAGCACCAGTTCGCGGATCAGCGGCGCCAGCATGCGATTGGAGGCGACGGTGCACTCGAAACCTTCGGCGACGAGAATTTCGGTCGGCACTTCGACCGAGACCGGCCCGCGCAGCTGGCATTGGCAGGCAAGGCGCTTGTTGGCCCGGCGCTCGGCGGCCGACAGCACGCCCTTCTCGTTGGCCAGCGGTTCGCCACCGCCCTCGCCGGTAACCGTCACCCGACACAGCCCGCAGGTGCCGGAGCCACCGCAAGCGGCGGGAATGCCGACGCCGGCGTTGTGCAAGACGTTGAGCAGGCGGTCGCCGCGCGCCGCCGTAATGATCTTGCCTTCGTTGACGGTGACCGTCACCGCCTCCTGGGGAACAAGACCGCGTTTGGCGAACACCAGCCCGATCGCCATGATGACGATCAGCCCGATGATGACGGAACTGCCAATGCCGATTTCGATCATACCGTCACCATCAGCGCGAATGCGGAGAAGCCGAGCGACATCATGCCGGCAAGGATGAAGGTGATGCCGAGCCCCCGGAGACCACCCGGCAGGTCGGCATACGCCATGCGCTGGCGGATGCCGGCGAGGATGACGACGGCAACAGCAAAGCCGAAGCCGCCGCTCAAGCCGTAAACAAGCGATTCAAGCACGTCGTAATGACGATCGACGGCGAGCAGCGAGCCGGCGAGAATGGCGCAATGAACCGTCAGAAGCGGCAGGAAGACGCCGAAGGAGGCGTATATCGCCGGGAAAAACCGGTCCATCACCATTTCGATGAGCTGAATCGAGGCCGCGATGACGCCGATGAAGGCAATGAGCTTCAAATAGCTGAGATCGAGTTCGGGATAGCCAGCCCAGGCCCAGGCGCCGGGTTTCAGCAAGAACTGGTAGATCGCCTGGTTGAGCGCGGCCGTGACGCCGAGCGAGGCGGTGACCGCGATGCCAAGACCAATGGAGGTCGCAACATTGCGCGACAGGGCCATGAAGGTGCACAGCCCGAGGAACAGGGTCAGCGGCATGTTCTCGACAAAGACCGCTCTGAGGATAAAGCCGAGGGGATCGTTCATCATGCCCGGCTCTCCTTCTTTTCAGGAGCCTGATGCTCGGGCGGCTCGATCTGGTAGGTGTTGAGCGAGCGCACCAGCCACACCAGCCCGCCAAGCAGGAAGAAGGCGCTCGGGGCCAGGAGCATCAGGGCCATCGGCGTGTACCAGCCGCCCTGGTCGATCGTCGGCAGGACCTGAAGACCGAGCAGACTGCCCTTGCCGAACAGTTCGCGCACGCCGCCGATGATGATCAGCACGAGCGAGTAGCCGAGGCCGTTGCCGAGGGCATCAAGCATCGAGGGCAGTGGCGGATTGGAACGGGAGAAGGATTCGGTGCGCCCCAACACGATGCAGTTGGTGGTGATCAGCGAGACATAG
The DNA here is from genome assembly GCA_963676075.2 of Devosiaceae bacterium. Lineage (GTDB taxonomy): Bacteria > Pseudomonadota > Alphaproteobacteria > Rhizobiales > Devosiaceae > JAHJQZ01. The sequence continues at coordinate 55,402 of CAXXNZ010000024.1, forward strand.
ACCGACAGGCGCTTGGAAATATCGAAGAAATAGGCCTGCAGGAACTGGTCGATGACGATCACCAGCGAGGCGACGATGATGATCTGGACGATCAGGCGGATCGAATCCGGAATGTGGTGGCGAATGAGGCTGACAAAGAACGCCGACAGAACCAGCACAACGGTCAGCGAGGCGGCCATGGTGATGGCGGTATCGAGCGAGGTCGTCACCGCCAGCGCCGAGCACAACCCGAGAATCTGCAGCAGAACCGGGTTCTGCTTGATCAGCGGGTCGGACAATGTGCTCCAGAACAATCCCTTGCCGGCCATGGCCTAGAATTCTCCTCGTTGCACCGCATCGAAGAACTTGCCGTAGCCATTCGGCCCCATCCAGAAGCGGATGATCCGCGACATGGCATTGGACGTCTTGGTGGCGCCGGTGATGCCGTCGACTTCATAATCGTTGCTGGCCGGGCCGTGCTGCACGGCGAACCGCAACTCGCCATTGGCGTCGCGCACCTTCACGCCGGCGAATTGCGCCTGCCAGGCCGGCTCCTCGATACGGCCGCCGAGACCTGGCGTTTCGACCTGGTCGGTAATCGCGAGGCCGGCGATGGTGTTCATGTCGCCATGCATGGCGATCATGCCCTGGATCGGACCCTGATAGCCGGCGCCGCTGAAGGGCAGGATGGCCAGGGATACCTCCTCGCCACTCCTCAGGATGTAGATCTGGACGAAGTCGGGCCGCGCACCAAGACCGGCAGTATCCTCCGCCGGCGTCAACTGCGTGTAATTGGTCGGGTCCTGCAGGGCGGCCTCGAGCGTTGCCGGGGTCACGTCCTTGGCCGCCCAACCGGTTTCGAGGTTGACGACCACCGCCGACAGCGCATCCCCGCCGGCGTCGGCGATCAGATCCTTCATGCCCGGAATGGCCGAGATCAGCGCTTCAAGCCGGACCTGTTGTTCGTGGGCGCGATTGGCCGACTGGATGGGCCTGAGGACAACGGTTGCGCCGTTGACGGCCAGGGCACAGACCGCCGCGACCAGGAAGGCCACGACGATCGTCTTCGTGCGGCTTTCGTTGGGAAGCGCCAGAAAGCCCTTCCACCACGAAAAGGGATTGAGATCAGCCAAGGTTCCGTCTCCTCAGGGCAAGCCACGAGGCAATTGCGATTTCGTCGAGAATGGGTGCGCACAGATTGGCGAGCAACGCCGCCGCGATGGACAGCTGGATGGCGGCCGCTCCCTGCCAGTACAGGGTGAACAGAACGATCAATCCGGCAAACAGCGCCCCGTAGAGCCAACGCCCGAGCTGGGTCGCGGCGCTGGCGACGGGATCGCAGACCAGAAGCACCAGCACCACGGCGACCGCGGGGTAGATGTCGGAAAAATCGACGCCGCCGAGAGAAGCGATGCCGAACACGACAAGGGCGCCGAGAATGATACGGGCGGAAAACACACCCGTCAGCCAGCCGACGAGGGCGGCGGGAATGGCGGCCCAGCCGATTTGAGCGATGAGGTCGGGCCAGGGTGCCTGCGGAAACCCGAACCCGACAAAGGACAGCATGACGGTCGCCGGGTTGAGGATGTTGCGGCCCCAGCCGCCGAAGACGAGTTCGGCCATGACCACGCCGAAACTCAACCCGAGCAACACCTGAACGACGTTGAGCTCGCGCGGCACGAGGATGGCAATGGCGAGCGCGGTCACGGCGCCGGCGAACGAGGGCGGCTGGGCGCGCGCCAGCATGAACACCACGTGCCAGATGCCGGCGAAGACCAGAAAGAAAATCAGTCGCCCGACGGCCGCAATGCCTTCGACCTGCAGCCACATCACCGTCAGGGGCAGCAAGGAGGCCAGGACCATTAGCGCGACGGTTTCGCGATCCCACAATCCGCGTATCAACCCACTTCCTCCTCTGCGATCCGTTCGAGCAGTGTCGTCAGCACGTCGGAAAAACGCGGTTCGGCGCCGGTGACATAGTCGACCAGCGCCATGTCCTCGGCCAGAAAAGACAGCGCGCCGAGCTTGACCGCGGTTTCAGCGTCTCCTGCCGACAGGGCGCGCAACAGCGCCGCGGTGGGCAGGCTGCCGCCCATGGCCTGATCGAGCGCCGCAGTCGGAATGATCGGCAGCGGGCGCGAGGCGCCCTGCAGTGCCGACAGGAACCAATGGCGCCGGTGCTGGCCGGATTCTCCGCTCAAAATGGTCGCCTGGCGCTGTCGCGGGCCGAGCCAGCGAGCCTCGTGGCCATCGAGCGCAGACCCCGAAAGGATGGAGTGACGTCCCGGCTTGACCAGACCGTGGCTCAACCCGCGCAGGTCGGCGCCAGGCTGGCAATGGACATAACGTTGTTCGCGCAGGGCAGAACCGGTGACCGAGATCAGCCTGGTCTCGGGAACCAGACCGGTCTCGAGAAATGCACCGATGCCGGCGACGTCCTCGGCATGCACGTCCCAGACCGGCTTGCCAGTGTCGGCGGGATAGTTGCGATGGATCTGGAAGCCGGGCAGGCCCCAGGGATGCTGCCCGCCGCTCTTGATGACCCGGACGCGTTCGCCCAGGCCCGAGGTATCGAAAAGGGTCTTGCCGCGCGGCTGGCAGACAAAGATCGGTCCATCTCCGAGCATCGTGAGGGCGCGAAGACCGCGCGCGAACTCTTCCTCGTGACCGGACAGGGCCAGGCGTGGTTCGGGCGCACCGGGGCGGGTGTCGATCGCCATGACGAAAATCGCCGTCGGCACCTCGGCCGGCACCGGCTCCCCACCGAACGGCCGCGAGCGGAAAGCGCTCCACAGCCCGGATTCCTGCAATGACGTGCGCATCGCCGCCGGCGCGTCGAGGCTGTTGGCGGCACTGGTGTCGAAACTGTGACGGCCCGCTTCTGATTCGGCATAGAAAACGATGCGCGACAACCGGCGACCGGCGTTGAGGCCGATCTTGGCGACCCGGGCCGCCATCGGCGCCGTCACGACGATTTCAGGGTAGTGACGCGAACGCAGAACCGGAGCGCCCTGCGCCACGCGGTCGCCCTCCGCAACCAGAGGCTCGACGCGAAAATCGTCGTCCCAGGCTGCAGTTAGCCCTGCTTCCTCGGTGATTTGCACCGGCACGGCGCGTGACGGAGCGGGAAGATCCGCCACGTGAACGCTCAAGCCGCCTCTGATTGGCCACTGCACCCGTCTACATCTCCGTTTGCCCCCGCAACACGGATCCTGAAGCGGTCCTCGTATTGCGAAACGTCGACTAATTAAGTACACTTACCGTAGCAACGACACGACTGTTCAGCAAGCGCGACTAGGGGGCTAGCATGCTTAAACGAATGATCAGCCGGAGTGGGCTCATCGCTGCGGCAACGATTATGTCCTTGTGGGCGCTTGCGGCGGCGTTCGCCCAGGCAGCTCCCGAGACACCCGCCGCTGGCGAAGGAGCACCTGCTGGCGAGGCGTCGGCTTACGTCTTCCCGGAAAGCGGACCCTTCAACCCCGAAAAGATCGGCATCCCGCAAGCGGCGATGATCGACGCCTGGGTGCGGTCAGCGCATGCGGACAGGTCGGCCGAAGCCTTTTCGCACTGGGATGCTGAAGGCGAGATTCCTCCGGCCTGTTCGGTCTGCCACTCTGGAGCGGGCTTCCGTTCGCTTCTGGGTCTTGACGGCAGTCCCAAGGGTCTGCCCGAACACCCGATCCCGGTCGGCGGCGTCGTCGACTGCGAGACTTGCCACAATCCGAAGCTGGCCGAAATCAAGGAAATCACCTTCCCGTCTGGGGTTGTTCATCCCGTCGTCGGCGTGGAGGCCGCCTGCATGAGCTGCCATCAGGGTCGCGAATCGGGTGTGGATGTCGCCGAGGCCACCGTGGATATGGACGACGACACGCCGAATGCGGAACTCCGCTTCATCAATCCGCACTACCGGTTGGCGGCCGCCACCAATCTCGGCGGCTACGGCAAGGTCGGCTACCAGTATCCGGGCAAGACCTATTCTGGCCGGTTCATGCATGCCAAGCCGATCGGCACCTGCGTTTCCTGTCACGATCCGCACGCACTGGAGGTCAAGACAGAGACCTGCGCCACCTGTCACTTCACCGACGATCCGGACATGATCCGCATCTCGCACGTGAGCTTCGACGGCAGCGGCGACACCAACAAGGGCATCAAGTCCGACATCCAGGCGAACGCCGACACGCTGATGGATACCATCCGCGCCTACGCCGCGAACGTCGTCGGAACGCCGATGATCTATGACGGCAACCGCTATCCGTACTTCTTCGCCGATGCGAATGGCGACGGCCAGGTGGATCAGACCGACGAGGGCAAGACAATCGCCTACAACAGCTGGACCCCACGCCTGCTCAAGGCTGCGTTCAACTGGAAGGTCATTGCCGCAGATCCCGGCATCCACGCCCACAACCCTTACTATGCCCTCGAACTGATCTACGATTCAGTCGAAGACCTGGGCAATGCCGATGGCGTAGACGTCGATATGGGCACGATGCTGAGGTAATCGTCGCCTGCGGGCGAGGACATACCGGACATGATTGAGCGGGGGCATTGCTCCCGCTCTTTTTTTGGACTCTTGCGGGATGACCAACGGGTTTGTGTTTTTAGTCCGTAACGCAGATTTATTGAAACAAATTGGCCCTCCAATCTCAGGGGACTGTTTGCGTCTGGCTGCTAGGATCTTTCTGGACACGGAGATTGCGCCAGATCATTTCACCGTTTCGCAAGAACTTTGAAATGATCTGACCCATTGTTCTGTCGCATTTTCGAGCCGCGAACGTGGTTCACGCTTAAGCGGAATAAGCGGAAAATGCTGCAGAACGTTCCCCTGACGGCCCGGTCGACCTCGTATTCGACGTGACGCCGGTCAGGCGATGCCACAAGCGACCCCAGAGGGGCTCAATGGCCCGCCGGTCGGTTTCGTACCCACCTGCCATCCAGACATACCCAGTGAAAAAGCCACCGCAGGGCGCCGATGACGCGGGCCAAACGGTTCCGCTTGCCGTATTGGCATGCGTTCGCGGATCTCTGGCCCGAGGCCAGGCCTGATCGGAGTTTGCTACAGGTTTTAGCTGAGAACCGGGAAACGGCCGGTGTCGAGGATCTCGCACGCCCGTGCGACGCCTGCGGCCGTCGGCGGCTCGGTATCGGCGAGGGTATAGGGCAGCCCGAGAGCTTCCCACTTGTGCTCGCCCATCTTGTGGAAGGGCAGAACCTCGAGGCGCTCGATTGTGTCGAGACGGTTGGTGATGTCACGCACCGCCTTGATGTTGTCCTCGCCGTCGGTAAGGCCGGGAACCAGCACGAAGCGGATCCACATTTTCTTGCCCATGGCGGAAAGACGCTCGGCGAAATCGATGGTCGGCTGCAGGTCGACGCCGGTGGTCTTTTTGTAGACATCAGGCAGGCCGGACTTGATGTCGAGCAACACCAGATCGGTCTCAGCCAGCAGTTCGTCCGACGCCTTGGCACCGAGATAGCCGGAGGTATCAAGAGCGGTGTGCAGACCTGCCTTCTTGCACTCACGCAAAAGGCCGAGGGTGAATTCGGGCTGCACCAGCGGTTCGCCACCCGAAATGGTCACGCCGCCGCCGGTCGCCTTCATGAAATTCTTGTAGGACGTGATATCCGAAATCAGACCGGCGCCGTCGGTCAGCTTGCCGCCGCGCTTCATCTTCATGCAGTCGGGGTTGTGGCAATAGGCGCAAGTCAGCGGACAACCGCTGAGAAACACCACGTAGCGGACGCCGGGACCGTCAACCGCCCCGGCCGTCTCGACGGAGTGCACATAGCCAGAGAACGCAGCTGCCGCCGCGTTCCGCCCCCCATCGGGGAGCGGAACGTCGGCGGATGGGTTCGGCATGGGGCTTCCGAAACCGAGATCGAAAGCCGCCTCACCGCGAAGTGCTTCAGGCTCTTTCATGGAAGGTCCTGGAGATGACGTCTTTCTGCTGGTCCTTGGTCAGCTTGATGAAGTTGACCGCGTAACCGGAGACCCGGATCGTCAGCTGCGGATAGTTTTCCGGATGATCCATGGCATCAAGCAGCGTTTCCTTGTTGAGGACGTTGACGTTGATGTGCTGGCCACCGGCGGTGTTGTCATTGGCGGCAAAGTAGCCGTCAAGCAGCCCCGCAAGGTTCTTGGCCCTGTCGGCTTCTGTCTTGCCGAGCGCGCCCGGCACCACCGAGAAGGTGTAGGAGATGCCATCCTGGGCATTGGCATAGTCGATCTTGGCAACCGAAGCCATCGAGGCCAGGGCACCCTTGTGATCGCGGCCGTGCATCGGGTTGGCGCCCGGAGCGAAGGGCTCGCCGGCCTTGCGGCCATCCGGGGTCGACCCGGTCTTCTTGCCGTAAACGACATTGGACGTGATGGTCAGCACCGACTGGGTGTGGGTGGCGTTGCGATAGGCCGGCGTGCGGCGGATCTTGTCCATGAAGCTGTCAACCAGCCCGGCTGCGATCATGTCGACGCGGTCGTCGTTGTTGCCGTAGCGCGGCAGATCTTCTTCCGGCATTTCCTGAACGAAGTCGGTGATAAGACCACGCTCGTCACGCACCACCCGTACCTTGCCGTACTTGATCGCTGCCAGCGAGTCGGCGGCCACCGAGAGACCGGCGATGCCGCAGGCCAGGGTCCGCATGACATCACGGTCGTGCAGGGCCATTTCCAGCCGCTCGTAGCTGTACTTGTCGTGCATGTAGTGGATGATGTTGAGGGCGTTGACATAGGTCTTGGCCAGCCAGTCGGTCATCACCGAGAAGCGGGACATCACTTCGTCATAGTCGAGATAGTCGCCGGTGATCGGCGCGGTGACCGGGCCGACCTGGGCGCCGGAGATCTCGTCCTTGCCGCCGTTCAGCGCATAGAGCATCGCCTTGGCGAGGTTGGCGCGGGCGCCGAAGAACTGCATCTGCTTGCCGATGCGCATCGGAGATACGCAGCAGGCGATGCCGTAGTCGTCGCCCCAGTATGGACGCATGACTTCGTCGTTCTCGTACTGGATGGCGCAGGTCTCGATCGAGATGTCGGCGCAGAAGGTCTTGAAGGCCTCGGGCAGACGGTCGGACCACAACACGGTGAGGTTCGGTTCGGGCGACGGGCCGAGATTGCGAAGGGTCTGCAGGAACCTGAAGCTCGACTTGGTGACAAGCGGACGACCGTCCGCGGCCATGCCACCGATCGCTTCGGTGACCCAGGTGGGGTCGCCGGAGAACAGCTCGTCATATTCGGGCGTCCTGAGGAAACGGACAAGGCGGAGCTTGATGACGAACTGGTCGATCAGGGCCTGGGCCTCGGCTTCGGTCAGCGTGCCTTCCTTGAAGTCGCGCTCGAAATAAACATCGAGGAAGGTCGAGACACGGCCGAGCGACATGGCGGCGCCGTTCTGTTCCTTGACCGCGCCGAGATAGCCGAAATAGAGCGCCTGGACCGCTTCCTTCCCGGTCGTGGCCGGCTTGGAAATGTCGATGCCATAGAGCATGGCCATTTCCTTGAGGTCGGCAAGAGCGCGGAGCTGTTCGCTCATTTCCTCGCGCAGCCGGATCGTGTCTTCGTCGAGGATGTGGTTGTCGAGGTCGGCCTTCTCGGCTTTCTTGGCCTTGATCAGCGCATCGACGCCGTAAAGCGCGACACGGCGATAGTCGCCAATGATGCGGCCGCGGCCATAAGCATCGGGCAGGCCGGTGACGATACCCGATTTGCGGGCAGCGCGGATCTCGGGGGTGTAGGCGTCAAACACGCCCTGGTTGTGCGACTTGCGATAACGGGTGAAGACCTTTGCCGTCTCGGGATCGATCTCCCAGCCATAGGCCTTGAGACCGGCGATCACCATGTTGACGCCACCGGTCGGCATGATCGCCCGCTTCAGCGGCTTGTCGGTCTGAAGACCGACGATGGTTTCAAGGCTCTGGTCGATATAGCCGGCCTCGTGCGACAGCAGGTCAGAGGGGATCGAGGTGTCGGCATCGAGGACGCCGCCGGCATCGCGTTCTTTCTTGAGCAGCTCCTTGACCGTGTCCCACAGCATGGTGGTTTCCTGAACCGGACCGGCGAGGAAACTGCCATCGCTTTCGTAAGGCGTGAAATTGCGGACAATGAAGTCGCGCACATCGATCATATCCTGCCACGGGCCTCTGGCAAAACCGCGCCAGGCATCCGTTCCCGTCGGCGCCGTCTCGTTCTGGGCATTGTCGATTTGCGTGATGTGCAGCATTTTCCTGCCTTTCTTGTCTTTTCCGGAGTACGTCGCGCCTTTGGAGGCGAGCGCCGCAACCCCGATCGGGGGGTCGGATCAACGGGGGGTCAGCTGTCCGTGCCGCCGATGTATGCCCCTGCAGGCCGAATTTGACCTCACGGAAGATGGAACCAGCTATGCGCATACTGGATAGCTAGGGTCGTATTTGATTGAAGCCGATAAAACCCTTTGTTTGCAAGGGGTTCAATGCCCCGGACACGGGGTTGTGATATTCCCTTTCCTGCATACGGAGATGCACTGCGTCAACCCGCCGCACGAAGGCCACGGCGATTGCGGGGCGATTTGGTCACGGGGAATGCACGGGGCGCATAGTTCGCTGTCAGGCTCGGCGGGAGGCCGTTGCCAAAAGCGGTCGACATGTCGACATCGCCGGCCCGGTTCAGGTGACGCGCGCACGCTCTTTATACCGGACGTCATCCCACAGACGCTGGTCGATAACCTCAGCGATGACCCCTGCGGCGCGGCGCACGTCGGCCTCATCGAGGAAGAGCGGGGTGAACCCGAAGCGCATGATGTCGGGGGTCCGGAAGTCCCCGATGACGCCCCTGTCGATCAGGGCCCGGATCGCAGCATAGCCATGCGCGAAGGAAAACGAGACATGCGCGCCTCTCAACGCGGCCTGACGCGGCGAGGCCAGAATCAGTTCCGGACAGGACTTCTCCACTTCAGAGATGAACAGCTCCGACAGCTCGATCGTTTTGGCGCGGATATCAGCGAGGTCGACGCCGTCCCAGACATCGAGCGCACTATCGAGGATGGCCAGCTGCACCACGGGCGGCGTGCCGACGCGCATACGTTCGGTCGACATCGCCGGCCGGTAGTCGAGATCCATGGCAAAGGGCTCGTCATGGCCCATCCACCCAGCGAGGGCCGGCTTCACACTGGTGGCAAGATCGGGCCGGACATAGATGAACGCTGGCGCGCCGGGGCCGCCGTTGAGGTACTTGTAGGTGCAGCCGACGGCGAACTCGGCGTTGGAAGTGGCAAGTTCGATCGGCATCGTGCCCGCCGTGTGGGCAAGATCCCAGACCATGACAGCTCCCGCATCGTGAGCGCTACGCGTGATGGCGCCCATATCGTGCAGGCGGCCGGTGCGGTAGTCGGCCTGGGTCAGCATGACCACCGCGACACTGTCGTCGATGGCACCGGCAATGGCGTCCGGTGCGATCTTCCTCAGCTCGTAATCCCTGTCGATCAGATCGATCAGCCCACCGGCGATATAGAGATCGGAGGGAAAATTGCCGGTGTCGGTGAGAATGACCCTGCGGTCCGGACGCATTTTCAGCCCGGCCGCCAGAGCCTGAAAAACCTTGATCGACAGCGTGTCACCCGTCGCCACCGATCCCGCCGGCGCGCCGATCAGCCCGGCGATGCGCGATCCGACGCGCCCAGGCAGCATCATCCAGTCGGCGGAATTCCACGCCCTGATCAGCTCGCTGCCCCATTCGGCGACAATGGTCTTTGTCGCGGCATCCATGACCGCGCGGGGCAACGGACCGAGCGAGTTGCCGTCGAGATAGATGATGCCGTCCGGCAGATCAAAGAGATCCTTCCTCGGCAGTTGCGTCGATCCCATGATCGCGTCCTTTCGCATCGGTGCCAGGCGCCGGGCCGGCTTCACGCCCGCTGTGATAGCAGTCGCGCCGCCCGCCCGTCACCCGTCCGGTCCAAGGCTTGACCTCGCATCGCCGGCACGCCGGTGCCAAAGACAATCCATCCCACAGCCGCGACGACATAGACTAGCTGCCCCGGACGGCCTGCACCTGCCGATATATGAACATGGCCTGATACTTCTGTGGAAGCACACCAGACGGGATTTCGAAATACTTAAAGTTGCACTGGTTTTGTATGGTTTTATTAACCGCGGCGCATCACGGACAACAAGGCGCGTATGCCGTCAATACACCTTCCGGGGCCATCCATTTCAGATCAAGTCTTCGGGCAGTACCAAAGTGCGAATCTTGTCATCAATTCGCGCCACACCAAACATGTATACAATGGACGAAACCTCTGAGTTTTATGCAGGAACTCAAGAGATGGTTTGGGAAAACCCACCCCCTGCCGCTCATCTTTTCTTCTGAATCCTTCAGAAATGCCAAATTGTCGCAGGTAAATCTTGAGCGCTTTACTTTATCAGACTTAATATGATGAAGATTGAAACCCAGAAGTAACAAATATTTAATTTCTGATGCTTTAGCGTATTTACAGCTTCCCCGAGATTAAAAGTAACCCGCTTCCAAAAATGTGCCCGCAGCTGAACTTCCCGGACGCTTCGTCAGTTCGGAAGACGAGCGCATTTTGCCCCAAATCCTGGAGGTCAAGATGACGACCGAACGTGCTCATTCCCTGCAATTGACAGGTGAGATGACGTTGCGCCACGCCGGTGCGCTGCATGAACAATTGCGCGGCGTTGCCGCGGTTCATGATCGGGTCGACATCGACTGTGCCGGCGTTTCCGAGATCGATATCAGCGCGCTCCAGCTGCTGGTCGCCGCATCCAAATCTGCCGTGGCTGCGGGCAAGTCCGTGTCGGTGCGTTTTCCCGAAGGCGGCGCCCTCGATACGGTTTTGCGCCGTGCAGGATTTCTTTCCCCGAGTGGACAGCCAACGGCGCCTGAATCCGGCCCCTGGAAACACGATATCGGCTAGTCGCGAGCGAACATCATGACAAAGACAATTCTGACAATCGACGATTCTGCCTCTGTCAGGCAGATGGTATCCATGACGCTGACCGCCGCCGGCCACAAGGTGATCGAGGCCGGCAATGGCGCGGAAGGCTATGACACGGCCACCAGCGAAACCGTGCACGCCGTGCTCACCGACCTCAATATGCCGGTGATGAACGGGCTCGAGTTCATTCGCAAATTCCGCGGCCATCCCGCCGCCAAGGGTGTGCCGATCATCCTTTTGACGACTGAATCCGATGAAGGCCTCAAGCGCGAAGCCAAAGAGGCCGGCGCCACCGGCTGGATCGTAAAACCCTTCAAACAGGAACAGCTCGTCGCCGTCATCAAGAAGGTGACCGGGCTATGAGTACAGACCCCGCCGACACCTTCCGCCAGGAAGCGCGCGAACTGCTCGAAACGCTCGAACAAGGGCTTCTCGATCTCGAAAGAACCCCGACCGATACCGACCTGATCAACGCCGTTTTCCGCGCCCTGCACACGATCAAGGGCTCGGGCGCCATGTTCGGCTTTGTCGAGGTCGCAGGCTTCGTCCATGAATTCGAAACCGCTTTCGACCGGGTGAGAAAAGGCCAGAGCGTGGCCACGCCCGAACTGATCGGAGTGGCGCTCGATGCCAAGGACCACGTCCATATCCTCATCGAGACCCCCGATGCCTCCGGCGATCGTGGCGATGCGATCATAGCCGCCTTGCGGGCGATCGTTGAAACCGATGAATTTCCCGAATCTCCCCTTGCCGCCGCCCCCGAAAAGCCGGTGGAAGCCGAAACCGCGCCGGGCCAACTGCGCCGCTGGCGTATCCGTTTCAGCCTGCCCGAGGACAGCCTTGTCCAGGGCACCAACCCCCTGCCGCTGCTCGACGAAATCCGCGAGATCGGCCCGTGCACGATCACGGCGCTGACCGACGCCGTGCCGCCGCTCGAGGTTATCGATCCCGAAGCCATGCACCTGAGCTGGCAGGTCGATCTCGAAGCGGAAGATCCGCACGAGGCGATCGACGACGTCTTCCTGTTCATCCGCGATGGCATGGAGCTGTCGATCGAGCCGCTGGACGATGAGGTGGATACTGGCACGCCAGCCGCGCCGGAAGCCGAGCCCGCACCGGCACAAGCCGAAGAGCCGGTCGCGGCAAAAGACGAACCAACCGCGTCGCCCCAACCGGCAAAGCCGGCGGCGCAAGACAAGGCCGCCGCGGCAGCGGCAGGCGGTTCGACATCGCTCCGCGTGGCCGCCGAACGGCTCGACGAGTTGATGGACCGGGTCGGCGAACTCGTCATCGCCCAGTCGCGCCTGTCGCAGATGGCCGCCGGAAGTTCCGATATCAATCTCAAGTCCATCTCTGAAGAACTCGAACGCCTGTCCTCGGGCCTCAGGGACACGACCATGGGCATCCGCATGGTGCCGATCGGAACGCTGTTCGGCCGCTTCCGCCGCCTCATCCACGATCTGTCGCGCGATCTCGATAAACAGATCGATTTCGTCACCACCGGTGAAGAGACTGAACTCGACAAGACCATGATCGAGCGCCTGGCCGATCCGCTGGTGCACCTGATCCGCAACGCCATCGATCATGGCATTGAGGACACAGGCGACCGGCTCGAGACCGGCAAGGCAAAAAAGGGCACGGTGCGCCTGTCGGCGGTCTACGCCGGTGCAGAAGTGGCGATCTCGGTATCCGACGACGGCGCCGGGCTCGATCCGGCGCGCATCCGCATAAAGGCCGAGGAAGCCGGGCTTGTGGCCCCGGATGCCAAGATCAGCGACCAGGATCTCAACATGATGATCTTCGCGCCGGGCTTCTCGACGGCCAAGGAAGTGACCTCACTGTCCGGACGGGGCGTCGGCATGGACGTGGTCAAGAAGACCATCGACGGACTTCGCGGCAATATCGAACTCACGAGCGAAAAAGGCGCCGGCACCACCGTGACGCTGCGGCTGCCGCTGACGCTTGCCATTATCGACGGCATGCTCGTCCGGGTCGGCTCCGGCCGCTACACCATTCCGCTCTCGGCGGTCGAGGAATGCGTCGAACTGCCGGCCGATGCCGACACCTCCTCACGCGGCCGCCATTTCCTCGACATCCGTGGTGAGCTGGTTCCGTTCCTCAGGCTCAGGGAGCAGTTCAATCTGCCGGGCGAGCCCGATGACTATGAAAAGGTTGTCGTCGTGTCCGCCGGCGAAGGACGGGTCGGACTGGTCGTCGACCAGATCATCGGCAACAACCAGACGGTCATCAAGCAGCTGTCCAAGCTCCATTCCGATCTCAAGTCCTTCTCGGGCGCCACCATCCTCGGCGATGGAGCCGTCGCTCTCATCCTGGACACGGCGTACCTGGTCAGCACCGGCCAGAGCCGCGAAGACCGCCACGTCAACGACCAGACCGGGAGGGCAGCATGAGCACCATAGCATCCGGCCCGATGCGTGCCCTGACCATCAGGCTGCAGGACGAACATTTTGCCGTCGAGGCCGAAAACGTTCGCGAAATCCTCGATCTTGTGCCGATCACCGAGGTGCCCAACGCCTCGCCCTTCGTCAGCGGACTGATCAATGTGCGCGGCCGCGTCGTGCCGTTGGCCGATCTCAGGGTGATGTTCGACATGGACCGGCCCAGAGCCGGACGAGGACACCAGGATCGTCGTCATCGAAACCAGTATCGAAGGCGAACCGACCGTTGTCGGCATCCTCGCCGACAAGGTTCATGACGTCACCGATATCGAGGCCACGGATATCCGCGAGGCGCCGCGCGTCGGCATGCGCTGGCGCCCTGAATTCGTGAAGGGAATTGGACGCTGGAACGGCGATTTCATCGTCATACCCGACCTCGGACGCATTTTTGAATCACGGGGCGCCTCCGGCGCGACCATGGAAGACGAAAGGGCTTCTCGATGAGACTGACAATCAAGACCAAACTGACCGCGACCTTTGTCGTTGTGGTGGCACTGTCCGCAGCCAGCATGTTCCTGGCGCTTCAGAGCCTGGGGCAGCTCAATCAAACCATGGATAATATCATCAACGGCCCCGTGGACCGCTCGATGACCATGTCGAAAATGGAAACCGAGATGGTTTCAATCGCCAACCAGGCGCGCGGCATGCTGCTCAGCACCACTGCCAACGACATGACAGCCGCCTGGGACAAATTGGTTGCTGATTACGATAACGTCCACGAAAAGGGCAAATCGCTGATTGGCAAGTTTACCGTCGCCGAGTCCAACACCCAGATGAGCAACTTCGTTTCCATCATGGAGACCTATCGCACCAAGATCGAAGCGATGAAGGACGAGGCTCTGAAGAACACTGGTGAGATTGCCTACGCCATCTCGACCGGTGAGGCCAAGACCACAAAGACGGCATTCGACACCGCCATTTCCCGGCTTACCGCCAGTCTCGAATCCCGCATGAACGGCGGCGATCTGTCAGCCCTGAAACCCTATCAGGCAGCCATCGATTTCGCGCTGGGAGCCGACGAAGCGTTCAGCCGGCATCGCGGCGTTCTGTTGGCCGCCAGCCATCCCCAAGAGCAGGATCAGTTGATCGAGCTCTATCGGGGAGACCTTGCCACGCTGGCATCGCGCAGCGATGCGCTCGGCCGGCTTCTTGGATCCGCGGATCGGCAGATGTTTGACGCCACCCAGACCGAGTTGACAAAACTCACCGCTGCCATGACCGAAGCCGTCGACACATCGGCGCAACGTTCCATTCTCAATGCGACCGAGTTGGCCAATGCTGCCGGTGCAGCCGAACGCGCCCAGGCAACGGCGATCCTCACTGATATGGTCGCGGCCAATGACGTGGTCTTGCAGAAAGCCGTGTCAGACGCCAACGACCTGTATCAGAGCAATTTCATGCTTCTGGTCAGCATTCTGATCGGTTCCGCCGTGATCGCCGCGGCAGCGGCCCTCTGGATCATCGTCTCGATTTCCCGTGCGCTGAACAGCGCCGTCAAGCTGGCCAATTCGGTTGCCGATGGCGATCTCAATGTCAGTGCCGAAGCGCGCGGCAATGATGAAGTCGCCGATCTGATCAAGGCACTCAACGCCATGGTCGGGCACCTGCGCGACGTCGTCGGCAAGGTGACTTCGGCGACGCGCAACGTCGCCTCCGGCAGTCAGGAACTGTCGGCCACCGCCGAACAGCTCAGCCAGGGCGCTACCGAACAGGCATCCTCGACCGAAGAAGCCTCGGCATCGATGGAGGAAATGGCCTCGACGATCAAGCAGAGCGCCGACAATGCCTCCCAGACCGAGGTCATTGCCCGCCAGTCCGCCGCCGACGCCAAGGCCAGCGGTGAAGCGGTCGACAAGTCGGTCAAGGCCATGCAGACCATCGCCGAAAAGATCATGGTCGTGCAGGAAATCGCCCGCCAGACCGATCTGTTGGCCCTCAACGCCGCCGTCGAGGCCGCACGGGCCGGCGAACATGGTCGCGGTTTTGCGGTCGTCGCCTCCGAAGTCAGAAAGCTCGCCGAACGCAGCCAGACCGCTGCGGCGGAGATCTCGACCCTTTCCGACGACACGGTCAAGGCGGCACGGTCCTCGGGCGAGATGCTGGCCAAGCTGGTGCCCGACATCCAGCGCACGGCCGAACTGGTCGAGGAAATCTCGGCCGGAAGCCGCGAGCAAAATGCTGGCGCCGCCCAGATCAACATGGCGATCCAGCAGCTCGACAAGGTGACCCAGCAGAACACCAGCGCCGCCGAGGAAATGTCGGCGACCTCGGAGGAACTGGCGGGCCAGGCCGAGGAACTGGAAGCGGCCATTTCCTACTTCAAGCTCGACGATGCCCATCTTGCTGGCAAGGGCAAGTCGACCCAAGCAGAAAGACGCGCCTCCGCAAAACCCCATGGCGTCGCTAACCTGCGCTCGGCCGTGATGGAAAAGGCACCGCACATGCAGCCCAGAAAGTCGGCATCGACGGGGTCGGGTGGCTTCGAGCTCGATCTTGGTGACGCCGACGACGAACTCGACAGCGAGTTCACCCGCGCCGGCGCGGCCTGAGCCAGAACCGCTCGGTGCAGTGTCGGTACGTGATTGTGGGAGATCGGGTGCGGCGAGCATCAGGCTCGCGGCCCCCGGTTACTCCACCGGCACCTCCACCCGTTCGCGGCATCCATCCTGGGAACGGGTCACCACACCAGACTCGGGGAACCCAATCCGTTCCCTTGCAACGAAATCACCGCTCCGATCGGCGGTAACTACCAACACAAGACGATTCACGACGATTTCACGAGGACGCTCGGTGCGTCCGGTCATCCGGCACACCGACTGTGAAAGGACCTAAACGTGAGACTTACAATCAAGGCAAAACTGACCGCCACATTCATAGTGGTTGTGGCCATGTCCGCAGGAGGCATGCTCTTGGCCAACCAAGACCTTGCGAGCCTCGATGATTCCTTCAACAACGCTATGAACGGCCCGGTCAAACGCATCTCCATTGCCGAGAACATCCAGAAGCTCTCCCTGGAAGTGGCGCAGGCCGAAAAGGACCTCATCCTGTCCACCGACGAGGCGACGAAGAACCAGATCGTCGCGACAATCGAGGAAGAGGCCAACCAAATCCGCGATCTGGAAAACCAGCTTCGTGACCTCTCGGATGAGGAAGGCCTGAGGCGGATCGACACGTTCAGCACCGATTGGGAGAGCTATCTCAAGCTCGACGAGCAGATTCAGCATTTTGCGCTGATGAACTCCGACACGCATGCGCGTCTTCTTGCACAGAGCGACGGCGCAACGGCCTATGTCGCCATGATCGAGCCACTGCGCGACCTGCAGGATCGGCTTGCAGACAATCCGATGCCGACAGCCACCGACATGCAGACGCTTGGCGCGGTCGGACGACTGGAAGCCGATATCTCGGGGCTGCGTGCAACCCTGCTCGATGTCCTGGTGACACAGGACGATCCTGCCGCACAGGCCAAATATTCCGCCGAGGTGGACGACCAGGTTGCCCGGATCACACAGACCATCAAGGCGACGCCCCAGATCTCCGCACAGGACCGGGCGCTGTGGCAGGGTTTCTCCGACCGCTTCGGCAAATGGACGGAGATCGCCGACACTTATCGCAACGTCTCGCTCGAGAATGGCAGCGCCAAGGCGCATGACCTGGCAGTCGGCGAAGCGGCAACGGCCCGGATCCTTGCCATGTCCAAGCTCGATGACGTCATCGCGCTCGAAAACGAGCAGTTGAACCAGGCCTCGGTCGACAACGGCCAGCTCTACGAACACAGCCGTTCCCTGCTGATCGCGCTGATGATCGCCTCAATCCTGATCGCGGCCGGCGCCGCCACCTGGATCGTGCTTGGGATCAGTCGTGGCCTGAACCGGGTGATGGCCTCGGTCGGCGCGGTCGCCATTGGCGATCTCGACAACACCATCGAGGTGACATCGAACGACGAAATCAAGGACCTTATCGACAAGGTCAATGTGATGACCGAGAACCTGCGCGTAACGGCTGCGATCGCCGACGATATTGCCAATGGCGATCTTACCGTCGAACCCAAGCCCTTGTCCGACAAGGACACGCTTGGCCTGGCGCTCGAACGCATGGTCACGCGCCTTCGCAGCGTCATCGCCGATGCCATCTCCTCGGCGGAGAGCGTCTCCTCGGGCAGTCAGCAGTTGTCATCGACGGCGGAAGAGCTCAGCCAGGGTGCGACCGAGCAGGCCTCGTCCACCGAAGAGGCATCGGCCTCGATGGAGGAAATGGCCTCTACCATCAAGCAGAGCGCCGATAACGCCTCTCAGACCGAAAAGATCGCTCGCCAATCGGCGTCCGACGCCCAACTGAGTGGGGACGCTGTCGGCAAGGCAGTGGCTGCCATGAAGACCATCGCCGAAAAGATATCGGTGGTGCAGGAGATTGCCCGTCAGACCGATCTGCTGGCGCTCAACGCCGCGGTGGAAGCGGCCCGGGCCGGCGAACACGGTCGAGGCTTCGCCGTGGTGGCTTCCGAAGTCAGAAAGCTCGCCGAACGCAGCCAGTCGGCCGCCACCGAAATCTCGGCCCTTTCCGGCGACACGGTCACTGCGGCGACATCGGCTGGCGAAATGCTCGGCAAACTGGTGCCGGACATCCAGCGCACCGCCGAACTGGTGGGCGAAATCTCGGCCGCTACCCGCGAGCAGAACGCCGGCGCCTCCCAGATCAACACGGCCATCCAGCAGCTCGACCAGGTGACCCAGCAGAACACCAGCGCAGCCGAGGAAATGTCCTCGACAGCAGAGGAGTTGGCCGGTCAGTCCGAGCAGCTTCAATCAGCGATCAGCTATTTCAAGATCAGCGCTCAGCACAAAACCGATACGGCTGCCGCAAACGCAACCATGAGCGATGGCACCGGAAAGTCGCGGCCGGGCACGGGCGGCAAGGCAGTGCCAAAGGCGCCGTCCGCCGCAAAGACCGCTGGCAAGAGCAGGAACAGCGGCGGGTTCGATCTCGATCTGGACCGCGGAGAAGACGAACTCGACGGCGAGTTCAGTCGCAGCGTAGCTTAGCGAAGGACCCAAGAATGGCTGACAAACAGCAATATGTCACACTGCGTGTCGCCGAAGAGCTCTACGCAGCGCCAGTGGAGCGGGTGCAGGAAATTCTCGACGTGTGTCCGATCTCGAGATTGCCGCGTGCCCCGGCTCACCTGCTTGGCATGATCGATGTCCGTGGCGAAGGCACACCGGTATTCGATCTGCGTGCAACCCTCGATTTTCCGCCCACGGAGGATACGGTGAACACGCGCATCGTCGTGCTCTTCGTGCAGTCCGGAACAGGAGAAACCCGCATCGGCCTCAGGGCCGACAGGGTGATCGAGGTCACGGCTCTCGATGCCGATGAACTCGATCCACCACCTCAGATCGGGCGCTCGAACGCCGCCCATGCCATCGTCGGCATCGGACGGCGCAACGGCGCTTTCGTCACTGTTCTCGACCTCGATCATCTTCTGGCCGAGGACGCAATATCGGTCAGGGCCGCTTGATATCCGGCTGACAAAACTGCCGGGCGCAGATTCATTGCGCCCGGTTCGAATGGAGTACCCGCGGTGCCAAATGTAGCATACGAATTGCCTGCGACCGGCTTGGAGGATCACCTCAGCGTCCGGGACTTCAATCGGATTTCCGATCTCATCGGAGAAAAGGTCGGGATCAAGCTGCCGCCGGCCAAGAGCAGCCTGGTCGAAGGCCGGCTTCGGAAACGCATGAGGGCGGGCGGTTTCGAGAGCCTTGGCGATTATTGCCAATGGCTGTTCAACAACAACGGGTTGGATCAGGAGCTTTTGCATCTGATCGACGCGGTCACAACAAACAAGACCGACTTCTTCCGCGAGCCCGATCATTACGACAACCTCGAGAAGATGATCGTGCCGGAGTTGCTGCGGGTTCGCGAACGCAACCCGTTGATCAAGGTCTGGAGCGCGGCCTGCTCCAATGGTGCCGAAGCCTTTTCGGCCGCCATGGTTCTGGAAGACATGCTGCGGGTCAACAACACCTTCCGCTATGCCGTGCTGGGTACGGATGTGGCGATCTCGGTGCTCGAACAGGCGCGGCGCGCTGTTTATGCGTCGGACTGGATGGAACCGGTCCCCGCCGAAATGCTGTCACGCTATGTCATGCGCGCGCGTCGCCCAGGTTCACGGCCGGACGTCCGTATCGTCCCGGAGCTCAGGCGCCGGACAGCCTTCCGTCATCTCAACCTCATGGAAAAGTCGTACGGGATCGACCGGGACGTTGACGTGATCTTCTTGCGCAACGTTCTGATCTATTTCGAGAAACCTGTTCAGGAGGCGGTGATCTCGCGGCTTGTTGGCCACTTGCGACCCGGCGGGTTTCTTCTGCTTGGCCATTCCGAATCCATGATCGGCAGTGGCTTCTCCCTGACCCAGGTCGCTCCTGCAACCTTTCAGAAGATTTGAGTGCCTCAATGCCGGAAATGGCTGCCAGACCAGCGACGGGAGACAGGATCAAGGTCCTGATCGTCGACGATTCCGCCTCGGTGCGGACGGCGCTCAGCGACATCCTTTCCAGCGATCCCGCATTCGAGGTGATGGCGCCTGCCGGCGATCCCTATATTGCCGCCGAGCGCATTCGCAAGCAGGTTCCCGACGTCATCTTCCTCGACATCGAAATGCCACGCATGGACGGCCTGACCTTCCTGAGAAAGCTTCTGGCGCAGAAGCCGATCCCGGTCGTCATCTGTTCGAGCCTGGCCGAATCCGGGTCGGACACACTGATGCAGGCACTTGAAGCCGGAGCGGTCGACGTGGTGACCAAGCCGCGCATCGACACCGCCCAGTTCCTGCAGGATTCGCGAATGCGCATCTGTGACGCCGCCAAGGCGGCAGCTCAGGTGCAATTGACCGGGCGGCGACGGGCGCCGCCTCCAGTCAAGGTCGAGACCAAGCTTACTGCCGACGTGGTGATTGCGCCGGTGACACCGCAACGGCTTGCCGCGCTCAAGGCGCGCACGCCTCAGACGGAACCGGTGGTCTGCATCGGCGCCTCGACCGGCGGCACGGAAGCGCTCCGCGAGGTGCTCGTCGACCTGCCGGCGGATGCACCGGGCATCGTTATTGTCCAGCACATGCCGGAAAAGTTCACCGAAGCCTTTGCCCGCCGGCTCAACACCCTGTGCGCCATGACGGTCAGCGAGGCGCGAAACGGCGACATCCTCGAAGCGGGCAAGGTGCTGATCGCGCCGGGCAATCGGCACATGGTGCTCCGGCGCAATGCCAAACGTTACACCGTCGATATCCTCGATGGACCTCATGTGGCGCGTCATCGTCCTTCGGTTGACGTGCTGTTCCGTTCCGCCGCTCAGAATGCCGCCGCCAATGCCGTCGGCTTGCTGTTGACCGGCATGGGCGACGACGGCGCCCAGGGTCTGCTCGAGATGCGCCAAGCCGGCGCCATGACCTACGCCCAGGACCAGGCGTCGAGCGTCGTGTTCGGCATGCCGGGGGCCGCGGTCGACAAAGGCGCTGCCGTCAAGGTTGTTTCCCTCGACCGCGTCGCGACAGAAATCGTCGGAATCCGGCGGAGTGGTGCCGAAAAGCAGGTGGATTTGTGATGCCGCAATCAGCAGAACGCAGAGACGAGCGGGATACGGGGCCGGAACTGACGGCCAGCATTACCGGGCAAATCGGGTCGATTGTCGCCGAACTTGCCACCCCGATCGCGCAGATCGACGAGTCCTTCGTTCAGGTCGGCAACAAGCTGGTCGAGTGTTCCGGTCGCCTGTCAAAGGTCACCGCCGCCTTCGAGGAATTGCCGGCGGATCTTGAAGGCGCCGAGCTGATCAGTGCGACATCCAAGCTCGAAGAGGTGATCGGGCATGCCAGCGAGATTGCCGAGGGCTTCGCCTCCGAACAGTCCGATCTCGACGAGCTGGTCAGGAAGGTGGATGCCGCCCGTGCGCCGATGGCCAGCCTGCGCAAGGTCATCCAGATGATCGGCATTTTGTCGATTAATGCCCGTGTTGTCGCCGCCGGCATGGTGGGCGACGGCGACATCGGTGTGTTCACCGACGACATTTCGGACCTTTCCAAGACTGCAACCGCAACCATTGCGCACTTCTTCAAAGCCTATGAACAGCTGTCGACAGTGGTTCATAAGGCTGCGGCCGAGCGTGACAGGTTCCAGCAGGCACAGCGCGACACGCTGAAACAGGCAGCCGTGCGCCTGTCGGGCAATCTCGAGCAGATTGTCGGCAAGCGCGAGCAGTCTGCCGCCAATAGCGCCGAGACCACCCGCGTGACGCGTGACATCAACGGCCAGATCGGCACGACGGTCATGGCCATGCAGGTCGGTGACGCCACGCGTCAGCGTATCGAGCATCTCGTCGCCGCCTTCGGGGATATCGCCGCCCTCATGACGGGCAAAGCGCCAGCCGGACTTGATGTGCCAGATGAGGTCGATGCACCGATGATCGCCTCGCTGCTCCACGTTCTCGACACTCTTCTAGAGGCAGCGCTTGCCGAATATGACGATGGCGTGGTTGTGGCTGATCGGTCGCTGACAACGCTCATGACGCATGCCGGCGAAATCATGGAGCAAAGCGTTGCCCTTTACGGGCAGAGGGATCACCGGGGGGAATCGGCTCTCGGTGCACTCGACGACGACATGCGCCAGGTCGGGGTTACGCTCGGGTCGTGCGAGGTTGCCCGCCGCAAGCTCGACGCCGCCGCCACATCGGTCGGCGAGATGGTGGCCCAGCTTCTCAGCCATGTCGAAGCCGTACAGCATATCGAAGCCAGCATGCGGCTGGTCACGCTCAATGCGGCGATCAAATGCGCCCAGCTCGGTCCGGAAGGCAAGGCGCTCGACGTCATTGCCAAGCAGTTGCGCGAGCTCACCGCCGATACCGTAACTTCGGCCGAGACGGCCATGAGAGTGCTCAACGACGCAGCCGAACGTGCAAGCGCAGTCGTCAAGACGGCAAACGGCGAAGCCTCCGGCCGCATTTCCGAACTTGTGGGGGATGCCGAAGAGGCGATCTCCTTGTTCGAGACGGTCGACAGGCAGTTGAGCGCCGCCCTTTCGCTGCTCGACGACCAATGCGACGCCGCCAAGATCCTGCTCTCGGAAGCCAGGCAGGATTTTGCCGGTCACGCCGTCATCTCGGAATCGCTCGCCGATGCGCATATCGAGCTGGGCGAAATGATCACGACGCTCGGCGCGCCGGAAGTGACACGGCTCGCATCCGATGCATTCGGCGAGGCGTTCCTCGCCCACCTGCGCAGTTACTACACCATGGAAAGTGAACGCCGGATCCACGACGCAATCATCGGCGTCGTGATGCAGAATGCCGCTGAGGACAGCACCGATGCCGCCGAAGACGACATGGATCTCGGTCTGTTTTAAGTCATTTCACTGTTTCATGGAAACGTCGGAACATCCTGCGCACAAACGGGCATCGGCTGTGCACGAGGATGCACACTCCATGCGCTGAACCAGCACTGCATCTTGCGCCCGATGGCGGATACGAAGGCGGCGCTGCCCGAAAACAGCGCCGCAAGACAGTTCGGCGGAACGCGAACGAAAAACCCGATCAGCCTTCGTTCATGCGCACGAAGCGGCCGTCCGCCTGCTCGATCATCTTGCTTGTCGCCGCCTTGGCCAGCATCGCGTCGCTGGCCGTGATCAGATCGGTGGCAGTCTTGAGATCGCCGTGACCTGCGTTCTCGGTCGACAGCACCGACGCCTTGAGCAGTTTGGCATATGGATGCTGCGGGTTCTCGAGCACAGGACGCGCCGGCCCCATTTCAACCACCCGGCCCTTTTGCATGATGATGATGCGATCCGAGATGTAATAGGCCGTGGCGAGGTCGTGGGTGATGTAGATGACATGCACGCCGAAATCGTCGCGCAGCGACCTGAGCAGATTGACGATCGCCATGCGCAAGGACGCATCGACCATCGACACCGGCTCGTCGGCAATCAGCACTTTCGGATCGCAGACCAGCGCCCGCGCAATGGCGCAACGCTGCAGCTGCCCACCCGAAAGCTCATGCGGATAACGGCCCTTGATTTCGCCCAGTGACAAGCCGACCTTGACCAAGGCCTCGTCCATGGCCTTTTCGACAGCGTCGTGATCGCTGAACTGGAGGAATGCCCTGGCCGTCGACTCGATATAGCGGTCGACACGCTTGAGCGGGTTGAACGCCTCGAACGGATTCTGGAACACCGGCTGCATCTTGGCCATGAAGGCGGTGCGATCCTTGCCCCACATGCCGGTCGGAACCGGCTGCCCTTCGAACCGGATGGTGCCCTGGGACGGCGTATCGAGACCGAGGATCATGCGCGCCAGCGTCGTCTTGCCGGAGCCGGATTCGCCGATGATCGTGAAGATCTCCGGCTTTTCCTTTTCCAGCACGAAATTGGCATCGACAACGGCGTCGGTGATGGTGCGTCCGAGAATGCCGCCCGAAGCAAAGCGCCGGTTGACGTGATCGACTTCGAGAAGGTGGGTCATGATTTCGCCTCCGCACCGATCGGCATGTCGGCATCAAGAACCGGGCGCACCTCGTCGGCACGCCAGCACGCGGAACGGTGTTCCTCGCCCACGGTCGCAAGCGGCGGCACCTCGGTGCGGCACTTGTCGATGGCAAGCGGACAGCGCGGGTGGAAGCGGCAACCAGCCGGCGGATCGGCGAGGTTTGGAGGTCGTCCTTCAAGCGCCGGGCGCTGGCGCGTGTCGCCGATGCGCGGCAGACTGGCGACCAGATGCGCCGTATAGGGATGCTTGGGGCTGCGGAACAGGTCGCGGGTACGTGCTTCCTCAACCAGACGACCGGCATAGATGATGCCGACCCGGTCGGTGATGTTGGCGTGCACCGCCATGTCATGGGTGACAAAAACCACCGACGACTTGATCTCCTGCTGGATGTTCCGGAGCAGGGCGAGAACGTCCTTTTGCACCACGACGTCGAGCGCGGTGGTCGGCTCGTCGGCAATGATGAATTCGGGATGACAAACCGTTGCCAGACCGATGGTGACGCGCTGACGCATGCCGCCGGAAAGCTCGTGCGGATAGGACGTCAACACCGATGCCGGCAGCTTCAGGTGCTCAAGATGGTCCTTGACCCGGTCCCAGAACGGCGTGCCTGTAAGGCCGAGCGGACGCTGGGCAAAATCGGCGAAGCTTTTCTCGATCCGCCGCACCGGGTTCAGCACGCTCATCGAGCCCTGCATGATATAGCTCAGGTTCTTCCAGCGAATATTCTTGAGCGTTTCTTCGCTGGCCTTGGTCGGATCGACTATCTTGCCGCCGAAATCGAAGCTGACGCTTCCGGAAACGACCTCCAGCGGCGGCCTGATGGCGGCGGCGAGCACCTTGATGAAGCTGGTCTTGCCGCTCGAGCTCTCGCCGGCGATGCCGTAGATCTCGTTGCGCTTGACCGTCATGGTGATGTCGTCGACAGCCCGCACTTCGCGCGAGATGCCGTAATAGTTCATCAGGTAGTAGGCCTTGAGCCCTTCGACGGTGAGGATGTCTTTCTCACTCATGCGCCCATCCTCCGCAAGCGGCTGCGCGGATCGATATATTCATTCATCGACACCGCCAAAAGGAACAACCCGATGAACAGCATGACCACCAGAATCACCGGAATGGCGATCCACCACCAGATGCCGACCACCAGGGCCGAGTGGTTATTGGCCCAGAACAAGGTCGTGCCCACCGTCGGGATCGTGATGTTGGTGAACCCGAGCACGGCCAGCGTCACTTCCAGACCGATCGACCAGATCATGTTGGCCATGGCCGTCGAAAAGACGATCGGCATGACATAGGGCAGGTGCTCCTCGAACATGATCTTGAGCGGCGACATGCCGGCAAACATTGCCTGGCGGGTGAACTCGCGGTGCCTCAGTCCAAGTGCCACGGTCCGGATCAGGCGCGCGTCATAGGGCCAGCCAAAGCAGGCCATGACCAGCGCCAGATTGAACGAATTGAGGTCGCTCCTCAAAACGAAATAGAACAGCAACAGGATCGGGAAGATCGGTATCGACACGAAGATGTCGGCGAAGAACATCAGCACCCGGTCGACAACGCCGCCCATGTAACCGGCCACCATGCCGACGAAGATCGAGATCAGACGGCTGACAAGTGCGACGGTCAGACCGAAGGTCAAAGAATTCCAGAAGGCGGTGGACAATTGCCAGAACATGTCCTGGCCGCGCGAATTGGTGCCGAACCAGTACTGGGCATTCGGCGCCACATCCATGGGCGCGGCATAGACCAGGCTTGGATCAACCGGCGCAAGGAAATGCAGAAAGCCGAAGATGACGATCAAACCGACAAACACGATGCCGATGGCGAATTCGATATTGTAGCGAAACAGGTCGCGGAAAACGCTGAACATGATCTATTCCACCCTCACGCGCGGATCGAGGATCGGATGGATGAGGTCGATAACGAAGATCGCCGTTGCAACGGCGATGATCGCGATCGATGAGACCGCAAGCACCACCGAGGTGTCGCCCTCGACCACGGCGCGCACCAGAAGCGAGCCGAGTCCGGGATAGGAGAACACCTGCTCGACGATGATGGTGCCGGAAAAGATTAATCCAAGTGTCATGGCCAGTGAGGTCAATTGAGGGATCATTGCGTTGCGGATGACGTAGCCGAACAGGATCGTCGGACGCCTGACGCCGGCGAGTTCGGCGTAGGTGACGTAATCCTCGGTGACGATGTTCGAGACCAGGGCGCGCATGCCGAGGAACCAGGTTCCGATGCCCACCAGCACCAGGGACAGGGCTGGCAGGATGGCATAATGCAGCACCGAGAGGACGAATTCGGGCGTCAAGCCCGGCCTGACGTTCATGGCGAAACCACCGGAAATGGGCAGGATCGGCCACAGGAATCCGAAGAAGATCACCATCAGGAAGGCGACGATGTAATGCGGGATCGGCTGAATGCCGATGGCGACGATGCCGAAGGCCTTGAGGAACCGGTTGTTCTGATAGTAGCCGGCCAGACCGCCAAGGATGTTGCCGATCAGCCAGTTGATGATGATCGTGGTCACCAAAAGACCGGCAGTCCACGGCAGGGCCAGCATGACCAGCCTCAGTGCCGGTGTCGGGAAGGCCAGAAGCGACGGGCCGAGATCACCTTGAAGGAAACGTCCCCAGAAATTGAGGTATTGCTGCCACAAAGGCACATCCATGCCAAACAGCTCGTTCAAGGTGGCCCGCAGTGACTCAATGGCTTCGGGGCTGTAGGTCGAACGGCCGGTCACGCGGCCGACAATGGAGTCGACCGGACTGATGGGCGTGAGATGTGAAATGAAAAACGCGGCGGAGATGCCGGCGAATACAACGGCTGCAAGCTGCAGGAAGCGCTTGAGCACGAACAGGAGATAGGCCTTCATTGCTGTTGATTGTCCTTTCCGGTCCGTGCTGTCCGGAGTGTGGCGCCCGGTCGTGACCGGGCGCCTTGCCTAAGGATTGCTCGCTTATTGAGCGGGCTTCAGCTGGGTGAAGATATACTTCGAGTTCGACCAGTTGTTGACGATATTGGCATAGGGCTTCTCTTCCGCAGTCGGGAAACCGGTCCAATAACGCGTATCGTAAGCCGAGAACACGTTGAACGACATGATCGGCGTGATCGGCATCTCGTCCACCATCAGCTTGATGAACTCGTCGCCGAGCGCGACGTTGGCTTCATGATCGGTGAACTCGGTGACGCGCATCTTTTCGATGATCGCATCGAGCCGCGGATCGGACCAACGCTGCCAGTTGCGGGACGGCTGACGTTCGCCAGGCGCTGCAACATAGTCGGAATGCCAGCTGTCGAGGAAGAAGCTGAGGTCGGGATTGCCGCCCCAGGTCTCGATCGACCAGGCCGTGGCAACATCGAACTGACCAAGATCAAGCGTGGTGCCGAAGATCACCGGGTCAGCGACCGGGGTCGTTTCGATACCGGCAAGCGTCCACTGCTGGGCGATGTCGGTGCCGAGACGGTTCACGACGCCATCGGTGAAGGTGTTGAGCGTGATCTTGAACTGCTCACCATCGGGCTTGAACCACTTGCCGCCCTGCTTGGTGAATCCGGCAGCCTCCAACAGCTCGGTTGAAGCCTGTTCGTTCTTCTTCCACCAGCCGTAACCGAACGACTTGTGGATCATGGCCTCTTCAGAGGGCACGGCCTCGCCGAACTGCGGCCGGACCATATCGGCGATACGGTCGCCAACGGTCGGATCGTACGGCTTGATCTTCGACTTGCCGGTGTCCAGCTCGTAGTTGATCATGTAGTCCTGCAACGGCCCATGATAGTCGTCCGTATGCGTACCGGTCGGCGGCATGGCAATGGCGGAGAGCGTCGCAGCACCGCGATAGGATGCCATCGACATTTCCACCGGATCGAGCAGCAGGGTCAGGGCCCAGCGAACGCGCTTGTCGTCAAACGGCTTCTTCTGGTTGTTGAAGATCGCCATGATCAGCGTGGGATCGGGATGGGCATAGGGGAAGCCCGGGAACCAGCCACGTGCGTGTTCGTCCTGCTTGGCAAGGCTGAACATGCCTTCAGGCGACAGGTCGTGGATCATGTCGAGGTTGCCATTGACCATTTCGATCAGGCGCTTGTCGACGTCCGGAATTGACTGGTAGATGATGTACTTCGGCGCGGGTTCACCCCACAGGGCCAAAGCCGTCTTGTCCCAGTCCGGGCGCTTTTCCCAGATGTACCAGTAGCCGTTCGGGTCGTACGAATGCAGGGTGTACGGGCCCAGGCCGACCGGCGGGTTGAAGTTGAACGACTTCGGATCTTCCACAGCCTCGAAAACGTGCTTGGGCATGATCCAGGCCGCGTTCCAACGCACCATGAACAGGGCGTGGAAGCGGGCATTCGGCTTCTTCAGCTTGAAGTGAACCGTATAGTCGTCCGGCGTGTCGACGCTTTCGACTGCGTCGGCGAACGGTGCGCTCCACTGATAGCCAGGGTTGTCCTTCTGAAGGTCGACCGTGTACTTGACGTCAGCGGAGGTGAACGGAACGCCATCACTCCAGGTGATGCCGTCGCGCAGCTTCACGGTCATTTCCGTGAAGTCTTCATTGTACTGCCAGGGTTCAACGGCCAGTTCGTTGTAGAGCGAACCGTCGAGACCGGCATCCGGATCGATGAACCACAAGGTGTCGAGCACGAGCTGATGCAAGCCGTTCGAATTGGCGGCACCAGACCCGGCAACCCAAAGGTTGAACGTGTCCGGATTGGAGGCGGGGGCCTCCGGATTGTTGATGATCAGTGTTTCGTTGCGTGGCAAATCCATCGTTGGCGCCAAAGCTGCGTCTTGCGCCATAGCCGAGGATGCAAAGCCAACAACCGCCATGGCGGCCGCAGCCGCCAGCGTAGTGAAGGTCTTCATCGTATTCCTCCCATTCAGACGCCCACCTTTGAGGACGCCCATGCATCAGCAGGCTACAATAACCCACACTTTTGTCAACATGATACGGGATACATACCTGCATTTATGATTTGGAAAAAAGATGGGCGCACTCGGTCAGAGCACGCCCAGTGCAGGTGGGAGGTATCTGGTGGGATCAGGCCTTCAGCCGGATCACCTGATACGAGTAGGCCGGCAGCTCGAGGCTGACGGTTCCGCCCTCGACCGAGGCGCCCTGGCCGTCGCACGGGGCAACTTCTTCAGGCTTTTCCGGTGAGTTGACCGCTTCGAGATCGGGATGGGTCATCACCTTGTGTTCGATGATGCGCGCCGCGTCAAAGCCCTGCAGCGCGACGTCGAGCACGATGGCCTCGCTCGGATGGCGGTTGACGATGAACAGCGTCAACGTGCCGTCTTCCGCATTGTGCACCGCCGAGGCGTCGACATAGGGCACATTGTCGCCATGCTCGCAATCATAGCCCGGGCTGTTAACGTTGAGACGCAGAGCCGTGCCCCGGCCATAAATCGAGGCGTAGTAATAGGGGTAGTAGATGGTCTGCTTCCACGCCGGACCGCCCTTGACGGTCATGATCGGCGCGATGACGTTCACCAGCTGGGCGATGGCGGCGATCTTGACCACATCCGAACGCCGGATGAAGGTGTTGAGCGCCAGCCCGACCATCAGCACGTCTTCGAAGTTGTAGATGTCCTCAAGCAGACCCGGCGCATGCGGCCAGCCGTCATTGCCCTCGAGGATCTTCCTGTCCTGCTCGTTCGAGTGGTACCACACGTTCCATTCGTCGAACGAGATGTAGACGTTCTTGTTGGAGCGCTTCTTGGCCTTCACATAATCGATCGTGCTGGCGACCGTGCCGATATAGCGATCCAGTTTCTCGTTCAATGCCAGGAAGTTGGCCGTGTTCTTCTCCGGATTGCGGAAGTACATGTGCAGTGAGATGTAATCGACGTTCTCGTAGGACTGGTCCAGCACCGTCGCTTCCCAGTCCGGATAGCTCGGCATGTCGGCATGCGAAGACCCGCACACCACAAGTTCGAGGTTCCTGTCGAAGGCCCTGACCGCCTTGGCGGTCTCGTTGGCCAGATGGCCATATTCGGCGGCGGACTTGTGACCGACCTGCCAGGGACCGTCCATCTCGTTGCCCAGCGCCCAGAGCTTGACGTTCCACGGGTCCTTGCGGCCGTTCTTCTTCCTGAGATCCGACCAGTACGACCCGCCGGGATGATTGACGTATTCGATGAAGCTGCGCGCCTCGTCGAGCCCGCGTGAGCCAAGGTTCAACGCCAGCATCATCTCGGTGCCGACGCTGTCGGCCCAGTCGGCGAACTCGTGGATGCCGACCTCGTTGGATTCCGAGGTGTGCCAGGCCAGATCGAGCCGGGTCGGACGCTGGTCCTTGGGACCAACCCCGTCTTCCCAGTTGTAGGCGGAAACGAAATTGCCGCCCGGATAACGCACGATCGGCACATTGAGCGCCTTGACCATGTCGATCACGTCGCCGCGCATGCCATTGGCATCGGCGGTTGGATGGCCGGGCTCGTAGATGCCGGTATAGATCGCCCGCCCCAGGTGCTCGAGAAAAGCACCGTAGAGCCTCTTGTCGATCTCGGCGATGGTGAAATCCTTATGCGCCGTGATGGTCGCGCGCATGGCTCCCTCCCCTAAAAAGCAATATTATTGGTCTGTACCTGTTCCTCGGATACATATGAGCGCGACAAACCCCACCCGTCAAGACGCAATCAAACCCTCATCGCTGCTGGTACAACCGCAAAACAATGTCCTGGTCGTAGTTCCCAAAGCCTCGGCCGAAGCCTCATGCATCGGGTAGCGAGCGACTGATAATCCTGAAGAACGAGCGCGGGCGAGGATTCGGGCGCGACACGCGTTGTCGCTTCCGGGCCTGGCGTTCACATCGGCTGATGCGGCTTGCTGCATGGGAGGAAAGTGCAAGAGTCTGTTTCCCCGAATGGTCTTGTCGGATCGATCGAACGACCGCCGCGCCTTGGGGCAGGAAGAGCTCTTGCTGGGCAAATAGCCTGTATCGCATCCGAGCAGGTGGTTCGGATGCGAGCGGGAGCGGGCTTTTGCTGGGTCGGTGCCCGCTATTTGGCATCTCCGACCGCGAATCGGGAAGCTGATCCTGTACTGGCAGCTTTTGCGCCGCGGCGAGGCTTGGCGGCTTGCCATCCCGCCTGACCTAATCCTGTGCCGGAGGGCAGATGCAGTGTCTTCGGACCGCTGGCACGGGGTGCGGGCTGATCAGTCGTCGCCTCGGTCGGCTTGGCAACGTGGTCCACCACTTGGGTGAACTCGGCAAAAAGTGTCTCGGCGCGCTTTCGCGCTGGTGTTTGCATTTTTCGGTATCCTTGAAGAGATGGGCGGCGCGGGACCGTCTCGAAAGACGGTCCCGTTTCTGCCTAGTCGGCCATTTGCAGATTGGTTGCCGAAACCCTGCCGTCACGACCATTCTCGAGCTCGTAGGAGAGCTTCTGGCCTTCCGCGAGGCCGGTCATTCCGCCCTGCTCAACCGCGGAAACATGGACGAATGCGTCCTTTCCACCGTCGTCGGGAGAGATGAAGCCAAAGCCTTTTGTGGAATTGTAGAACTTAACTGTACCAGTAATCATAAGTAATTGCCTTAGTTTGCCCGAGCATGACGCATGCGGACGCGTTTTCCCTGCGCAACAGGCGCAGGAACCTAAACGTTCGCAATGTCAACGGAAAACCAAGCACGCCGGTAGGCCGGCAGATCAGATAGCCAAGGACGGCTGAAAACGTACGCTTACACGGATAGGCCGCTAAAGTGTTTTTTTCAAGACAAATTCCTTAAAGTGCGAGACTGGAGGGCAGCCGCCGCTTTAAATGACAAATAATTCGCCCCGAATAGGTGCACGTGTTAACGTTCTCTTAGCGCTGGCAATATTGTCGGCGCACCTATCGATTGGAAAAATCATGCAAATGCCGGACTGGACGAAACCCGCGCTTATGGGCGCGGCGGCGGGCGCCGTCGTACTGGCTATTCTGGGCTTTACCTGGGGCGGCTGGGTAAGTGGCGGGGCGGCACAGGATATGGCGGACAAGCAGATTCAAACGGCGGTCGCCTCCGCATTGACACCCTACTGCGTTCTGAAGTCGCAAACCGATCCGAACCGGGTCGCCGTGCAAGGGGAACTCGACACCGCTTCCGGTTACCAGCATCAGACAATCATCGAAAAGGCCGGATGGGCCACGCCTCTGGGAGAGGATGCGCCGAACCACCAACTGGCACGCGCCTGCCTGACAGCCCTGAACGATAAGAGCTGACTCTTTCTCCGCAACTGCGCCTTGGCGCAAACCAACGCCGGGTCGGCATTTCGTTCGACCCGGCCTGCCGGCCACCCGTTGGATTGAATAAAATCGAAATCCGGGACTGGCCATCAAGCCGATCATGTTGCCTTTTGCCGGCGAACATATGAATTTCATCGCGGCGATATTTTCATTCCAGCACAAATATTATCGGGAATGCGAAGAAGAACAGGGCCGGAGCTCCTAAAAATCGTGCCCTAAAAGTGAAATTCTGGGCACCTTCGAAAACTTTCGTTCGAAAAATACTCGGCACCTTCCTCTTGATAGTTTTCATGGAAAGGACCATATCGATGGTAGGCAAGATTTAGTGGCTTTCGCCATTTACCTACGACCCTTGCGCCCGTTCCAGGTTCAGGTTTTCGCTGAACCCGAAGCCATTGTTTCGCTCCCGGCGCAACAATCTCTCCGAATGGTCCTCTGATCCGACCTTGCTTCTGTGGGCGACCTATGCCCTGGGTCGGCGCGCGCAGCCTTTCGCCTTCGACTTCGACCCCGGCAATGACCGCCTACGTGGCGGCGGAAGGTAGCGATAAATGGCAAAGAGTCAGAAACGCAGCAATCGGGAACCGAAAAAGCCAAAGGCAGCACGAGCTCCCAAGGAGACCCTGCCCGCATCAGGACTGTCCGTTTCCGGCAAGCTCGAACGCTCCACGTCTCCCCATAAAGGGCGGTAAGCTCATGGAGTCCATTCGAACCACCGAGTCCGTGGTTACCTTTCACCACCCTTTCACTCTGCCTTCGGTGGGCGCCACGCAGCCGGCCGGCACCTATCGGCTGGTTGTTGACGAGGCGGAAATCGACGGGCTGAGCTTCAACGCCTATCGCCGCATCGCAACCATGCTGCATCTGCCAGCAATCGGGGTCGATGCTGCAAAGCAACAGGTTTTTGTCGTCGAACCGCGCGAACTCGAAGCGGCGATGACGGCAGACGCAACCGAACCAATGGAAAGCTGCCGCTGATGCAATATCTTGGAAAGATCTCCGGTCGCGGCGTGCTTCAGCGCATGGGCCTTGCCGTCGCCAATGCCGATTACGAGATCGAGGTATTCCGGCTCAATCAGGGTCTGGTGAAAGCCTCGGGTGAAATGTCGCTTAAAAACGACGCGACGACAAACATGACAGGCGTATCCAACATGCAATTGCTGACGGATACCGGCGAGGTTCTGGAAATCAAGCGACCAAAGGCCGACCGCCCTCTTGGACGGTTCTTCGATTTCGAGGTGACGGGAAACATTGACGGCGTCGGAAGCTGGCATCGCTGATGCACCCACATGCGGCGCTATGACCTGCCATCGCCGCAGTTTCCTGCTGACCGTTGGACGGTGACGGTTTCTGTCAGGGCCGACGCGGTCGCGCGTCTCCCAACCATCCCCATACGCTCAGAAAAGGAGCCGGAATGCTCATTCGGTTCGGATATGAAATCACTGTCGCCTGCACGCAGCCGACGGCCATGATCTCGCTCATGTCCGTTCATGGCGAGCGAGCGGCAGACATGCGCAGTCCGGAGCGGGTGGTGACGACCCCGCCTGTGGAGACGTCCATCTATTACGACCTCGCCGGCAATACCTGCCGGCGCTTTGTTGCGCCAGCGGGTGATTTCACCATCTGGAGCGACGGCACGATCGAAGACAGTGGCGAGCCCGATCCCCAAATCACCGACGCGCAAGAGGTCCCGGTGCGGGATATCCCCGACGCGGCCCTCGTTTATCTGCTCGGCAGCCGCTATTGCGAAACGGACCGTTTGAGCCAGATCGCCTGGGATCTGTTCGGCCACATGCAGCCGGGCTGGTCCCGCGTTCAGGCCGTCTGCGATTACGTTAACGACAGGATCCGCTTCGACTATCAGAAGGCGAAATCGACGCGGACGGCGTTCGAGACCTATGAGGAGCGGGTCGGCGTTTGTCGCGACTATGCGCATCTGGCAATCGCGTTCTGCCGATGCCTCAATATCCCGGCGCGTTATGTGAACGGCTTTCTCGGCGATATCGGGGTTTCGATCATGGCGCCCGACGACTTCAGCGCCTGGATGGAAGTCTATCTGGGTGGACAGTGGGTGACGTTCGATCCCCGCAACAACACGCCTCGCATCGGGCGCATCATCGTGGCACGCGGCCGCGATGCCGCCGATGTCCCGCTCATCAACTCCTTCGGCCCGCACACCCTGAAGTCGTTCCGGGTCTGGACCTATGATGTAACGGGGCTGCCGTCCCCCAACGATAATGACAGCGACAGCGGAAATTAGCAGCGGGTCACGCCATGGCCGAGCAACGCTCGCCCGTCAGCACTGGAAGCTATCTTCGCGTCACGACAACCGCGATGCTCTTCAGACTATCGGGTTCCGCCGGCGCCACCGCCGCCGCCACACCGTTGGACAGATCCGGCTCCTCGACAACCCGTTCATTGTTTTCGTTGACGCACTTGACCCTATAGATCGCCGGCCCGGTGTCGTAGGGCAGGCAGGCAAGCACCTTGCAGGCGCCCTGTGGCCGATTGCTGCGCAACGGCGCCGAAGACAGCTCCAGCATCTGACCGACTTTGAACTTGTGCGGCATGATCCGCTCCTCGCAATTGGGAGCGCGTAACGCTCCAAAGGCATTCTTGGATTTTTCAATGCCGGGTTCCGCCGAAATGCGGTCGAGGGCCCTGTCGGTGTCCCGCAGACGGCCTTGCTTGTCAACGTCGCAATGGCGCGCCGGATCGCTCAGCGATCGTCTCGGCAGCTCTGGCCGCGCGTCATGGATTGAGAAACGCGACCGCGATTCTGCGCATCACGGCAGGTTTTCACCGAAATATATCTGAAGCGGCACCGGAGAAGCTGGCGGGAAAGGCTCGCCCTTCGTTGCCAGATCAAGCATGCGGAACGCCGTGTCTGCTTCTTTCACCGGGTCCTGGGCAATCAGGGCGTCGATGACCCCAGCGAGCATCAGATTGCGCGAGAAAACCGACAGTTCATGCGCAATGAAGGTGACCTCCTGCGCCCGCTTTGCCTCTTCAAGTCCGGCAGCGATGCCCCTGTTGCCGCCCGCCACATTGTAGATGCCGCACAAGTCGTCATGTGCCGACAAAAGATCCGTCATGGCCTGGTGCGACGCGGAAATGCCGTCATGAGTATCCGGAGCCAGAACGATGCCGAGCCCAGGAGCCATTTCCGCCAGCTTGGCCCGAAACCCGTTCTCGCGTTCCTCGTGACCGCGATAACTCGGAGAGCCACGGAACAGGGCAACCTTGCCTTTTTCGCGACCGTTGAGATGCAGACACATCAGATGCCCCGCCAGCCGCCCGGCAGCGCGATTGTCGACGCCGACATAGGCGGCACGATCGCTGTTGGCGATGTCCGAGACCAATGACACGACAGGAATGTTTCGCGTCGAGAGCTCGCGAATGGCCTCGCGCACCAGCGGGTGGTCAAGGACAATCGCCGCGAAGCCGGTGACTCCCTCGCAATGCTGAAATTCGTGACACAGCGACGCGACGTCGAAGTTCTCGACCCGGACCAGACTGGTCTCGATCCCTTCCGCCTCAAGGGCACGACCACGCTGCTCGATCGCCTTGGACAGCATCGACAAGAAGCTGTTGGTGCCGCCAGGAACAAGAAAACGGAAATGCCGTTTCGTGCCGCCGGCCGCCTGTGGCGAACTCATGGCAAAGCCCAGCTTCCTGGCGGCCAACTCGATTTTCTCGCGTGTTTTGTCGCGCACCTTGCCGCGGCCGTTCAACACCCGGTCCACTGTCGAAACCGAGACGCCTGCGGCGCGCGCGATGTCCTTCATTCCGGTCCTGATCACGTCCGCTCTCCCTTGGGGGAACACCAAGATGACGTATTATTCGTCATTTTTCAAGAATTATTGACATCATCAATGCCACTGATGTAACGAATTCCATCATAAAAATGAATAATTAGCTGTCATACAGGGAGGATGCGGTGTCCGAGCAATCGCCGGCAGAGCAAAACGCGAAAGCGATCGGGGAAGCTGCTTCGACAAACGGGAGCTCTCTGCTCTCGCGGTTTTTTGCCGTAAGGGAAGCGCCGATCTTCATCATGTTGGCGCTGCTGTTCATCATCTTGTCGGTGATCAGTCCCTATTTCCTGACAGCGCGCAATCTCGCCAACGTCGCCCAGCAGATTTCGGTTGTGGGAATCGTCGCCCTGGGTGAGGCGCTGGTGATCATCTCGGGCGGGCTCGACCTTTCGGTCGGCGCTGTCATCGGCCTGTCCGCAGTCTCGGCCGCGTTGGTCGCCCAGCATACCGGCAGTCCGTCTCTGGGCATTTTCGCCGCCATCGGCGTCGGCGCGCTGTTTGGGGCAGCCAATGGCCTGTTCGTGGCGCGTCTGAAGATCAATCCCTTCATCACGACACTCGGCACCATGTCGGTGGCGCGCGGCACGGCGCTTCTGATCACCAATGCCCGTCCGCAACAGTTCGACAACTGGGCAACCTTTCTCGGTGGCGGGCGCATTTTCGGCGTGCCGGCACAGTTTGTCTGGCTGGTTCTGCTGTCAATCATGGTCTGGATCTTCGCCACCCGCACGCGCTGGGGTCGCAACATCTACGCCATGGGTGACAGCCTAAAGGCCGCCCGCTACGCCGGCGTCGATACCGACAAGCTGACGATCGGGGTCTTCACCCTGTCCGGCACGCTGGCGGGTTTCGGCGGCCTGCTCATCGCCGGTCTTCTCAACAACGCCAACCCCAATCTCGGCCTCGGCTACGAAATGGACGTCATCGCAGCGGTCATTCTCGGCGGCGTGGCCCTGACCGGCGGGCGTGGCGCCATTCCCGGCGTCGTTGCCGGCGCGGCGCTGATGGGCCTGTTGCGCAATGGCTTCGTGCTTCTGAGCGTTTCGGCTTACTGGCAGACGATCGTCATCGGCCTGGTCGTCCTGTTCGCGGTCGGCGCCGACAGCTTCAGCCGCCGCGGCAAGGAATAGCCGTACCAACCAAGACCAAGATCAACTCAAGTGGAGGAAACCATGAGTATTACCAGCCTTACACGGCGTCGCTTCCTGACGGCGACCGGCGCAGGTCTCGTCATTCCGATGATTCCGAGCCTGTCGTTCGGCGCGGAAGTCGCGCTGCCCCCCGAAGCCGTGGAGTTCGGCGCAACGGTCAAGGCACTCGGCGCCTCGCCCCGCCCGCTGCGCATTGCCTGCCTGTCCTTCCAGAGTGCTGCATTCTGGGACGCGGTCTCCGAAGGTATCGTTTCGGCCAAGAACTATCTGGCGCCACTCAATTCGACCGTCGACCATCTGTCCTATGGCACGTCCATCGACGTCGAATCCGTCGTCAATGGTCTCAACGCTGCGCTGGCCAAACAGTATGACGGCATCGCCGCCGTCACCGTGTTCGACGGTGCGGTGTCCAAGGTCAACGAGGTCATCGCCGCCGGCGTGCCGTTGATCAACTATGTGGCCGATTCCGCCGAGCGCTCCAACCGCACCTCCTCGCTCGGCCAGGTGGCCATCAATGCCGGCAAGGCGGCTGGCGAGTTCATTTCCAACCAGCTCGGCGGCAAGGGCAAGGTAGCGGTCATCACCGGCTGGTTCGGCGCGCCGCAGCTCGACGACCGCATGAACGGCATGATCGACTATCTCAAGGCCAACGCGCCGGGCATCGACATCATCGAGCCGATCGAGAACAAGGACGATGCCAATACCGCCTACCAGCAGGCCTCCGACCTGATCACAGCGCACCAGGACCTTGACGTCATCTACGTCACCGGCGGCGGCCCGGAAGGTGCGGCCAAGGCGATCCGCGACGCAGATCTGACCGGCAAGGTCTTTGTCGTCGGCTACGACTACCTGCCTGACCGCAAGACCTATCTCGATCAGGGCGAAATGCTGGCGTTGGTCAGCCAGGACCCGCAGCGGCAGTCTTTCGACTCCATCGTCATGCTGCACAACATCCTCGCTTTCGGCACCGAGTATCCGGCCGATATCGAGATCGAGGCCCGGATGACAACCGGCAAATACGCCAAATAGCCTTTCGGCCGGCCCGCATGCGGGCCGGCTTCATCTCCTCTGCCCGGAACGTTTCCCATGCCCGAACCTTTTGCCACAGCCTCAGGCGCGCCATTTCTTGAACTGCGCCATATCGTCAAGAGCTTCGACGGCGTGACAGTCCTGAAACAGGTGGACTTCACGGTCACCGAAGGCGAGATCATCGGCCTGATCGGCGAAAACGGCGCCGGCAAGAGCACCTGCATGAACATCATTGCCGGCGAGCTAGCGCCCAATGATGGCGACGTGCTGATCGACGGCAAGCCCGTACGTCTCAACGGCGTCTCGGCCGGGCTGGATCAGGGCATCCGCTTCATCCACCAGGAGTTGTCGCTGGTGGGCGCCCTAACCGTGGCCGAAAACATATTTCTCGGTGATTACGCCTCCAACCGGTTCGGCTTTCTCGACAGGAAGAAGCTGAAAAAGGCGGCCGCCGAAACGCTTGCGCGCGTGCGCGCCAGCCACATCGATCCCCTGACGCGGGTGGAAACCCTGCGCGCCGGTGACCAGCAGATGGTCGAGATCGCCAAAGCGCTGGCGCACGGCCGGCCGCGCCTGCTGATCATGGACGAACCGACCTCCTCGCTGACCGAACACGAGGCCTCGGCGCTGTTCGATCTGGCCTCCGAGCTGGCCGCGGCCGGAACGGCGATCATCTTCATCACCCACCGTCTGGAGGAAATCCAGGCCATCAGTCACCGCGTCGTCGTTCTGCGCGACGGCGAAAAGGTGGCCGAACTGCCGGTGCCAGTCAGCCGTGAAACCATGATCGCCCAGATGGTCGGCAAGGAATCCGCTGTTTCGCAGCCGGTTATACGAACGGTCGATGGCGAGCCGGTCCTGCGGGTCAACGACATCAGCGATGGCAACCTGGCAAATATCGTCTTCGAGTTGCGCCGTGGCGAAATTCTCGGGCTTTTCGGCCTGGTCGGCTCCGGCCGAACCGAACTGCTTGAAATCCTGTTCGGCATCCGTCCGAAAAGGCGCGGCGAACTCTGGCTTGCCCAAAGCCTGAACAAAGAAACCCCGAGCATTCGCATGGTCACTGAGTCCCGCAAGACCAGCGGCATCCTCCCCCTGCATTCGGTCGCCGATAACGTGGCTATATCGGCCTGGCCACAATTGCAGCGCGGTCTGTTCATCAACCGCAAGGACCAGACGGCTTTGGTCGAGGACGCGCGCAATCGCTTCCGCATTCGCGTCGCCCGTACCGAACAGCCGATCACCTCCCTGTCCGGTGGCAACCAGCAAAAGGCCCTTCTGGCCCGCGCCTTCGCGGCCAAGCCGGATATCCTTCTGCTCGACGAACCGACACACGGCGTCGATGTCGGCGCCAAGGGCGAAATCTACACCCTTATCCGGCAGATGGCGGATGCCGGCATGGCGATCATCCTGGCCTCCTCGGAAGTTCCCGAGCTTATGGCCATCGTCGATCGCTGCGTAGTGCTGTCCTTGCAGCAACAGGCCGGCATCCTGACCCGAGACCAATTGGCGGAAGAACAGCTGCTCAAGCTCGCCTTTTCGCGACACTAACCCTGCGGACGATCATGAAAAACGTACTTTGTTTTGGCGATTCAAATACCTGGGGCGCCGTCCCGGTGGAAACCTATGGGGTCAACCGGCGCTATCCGTTGCAAGACCGCTGGCCAAGTGTGCTCCAATCGGAGCTGGGGCCGGGTTGGCACATCATCGCCGAAGGCCTGCCGGCCCGCACCACGGTGCTCGGAGATGCGGTTGGTGGCGAACACTTTTCCGGCCTGAGTTACCTCAAGCCCTGCATGCTTAGCCACACGCCGATTGACTGGCTTGTTGTGATGCTCGGCACCAACGACCTCAAGCGGCAATTCGATCTGGAACCCCAAGATGTCGCCGAAGGCCTCGATCGTGTTCTGATCGAAGCCAGGGGCGTGGCCGAACTGACCGGCGACACGATGCGAACCCTAGTTGTGTGCCCTCCGCCCCTGACCGAGACAGGCGTGTTCGCCGCCATGTTCCGTGGCGCCAGCAGCAAGTCCGGACGCCTTGCAGGCCCCATGGAAGCTGTTGCGCGCAAAAGAAACGCCGGTTTTCTAGATGCTGGCAAGGTCATCTCTTCAAGCACCGTCGACGGCATCCATCTCGCTGCCGATCAGCATATGGCGCTTGGCAAAGCCGTGGCGAATAGCCTTGCGGAGCTTGAGGCAACGCCCTAATCGCAAACGCAGCAGCGCACCAAAAATCGTTCCCCGAGCCAACCGCATCAACGCATTGATGACGTCTTGATATCAAGCTGACGGGCCGAACTGGGGCCGTCACCTGATGTCGGTGTCGCGGCCATCGGTTTTGCCAGAACTGCCGTGTGCGTGTAGAAGCACCGGCTTCTGTTGACGGCATTGTCCGTGACAGGCGCGTGTCGTAAAACAAGACCAATCGAGGCGTATTAATGATGTGCTCCCCTGGTCGGCGCAGGCGTTTTGTCTGCGCGCTTATTCTTGCCCTGGCCAGCCTGGTGTCGGCGACCATCGGGGCCGTGGCGGATGATGTTCCCACGGTGCGCATCGGCGTCATCACCCCACGCGACATCATGGGACCGGAATACAGCTGGGGCGGCACACTCGACCAGCTCTCAAGCGCCCTGCCGCAGTACCGGTTCGTCATGGAGGTTTTCGACCGCGACCGCAGCCGCGACGCGGTCGAGAACCAGAAGGTCGATTTCATCATCGGCAATCCGGCGCAATATGTCGAAATGGAAGCCGATTTCGGCATCTCGCGCATTGCCACGGTCGAGTTCGCCGACGGACCGGCACCATCCAGCGCCATTGGCAGCCTGATCTTCACCCGCGCGGACCGCACCGACATCAAGACGCTGGACGACGTCCGCGGCAAACGCCTGGTCGCCATCGAATCCGTGCTGTTCGGCGGTTTCAGCCTCGGCTGGCTGGAGCTGAAAAAGCACGGCATTGATCCATTCCACGATACGCAGAGCCTCGAATTTGTCGGCGAGCCGGTGGAAAAGGTCTTTGCCACCGTCGCGGATGGCAGTGCCGATGTCGGCATCGCCCGCACCTGCTATTTCGAGCGGTTGGTCGCTGCCGGCGAGATTTCGGCAGGCGAGTTTGCCGCTATCGATGGCCAGACGCCCGCGCGTCTTGGGTGCCTGACCTCGACGCCGCTTTACCCGGACTGGCCGTTCTCGAAACTCTCCCACACCTCGGACGCGCTGGCCAAGCAGGTGGCGCAGGCGCTTTTGGCCATGCCGCCAGACGAGAACGGCGTCAGCTGGACCATTCCCGTCGACTACCAGCCGGTCCAGTCGGTCTTCCGTACCCTGAAGATCGGCCCTTATGCCGATCTGGGGCCGCGCGACCCCTGGCAGATCCTGTCCGATAACTGGCAATGGGTGGCGGCGGCGCTGCTTGGCCTGGCCTGGGTTCTGGTCAGTCTTGCCCGCGTCCAGTATCTGGTGCGGCTGCGCACCCAGCAGCTCAACGACGCCCATCTGATGGCGCGGCGCGAACGCGAGAACCTCGAACATGCCGCCCGGTTGTCGCTCATGGGCGAAATGGCCAGTTCGCTGGCCCATGAAATCAGCCAGCCGCTCGCTGCAATCGTCAACTATGCCCGCGGCTGTCAGCGCCGCATGTCGTCGGGCACCCGCATCGAGGAGATCGAACCGGGCATGGCCCAGATCGTCGTCCAGGCCGAGCGGGCCACCAGCATCGTGCGGCGCATGCGCGATTTCGTGCGCAAACGGCCGCCCGTCGTGGCGCCGGTCCGCATTCGCGAGATCCTCGAGGAAACGCTCGAGTTCTTTCGTCCACTGGCCGAACGGCAGGGCGTGCTGCTGATCTACGAGGCGCCGGACGCCCTCCCGATCGTCAATGTCGACCGCATCCAAATCGAGGAAGTGCTGCTCAACCTGCTGCAGAATGCCGTCGACGCCTGCAAGGGCAGCGACGTCCGGCAGGTCAGCATTACCCTCTCGATCGAGACCGAGTCGGTCTTGATCTCGGTCAGCGACACCGGACCCGGCATGTCGGAAGAGACGCGCAGCCGGTTGTTCGAAGCATTCTACACCACCAAGCCCGAAGGCCTCGGCCTCGGCTTGTCGTTGAGCCGTTCCATCGTCGAAGCCCATGGTGGGCGCCTGATCGGCGAAAATCTCGACGCGGGCGGCACCCAGATGTCCTTTTCCCTGCCTGTCAGCCAGGAGTGAAGCCATGACCTCCGATCTCTCCCCAACGGTGTTTGTCGTCGACGACGATCCTGCCATGCGCGATTCTCTGGTCTTCCTGATCGGCGGCGTCGGCTATGCCTGCACCGCCTTTGCCTCGGCGGAAGAGTTCCTTGCCCAGCTTCACCCGGGCCAGACAGGGTGCCTGGTGGTCGATGTCCGCATGCCCGGCATGAGCGGGCTCGATCTGCAAAAGGAACTGAACGCCCGCAACGCCACGCTCGGCGTCATCATCGTCACCGGCCACGGCGACGTGCCGATGGCCGTGCGTGCCATTCGCGACGG
Organism: Devosiaceae bacterium; assembly: GCA_963676075.2. Classification (GTDB taxonomy): domain Bacteria; phylum Pseudomonadota; class Alphaproteobacteria; order Rhizobiales; family Devosiaceae; genus JAHJQZ01. Next base: position 98,040 of record CAXXNZ010000024.1, read on the forward strand.
CGCTGTCGAGTTCCTCGAAAAGCCGGTCAATGACCAGGTGCTGCTCGACAAGATCAACGAGGCACTTAAGAGGAGCGAAGCGGCAACCGCCCTGTGGCACCACCGCGAGGACGTCAATGCCCGCCGCGCCAGCTTGACCCCGCGCGAATCGGACGTGCTCGACCTCGTCGTCGCCGGCAAGCCCAACAAGACCATCGCCTCGGACCTCAACATCTCGGTCAAGACGGTGGAAGTGCATCGCCACAACGTCATGGAGAAGATGGGTGTGCGTTCGGCGGTCGAGCTGGCACGGCTCTTCTCCTCCTGCCTTGGGGATAACCCCTAGACCCCTCCGGGTCTCTCCCGAATGCCCATGGGGTTCATCCCGAACCGGCATGGGGATGCACCCAATTTATGAGATTTTTCTTCACGTTAGTATCCGGCCGTCCTCCTCAAGACGTTGCCGGCCAGGCGAGATCGTCGGCCGCGACCACCAAATAAGGAATACGAAGATGGCCGAACATTCTCTTGATTGCCTGGGTGAAGCCTGCCCGGTGCCGCTGGTGCGCACGCAAAAGGCGATCGCCGGCATGCCCATCGGCGATGTGCTCGTGGTCGAGATCGATCACTCCTGCGCCATGAAGAACATCCCGGAATGGGTCAACAACGAAGGCCACAACTTCGAGATCGAGGAAGTTGAAGCCGGCCGCTGGGAAATCGTCATCGAGAAGACCCACTGACCCCGTCCCGGCCTGCCGCCAGCGCCAATGGCGCGGCGGCAGACGCCTCCTGACTCTTCTCCCTCCTGAAAGTCACATCCATGTCCGACACAACTTCCGCCGGCAAGCCGGGCGCGAGCCGTCCTGCTGGGCTGAGCGACATCCGCAACAATGCGGTTTTCAAGTCCTTGTTCGTCAATCCCTGGACCTATGTCACCGGTGCGGTGCTTCTGGCCCTTCTCAACATCGCTCTGCTCGCCTCGACCGGCAAAGGCTGGGGTGTGACCACCACCTTCGCCTACTGGTCGGGCTGGATTTGGAACATGTTCGGTGGTGACGCCAGCAATTGGGCCTATTTCACCGAGGTGAAAAAGAGCTTCACCAATCCCGAGCTCAACTTCTTCAACCACTCCGGTTCCATCATGGATCTCGGCGTGATCATCGGCGCACTTCTGGCAACGCTTCTGGCCAGTCAAGCCCGCTTCAAGAAGCTGAAATCCTCCAAGCAGGCGGTCGCCGCCATTCTCGGTGGTCTGCTGATGGGCTTCGGCGCCCGCGTCTCCTTCGGCTGCAATATCGGCGCCATGTTCACCGGCCTGCCCTCCATGTCGCTGTCGGGCTGGGTGTTCATGGTCTTCATCTTCATCGGCGCTGCGGTCGGTTCCTGGCTGCTCGTCAAGTTCTTCATCTGAGCCGGAGGATATTCAATATGACCGACGCAACCGCAACGCCTGCCGGCTCCGGCATCTCCCGCATCAAGCGCACGCGCGCCGCCGCCAAGCCGACGCCGTCCCAGCTTCCCTATGCCGGCCTTTTGATCCTCGGCATCATCGTTTTCGGCTTCTTCCTGAGTTCGCCCAAGCTCGTGCTCATCTGGATCGTCTCGGTAGCCCTTGGGCTGGTGCTTCAGCGCTCCCGCTTCTGCTTCACCGCCGCCATGCGCGATCCGGTGCTGACCGGCGGCACAAGCCTGACCAAGGCCGTGGTCATCGGCCTTGCCGTCGCCACCGTCGGGTTCACTGCCATCTCGATGGGGCCATATCTCAAGTCGGGTGAACTGGCTGACGCCGCCAAGATGATCGCGCTGGAGCCCGTGGGTATCCACACCGCCATCGGTGCCTTCCTGTTCGGCATCGGTGCCGTCATCGCCGGCGGCTGCGCCTCCGGCACGCTGATGCGCGTCGGTGAGGGCTACGCCCAGCAGATGATCGCCCTGGTGTTCTTCGTCATCGGTTCCGGCCTTGGCGCTGCGACCTGGCCGATCTGGCGCGATGCGCTGGGTGTGAACCTTCAGGCAAAGATCTACATGCCCGAACTTCTGGGCGGCATGGTGCCGGCCCTGATCGTGCAGTTCGCACTGCTGTTCGCAGTCTGGTTCGCGGCGGACTGGTGGAGCAAGCGCAAGGCGTCCTGAGCTCCGCCCCCGAGGCCGCGGTGACAATGCCGCGGCCCGGCTCGTCCGTAACTCTCCAAATCCCAAGAAAAGATCCGAAAAATGGAAAAGCAACACGTCGATTATGATGTCGCGATCATCGGCGGCGGCCCCGCCGGCCTAACGGCCGCTCTTTACGCCGGTCGCGCCCGTTTGAAGACCATCCTGTTCGAAAAGGCCCTGCTCGGCGGCCTTGCCACCTACACCAACGAAATCATCAACTATCCCGGCTTCCCCGAAGGCACGACCGGTCTCGAACTGATGCATTTGTTCGAAGCCCAGGCCCGCCGCTTCAACGCCGAGATCAAGAATACGCCGATCAAGTCGGTGTCCCTGATGGGCGACGACAAGACGGTCGAGACCTTCCGCACCATCTATCACGCCAAATCGGTCATTATCGCCACCGGCGGCAAGCCACGGCTTCTCAACGTGCCGGGCGAGGCCGAATTCTTGTACGACAAGGGCATCTCGTTCTGCGCCACCTGCGATGCGGCGCAGTGCATCGACAAGACGGTCGTGGTCATCGGCTCCGGTGACGCCGCCATCGAAGAAGCGATGTTCCTGACCAAGTTCGCCAAGAAGGTGATCATCTCCGTTCTGCACGATGAAGGCCACATGGACGCCAACGCGGTCGCCCAGGAAGAGGCGCTGGCCAATCCCAAGCTCGAATTCCACTGGAACACGGTGGTCGATCATTTCGAGGGCGGCGACATGCTCGAAAAGGTCGTTCTGCGCAACACCAAGAAGAACGAACTCGAAGAGATCACCGTCGACCGGTGCTTCTATTTCATCGGCTACATACCGGCGACAGACCTGTTTGCCGACCAAGTGACGCTGACCGATCGCGGCTATATCCCGACCGATGCGCAGCTCAGAACCAATCTCGAAGGCGTGTTCGCTGCCGGCGACGTCCGTCAGACCTGCTTGCGGCAGGTGGCGACGGCGGTCGGCGACGGAGCCATCTGCGGCTACGAGGCGGAGCGCTATATCGCCGAGATCAACATCTACGAAAAGCAGCTGATGCAGAAGGAAAAGCCGGGCCTGATCTACCTCTACTCGGCCATTGATGACGCTTCGCGCGACCTCTTGCCGATGGTCCAGGAGATCGAGGCCCAGTACGGCGGCAAGGTCAAGCTCAGCCTTGTCGATACCTACAAGTCGGTTTGCCTGTCATCGCGTCTCGGCGCCAATCAGCCGCCGTCCTTTGTCTTCACCAAGGATGGCCGCGTGACCGCACGCACCGGTCTGCTCGACAAATCGTCGATCGTTCAGACTCTCGACAAGCTGGTCGACGAGGTCGTGCCGGCCTGATCATCGCGACTGTCTAAACGACAAACGGCGGTGTCATGCACCGCCGTTTGCGTATGTGAGATAGGTCCCGCCGCTCTGGCGCCGCTGGCAGGCCGTATCTGAATGGAGCGATTGAACGGATCGCGTCCTGTTCCTGCGAAAACAACCCCTAAAGGGCCTCTCAGTCCGCCAGCCAGGAGAGATAGGCGTCGGTCCCGCCGTTGCGCGCCAGATCCAGATCGTCCGGCTGAGCTCGGAGGTTCTTCGCATCAGCGAAGACACGCTTGAGGATCTCGGCGGCGATCTCGGCCTGGCCCGGCGTCAGATTGCACGGGTCCATCTGGAAATAGCCGAGTTCGACTTCATGGCCGCGTACGACCAGAGATGGTTCCTGGTCACCCAAGGCCCGCGCCAGCGTCGCGGCACTGGCGCCAAGCGTTCCGGCATCGATGTCGATCTGCAAGCGGTCGAGCGGGTTGTTGGTCGGGTCGGCAATGATATGGGCGTGCACTCCGTCGATCCCGGCAAGCGTGGCAAGCCACAGATCGAGCGCAGCCTGCTCGCGCGCCCTAACGGCAGCGTGATCGCGCACTTTCCATTCCTTGAGGGTCTGGATGATGCCGGCAATGCTTTCCTTGCCGACTTTCATGCCCCGGCCGATACCGGTGTTCTGCAAATAGGCGGCGCGTACCAGATCCTTGCGGCCGGCAATAATGCCACCGGTCGGACCGCCGAGGAACTTGTGTGCCGAATAGATGACAAGATCGGCGCCATCGGCGAGGAAGCCGGTGAGATCATATTCGGAGGCGGCATCGACGATCACCGGCACGCCCTTGGCGTGGCAAATTTCGGCGAAACGCTTGAGCGGCATCTGACCATAATCCACCACATGGTGCGAGACGACGTACAGGCCCGCTGCCGTTTCGTCGCCGAGCGCACCGGCCAGATGGAAATCCGCGCAGGACGTCGCCTGTCCGACCAGACGCAGCTTGCCGCCGGCCAGTTCCACGGCCGTTGAAACCGGCGCGCCGTAATCGACAAGATGCCCGACCTGCATCGCGATCTCGTTGCGCGGACCGGGGTTGGCCGGCAATTGCTGCGCCTTGTAGGGATCGAGGCCGGCAATGGCCGCGCCGATGCAAAGTGAGATGCCGGCGCTGGCCGAAGCCGTGAGGCACCCGGCCTCTGCCCCGGTCAAATCTGCGATGAGTCGGCTGGCCTCGGCCTGCATCTCGTGGATCTTGACGAAGCGTCCCATCGCTTCGACCGTTGCCTCGCGGATGCGTTCACCCACGATCGATCCCCCAAGAGAGGTCATGGTGCCCGAAGCATTGATGACCCGCGTATAGCCATGGTCGGTGTGCCAGGACCAGTAGGTATCGGGATCGGCGAAATCAGTCATTTTTCTCACCTTGATTAGGTCGTGAGCTTTCCATAATTAAGGAAGCTCACTGCTGCATTTGGATTATTTCACTATGAATGACGTACCGCGCAAACGGACGAGCGGAATCGACAGGACACTGCAGGTGCTGGACACCCTGACCGACCGGCAAGCGCCTTTGAGTGCCTACGATATTGCCAAATCCACAGGTGCGCCTTTGTCGACAGTCTATCGGCTTGTCGACGAGCTGATTGAACGCGACATGCTGACCCGCGTCGAAGACGGCCTTGTCTGGTTGGGGCCGCGCCTGATGCGCTACGGGCTGACCTATCGCGCCAAGCTCGATGTGTTCGCTGCCGCCAAGCGGGAAATGCAGCGCCTGTCCAAAGCGACGGGCGAAGCGGTGCAGATCTGCGCGCGCGATGCGGAATCCATGGTTGTCATAGCGATGGCAGAGACCGATGGGCATTTGCGCGTCACCTCCGATGTCGGCTCGCGCGTGCCGCTTAACTGGACGGCATCGGGCCGACTGCTTCTCGGTCATCTCGACGACGAAATGCGTCTGGCCACCTTCGCCGAGCTTGCCCGCCCCTCGCCGACCGGTCTTGCCGAGACCGATCCGAAACGACTGGCCGACCAATCGCGTCAGGCATATCTCGATCGCCTGTCCATCCAGGTCAGCAACGCGGAATATTCGGTGGCTTGCATTGCCGCGCCGATACGCGACGCCAGTGGCGCATGCCTGGCGACGATCTCGATCGTCCTGTCCGAGGGGCAGGCGCAGGAACGTCAGGACTCGCTTGCCGAGGCCGTGCAGAACGCTGCCATGTCCATAGAACGCGCGATCGGGCAATCGGCCTGAGACCGAGCGGTCTAGTTCAGCTCGCATATCGTCTCGATTTCAACGGTGATCCGGTTCGGCAGGGAACTGACACCGAAGGCCGAGCGGGCATGCACGCCATCAGGGCCGAAGACCTTGGACAGCAATTCCGAAGCCCCATCGATAACGAACGGATGGCGGTCGAATTCGGGCGTGGCGTTGACCAGACCGAGAAGTTTGACGACGCCGGCAATGGCATCGAGACTGCCGAAACGGTCGCGCAGCGCCGATAGAATGACGAGCCCAACGCGTTCGGCGTGACCGCGCGCTTCCTCGGCGCTGACATCGCCGCCAACCTTACCGCTCGCCAGCGATCCATCCGGCATCAGCGGCCCCTGCCCCGAGATGTAGAGCATCTTGCCGCTTTGTCGGATGTTGCAGAATGCCCCGATCGGTGTTGGCACCTTGGGCAGCGTCAATCCGAGTTGGGCCAGACGCATTTCGGGCGTCTGCGCCGGATCGGGAAGTGTCATGAGATTTCCTCAAGTCTGGAACAAAGGCTGACATGCCCCGGGGTGACGGTGACCGGTTCGGGCACAGCGCGCGCACAGATATCAGCGGCATAGGGGCAACGGGTTCGGAAAACGCATCCCGAAGGCGGCGCGAGCGGGCTCGGAATATCGCCGCTCAGAATATCGCGCTTGTGCACTGCCTTAGGGTCCGGCTGCGGAACGGCGGAAATGAGCGCTCTCGAATAGGGATGCGACGGCGCCTGGTAGAGCGCACGGGCCGGACCGTATTCGACAACACGCCCCAGATACATCACGACGATCTGGTCGCAGAGATACTCGACCACCGATAGATCGTGCGCGATGAACAACAGCGTCAGGTTGCGCTGGGCGCGAAGATCGAGCAGCAGGTTGAGAATCTGTGCCTGCACCGAAACATCGAGCGCCGAGACGCTTTCGTCGGCAACGATGAATTCCGGTTCGAGCGCCAGGGCCCGGGCCACACCGATTCTCTGGCGCTGGCCGCCGGAGAATTCATGCGGATACCGTCGCATATGATCGGCCTCGAGACCGACTTCTTCGAGCAGCGCGGCAATGCGGTCGCGCCTCTGGCTGGGCGACACCAGCTTGTGCGCCCTCAACCCCTCGCCGACGATCTCGGCCACCTTCATGCGCGGATTGAGCGAGGAAACCGGATCCTGGAAAATAATCTGCATGCGCCGGCGCATGTCGCGCAGGGCCTTTTGATCGAGCCCGACCAAGTCGACACCGTCGAACAGCGCCTGGCCGGACGTCGGCTCGATCAGGCGCAGGATCGAGCGGCCAAGCGTTGTCTTGCCCGATCCGCTTTCACCGACAAGACCGGTGATCGACCCACGAGCGATATCAAAGCTGACATCGGTCACGGCATGGACGGTTCCGCTTTCGGTCTCGAATGTCTTCGTCAGGTTGCGCAGTGAGATAAGGGGTTCAGACATTGGCAGAGACCCCCGCTCGCTTGATGCAGGCGACGTCGTGTCCGTCCGCGAATGGTGCAAGCTTCACCTCGACTGTGCATTCGGGGCCGGCCAGGCTGCATCGGGGCGCGAAGGCGCAGCCCGGCGGCATGGAATAAAGCGGGGGGACCGTGCCGGGAATGGCGCTGACGCGTTCGCCCTCCTTGCGGTCGTGCTTGGGTATCGAAGCAAGCAGTCCTTGTGTGTAGGGATGGGTCGGTTTGGCGAAAAGGTCCCCGACCGCCGCCGACTCGACAATGGAGCCGGCATACATCACGGCGACGTCGTCGGCCATTTCGGCCACCACACCCATGTCATGGGTGACGAACAGGATCGACATGCCCAATTCCCGCTGCAAGCGCCGCATCAGGTCGAGGATCTGGGCCTGGATGGTGACATCAAGCGCGGTCGTCGGCTCGTCGGCAATGAGCAGGGCCGGATTGCAGATCATCGCCAGGGCGATCATGACGCGCTGACGCATGCCGCCCGACAATTCGTGCGGATAGGTGTCGAAACGCGACGCGGCCGCAGGAATCTCGACCATGTCCAGCATTTCGATGACGCGCTTTCGCCTCTCGGCAGCCGACAGGTCGGTGTGCAATAGCAGCATTTCCTCGATCTGATCCCCGATGGTGAACAAGGGATTGAGCGAGGACATCGGCTCCTGAAAGATCATCGAGATCTCGGCGCCCCGGACGCGACGGAGTGCTGGTTGGTCGAGCCTGGCGAGGTTGATGCGGGATTTGTCTCGTGTGCGGTAATCGATGTCTCCGGCAAGGATTTTGCCGGCACGCGGCAGCAGCCCCATAATGGCCAGCGAGGTCACCGACTTGCCGGATCCGGACTCGCCGACCAGCGCCAGCGTCTTGCCGGCGTTCAGTGTGAAGCTGACATCCCTGAGCGCCGTGATGGTATAGCTCTTGTCGACAAAGGCGACCCGCAACCCTCTGACATCGAGAACGCTGTCGCTCACATCAGCCTCCGTTCAGCTTTTTCCGCCGAGTTGCCGAGCACCGTCAGGCGCGGCTCGAAGATCTTGCTGAGCACGGCCTTGTTGCCGAGGCTGTCGGCAACTTCGAGATCGGCATCGACGAGGTCGAAAACCGTGAAATCCGCTTTTGTGCCCGGCACCAACCCGTCGCGACCGCCGAGACCGATGATCGAACGCGGATGCGCCGTGACCGCCGTGATGCAGGAGTCGAGCGGCAGTCCGACCGCCAGCAGCTTGGACAGGGTCGTGGCCATGTCGAACACGGGGCCATGGATGTCGTGCAGATGCAAATCGGTCGAGATCGAAAAGGGCTCGAGCCCGTCCCCGATTGCCCGTCTGGCCGTGGCGAAATCGAAGGAGGCGCCGCCCATGGCCGATATCCATGCGAATGCCCTCGGCGGCCAAACGCTTGGCCTGTTCGAACAGCGCCACGGTATCGGAAATCGAGCCGGCCTTTTTGCCGTTGAAACAGTGCGTGACGATGTCGCCGGGCGTCAGGACATCGAACACCTCGTCGAGCGTGGGTGGCGGTTTCGCCGACATGCACCATCAGGGGCAGATTGGCGATCTCCGCGACGCGCTTGGCGATCTTGAGTGGGGTCACCCCCAGGCACCGACAATGACACCGCTGGCCCGCGCCTTGACGCCGCATATGACGTCGCGATTGGCCTCGATCACGGCAAGGGTGCGATCGACATCGATCGAGCGCATGTCGATCAGTTCCGAGACGCGATTGCAGGCGACAAGGCCGATCGAGCCGATATTGATGAAGGCGCGGATGGTTTCGGCGTTGCGGGTCGATCACGTATTCGCGGAGGCCATGAAAATTGGCCTCGCCCGCCGAGCCGGCATCGGCCATCGCCGTAACCCCTGTCGCGCGGCCGGCCTCGGACGCCCGGATCGAGATATCGGTGCCGCCGTGCCAGACATGCACATGAAGGTCCGCCCAACCGGGCGACAGATAGGCGCCGTGACAATCGACGGTCTCGGCATCGGGGAGGGCCGACGCCGAGACCCGACCGCCATCATCGACGTGGATTTCGTCGGTGGCAGTGTCGAAGCCGATTGCGCGAAAATTGATCAGACGTAGCGACATTCTAGAGCTCCCTGGCCAACCGCGGATCGAGTGCGTCCCGTAGACCATCGCCGATCAACTGCAGACACAGAACGGAAAAGGAAATGGCCAGACCCGGAAAGACGATGAGGAATGCGGCCTGGTCGATGTACTGGCGCCCTTCATTGATCATCATGCCCCAGGACGGAGTCGACGGATCGACGCCCACGCCGAGGAAGGACAGCCCGGCTTCCGCCAGCATGGCATAGGCGAAAATGAAGGTCGCCTGCACGATGATCGGGCTCAGAGTATTCCTGAGGATGTGCTGGGTCAGGACGAATCCGGTGGACGAGCCGAGCGCACGGGCCGCTTCGACATAGGGCAGTTCGCGGATCACCAGAGTCGAGGCACGGACGACGCGGGCGATGCGCGGTGCGTAAACGATCGACAGGGCAAGAATGACGTTGAACACCGACCCGCCCATGATCGCCACCAAGGCGATGGCCAAAAGGATATCGGGAAAGGCCATCATGGCATCGATGACCCGCGACAGCGGCGCATCCAGGCGCTTGTAGAAACCGGCCAGGATGCCGATGAAGATGCCGATCACGGAGGAGATAAAGGCGACGGTCAATCCGATCATCAGCGAAACCTGGCCGGCGTAGAGCAGGCGGGACAACTCGTCTCGCCCGAAGGCATCCGCCCCAAGCGGAAACAGCCATCCCGGTGGGGTCAATCGGGCGCGCACGCTCATCCTGGCCGGGTCGGCCGGCGCCAGAACCGGCGCCAGAAAGCAGGCCAGAGCGATCAGCACGAACAGGATCAGGGAGAACAGCACGGTGCGCCGCGACAAGAGCGTCACCAGGAATCCCCGTTCGGGGGCGGCAGAAGACGAAGCGGCGCTCATCAGTATTTCACCCGTTTGTCGACGACCAGATAGAGCAGGTCGACAATGAGGTTGATCAGGACATAGACCGTGGCGACCACGATCAGCGTTCCCTGGATGATGGGATAATCGCGGCGCAGAACCGCGTTGACGACGAGGTTGCCCATGCCCGGCAGATTGAACACGCGTTCGGTAACGACGGCACCGGAGACAAGCAGCGCGAAGGTCAGCCCGACAACAGTGATAACCGGAATGGCGGCATTCTTGAGAGCGTGACGCAACACCACCCGTTTCTCGCCCATGCCCTTTGATCGTGCCGTGCGGATGTAATCCTCGCCGAGCACGTCGAGCATGGAGGTGCGTGTGAATCTCAGGATCAGCGCCGAGTTGACGATGCCGAGGACGATCGATGGAAGAATGAGGTGTCCCATCCGCACCCAGAAGTCGGCCCCCGGCCCGCCATAGCCGGAAACGGGAAACCAGCCGAGCTCGGTGGACAAATAGCGCTGCAGCATGAGCCCGGTCCAGAAACTGGGGACGGACGCTGCCAGCATGGCGATGGAGATGGCGGACTGGTCAAGCCAGGAGCCACGCTTGTAGGCGGCATAGATGCCGATCGGCGTTGCCACCACCAGAGCGATAATCAGCGAGAAAAGAGCCAGAAAAATGCTCGGCTCGGCACGGGCGGCCAGAACCTCGGTCACCGGCCGATTGAAAAAGATCGACGTGCCGAGGTCGCCGCGGACGGCATTGGCGATAAACACCAGATACTGGACGATGATCGGTTGGTCGAGGCCAAGACTGGCACGCAGGGCCGCTGCGTCCTCGGGCGTGGCTTCCGGTCCCAGCATCAGGGCAGCCGGATCACCCGGGGCCAGTCGAACAATGATGAAGGCAATGGTGAGCACAAGGAACACCACAACGAGCATGCCCAGGATTCGCTTGAAGATATATCTGCCCACGATCGGCCCCTTGCAGAGTGAGGGGCCGGCACAGGCCGGCCCCTTCGGGTGTGCGTACTAGTTGACGCTGGCGTTCCAGAAGAACGGCCAGGGCGAAGGATCGACGCCCGTCAGCTTCTTGCTGGCGCCTTCAAGTGCGTTGAAGTTGCCAACCTTGATGAAACCGACATCCTTGAAGTTCTCGGCCTGCATCTTGGCGAAGATTTCCTTGCGCTTGGCCATGTCGGTTTCAGTGGTGAACTGGTTCGACAGTTCGGTTTCGGTCGGGTCATTCCAGCCGATGCGCGAGGTCGGGAACCACATGTCGGTCAGGGCCGGCTCGGGCAGGAAGGGCGAGTGGGTGATGTAGATGTCCCACAGGGCCGGGTCATTGCGGCGCTGGCCGAGCGTGGCCCAGTCGACCACGTCCATCTGCACCTTGAAGCCAGATGCTTCCAGAGCCTGCTTGGCCACTTCCGCCATCTTGAAATGGAACTCATACTGACGCGAGGTCAGGATCCTGAGCGGTGTCCCATCGTAATTGGCGGCCTTGAGGTAGTCGGCAGCCTTCTTCGGGTCGTTGATATTGTACTCATCGGTGCCGGCATCGGTGTACCAGGCCCAACCTTCGGGATACATGGCGCCGTCGACCTTGAAGAACTTGTCATCGCCGAATGCGGCAAAGAGCATGTCGTCATAAGGCAGGGCCGCCTGCAGCGCCTTGCGAATGTTGAGGTCGGTCAGAAGGCCGTCCTTGTGGTTGATGGCCCAGACCGGCCAGCCGAACGGCTGGAGCAGCAAGGGATCGGCGGCGTCGCTGCCCGCGATGCGGTCGTAGCTTTCGGCCGGCAGGCTGTCGGCAAAGTCGAACTGGCCGGACAGAAGGCCTTCGACGCGGGTATTGGGATCGGGCACCGGCACGAAACGGATTTCATCCGGCACCTGATCGCGCTTGCCGGCCCAGCCGCTGGCAGGATCCTCGCGCGGCACGAAGCCGTCAAACCGCACCAGTTGCAGATACTGATCGGGCACGTACTCGGCAACTTCATACGGGCCTGTTCCGACGACCTTGGAGATCGTATCGCCAGCATCCTTGACGATTTCTTCCGGATAGATGGCCGCCGCGGAGTTGGAGAATGCCAGCAGCGACAGGAGCGGCGCATAGGGCTCCTTCATCTTGATGACGACCGTATCGGGACCGTCGGCCGAAACGGACTCGACCTTGTCGGCCACGACCTTGCCGCGGGTCGCAACCGTCATCCAGCGATCGAGCGAAGCGACGACGTCGGCGGAATCCATTCCGGAGCCATCCTGGAAGGTGATGCCCTGGCGCAGCGGAATGCGATACTCCAGCCCATCGGCGCTGATCGCAGGCATATCGGCTGCCAGAAGCGGCGCCACAGCCCAGGAACCGTCAAACGTATAGAGCGTCTCGACCATGTGTTGCGTGACGATCGAAACAACGTCCTTGGTCGACACCATCGGATCGAGCGTATCGGGATCCCCGATGATGGCGACATTGACGATGTTTTGTGCCGCCGCGGGCATAATCAGTGCCGCGGAGACCAGAAGCGTGGATAGAAGGCGTTTGGATGCTGTACCCAGTCCAGTCATTAAGTGTCTCCCCTTATTATGGAATATATTCCATAAGAAACGATGATAGGAGCGGCAGCTTGAAAGTGTCAAGATTAGAAAATGGGCGTTAGGTCACGCCTGCCCGATAAGCAGCCGATCGGCGGAGCGCCCCGCCTGCTCTTGCCTGGCCCACGGTTTGGCTGCCAAAAACAGCACCCCTATGAGCGGCAATGCGGCAGCAAAAACATGAGCTTGCTTTGAAAACCGATGCCGTAGACGAAGTGACGGCTCGGTTCGGCGCGGAGCCGTCACGAAGCTCGTGTGAGTCCTATGCCGAGGACGTCGGCCTGATTCGTGTCGCTAAATGGGAACGTCTTCGGAATCTGCCGACGGCAATTGTGATGCCGGTCGCCAACACTGTTCGCTATCAGGCTCTGGCGGAGCTCACGACAAATTGCCAACACCGATCAGGACGATGAGCGGTTGCCGCGTGTTGGCCGACCGATGAACGTGCTTCAGACTTTGCGCTCAAGGCGCCAGATGACACAGCGCGTGTCGCGTCTCAGCATGCGCCATCTATGGCAAGGCGGAATTGTTCTATGTGCCTGACATAGCTCCGCAGGCGCGCATCAGGATCGTCGTTCCCGGCGTCCTGCAAAACCTTGTCGATCAATGCACTCGCCACGACGACGCCGTCGGCGGCGTTTGCCGTCTCCGCCGCCGCTTCCGGCGTCTTGATGCCGAAGCCGACCAGAACCGGTAGCGTCGTGGATCGACGGCAGCGCTCGACGGCATCCCGGATGACGTCGATTGTGGCCGATGGACCGCCTGTCGGTCCGACAACAGGAATGCAATAGAGAAATCCGCCGACACCGGGACGCTCGGCAAAGTCCTTGTCATCAAGAGTCGCCGCAGCCAGCGGGATCATCACCAGCCCGCGTGCATCAAGGGCCGCAGTCAACTCACCGGCCTCCCGCAACGGCATATCGGCCGCGATGACTCCGTCAACACCCGCCACCGCCGCGCGTTCCGCGAATGCTTCATATCCCATTGCCAGCAAGGGATTGGCGTAGCCCATGAGGATCAGTGGTGTTGTCTGGTTGGTGGCACGGAAAGCTGCCACCAGTTCAAGGGCCTTCGTCAGATTGCCTCCAGAGGCCAGTCCGCGCCGGTTGGCGTGCTGTATCGTCGCACCATCAAGGATCGGATCGGAAAAGGGATAACCCAGTTCGATGAGATCGATGCCCGCATCGACGAAGGCATGAAGCGACGCAAGGCTTTCCTCGAAGCTCGGATCGCTGGCGATCGCGAACGTGACGAATGCCTTTTTGTGTTCTGCACGCAGCTGATCGAACATGGTTTGGATGCGCGATCCGGATGGCGCGTGCGCAGATGTGTTCGACATGATCAGTTCTCCGGCCACAAGATATCGAGGTCCTTGTCTCCCGACGCCGGCACCATGACGACCACGGCATCGGACGACGATAGCGAGCGTGCGACCTGCTCGGCCGCGGCAAGGGCATGTCCCGCCTCCAGCGAGATCAGAATGCCTTCCTTGACCGCGAGCGACCGGACCGCATCGAGTGCCGCGGCGTCGTCGATCTGCATGGTCTCGACACGCCCCGTGGCCACCAGATTTGCCAGCTCCGGCGAAGCGCCGGGATAGGCGAGTCCGGAGGCGATCGAGGCGGCTTCGATGATCTGGCCGTTTTCGTCGCTCAGAACCAGCGTTTCGGCACCATGAAGGATTCCGCGTCTTCCGGCCGAGAGGCGGGCTGAGCCTTGTCCCTCGGCGCCGTTTCCTGCGCCCTCCACGGCAAGGAGCCTGATATGCGGGTCCGCGACGAACGCACTGAAGATGCCACTCGTCGAGGACCCGCCGCCGACTGCAGAGATGACCGCCCGTGGGAGGAGGCCGGCACCGATTAGCTGCAGCCGACATTCTTTACCGATCACGGATTGGAACTCGTTGACCATGCGCGGATAGGGATGGGCGCCGATGGGGGCCCCGGCGACATAGGCCGTAGTGTCGCTGGATCCCATCCAGTGACGGAAGGCAGCGCTGGTCGCGGCGTGAAGTGTGCCATCGGCATCGGCGACAACGCGAAGATCGGCGCCGAAGGCCCGCATCTTCTTGATGGCGCTAGCATAGCGGTCCGCGTCGCGCGCACCCATATAAACGGTACAACCCAGATCAAGATGGGCGGCAACTGCTGCCGTAGCGATACCGTTCTGGCCCGAACCGGTATCGGTCACCACGTCCGTGAGGCCGGAGCGTTTGGCCAGAAGACATTGGCCCAAAGCCGAATTGGCGTAATTGCCGCCGTTGAAGGTCAGATCGTCCCGCTTGAGGATGATCCGCGCGCCTTCTCCGGGAGGGAGCAGTGTCGTCGCTTCTGAGATCGGTGTGGGTCGACCGACGAAACTGTGGAGCAGGTCGTCGAAGCTGGCGTGGAAGGCCGGATCCACCCAGGCCGCTTCAAAGGCTGCCTCCAGCCGGTCGAGAACCGGAAGCAGGACGGGCGCGACATACTGGCCGCCAAAGGTTCCGTAGCGTCCAGGCCGTCTGTTGGTCTGCATGGCTTAGGCCTCTTTTCCGATTCTGCGCACCAGCACTGCGGCCAGAATGATGGAGCCGGTGATGATGTCCTGAAGGAAGGTCGAGACTCCGAGAATGGTCAGGCCATTGCTGATCACCGCAATGATCGCCGCACCGACCAACGTGCCGAGCACGTTCGCTTCGCCGTCGCGGAAAGCGGTCATACCGAGGAAAACACCGGCATAGGCATTGAGTAGATAACCGCTGCCGCCGGTGGGATTGGCGCTACCGATACGCGCGGTCAGCAGCATGCCGACTAGGGCGGACAACATGGCGGAAATGGCGAAGGCGGTTACCATGTTGGGAACCACCCTGACACCGGCGAGGCGCGCCGCGTCACGGTTGCCGCCGATGGCATAGAGCCTGCGGCCGAATTCGATCTTGTCCAGAAGGATCCAGACCAGGATCGAGACGCCGACCAGCCACCATGTCAGTGTCGGCAATCCGATCGTCCAGCCTCGCGCGATGTCACGGAACCCAGTCGGAATGCCCCCGAACAGGGTGGCACCGTCGCACATGTAGAACGTGATGCCGCCCACGATCGTGCCGGCGGCCAGAGTCGCGATGAACGACAGCACCTCGAAACGCGCGACGATGAAGCCTGAAATGGCGCCGAAACAGCCGGCGACGACGAGCACGATCACGAAAGCAATCGGGCTCGGCACGCCAGCGGCGAACAGCACCATGACGAAAATGCCGCCGAAGGAAACGAATGCCGCCGTGGCCAGATCAAACTCGCCGGCCGCCATGACGAGCGTGACGCCGACCGAGACAATGGCCAAAAGCGTCATCTGCTGGGTGATGTTGATAAGATTGCCGGGCGTGCCGAAAGCACCTGGGGAAGCGATGGCAAAGGCGACGATAATTGCCACCAGAGCCAGCAATGTGCCGTATTTTCCGAAGAGGTTACTCATGACCCGGTGGTCTCCTTGCGTTCGGTATGTGCGAAGGCCGCTGCCACGATCCGTTCGGGCGCGATCTCCTCGCCTGTCAGTTCTGCGGTAATTCGGCCGCCGGCCATCACGAGCACGCGGCTCGACAGGGCCAGAAGCTCGTCCATGTCGCTTGTGGTCATCAACACGGCGGCTCCGGTGGCGGCCATCTTGCGCGCGAGTTCGTGGATTTCGGCCTTGGCGCCGACATCGACGCCGCGCGTTGGCTCATCCAGGATCATCAGCCGGATCGGACGGCCGAACCAACGGCCGAACAGCAGCTTTTGTTGATTGCCGCCCGAAAGTGTCAGCGGTTTTGCCGTTGCGTTGCTCATCTTGACGGCGAGCTGGCTGCGGACCGCTTCGGCATTTTCGGTGACGCGCCGATCGTCGACCAATGGCAGGCCGGGCACCTTGCGCATCGACCTCAGGTTGGCAATCGCCAGGTTTTCCGCGATGCTGCGCTGGGTGATGAGACCCTCGCCACGGCGATCCTCGGGCACGTAGGCTCCGCCCGCCGCAATGCGCGCCAGGATCTGTCCGGCGCGCATATCCTTGCCGTCGAGACGAATCCGGCCGCCGGCATGGCGGCGGGCGCCCCATATCTGTTTCATGAACGAGGACCGGCCGGCGCCCACCAGACCATAAAGGCCGAGGATTTCGCCTTCGCCGATCTCGAGGGAGATCGTTTCACCTTCCGGGCCGAACGGCACGGCTTCAACCTGGAGGACCGGCTTGCCCACGACCTGCGGCGCGGTTCGCGCCAAGGCCGCACTCTCATGCCCGGTCATCAGCCGGATGAGATCGTCGCGGGTTGTGCCGGCTATCTGGCCGGTACCCGTGGTCTGTCCATTGCGCAAAACGGTGTACTGGTCACAGATCGACAAAACCTCGTCGAGCCTGTGCGAGATGAAGATGACGGCGACGCCCTGATCGGCGAGGGCGCGAATGGCCTTATGCAGACGCGCCGCCTCGGCATCGGACAGCGATGCGGAGGGTTCGTCCATGACGACGAGACGCGCGCCCTGGGTCATCAGCGCACGCGTAATCTCGACCAGCTGCTTTTGTCCGGTTGTCAGGCGACTGGTCGGGACATCGAGTGGCAGGTCGGGCGCGATCAGTTCGGCCGCGCGCACAACCTGGGCACGCATGGCCGCCTGGTCGATGAACGGGCCCTTGAGCGGATAGGGACGGCCGACGAAACCATTCTCGATGGCATTGAAGAACGGCACCAGACTGAGCTCCTGGTGGATGAAACGAAAGCCAAGGGCTTCCGCTTCACGCACCGAGGAAATCGGACGGGTCACGCCATCGACACTGATGGTGCCGGAATTTGGCGTGACCAGACCCGACAGCGCCTTGATCAGCGTCGACTTGCCCGCGCCGTTTTCTCCGACAAGGGCGTGCACCGTGCCGGCCTCGACCTGAAGGTCGACGCCGTCCAGCGCACGCACGCCGGAGAATCTCTTTTTGAGATCGCGAACTTCAAGAAGCATGGGTCACTCGCACGTCACGCCAAGCGTCTCCGGCGTGACCGCCACGACCGGGACATAGAGCTCCGGCGCATCGGGTGCCTCGCCATTGAGGATCTTTTCGAGCTGCGCGGCGGCGAGCGTCGACATGCCGGCGAAGTCCTGACGCAGGGTCTCCTTGTAGTGGGTGCACGAGCGGATCATGTCGACCGCCTGCGCATTGCCGTCGACGCCCATGATGATGAACTTGGCGTCTGGCAGCACGGATTCGGCCGCAAGTTCGGCGCCGATGCCCGGATCGTCGAAACCGGCCCACACACCATCGATGGTGTCGCCGAACTGGCGCAGGATGTTCTCCATGGCGATGCGCCCATCATCGATCGGTCCGGGAACCTTCACGAAGTGCTCGGCAACGACCTTGATGTCCGGATAGTCGGCAAGGACCTCGTCCAGACCCATTTCGCGGGCATGCACGCCGGGATGGGCGGAATGGTAGAACTTGACCACATTGCCCTTGCCGCCGAGGGCATCGAACAGGTCCTTGGCCAGCTTCACGCCCATGGCATGGTTGTCGGCCGTAACGTTCACGTCGACGTCCGGGCTCGATGTGCCGTCGATCGAAACGACGGGAATATCGGCAGCGGCGGCAAGCGCGACCTGATCGCTGATGAGCGCCTGGTCGACCGAGATCAGAACGATGGCGTCGGGCTTGGCATTGACGGTGTCCTCAATACGCGAGGCAAGCTGCCCGTAATCGTTGCGGGTATCGATGACCGTGGTGTTCCAGCCCCTGGAGTCTCCCGCCGCCTTGAACGCCTGCGCCATCTCGTTGGTTGGAATGGAGCTGATATAGGGCGTGAGAATGGTCACATCGGTTGCCAGGGCCGATGTCGTCATGAGAGCTGCAAGAGCAACCGAAAGTGTCGCGATTTTCATAAGGTAGTCCTCCCTTTCTGGTTGAGCCGAGCCGGTCACGCTGTTTGTTTGTTATGTGACCGGTCGGAGAGACGTATGGGTTTGAGAGCAGCAATCGCTTTGGTGTAGGCACCGAACATCGCGTCGTATCGAGCACGCAACGCCGGATCCGGCTCGAAAACCCTTTCGATGACGGTCATGGCAGGAACCGCCTCGACGATCCTGGCGAAGCGCCCCACGCCGACGGCGGCCATGATGGCGGCGCCCAGACATCCAATATCGGCATGCGCCAGCCGGTGCATGGGAACGCCTAGGCAGTCCGCGCGGATCTGACTCCACAGATCAGAACGCGAGCCGCCGCCGCCATGAAGCAGATGGTCCGGCCGTCCACCGGCCGCGTTGCTCAGAGCGTCGAACAGGAGGCGGGCTGAAAGCGCGACGCCTTCGAGCACGGCAAGAGCGAATTCCGGCGCCGCCGCCCGGCTGTCAACACCAACGAAGGCGCCGCGAATCTCGCTGTCCCAGAGCGGTGCGCGTTCGCCTTCCAGATGTGGCAGGAAGAGCAATGGCGTACCGTTCCGATCAACGGTTGCCGCGAGCTCAGGCACATCGAGCGGCTGGACATTGGCGACCTTCGACCACCAGCGCAGGCTGTCGCCGCCGCTCTGGGTGGGGCCGGCATGAACGGTCAGTCCTTCGACTTCGGGGAAGGTGACCACGCCCGGCGCACTTGTGCGGCTGGCGCTGGCAATGGCGAGAATCTCGCTCGTGCCGCTCATGTACATGCCCTGGCCTGCCGCGTGAACGCCGCAGCCGAACAGATTGGCAAACGCGTCCATCGTGCCGGCAACCACCGGAACCGGATGGCCGCTAATGCGGGTTTCGCCGATGACTTCGGTCATCTCGTGCAGGGGGGGCAGCCGGCTGGCCGCGCCCGGAACACGGTTCACCAAGCCTTCGACATAGTGGCGCCCTGCATCGACCTGGCCCCAGGACGCGATAGGATCCGCCAGAGCCACGCCGGTGAGGTGGAACAGGCAGTAGTCCTTGGGCGACAGGACATAGGTGGTTTTCGCCCACACGTCCGGACGATGCTCGGCAAGCCACGCCATTTTGGCGACGACGTGACTGGTGCCGATCGGAATGTCGACGCCCGGTCCCCACCACTTGGTCTTTTCCTCAGCCGTGATCGCGGCATTGATCTCGACGGCCTGTTTGTGCGCGCGCACGTCCTGCCACATGATGGCGGGCAGGAGTGGCGTTCCCGAAGCGTCCACGAAGACGTCGGTGTTGACCTGGCTGCAAATGCCCAGTCCACCGATCCGGGTTGCATCGATATCCGTCGTCAGTGCCGCGAGCCCGTCGCGCACGCCGTCGAGCCAGTGGCGGGGGTCCTGCTCGACCAAGCCGGGTCCCGGGCGATCGGTCGGATAGGCACGGCTCCAGCTCGCGACCACCTTTCCGTCAGTGGTGAACAGGCCAGCCTTGACCTGGGTCGAGCCGATGTCAAAACCGATAAACAGGGCGTCGTCAGACATCGAGCCCACTCCTCAATTCGCCGAACAATTTGCGCAGATGGGTCGGGCCAGCCAGCGCGGCACGCAGGGTTTCGGATCCGACGATCACGCCATCGGCTCCCAGCTTCCTGAGTGTTCGCGCATGTTCGCCACGCGATATGCCGAAGCCCGGCAGGATCGGCGCCGTGACGCCGGCCTGGCGCAAGGTCTCGATACGATCCTGGTTGGCCGGATCGACGCTTTCGCGCGGACCTGTCACGCCGTTGGCTGCCTGAAGCATGACGTAAAACTGCGCCTGCCGTGCCGCGGAAATGGCCGCCTCGGTCATCGGCAGGGAAACGAAGGTCGAAAGCTTCAGGCCGGCGGCAAGCGCGGTATGCTCCATCTGCTGGCGCGCGGCGCTGCTCTCGGGAGCGACGACCAGAAGACTGTCGAGGCCCGCCCAGAACGCCTTGTCGCCGATGCCGGGATGTGCCTCGTCATCATAGGTCATGAGCAGGGTCGCCGGGCGGCGGCGCATTGTTTCCAGCCGGTTCAGCAAATCATCGAGGACCCGGCGAATGTGGCTGCGATCGGCGCGGGCCATGGATTGGCGGACGTCGGTGCCATCGAGATAAGCGTCGGCGCACGGCATGCCGATCTCCAGCACATCGACGCCTTCGTCGGCATAGACATCGAGCATGCCCAGCGGCACGAGCGGATCGCCGAGCGGAAAATAGCACGACAGCAGTGGAGGACTGAGTGTCGGCGTCGAAGCGGCAGGTGATGGATTGGCAAGCATGATAGACGTTCGAAAGTTGACTTTCCCAACGTCTATTCACATCGACAAATCGCTGTCACGAGGGTGGAGCGGCTCGCGGACCGATATATGCAGAATCCGGATAGGTTAGTGGCGGTCGGTGGACGGCGACACCCCATAGGCACGCTTATAGGCCGCCGAGAAGCGCCCGGCATGCGGCATGCCCACACGCCGCCCGGCTTCGGCAGCACTCGATCCGGCGCGAATGAGCTCTCTGGCCTCGTGGAGCCGGATGTCGGTCAATACGGCCAGCGGCGAGCGCTGATAGTATCGCTGGAATCCATCGAACAAGGAGCGTTCCGAGACACCGACTTCGCGTGCCACGTCGGGCATGTTCAACCGTTCGCCGTAGCGGGCATGGAACAGATCGATGGCTGCCTTGACCTGCCGCGGCGTCGCGCCGAGACGTCGTGGCACGATGGACTCGCCCTCGCGAAAGGCGATGTTGAGCAAGAGCGCCTCGGCAAGCCATGGCACGAGTTGGCCGAGCTCCATTTCGTCGGGGCATTCCTGGCGGGCACCATAAGCTGCCAGATGGGCAAAGGCCTGCTGGACTTGCCGTCCGCCATCGCGGTTGAGGTTGATGACTGGATTGAAGACCGGAAGGTGGCTCGAACCACGGTGTGACAGCCGATCCATATGGTGTCCCACCAGTTCGCGGGGGATTTGCAGCATCAAAAGCCGCGCTCCCTCCTGCCAATGCGAGACGAAGCGCGGGCCGGGCGACAAAAGAAGCGCCTGGCCGGTCCCGGCGCGGAATGTGTCGTTTCCGAACTCGATATCCACCATGCCCTTGAGCGGCATCTCAAGCATGTAGAACTGCTCGAAGGCGGAACTGATGAAAACGGGGCTGCCATATTGCAGCAGATTGAAGGCGGCCTGGTCCAGCTTGAAGGAGTTGTGTCGGAAATCCAGCGCGCTGGCACCCGATTCCGGCACGAGCTGGTGACCGCAATAGCGCTGTGACAGGTAATCTGTCGCATCACCCAGGTCATTGGTCTGCATACGCGATGCCCAGCCACTCTGCTGCTGCGCATCAATAGTAAAACTGGGCACCAGTTCACCCCCCACGGCCAGTCACATGCTTGCCGGAGCAGTCGTCCACATCGAAATATGTAGCGCTCGGGGAATTCAAACGTCAACTTTCGGGCCCGAGGTAATGGCGTGCTCGATAATGCCTCGAACAGAACCAACGCGCACAACGCCAATGGTTCGGTGCGTTCCATCCTAGGGAAGTCAGGCTCACGCGGGACATGCACAGGAAAGGCTTTCCAGCACGCTGGCAGCGATCTGGCGATCACGACCTCAACGGCCCGTGACTGGAATTTCTTGGCACCGGTGTCCGAAAAGCCGTCATCGGAGATGAAGGTTGACCCCGTTCAGGCGCGCCCAGACGGGTGAAAGACGAGCGGTTGATCTTGGCGGAATCGGCGGCAAGGCAAACGCAGCTGGTGGCGCTTATCATCGCTTCCTTGGGCTGAAGCTCGACAAAGCGTGTATAGGTAGGTCTCAAATCGACGGAGACACCGGTCGATTTCGGAGGCAAACCTAAGCCCCGCCTTCGCGCAACCTGCAGATAGCCTCGATTATTTCCTGGTATGTTGAACCAAATGACAGATAGCTAGGGGCCATTTTGTAGTCCCGGTAATTTGATGTCTGGTTGTATTCAGTATTGAATTTTTCATGCGGGCTAGAAATTTTACTAACAATTACCCTTTCAGAAATATTATCAAATTAGTCTGCGGTTATATCCACAATATAACCAAATTATTCTAGTCATATATGACTAATTCTACTGTTATTTTGAGTCAAAATTCCAGATACCATTGATATATCGTTGATTGCTTGTTCTCTAAAGTAGTCCGACAGGAGCAATGATGCGTCACCGCAGCTACCGTGCGGAAACTCTCGAAAGGACAAGAGCATTTTCTCCATAGGGACCGCTTCAATCCCCGAGCGAAATTCTGTAGCGAGTTCCCGCAGCTTGGTCTCGATGTGGTTTGGCATTGCCGTAACCTCATGCACAATGAGGACGGAATCTACCACAGATCGACTCACGGCTTTTTGGGAAAAAACCCAGATTTGTTTTGGAATGACAGCTCTGCACGAGAATGGCGCACCTAGACGGAGAAAGTTTGAACTCTCTGTTTGAAGCGCTGGAGGAATGGGAGCGTCATCTCGCACAGCTAGAACGTAATGGTCCGAGGTGCGACGATGATCAACTCGCACCTTGAGTTCAATGCTGCTGCAAAAGGCAAGAAGCCCCAATACCCGCCTCCTTTCTCATTGCGTCTGACCTTCGAAGAGCGAGCGATGCTGGAGAAGAACGCAGCGGGTATGTCGCTCGGTGCCTATATCCGTTCGCAGCTTCTTGGCGAGCAGGCTTCACCACGCCGAACGCGCGGCAAGTTCCCGGTCAAGGATCATACTGCTTTGGGGCGCGTTCTCGCCCAGCTCGGGGCGTCTAGGCTCTCTGCGAATCTCAACCAGCTCGCGCGGGCCGTGAATACCGGAATCCTGCCGGTGGCCCCGGAGACGGATGAAGCGCTGCAAAAAGCTTGTGCGGCAATAGAAGAAATGCGGACGGAATTGCTGCAAGCCCTCGGCAAAGCATCGGGTGGGCCGCCATGATCCTAAAAGGCTCTCAGCGTGGCAATGCAGCCCAACTCGCCCGGCATTTGCTCAATGACAAGGACAACGAGCATATCGCGCTACACGAAGTCAGAGGCTTCCTGAGCGAGGACTTGGCAAACGCGCTAGCCGAGGCCGATGCAATCGCCAAGGGCACACGGTGCAAGCAATTCCTGTTTTCCTTGAGCCTCAGCCCACCGGAGATCGAAAACGTGCCGATAGAGGTGTTCGAGACCGCTATCGAGATGATCGAGCAGAAGCTCGGCCTGGATGATCATCCCAGAGCGATTGTCTTCCATGAAAAGGAAGGCCGGCGTCACGCGCACGCGGTCTGGTCGCGGATTGATGCCGAGACCATGACAGCGAAGAACCTCCCCTTCTTCAAAAGCAAGCTGATGGACATCTCCAAAGAGCTCTACCTGGAGCACGGCTGGGACATGCCTAAAGGCTTCATCGACCGCGAACTCAAGAATCCTCTGAACTTCAGCCTTTCCGAATGGCAGCAAGCCAAGCGCATCAAACAAGACCCACGCCTCATCAAAGCGATGTTCCGGGAATGCTGGCAGGGCTAGGATAGCGTCAAGGCACTCAAGCAGGCTTTGGAGGAAAAGGGATACTTCCTGGCGAAAGGTGATCGCCGTTCCGTTGTGGCGGTGGATTTCCGAGGGGAGGTGTTCTCTCTCTCCCGCTGGTCTGGTGTCAAAGCCAAGGAGGTCAATGCGCGCTTCAAAGACCAACCGTCTCTGCCATCCATCGAAGAGACCAAAGCGACGATTGCCGAACGCATGAGTGAGAAGCTGAAGCGCTTAATCCGGGATGTTGACCTCGACTACAGGCGTCTGCGCCCATCAGTCGAATATCAGCGAACGCAAGTGGTGGCACGACAGAGAAAAGAGCGTGCGCTGCTTGAGGAACAGCAAGCCAAACGCCAGCAGCAGGAAGCTGAGACAAGGGCCGCGCGACTGCCGAAGGGATTGAAAGGCCTGTGGAGTTGGATCATCGGCAAGAGTCAACAGATCAAGCGTCAAAACGAACTTGAGGCGTGGCAGGCCTATCAGCGTGACTCTGCCGAAACGAACGGCCTGATCTCACAGCATCTCGATGAGCGCCAACGGCTTCAGGCCAAAATCAAGGACCTGCGCCAGGAACGAAGCCAAGAGATTTCCGGACTGCAACAGGAGATTGCGAGCTATCTGGCGATGCAGGGCAAAGACCAAAGCAAAGCGTTAAGCGCAATCGAAGCTCCAAGAACACCTCGCGAGCGCACTCTGAAGCCACAAAGGCCGATGGAAAGATCAAGGCCAAGCTCTGGTCCCAATCTCGAAATGGATTAGGCAACGAAGTACTTTTGGTTGTGTGTAACCAGGGGCGCTTCCCGGTCGAAATGATGACCTTGATGCTGGAAGCTGACCGTTGGCAAGGCGGTTCTAGTGATAACTTTGCGCTCAATTTCGGCCATTCAATACTCTATGCCGGCTGGCTCATCGTCGGTGATGAAGCAGGCAGACGCTGCCGAGTAGCGTCATTGATGCTTTGTGGACAGTACGCGTACCCCATCGGTTCCAGTTTGTTTGCCCTATGGCAGGATAAGTGGATTTCCCAGGTCACGCCGCCTACCGTACCGATCCGCATTAACCGGCCTCGACTACATGGGAGCTTCCTAACCAACGGAGGCTTTTGTGAAATTCCCGGAATTGGTCGCTTTTGTCGATGATTATGTGACGGTGTGTAGAGAGAACCGATCCCTAAGTGAAAACACGGTTCTCGCCTATAAGCAGGATTTGGAGAGTTTTCGCCGGTTCTGCGAAGCAAAACAGCTCAATTCCCTTTTAGATAAGTCCTGTGTTCTCGGATTCCTGCGCCATCTCAGAGAGGAGCGGCGACTTCAACCGGCGACTATTCGCAGGCGCATGCTGACAATACGAGCGTTTGCTGGTTGGCTCCATCGCAATCACCAAATAGCGGAGTTCGCCTTTGCCGATCTCGAACTGGAGTTGAGGCTTCCAAAGCGTCTTCCGAGGCCCATAGACCATAGTACACTAACCACCCTGCTATCCTCCTCACCTCCTATTCGAACATCGTCACTCAACGTATTTTCGCCACTCAATCCCGATCACTCGACCTTGCTCGCGATGAACATCCTGATTGCGACGGGAATTCGTATTGGCGAGCTAACGCACATCCGGCTCGACGACATCAGCGACGGAGCAAGGCGCATTCGCATCAGGGGAAAGGGCAACAAGGAAAGGGCTGTCTATATCGGCAACCAATCACTGCGCGAGACGCTGGGTGCCTTTCTGCTTAAGCGCAAGGGCATTAAGGCCGACACCGATTACCTGCTTCTCAACCGCAACAAGCGGCGCCTGACGGAACAGGCGTTTCGAACCCGGTTGCGCCGCCTTTCATCCGATCTCGGCATCCAGCCCCACATCACACCGCATCGATTTCGTCACTCAGCGGCAACCCTGCTGATTGAGGAAGGCATCGACATTCGCATCGTGCAACGCCTCCTCGGGCACTCCAGCATCTCGACCACCGAAGTCTACACCTACGTTTCTGACGCGTCCTTGATGACCGCTCTGCAGGTAGCTGATCCCCTTTCGAAGCTTCAGACCGAGTTCACATAACTTGGAATTATGATGACACCGTTGACCGGGATGTGGAGGGATTTACAGAACCGTTCGGTCGCATTGGTCTACTCTTTTCCGAAGCGGGCCGATCCTCCCAATCGGTGGTATGACCGATGGAAGACGCGCGTGATCATGAGCTACGGAGAAGCTCTCGAACGTATCCAGGTAAGGCCATTCTATTGTGACATAGACAGCTTCTGCCAAAAGGTCTTTTCAAACCAATTGCCTGACTGTGATGCGGTCATCAGTCTGAATGCAGGTGTTCGACCACTCTCTCTTTTCGCGCTTGTACCCAGTGTTGCCCAATGGGGACAAATTCCGATCATTCCATGCACAGCGGATGTCATCATCGCAGGTGAGCGCAAGGATCTTGGCAATCATGTTGCCCAACAATTGGGGCTAGTTCTTCCTACTACATACACCCGCCGCCAGATCGAAAAGGCTCGCCAAGAAGAGAGTCTGATCATCAAACCTCGCGATCTAGGTGGAAGCGTCGGCATGAAGCGGATCACTGGTGCTGATCTGCAAGAGAGTGATTTCAGTTTTGGTCGAATCGTCCAGCGCTTTATCTCTGGCTATGACGTAACGATCCCTATTTTTGTGGATGTGGAAGCAGGTCACCTGATCATTGGCGATGCCACGGTTTATGTCCCATCAGGCCCCAAAGCAACGGATTGGATATATGATCGCGAGGCCAAGGAATCGTATGTAGGCGGTGCAACCGTCGCTTCGGTCTCACGGCTTCAGTTCCCCCTGCAATCCCGTGCGACTGAGAAAATCCGCGACTTCGCACAAGCCATAGGAGTGGATTCATTTGCACGAGTCGACTTCAGATTGACAATCGCTGAATTGGGCGAACTGGAGTGCATCAAGGCCGACCAACTGACTTTTATCGAAATCAACCCGATGCCAACTGTTTGCACAGGGCTTGCCTTTGTTGAGGGCGTACGGTCCTGGGTCATTCGTCGGTGGGGAGATCAACCTGGTGCTATGGGATCGAATTTGGACCCGAAGGATGATTTCGATATCATTGCCTTTGTTCTGGCCAATGCTCTGTCCGGGCAACTAGGACCAGCCAAAGTGAATGATAGGGACCAGATCGGTTCGTAAGATGAAATCGCCGCGCTGGCCTTTATATTTCTTCTGCGGCGCGGTCGTGGGTAGATTTTTTCCGAGAAAATCCGCAAACGATGTCGCCCCTTCAAGAACACAAGAATAGTCCATGAAAGCTCGTTTTTGCAGGAGCTCTCGAGCAAGACTGGAAGAGTAGCCAAGCCTTTCCTGCATATTCATAAGATTGAATAGAATGATCGACTGATGGTAGGCATATCGGCGATCCATATTGGCCCGATCCATTCGGTTGACCAGGCGGTCCAAATCCTCCGCTGAAATACTGTCCCCCATCATGAATTGGCATAGAAGGCGGTTTGTATCCAGTCCAAGCCGCTGAATAGGCACTGCATTGAAATTGCGTGACTTTTCATAGAACTCAAGCGCTTGATCAAATCGAGAGTCCAACATGGCTCCAACGCCGGCATTGTTCAGAAGCCGCATCATGGAAAACATGGTCGGGCACTTGTCCAATGCTTCGTCTATCAGCTCGCTAAATTGATCCGTGGTTCGCCCTTCCTGATGCATAACGTTGAGAAGCGCATTATTCTTGCAATAGATCGCCATTGGTTCTTGATTGGCGCGCCTGAAAATCATTTCGGCTTCTTCAAGGCTGTGACGTGAAAACTCCGAATACCCTGCAGATAGATTGATTAATCTTAGGCAATGAGCCCTCAAAATGGGCGATTCGATTGCGGACGATAAGGTAATGGCTTCATCCAGCCGATGGGGTTTGTCCTCGTTGAGAAACAGATCCCAAAGAATGAACAGAATGCGCAATCCACGCACCGAGTTGCACTGCTCGCCAGATAGTCGTGTCTCGTCCATTTGATCCAGCAAATGCAAGGCCTCGCTGGTAAGGTCAGCAGAAGCAAATTTGTTATATTCGAAATTGATGGATCGAATGACGGCATAGGCAGCCGACAGTTTCTGGGAAACTTCTTCAAAATCGTTGCCGGAAATGTTCTGCAGCGAAAAATTCGAGTTTGCTACTGACAAAGTATTGTTCGCAATAAGCCCTTTGACCATGTCTGATAGGCTCATGGGAACCTGCACTGCGTGAGAGGACCAGAATTGCGATGTAGACCCATAAGTTTCGTGGAACACAAATTTCTCTTTATAGGGGCTTAGCTTGGTCTGGAGCTGCCCCATTTCTTTGTCTGCAGCGATTACGAATGTTGGCATTTGATCCGGTTCAGCAGAGGAATAGTAGGATAAGAGCCTGCCAAAGCCTTCTGAATCAATGCTGTTTTCGAAGACGAATATGGCCTCGTGCTTGGCGCTAGCTACGGCAGCCTCTTTATCGACATTGGCCAAATTCCCCATACCGAACTCTGCATCACCGATTTTAACTGTTGGGGCGCTTGCAACGGCCCGCGCCACTCCTCCAGCCTTGGCCAGTGGATTTGCAACCCACTTCTTGTAACGGCGACTTTCAATCTCGGTATTCAACTCCTGGGCATTGAGGATAACGCGATGCTTGTAGGAAGCATCATCCATGACCTTCGCGCGCAACAACATGGCAGACGTATAATTAGTTACGTGAACAACCCGCTCTCCCGGTCGTTGACCAACAGCATTCACTAGATTTTCAAGCTGCATTACGCACCATAATTCCAAGTTATGTGAACAAATGAATGGTGAGAGCTTAGCGCCAGAAATATCGATTGCATACAGCCCCGGCAGCACAAATAGTCGCGCCTTTTGCCCTCAAATTTGCTCGAATCTAGTGCCAAAAGGGATAGCGCCGCTTGGGAGAGGAAGGTTAACAGTCGCTTGAGACGGATTTACCGTGCTTGAGGCCTCGCGTGTAGTTCGCATTCACTACCTCGCTCAGCTCGCGGTTTCGGTGTTCCGTAAGGCCACGCCATCCCTCACCTCCCACAGATGATAACCCTCAGGCGCCTGGTTAATCCGGCGTCCGAACAGGGCCCCCCCGTAAACGGCCTCTCGAAGACAGTGGGATAGCGAGCGGTCGAGTTTGAGACGAAACGTGGATGATCCATATTGCAGAGTGGTTGCCGTCATTGGTTTGGTGCGTCGCCTGCCAGCTTGATCAACCCATGGCCTTTTGCCGTATTTCTTTGCAATTTGCGGATGTATAGTGGTATAATTAAGTCATAGTTCGTGCATATAGAGAATACTTGTGTTTGTATGGAAAATAAATTTGAGGTATATAGTAGAGCATCGACCGATGCGGATGATCTGAGACGAAAGATCGATTTCGACGATCTTCAGCGCGAGATCGCCGGTATCGATGTCGGTCGCATTCCACGGTTTTTGAGTTTGGAGGCGCGAGAGGCGATCCGTGAGGCCAAAGGTGGTGGAGATGGCAAATCGCGTTCCCGGCTGTCCACGCTTGATTTGATGCTACTAAGCGATCCTGACTATTTGCGGCTCTATGATGAAGCGCGCGACGCTCTTGGCGATGCGGAGCAAGCAACGGAGCGCGCATTGGAAAAGGCCTTGTCAGAGGCTGAGACAGCGCAAGACGCTTTGGATGAAACCCTCGATGTAGCGATGAAGCTGCCCGATGGGACACAGGTCTTCATGGATTCCAAGGGTATTGTGCGGGATGAGGACGGCAATGCCGTCGATATAGCTCTTGCGGCCACGCTTGAATGGCGAGGGTACGAGCCAAGCTATGAAACCTATGCCGAACAGAGGGGCGAACGCGATGAAGCAAATGCCACTGTTCAGCGTATTCGTGGCGACCAGCTTGAACTCGGCGAAATTCGTGAAGAGCTAACCGATGAAAACGACCCGCCGTCAAAGGATCGGGTACAGGAGCTGGCAGATCGAGCCGACGAGATTAAAGCTCAGTATGAAGAAGCCGCGCCGGTCCAAGAGCACATTCCCGACCAGCCGCTTATTGCCGCAAAGCCCGATCTCTAGGGCTTGGTGTATTTGAACGTCCCGCACTGCTTTTCGACAACAGCCATGATGATCCCGACCGGATGATAGTCGGGATATTTTCCCATCACTTCATAGATGAACTGCTCTTTGCCGCGCCGATCCGATGCATACCACGCGCTAATGCACTCAGCTTGGCTTTGATCGTTTTCAACGGCGATCATGTTCATTGTCATGAGTGAGGTCTGGATATAGGCGCGCTTGCTTTGCTCTTCCCAACCCAGGAAGCTCTTGGCGCTCAACCCCTCTTGCGCATGCGCCTGCATGCTAAACCCAAGAAAAAGCACCAGAAAACTTGCAGCGAACCCGTGTTTTGTGCCGAACATAAATCATGGATTCTGATAGTCTAAAAATAGCTCCAAAATCGGATTTTAGCAAAACAGAGACGCCAGCATTTCCGCGCCTTTGCGGCACTGGTCTTCGGCGCTCTGCACGTTGTTCCGGCTTTCTCAAAAAGGATCGTTTTTGTGAAGCGGAGATACGCGCATGAACACAAGCGAAAGTGGCTCTGGTCGCCGGATTGGCTACGCTCGTGTCAGCACGAAAGATCAGCGGCTTGCCTTGCAGCTTGATGCTCTGAACCAAGCTGGCTGCGCGCCGATTTTCAAGGATCACGGCGTTTCTGGAGCACAGGGAAGCCGCCCCGGTCTCGACGCCATGCTGAGCAGCGTTGTCGCTGGTGATACGGTCGTCGTTTACAAGCTCGACCGGCTGGGACGCTCGGTGCTGCATCTCTCCGACTTGTTGGTGCGGTTCCAGGAGGACGGCATCCACTTCATGTCACTTTCCGAAGGGATCAACACCGCGACGCCAGGAGGCAAGCTGGTGTTCCACCTTTTCAGTGCCTTTGCCGAGTTCCAACGGGACATCATTCTTGAGAACACGCTTTGCGGTTTGGCGGCGGCCAGAAAGCGGGGGCGTCGATTGGGGCGTCCACGACTTCTTGATCGGCAAACCATTGTCCAGGCCAATCGCCTCATCGCGTCTGGCGAACGACGCGAAGACGTGGCCGGATTGTTCGGCGTTTCGCGCATGACGCTGGATCGCTCCATCCGGCGCATGGAAACGGATCGCGCAGCTTGAGGGCAAAGATCAAAAGAAAGAGGAGCGCCGGATGACGCTCCTTTTCGTTTAGTCCTGTTTCGGATCGTCCATTGGCTGGCGCATGACGATGCGGCCATTGATGGGGACGACTTCGAGTTGAAGGGTAAATCCCTTGTCGTCCTTATGCTTCCAGGCGGCACCAACTTTGTTCCAGAACGATTTCTCGCCTTTGTCGATGACGTGCCAGGCCAGAAAGTCCGGGGCGTTGGTGTGCTGGTTGGTTTGGTTTTCATTTTGATGGGCCATGATTTCCTCCTTTGGCTCGGGTTTGGCTCGTTACGCCGTTCCGATAGACCGGACGGAGAAGGCCTGCGGTCCTATCCAACACGGGTGCGCGATCAGCGAACGGGCGCGGGCAGGAAATTGACGGCGGGTCACGTTCGGTCAGGACGATTTGCGTCAAGACGAGCTTTCCGAGGTCATAGGCGGATCACTGGTCATCCTTTTGGCGCCAACCCAATCCTTTTGCAGATAACGCACCGTTTCGGTGCCCGGCTGCACGGGTCGATGGCATGTCGGTTCTGGCATGGGCTGCCCGGCAGCACACAAGGAAGGCTTGGCCTTCCTGCTTCACTTGAGCGTTGCGCCCCTTTGGGTGTGTGAGCGGTCCTCCCAAGCGCCTCCCGATGCGCAAGACGACCCGGATAGGCCGGGTCCAAAGCGAAACGGAGGTTATCATGACTAAATTGATTGGGATCGCGGCGCTAAGAAGACTGCGCGATCAAGAACTCTATGGACTACAAAAGTTGCTTTTCCGGGCTCTGACCTGCCCGAAAACGGACCCGGCGGAATTTCCCGCGATCCGCGCGATGCTCACCGCAATCGAAACAGAACTGCATCGCCGCCACTGCCACCCGGCTCCTTCTCCATAGGCGAAGGAAGCCAATCACCATAAATGCCAATCCTGGCCGAGGAGCTGTCACGCAGTGACAGCTCCCTCTTCCATGTCGGGCTCCGTCTGCAAGCCATGCAGGAAATCCGCCGCCCGCTGGGCATGCGCAGCAGCCAAAAAGATCGCTCGCTTGTCCTCCTTGAGGACCTTTAGCCAGCTCTGGATATAGGCGGCGTGGTCGGTACCCGGCTCCGGCGTCAGGGCGAGATCGGCACAAAGGAAAGCCGCGCCAAGCTCGGCAACCAGTTCCTCGCGGGCATAACCTTCATCGCCCCAGCGCTTGCGTCCGAACTCGCGGTCAAGGCGGCTCTTATGCTTGGTCCAGTGGGTTAGTTCGTGTGCCAAGGTTGCATAGTAGTTTTCTGGGCTATTGAAGCTCTCGAAGTGCGGCAACTGCACATGATCGCTGCCGCCGGAATAGTAGGCCCGATTGCCGCCGTGGCGGATGTCCGCGCCAGTCGCGGCAAAGAAGCTCTCAGCGTGCTCGATCCGCTGCGCCGGATCAATCACCGGTTCGGGCTTTGAATAGTAGCGCTCGGGAAGTCCATCGATCTGCTCGACGTTGAAGACCGTATAGCCCTTCAAAAACGGAATTACCCTTTCTTCCTCGCTGCCGTCTTCCTGTTCGTCGGTCTTGGTGATGGTGCTGGTGTAGACAACGAGACTGCCGTGCTCGCCCTTACGGACATGTGCGCCGAATTCCTCGGCCTGCTTGAAGGTCATCCAATAGGGTGAGAAATACCCCGCTTCGATCGCCGCGCCCCAGAGCATCAGAATATTGATGCCTCTATACGCCACACCGTTATGACGTAGTGGTTTGATAATTCGTCCGTCCATATTTTCGGCGGACCAGGGCTTGAGCCAAGTGAGCTCGCCCTGCTCCAGGTCGGCAATGATCTTGTCGGTGACTTGCTTATAAAGATCTTGTTTCATTGGTCTTTTCTCCTAATCAAAAAGCGGTTGCGCATGCAACCGGACTAGGCCCGCGCCAATGAGCGGGGGGATGACGTCAAGACCGCAGACAGCGGCGGGGGATCACCCATCCTGCACAAACGAAGAGCGGAAGGACGGGGAGACCGCTGGAAGCGCCCGGAGCCAAACGGAGGGCTTGGTCTTGACGGAGGACGGGGCCGCAGGCCCCAAAACAAGGAAAGATTCAGCCCGTCAGGGCTGGCCGACAACTACGTGCAAGGGATGGAAGCCGGACGG
This sequence comes from Devosiaceae bacterium, assembly GCA_963676075.2. Lineage (GTDB taxonomy): Bacteria > Pseudomonadota > Alphaproteobacteria > Rhizobiales > Devosiaceae > JAHJQZ01. The sequence goes on from CAXXNZ010000024.1 coordinate 131,335, forward strand.
CCGAGACTTAGGGCTCGGTTCACGACAGCCCGGCCCCGCGTCTGCGGATGTGGCTTTGTTTTGCTTGATGGCTGCACAACCAGATAGAATAGACGTATGGGATTGGGATTCGACCACACTAAGTACAAGACGATTTTGTTCCTCGACACCAATGCGGTGCTTGAGACAAAGCCACTGGATCAGCTGCCATGGACCGAGATTGATCCTGACGGCCCAGTTTTGCTGTTGTTCGTTCCCCAGGTTTTGAGAGAAATCGACCGACTTAAAAGGGATGGTCGCGTAGCCAAAAGGGCACGCTCATTCAACCGGCTGATCAAACCTGCCGCAACGAACGGCCATCCTGTTACCTTGTGTGGCGATATTCCACGCGTAGACCTGTTCATGGCACAAACAGGCAAAATCGACTGGGCGCAGCTGGATGACCTCGACCCGGATGAACCGGATGCAAAGGTCGTAGCTCAGGTTATTCACGCCATAGGCGTTCCAAACGAGAAGAAGCTATTTCTTGCTTATGACATAAATCCGGTGGGCATGGCGTCACGACACGACATCAAGGTCAAAAGCCTCGCGGAGCACTGGCTTTTGGAGCCGGAACCAAGCCCTCAGGAAAAAGAACTGAAAAAGGCGCGACAGAGAATTGCTTTGTTGGAAACAAACCAGCCTGAAATGCGTGCATCGCTTGCGTTTGAGGTATCGGAACCGCTAATGCTTTATCGTGTGGTGACGCTCAACACCCACGAACAAGAGATCCTTTTTGACCATATTTACCAAGTCCATCCAAAACGTCAGCAGGAGCGAAGCCTTTACTATAGCGCCTACGACCATGACAGTGGATATGATGACCGATACGCCGCTTATAGGGACGAGCGCCTTCCTGCCTACACCGCCGGTGTTCATAAAATTCTCGAAGACTATTATTCGCAGATCCCGTTTAGGCTTACTGTGTCCAATGACGGACACATTCAGGCAGAGAACCTGATCGTCAAACTCACTGCAAAAGACGGACAGCTACGCGAGCGTTTCCGCTCTGACTATGTTTGGGGGCCGCCAGCACCAACACCCAGAACGGGCTATTTTGCGCACTTGAATGTCCCTAGGCTTGACCCAGCGGATATGATTCGACCTCCCCCTAACCGACACGAGGTCATACCAGCATATGCACTTGGAAGAACTGCAACTGCCGAGTTTCAGTGCGGCGATTTTCGGCATGGAAGGGAATGGGTGTACGAAGGCGTCGCGCGAGTTTTCCTCGATAGTTCACAGCCTTTTGTGATCGAAATCGAGGTCACGGCAAGCAACATGCGTGGCAGCAAGAAAACCCGATCTACCGTCGATTTTGTGGTCAAAGACGCAAAGATCTCCGAGTTGGTCGATATTGTAGATCATAGGTTTGTTGTTCGGTTTCCTATGCAGAGCGGTTATGAAAAGGCCGTTCGGAATGAACATTGGGACTGGTTCGAAACGCTTAGCCATGAGGACGATGATTAGGCTTTTGCCTAGGTCCCAACTTCCATGAGCCATAGAATTCCTTGCTATAACTCACAAAATAAGAGATAATGAGTTATAGAAAGGTGCCCCTATAACTCATGACGTGGAATTGGCAACACGAAGATTGGCCTAAATTCAGCTACGATCCGAAGGTCATAGACGCCCAGGAGCGAACTTTCCTCCTGGAGTCCGGTGCATTTGTCGGCGCGTACCGGCACATGTCGTCTGATGATCGGGAATCCCTACGGATTGAGCTCATCAGCGACGAGGCTGTTAAAACCTCAGCAATCGAAGGCGAAATCCTCAACCGGGATTCGGTGCAGTCTTCCTTGCGCAATCAGCTAGGACTTGGGCCAGAGCATCCAAATGTGCAGCCGAAGGAACGTGGCATCTCCGAGATGATGCTGGACCTTTACAGCAACTTTGCCGAGCCACTAACAGAGAAAACTTTATTCGATTGGCATCGTATGTTGCTCGGATCAGATCAAACCCTTCAGATCATCGGCGGTTGGCGCACGCATGCCGAGCCGATGCAGGTTGTCTCTGGACCTGACTACAAACGTAAGGTCCATTTCGAGGCGCCACCGTCAGATCGCGTGCCCGAAGAAATGGGTCGTTTCATTGGCTGGTTCAACGACACTGCACCAAACGACACATCGTCTTTGTCCGCGCTTATCCGTGCGGGGATCGCGCATCTTTGGTTCGAGTGCATTCATCCCTTTGAAGATGGCAATGGACGCATCGGTCGCGCCATCTCGGAAAAGGCACTGGCCCAAAGCCTTGGTCAGCCGAGCTTGATTGCCCTTGCCTATGCCATCGACCACAAACGCAAAGACTACTACGCAGCGCTTGAGCGCAACAACAAGGACATCGAGATCACCGATTGGCTGCGGTATTTTGCCAGAACGGTGCTCGAAGCCCAGGACGCGACCACGCGCCGTGTGGAATTCTACCTCGGAAAAGCGCGCTTCTACGATCGCTTCCGCGACCAGCTAAACGAGCGTCAGGCCAAAGTGATTGCGCGGATGTTCCGAGAAGGCGCAGATGGCTTCGAAGGAGGTTTATCGGCTGAAAACTATATCAGCATAACCGGCACGTCCCGAGCCACCGCAACGCGCGATCTGCAAGACCTTGTCAGCAAAGGAGCTTTGAAGCGGACGGGGGAATTGCGCCATACACGGTATCATTTGCCGTCATAAGGAAGTGCTGATTGATAGCGGAAGAAGATATGGGCGCTCCTTTTGAAAAGGCGCTGGTGTTATTTAATGAATCGACTAGTATTATTGAATGAATATGTATATGAGTAATTCGCCGAGAACTCTGGAAGCGGCTTTCAAATGGAACTAAAATGCGCGGAAATAACTAACTTTCGTCGCTTGGATGGCGTGAAGTTGGAGTTTGGGGACAAAGAAACTATCTTTGTTGGCCCAAACAATAGCGGGAAAACTTCAGCAACAAGTGTCTTTCGTTGCTTCTTAGGCAGAAGGGCATTTAACATCTACGATTTTCCACTGGCTAGGCTCGCAGAGATTGATGCGTTCAATCCAGACGGGCTTGACCTGGATACAGACGATTTACCGGTACTTCCGTTCATCCAACTAGATTTGTGGTTTTCGCTAGAAGCTGAGTCCGTTGAGTTTGCACGCGTTGTCTCTCTGCTTTCCGAGCTTGATGAGGAGACGGCTACGGTAGGTATCGGCTGTACGCTATCAGTTATCGATCCGGCGGTGCTGTGGCGTGACTATACCCAGATGTATCCGGCGAACGAAAATGGCGAACGAAAGCTAACGCTCAGTGAGTTCCTCGCGCTTGAAGGGCACCTGAAGCGCTATTTTTCAGTGGAATACGCCTCCCTTATGGAAGGCGATGATGGCGTCATTCGCCATCCAATATCTCCTTCCGAAGGAAATCGCACGCTGCATTCGTTGCTGAGAGTCGACTTCGTCGATGCTCAGCGCAATATCCAGGATGACGAAGAAAACAGTCGTGGTAGCAAGCTATCAGCGGCTTTCGCGGCGTTCTACAAGGCTAATTTAAGGCAGTTGGAGGCTGGTGATGAAGCTGTCCGGATTGTGGAAGAAAACAACAGAAAGCTCACCGAACATTACAGCGAAAGCTTCGACGAACTCATGGGAATCCTCAAGAATCTTGGAGTTCCGTCAGCCAATGAGCGGGAGTTGGAGATCAGATCGATACTCGGTGCCGAGGAGGCACTGAAGGGTACAACAGACCTGTTTTACAAGGATAAGGGTAGCGCTCTTTCCCTGCCTGAGGCGTACAACGGGCTCGGTTTCAAGAACTTGGTTCTGATGGCAATCCAAATGCGGGATTTCCAGATGCAGTGGGCGAACACTGAGGAGGAGCGCCCACTTTGTCATGTAATCTTTGTCGAAGAACCGGAAGTGCACCTGCACGCCCAAGTGCAGCAAACCTTTGTCTCCAACATGTGGGCGATATTGAATGATTTGTCCGAGCAAGAAGGAATTGCACCGCAACTAGTGGTGACTACGCATTCATCGCACATTTTAAACTCCGTCGACTTTGGAAAGGTCAGGTACTTTCGACGCTGTCGTAGGGCAGACGAAGACCCGGATACTTATCCCCTCCTATCTATATCCGAAGTACATAACCTCGGTGATTTTCGTCCGACGGAACCGGATGACCAGGACGAAGAAGGTGAAATGTCGGCCAATGATGCGCTGAATTTTCTCAAGCGATACATGACTCTAACCCATTGCGATCTAATGTTTGCGGACGCCGCAATTCTGATTGAGGGAACAGTCGAGCGGTTGCTGTTGCCTGCAATGATTAGGCAGATTGAGCCGAACCTTAGTCGCGCATATCTGACGATTCTAGAAGTGGGTGGAGCTTATGCTCACGTGTTCGCCGAACTGATGCGGTTCCTGCACATTCCATATTTGGTTGTGACGGACATTGATGCGGTAAAAGCGCCAGAGGGTGGAGGAAGGCCAAAAGCATGTCGTGCCGACGATGAGAATGCCGTGACGTCAAATACTGTGCTAAAGGCGTTTTTCGATGGGAAGAAGTCCATCGTTGATTTGGTCGGTGTGACGCCCGAAGAGCAAATTCAGGAAGACGGCAATCGGTTTGTTACTTTTCAAAGGCCGCAAGCCATCGCGCATGGTGGTGCTTCTCTCTTGCTACATGGCCGAACACTGGAGGAGGCATTTATATACGAAAACCTATCTGCCTTTGGTGTCGGCGGTTCTCTCTTCGACCTCTCGTTGCCGAACGGTGCCAATGAGATCGGTCAGTTTGTGTTTGACCTCGTGAGGCGCTCCACATTCAAGAAGACAGAGTTCGCACTCGGCATCTTGGCTGGCGGTGAGGAGGCATGGGCAACCCCTGCTTACATTGCAGAAGGGCTGTCATGGCTTGCGCAGAGGCTTGAAGTGAAAAATGAAGAGGCACCAGGCGAAAATGGTGCATGAACCCACAGAAGCCGACAAGAAGATTTATGCCTGTTTGCAGGATGCCAAATCGTTTGCCGTCGTAGCAGGAGCAGGGTCTGGCAAGACCACCTCACTGATAGGCGCCTTGGATTTCGTTCGTGGCGAGTTTGGCAAAAATCTACGCAGAGACGGCCAGAAAGTTGCCTGCATCACGTACACCGAGAGAGCTTGCGGCGTCATCACGCAAAGACTGGATTTTGATTCACTGTTTGAGGTCTCAACGATCCATAGTTTTCTGTGGTCGCAAGTCGCTCGATACACGAAAGATATCCGAGAAGCGATAGCCCAATCGCTCATCCCGTCAAAGATTGAAAAATACGCCGAGAGAGATAATGGCGGCAACTCTCAACGAGCCAAGGATGCAAGACAGCGGATTGCTGAGTTGCATGACGCATTGGGGCGTTTAGGCGAGGTTCCCGCATTTGAGTATGACGATAATCAGTTCAGTGACTTTGGGAATGGACAAATTGGCCATGACGATGTGATTGAATTGGCTTCGCATTTGATCCTAACAAAACCTCTCCTTCGAAGGGTTATTGGGCAGCAATTCCCCTACATCTTTGTTGACGAGGCCCAGGACACATTTCCAAGGGTTGTAGAAGCCTTTAATTCGGTGTGTGAGGCGGAGGGTTTGCCAATTGTGGGTTACTTCGGTGATCCCATGCAGCAGATTTATGAAACAGGCATTGGCGAGTTCGTTGGCCCTCCCGGTTTTGAGCCTATCGACAAAGAACAGAACTTCCGTTCGGGGACGTCCATCATCACACTCGCAAATGCGTTGCGGGAGGACATTCAGCAAGTACCAGGAGAAGAAAACGCTGAGATTCCTGGAAGCGTGTTCCTCGTCCTGATCGGTGCTGAACAACCAGAAGGGCCTCGCAACCGGTATACCGATCAGCAACTGGATCGTGCGCTTGTGCGATTTGATCAGGCCGTCGGTCAAATTGGGTGGGGGGAGCATAGCGAAGCAAAGCGGCTCTATCTTGTACATCAGATGATAGCCCGCCGATTAGGTTTCCTGGATTTGCATCGCCTGTTCACCGGCACATACGCTTCGTCACGCATGCAAGACGAGTTTGAGGAAGGCTCAAACTTCCTAGTTAAGCCCTTCACAGACGCATTATGCCCTCTCATTCGCGCAGCAAAATCTAATGACAACAGGCGCTTGTTGGAGATCTTGCGCGACACAAGCCCGGCGTTTGATGTCAGGGGGCTTAATCGAGAACGCAGCCTAAAAGATATGCTGAGGCTCGCCAAAGAACTCGTCGCAGAACTGATAGATATTTGGGATTCTGGAACTGTTCGCGACGTGCTGATCTACGCAAAAGGACGGAACATTTGTCGCATATCCGATCGGCTAGAACACCACCTTGGCCGGGAACTTCGAACCGAAGAATACGATCCAGACGAGCATGCGCTCGAGAAGACCGATTGGCTTGCCGACGAGTATTTCTCGATGGGTACGCAAGGGTTGCTGGCATATGCGGATTTTGCCGCGGACAGTACGCCATTTAGCACACAGCACGGAGTCAAGGGGGAAGAGTATGACGACGTATTGGTTGTTTTCGACGACGTTGAGGCCGGGTGGAACCTGTACAGCTTTACAAAATTGTTAATTCCGTCGGTTGCTGGCGAGGGTACCGAGGGGCAGCTGCGGCGGTCAAAGAAGTTGGCGTATGTCTGTTTTACACGCGCGAGACGAAATCTGCGAATCATCCTGTTCTGTCCGAATCCGGAGGCCGCCAAGGCAGAGCTAGTTGAACAACAACTCTTCACCGCAGAGCAGATAAGTATCTTGAGCGAGTCTGCCGGGTAATCAGCCTAGAAAGAAGCGATCAGACTTCAGATTGCCGGTCAAACGGGCAGATCGTTTTGAGCTGCTGCCGGTTTGATGGACAGGCGGTTAGGCTTCCATAGCTTGTTCTTAGTATTGCATGGGGCTCAGATAGCCCATAGCCCTTGGTCGAGCAGTGCGGGATGTAGCGGAACATAGCGAAACTTTCCGCTCTTGATGGTCCCGGCATCTGGCAGCAAAGCGATGCACCTCACCCCGTCAATCTCTATGAAGTCCTGCTTTCGCAGTTGGCATACTTCGCCTGCCCGTGCACCTGTATAAGCGCAAATCCATGGCACCCATCTCTGAGCAGCCCGATTGAAGGCAGCGAAGTTATTGTTGACGCCCTGGGCTCGAAGAGCCGCCGACAGGATGCGACGCGCTTCTTCACTTGTGAACTGTTTGGGTCGGCTTGTCGTCCGCCGTTCGCCTTCCAGCCTCACCTTTGCAGGATTAATCGTAGGAGCAGACTGTCCGAGTTTGTTGAGTGCCAGTCTGCCCTGAGGCTCCATGCTATAGGTGTAGACCGTGCTGAGCGCCGCCCGGTGCTTCTTGATGAAGGTCGAGTGGATGATTGCTCCATCCCCGACCAGCTCTTCATGCCATCGGACGACATCCATATCCGTCACTTCGAGCGCCCGATCGTGACCTAGAAAGGTGATGAATTGCTCGATGATGCTTCTGTAGGTCTTGATCGTCTGGCTTTTGGGCGCGCTCATCCGATTGGCCCAAATATCGGCCAACTGCGATAGGCTAGGTCCTTCCGCTTGGACTTGAGGCAACGAAGGCATAGCGGGCTCAAACGCTGGGAACCGCTCTCCCGCTTCATCCTTGCCATAGTCGCCCGATGCACGCCGCGTGAACAGGTCGATCAGTTCGTCCCCTACCCGATCAAACTCGACAAGCAATCGCTCAAACGTGACATCATCGACATTGAGATGGCGCTCGGCCAAAGCCCCTTCAACCCAACTTCCAAGGCGGTCTCGTGAGGACGATGGCGGAATCATCAGACTACGAAATGGCGAAGTGCGGTGTCGCTCTTCATCTTGTTGCCGCTCTGCACGGGCGAGCTTGTGTCCCTCCCAGATTTCCAATTGGCCCGGATTATCTTCGAGCACGCTTCTGATGGAGTGGTAGAGTTCCCCCGCTAACGCGACAATCTGCTTGTAGGTCAGGTTAGCTGGCCGCTGCTCCAAGCTCAGCCAAATCCGGTCGAACTCGGCTTGGACTTCATTCCCGAGACGCTTAGCCCGTGCTGGGTCTTTGGTTCGGAGCGAGACCTTGAGTTCTGCCCCAAGCGTCAATGTGCTTGGCAATCCATCGACGTTCACGATGACCTTCCGGCCTTTGGCGTCCTGCAACAGACGGGTTGGAACCCGCTGCCGATACCAGTAGACGCCTGTGAACGGATGCTTGAATGGGGACGGCATAGACAGGACCATGTGGATCACCTCTGTGTATCAACAGCGGCGGCAGAAAATCCAGCAAAATCCGATTGTTATGTCCTACCAACGAGATAGGATGGCGCGCCCGAAGAGATATAGATGGGCACTGCAATCATTGGGTAATTTCACTTGAGACTGCCTTGTGACGGGCGTTTCCTACCGCGAGTGATTCAGGGGCAAATCTTCATGGTCTTGCCAGGCAATGACGATGGATACTGACCACGGCTATCGCCTGCCACCATGCTGGACAGTGTCATCTGAAGTGGAGTGGCGCGTTCAGATCGCTTCGGGCCGGCCAGTCTTGAGGCTGCGCTCCACGGCAGCGCCGATGCTAGTTGCAACAAGAGCCGAGCGACCGTCGGGATAATGTCCTTTGAGATCAGCAACCGATCGTCCCGCGTCGATCGCTTCGAGCATGTCGAGGAAATAGGTCATCGACTGATAAACATAGCCTTCAAGATGGCGCCCATATATCGGGTGATCCCGCTCGAAGCCGCTGAAAGGGTTGGCAATGATGCCGCCGGGGTCGTCGGCATGAGCTGCGCGGTAGCCGCGGTCCTGGCTGTCGATCTCGACGATGCCCTGATTACCAACAAGGCGAATGCCCTGGCTGACGACCGATGGGAAGGATTGGGGCAGGACCCAGCTCAAATCATAGGTGGCAACGAAGCCGCCGACATGATCGACGCGCACCTGGATGCTGTCCCAGGCGCCGGAAAGGCCGGCGGATTCGAGCCGTCCCTTGTGTCCCGACGCCAGCACCGTCACCGGCTGCAATCCGGTCATCCAATCGATCAGATCGTAAAAGTGCACGCCGAGGAACCACGAGGGCGAGCTTTTCGCCGCCCAGCCGTCGCGCCATTGCAGCGGCACGCCGATCCTGTCTTCCATATGGGCATAGGCGTAATGAAGGCGGCCGAGGCGGCCTGCGGTGATCTCGTCGCGCAGGCGCATGTGGGCCGGATCGAACCGCTTGTGAAAATCGACGTACAGCAGCCTTTTGGCCGCCTCCGCCTGTTCGACCAGTGCCGTTGCCCGGGCGAGATCGACATCGAGCGGCTTTTGCGTCAGCACATGCAGACCGCGCGACAGCGCCTCGGCGATGATGTCGGCATGCAGGTGGTCCGGCGTGGCGACGATCACGGCGTCGAGCCCGCAGGCCAGCATCTCCCGGTAATCGATAAAGCCGCGGACAGCGAACAGCTCCGTCTGGCGTTCGAGAAGGGCGGCATCCTCATCGCACAGCGCGACGAGCTCGATCCGTCCCCTTTTGTGCTGCTCGCTGAAGACCCGTAGCATATGCGCGCCGTAGATGCCGCCGCCGACGATGCCGATACGCTTCACATCGGACAATTGCTGTGCCCCTGCTCCTGGCTTCGCGCTGCTTGTGGTCGCAAAGCGCCAAATCTCTTGTCCGCACCGGCTCCGGCGTCAGGCGACCCCGCCGCCGTCGACGGAAACGACCCGGAGATCATTGTCCCAGGTGACGTCGCCGGGGTCGAGCGTGATGCCGTGATGGGCGAGGCTTTCCGCAATGGCCCGACGCGGGTTGTCGGACGCCATGCGGATCGCCGTTTCGAAATCGGCAATGTCCCAGGCGACGAGGTTGCGTACGCCGTCGTCCATGCGGAGGGCCGACCCGGCCAGTCCGACGCCGCCCGGATTGGCGACACGACCGGCTGCCGAAAGCTCGAGCTCCATGCCGGCAAACCGGTAGCGGCCCGGCGCCGAACCAGCCCCGGACATCGCGTCGGTCACCAGAATGCTCCTGTCGGTGCCCTTGATGCGGACGAGCGCACCGAGCGCCTCTGGCGACATATGGTGGCCGTCGGCAATGAGCCCGGCGCTGAGGCGCGGTTCGGCCAGCTGGGCGAGAAGCGTGTTCTCGAGCTTGGGCAGGACCTGCGGCAATCCGTTGCCGAGATGGGTCGACAGGCTCAGTCCGGCGTCGGCGGCAGCGCGGATCTCGCCAAAGCCGGCGGCGCTGTGACCGACCGAAATTGTCTTGCCCGCTGCCTTCAGCCTGCGGATGGTCTCGAGCGCGCCGCGACGCTCCGGCGCCAGCGTCACGATGAGGATCGGACGATCCAGCATCCGTTCCAGATCGAGGACCGTGTCGAAATCGGGGTCGCCCATGGCCGATTGCGGATGGCAGCCGCAATAGCCCTCCTGTTCATTGAGGAAGGGCCCTTCAAGGTGGTAGCCGGGCACCATGGCCGGGCCGAGCCGGCTCGCCGACACCGCCGCATCGAGCGCCGAAAAGCGCGCGGTGAGCTCATGCGGCTCGGCCGTGATCAGCGTCGGCAGGCAGGCGGTGACCCCGCTCCGGCGCATGGCGCCAAACGCATGGTCCAGCGCCTCGGGCGTGATCGCGGTGTCGTTGAAATCGACCCCGGCATAGCCGTTGACCTGAAGATCGAGAAGTCCGGCGGTTTTCATGACGCCTCCTGACGCCTGCCTATTTGTTCAAAAGGCTGGCCGACTGGCCGTCGAGATAAAGGCTGCAGGCCGCGTGCTGCTGGACGATCGAGGCCGGGTGCAGATTGCTGACCGGTCCGTCCACAGTGTCCTTGACCGCCTGCGCCTTGCGCGCGTCGGGCACCGACAGGATGAGCTTTTTCGACTTCATGATCTGGCGGATGGACATGGAGACGGCCTGCTCGGGCACGTCGTTTAAAGTCTTGAACCAGCCTTCGCCCATCTGCTGGCGCCGGCAGGCATCGTCGAGCGAGACGACAAGATAGGGAGCCTCGGTGTCAAAATCGGCCGGCGGATCGTTGAAGGCGAGGTGGCAGTTCTCGCCGATGCCGGCGAAGCACACATCGATCACTTCGCGGCCGATGCGGTCGCTGACGCGGGCGATCTCGGCCGGAAGATCGGCGGCGTCGCCATCGATGCCGATGAATTCGTGAAGAATGGCGACGCGCTCGACGAAACGCTGCCTCAAATAGAGGCGGAAGCTGGCCGGGTGGGTCGGGGAGATGCCGACATACTCGTCGAGGTGGAAAACCGTGACCTTGGACCAGTCGATGTCCTTTTCGATCAGCGCCTCGATCATCGAGAACTGGCTGGCGCCTGTGGCCAGGATGATGGCCGTGCGGCCCTTTGCGTCGATCGCATCCTTGATGGCGGCTGCGCCTTCGGCGGCAGCGGCGGCACCCAGCGCTTCGGCGCTGTCAAATATGCGAATATCCATAACTCACCTTTTTAAACCAGAATGTTCGTAAAGGCTAAGGCACCGATAGCAGACCTGTCAACGCGCCATGATACCAGCATGACTAATTTTGATCGCCAACGTTGTTAAATATTGACGCGCACCCGAAAAGCCGCCAACCTGCCCCCGGTTGACACGAAGGGAGATACCCATGATCAAGCGCAGATCCTTGCTGGTGGGCACCGCATTTGCACTGGCGCTCGTTCCGAGCCTTGCGTCGGCGGAAACGGTGCTTCGCCTTGCTGAAAATCAGCCGGAATCCAATCCGGTAACCGTGGCGATGTTCAAGTTCGCCGATCTCGTCAAGGAATACACCAATGGCGAGGTGGTCGTTCAGGTCTTCCCGGGCGCACAGCTCGGCCAGGAACCCGAAACCATCGAGCAGGCCCAGGCCGGCGTGGTCGATTTCGCCCGCGTCAACTCGGTGGTTCTGGCCAATGTGTCCCCGTCGATGGGCACGTTCACGCTGCCCTATATTTTCGCCGGCTGGGACCACAAGTATAAGGTGCTCGACGGCGATATCGGCGCCGAAGTGCTCGCCGATCTGGAAAAGGTCGGCCTTGTCGGTTTCCCGTTCATGGATGCGGGCTCGCGCTCGTTCTACACCGTGAAGGGCAAGACCATCGGCTCGATCGAGGACCTCAAGGGCCTCAAGATCCGCGTGCAGCCCGCGCCGATCTCCATCCGCATGATGGAACTTCTCGGCGCCGTGCCCACCCCGATGAACTATGGCGAGGTCTATTCGGCCCTCCAGACCGGCGTCATCGACGGCGCGGAAAACGATTTCGTCTCCTACCTGACTTCGGCACACTACGAAGTGGCGCCGAATTATGTCGTCGACGGCCATCTCAGTCCCCCGGCCGTGCTGATCATGAACAAGGCGAAGTTCGACTCGCTGCCGGCTGACCAGCAGGAAGCGATCAAGAAGGCCGGGCACGACGCTGCCGTTTTCGAGCGTGAAATCATGCGCGCCGCCAACGAGGAGGCCCAGGCCAAGGTCGAGGCAGGCGGGGCTACCGTCACCAACATCGACAACGGCCCCTTCCAGGCCGCCGTCGAACCGATCTACTCTGAGTTCCCGGACCTGGTGCCGCTGATCGAGCGCATCAAGGCCGCCAAGTAGTAAACGGGCACAAGAGCAAAGATCATGGCGTGGCGGAAACGACTTGCGGCCGGCGTTGACGGCATCAACCTCGTCGCAACATATATCTGCCACGCCCTTCTCGTCGTCATCACCTCGGTGACGGTGCTGCAGGTCTTCCTGCGCTACGTGATGAACAGGCCGACCAGCTGGTCCGAGGAGATCGCCCTGTTCGGGCTGATCTGGTTCGGACTGCTTGCGGTGGCGATCGGGGTCAGGCGCCACGAACATGTGGCCATCACCTTTCTCCGCGACAAGGCGCCGCCGGTCATCGGCACGGCGCTCGATTATTTCGCGCAGGTTACCATCATCATCTTCATGTTCGTGGTCATGTTCTACGGCCACGACCTCATCACCCTGGCCGGGGTCCAGGTGCTGCCCGCTTCCGGCTGGCCGAAATGGTGGCTCTATGTGCCGACCGTTCTCGGCGGGGGACTCGGCATGCTCAACGGCTTCGCCAATATCCTTCTCGCCGATGTCCGCGTGCCCGGACACGATGTACCGGAGTTGAACGATGCCCATTGACCTGATCGGCATCAGCCTGCTTCTGGGCGGCTTTCTCGTCCTGATGCTCCTTCGCGTGCCGATCGCCTTCGCGCTCGGCCTGTCGTCGCTGGCGACGGTCCTTTACCTGCACCTGCCTCCGCTCATGGTGGCGCAGCGCATGGTCAACGGACTCAATTCCTTCACCTTCCTCGCCGTGCCGTTCTTCATCCTGGTCGGCAACGTGATGACCGAGGGCGGCATTTCCGACAAGCTCGTCAAGCTTGCCGACGTTCTGGTCGGCCGCATGCGCGGCGGGCTGGCGCAGGGCAATGTCGTGGCGAGTACGCTGTTCGGCGGCATTTCCGGCTCCTCGGTGGCCGACGTTGCCTCGATCGGTTCCTTCCTCATCCCCGCCATGGTGCGTGCCCGCTATCCGGCCGGCTATTCGGTGGCCGTCACCGTGACCTCCTCGGTGCAGGGTGTGATGATCCCGCCGAGCCAGAACATGATCTTTTACGCCCTTGCCGCCGGCGGGCTGCCGATCTCGACGCTGTTTCTGGCCGGCTATATTCCCGGCCTGTTGCTCGGCCTGTCGCTCATGGTCATCGTCTACATCATGGCGCGCAGGCACAATCATCCCATGGGCGGGCGCTATACCTTCACGGAAAGCATCAAGGTTCTCGCCGATGCCGGGATCGGGCTTTTCACCATCGTCATCATCATCGGTGGCATCCTGACCGGCATATTCACGGCGACCGAATCCGCCGGCGTCGCCGTTGTCTACGCGTTGCTGGTGACGGTCTTCTGGTATCGCAGCCTGTCCTGGAAGGCGGTCGGGCGGATCTTTTCCACCACGCTCACGACCCTTGCCATGGTGACCGCGATCATCATGACCTCATCGGTCTTCGGGTTCTTGCTGTCCTATCTGCGCGTGCCGGCGGTTCTGGCCGATGCCATGTTCTCGATCTCGCGCGATCCGATTTTCGTGCTGATGGCGGTCAATGTCTTCCTGCTCGTCCTCGGCATGCTGATGGACATGGGCATCCTGATCCTCCTGCTGACCCCGATCCTTCTGCCAATCGTTACGCAGGTCGGCGTCGATCCGATCCATTTCGGCATCATCATGGTGCTCAATCTCGGCATCGGCCTGTGTACACCGCCGGTCGGCACCTCTCTGCTGGTCGGCGCCGGCGTGGCGCGCATCTCGCTCGAGGAAGCGACCAAGAGCCTTTGGCCCTTCTACATCGCCATGGTGGTCGTGCTGCTGTTGGTCACCTACATTCCGGCTTTGTCGCTAACGCTGCCGGCGCTTGTGCGCTAACTAAGGACATGGAGTCGAATCGGTCCGCAAATCTGTTCACCATCGCCCGCCTGGTTCGCGAGAACCGAGCGCGCACGCGGGGCGACATCGCGAGTTTGCTGTCCATGCGCTCGACCTCGGTTTCCGACTTCGTCGGCGAGCTTGTGACGCGCGACATCGTCCGCGAAGCCACGATCAAGGCGCGCGGCCGCGGAAGGCCGGCGGTGGCGCTGAGCTTCAACGCGCAACGGCTCGGCGCGATCTTCATCGGGGTGACCGACCATTCGCTGGTCGGCAAGGCCGTCGATCTCGATTTCCGCGTTCTTGCCGAAACCAGCGTCGTGCCACCGGTGGACTGCGACAATGCGGCGATGGGCGCATTGCTCCGGCAGTTGGTGAACGAGGTGTCCCGAACCTTCTCCGTCGGTATGGAGATCAGCGACATCGTCCTGTCACTGCCCGGTCTGCTCGATGTGCCGAGCACGACGTGGTGCGTGGCGTCGCGCTGGCCAAATCTTCTCAATCTCGACATCGCCGAAACGCTTGACTGCTTTGACATCCCTGTCACGCTGGTCAGAAACCTTGATGCCGAGCTTGCCGGCATCCGGCTGCGTGAGGGATCGGGGCATGGCGAGAATGCCCTTCTCTTGCACTGGGGCTACGGCATTGGCGCCGCCTTCAGCTCTGGCGACCGCGTCATCAACAACGACCGTGGCAGGTTCTGCGAAATCGGCCATTGGGGCCTCGGCAACGCGGCTGGCCGGCAATGCACCTGCGGCAACAAGGATTGTCTCGAAACGGTGGCGGCGCTGTGGGCGATCGGTCCGGCGCTGCACGAACAGGTTCCGAACCTGCCGAACAATGAAAACGAGATGGCGGACGATCTTCGGCGGCTGGATATAGAAGACGTTCCGGTCATCCAGACCGCGCTCACGGAGATGCTCCGCGTCACGGCCAACCTGTGTCGCCTGCTGTTCCCCGATCGGATCATCCTTGTCGGGCCGTTTGCCCAGAATCCGGAAATCTTCCGGCGCTTCGTCGATTCGATTTCACAGGCACCGCTGCTGAAATCGCTGGATATGGCGCAGGTAGCGACCGTCGAAAGCACCGCAGGCAATGAAATCCTCGGCGCGCTGGCCGAACCCCTGGACAAGTCGCTATTGCGCCTGATCGACGCAACAGAAACCCGCAGCTAAAAGACTTACGTCGGCATCGATTTGGCGAGATATCCCCCGAGCGGCGCAATCTGCGCAATAAAGTCCACATTTGGAGGGGGATAAAGGTAAGTGGCGCGCCCGAAGAGATATAGATGGGCACTCTAGCCAGTGGGCGATCTCTGTTGCCTTGGTAGCCAGATAACTTGCTGTGCAATTATCTTCGTTTTGCGGGCGCTTTCAGCGGCATGATCTGCACGGGCTAGGTTCATTCAAACCGTTCGCCCTGGCCTCTTTCTCTTTCCTGCTCCCGTTCTCGGTAACTGGCTGCGACCTTCCTAAGCATTCGCCTAGCATCCACGGCAGCAAGTACAAGCTCATCGGTGGCAATTGGTTCGAGGTCGTCAAGAAGTGCTGCATTCGCTTCAACGATATCTGCAAGGGAGCCGTTTCCCCCCGTGGATTGGAACCTGCTGACGAATTCCGTCAGCACGTCCCTAGGCGTTGGCGCGCTGGCAAAAAGTGCCTTGGCTGGCTCCGACCATGCCCTCGACTCGCCTTCTTTTATCGGGGCAGCGAACGTAACAACGGATGCGGCCTGTGGATATCGGATGGTCGGGTCGGCGTTGCACCACTCGATCAGAGCTTCCGTCGGGACGGAGTCGACGGGGTTCTTTCGATCGTTAAAGTGGTCGAACACATTCAGTACACGATC
The DNA here is from genome assembly GCA_963676075.2 of Devosiaceae bacterium. Taxonomy (GTDB): domain Bacteria; phylum Pseudomonadota; class Alphaproteobacteria; order Rhizobiales; family Devosiaceae; genus JAHJQZ01. The sequence continues at coordinate 147,585 of CAXXNZ010000024.1, forward strand.
GCCTTCAACGGGCTCGCCAGCGAAGATTTCATCCAGAACCGCGTGTGGCTGTGTCTGGAGGAGTGCGCTGAGCAGATCGTCGTTAAGCGATCCCCACGTTTCATAGCTTTTTACTGCACTCTTAAGGCGCCGGACAATTGCGGTCGCCGCCTCTCTGGCATCCGTCGTCACCAAACATACCCGAGCCACGTCAGCAACTTCATAGTCCCGGTTCTGGTCATTCTTCTTGAAGATCATGCGCTGGAGAAGGACCCGACCAGCGTCAATTTCCTCGGGCGCATGTTCCCGATCGTCGATTCGCTCGGCAAAGAACTTCATAAACAAGATGCGCAATGCAATATCGACCCCCTCGGGTTGGTCGGCGATCGCAAAAAGCAATTCCCTGAGACTGCTGCCCATGAGCTTGTCGGTGGCTCGGCCACCGGCCAGGCTCCTGTACATCCAAAGGGGAGATTGTCCCTTTGCCAACGCTATCTTCAACCGTTCGACACAGCGATGATCGATAGATACGGCTGAATGCA
>CAXXNZ010000025.1:0-224107 GCA_963676075.2 Devosiaceae bacterium
GGTGAAGAAAAACCCTTACTTAAATCGGACTAACAACAAAATAATAATTCATTTTATTATGATCCTAACTAGTAAAGCTACTTAAGTAACTAAGATGTTCTTTACCAAAACTCAAATTATGCTAATTCTGATTTAAGAAATCGCAATTAGTAATAATAACGGATAATACCAAACTAAAACAATTACAATAATTCATCTATCCGCGAATAGAGCGAGCAACATTTATAATTTGAGCACCAACGCTAAGAAATGAATGACAATATGCAAACAGAAATTGCATAAATGTTAGCTAATTCAGTTTACATTTATTTAATAATAATCCTTTTTGCTATTGGAAAAATTATTGCGACAATTGTTGTTTTATCACTTTATGACCAATAATGCAATTAACCTTTGTAGGTTTGGCTTTATTTAATGATTGTACATGATGTTCTTAATATATTAGTTCATATTATTTAATTAACAATACAATAAATAGTCAAACAAAGAAGTTAACTTATTGAAGAATAATATCTTTAAAAATATTTCTTAACTCCAAGAAAATAACTTATAACTTTATTAAAATTATTAGTCATACTATGATCAAATACGATATTCATAATATTAACAATTGGAGTCATGAAAAAGATAAAATTCATCATTTAAAGACTGTCTTGACCCTCTAAACACAGTCTTTTTTCTTTGTCTCTTTATCGCAGGACATATTTTTTTATTCCTTCACAGATAAAATTGTAATCAACGTGCTCCGGAAATCACAATGCTTGTTTTTATTTACATAATTTTTGGTTACTTCAAATTATTTTATCCAATTTTTATACTGCTGGCTCTCTGTATATGTCTTCCAGTCCTAATTATCATTGCGATGTATCTAGGCGAACCAGGGCAAATTCCTGCAACGGAAAATGCACTCAATTAATTAAAACCTATAAAATATAAAAAAGCCGAAATGAATATTAATAATGAATTGGATGAATGTATGATATGTAGAGTTGAATATGAAGAAAAAATTATTATAAAATTGGAAATAAATTTAAACTTTTTATTTTAATTTAATTTAATTTTAAAATATTAAAATCTTAAAATAATTATAAATTTATTTATTTTAAAATAAATAACAAGAAATTATAAACATATATTTTTTGTTATGAATTATTTTCAAGAAATTGATTCTTTTGTTTCATTAAAAGTTTAAAAACAAATCTTTTGCTATTCCTTTGCTAATTTAAAACTCAGACTTTTTTAAATTGAATTCAGTTTTATAATACTTTTATGTTTTTTATCTTTTTTTAAATTATTCATTATCGCCATTCTATGCATTTCATTATGATCTAATAATACATATAATTATTTAAATATTATTTGTTACCCTGTTTCTTGTTACTAGTTGGAGAAGAATACGTTTCCAGTAATTTTTATTATTATTCAAATTTCTCTTACTTCGCATCTGCAGCTTTTTTCAGTTCTTCTGACATTTTATTTCTTCCCCAACTTGATTATTTTTTCATTGGTCGTTAATTTTAAATTAAATTACGATCCATAAGATTATCTAAAGTATTAACTCTACCTAAGTATTAATCATATAATTTTAGAAATTTTACCATTAAAACCCATCATTGGTTTATTTAGTGAGCCGAAACTATCAAATACTACTTCTGACACTATCAAAATTTAATTTTAAATATAAAATTTTGTTTTACTTTTACTTTCTATTATAGGAATAATTATTCCCTATTTTTCTGTATTTTAATCATCAATATCATCAAGATCTTCCATATCATTACACACAAAAGGATGTCATAGTGCATCTTAAGACTAAAAAAGAAATTAAACAGGGAAGATAATAACAATAACCGAAATTCTTTTTATAGGATCCTCTATAAGCATTTTTTTTAACAAATCTTATGCTTTCAAAAATATTTAATTATGATAAAAAGATTATTACCTAATATACTAATATTGTTTAAACAATTAAAGTCTATTTAACACTCCCGATTACTTTTTATTACTTCATCCTAAATTATTCCATCAAATACTTTTTTCCCTGTTGCTCTAGATATATTTTAGAGAGATAAAACAATTTTACAATAAATAAAAAATGCATCCAACACTAAAGACATCGCATTTCAAATCATAAAATGGATAAGCTTTCCTCCATTTCAAAACCTCCGGGGCAATATATCCTGGCGTTCCACATCTTTTAAAGAGTACTTACGAAATATTTTTGTGTAATTTAGTTGATAATCCGAAATCAGCAAGCACTATATCAAATAGATTATCCTTACTTTTTACTAATATATTATCAGGTTTAATATCTCTGTGAACTATTTGATGTTAATGACAGTGATTTACTGCTGAAAGAAGATTTCTGATAAGAATCCGAATTTCACGTTCTGTAAATTATTGTTTAATAGTTTAAATATGTTTAAGTAATTCTCCTCCTTCGATAAGCTCCATAACAAAATATAAAGAGTTTTCTGTTTCATAAACTTCATAAAGGTGCATGCAATGCTAATGATTAAGTTAACGCATGACATTAATTTCATTTATTATTGAATCTTATGCATCTTGTTGAGACAACAAGTAATCCTTACTAAACGCTTTAATGGCAAAAGAATCTAGCGTTATTTTATTCTCTGCCTAATATACTTTTGCAAAATGGCCCTTACCAATCAGTTTTTTAACTTCATATTATTCGTGAAAATTGTGTTATATTAATTTCCCTCTAAAGATTTTTCTTCAAGTTTCAAACACATTTTTATCCTTTGTAAATATAGTTAAATTTTCTTTATTTTTTAAAAAAGTAAATCCAAAAGGAAAATCTGTATTAGTAGTATTAATTAACTCTTCAAATCTTATTTATTTAAATTTCATTAAACTACAGGCTTCTTCTCCATTCATAAAAATCAGCATATTATCATATAACTAAATGCTGATTATTTCTAGTCTTAAGTTTTCCTTGATATAAAATTTTTCTTCGAAAAGCATTTTCTTCGGATTAAATAATTTATTAGTATTACCCCCATTAAGTGGAAGAAGTAAAGGGATTATTTTTTCGGCTGGATCATTAAAAAATGTACGATTGGCTCGTAAAAGAGGAGTTGAGATTTCCATTAATCGTATTTTTGCCAGTGAAAACTATTGATATTATATATATATATTTAGAAATATAGAAATAATTATACTATTCTCTTATATTATTTTTTAATTATAAATTAATTCTTAATAAATTTAATTGATCAGCATTTTTTAGTTTGATTTTATTTTGGAACTGAATTAAAATAAGGGTGTTCCTAATGAAGATATCTAAAATTTATTAATAAAAAAACCATAGCATCTTTTGGAGTAATTCTTGACGCCTAAAATATAATAATTTAAAAATAGTAAAAAATAAATTACATGATCGTAAATCAAGAGCTTTGAAAGAAAGTCCAATGCTTCAGGCGAGCAAAATTTCTGATTTTCAGTAGTTATAAACTTATTCCAAGGTTTTTTTGAATGCTTTCCAAGCACAGTTTCATATTTTTAATCAAGTTAAATTTAATATTTTTCTAAATAATCAAATAATTCAGCAGTTCCTAACACTTAGTTTATCTTTTCTAATTGATCATAGTTGTCGTAACCTTGGAAAAACGGTTCTTTTTAAAATATCTATATATTATTATTATTTATCATTTTCGATATTTAAAATTAACAATCCCAGCAAGCATGCATCCCAAACTCCACATATCCAATGAATAATCATAATAATTATAATCGACTAATAATTCAGGTCCTTTAAAGTATCTATATAGAAATTCATTTAAATAATCCTTTTTTACCTTGAAGCAACTCGAACATTATAATCCTTTCCAGGGAAATAAAATTCAGCCAATCCCCAATCAATCAACCTAAGCTACTTCTTTGAATGATCTATCATAATATTATGTGGCTTAACATCTCGATGCATAATTCCTTTTGAATGGCAAAAATCTAATGCTTTCAGAATTTCAAACATATAGTATCTAACATCAGAATCATTGAATGAAGCATAGAGTTTTCGGTAATCTTAGTTATCAACATATTCAAAAATCTAAAGTGGAAATTTAATGAAAAATAATGAAATAAAGTTACAAGACTAGTTGTCTTTGATGCAGGATCTTTAACAACATCTAAGAGGTCGACAATATTCGGTCCACTGCTGACATTTTATAGAATTTTGATTTCCCTCTTAACTTTCGATTTTCTTACTAAAAGGAACACAATGAAATAAAGTTAATAGCTTAACCAGGCTTCAGAATTTTGATAACACAATTTTTTCCTGTTTGATCAATCCCTTGAAAAACTTCAGAATATTTTCCTCTTCCAATTTTTTTTTGAATTTCATAATTTTCTTAATCCCTAAATTGAAAATAGGAGTTAAATGAACAAAATTTATAGGAAAAACCCAAGTGTCAATTCGATATTTTCGTACTCGTAGTATTTCTGATCCTACTTCAAATTGTAATCTGCGTAGTATTTTGGTAAAAGTTTAGGATTCATTTTCATTTTTGTATGTGATTTTAGGTTGAGTTAAAATTAATTAAAATTATTTTGTATTCGAAATTTAATTATAAAAATATAATTCTTATTATTTTGAATTTTAGATAATAAAAAAAAAATTAATTAATTTTTATGAAAATGTGTGCCTCACACAAAAAAGGTATCTTTTTTTTACTCTAATTATGTGCAACCAATTGGCAATGTACTTTTTCTTTATTTTTTTTTACATTTTTTTAATTAAGGCGAATATTATTTTTCTTTAAATGTCCATTACTCTTCATATGGAGAAAATTAGGACTTTCGAAAGGAAGGTGTCGGTGAATTTATTTCTTATTTCATTATTTATTATTTTAAATGTTTCATTTTTAAATTAGACCTAAATAAGATTTTACTAATTCAATTCAAATTTAACAAAGAGCTTTAAATTTATTCTTAATATTACTATTTAAAATTTGATTTGATTTTTGAATTATAAAGTTTCTTTTATGAATTTGTGGACACATTTTAAATTATAAATGATTTTCCTCTTACCACATTTCGTTTTTTTCTAATCTCTATTACTTTTTATTCTATACTTAAATGCCTAATTGAATAAATAATAACTCAATAGAATTAAAGCAACTTTTCAAAATCCATACTTACTCTTTACACAACGCTTTTAGGATTATTTTATGGAAAATAAAGAGTAAAGTCTTACATTTTATCAAAATATAAGAATCAATAATCAATTTCTGCCTTTTTAATTGCAGTTTCATTCTTAAGCTAAGGATTGCACTCTTATATCTATTAATTCAAGCTAATTTAAGTTTTTCTAATTGATTAACTAAATTATATTAAAGTAAATATTAATTAACCATAGCATTTATGAAATATTTCGAGATTAACTCTATCGCTTTTCATTGCACAACAAAAGCTCATTTTTCTAAACAAGTTTTATTGGGGAGCATGCCTTATCGGATTTTTCTACTTCAGTAATAACTTGTAAATTCTTATTTTAGCATTCGGATATATTAATTGAATTGTCAAAAGAATTCTCTTCAGAAGATTCCTTAAAAAAATGCTGATGTAGCGATGAATTGTGAGATTTCTGGCAACTATTATGAGATTTTTGGCAACTATTATGTTCAGAAAAGTCACTTAATTCATTTTAAAACAAATTCTAATTATTAAGCTTTTATTCATTGTTATCATCTTCACTCTCATTTGAATTAATAACTAAATCGAAAATAATCTTTTAATTTTTTAATAACCTCCAAAATGCTTGGGATTAGTTTAAGATTTTTTAAATGATTTAAATAAATTATCGCTAAATTTATTTAATTTAGTTTTTAAAATTCCATGTCTCTATTTGATGTTTTATCCTTTTTTATGAATTTAAAATTTACAACAAATTATTTACAATCTTCAAGATATTCGGGATTTACATTTCTCCAATAGGAACCCTGCATTTATAGTATTGCTTATGATTTCAATGCATTGTAGGATTTTGTTTTCTTTCTTTGATATGACTTTCGTTTGGATTTTTGCTTATAGAAGCTTCTTATTAATTGTTCATTATTTGGAGAATATTTTAATAATGGACATTAATCAATTGGATGTTTAATCGATTTGCATGAATAGCATTCATTTTTAAGAATCTCATAATTATTTAAATTTAATATACTATCTCTTATCATACAAAATTTCTCCTAAACAAAAATGAATTTATTAATAATTAACAAAATCTTTCTAAAAATTCTTTATAGAAGATTAAAATTCCAGCAAATTAATAGACACAATTATAGCCACATTCACAGCTTACATTGATGATTTGTTTTTACTTGAAGTAAAAAAAGAATAATCGCCAAAGTAATTCCCTTACTAAAATCATTAGTTATTTAAATCATAAATTTACTTTATAAATTCCTATCAGTTAAGATAAATTATTAACACATTCATGAATCTCACCTTTTAGGATATAAAAAATTGTAGGGTCATGTGAATTTTCCTATTATTATTGTCTTAATAATTAAAATTTATGTTACTCAGTAGATAATCTCATTGGGTGTATAAGTAAATTCTTACACTTTAAATGCTAAAGATTTTAAAAACTCATTAGAAAAATTAGCTAAAATTGGAATTTATTTCAAAATATATAAGTATTAGTCTTGGATTAATGCTTCTTTTAATGCTTTTGGTAGTTACTCTATTAGTTCTTGTTTAATCTAAGGGCCAATTACCCTTTCTTCTTCATTAATATACTCCATATATCTTCATATAATAAATAAACAAATAATTTTCAAACCTTTTGATTCTCGTTTAAATATTTTAATTAATATTTCTTTACTTCATATAAGTACTCATTTGTCTTAATTCATTTCTAAACAAATAATTAATTATTATTTAGTTAAAAAAACTTAAAAATTTCTTATTTATATGAAATACTAGTGACAATAGTTCCAATTAAATTCAAGGAATACCCAAAAATACCAGTGCCAACAATCATAAAAAATATATTAAATCCTTTTTCTAAAGTCGTTGCTGGATGTATATCACCATATCCAACTTTAATAAAATTTTATTTGATTAAATTAACCTGTTAGCATTGTAGTAATAGTAAAGTATAGAGATGAAATATATTTTTCAATAATGCTTGCATCTATCAATCCATGAAGTTGTAGTCATGATTGATTATCACTCATGGATTGTTTCCTTCCAATGTAATACCTTAAAAAAATACTAACTTTTTATAACAATTTAACCAACAACAAGCAATAATATGTGCAAGATAAATAATTGAAAATGCCAGTTTGATTAAATCAAAAATTCCTTAATTAATCTCTTGCAACTATAAGATCTCCTCCAATTTATTCGAGATCTTCTTCAATTTGATTACTCGAAATAAGAAGAACAAAGAAATTAAATCAAAATCCACGATTTTTGAAATAAAATAAGGAACAATTGTAAACAGATCCATAAAAAATTCTGTTTAGATATAATGTTTAGAGATTTCAAGTCTGTCTTAAATATAATCTCCCTTTGAATAAAATGCCAGATTAAAAGACAACGCAATATCAAATGAGAATATGTAAACGGGAAATCCTTCAAACATATATTCAAGGAAGATATTATCATTTTCAAAGGCTTCACTGAAACTGATTTTATAAGGGATGTAAATTACATTCATAATAAGAAACATCGAACTAAGGAAATAAATATAAAGATTTGATTACATAAAAATCTATCAGAAAATTATTCGTCTTGATTCAGGTTCAAAGACTTTTATTATTTGAAGCATTTTGTTCAAAAATTTAAAGAAATAAAAAGCTAATTTTTCTAATTAATCTATTTTATTAATAATATAACTTTGATAATTATAGAACTTTTAATTTAAACTTTAATTTTTTTAATAGCAGTAACCTTTGTAAAATAAATCAAACAATAAATATATTAAAAAACGCCTCTGTATAAAATGGCATTATTCAAATTAGTTGATTTGATTTTATACAATTTATCCTAATTATAAATTGTTTCATGCAAAAGTGCATAATGAAATGGTTTTAATTTATGTAATTTCGTAATAAGGACATTTTATTTTAAAATCAAGATAAATTTTTTTACAAAAAACACAATCCTTAACAAAAAGTTATTAAGAAAATAAATATCAAACCATAAAAAATTACGGGAATACTCCTGATTTTAGATAATTTTTTTTTATCGAGTCTTGTGAGAAAAGAAAGACATATAATTATTAATTTTCAGTTTCTTAGCAAAGTTGGCTAGAGAGAAACAAATTAATCATATAATGTAGATATACTAGAAGGTTGGGATAGTTTTTAAGATTCACTTTTTGTTAATTTCGCTAACTTTGTTTTTTTTTGCATCAGTTCGGTATTGCTTTCATTTAATTGTTGATCCATCTATATACTAATATTAAATCTATTCTTATATGAAAAAAATAATTTAATTGTTTAAATATTTTATAATTTAATAATGTCTTTAATTTAAAAATTAATTTTTACAAAAATTAAAAAAAGCAAAAAGAATAAATATTAACTGATTATCAAACATTATCTGTATCTCTATTAGTTTCTAACAAATTTGCTTATTCTGTTCTATTAGTCTCATATACTCTATCCTAATTTCTTTAACTAGTTATTTATTCCTCTGGATTGACAATCTAAATTTATTCTGATTGTTATAACTCCTAAGTCGGCGTTAATTCAAGAACAGTTTTTATTTATTTATTATCATTCCTTTTAAAAAGACCCAAAATATTATTCCCAAGCCAAGATGCATTTTTCTTTTCTTCTTTTAAAGTTACAGAAAGCTATCTATCCTATTTCCTTGCAATTTTTAAAGTATCTTCCTTTTTTTTCTATTTTAAAGTATCTTCCTTTTTTGTCTAATATAATTTCTCAATTTTCTCATCTAATAAATCACTGACATTTTCTTTAAAAACAATATTTATAATTAATAAAATTACCAAATTAGTCATCCACTTCTAACATCCGATCTAATTACTCTCTTGACTTTTTTTTTTTTCTTTTTGCGCCTTTTTCTTCAGCCGACGAAATTTTATTTGAAAAATATTATGATTCTTTCATTGCATTAGCTTCCTTTTCCTTTAAATTCTTTGGAACTTTAAATGGCGCAATAAAGACATCACTTTCCATATTCTTATCTACTAAAATTCCACTGGTACTCATTTCACTCTATATCACTCCTTCTTCCCTACCCTTTAATTCATCATACTACTCCACCGGAATTTTCTTATGATAAGTGGATGTCATTATAGCTCCACCCCTTACTACAAACATTTCTTTAAGACTGGATTTAGAAAAACACCCCTCAAAGCCAAAAATCACATTGATTTCTTAATGGCTATGATTTTCTTCTACTTTTGAAATGCTTGTATTTTCTGTAATTTTTCCATAACGTTTTTCTTGCCCTTTTGTTGTCTTAAAGTAAATTGAACTAATATGCACATGATCATATGTAAATGTCAGTTCTAAGTCAACAATGTGTTCATCATTGCTTAAGATTAATTTTTCTCCTTTTTTATGCATCTAAAATAATAATAGTATTATTATCTTCAAGAATAAAAACAATACAAATTTTTGAAACCGATTAAAATCATTTGGTACTCTGACAATATCAAATAACTTCCCTTCAAAATCTATATATTATGTCTCATATCCAATCAATATACTTTCAAAATTATAAACTATTCAAATATCACAAAAGGAATGGTTATTTACAATAAATTGACTAAATCTTAATTCCTTTTTTATAATTAATAATATCAAGATCTGAGAATCTCTAAATGACAAGATCTTCATCATAACCATGATAAGTTCCTACGATAAAAAATCTTTATGCTGACAGGATATCAAAGTAGCTAAAATATTTAGTTTTTTGTTAAAAGTTTGAGTCATTTGGGTATACCCTGGCAAAAAATTATCCCATTTAAATTAAACAAATTTATAATAATTATTAAATTTAAAATTTTGTGTGTGTTTTTCAATGAAATGATTCGCTATTATCGAAATTATATTACGGAAACCTATTCCCAAAATACGATGTTTCGAATTAATTTTCATTTTTCTCAGGACTCATACAAAAATTCCTATTTTATATTTATAAAAACAGAAATTAAACTATTAAAAGTTAATTTCCCCTCCAGATTACTACTACTACTACATTTAACTCAACTCATATAATCGAATTTACTCCATTGCTTAATGCTATATGTCTTCATACTCTTAATTTTCTTATTCATCTAAATAAAATTTATCAGCCAAATTTTCATCAGATTAAATATGCTCATATTTCTTAGCCGAACTATGTCTTTCAAACATCATTGTACCAGTGTGATTAGTTTAAGTAGGTATTTGAGGTATAAAAGCATGCTTTTTTGTTAGGTGGTTCTCTTGATTAAACAAATTACCCTTTTACGAATTTAAGGAGTTTATTTTGTCATTAATTGATTCATATCTTTTTAAAATAAAAAGTAAAATAAGGTACTAATTATAAGTTTCTTCCTTTAATTTATTTAATTATTCATTGACTTATTACTTTTCTATGTTACCTTAGGTCTAAAGATTTTATACGATTTCATTTCGATGCAACTATGATTTTATTAATAATTATGATAAATGGTCGTTATTTGTTTAATCAGAAAAACCTAACTGTTCTTCATAATTTTAAGGTGGCTAGTTTATCAATGTTGAATTTTTTGTAAATTCCTTTTATTAATATAAAGAAAAGTAGTTAATAAATTAACATTAGTAATATTCTTTTACATGGTTTTTCTGTCATTTTCCATCTCAGTGACAATAGACTCTAACTCATTTCTTTGATTTGGTTCTTATTAAATCTATTAATCTCTACTATCCTAATAATTTTCATTTACCATTTATTTAATTTTATCCATGTATTCATCAAATTCTTCTAATTATTTTTCATTTTCTTTTTTGATTAATTCAAATCTTTCTTTAGCTCTTTTAATCAAATTTTCTTTTTCAGTTCTCAAACATGATGCAATTTATGCCTTTTATGGGGTTTTCAAAATCTTCTTTTAACTATTCTCAAAATCATTTAATTCTTACAACTTATGTTTCAAGTTATTGCTCACTTATTAAATTGATGTTTTTTATTACTTTATCATTGCTTCAAACTCTTCTTTATAATTTGATAATAATTACTTCAATTCTTCTTAGGTTTCGTTATTAGTCATTTACAATTATTTTAATTCATTTATTCTTTCATAAGGATTAAACTCTTGTGAAAACTATTAACTCAATTATTTTTTCCTTTGATATTCTTGGTTAATAGTCTATTCCAATTTAATTTTCGATTCCTAAAACACTTATTTAATCAATTAATTCCTTTCAAGTTCCTCTTTATTTTTTTATGCTATTAATTATTCAACTTTTTTAGATGTTGCTAATTCAAGCTCTTAAAGTTTTTCTTCCTCTTCTTAACTAGTTATTAAATAACTATTTATTTTCTCAGAAAGTCTATGAATTTACTCCTAAGCTTCCTCAGTTTTATCTTTTTCTTTTGAAGATACGAGTAAAGATGCTTGAATTTGATTTTCAAGATTTATTAATTATTATTTTCGTTTTTCACGGCGCTATATTTATTCCTATTTAATAAAAATAATATAACTTCTTATTCCTAAGTCATCTTTTAAGTTAACATCTTTTCTTATTCCTTTAATTCTTCTATTTGTTTATACTATTCATCTTAAATTTCCATTTTCTAATAAAAAAACACTATTTAAGCAAATAAAAATTTAACAGTTTCCTCTTTATTCTTTTATTTATATTCTAATAATTCATGCATTACATCTTGCAATTCATTTAAATGATCACTTGATTCTTCATACTTTGATTCTTTACAACTGGTGATTTCTAGAGTTTCTTTGGGGCATTTTAAATTAATACAGTATTTCGAGGAATGTAAAGGTAAATTATTGTTAAATTGTATCTTGAATACAGATTTATCTAGTTTATTTTACATTTTTTCAACTAGATTTAAAATCTATTCGATATTAACTAATAAATTTTGTTAGAGAAATAGTATTAACTTTAGTGTGATTCTTAAAAGAATGATTAAAACCCAGAAAATGTTCTAATACTGATAATTTTTTCTTTCAATTTAATAAGATATGCACAAATAAAATAAAGAAATAATTCAGGATCTTAATTATTCACGACAAGAAAGTCCATCAGGCACAACCAATCATCCTTGCTGAGCACATCTGTAAACAAAACTTGAATTACAGGCCACAGAGCTTCATTAAATTTTACGTCAGGTTTTTGTAAATGGTTTCATAGCTAATAGTCTTCATTCTTTATTACATTGTGAATTTATACAAAAAAGGCTTGTGGAAGTTTAGGATATTATTCAAAGAAATGCTACCCCCATTACACCAAAAAGCTTAAAATAATCTAAAAAAAAAAAAGAATTTGTTTTGTCTTTTGAATAATATTTTAATAACTTCAAAGCATGATAATAAATTTTTTGAAAACAATTTAATAAATGGAAAGATCATTGCAGGCAAATAATCTAATTTCCCAAGCAATGGAACTTCATATGATAATACTATTATATATGAGTTATAAATTTTGATAATTTTAACCGGAAAGAATAGTTTAAAGATTTTAAAATAATTTCTAGGATTCAATTGGATATTGCAAATACAATTCCGAAAATGATTCATTAACCCGATTCTTTAATAATTCTCCAAAAACTTCTTCATTTAATGGCAATTTTAATAAAAACTTTCATATATCTACTCTAAATAATGATATCAATTAGAAAACAACTCACCTGTGCTTATCAGGAAATTACTGATATTTTTTTAAAAATTGAATTAATTTGTGTTGATTTAAATTCTGCCAATCAGTTTTCGTTTTAGATTAATTAAGTGTTCCAATGGATAATTCTTTTTAACTCTTTTTTTAGGAAAGTTATTTTTGGGGAGTTTTTATCGTTTTGTCTTGCTCTGGTGGGGAATATGAGCGTTTTTTTAATTCATTTAGTTTCATTGTCTAAAATCATTTAGTAAAAAGAAAGGTACCTTTTATTCATTAGGAGCTTTCTACACTTATCTTTTTGGTTGTTACATTTATTTTTTATTTTTATTCAAACTTGGATAACAATTGGTTCCTTCGTAGATTTATTTTTAATCAAAAATTAAGAATCCATTTGTTTTTCCGGCACTTTAATTTAATAATAAATTACATTTGAAATTTACTTTTACGAAATTAAATACTCGAGATCATACAGATCAATCTAACCTTTTTCAGTAAGATTTATCAAAAATTTATTAGTTGGGTCGATTTAAAATGAAAAGCAAATCTAAACAAATCCATTAAAAAATAATTAAAATAAATTTTGGACTTCTCCTTTGAAGGGAATAGTATATTAGATTTTAAATTATTTATCTAAATCAATTAAATATAGTAAATTATCATCTGTTAAAACCCAGACTTTATCTTCTTCAAAAGTTTAAATTTATTTAATTTCTAAATATTAATTCGGAAGTACATAAGTATTTAAGATCTCGTCTTCTAAATTTATTATGTACAAATACTTTTATTTAACACTATAGTATTGCTACTAAAAAAAAATAAAAACTTTATCACTAAGTATTTATAAATTGATGCAATTTATTAAATTCTTTCATTTTTTGGTAATTAAATTGTCTTTGAGCATTCAAATGTATTTATATTTAACAATTTTATTTAATTATTCTTTAATTACAATGATTCAATAATAAAATTAAAACGCTATCAACAGTAATCACTTCCGAATTAGAATTAGAAAAACAAATTTAAGTAAAAATAGCTCTCTTAGAAAATAAAGTTCTTTTTTAAACAATTATTATTAACTTTAAAATTAAACTTTTTCTTTTAAAAATTAGATAAGTCCCAGAAAATACAAGAATCGCCAGAATAACTGATCATGGTATTATTGTAATAATTAACAATAATTTCTCTAATAGAAAATTTGTTCCCTTAAATCTGTATTATTTCTTTAAGATTTGTTAATTAAAAGATGCTAATTTTTTGATTCTAAGGCACAGCAATCAACCCACCTTATCGATCTAACCATGATAATTATATTAAATAATTATTAACTAATTGAATAAAGTTCAATTCCATTAAGATTTTTAGTTAAAGTTGTATACCTAATTATTATAAAAAATAAAAAATAGACAGACCGATTTTTATTTAAAGAAAAGACAACAAGATTTTTAAAGGTATCAATAGTTGCAAATCCTGATCCTTTTTAAGATAAAAATAATTTTATATTTGAAATAAGTTTAACCATCGCTTAGAAACTTTGATTTTAAAAAAGAATTCCCAGACTTTTCTACATTGTTCACTTCCATTTTCAAAATTAATCCATTTTAATCTTTATGAAAATTGATTATGATTATGATTATTTGATTATGAATTACCATGTTCAAAATTATCAAGAAACTTTCCAGATTAATTAGCAAGTCTAAAATATTTAGCTTTCATTTTGTGTATTTTAAAAATTATATAAACGAAATAAAATTAATTTAAATTTAAATTTTGAAAAACTTAGTTTAATAACAATTTTATTATTAAAATATAAACATTGATGATGATCATATATATATCAACTATTAATTTGAGCAAATAAAATTTTAGAGTCAAAATTCTTTAAAATTATTAAACAATCAAAATGCAAATTTTTGTGAAAGACCTTGATAATAATACTTAAGTATTCCAGGCCGGTAGTCTTGAAGAACTTAAACAATAAATATTCCTTCAAACTGGCATTTCAGAAACCTGTTAAAATTTGATTTACAATGGTGCCTATTTATCTGACTGCCAAGTATATTCAAACATTATTTATTTTTAAAATAATATTTATAGGAACTTGTTGAAAGCAGCACATTACATTTGACAGTAGACTTGCTAGGAGGAAAGGGAAAGAAAAAGAAAGTGTACACAACAAAGAAAAAGAGTAAACATCATCACAAGAGTGAGAAGCTCCATGCTTTGAAATTCTACAACGTTGACAAAAATGGCAAAATCCAACGCACTCGCAAGGTTTGTCCTCAATGTGGTCCAGGGTACTTGTTTCTTTCTGTTAATCTATTATAGTGTATTCATGGCCAAGCACTTAGATAGACATTATTGTGGTCGCTGTACAATTTCCTTGAAACTTGATGCAGAAGCTATCAAGGCTGCCTAGGAAGCTTTGAAAAAAAAAGGAACTAAGAAAGTCGAATCGAAATAAGAGGATAAGGAAGACAAGAAAGCCGCCAAGAAAGGTGGAAAGAAAAAGAAGTGATTGGGATGAAAACACATTTATTTTTAAATCATTAAACAAATTATAAATTGAATTAATTTTATTTCATTTTTTGTATTTATTTGAATAAAAAATGATTTGATTTTATCATTTTTTGCCACCCTTTTTTACTTCTTTTTTTGCTGCCTTCTTAGTTTCAGGCTTTTTTTTTCCCTAAACCTTTTTCTTCAACTATGCTTTTAAGTTCTTCATGCTCCCTGCGATTTTTCTTGACATCTAATTCCCAATTATACAATACAATTAAAAGTTACTTATTTCTTGAGCACCATAACCTTGAAACGTTCAAAATCAGTCAGATTTTCCTTTTTCTATTGTTTTTCAATCTTTTTGCAAAGGGTAGACTCTTTCCATTTTTTCTCAAATTAAAATTTGTCAATTTTTTTCCTAAACACCATTTTAATTTGATCAATATATTTACTTTAAAAGTGCACTTCTTTGGCCTCTAAGAACGTCATTGATCTTGAACTTGGTTAAGGTCAATCTTCTAATAGGGATTTCCTGTCAAAAGTAAGCTTTTATTATATAATAAAATTACTTATTTTGGTACTCCGCTTGTTGGTCCAGAAAGGATAACCTTAAAAGAAAATAAAAAAAAAAGATTTCCAACTCTTTTGTCGTTAATGATATCGAGAATGACAGCAGTCTTTCCAACATAAGAGCCATAATTGATGAGGACAACTCTTCCAATTTCAATAAATTTTGTGAATGGCTAAAAAACTTGATCAATATTTATCAAATATTACCATTATTTAATCTAGCGAATCAATTCAGAGTTTTTAATTCTTAAAATTATTTTATATAATTTTTCAAACAAATTATATTTATTTAAATTTTTAATTAGAAAATAATTAAATTTATTTGTTTTTTTTTTATTATAATAAACTCAATTAAAATTTTTTTAGATTGGTTACGCTAGGTCTTCACCCTTTTCACTTTCTTCTGGAGTCTCAGGTTTTTAAAAGTACTTTATTAGATCATCCACATTTTTATTATTCAGTTTTATATTCTTTAATTTCCTAAAAAAAAGAGTTTTAAAAATTATAAAGAATAAAATTAACGATATTGCTTTTTCATTATTTTTTTCATTAACTACTTTCTCCAGTTTTTTTTATAATTATTATTTTTAATGCCAAACATCCAATTAATTTTAACTAAACATATTAACAAATTTATTTAAAAAGAAAAAAAAACATTTATGTACTCTCCACAAATTATTACTCCTTTTTATATTGATGAAGTTTGTCATTTATTAGTTTAGATTTATGAAGAATTTCATCACTTTTCTGTTTCTAAGGAAATTATTATAATTAAAATTCTATTATACATTCACCATATCTAAATAAAAGAAATTCTTCATAACTTTTCTTTACTATTCTCTATAAAATTCTGCTTTTGTAAATATCCTTTCTTCCCTTTCTTACTATCAAAACTCTAACAAATCTAATATAAATTACTCTTAATTGATCTGCTTTTGTTAGTTTCTCAGTGATTGTGCCTAATAACTCCCTTTAATACGATCTAAAAATAATTTCAATATTAGTGTCCCTTACAGTTATTCATGTTTTTTTGAAATAACATTCTACTAAGTTTAATGGAACCTTTCATTAATTTTCTTTACTTTTTGATTCTATTCTTTTAATAATTTTGATTTATTTTTTTCCTAAAACAAATAATCATTACTAAATTGCAATAACCAAATTAGTTGTAGTCTTTGACAATTTATCTATTAAATTACACATCTTTTTTTCCTAATTTGTTTCAATAGTTCTTAAACACTTCTCTTGCTTCTCGGATATTTATTTCAAAAATTCTTAACATTTCGAGAGCTTATTTTCCTAAAAGAATTAGGCTTTTTCAGTTTAAATATCCACTAAAATTAATTTAAAATAATAGAAATAAACATTTGGATTCAATTTCCTAGAGCAATTCTTAACTATTATTTAATTCTTATAGCATCCGAATTTCTCTTTTTTTGAAATTATTTTCTCTTTATCTATCTCTTTCCATAAATTTCTATTCAATCTGCTTTTTTCGTTTCAATTCTTCTTCTTCCAGATATCTTTGCCATTTTTCCCCCATTTTAAAAAACTCAATGCTTTTAGAAAAGCTTTCTTCCATTTTCACTTTTTCTATCGACTTATAATTGTGAAGCATATTAATTGCTTTTTTATTTTCTTATTTTGCTTGTTTGATCTTGCCCACAAATAATCATTTAATTGAATTAACCTTTTTTTACAATTCATTCAGTCTATTATTTTCCATTTTTTTCTATTTATCATCCTATACATTATCCTATTATCTCTACTACATTATGGATTCAAATTATTTAAATAAATCTTGCTTGAGATAAATTATTTTACAAATAAAACATAAATTTTTCTTTACCTATATTAATTTTTCTTCTTATTCTTTTTTAGTTTGTAAATGTTTTAATTTTGTCTCCAATTTTAAATTATCATATTAGTTTTGACTGAAATCTTTTGACACTCCTTGGCATTCCCTTTATATAAATAAGAAAAAATTAGTAGTATAATACTAAGATTTAATTTTTTTTGGATGTATTGCCTCCTTTAACTGTCGAGCTAATTCTAATTTTTTTATTTTATTGCGTTCTTTAAGTAATATTTATCTAAAAACTAAATAAATTTGTGATCGTCTTCTAGTTTATAATAAAATTAACATTTGCATTAAAGTAAATATTCCTTTAATTTTTCTTTCATTGTTGCTTCAGTATCATTTTACTCATATAAATGCTATGGTCCTCTAATAAATAGCATTGGAAGTTACAAATTTAATAAATACTAAAGCAATAGATCCTCACCAGAAAATTATTCATATCCAGGCCGTTTTTAAATTATTTTTAATGCTTTTTTAGTATGTGGTAAATTCATATCAATTTCCAAAGTCAATAAGTTAAAGATTCCTTGGTTTATTTATGTATCATCACTTTATTTAAAAATATTTCAATATCTAATTCAGTTTAAACCTAATAAGATTTTTATCAAAAAGAAGGATTTTGAGTTATTAATCGTTGATGCCTTGAAAGTAAATTTGGTATTGCTTTTAGTTGATATTTGAAATTTCTTCTGTTTCTTAATTTTATTGAGTTAAATACATAATTATTAGAAATTTTATTTTTTTATGAAACTATTTAAAAAAAGTTTAGATAATGTAGCATTGTCCACTGATAAAAATAAATTGTTTTTGAAATTGACAAAATAAAATTATATTTGCCAATTTTAACAATTGAATTCTCAAAATAGTAATTTTGGGAGTTATTAGAATTATTAAATATATTTTTCCAAAATAAATATATATAAATTAAAATTAAAATTTTAAAGCACGTGCGACTCTATATTAAACGAAAGTGTTAAAATTATTTAATAATTAAAAAATAAAAAAAAAAAAAACAAATCCGAATTTTTTTTTCCAGTCCAAACAAAATGAGTTAACGTGATGCAGCAAAAGAAGCAATTAAAAAACGCAGTCTAGGAAAATCAAGTTATTCATTTATCCTTCTTTCATTTAATTATTATAAAAGGCTTAGGAAAATCAACAAGTTCCAGTGGTCATTCAGGCACAGGAGAACTTCGTTTATTTTCAGATGATGCACCTGGTTTAAAGATTTCCCCTTAAACTGTACTGATAATAAGTTTGGTCTATGTAGGAATTGTTGTATTATTGCATATCTGGGCAAAAATTAGACAAGATAAGCCAGTGGCGGCAGAAGAATTATGAGAATGAAATTCCAAAAGAATAAATAATATATTTATATAAATATTAAATTTAAAAAAAGTGTTTTAAGAATATATTGATATTGTTGATAAGGTTAAACAGTTCATTAATTGCCAAAAAAGCTTATAATATTTGAAAAAAGTCCCTTTTATTCAATTTTTGTTGCTGACTTACTCAACGAGTTATTAGCGGAAGAATTCCCATGTTCTTATGCTCCCTTCAGAAAATTCTTGATTTATTTGCAAATGAATTATTAATCCTCATATTCCAATTCAATTGTTTCCCTTTTATTCAAAATCTGTATTATAAAATTATTATTTAAATAAAAATTTTGTTGCTTTATAAGTGAGGAAAAATTATTTTTTCTCAGTTTTATTGGGAATTA
This sequence comes from Devosiaceae bacterium, assembly GCA_963676075.2. GTDB lineage: Bacteria > Pseudomonadota > Alphaproteobacteria > Rhizobiales > Devosiaceae > JAHJQZ01. The sequence continues at coordinate 19,478 of CAXXNZ010000025.1, forward strand.
AATCAACAACATCCTCAGCGCATATCGTCACTCTGACGTTTGGATACTCTAATTCAATTAAATATTAATTATTGATATTTCTTCTCAAAATCAGCTAATACAATTATAATCCTTTAATTTGTAACCTAAACAAACATATCAGCTAACCCGCCTATTTGTCCAAGCTTTTTACAGTTGAAAATTTACATAGTTTGTTCTTTTTCTTAAAGCTAAGAAAAATTTATTAATCAACTCTAAAGACCTTATTTTGAACTAATTAATACTTATCTAATAATGTCGTAAATGATTTCATATTTTCATCCGCCGTACTTTCCATTTATTCTATTTCATTATTTCTTAATAATTATTTATCAATTCCAAATTTTTTTACTTTTCATCAATTTTTTATTACAATGATTAATTTTCTTATTACTTTTGCTCCTACAATAAACATAAATTTTTGATTCGATCTTCTTATTCTTCAGAACTTTTTATTAAATTTAAGTTGCTCTGGCATGAGTTCCTGTAATCCATTGTTAATTTTTTATATTATAAGTCTTTTTCATTTATTTCTTTTTACATTTACTCAACCTTTTATGTCAATGAATCAATTTATTTTTATTAGCTTTATTTTATTGACTCTAAGTATCTTAACAAATAAGGTATTTTTAGAATGGAAAAATATTACTGATCAGATTTTTATAATTTTTCCATCACTTATTCATATTATTTCTTTAACATCTTATTTTCATTTTATAATTTCATTGAATCACCACTACTTTATTGATTCTATTCCTACTATCCTTGTTCCCCCTAAAATTGATACAAAAAATCAATAATTTGACTTTATTAAACCCCCATAAACTCTTCAGTCCAAAGTAACTATATGAATCATTACTTTCTGTTTGTCTTCTAATTAAAAACATTAATGTAATAGAAAAGGCAAACTATACTGACGAGTTCATTCGTTCTTAAATCAATTTTTCTTAAAGATCTTCAATTTCTTTATGTAATTTTATTAATTGTTTATCCTTAGAAGATTTAAAACAATAAAAATTTACTTTATCATCTAATTAGAATTATTGAACTTCCACTTTTTTTCGTAAATCCTACAGTTATCAATCATCCATTTTTTTTTGTTCTCTTAATTTTAAAATTGCATCCTTAAGAATACGCATCTTCTTTTTTTGAATTTGATATTTTTGTATATTCACCCCGCCTAAAGCAAATATAAAGGATTAAATATAAACTTTAGCTTTAATCGCTTTCTTCTTAGCTTATTTTACTGTTATCCATCATTTTTTAAGGATTTTTTCAAAATAATGATAAAAAGCAATAATAATAATTATATGAATAAATTAAAATATAATATAATAAAATTATTTAAAATTAATAAACTTAAAATTATTGGCCTATTATTTTATTTAATGCAAATTGCAGAACAATTTACATCCAAGGTAATTTCATTTTCTTTTTAACTTTACATTTTTTTTCTAAGCTTCTAAGTAAGCCATTGGAAATTTATGAAAAATAAGATGATATCATTAAATAATCCTGTAATATTTTAAATTAATTATGGACATTTAGTACAATTTCAATTTTATTTAATTTTGTTGTATAGATGAAACAAAATAAACACCATTAGCCACTCATAATTAAGATGAAGAATAAATCTGGTTTTAATTAAAATAGTAATAAGATTCCTTACTTAATAATAAATAATTGAATTGGGTAACAAAATTAACAGAAAAGAAGGGAAGCAAATAAAAAAAAAACAAATAAAAAAAGGAATAATAACAAGAAGAACAAGAAGAAGAATTTGATGAAAGAGAAGATTTACAAAATGAATCAGATGATTAGGAAGCATCTAATTTAGGAAGTGAATAAAGTGAAGAAAAAATGGACAAAGCAAATAACGATGAAAATTTTGATTATAATGAAATGTAGAAATTTCTAGAAATGGCTGAAAACGAAGAAGCAGAACCAATAAATCTAGAAGATGAGGCTGATGATGATGACGACGATGATGATAATGAAGCTAAAGGGAAAGGTGCAAAGTATGAGGATCTTTGGGGTGATGGAGAAGATAACGAAGAAGAGGATGAAGAAGAAAAAAATGAAAATGCTATAGAATTAGAAGATGATATATTTGATGAAATGCGTGGATAAGAAATGTAAAATGAAGAGCCTAAATCTTCTAATATAAATAAACGTGATGAAATGATAACGAAACTTGAATAAAAATTAATATCTTCAAAATCTTGGTAATTAAAGGGAGAAATAACAGGGACCAACAGACCTATTGACTCTCTAGTAAAAGAGAATTTAGATTTTAAATCAGGAATAAGACTTTAAGAAGAAATTACAGCAGAGGATAATGATAATTTGGAAAAAATTATAAAATAAAGAGTGCTTGATGAACTGTGGGATGATAATGAACAAATAAAGAAAGATGGGAATATTCAAGAGAATTTTAATGAATTGCCACAATTGAATTTTGAAAAGCCTAAAGGATTGGCTGAGACTTATGAAGAAGAATATAAGTCATCAGTGTTATAGTTACCAACTGCAAAGGCCGACGATAAACTCAAAGCAGAAATTGAATTACAATTTAAATAATTATGCTATAAGCTTGATCTTTTATCAAATTTAAATTTTACACCAAAGCCAATTGATTAAAAATCTGCAGAAATTGTTACAAATGTCCCAACTATATTGCGAGAAGAAAAAATTCCAATTTTTATTAGTTAGAAAAAAGTGATAAGAGAAAAAGAGTTGTTCAAACCTGAAAAAGCTGCTACTTTCTTTGTAATTCAATTATTATTGATTTATTATTAATGAAAATAAAGGATAAAAAAGAATTAACTCCAGAAGAAAAATTACATCTTCGTTATAAAATGAAACGCAATGTAAAATCGAGATAAAGACATAGTTTGCTGAAGAAAAAGATTTCGAAGTTATCTGCTAGTAATAAATTTGCCTATACTTTAATGTAAAAAAATCAAAAATAATAAAAAATAATGGAATCAATGAAAAAAGAAAAATCTGTAAAATTTACAAAGTCGGCAGACTTTTTCAAGAATTTATAAGTTATTTTAATTTTTTTTACCCCTTTTAATTCAATTTATTCAAGGAAAATCAAGATCTCAAAAAGCCAAGGTTCAAGGACAAAAAGTAATGATACTAATAATAATGAATTTTTTAATTTCAAATATAAATTATTTGTTCTAAAATTTATGGTTAAATAAATATTCTAATCAATGTTTCTTTTTTAAATTAATAAGCTCTCTGAAAATTTTTTTCTAAGGTATATTTTAATATAAAAACAATTTGTTTTTAACTGTATTTTCAGATTATTCAACTTTCTCAATTTTATCAACATCATCACTTTTGGTCTAAGGAATACGATAAAAAATAAATTTCTTTTCAATTGGCCTTTGCACGTATTTGCTTTCTTAGGTGGATAATTTAGGCTTTCCAATTTATTCAAACTTACTCTTATTTTTAAGTTTTTTAGTTAGATCAATCTGCAATAATAATACAATAATTCATTTTATTAATTAATTTAACTTCATTCATTTCAGAATTTGCAAAATCGACAAGGTTATCTGTCATAATCCTTGTCCAGAGATCTATTACTTTTTTGCATAAATTTCTTATTTAGCTCAATTCACCTTTAAAACAAAACAATATTTTAAACAGCTGACTAATAAGAAAAACTTTAGTTTGTATGTTATTACATAATTAATTACCCAAGCGTACAACCTAGAATTTATTCTTTAGTTGGTCCCATTTGAACCAAAATTTCTAACAATTTTTTCCTAAGGATAACAGATGGAAAAGTGCCATCTGGTAGCTTGTTCATCCATTTTTCGATCAATTCCAATCCATTTAATTTTAAAAATTCTTCTGCGATTTACGACTAAAAAAAAAATTATATAAACTAATGATTTTAGAACATTTTTAAGTTTTTGCAAAACATTATCAATTATATCTAATTTAGCCAATGCAGGCTCATTCTTACTGAGAGAGTATTGATCCTTTTAATATGCTTCATCCATTGTTTATGCTAATTGTTCAGCTTCAGCCTTATATTATTACATTTAATTACTATAAATGATTACAAGTGAGTATGCCATGTTTCCGTCTTTTTTGGATCTTTAAGTATGGACTTTTGCAATTTCTTTAAATTTCATTTTAAAATAAGTTTCTGCATCTAATTCACCTTATGGTTCTTCTTCTTGTTCTTATTCTTATTCCTCTTATTCCTCCTCTTATTCCTCTTCTTATTCTTATTCCTATTATTACTCTTCTTATTCTTATTCCTATTATTCCTCTTCTTGCTCAATAGGCTATAGTAAATATATATAGTAAAATAGTTTTACCTTAACTTAATCAATTTTTACTTTTTTTTCAATATTATATTCTTAATTATATTCTATTTTACGTTTTTATAATTCATTATCTTCACTTTAATTAACTTCACTTTAATTATCTTCACTTTAATGAACTTCACTTTAATTATCTTCACTTTCATTTTCTTAACTTTAAATTGCATCTATTTTATTTTCCTCAACTTGATTACTTTCTATTTAATTGTCTTATATCTAATCCTCATATTAGGATTAATCTTCAGGTATCGGTGTTATTTCGTAGTTATCTAGCCCTGGGGATTCTATTTCTTTGTTCGATGAAATGCTTGACATATTTGTTCAATCAGATTTTAATTTATTTAATTATTTAAAAACTAAATTTTTGATAAGCTTTTGAAATTATAATTTAAAATCTTGTTTTTTTGAGGAAATTATTAAATTTTTTAACAATTTTTAAAATTTTAAAGTTTTTTATAAAAATAACAATACAAAATTGATGAAATTTCAAATAATTTTAAAACCTAACTTAACTTAATATATAAAAACAATATTCGATAAACTCTATTATTATTATTAATAATATTAGGAATAAAAAAAAATAATTTATTATCTTAGTTTATTTTATTTAAAGCAAAACATTAAATTAGCATTTAAAACTCAAAAGATCATTTAAAAAATATATTTAATTAACTAATTATATTTTCTTCCAAAATAGCTAACAAAATGTCATTTTTCAGTTGTTTCAAAAAAAAACCTAATTCTGCTGTTAGAGGAAAATCAGAGGTTATTTTTTAGTTTTCTAAGATCAATATTATTAGTAACCAAAAAAAAATTAAGTCTCAACTGATGAACGCTTTACTTTTCCAAAACCAAAAAGGTATTATCTATCCTTTTTTATTTTATTTTATGCATTTTAGGAATACATAGCTTGAATTATTAAATAATACAAATATAATAGCATATGATGCTCTGAAATGCACCGAAAAAAATTATGGTTATTAAAGTCAAGGGACAATAAATTCTGTATCCACAACTTTAACAAATTGGCATACAGAAAATGTATAACAGTGCTAATCCTAGCAAGCGGACGATATTTATCACAAAATGATGGAAGTTGACTCTGTAGAAAGGTTAAATTTCAATTAGTGTTAGTTAAATCTTTTAGGAAAAAAATGGAAAAAAAAATTATAGTCGAAAATTTAAAATAAAATAAAGATACATCATAATTATTTGCATTAAGTAATGCTTGGGCATAAAATTATTCAAATTTTCTTTAAAATCTTCATGATAATCCTGTTTAAAAGATTTCAAATGAATCTTTGTTACAAGAAATTAATAAATAAGAAAGAAGACTCGAAGAAAACTCCGACTATGTGATAGTCAATAGCTTGGTCTGGAATTTGATTGTCTAATTATATGGAGGTGGCCCTGAACTTCATTTAAATATAATTAAGTAAATTATATTTGTTTTATTTAGTATTAGAAAATATAATGAATAATTCATGAAGGTTCTTGGAAGCAATATCCCCCCAGTCGTTTCTAACTATATATATAAATATTTTATTTATTGTTTAAGGGACTAGAAAATGAAAGCAACTAATGCTACTAAAATTCTGTTTTATAAGCGCTAATAAGCATTTAAAAATTTGATGATTACTTTCTTAACTCAAAATTCAAAATGTTAAAATATACCCCAACCAAGTCCCAACAAAAAACATCTGGCATCTATAAATAGATATTAGATATAATGAAAATTGCGAAAACAGATTAATACATATCAACAACTTAATTAACCAAACTCTACAAAGCTTCATTCAATCCGATGTAATATCATGATGCCTAGGAATTTTTACGATTCTTTCTTTGTGAAATCTAAGAAGAATAAAATAAATCAGAGCAGAAAACAAAAAAAAAGGAAGTAAACTTCAAAACAGCAAGAGAAGCCTGAAAGAATTATGAGGAATTTCATTAATCAATATCTGATTATATCTTTGCAGGGTATGGATTTTTTTGTTGTATTTATTTTATCAATAAAGACAGTTTTTGAGTTCAGTTCATTGTGAAAACTGTTAAACAATTTCTACTACATATGATCCATTTCTCGATATTTCAGTGCCAGTAGAAAACTGTAACACAATTTAAGATTGTTTAGAGAAGTTTTTTGAGGAGGAGCTTATAAAGGACTAATTTTTATGCGAAAAGTGCAAAACTTTAGGAACAGTCAAAAAAACTATGTTGATATCAAAATTGCCTGAAATCTTAGTCGTTCATTTAAAACGCTTTAAATTAGAACCAAAAAAAGTCAAACTCACAAATAAAATAAAATTTCCTCTTAATAGTTTTAATCCAAAGAGGTATTTTTTCAAATTATTTATATTTTAAAAGCTTCCTTGAAAAATAAAACATTGAATATTCCTATAATTTAATAGCTTTAATACTACATAGTGGATCCCAGGATTCTGGCCATTATATTACAATTGCAAAAAGAAATACCTAGGTAAATTATTGTGTTTATGGTATTTCTTCTTACAGTGGTATATATTCGATGATGAAAATATTTTGAAAATAACAGAAAAAGAGCTACTAACTAAAGAAGCGTATTTATTATTTTATTAATTGGTGGAATAAGATTGTTGAAGTGTTTTTTTTTTTAATAATTTTTGTTGGTTTAAATATTTATTTTTTACTTTAAAGAATTTTTCAAATAAAAAAAATTTAAATTTTTAAATTTTATATTAAGAAAAAATTAAAATTTTTATTTCACTAATTTTCTTTTCATTCTTTAACAATTTTAGATGAATAATTAATTTTACTTTTTTAAGGAACAAAACGAAGCTTACTTTCATAAAACTCAATAAGCAACTTGGGATTGTGATTAAATAATTCTTTGTTGGTTACTTGAGTGTTTTTTGGAACTATCCCATTTTTTCTTGGCTTCCAACTCACGGTTAGCAATAACATATCTTTAAATAGTTTAGGAATTTATTCTTTTACCGTTAACAGGACGGGCTGCAATTATTGTTTCCGGTTCATCCTTGTCAAAATTTCCTTCTTCTGGAAGATCAGTTTTGTCGTCAACTAGTAAAAACGTTAATAAAACCAATAATTACGATCAAGTTGAAGCTTATGTTCTTCAATTGGCTATGCTTTAGGCTTTTCTCCTTTATCATCTGTCATTCGTTGCAAATTACCAAGATTTTCCTTCATTTTCGCTAGGATTTTATCATAATTTGATGAATTGTTTTCGTCTAATTGAAATCAATAAACAAGAAAATACTTGAGTTAAGTTTTTTCCCTTCAGCATTATAATCATCTTCAATTTCTAATACCTACTCTTTTGATTCTGATGGCTTTTTAAATAATCTTTCAATTTTTGGGGGTTCCCTTTCTAAATTAAATTACTCATCTGCTAGTTTCTTTTACTATTCCTCATAAGTTTACACTGCTTTTTTGGCATTGTCTAGATTATTAGCAGGCTCCCAAGCTATCAATAATGAAAAATAAAGAAATATTTTACTGCTTTCCGAGAGAGGGTAACCCTTCCACTTGACTTTGTAGCTGACTTCTCCCTTCTTGATGCGTTTTTCTAAAATTTCCTCAACCTCATATTCTTCGTCACTTGAACTTGATTGCATAATTTATTTTCTCTTTTGCACTTGTTTTGGCAATTACTAAGGTTGCTAAGGCACTGACTCTTTTGGCACATCTTTTTAGCTTTTTTATCTTAATTCATACTCAACTTCGAAATCAGCCAACATTTCAAGTTCTCTTTTTAAATTAATAATTGGTTCCCTTAAAATTAGTTTTAACTATTATTATTTGTAACCATTGAGTACTAGATGATGCCTTCCATTGTACTAGATATTCAATTTATCCTTTTTCTGTAGTTCTTTTATCAAACACTTTTCCTAATTGTGATTATTTTTTCATTTAAAATTTCAAAAAAAATATTTTATTAGTAAAATTTAATAATTTTTTTTTTTAAATAAGATTTTGCGAATATTTCAAAGCACATTATAATTTTATTTTTGTTTTTGATTATTTATGTCATCCCTCTGTTGAATAAAAATTTAAATTAAAATATTTCAATAATCATATTTTTCAATTTTTATTTTAATAAAATCCATCTTGCTTTTTAAGTTAATATTGAATCTCAATCAATATATAAATTTAAATATATTTTTTCTTTGATATCATATTTTTAAAATATTGCAAATGACGGACTAAATTTAAAATTTTGAGAATAAACCATAAAGTTATCACTTCTTGATACACATTTTATTTTGTTAAAGAAGATAATTTGAAATTTAATTTAAATGACAGATTCCAGTTATTTGATAAAAACTAAATCCTTGCATCAAAGGGTAACCCACACGATCCAAAGGCTAGTAACTTTTGGACCAATTACTTTTAATCCTAATACAACTAGTCGATGGTAGAAAAGTTTTAAAAAAAGAATTATCTAGCACTGACCAGAATTACTTATTTTGATAAATTAATTCCAGATCTTTAAAAAAAATTTTATGAAGAAAAAATGCTTCCAAAAGCATCCGATCAGTCCAAATAGATTAAAAAGAGCAAAAAAATCACAAAAAAAGTAAATTAGCCATGCAAAATTATTTTATTCAATCCTCCAAAATAAAATAATTAGAATTACGATTCAATTTAGCAAGGTTGAAAACTAATTTATTATTTAATTTAATTTAAATTATCATAGACTTTATTTAGTGCAATTGTATTTGGTGTTCTTTAAGTGATAAACCCATGCCCATTAAACTTAATTATAACGAACTTTCTAAGGAAAGTAGAGATAAAATGGAATAATTGCATTAATAAAAATATCTTCAAGAAAAAAGTTAAAAATATTTCTAAAATCAAGAAAAGTAAGTAAGCATAACTTAATGATAGATTTCGTCAAAGTAAATTGTTAATTTTTTGTAAAAATAATGAAAAAAAAAATAATTAATTTTTTCATTATTGTAGCTTGATTATTTTCTTTTCGTTTAATTAAAAAAATGTAAAAAAGTCCTTAATTAATTTTTAGAAAACAATTTAACATTTATTTAATGCTGATTAATTTTAAAATATTTATCATCTTGCAATTTCGTAATTGTTTATAATTTGATCTCATTAAAAAATTAGCTAACTAAATCGATTCTGTTTTCTTATATTTTTAGAAGTTGTAAAAAAAATAATTATTCTTTCTATATAAATTTCTATTTGTATTTACTAAAATTAACTTAAAATTCAACTATAAATGAATAACTTTTCTTTTTTTGTAGAATCTAAATTTGATGATGATGAAGAACCAGTTGATTTTCCCTATTTTAAATTTATACTTCAAGGAACAATTCTAACTATAATTTATACTAAATGAAAACTTTGAAATTTTTAAATTACTTCCAATAAACCCAAATCTTTGTTTTGATAAGATTTGTGAGTTCGTGGCTAATGAATTTAATCTTCCAAATCCTAGGGCTTTACGTTTTTTTGTTTCTAATGGAAGTGAAATATTTTCCGATGATTTCTAATTTATTAAGAATCATGAGAAGCTATATGTTTCTTAAGGTAATTTATAATAAAGGAATCAATAATTATTAATAGGTGAAAATTTTAATGATATAAAAATTTTTGCTGAATATTAAATAATAAAACCACTAGGAGAAGGTGGGTTTGGGAAAGTGATGCTTGGTCAACACCGAAAAACATAAACTTATGTTGCAATCAAATTTTTAAAAAATCATTTTTGTAAATAATAATTTCGAATTTAATATTATCTTTCTAGCAAATATTGATGATATTAATATGATTTTCTAAGAAGCAAATGCTTTAAAAGCATTAAATCATCCAAATATAGTGAAAATCATTGAGTTTCATACATTTAAAAACATGAAATCAGCGTTTGTAATGGAATATTTGGAAGGTGGCGAACTGAAAACTTATCTAGAAAACTAAAATTGAGCTATAGAAGAAGCTGAAGCATAGATCTTGTTTAGATAAATTGTTTAGGCTATTTATTATTGCCATTAAAGACATTCAATTATACATCGTGATTTGAAATTAGAAAATATTTTATTTGAATCTTAAAATTCGAAGTTAATCAAAGTTATTTACATAAAATTAAGATTATTTTTTGAAGATTGTTGATTTTGGCATTGCAGGAATATTTAGTAAACAAAATGACACTCCGACAAACAAAGGCAGTGTCCGCTATATAGCCCCTGAAGTTCTTATCCATAAGGCCCCTGCCAATCCATCTATTGACATTTGAGCACTTGGTGTTATTCTTTATATTTTATTATTTGGTTGTTATCCATTTGATGGATAAAGCCCACAAGTAATAAAACATAAAATTAAGCATGATGAATGACAATTAGATAAGAAAAAATGTGAACATGTGTCTAAAGCAGCTGTGAATTTGTTAAAACGTCTCTTGGAATGGAGTCCTAACTAGCGAATTAATATTGTTGAAGTATCAAATCATTTTTGGATGAATACACCAGTAGAAAATATCTTTATAATAGAGCGTAATTAAAGTCTGAGTTTTCGAGAAATAACAAAAACAGAAGAATAAAAAACAAGCAAATCTAAATTTCGTTTTTCGAGTGATTAAAAAATTGAATAAAGCATTAAATTGCCATTATTAAATGTGTTTTAGAGATTAAATAGCCAGCCTTCGCAACTAGGCCAATTCTAGAAAAAAAATTTTCTTTATTCGCCTATCAAATAACATTCATTTTCTAAAGATAAAGCCTAGATTAAATAAGTATATCCGAGATAATTATCAAAATTTTCCGTACTTTCTGAAGATAAATGGGCACTGTATTAAGGAGATTAAAAACTAAAAAAATCTTTTGATTAGAATCTTTTAAAGAAAATGGAAACTTTTATTGTGGAGAAATCGCTTAAAGTAACCAAGAAAGCAACTAAAAATATTTTTTTAATGAAGAAACCTAAATACTGATAATTATTTACTGATTTCAAAGATTTATAGTATAAATAAATAAATTAATTGAAACTTTTGTTTTTAAAACTCAACAATTTGTTTATTAATTTATATTAATTATTTTTTTTTGAATTTTAAAATATTAATAATATTTAAAATATTTTAAAAAAATAATAACAATTAAAATGTTTCCTTAATCTAATAAGGGAAATACTTTTATATAAATGGAAATAAATATGAAGGGGAATGGCTAAATGATAAAAAAAATGGTAATGGAACTTATCTTTATAATGTAACTGGTGAAAAATATGAGGGTTAATGAATACTGGGTGAAAAAAACGGGAAAGGAACATAATGGTATGCTACTGGAGATAAATATATTGGTGATTGAAAAGTTACAGTTATTTTAATTCATTGATTAAAAAGAATGGGAAAAAGGAAGGAAAAGGAGTGCTAGAATTTGCTAGTGGAGCAAAGTATGAGGGAGCTTGAAATTTTGATAAACCCCATGGAAGTTAATTCATTTCAAATGTATTTATTTTTTAAAGTTGGATAATTTATTTATGAAAATGGAGATAAATTTGGAGGATATTGGTATTAAGGGTAAAAGAATGGAGAGGGAATTTATTAATTTCATGATGATGGTAAGTATGAAGGAGAATGGTTTTTTGATTATTTTATCGATTAGTTTGAAGGAAAAATGATGAAATGAATGGAAAAGGCACTTATTATTACAATAACAAACATAAATATACTGGAGAGTTTAGAAATGGTTCAAAGAATGGAAAAGGGAAATATATTGATGAAAAAGGAAACATATATGATGGAGGTTTAAATTTTTGTTGTTTACTCTATTCTAATAGAATGAATGGATGATGCCAAACATGGGTATGGTGTTATGATTTTTGCCAAGTTTATTTATTATTTTATTTGATATTGCATCAAGCGGAGAAAAGTATGAAGGAGATTGGGAAAGTGGACTTAAAAATGGCAGAGGTATTTATTACTACGCCAATGGTTACAATTATTTTTGGGATGACTTTTATTTCAAGGAGAAGTGTTTGATGGAATCTGGAATTAAGGAATAAAAAATGGAAAGGGCATTTATACTTGGACTAATGGAGAAATTTATGATGGAGAATGGGAAGACGATAAAATGAATGGATTTGGCATATTTACCTTTGAAGATAAAACTTATCTTTAAGGTGAATTTATCAATAATGAAGTAAAATTATTTCATTTGTGATTATTGTTTTGTTTGTAGATTTAGTTATGAATAGAAACAATTTTATTAATTTAAATATCATATTTAATGACTTTAAATTTTTAATTTTTTTTTTTGCTAAAATACTTTTGTTTAATTTTGAAAGTTATAATAAAAATATTAATTAGTATCAAGTAATTAAGATGTAAGAATAATAAGATCCTCGGTTTTAAAAGATAAATAAATTTAAGCTAAATGGTGCCTAAGTAATCTTAAAAATTAACCCTGATAGCCCAAAAACCTTATAAATTTGTAATTAATTAGGAATTTAACCAGAAATCTTTTTCAATCAAAATATCAAGTTTATTTCTTAAATTGATATTATTATACATATTTTAGAACGATTGAAAATTTTGAGCATCCAGCAAAATCTAAAAGTATTTAGCACCTTTAATTTTAACATTATGCAAAACGATTAATTTGTTATTTTATTAAAAATTAAATTATGTATCTAGAAAACGCATGGACAGTTTGAAGAACTCGTGACAAATTATTTAGTTTCTTAAATTATTATAATATTCTTTAGAATTGCAAAAAAATACTAGTTCCCCTGAAGCTTCTCCTTAGTGCTATTCCTGTCCTCATAAGTAAATTATTATTTAATAAAATTTTTTTTAAAGACAATTACAAGAAGAAACTAATTAAATGCAATTGCTTTGTTAATAAACTTTAAGCTATCTAAGAAATAGTCATAATTCTGCAAAAGTTATATCTCCAGAAGAAGTCTTAAAATTAAACAAAACTTTAAATAGAAAAGAAAATGGGAAAATGTCTAAAGGAAACTTAGTAAAAAATCAAAAGCATATCATAAAGGATTAATTTGGAAAGATTATTTAAAAATATAATCTTCAAAAAATAAAATCTTAAGTTGATAATTGATTTCAAAAATATGTTAGTTAATTCAAAGGAAATTGCAAAAAAAATGTATTTATCTGAAGAAGAAGCAATCATGAAAAACAAATTTGATCATTAAAGAATGTAACGGATGAAAAGAATTTCATAAAACATTTAAAATTATTAAGTATTCTAATTTTACATAAATAATTTGCAAAGGGAGAAAACGATGAATGAAGTGAAAAGCATAGTACATCAGCTCACCATCACAAAAATAATAGTGCCTAAGTTATTGCTTATTAAAAATAGTAAGCTTTAGCTGCAAATAGAGCATTTTAGAAAAAATTGAAAAAAATGTAAGATTATATTATTGTAAAAAAGACCAAAAAGGAATGAAAAAGTTGAAGTAGTGAAAAAATCTCGAGAATTATAAAAAATTTACCTTCAAGAAAAAAATTTGGCAGAAGTATGAAAGAGAAAATAATTTTAGTAAAAACATTCAGAGGTTTTTATTATTAAAAATTAATTGTGTATCATAAGCTCGAATTATAAAATTAAAATAGCCTTTTATACTAAGTGGAAGAAGCAGGTTTTTATTGATTAAAATTTTTATTAATCAATTAGTTGAATTAAGATCATAAAAAAGTGCAAAAAATTTACTTTTAAGATAAAATTAATATATAAAAAAATCAGAAGAAAGAAGACTAACTTTTCAATAAAACTACTCAAAGGAGTTAGAAAAATCTCAGAAATAAACAAGCAATTTGATTTCTAAAATTGTTATTCATAGTTAATTAGCAGAAAGTTTTTATTTAATGTTTTATAAAAATAATAAAAGAAATAAAAAAAGAATACATTAATTAGAGTTGCTCGCACAATAATATAGTATGGTAATAAAAACAGTAAGAAAATAAAAACAAAATGAAAGCACAAGAAAGAGAAAATAGATAAAATTCTTTAAAAAGAATGACTAGAATGCATGAGAATTGTTTTTTAACAAAAGTTATTTTTTTTTTTGTATTATTGAGTTCAAATTTGAGTATAACCAAAACGAATAAAGAAAAACTAAATTAGAGATTAAAAAATTAAAAGAAAATGATATGGAGGAAAATTAAAATAGGATATAAAAAATAAAGGTAAAGTAAATTATTAAAAGCAATTAATATAGAACTAATAACTTGAAAAAATCTTAATTTAGCATAAAAAAAATAAATTTAAACTTAAAAGACTTAGAAATGAATAAAATTTGCTTCTCTCATTAAGAACGTATTTTTATTATCGTTTTATAATAATCAATAGAGAAGTATCAAAAGAGTCCAAAAATGTTATTGAAAATTTTGATTCTAGTGTCGAGCGCTTCGTGGATTAATGTCTAAGTTATAGACAAAAAGAAAATAAATTTCTTAGGAAAAAATCAAAAGATGAATAAATTTTATGATCTAAAAAAAAATAATTTGTCCACTTATTTTAATAATAATTAATATTTTTTAAAAATCGAATTTTCAATTTGCCATTACTTTTTATTATATCATAATCTAATTTCAATAATAATTCTTTTGCATTAATTTTCAAAAAAAAAATTCAAAAATGCATTAAGTGCAACAACGAGTAAGTTGAATAAAGCTAACAATCAATATAATTCAAACACAATTAGCATTGAATGAAATTTAATATTAAAAAAATTTTGAAAAAAATTAAAATATTAAAAAAAATTAAATTTTTGAATTTCGCAAAAAAATTTATATATAAATTATCAATTTAATTTAATAAACTTTTTTTAATCTATTCAAATTTAAATTAAAAAACAATATTAAAACAATATCAAAATGGGTAGTTGCTCAAGCAATAAACGAAAGCATAATCTTGCTCCTATAGAAGAAGCTCCTTTGAACGCGCTAGAAATTCATCCTATAAATGCACAAGCTCCTCAACTAGTTCCTTGGCCAGCTTTATAAATTGAAGAAGAAATTAACAAACTTACTAGAATTACTTTAACTGAATGTATTGGAGTTGGAGCGAATGCTAAAGTATACAGATATAAATTACTAAATTATGGGATGGCTCTAAAATGTTATAGGAACAAAGAGGATGCAGAAGAAGAAAGTTCTGTACTTGAAAAAATTAAGTAACTCTCTAAGGATTGTCCAGGCATTGTTCCCTATTATGGGATGAAGAAACTCCTAATTGAGTTTCTTATTTTATTTCTAAATTTATAATAATAGCATGCCGGAACAAATTCCATTTGAAGGCTTTATCTTATTTTTTGAAGAATGCGAATAAGATTTAAGGAAATTAACCGAGAGTGGAAATGCATTAGAAAATGCAGATGTCTTTGATTTTATTAATTAAATTTGCATGGCCTTAATTTATCTCCATACAAATAATTGTTACCATCGAGATTTGAAACCTGCCAATATTATGGTAAACAAGAAAGAGGATAAATTTTAATTTTATTTAACCGACTTTAGTGAAAGTAAAATATTGAGTGAGCAAATGATTACTAATCATAAGACTCTAAGTTAACATTTAGTTTTAACTTTTGTTCTCAGGTGTGAAAGGAACTCCATTTTATTTCCCACCTGAATTATGGCTCATATTTACTTAATCAATATAAATTGGAAAATTTGATCCTATTAAAGTAGATATGTATTGTCTTGGCATTATGGTTTTAGAATTACTTTTAGGAATGAACTAAATCCTGCCATTAAATATGAATCGGTAACCTTTTTCTACTTTCTTTCTATTTACTTCTATATTTTTAGTGGCGATAAAGATAAATTTAATTAGGAATTAAAAAAAATTAAAGTTTTACTCTTAAAAAAATTAGAGCATGAAAGTAAATAATGATATATTATTTTATTATAATTACGTAGATTCTAAAGATATTTTAGTGGAAAAATTATTATAATTAGTGAGTTATAATGCTTAAGATCGCATTACTCCAATGGAATTATATTTAAGTTTACTTTAAGTAAACAATTTTGAAATTAATATGACTGAATCTTAAAATTTTTAACGTATATCGCACCAATTTATTAATTAAATCAATGATCCCCAACAAAAAAGCTCTTAAATTATGGCTATTGAAGAATTTAACTGCTCAAAAGAAATAAATGGAAAACTCTATGGATTTTAATTATCTTTATTTTAAGAAAATATAGTTTTATGTATTGTGGAAATGTCCAAAGAATGAAAAACATGAACTTTAACTTTAAAAGAGAGTGATTGGGAAATTGAATAAATAACATTAAATTAATTTTACACAATTCTTACAAAAAATTTCAGTACATAAAATCCTTTTTCCAATTTAGAATAATAAAATGATAAATTAGCTCTTACTCTTGATTTGGTGTATCTTAGTATGAATGATTGAACTCAACATACCTGCAAATTTGAAAAATTACTCTCTTTTGTTTCAAATGGGCTTAATAAATCATTAAAATCTATTAAAGAAAACAATAACCAATTAAGTGAATTAAGTGTTGTCTTATTAAGTATATTGTTAATTATTATAAGATTATATTTTAGATTTACTTAAACAATCAAACCAAAAACAAGAACTATTAAATTAGCAATTGATAGCACTTTAAAATAATTATAATAATCTCATATTAGAAAATAATAAAATGATTAAAAATATTAAAAATATTGACTCCTCAAAGAAAACATTTACAGAGTTAGAAAAACAATTAAAAGAAAAAAATAAGAACTCAAGTATAAATATTAGTAAAATATTATTCAGAGTTAGAATTTTGCATAGAACTCCTCAAAAGTGATAAACCAATATTTAATTCGAAATTAATGACAGACTTACTTCATTAAAAAATTATGCTTTCATTGTTTTAAGATATTAGAGTAGAATTTAAATTAATATTTTCTACTGAAACCCATGGGCAAAACATTTATCTATTCATTAATTTTATTTAGTTTTTCTAAGGAAAAATTTCATGAATATTGTGATAATAAAGGTTATAAATAAAGGATTAATAAATATATTTATTTTTGGAAGGATCAACATTTATAATAATGAAAAGTACAGATGAATAAAATAGTTTGTTTGGAGGAATGGCAATACCTGCATGGCATTCAAATGAAAAGCAGTCAAATGATCCTAAAAACTAATGTAGTTGGCTGTTTAAATTATAATAGAACAATGAATCGTAAATTACTGAAAATTTTTATTAAATTAAAGAATAATTTTGCATTAATGGAAATGTTAGAAAAAAGAATATGCAATTTATTGTTCGCAGTGTAATATAATATTAAGCTATTTAAATAACTTATAGACTATGGACCATTCTTTGGGGTATTTTTTATTATTAAATCTTTTATTTATTTGTGTTAAACTTGAATTTATTGTTTCATTTTAGGAAGTAAATAATTAAACTTTAACTCTTTAATTTATTTTTCTTTGTAGTTAGTAACAATTTTCATAATTTTTCTTAAACTTTAACTCTTTAATTTATTTTTCTTTGTAGTTAGTAACAATTTTCATAATTTTTCTTAAACTTTAACTCTTTAATTTATTTTTATTTGTAGGGAGTAACAATTTTCATAATTTTTCTTAAACTTTAACTCTTTAATTTATTTTTATTTGTAGGGAGTAACAATTTTCATAATTTTTCTTAAACTTTAACTCTTTAATTTATTTTTATTTGTAGGGAGTAACAATTTTCATAATTTTTCTTAAACTTTAACTCTTTAATTTATTTTTATTTGTAGTTAGTAACAATTTTCATAATTTTTCTTAAACTTTAACTCTTTAATTTATTTTTATTTGTAGTTAGTAACAATTTTCATAATTTTTCTTAAACTTTAACTCTTTAATTTATTTTTATTTGTAGGGAGTAACAATTTTCATAATTTTTCTTAAACTTTAACTCTTTAATTTATTTTTATTTGTAGGGAGTAACAATTTTCATAATTTTTCTTAAACTTTAACTCTTTAATTTATTTTTCTTTGTAGGGAGTAACAATTTTCATAATTTTTCTTAAACTTTAACTCTTTAATTTATTTTTATTTGTAGTTAGTAACAATTTTCATAATTTTTCTTAAACTTTAACTCTTTAATTTATTTTTATTTGTAGTTAGTAACAATTTTCATAATTTTTCTTAAACTTTAACTCTTTAATTTATTTTTATTTGTAGGGAGTAACAATTTTCATAATTTTTCTTAAACTTTAACTCTTTAATTTATTTTTCTTTGTAGGAAGTAACAATTTTCATAATTTTTCTTAAACTTTAACTCTTTAATTTATTTTTATTTGTAGGGAGTAACAATTTTCATAATTTTTCTTAAACTTTAACTCTTTAATTTATTTTTATTTGTAGGGAGTAACAATTTTCATAATTTTTCTTAAACTTTAACTCTTTAATTTATTTTTCTTTGTAGGGAGTAACAATTTTCATAATTTTTCTTAAACTTTAACTCTTTAATTTATTTTTATTTGTAGTTAGTAACAATTTTCATAATTTTTCTTAAACTTTAACTCTTTAATTTATTTTTATTTGTAGGGAGTAACAATTTTCATAATTTTTCTTAAACTTTAACTCTTTAATTTATTTTTATTTGTAGGGAGTAACAATTTTCATAATTTTTCTTAAACTTTAAAGATGAAAATCCTTATGAAAAAGTTGATTTGGATTTTAAGAATAATGGAATGAATTTTTTATCTGAAATTAGCAAAACTACAAAAATTGAATTACCAAAGATTACAACGTAGTTTTTAATCAATAAATAACTATTTTCTTAGAGGAATCATGGGGGAAGAATACAATTATATGAATTTGAGTGCTTATGAAGTGTTTCAAATAATAAAAAAATGAAATCAGATAACAAAAAAAAAATAAAACTTTAAATAAAATTAACAATTTATATTAGTTTTAGCATTACAATGATTCCTCTCTAATCTTTTGACTTTATATATTTTTTTCTTGATTTTATGTGAATTCATTTAGCAATTTAATTATTCATTTCGTTAAGCTATTATTATACTCAATATTTTTGAAAGAAAATTCTTGTCTAAAATAGCCTTTAAATTGTTTAATTTGAAATCTTATAGTTAAAAAAAAAATAAATATCAAAATAATCAACAGAAAACGATAAATTAAGTTAAAAATATATAACATCATCTCATCATTGCTTTTTAAGCATAGCTACAAATAAAGAATTTTATAAAAAATTATTATAATTTATAAATTGATTTTTAAATAATAATTAATATTTTTTTAATAGATAACAATCAAATTTAGTGAGTTCATAGTAAATTCTTTTGTAGCCTTCAATCATAATTCAAGCTTTTCTTTCCAAATGCGCATTTATGATGAAGCTTGCACCTGTAAAATAAAAGGCCTCTTTTTTGGATTATTTTCTGTCATTTACAAAATTAATTGTGCTTCAGGGCCAAAATTTTTTATAAAATTCTCTGGTAATTCTCTATCTTCATTTAATTTCTTAAAATGTAATAATTTTTCATGGCTTGTTTTAAATTGCATTGATAATTCAAACAATATAAGTCCTAATATTAAAATAAATAAGTTAAAATAAATTACCAAGTGAATAAATATCAACTTTAAAATCATAATTCTGATTATTTTTAACTTCGGGGGCAGTATATATTGGAGTTCCAATACTTTTTGTTAACATGAGTTCATCATCACAATATATTTTATTCTCTAATCCTTTGATTTGTGTAGTGCTTTATCTTACATTTTTTAATTCTTTAAATTCTTCTGTATAACATAATAGTAAGGTTTTATGGCGTTTTATTTTTGGATGACATTTTTTACAATTAATATTTTCCAACAATGCTGCAAGACCAAAATCACCTATTTTAATTTTACTAGCATCAAACATTATATTGGCCGGCCTTGAAATACATTATTTTAACAAATATACTTTAAATCTCGATGTATGATTCCATTTTAATGAATGTATGAAATCCCATCTAACAATTAGCAAAACATCTTATAATTCATAGCTCTATTCAAACATCGTTCCTTGTTCTCCAAAAAATATTTTAATGTTTCTCCACGGCAATAATGCATTTGAATATGTAAAACTAAAGTTACTTTCTTATTAGCACTTTCTTAAGGTGGTGATTAGGGAAATTTTTCAGGCAAGTCCACTTTCTTGCTACTAACCTATTAGTCTTCATCCCATTCAAATCCTAGACCTGATAATGATGTGTCATAACCGTTATTTTTTTCAGGAGAATTGTCTGGAGATAATGAAATTTCACTCTCAAGTTCTTTTTGTTATTTCAAAGGTTATTCAATCCAAGAAGTATAAAATCTATTATAATCTATTATTTTTACTTTATATTTATTACCTAATGACATTTTTATGATCTAATTAAGTCATAGCATTGACTTCACGGAATAATTTATGTTCAAAAAAATTTTCATTTTTACCTATTGATATAAACACTTTTTTTATAGCATAGGGTTGCTGCTCAAGCTTATGTATAGCTTTATACACTTCGCCAAATGACCCATGATCGATAAGTTAATGCTTTTCAAAAACTTTGAAAAATCTTCCGGTTTCAAAGAGTTCCTCTTGAAAATGATAACTCTTTTTTGTTAATTTGAACGGTGACAAATTAGTTGATTGACTTTTCACTTTGAGTTAAAGATTTTCTGAACTTTTTCTTTCAAAATTTGAAAATTCTATTTAATTTTCTTCTCTGATATTCAAATGTACACTCTTTCTCTTTGTAATTTTAATTGAATTAAATAACAATTCTTCTCCATTGGTTTTGATAAATTAATTTAATACCAAAGGTGATTAACTTTGCTATAAGTCTTGAGAATGGGATTAGTTATTATAATGATTTTAATTTTATTATTGTTCTGTACTTTATAAATTTAAAAGTGGATAACTATTAGTTTGAATTTTTTAAATATTTTGATCAGTTCGGGCCTTATCATTTTCATTAGTCTGCAAAGAACTTTATGATTATTTAAGATTGTTTTCATTAACTTAAAGGTCAGAGAATTGATTTGTTATTTTATCAATCCTTTTATCTCCATTCTATTTCTAGTCAGAATTTTGAAAATTGCCATAGATCTTTCCGAGATAAAATGTAATCACAATTATGCAGATTGGTACTACATAATGTCCTAATTATGAAAACGAGAAATTGCTTGAAGTTATTTATGAAATTTCTGTATTGGCTTGAAAAATGAATAACTCAAATATCATTACTATATTTAAAAAAATTACTGCAATATCTTAAATTATATATAAGTTTTTTATTATTGAAGCTATTAATTAGTTTATTAAATTAACAAATTTCTTATGGAATTATAATTCATTTTTAAAATAATGTTTATTATAATTAAATACACTCATACATACATTTATATTCATCTAAAATTAAAATATATTTTATTTTCTATATTGATAATTAAATTGAAATTTTGCAAACTTAAAATGTCATTCTTTTACAAGATCTTTAAAAATTAATTATCTTAAGTAATTGATTATTAAACAATCTCGGAATCAATTTCACAAAATTTGCATACTATTTACATTTAAAGCTTTTCTAATGAATTTGTGGTTGACTTCTTGCAAATTATTTCTGAATTAATTTTTATAGATTTCACCTAATAGTCCAATAACTAAAATTAATTCGAGATTAGTCATAGAAAAAACAACAGGAAGAATCTATGAAATTGGTACTTACAAACTAAAATCACCAACTTTACTTAGATCTATCAGATAATAAATTTATGAATGAAAAAGTGCTTGCCTTAAACTAATACAGTGCATTTCTCGGAATGATTACCATATAAAATGTGACTTTTTGTATATTTGCAAAGACAGTCAAGCCAGTTTGCTTAATCTAACCATTTAATTATAGTGATATTTGTTCTGATGTGTTTGAAATTAAAACAGTCAGTTGTGTCTCAGTGATTGTTCTATTTTGTTTGATTAATTACAAAATATTTAGGATAAAGACAAATTGATGTAATAAAGTAATTTTCAAGAAATTGTAAAAATTGTTGAAATAATTAAAAAGGTTAAATCAACTCTTTTTTAATTCATTAGAATCTCTCATTTGGCCACTATTTTAGTTTCGGATATGATTTATCTTAAAAACGAAGTGATTATTTAACAAACTCACAAACAAGAATTGAATTCTGTTGAAACAATTTTATTTTAAAAGATTTGATTTCTACAAAGATTAGCAAACCATGAATCTTGCCTGTAATATAAGTTATGTTTCTGTTCAATTTATCATTATTAGTGGTTAGGGGTTTGTAGGCTATTTTTTGACTTATGTCCTTTCGAAACGATTGAATTATTTTTTAATTTCACGACGATCAACTAAAAAAGCTGGGACAAGATATAATAGTCGTGGTATCAAACCCATCTTTTTACTTTATGATTAGGCCTGGATGATGAAGGTCATGTTGCTAACTTTGTCGAAACAGAATCAATAATTTACTTTGGTCAATATTGTATGAGCCACTTACTTATCAGAGGGACAGCTCCCGTTTTTTGAGACTAAAAGGGACTGACATCTTAAATCTATTTATCATAAAATTTTGAAATTACAAATCAAGCATTTTTAAAACATTGTTACTCAATGGAAAAGGAATATAAACGAATTATGATAATTAATTTGTTGACTTAGACAAGAAGTACTGAAGAGACCTTAATAAAAGAATTTGAGAAATGTGTAAAAGAAAATACTGACAAAAATAATATTACTAATATTAAGTATGAGTATTTGGATTTAAATTATATCTGTAAAAATGGAAATTATGAGAATTTAAATATTTATATCGACAAACTAGCAGATGCAATCAAATGTCTCTCATTCTATGTTGAAAATGTCAAAGAAAAATAAGTGATTTAATAATAGGAGGGTGTGTTTAGGATTAATTGTTTAGATTCACTTGATAGAACTAATCTTGTGATGTTTAAAGTTAATTATTTTTATTTAATTCAATTTAAATTTAAGATAGCTATGTCAATGCTTGAATATTAATTTTCACATGTAGGTGTTGATTTAAATGTGTTGGCTAAGGGGAGTTTTATAGAGTTTTTTGATTAAGAAATTTCGTAGAAATCTAATCATTTTTTCAAAAATCTCAATCATATTTGATTAGATAATGGTGATTTTCTTTGTCAGCACTATGTTTTTTTGTTTTTTTTATAAAATAATAAGGCTGGGACAGACTCAACAATTTCTACAACCTAACGTAGTGGCAAAGGCTCAACTTTTTTTGGGCTTTTTGATTAAGGAATGAAGAAAATTGAACGTTTTTTAGTGAGTACATTTGATGATAATTTAAAGTAGGAGGGAATTGATGTGTTATTAGGTTCATCACATTAAACAACAAACGGTAAAGGTTTTTATTTATTTAAGTTTTGAATAGAATTTGAAAAAAAGTTAGAGACTTAATTGCAAGCCTTGGAAAAATAATTTACAGTTATAAATTAGGTTTCAATTTATATCTTATCCTTTAATGTTATTTTTTTCTGATTTTAAATGC
Organism: Devosiaceae bacterium; assembly: GCA_963676075.2. Classification (GTDB taxonomy): domain Bacteria; phylum Pseudomonadota; class Alphaproteobacteria; order Rhizobiales; family Devosiaceae; genus JAHJQZ01. The sequence goes on from CAXXNZ010000025.1 coordinate 43,381, forward strand.
ATTTATAGATTGAATAATTTTAACCAACAGATAATCTCGACCTTCTTTCTATTAATCTCTTTCAATTTGAGTCCAATCAACTCCCTGACATCATTGTTATTGGCCTTCAAGAAATTGTGGCACTTAACCCAAAAAACGTTGTTGTAACAAACAAAACTCACGATAGTTAAATGACAGTATGAACTGAAGTAATAACAAATAATTTAAAGAAACTTGATAGCTATATTTTTACAAAATCAAAAGGCATGGTGGGATTAGCGATACTTGTTTTTATTAAAACTCCATTGAAACCAAGGATTACAAAAATTTAAGAAGATTTAATAAAAACCGGAATTGGAAGTTTAAAGTTAGGGTAAAATTTAAAAATTAAACTTAAAAATTGTTTAGGAATAAAGGAGCAGTAGGGATCAAATTTGATATCGATAGCACACCACTTTGTTTTATTAATTGCCATTTAGAGTCAGGGTAGAATGCTTATCGAGAAAGAATAAATAACCTTAATGAGATACATAAAAAAATGTTTCCTTTAGAAAAAGTTTATTTATTTTCTTAGAATTTGCTTTTTAGTCACAATCTGAAGAACTCTCAAGCTCTTTACTTCGCTTTCCTTATATTTTTCTTTTTGGCGATTTGAATTTTAGAATCAATGGTACGAATTCAGAGATTCGTAAAAAGATCAATTCCTTTAAGCAATATTCAAAATCACTTGACTGCGAAGATAAAGCGGCTGCAATTCTTAAGGAACTTCTTATTGATGACCAAGGATAAACTATTAAAATGCATAGCAAATATCTGAACTATTATAAAGAAGGATAAATAACCTTTATGCCTACTTATAAATTCGATCCTTTTTCAGAAATTTATGATACATCTAAAAAACAAAGATGCCCTGCATGGTGGGATTATTTATTTCTGTTTTGTGAATTTTTGTCTTTAGGTGCGATAGGATCTTTGTATATTAGAATAATGCTGCCTAATGTAATTTGAAATAAATGTATTATAAAAGCCGAGAGTGTTTATTATCTGACCATCGGTTTAATGATAAAAATATTTTATTTTTAATTTAGTCCAGTGGATGCTTATTTTTCTATTGAAATTAAAAAAATTGACGAGAAGAAAAAAAATTAATTGCTTGAATAATTGTGCTAGTAAATGGTTAAGTGTTTAATTTTAATAATTTATATTTAGTCTGAGACTTAAGATACTTTATAAACAAGTTAGATAAAAAATTCTATTTGAAGTTTTGATTTAATAAATAAATCTTATTCTTATTAATTTATTTAATGTAAATAAAAAAAAAAATTAGTAAAATTCTACAATACATAAATAAAAAAGTATATAAAATAAATATAAATAAAGTACAGTTTGTGTAGATTTTTTCACTCTAATATTCTAATAAAATGGCATCCGAAAATGCACTTATTAATTAATTAAAGTCATAATTAAATTTAAATAAAAAAGTTCAATTATCAACTGAATTAAAATTGGTTTTCTTAAGGTCTGATAATTGAAGGTGGAGCTACTTATTGATAAGGTTAATTAGTAATTTTGCCAAAGTTTTCACTTTTTTTAGTTTTAGCAACATAAGTTTTTTCTACGAAATTATTAGAAACTTAATTTTTTGTTGGTTTTTCATAATATTTTTCTATTGGTACAACTTGTTCGTATTCTTATTCACTACTTGTATTATCTGATGGCCATCCTAAAGAAAATTAATCCTTTGGGCGGAAAACCTATATAATAAGTTAAAAATCAATGTTTAAATACTCTTTTGCCACGTTATTAAACTTCATTACCAAAGTCCATTTTATATTTTATGAATTTTACTTTTTAATTGTTAATTATTATTATAATATTTAAATAATTAACAACTTAAATAGTTAAATAATTTCCCAAAAAATTGAAATTGGCAGTTGTAAAATAATGGTTGCTCCTAACAGAAAAATTATCAGTTCAATACCTTCAAAAAATAAAAAACATTAAAAATATTTATCAGTTATTTAATAATTAAAAATTGCTATTTGAATATTTTATAATTTTATATTACTTATCACCTAATAATATAATAATGGATAGAAGTAAGTCAATAACTTCCTAATAAGATATATAAAAGCTGAGTTAAATGTGGAAATAAATCAAATAAGTAACTAATTAAATAATTAACTCAAAACAATCTGTTTTTTAAAGTCAAAAATTACAGAATAAGATTATAATGATCCGAAACTCTAAACAACTTTTAGAACCGATAATTTTTAATCAGAATTTAACAGATAACTTTAGCAAAATTCATTGTAATAGCAGTATTAAAGTAAAACAATGCCGGAATAATTTTTTTAACTCTCTTAAGCTTACTAATCAAAAAAAGAAAACGATGAATAATAATTAATTTCTTTGAAAGAAATTGTAAGAGAAAAAAATTTAGTTATAACTGAATTACAAGAGTCAAATTAACGACTTAAATAAAAGATTTATGAATTAGATCGAGAATTTGCATTAAAAGTACAAGAAAGTGAAAGAATTAATGAAAAGCTCCTTCAGGTCAGTTATTTTGTCTTTGATAATTAAATAGTATGAAAACTCTATTGATTAACTGTATTATATAAAAACTAATGAAAATGCTCTTTTATCAGAGGTTGATTATTTGAAAACTGATGTCTAGCGGTTAATCACGCTTCTTAAGCAAACTTCAGAAGTTAAATATATTAATAATAACTTTGAAAAGTATAAAAATTTTGCAATTTCATATGAAAATGAACAATATCGATTCCTTCGCGAGATACAAAATACAAACACACCTTAAAAGAGATCACTTTCTTCGAAAAATATTAAGAAATAAACAAAATAAAATTGTAATATATCAAAGAAAGAGCAAGAGAAATAATTTTGGGTCCCATAAAAAGCTTTTTCTTTCTTGCAAAATTTTTAGTAAAGATTACAAGAAAAAATGTCAAAAGAATTGTAAGAAGAATTATTATTTGAGTTGAATCGTATATGGTTGGATAGAGAAAAAGAATTATTAGATAAAGCAAAAAAGTAATATGAAGAATCTTTATCGAAACTGACAAGATAAATCGATAATTAATAAAATTGTTAGGATGTGCAAAGTTAAAACTAAATAAAATTGTTACAAAAATCTTTGAATTTGAAAAAAACTTAATTAAAGAAATTTAAAGATGAATATGAAAAGTTTTTCTTTTATTATTTATTTAATTAAATCAAAGAAACCCAGGATATATAATGATGCTTTAAAAAATTGAAAAAGAATGCAGCTAAAAATCACAATCATTACAGCAGGAAGTTGACTTTCTTAAAGAATAAAATGCGCAATTGAAATCGCAATAAAATGAAATTGATAATTAATAGGTTATATATTTATAAGGAACTTTATGAATGGGTTAGTTTTTATGATTTTTATCGTTATAAAAGGAGAAAAAATAATGGAGTTATTAGAATAATTATAAATTGAAGTGTAACTAAGTGTGGATAAAATTAAAAAAGAAAACTTGTTTTTCTCAAATTCGGCTATACATAAAGGATTCTAATTATCATTAGTAATTATAAAATATTCTTGTAAATAAATTTTTAGGATGAAATACACAAAAATATTGACAATTTTCATGAAAAAGTGCTAGAAATGAAAGAAACTACGAAAGAAAAAATCGAATAGATTTTAAAATGATATCTAATTTATATAATATTTGATTTATAGTTATAAAAAATAGTTTTAATTAAGATTTGAAATACTAACAACTATAATTATATAGTTAAGGAAAATCAAGATATTTTTCATTTTTATTATTCTATGAGTTGCAAAATTTAGCTGATGTCTTATGATTTTTCAATCCGCAATATTTTGCCTTAAGAATGATTTATTATTTACAGCCAATTCGGGCATATTGTTATCAATTTATCGATTATTTAACTTATTGATTCTAAAAAATTGTTATTTAGAAATTGAAAAGATTTAATAATACCTTTGCCCATTAAATATTATTTATTTGATGAAGCTATATGATCAATCACTTAGACATAGAAAATATTTGAAACTTTTCGTAGTTAAGCATAACTAAAATAATTTTGATTTAAAAATAAATAAGTTACTTTTTTAAGATTGATGCAACGTTTTTTAGCCTTTCTTTATCAGAAATTTAGAATTAATTTGAAGTTGCCATCAATTATTTAGATTAATTTAGTAATCTTTCTTTTTCTTTAATCTATTAAAATCATAAAAAATCATTAAATTAAAACCTTAGCAATTAATGCATCACTCAATCCTAAACTTTTTTATTATTAAACACTTTTATCATTCTATTCATTTTTATTTTCTTTATTTTCAATTCCTTTAACATTTTATTCCAAAATTTATTTCACTTTTGCATTTTTTATTTCATTTGCTTTGATAAAATCCACAACCGATTAATAATGCTTAGATTACCCTCTTACATTTCTTTCAGGTAACGCAGCTAATGGAATATCTGGGACATTATGAACATCAAATTTCGGATGCCAACATTCTTCAGTAAACTAATTTGATTCACTTTATGGTAATGTTTTCAAAAATTCAGAATGATGCGACTTCACAATATTATATAATGCCATTTTAAATTATTTTTTTCTTTCTTCACTTAATACTTTTGTATTATTATCTTCACCTTCAATTGTAATTATCAAATCCACATTTCCAGTCTTATCATTCATTCCCCATTTCACTTTATAAGCATTAGCCATCACAGCTAGTATTTATTATAATTTCATTACTTCAAATTTTATCGCACAATTCCGTAATAAATACTCTCCAATTAAACTACTCCATGACGTTTCGTTTCTCATTGTGCACATTTATACTGCTTCTTCAATCACAATAAATATTTTTAACAAACGTTTATATTCTACTGGCAAAATTAATTCAATTTTATCCTTTAATAATTCTTTATATTTTTCTCTCAGACTCGATGAGTTTTATATTAGTCCTAACTACCCAATATTTCCTGAACTTGATGTTACTATAGGTTTAGCCTTCAATTGCGCCAAAAGTTCGGTAGTAGATGAGGATAAAATTGGTGTTGTATCCGCTTGTAACCTTATTGATGCTTTTGATTTTTGGAATGTTTTTGAATAATTCTCTGGAACTTTTAAGAAAGTTATAAAAGATAAATGAAAGAATAAACCTGGTTGGCGCTTAGGAGTAGACATGAAAGGATTTGGGCAAGACGGTGGTGCCTTCTTGAGTGGATTGCTAACTTTTTTACAAGCTTGGAAATGAGCGAATAAGTCTTATTATTTCATGGAGTTGTGTAAAGAGTTGATGGAATAAAAAAAGTTTTTTTTGGTGGAAAAAAATTCAAAATTATTTATTAAAAATAATTAATTAAGTATGCTTTTTTATTTAGGCGCATTTTAAAATTCCCTATTTAATTTTTATTAAATTGAGTGGGTGTTTTTAAATTTTATTTAAATTACTTATTATCATTTTCTTGTGTTTGTTAATTTTATTTTTAACTGAAACTCTTTCAAAATTTAGTATAATAGTATTCAAATGGAAAATTTTCGCGCCAATTTCATCCAATTCCCAGAGCCAAATATTTAAATGTTTTATTACTTTTAAACAGTGCTTTTCCAAACTAATAAATACAACCAAATTATTGCGAAATTTTTAAGTCTTTATGAATGAAATTTTTGGACAAGGGAAAAAATAAATCCTATATCCCAAATTTAATTTAGCAAAAAATTCTAACGAAATCAAATTATATATATTAAAATATTGTTGTAAAGTTCATCTAAAATTCTGAAGACAAATGTGAAAAGCCAATGGCAATGAAAAACTCTGATTTTAAAAGATAGGCAAAAAGCCAAAATATTAAAACAGTATTATATTTTTGAGTGAATATATTAAACTTATTTGTCCAAAATTTTTCACAATATAGACAAAATATTTCCTTTTTCATTGATTTTCAACAAAAAGTTTCTACTCAAAAAGTGTATTTATAATTTAAAGATTCAAATTCTTTTAATTAATTAAAAACCGTTTCAATACTAAACTAACTTTTGTTATCAATTTTTGGCCTAGCTTGCATTTGGCGATAATTTTTAAAATGACTATTACTAACTAAGAGGTCGATCATAGAGTCCAAATTCTGATCTTGCCTCATAAGTTCCCGGTCCAGGATAATTATCTATATATAAAATAAATGATATTTTAGTTAAATACCTTTTTTATCACCAAAATAAATTCGTTTATACCGAGGAAAGATTCTACATCCACTAGCCTAGAATTTAGAAAAATAATATTTTCCACTATCGGATAAACCTAGTTTGGGTTCATAGGTTCCAGGCCCAGGAAATTTTTTTTAGTCTATTCATAAAAAATTAGTGGGCTAAGAACTTAACCTTTGTTTTTTTCAAAGTATTTCACTGAGTTTGGTGGATTAAACGCTGTTACCTTTTCCAAAATTTAATTTAATTTATTATGATAACTCCATAGCATTGATATTTTGAAGGAAAATATTTTCCAGATTGATTAATTGTTTGAAAATGGTTATATGTACCAGGCCCAGGTGCTTTTTTATTCGAAGTATTGTCTTCTAATCGCTTATTTAATTAAATTTATATTTATACAAGGATTAGATGTTTTTGGTCGCATAGTATAAGAAATATTTAATAGTCCACTTAAATGATTATATGTTCCAGGTCCAGGATTCTTTTTCACTTTTAAAAAACTCCCTTCTTTCATTGTCTAATTTCAAATGCTAATAATTACACAAATTTACTTCTCTTGCTAATCCAAAAGTGTATCCTTTAACTTATGGCGATCCTGGCATTCAAACATTATCATCCAATGATCCATTTAGCTATGTATAAGCATTTGGCGCTGGTGTTTTTGTATTTGATTTGGTAAAATCAAATTTATTCCCATATCCAAATGCAGCTTTTCTTTTAGATTTCGCGCAAGGTAGTTAATAATATGCTGAATTACAACTAAAAAAAACGTTGTAAAAAAAGAAATGAATAAATTGACTAAGCAGGCGATGTAGCTTTGAATCTGTCAGCCTTTGAAAATGAATAAAGCTATTTGGTTTTGGATAAATTAAGTGGAGAATTATGAATTTAATCACATGTTGAAAGTATGCCTAAAGTTTATTTTAAAGACATTTTATTGTATTATATAAATTTAATAATATGCAGATTTTAGCATAGATATAAATTTTAAATACTAAATATAATTTGAATTCATCCATTAGTAGATGCCAAGCAGAAATTAAAAATCAAAACCATATCAATATAAATATCTAAAGCGGCTATGATATAATCATCGATCTCATAAGATTTATGAAATTTTCCTCTCAATCTCTATAAATCATATACCAAAAAAAACGATAATGCTCCGATCAATACTAGTGATATCAGTGTATGAAGAATTTTATCGCTGTAAGTTAATAAGCAAATTGAAACCAAAATTACAGCAAAAACTGTATATCCAATAGAACAAGCTTTATATGTGATATCAGTTTTTGTTTTAAAAGAATATCTATAATACTATTAACTAAATAAAAATGTAATTTACATAAACAAACATACAAGAAGCACAACTGTTAATCCTGAGAAAGTAAGCAATAAAGTTACTGAAACTTCTGAACATAAATATCCACAGATGTAACTTATCAAGAAAGTGAACGCAAATAGCATATAGTAATTATATGGTACTCTTTTGGCAACAGAATGATAACAATATAATATTACTGCTATTCCAATCAATAATGCAAGACATATGTAAAACAACCAAAAATGATCATGCATAAATTCTTAAAGACTATCACTGATAATTGTTATAATTACGAAAAAAGTGAAGATAATCCACATTATTAGCAAAATGGATAGGACTTTATATAAAAATTTTTAGTAGATTAGCTTGTCAAGACTTAAATCAATTGTTAGTTTTTCAGGTAATTCTCCTTATTTTCTATCCTCTGAATTTAAATTTAAATCAATTTCAATAGATTCGCAATCTTCTTAATCCGAAGGGAGTTTTTTTTCAAGCATAATAAATTCTGGTTATTAACTAGCTTAGTTAGAAAATTGGGTCATCGTATCAGATTAATTAACTTTTTGGACCGGCTACATTCAAATTAATTGATTAAGTTTTAATGCTAAATATTATTGATTTTTTATACAAAATAAATTTCTTAAAAATTAAATATATATTATGTATATTAATTATCAGAAATTCATTTGATTAATAATAATTGAAAGCAAATTATATCTTTACTGAAATTAAATTCAACATTTTATCCATTGCTTAAGTGAATACAAGTTGAAATTGATTTCAAATTTTTCGTAGTCAAAATTTAATTAAATTTAAATAAAATAAAATGAAATTTTTTTCTTCAACTCTTGCACCTTAAATTCATAAAAACACTTTTGCAAATATTGATGATCATTATAAAGAATGTGAAATTATTACTCCAATATGTTCTTTTTATCATGATCAAACTAATTTTTTTAAAAGCAGTAAAAAAACAATACTCCAGGAAAAATTCAAAAGAAAAAAGCAATGTAACTACTTAATAGAATACTCCAAATATTTCAAGAGCTTTATTTCGTGATGACCAAAAATGTTTTGTTCTATTTTATTATTATTAAGTTCTCAGGCTTTGAAATATATACTTAAAAAAGATTACATCTTTAAGATACGCTTAAGCCAAATGAATTGCATGATCAACGTATTTTATTTCTAAACAAATTTTATTATTAATTGAATAGATGAAAATGAATAAAAACATTCTTAATTCATTAAATTAACTTAACAAGAAGAACAAGGTAATTTAATAAATAAAAAATGAACTTAAATATTTGAAATTAGATAAGTAAAAGGCATTTTTTGGAGCTTTTAAAAACTTTGAATAGTAGCCATTTGGATTAAATTTAAATTTAAAACTACCATCCATTCAAAATTCATATTTTCTGGATCCAAATGCTAAATTAACCTTATCTAAGACAGAAAATTGTTTACTTAAATTAGAGACATTAGATTAAAGTCAAAAAAAGTTTATTTAATTTTAATTAAAATTCATGTCTCAGAAAAGAAATTAACTCAATAGACAAATAGTTTCTTAGTACAATATTTAATGCTCAGAATATTGACAGAATTTTAAGTTTTCAGAATCCATTTGCAGTACAAAATCTTTGAGAAGATTATGGTATTTAAATAACAAATAATATTTATAGTTTTATAAGGTATGTCATAAAATGACAACAGATTTAAAAATTTATCAATTGATGAATGTGGTCTAATAACAGCCAGAAAGACAGAAGAAAAAAATAAATTATATGAGAATTGTAATAAGGATAATATTACAAATAAAATTAATTTTATTTAAGAAGATGAATTTATTTCACATATTGTAAATATGTTTTTGGTATTTTTTTGTGCTTTTAATTATATACCAAAGGGATTAGGGAATAAAATTTTTTGTTTGGATGAAGAATAATTATGTTTTCAAATTAATTCGTTTTATTTTACAATACCAAATATTTCAAGTAACAGCTTTTTAAAATTAAATAATTTTTAGTTGAAAGTATTAAATAGTATTTAAATTATTTTTTAATCGCTGGAACAAAATATCTCCGATTAACCAAATTTGCTGCATACTGCAAAGAATTCTTAATTATAAAATCTATCCAAAAAGTATGATGTTCTACAATTTATAATTACAAAATTTTAGATATTCTTTCAAATTCTGGAACTTTATTTATCAAACTTCTAAAAAAACATAATAAGCCTTCTCGAAGTCCACTATCACTTCCTTGAGTTAATTCCTTTACTACAATCTTAATTTAATGAGCTAAATTTGATTTATTTTCTTTGTTATTGTAAATATCCATAAGCTTAATTCACTTATACTTCTTTTTAAAATAATTATGAAGCTCCGGAAAAATTTGAACTAAATGAGGCATGAAAATGTTTTCCAAATCATTGTGTACTGCTAGATTTGGTGTATGGAGTATTGGAAAATTTAGAGGTTTTATAAGTTGAAAAGGAAAATAAATTTTGATATGAAAGAGAATTTATTTATTTTTGAAAATATTTGTTTAATACTTTGGTTGAACCAATTTTATAATTAATCCATTCATTAATCTTTAAAGTAGCTTAATTCTTAATTTTATCTACTATTATTATTAGGGTGAAATTGTTGAAAATTATAATGAAGAACTCTATTTAAATTTAACAAGTTCAGAAAATATCATAAACATTTACGAAGAATTTAAAAATCAAAATATTGTTTTAATGTTACCAAAATTTTTTTAAGATTATCAAGAATAAATTATTTTGATTGCATAGAATTTAATTCTATTAAAGGAATCAAGTTGAAAGCATTATAAAGTTTGTTAAGAAATGGTTAGATTTTAAAAATATTCAATTTATTTTGTAGCAAATTAAATTGCAATTTTAATGTAATTTATTTGAAACGATGGACTTTTTTAATTTATTCTCAACAAACTTTTTGGATGCATAAAGATCCATTGATTTATTTGAAAAATAATATTTAGTAATGAAACATTATTTAATCATTAATTGATGTTTCAAATTAGTTAGAAAAAGAAAAATAACGAGCGGAAAAACTGAAATAGCAATTAGAGTATTTAAAAAAAATTAAGGAAGTATTTTTTTTTTATTTAAAGTTTGATTGTTTCTAAAAGAATATAATTAAAGCGAAATAGTACGAGTAAGAAAACTAAGAAGCTGAATATTAAAAAAAGCAAGCCTGGAAATAAGAAATGGAAGATTAAATGAAAAAGAAATAAATTGAAAAAAAGTACGAAAAACTTATAGAAATTGAAGAAGAGAAAAATCTTTTAGTAATTTTTGTTTATGATTAATAATAATAGCTTGATTAACAAATTAAAGAAGAAATTAAAGATATAAAAGAAGGTGTTGATAGAAACCCAATGCTTGAGAATATGATTGAATAAGAAATCAAAATTAATGAATAGATCAAAAAGATATCAGAAATTTAGTAATAATCAGAAAATAAAGGTAGTTAATAAGAAGAAGAAGAAGTAGAAAACAAATCAAATTAATAAATGATTGAAGAAGAAGAATAAATAAATTAAAAGGTTGAAAATAATGTAATTTAATAGGAAGTAAATATATTGGAGAGTGGTTAACAAACAATTGAATAATAAAATAGTGAGATTATTGAGCCAAAAAAGTGAAATAATTAGCCTTTAAATAATAATGATGCTATTGCGATAGAAAATTAAGAATAAAAGTTAAACATAATTCTACCAAAAGATAATCAATAATAAGAATTGTCATAAACTAATTATTAACAATAATATTAAAAGAATATCCCATTAGCATTAAATATATCTATTAAGCTGAGTCTAATCAATATTTTACAAAAATAATTAACTCTCGTAATATATTCTTTTTGATCATATATAAATAAATAAGACAAACAAAGCTCTTTCTTCATTATTAACATAACAATTTGAAGTTATGGACATTTTTGTGTTTTTCAAAAAGTTAACATACTTAATTTTCTTATTAAAAACCTAATTTTATAGCTACTTTTTATGCTATAAAGGAGATATTACTGATCAATGATGCGAAGTTTTGTTCACAGAAGAATGCTTTCTCAAATTTACTGCATTACATAAATTTTAGTCAGAATTTGATAATATGCTCTAAGAATCTTAAGTAAATTTATATTAATACTCATATATGTAGTTAGTATCTAAGTATAAACCAAATTTGAAAATCATTTTAAATCTACCTAAGATACCATTAAATATTTTTTCGTTTGAAGTTTCTTTTTTTAATTGTTGGATAATGTTATTTTTAGATCAATAAATTTTTTGCGTTGACTTTTCATGATTTCGCACCTATCCTTTCATTTATTTTTACTCCATAAGTAATTGGACGTTATCTTGAATTATTTTCATTTTTAATCAAAATTAAGTAAACTTTTTAAAAATTGTATTATTATAATTAGATAAATTACTTTATCATTCCGCAAAAACTGAAAAAATTTAAACTTAATAATTCGAGTTAATAACAAAAATTACTATTTTTATTTATAAATTTCTAATTAGAAAAATGAAAATAATAAAATTTTTTCAGGATTAATATCTTCATTAAGAATTAGCATGCAATATTTTTTATTAAGATTATAATAATTTCTATTTATTCATGTTACAATTTTTGTTTATTATTTATATAAATTGTGCAAAAAAAAGGTCCTTGAAAAACACTGGAAAGTATTTTAAAAATAATTATTAGAAAAATAAGAAAATATTATCGACTTTTAGCAAGTTAAAATCATTTTTAGAATTATATCATTTTAGACGCATTTAAATTTCCTTACAAAAATATATAATAAAGTAAATTTTACAACTTAAAGTTCATCGGATAAAAATAACTATTAATCAATCTTAAATGAAATAATAATTTCTATTTTATAGTTTATTAATTTAATGAATTAATTTTAAATGAATACAATGTATAATGATGAAATGAATGAAGAATCAGGATTTTTAATAGCCAAATTGAAAAAAATTAAAAATCATTATTAAATGTAAAATTATTTCTTATTATAAATTTAAAGGAATTATGATAAGATTATTGAGAAAATTATTAATTGAATACATATTATTAAGTTCTCTATTTATATTATGCAAATAAATTTTAATATTATCTTCAAATAGTTCTTTCAACAACAAATTTCAAAAAATCTTCTACGATGAAATATATTTATTTATTTTTGAAATTATTTTAATTAAAATTTCATTAAATGTTTTAATTAGCTTTTCCTAAAACTCAGTTCTAACAACAGTTATCTCTCTTTATTTTTTATCCTCTATATTAGTTCAAATTTATATAAAACAACAAGATAAATATCTTCACTCATTAACTAAATTAATTTAAATGAATACAATTTATACTGATGAATAAAACTAAGCTATATATATTTATATGATGCAAAATAAATTTTAAATATATATACATATATTTATTATTATAAATAAAATATAATATCGCAGAAAATGGGAGGTTAATAATCCAAATTAAATTAAGAAAATGAATTACATGAATAATATTACTAAAAAAGAAAAAAGAAAAATATTAATAAGTAACAATATTAAAATTATAATCTCATTTATTAATAGACATCTGCATTCGCCTAAAATATTACGTAGTTCATTCGATAATTACCCATCATATTACAGTGGTATTTAGTAATAAAAACAACTAGCAGCAATAAAAATTCAACCGCCAAGTTCATCATTATTATCGTCGAATATAATGGCTCGCCCTATAAATTAAATATCAACTTATAGAACAGTAATGCCATAAGCGCCAGTATCATAATTAATACCAAGGACAATATCAATGGCTCCATAACTATCCTAATCGTTTATTCCTACTCCAATCATGGCTCAGACAAATTAATATGCATTACCTTATTCTTATAAGAAAGTTAATTTTTATTTAGTTTATTATTTTTAGGAGAAAATTAAAAAGGCTTCAAAGTCTAAATCATCAATCAAGTATTCAAAAGTTGATTTTGATAATTATCCATAATATTACAGTGGAATTCAGTAATAAAAACAACTATCAGCAATAAAAATTCAATCGCCAACCTCTCTTTATTCCCCTTCAATTAAGCCTTCTTCTGTTCATAGTTCATCATTATTATCGTCGAATATAATGGCTTGCCCTATAAATTAAATATCAACTTATAGAACAGTAATGCCATAAGCGCCAGTATCATAATTAATACCAAGGACAACATCAATGGCTCCATAACTATCCTAATCGTTTATTCCTACCCCAATCATGGCTCAGACAAATTAATACAAAGAACCTTATTCTTATAAGAAAGTTAATTTTTATTTAGTTTATTATTTTTAGGAGAAAATTAAAAAGGCCTCAAAGTCTAAATCATCATCCAAGTATTAAAAAGTTGATTTTGATGATAAAGACAAAAAATATTAAACCCAAAATATAAATCTAACTCATTTTTCAAAAGAAACTTATTTAGAAAAGAAACTTGAAACTGAAAAGCTGAGAAAATCATCGCTAACCCATTTTTCAAATGTGAGTTCTTCACCACTAAAAACACCTAAAAAATCCGGGATTATTATAAATTCAGAATACGAAAAAGTATCCCCTCATGTCTGGAAGATTAAATAATGAATTTACTAATAATGAAATTCCCCAAAAAATAAAATTTAAAATTAAATGAAAATTATTACTTATTTAATTTAAAATGTATTTTTTTGAAATAAAAAAATCATCATTTCGGTAACCATGCATAAGATTTTTATTTATCTGCTTTTGCAACAACTTTCAAAAAATCTTCTTTCTGCTAATCATAGATTTTCTTTTAATAAAGATATTTATTTAATTATAAAAATTATTTTTACTTTGGTAATTAAAACATCATAGCATTTTTTAATTAACTTTTCTAAAAACTCTGTTCCAACGTCAGCCATCTCTCTTTATTCTTCATCCTCCATATTTACAAGATCAGTCTCAATTTGTTCAAATTTAGCGAAATCTTTTTCAATTAGACCAATGAAACAATCGGAAAGTCCTGTATAAACGAGAGGGATATCTTCACTCATTAGCCACAGTTTTTTTAAAGTCACATTAAATTCTTCTATAAAATCCTGTGGTGAAATTATCTTAGCTTCTAATAATCTTTATGGAATTCCAACTAGTTATTTGAGCTAGGATGAGCGAACATCACAAAATTTCGATAAATAGCATGAAATAAAAAACTTTTTTATTTTTTAACTTATAAAAATAAAGAAACTTTAGATTTTTTGCAGAGATTTTAACAGTCATCATAAAATGCTTCAATATCATATGGCAATTCGCAATCTTCTTTAATTAAAACGCCATTATTATAATTTTTAAACATTTCATATAACTATGACTCAATCTTAAAATCAAATTCTAAAACAAAAAATAAATTTAATTTACATCAGCATAATTGTATCCATTTTATGTTTGTTGTTCTTATTATGGTTATGATTACTAATTTGAGGATGGCTAGGCTTTAACTTAATAAAGTGGCTGCTAATTCTTATACGAAAAATCCCTTGAGAATGTTAAAGATGCCTGTTTGAAATTATGATCATCAACTTCATTCTAATTGTCTTCAACTTCTTTTTTTTCTGTTTATTCTCCAGCAACTAAAAAAGGCATAAAAATAATAAATAACTGAACTTTAAAAGTTAGGAGCCTTCTTTTATTAATACACAACTTGCTAATGTTTTGATTACTTTTCTTAATCATAGTACTTTATTGCCCGTTATTCTCTCTTTTCTTTATCATCATAGAATTCTTAATGGATCTCACTAACTTTTTTTGGCCCTTCCTTCTTAAAAATCTTTCTCCAATCGGATTATTTTAGAGCCTTCAGATTTTATAGTAAACATTTAATTCTCAGTTAAATTTTGGCTTTATCTTAGAAGAAATCAAGCATTGAAAATAAATTATTAATATCAATTGTCTTTAAAGAAAAGATTGTATTTAATTCATTCTTAAGGTTATTAAATTGTTCCTCGCTCTTAGCTAAATGAATCTTTGGAAGTATATTGCATAGCAATTTGATATCCACTGAACTACTTTAAACTTCTGGCTTTTTCTTTCTTTCGGAATCTGAAATTTTTTCCCCAAATTAATCAAACAACGTATAGATTCCTTCAAGATCTAATTCATAAGTATTTTCAGAATTCACCTTTTCGTTATTAAGAGTCATTTAATGGAATTGCAAGTAATCACTATACAATTTTCTCAACAATTCAATAACACAGATAAAGATCACCTTAGCGGAAATGACACCCTCTTGGAATAATTCGCCAATAAATTAGACATTCCCTAGAATTCTTTGCTTTTTTAAACTCTCATCAAATTATTTCCTGTCACTGATATCCCTTTAATCTTCGAACATTTACTAGATATTTTTGAGCAAAATCCATTTAAAAATATTCTTTTTTTATTTATTCACAGGTTATGATTCTTTAACTTCGTCTTCAGTTTTGGCTTCCTCTTTAACCTCTTCCTTGGGGATTCCTTTTTCATTCCTGAATTCTTCTTCGATTTCCGAATCACTTGGCGGGTTTTCCATAACGATTTTCTTCATAAGATAAAAACACAATTTGGCATAAGTCTAAGCATATTTTTTCTCTGTCCAAGCCTTTTCAATCACAATCTTCACAAAATACACACAATATCTCCAATCAATCTTCACAATTGGTTCAATATCTAATTTAATGGCTTCCAAATTATCAGGACATAATTTATTTAAGGCAAATTTCAAATTTTTCTTATCTTTTTTACACTGATCTTTGTTTTCTTCTTCTCTTTTAGCTGTAACAAACTTGTTCACCTAATTTTTCATCTTTATTTAGTCTTCACTTATAGGTTCCCTTTAAATTACATGGGTTGGATTGTTTGGCTTTGGGGTTGGCTCATGTTATTAATAAGCTGGCTTTTTTCCATACTTTCTTCCAGGACTAGTCATGTTTTTCACCTCTTTCACATCTTTGCTAGGGCGATTCATAATTTCTTTTAATCGCTCATTAGTCACCGGTTTATCTTTACCTTCTTGAATAAATTTCACAAACACTTAAGTACTGATAACCACTCTAACTTTTTGTGCCTCTGAAATATTGACTTTTGCTGTTTCTTATACAGGGGCTGTTACTGGTGCTTTATGCTTATTCATTAATAATTAGCTTATATTTGATGGAGCTGGACTTTCATAGCTTTTTGGTTCTTCTTTTTATGAAGATTCAACAGGAGATTATTATAAATGAGAAGGATCATCCGTTTTCATTAGTTCAGGAGTTGGCGCACTTTTATCATCTTTGTCTAGTTAATGTGTTTGACTAATATTTTCAATTTTTGGCATTGTTTGGCTTTTTTCCTAAGCTTATGTTTCCTACTTTTCTTCTTGATCTTTATTAGCTTCTGTACCTTCTTTTGGTTTAGTTGGCACAAACTATTTAGAATTCAATTTTAATTTTCCTTTCTTTTTTAACTTGCTTGTCGATTCTTCTTCCATCTGTTTTTTCACGTTTTATTAAAATTATTATTAAGGTACAAATGTTGGTAAAGTTGGCATAAATTAATTTTATCCTATAGTTTATGATTGGGGTGTTGTCTATGCCATTTATGGGTTTTTTTATGGAATTTATGGAGTTCCCGACTGAACTATCTTTTCATCCGTTTTTGGAATCGTCTGTGGAGTGTTCTATGAGGGAATTGCCTATGGAGGGATCACTTATGAAGGAACTACCTATGGAGTTATTACCTGTGGAGAGGTTGTCTGGGGCATTGTCTGTGGAATTGTCTGTGGCATTGTCTATGGCATTGTCTGTGGAATTGTCGGTGGAATTGTTGGTGACATTGTTGGTGGATAATATGGTAGATTATTCATATATGGCATTGGTGAATAAAAAGAAGGTTGCATATACATTTATTATTGTGGTGTCATTGAATAAGCAGCATATTATTATTATTATTAGAGAGGAATTTAGTTTGTCATGACAATACCAAACTATTGACTGGTTAATTTTAATTTTTTTTTTTGGCCTTCACTCATTTGTTTCTGAATTGATAAGAACTAATCAATTTTGAGTTTTAATTTTTAAAATAAAATTACAAAAAATGAAAAAAAGATATATTTTAAATTCTTATTTTGTTTAATACAAATCCGTCAAACAATTTTAATTTAATTTAAAATATTAATAATAAATACCTCTTTTTCAGACCTTTTTAAAGCAAAATTATATTATTTATCATTTTACTAATTTTTTACAAATTATAAATTTCATTTATATTCTTAAATAATTATTGACGCAAGTGGAACAATTAAATATAAATTTTTATTGATTTCAAATTAATAATCATAATACAATTATAAAACAACAAATATAAATTCCTTTTTTTTTGTTTGGGAAATTTCGTTTTAATAATGCCTGGAATAATGGAATTCTTTTCATAATTATTTGTTATTGCAATTATTGTTTTTGGCTGTCTAATTCTTGCAGGAATTTATGCACGAAAAACAAATTCAAATCCAAACCAAGAATATGATTAATATTTTAAATGAAGAATAATAATAAAATTGATCATAAATTATTCAATTTCTTTTATTATTCAAATCAACTTACAAATTGTTTCATTTTACTTCTTTAAAACCAATTTTAGTGTTTTTAATTCATAAATTTCAAATATTATACTATAATAATATTTAAACTTTTTTATTAATTTAGTTTTTGAATTAATAGATAACTCAAACAGTGCATAAACATTCAGCTGGATAATCTGGCTTTGGGAGTCTCTCAGTTCCTCCGTAATACTTTCTCATAATTTCCTCTGCTGGCTTATATTAGGGAGTAATGCATGGATCCTTTTCGCCTCCAAAGGCTGGATCACTATTCCATGACCAAAAATATCTATCAATACTTTAAAAATCAATATTGTTTTTACATTCCCTTTAACCAATCAGTATTTTCTTCTTAAATTTTTAATAAAGCTTCATAAAAATTTGCTTAAGTCTAAAAATCAGTTCCATCACATGGCGTCGTTCTATCACAAGGCCCTGAACTGCATTATCCAACTTCCGTTATCAATACAGGCTTCTTGAATTTGGTTCCTAAACTTTTAAGGCCAACTATACGGGAATTATAAACCCCATAAATTTTTTCTAAACTATCGCCTTTATTTGCATGGTAGTAATAAGTATCCTTTTAATATTTTAAGTAAGTTCAAATAGCTTACCACGCCAATAAAATCCAAATCATCCCAAAATACTTTTGAATATTCTTCACTTGGGTTGGCTGAAGCAGTCATTTGTCCAGTATAAACCTCTCGAATATCTTTTATCATCTTTCTCCAATAATCAACATAGGAATTAACCGCTTAAAGTTCGCAACTAAAAAGATAAAATAATGACTTTATCTTTAAAATTCGAACCTAATAGAAAATAATTCCACATTTAAAGCTTCGCCTAATGCAGCATATTTCAAAATCATAGCAGTATAACTAGCAAACCATTCCTCTACTTTATTTCCAAAACCTCCAATATTTCCTCGCCAAGGCCCCCATCGAGTTCCAGTGCTTTGAATATCTATATGTGGTTTTAGCATCACTCTCAAGCCAATTTAATGTGCAGCATTTATTATAAAAGTTAAATCAGGTATTGTAGCTGTAAGATGAGTGTAATATTCCCTGTAGTCAGGTTCATAAATTGGAAAAATTTCTGTGGAAGATTAGGTTGCTTGGTATTCGGTGACCACTATTGCTACCCAAGTCGCTCCAGTTGATCTTATTTGTTTTAATGAGTAAAGTGCTTTTTCAGAACCAAATGTTACATTGGGACAGTATCCTTTTTAAAAAATAAAAAAGAATTAGTATTTTTTCAAACTATCTGAAACAAAAGTCATTCCTTTTTAGTACTTTCCTGTGTCTGGAGGAAGCTTAAATCTTGGTTCATAGAATTCTTTATCTTCTTCTGGAATAGTTTCATTAGTTTCATCCGAAAGAATGAAATCTAAAGTTAAAACAATAAAAAAGAACAAAGTCAAAAATAATTTATTCATTTTTATATTTGAAAGATATTATTGTTTTTATGTAATAAAAATAAAATATTTTTAGTTTCTCAATTTTTAAAAAAATAAAATTCCACTCTTTAAAAATGCTTTGTTTCATAAATTTATAAAATAAATCTTTCTCTTAACAAATTAAATATTTCATATTATATATTTAAAATAATTATACAATTATTTTAAATAAAAATGATAGTACTCAAGAATCACCCTTAATTTATATATTTTCAAATCAAATAAACAATTAATATATTAAAATACAGAATTAGGAATTAGATAAGTTAAATTTAATGAATTTAAATTGCATTAACTCATTTAGTGAGCTCTAAATTTAAAATTAAGAATCAGAAGTTATTAAATCGGGTCTCTTAATCAAAGAAACTTCTCTCTGCCAAAAAGAAAGTGAAAAGCGTTTTGAATGGTAAAATTTATTTAACCAGATTACTTAAATTATTCTTAGCAGTTGGCCAAATTGTAGGAAAAGATTTACTTAGCTTTCTTCCTTGCAAAAGCATGAGCGAATTCATAAAGGTGACAAACCTTACAAATGTCCTTACGAAAATTGCAATAAAGCTTTTACTTAAGTACGATTTATTTTTGTTAAAAAATATTTTAGATATCTAATCTCAAAAGACATATAAGAATTCATACAAATGAAAAACCTTATAAGTGCGATGAATGTGGGAAAAAATTTAATACTACTTCAAATTTAAAGTAACATATGCAAATCCATAAAAAAAATGTAGATAATTAATTGTGTATCTAAATGTTTTTCAGGGTGAAAGAAAAGAATTCAAATGCGATTTATGTGATAAATGCTATTACTATGCTTCGAATCTTAAGAAGCATTAACAAAAACATAAAGAGGAGGAAGATAAATAATTCTAAAAGTATTAAAATATTTAATACCAACTACAAGAAATAAGCAATTGTGAGCCACTTTCACTTTTCCCTTCTGAACCTTTATTTTTCGATAAATTATCTCTAACTACTTCTCCAGTCTATGATTCTTTCTTTAATTCAATTTACAATAATTATGTCTGTATTCTTCATAATGGGCACATCGATTTTCTAATCAATTCTTATTTATATTACTATAATGGAGAAGAACTCCTTATGCATGAACTTGAAGCTAGTCCTAAAAACCCATCTTAAGAATATGAATGTAATCCAATAGAAGAAATTTCGCATTGAAATAGTTTTGAAGAATTATAATAAGTGTATCACAAAATTGCTGAGGAGTAAACTAGCTTAACTTATCCAATGTTGGTTAATAAAATGAATTGTAATAGTATTACATGCACTTGCCATTGTATGAAAGAACATCCAAATTGAATAAATTGTGTGAATAATTAGTTTTAGAATTTTAAAATAGATTTGCAATAACCTGAATAATTTCTTGATATGAACAAAGAAAATTATTAATAAATTGACAATGATTTTGAAATTTCTACAGAAGTTCCTCAATAAAGTGAAGTTAAATATCTGTCACCAATTACTTTTGCAAAATAACCTTTTCCTATTAACACTAACAATGAAGACGGACTTTGTCTTTGCAATTAAACAAAAAAATATAAGCATAAGCATGGATTGAATTGTGGCCATTTAATGATACGCCATGCTGGCCATATTGACTATATTGTTGGAAATACACTCCACCATCCGCATGGAGACCATTGCGATTTTCATGGATTTATTGAATTTTGTAATCCACAAATGTTATAATATTAATAATTGCCACATTAACCTTAGAAACTACTCAAAGTTACCAATTTAACATAATAAACTACTAATCTTTAATTCTGAATTTATAATAACTTTAATTAATTTTATATAAAAACCTAAATTTTTTGATTTTTATTATATATTGTCTTTTAAATAAAATAAAATTGTTTTTTTTAAATTTCACATTATTTTTAAAAGTTTAATTTTTTAAATTAATCAAATACTCAATTGCATTGTTGATAGGGGAAAAAAATATATGTAATTGTTTATATAAACTAACAAAATACCAATCCTTCAATAACTATTAATTGAAAACTAATCTCGGCACACTTAATTTATTGAATTGAAATTAAATTATTCAACTTTAATTGTTTCTTTATAAACTTTATATAATTAATAGAAAAGTTTTTAATTTAGAATAGTTATATTTTTATTAAAAGAAAAAGCAAAAATGAAGTCAGTAGTTTAATCACCAACTAAAATTTTCCTTCCAATACTAAGAAAAAAACGAACATACAATTTCCCTTCTGAATAATCTGAAAGTAGTTCACCTGTGCAGCTCTCCCCTATGCTCTAGTTTATTCCAAGTCCCTACTGAGAGGAGATCAAAATACCAGGAAGGCTACCACATTGTACGAATCACACTGCTGTTGTTTATAAAGATATATTGTATGTTTACGGTGGATATAATAATAATAAAGGCGAAATGCTGTCAGATTTTATCGAGTGGAAAATCCCAGGGGAAGATGAAGAAGTAATGCAATGGGAGGTAGTAAAAGTAGCAACCCAGTTGGTATAGCCAAGAACATTAAGCAGATAGACAGCATGGGTAGAAAAAGGATGCATGTATTTATTAGGTGGAAAGTGCAATTTTTTGATAAGTTCTAAAATAATGTGGGAGTTCTAATTTTCAAGTAGAAAATGGAGAGAAGCAATGGTATTACCTTTTGCAATTGATTCGCATTAAACTACAAAAATTGGAAATGAAGTGTATAATTTTGGTGGATTTTTAATTAAGGATAACGAATAAGCAATTGTTACAAATAAATTTTGAAAGATTTCAAATTATTAAATAAGTGAAATTTGTACTCAAGGAAGATCACCTGATCCAAGAACTGATCATACAATGAATGTGATGGATGAAGTTATTATAATATGTGCTGGAATGAATTCATTTAAAAGTAAATTAAATGATCTGTGGACAATTAATATCAATAAAATGGAATGGATTGAAGTTAAAACAGCGCATAACCTTATTGTAGAATTTAATTTATGGTTATTTTGTTTTTAGCCAAGATCAGGACATAGTGCTCTTACTTTCCACAAAAATTTAATAGTTTTTGGTGGGTTATAAGAATTAACACATGAATTAAATGATCTTTGAATCTTTAATTTGGATAAATAACAATGGTTTTTTTTTATTATAGAGTTTAATTATTTTTTAAGAAAATAAATTGAAAAGAATTATTTTCAGGCAGCAAAAACAAATCCCAACTTAATAAATAGCTAAGTGATGCGTAAATAAGAAAAAGTTCAATTTAATGAGTCAGCCAGAGATCTTGATGCTAGAAAATCCTAATCTCCCATACCAAAATGTATTGCTATTAAGGCACAAAGAACAATACGTTAATTAAGTGTAACAAAATAATCAAATGACTCTAATTTACAAGAAAAATAAGAAATACCAAATTTTAATGATTATTTATTAATGAGGTCACAATATCGTTCATCATCGACCAAAGCAAAGCTAAACCAATTTTAGACATTGATGTCCACACTTTCAAATTAAGCAAATAAATAATTGTCAGTATTTTCTCCAACTAAATCAAAGATTATTTCTTCATAATTGATTTCAAATTCACCAACACTTTTTGAACTTCCAAATTTAAGATAACGTTATACAAAATCGCCTTCAATGTTGTAACATGTTTAAACAATGCGAATTTCAGTTGATAATGCTGAAGTATATAAATAGCATTTTTATTTAATTAAAATATTTTATTATTTTAGACTAGTAGTCCTTTAACCTATTCAATGAAAAATGTTGTAAATAATATTAAATTGTTATCTCCTACACTTTGTTCTGAAGCACCATTTGAAGACTAACGAAAATTATCCTTGATTGATGGCAGAATGAAAGAAATACGGCCATGTGCACGTGATGGACATATAGCAATTTATGTAGAAAATTAAAATAAAATGCTTGTGTTTGGAGGTGATAGATATCGGCATTCATTAAGTGGAGTATTTATGTTGGATTTAAATAAAATTCCAATGTAAAAATGATTATTTTTTTATAAAATTAGTGCATTTTGATTTTATTTAATAAATTTTACCAAAATATATACACTTTAAATTTATTATTCATGAATTTTGAAAACAATGCGCCAATTAATGATCAAATTCTTGGCGATGTTGAAAACAGCAAGGTTAACAATTAACACCCTGATAAACCTCTTTTACCAAACTTTTGTCAATTACACGATCTACCTTTAGAATATGTTTGCACTTTCCAAAAATGCACCAATTATAAACTCGGATGTTCACGTTGTTTTGAAGTTATTCATGCAAATCATTAGTATTTTAAACGAAATCTTCAAGAATTTTAGGAATTGTTTTAAAAATAATGTGAAAATCTGATTTAGAAACTTGGAAATTAGTAGGATGATTAATAAGTTTCGGAATAGCATTAAAAATAAGAAAAATATATTAAAAATTAACTTGAAAGTAATAATTTTTTTACACTAAAGAACAGCTTAGCCTAAGATTTTAATTATATTAATAATACTTTGGATTAAAATTATTTTATTTAAAGCATGACTAGTGGGTTTGATGAGAAAATATAACGTTTATAAACATTATCATAACAGAATATTCTCAAAATGAGTCCTGGAGAACTTGACTTTACATTGCAACTTTATAATTAACCAGAAAATGCTCTGGATCTAATGAGCACTAAAAATGATGATATTAATGACTTTATTTGAAAATGCCTCAATTAAATTAAAATTATTAAATAAGAATGCTAAAGATTTAAAGACATTATGTCCGCAGGTGCAAAACCCAAACAAAAACAATTCCCATAAATAGGCGATTTTTAAATAGCTTAAGTTGAATGCGAGCATTTTAATTTTGGCGGACAGTAATTATCATTACCTGTTTTCCCGTGTTGCAGAAAAGCATATCCATGTTTTAAATGTCATGATATGAAGGAAAATCATAAATATTAAAAAGTTAAGGAAAGAGTATGTTCAAAGTGTTTAAAATTATTTTCGAAGGATGGGACTTGTCCTAAGTGTTTGAATATGTGAATTTATACTATTTAATATAAAAAATTAATTTTAATTAAGTGCTTAATATTCAATTTTTTTTATAAAAAATTGAATATTGTTTTTCTGCAGTTATTATTTAAATTAATGAATTTAAAAAAAGTTTATAATAAAAAAAAGTATTAGTTTCATTTAATTATTTAAAAATTCAATGTACTGGAAAGCCCAACAACGTTCAGAAAAACTTCAAAAGGCTTTGGAATCCTATTTTAACAAAAAATCACTCATAAAAGGCTTTGAAAATCTAATCAATTTTGCTGAATTCTACAAGAATCCTCACAAAGCCCATGACTTTAAATTTGAAAAAGATGCGCAATAAGCTGGCACCGAGCCATAGATTCATTATGTTGAAGATTTCTTAAGCATTGAAGGTGATAGCCAATAATAATTAGACCTAGAATCATAGATAATTTAATTTGGAGAAAAAAAAGGGAATCACTAGAATCAATAGAATAAATAGAATCGGTTAATGAGCATGATGCAAAGAGAGATGCTAAAATAGTAAATGAATTTGGAAGAAAAACGTGAAAATAAGATAGGCAAGTCAACAACCAAAGAAATTGCTGATTTAAAGGTAAAAATATTATTGTTTCTAACTTATTGATTTGCAATTAAGATTGGTGATATAGTGTATTTAGAATTCAAATCTGAAGCAAATTAAGGAAAAGCTAATTGCATAATTTTAGGTATTTTTTATCTTCTTTAATAACTGATAATTTTAGGTGATGGTATTGCAAGTAATAAATTGTACTTACAAGAAAAAGGTTCCCAATCCTTTAAAAAATCTTTATTCGAGATCTAAATTGGCAAATTTTATCACTTTAAAAAAAAATTAGAGAAGTGTAAATCAAAACCAAAATCAGATGAAAATTAAAAATTCATTGAAGACCGGAAAAAACGTGCAGAAAGTTTTTCTTTAAATATTGTTTTATTTGGTTTTAGATGAAACTGACTATAATAAAAAAGAAAATTTCAAACGATAAGGCGAAAGTGTTGTATTTGGGGAATAAATATAATTAAAGCATGTATATTCTGGGTGTCTATTAACATTAAATGATCAAGTCCTCGCAAAATAAAATGGTTGTGTTGAGGTTCGATTTTAATTTACATTAATAATTTTTATAGTTAAGTTTGGAAGAATAGGGATCCCAATGATCAAACTTTTAGTTCATGCCTGTCAATAATTAACATTAAATTGGGGATGTTATTATATATTCAGATGTTATTTAGATAATGAATAGTGTGGATCAGCATTATTTCTTGCATGTGGCTGAACGTGAAGGTTTCTTTTATTTTTGTAATTGCTAACTAATTTTAGATATTGATGAAGAATAAAAAGAAGTAAATGATGAACTCTAAAGTGAAGTAAATGCTTGCGAATTAGATTCTTAAATCAAAATATGCTGCTATAAGCCCTAGAATTCTTAATAATTAGGAAAACAAGAGAATTGCATTTAGAATTGTGATATAGTCTACATAATAAACTAGGAAACAAAGGGAGTATTAACAGTAAGTGAACGAAAGATAAAGAAGTATTTTGATGAAGAAAAAACTATTCGAATAAATTTGAAGGAAGATGCGTCTATTCCAACTTATGAAAAAAATCAGACTTTCTAAATCAAGTGTTTACTGTAGAAAAATAAATTAATGGCTGATAACAAGATTTAACCTTTTTTTGCTTTAGTTAATTTCAATTTTTTTAATTTAATTGTGTATTTATTTACTAGCCCGATCAATAGATATCCAAAGAATTTGATTTAAATTCACTTTGGGAAATATAACATGAATAGACTTATACTGGTATTTTAGTACAATTGTTAAATATTGAAAAAAGGTAATGCACCTACTATAAATGATAATTGTAGAATCAAAAATGTTGCAACTGGCTTATTTTTAGCAGTTGGTGCAAATTCAACATTATATTTAAGTAATGATTCTAATTCTAATTGCTTATTTCAATTTAACGTAAAAAAATTAAAATTACTTTTTATTCATAATAATTTGTAAGATGAAAAGATAAGAAAAATCAAAATAATATATCCATTTTAATGAACCTTTGTAGATACAATCAAAAGATTAACTTCTTTCAATTGGTCGATTATTTGGCAATGAAAATAAATTGGAAGCAAAATGGGGAGATAAATAAGTATAGTATTCACGTTGCCTATTTGAATTTGAGTTTTTTTAATCACAATAATAATAATAAAATAATTAATTTAAGATAAGCTCCACTAAATATATCAAAAATTGGAGAGAGAATCAGTTCATTATTTCCTTATTTGCTCAAGTTCTATCAGTTTATTCAAACATTTGGAATGAAAGCTTCGAAAAGTATTTTTTGATTGATAATTTGATATTTTTTAGGTCGAAACTAAAGATTTACTATTGATTCTAATTTACTAAAATATGACTTTATTAAAGCACTCTCAATGGAATAAGAATTGATTTATTAGAAAGAATAATTATTTGAATCATTAGAAAATCTGAATGATTATTTATCATTTTAATCATAGGTTTATGAAAGTTGCTTTTTTTTCAAAATTTATAATGTTTTCTTTTATAGATGGTAAAAATAAAAATATACCAATCTCATAGGATCAAAAATAGCAAATTTTGCAAGACTAAAAAGTTTTAAGTGTGTTGATGGCAATTCTTTAATTGATTGATGCTTTAATTTATTCAACGAAAAGTTATTCATAATAATATGGAAAGAATCAATAAAACTAAAATATTTCTATTAATATTAAAATTAATTTAAAAAACTTGAGAATTGTTGAGCGATCGCCAATGTTTTTAGCAAAGAAACATTTGTTCACTGCAATGAAAGAAATTTATAAATTGATTTATTTTGCCATACAAGGGAATCCTAATTGCTCTTAAGTAAAAATTTAAACTTTGTTAAAAAATAATAGAAAATTTTAAAATATAACAAATTTTTACGTTATTCCTTAATTTGCTATGAAAAAGAAGTTAGTATGATTTTATAAGAAGCCATGCGTTGTGCTTCATTTGATTAAATTCAAAAAAAGAAAAAAGAAAAAGTTCAATCAATATAATAGATCAATGAAAATCAACCAAATAAAAAATTTAAATTAGTATTATTATTTTTTTAATTTAATTCCCCAACCTTTTTTAGTTAACAAATTGGTTAGAAGAAATTGAACCAATTAGTAGAAATAATTTATCAGAGCAAACATTATTTATCGATTTAATATCTGTTTCCATGATAGACTTGCAATTTCGCCCAATTAAAAAATGTCAAAGGAAAATTCAAGAAGAAATATTTTTTTGCGAAAAAAAATTAATATTTGATAAAATTTGTTTCAGATCAGTTTAGGATGAACCTGTCATTGAATTATAAAATCGTTAATGTAATTAAATTTATTATTTGTTTGTCTTATTATTATTTATTATTTAGCCTTTGCTGAGCAAAACCCTGATTTATGAAGTTTGGGAAAGTTGAATAAAAAGTAAACGGAAATGGAAATAAAATTAGTCGAATTATCAAAAAAGGCAGAAGAATCACATATTTATTTGTAGTATTTACTCTATATTAACGAATTAGTACTTTTATATGCAAATTTATGTTTTGGGAGAAATCATGATGCAATTACTGAAGTCAATAATTTAATAATATTTATTATTATTTTTGTTTTTAGATTAAAAATTTAGGAGCAACTGAAGATTATATTATAATGGTTTTGAATAAAGATATCCATTCCTTATTAAAAAAAAACTTTTTATTGCTTTACTATAGTATTTATTTGGATTAGTTTCCATTAGTATCAATTACATAGTAAACTAATGCTTGCTATTTGTTAACAAATTAACTTATTTAAGTTTTTTAAAGATGGAATTAACTTCATTTATAAATCAATGATTAAACATTAGCAAAGAGTTTCGAACATATAGAAACATTTATTACATCATTTTTATCTAATGGAATTGAATTAATAAATTCTAATAAAAAATCAAAAAATAGCCCAGAAAAAAAAAATGGAAAATAAACCCTTTATTAACTTGATTTCTTTTTACAATTGCTTATGATTATTAAATAGTGCATTGATTTTGGATACACAAATGATAAGTTTAATAAAAATATTAAAAGGTTATTTAGAGAAAAATTTAGATAATATATAGTTTACTTACAAAGATTTTTTCGATTAATATTTAAAATAAAACTCTCCAAAATGAAGATTAATTCTTTCAAAAACATTCGGAATTTGGCTGGTAATTTTATAATTTGTTTTGAACTAATTAGGCTGACACCAATGATTACATCAATGAAAATCTAAATTAATTAAAAGAATAATTCTATTGAGTATATACTCATGCAAAATAAACTCTATTAACTTTGTGCCAATATTTATCTAATTCTATAATTGATTGATAAAAAAAAGCATGTAATAAAGTTCATTAATTTTTGTTTTTTTTACAAAAATATCTTTTAGAATTCTGAAAAAAATAAAAAAATAGTATGATGATCATAAAAAGAATTATTTGTAGGTTACATTAGATACACAGTCAAAAGCTAATTGGAAAAAAAAAAAACTCCGAAAAGTAGTTAAACTAATCATGGGAAAATTTAGTAATTTTTTAAATCTAATGACATATTTTATAGATAAATATCTAAATATACAAATTGATAAAAAAGAGCATTCAAATAACTTTGAATAAATTAATTATTAAATATTCTTAAATCTGTTTGAATAGAATGTCAAAAAATTAAGTGTGAAAAAGTTTATTTTATTTGTTTATTTTTATCTAAACAAAGATAAACTGAGGAAGTCTTAATAAGTTATTTCACCTCAAGTTAATAACTGCTTTATGAACTTGAAAACGTGGAAATAATTGACCCTTATTTGGAGCCGATTTATTGGGAATGGAATGGGAAATGGTCTGGTATTGAGGATTCAGATAATAACGAAAGTTTAATTTTGATTTAAAATAATTGATTCTGTAGATTCAGTGAACTCGTAGTACATAAAATATTTGATAGAATGCATTTTAAATGGGGATGCCCAAAAGGAAAGATAATGGGATGTTAATATATTCATAAATTTGAACTTTTTTTAGGATACAAATTATCTTAAACTCATTGATAAACTCAAATGAATGTGAAAATAATTAAATGATTAGAAATCAAACTCCATATTATTTGAGAAGATCTAGAACATAATTTATCATGCAAATTACCATAGTTTTCTTTTAAAAATTTTTGAGCTAAAGACTTTTAAACGAATGGTAAAAAAAGAAAGAATAAGGAAACTGATTTAATCTGTTTCTAAAGAGATTGCATTAAAAAACACTTCAATTATTTTTGAGGAAAGTTAACTGTTTTTTCCACGAAATGCTGCTAATGTTGTTTTTTTAATTACTAAACTGATATTATTTGATAGGAAAATTCTTAAGAAAATTTATTCTGTTAATTAATGAAATTTTTGTGCAAATTTTTTACTTTGTTTATTTACAAGAATTCATAAAATTAAGAATCTTTAATCAATTCATTTGAGATGTTTTTATTTACATCAGAAAAGTATCAAACAAAAGTAAAACTGTTTCCCTATTTTTAAATTTATTGGAATTAGATTGAAAAACTTTGTGTATCAATTCTTAATAGAATAAAAACAATGCCTGAAGTGATTAAATATTTAGAGATAATAATTAGAAAATATTTAAGTTGTAATAGTTGTAACTTTAAAACATAATTAACAGTGATTCTGAATTCAATTATTCGTTCGAATTAATTTTAAATCACCAAATTTGTCTAAAAATCAATTTTGACAAAGCTTTTGTATAAAAATAACTTGGAGGAAAACGTTTTAGAATAACAACTCAAAGAATTGCATTTTCACTCGATTTAAGATAAAAATTAGGAATAAATATAAAAAATGAATGAACTTAAATTTATTTTGTTTCAGGGAGTTAATTGGGTGGATGAAATTGTTATAAAAAAGCAAAGAGAAACCATTATTTATCTATATAAAAAATTTATTGAAGGATAATTGAAGGAAAATGAGTAACAGTTTTTTTTTGATGCCGTGAAAATGCATTTGAGTTTGGTGCAGTTGTTTTCAAGCCTTGCTACTGAGTTTTCATTAAATGTATTTTATTATTTTTTATAGTTATAAAGTTGGTATGATGCTTTGTAAAAAAGTATTGATTTATGATGATATCAAGCACTTTTTACTTTCAAGTAATAATATTCCATTTAAATTTAAAAAACCCTATCTTCGTGCGCTATTTTAAATCTATATTACCAAACAAGAAGAGGAAAATTTAGAATTTAAAATTTCTGATATGATTTAAATTTTAAAATCAATTGTGCTTTCGGATCTTCAATCATACCCACTTTATGTAGCTGGAATTGTCTCTTTAAAAGGAATTCAAGGTATTTTTGTTTTAGAGTTCGATTATTTTAAAAGACGAAGAATAAAAAAAAGAAGTCTTGCAAGAAAGGGATAATATTAAAAGAGTCATGCAATAATTTTTAAAAGGACCAAATAAGCGAGGGTAATAATAAATAGAATAAAAGCTAGGCGAAGATGGAAATCAATAGCAATAATCATCGAAACAAAATTAACGACTCTTAGAAGACCCAGAGGAATACTGGCAGTATTTATATTCAGGACAAACATGAAATAATACTCGTGATGGCCTGATTCATTTTATTTTGGATTGCTTTTTTGAAATGGTTAAACGACCTCTTTGGAAAGTGAATGAAAAAGTAATTATTATTATTCTTGGAATTTTATTTTAAGGAATGCGATTAAACATTGAAAGAATATCTTGGATTAGTGAAGGAAAATTTAGAAAAATTGTATCTTGCATTGTAGAAAATGTAAGAAATATGTGGAATACAAACGTGTAAAGTTAGGTTGCAGGAGTATTGCACAGTTATCCATGAATGCATAACAAAGTTTGTTTTTAATAATTATTACAATTAAAAAGAATTAAATCTGAGAAAGTTTCAAAAGCAGGAAAATATTTTAAAATTCGTAAAAACATAAACGGAGGAGCTATTTAAATCGAACAAGGTATAGGTGATGATGAGGCGTAGTCATTTTAATCTACTCAATAGGACATGTTCGAACTAGCAAAAATTACTCAGAAAAAAAGTATTGAATCCAATCTCATAACCTTTTTGATTCATTAACGATTAACAATTGATGATTTTCCGTAACTATTTTATGTGTAACACAATTTTATTTCTAAAAAAGACTTTGAGGATCAGGTAAGTCATTATTAACTCAAAAATGATTAAAGATTAAAGCAATGTTTTAAAAAATTCCAAATTTAACCACTGAAGAATAATATTTATTATTATTAGAATAACTTGATTCTTCGTGGTTCTAAAATAAAAAGATCGATTTATTAAAAGTCAAAGCTAGTTTGCAAAAGTTATTCTACTAAGAAAATGAATTATAGAAAATCGAGGACCCCCATAAAGAATAAATAAGCAATTATTTAAAAAAATAGAAATTTATCTCTTTTATTTTAAAAAAATGTTTCAAAAATTACACTTCAATGAATAAAAAAAATGAGGATAATAGTAATAAAAAGAAAAAGAAGGTAATGCAAGTGACTTAAATAATGGCGATGACTTAATTGATTTAGAAATAAATTCTGAAATTAGATAACTCAAATGAACAATTTGTTACAACTCTGTAAAATATGCTTAAAATTTTTAATGATAATCACTTCTCAGTAACTCTTTTTTTCTTTTACAACAAATTATTTAGATTTATCTCATTAGACTTTTAACTGAATTTATAATTCCTTTTGAAAAAAAATAAAATAAAGCACCAAAATATAAAAAATATCTTCATTAAATATAAATGGTAAACCTATATTCCCTTTTCAAATAATTTAAATTTTAGAAATTTGTTGAATCAGGAGTTATTACTTTTGCTCTATCGTTATTAACTTAAGATTTGGCTATTGAGAATAATATTGAAATAATTGATCTATTGCTTTTAATAATTTCAGGTGGTAGAAATAAAGTTTAACAACCAAATTAAAACTTTAATTTATTGATTTTTTTAGATTCAAAATAAAGTGCTTGATATCTTCATGGATAATTAGAATTTATCTTTAATTCATAAGTATATTTAATTTAATTATTACTATCTGGATAAATTTATAAACGAAAATCGAAAAAAAAAGTGTGAACCAAATAAGCAAATCAACCCTGAAAGATATTATTGTAGTTTAAAGTTGGCTTTGCTGGTTGAAAGAATTTTGGCAATGTTGAAATAGTTATGTGAATAAAATTTTAGTGGATTCTAAGTAAGAAATTTTCTATTAGTTTCTATAAATTTTATTTAGAATTATTTGAGATTTTAACCAAATTTTTAAGAATCAGATAAATATGTTTCCACTAATTTATTAAAAGGACTTTTGAATTTAATAAGCAATCTCAACCCTCTCAAATTTTTATAAAGTGAAGACCAAGATGATGATGATGAACAAAGAATTAGCAAACTTAAACAATCTGAGATTTCAATTATCAACTAAACATTGGATACTATTACAGAACTTTGTAGTGGTCCTAATATAGAAAATTAGTTAGTCGTTTGTAAATCATTTTATTGTTTTTTCAAATAAAATCGTTAGGTAATGATAGGAGGTTCTTATCAGCTATTGAAGAAAAAATTTTAAGTAAATTTGATATTAAAGAAGGAGTGAGAAACTAAAAACACAGTGAATTTTTTAAGGAATCCATTGAAGTAATTGATTTGTTTTATTTTAATTAATTAATTAATATATTAGTTATTGCTTACGTTGGTCGTTGGTAATAAAACAAGTGAAAGTTTTTGTAATTTAGTGGAATAAATTAAAGTTGAAAAGCTAGCGAATTTTATGTATCTAACCTACTAAGAAATAATTAAAAAAGATAAAAAGGCTATCTTTTTAGAAATTATTAATGAACAAAATAATATAGAAATTATTGATTGGATAAGGACAAGTTTTTTTTTTATTTTTCAATAGTAATTATAAAGGCTTTAATATTTTTATTTTCCTTACAATAATCAAAGAGGAAATTCCAGATAAACTTACATTTTTTCCACCAATATCTATTGAAGCTTTAAGAAAAAAATGGTTAATGGAAAAACGTCTCTTTAGAGAAAGAAAAAAAAGTGTCGCCCGTATATATCCAAGTTAAACTGTATCTGTTCCCAAGGAGCCGATTAATTCTTAATATCCTCAATCTGAGAGCAAAGGGAAATTCTAATCTGTGTTCAAAGACACTGCATTTGATGCTGGTAATTTAGCAGGCGATGATTTTTAATTTGCCAATCGTTTTAAAAGATATTATTATTAAGAACTTTAGAACCTAGCAGCTTATTAATTTTATAATAGTTAAATGGGAAGAGTAGAAATCAAAAAAGGAGAGGATATTTAAAAGATTTATTTTTAAAAGCCATTTTTAAGCAAGTTTATAACCCCAAATATTAAGGAAAGTATAATTTATAAAGTCAACAGAGCTTCAAGCTAGGAGTAAATTGAATGGTTTTTAAAATAGATTGGAGGTTATATGACCGAAATGCGTCACAAACAAAAATTAGCAAAATGGAGAGTTTTTAACTTTTTTGTACTTAATTGGCGCTACTTGAAAGATATTTCATTTTTACTTGTGGTCTTTATCAATATTTTGATCCTGATTGATTACAAACAAGGATAATAAGAAGTCACTGGTTTCTTTAATTCAGTAAATCAAATGTTCATTTATTTCTTTGACTTTATTTTATTATTCTTAGTATTACTTATGTTTAATTGGCACTCTAAATGGTTGTGGTTGTATTTTGTATTATAGAGAGATACCCAATAGAGGTTTATAAATTTACAGATAATTTATCCTCAAAACTCGACTTAAAAAAAAAAGCTGGGTTTTATAATTTTCTTTTATTAATACTTGTATTTAAGATTGTTTAATCATAGCAACCTAAGCTAATTTAATTTATTAGATTACCTTTTAAGCAAGTATAAATAATACTATTTATGGTTGACAGGAAAGGCCAAAGTTTTAAAAATATTTTTTGATTTTGATAATATTTATAACTTTATTTATATGGGTATAATAACAATTTTAATTCTTTATACTTTTTGTAGTGATAACCTTTCTCGCTTTAATGGAACCTTTATTTTACTCAATTATCCTGCTAGATATTATCAAACGATCAAAATCACTTTAAACAATCATTTAATCTGTCACACAAAACATTGCTTCATTGATGAAAACAGCTCTTCTAGGAATTGTTATCATTTACCTTTATTCAGTTCTTGGATTTTTATATTTGCATGATCTTTACAATGACTCCGAAGATGCTGACAGCAATAATTATGCCTCCTCTTTAAAATTAGCCTTTTCATCAACATTGAATAATGGTTTAAGATATGGTGGTGGTATTGGAGATTCTATATAAAATCCAGCTTATGGTAAAGATAATTATTGGAATTTTTGGATTTTTTCCCTTTCATTTTTTATTATTGTCAATGTCCTAATTATTAATATAATCTTTGGTAATAATTATTATTATTGATTACTATTATTAGGTATTATTATTGATACATTTGGGGAATTAAGAGATGAACGCCAAGAAATGGAAAAAGCAATTGAAGAGAAATGCTATATTTGCGGAATAAGCAATTATGAATTTGAAACTAAGTTTAACTTTAACTTGAGATTAAATAGTTAATATTTCTTAAAAGGGGTGAAGGATGGTTCAAGCACATATACCTTGAACATAATGTCTATCATTATTTAAACTTTTTCATCTACTTGGAAAAAAAAAGCAAAGATGAATACTCATCAATTGAATAATATGCCTATAAGTTTAAAAATGATAGTAGAATTATTCCAATTCAATAAGCACTAAGTTTACCTTATACGTTAGAAAAAGAAGAAACAGAAGAATCAAATTAATGACCTTATTAAAATCATTAAAGTAATATCTAAAAATTTAATGTTTTAAAATTAATTTTTTATTCAAATTTATTAATATTAACATGATTTTTATATTAATTATCAGAATTAATAAAAATTAATGTAATTTTAAAATATGGAAAGCAGAAGCATTAATCGGCTCTTTAATCATTTTTTACCTGTTGATACTTGTTGTTGTGGATGCTCAGTAGATTTTGGCTACAAAGCAATTATTTTTTTACAAGCAATTTCAACTTTCTTTTATCTAATCGAAGGTATTAAAATATTTTTGAAATATTTTGTTTAGTAATTGTTAATGAAGAGATTCTAGGCGTAATTTTAGGAATTGGATCTGCAATTTTAGTTTACAATGGGATTCATGGAATTCATAAAAAACAAAATTTTGTGATGTATTTCTGGCTTATGAAAATTTTATTTTTCATTTAACTTATTTGGTTAGTTTTTGTTTTAATTTTGTGTATCCTTTTGATTTTTGGCTTGGTAACTTATGAAAAAACAGATACTGATTAAATGACAGGATTGATTATAGTAATTGGTGTTGTCTTAATCCTTGAATTTTGAATTTAACTTTATTTGATGATTATAATACATTCGTATTATGTGAAAAATTATGATAATGAATAAATTGCTCCATAAACCATAATGGATTCACAACCTTATATCAATTAGAATACTTAATTTTATACTTAATAGATGTAAGCTAATCTACCATTAAGTTTATCAAATTAGCCAAATTTTTAAGCTCCAACTTATATTGCTCATGAGTCCTTAAATACTTCAACTGAAACAAATTAGTATCCTTTACCTTCACAATAACTAATGGAACAATAAGGCTAAACCACAATGATAATGCCTTTTCAAAATTAACAGACCAACTAATATGAATATGCTTAACAAGTCAAATAAATTTGAAAATAATTTCTCAATTCAAAACTAAAACAAATAAATAATTTTAAAATTTAAATTTAAATTCCTAATTGCAATTTATTATTATTTTTAGAGAATTAAAAAATTAATGTAATTTTAAAATATGGAAAGAAAAAAAATTAATCGGCTCTTTAATTATTTTTTACCTATTGATACATGTTGTTGTGGATGCTCATTAGACTTTGCATTCCAAGCAATTATTTCTTTACAAACAATTTCAACTTTCTTTTATTTAATCGAAGGTATTTTTAGATTTTTTAATATTTTTGTTTAGTAATTGCTAATGGATATCTACCAGGCATCATTTTTGGAACTGGATCTGCAATTTTAGTTTACAATGGGATTTAGGGACTTCATAAAAAAAAAAATTTTGTGATTTATTTCTGGATTATGAAAATATCATTTTTCATTGAAATCATTTTGTTAATTTTCCTTTTTCTTTTTTGTATCCTTATGCTTTTTGGGTTGAAAGTTTATTTAAAAGAGCCTGAGTCAATGATAGGAGTGCTTTTAATACTTTTTGCTGCCTTTATCCTTGAATTTTTAATTCAACTTTATTTGATGATTTTAATACATTCGTATTATGTCAAAAATTATGACAATGAATAAATTGATCCACAAGCCATGAATTCACAACTTTATATCAATTAAAATCCTTTGCTTTATCATTAATAGATGTAAACTAATCTACCTTTAAGCTTACCAAATTAGCCAAATTTTTAAGCAACTTATATTGCTCATGAGTCCTTAAATACTTCAACTGAAACAAATTAGTATCCTTTAGCTTTACAATAATAACTAAGGGAACTACAAGGTTAAACCACAATGATAATGCCTTTACAAAATTAACAGACCGACTAATATGATAGATCATAATATGCTTAACAAGTTAAATAAGTTTGAAAATCCCAATTCAAATAAAATACAATAAATAAATTTAAAATTTAACTTTAAATTCATAATTACGATTGTTATTGGATTTATATAAAAATTTAAGTTTTTATAATATAAAAAAAGTAAACACATTTTTATGTCTTTAAATGATAAAAAAATATTATTTTAAGTGTTTTTATAATAAAAGTAATTAATTCTAATCTAAAAAAAAATTATTTACAATTCAATTAATGTAGTTTTAAAATCTAGAAAGAAATAAAATCAATCGGCTCTTTAATCTTTTTATACCTGTTGATTCTTGTTTTTGTGGAATATCACTTGAATCTTCTTGCCAAATTATTATAATTTTATAAGCAATTGGTGCAGTTGCTGATTTATTCTTAGGTATAAAATTGAATTTAAATATTTTTAAAGTTATCTATTTTTTCTCTATATGGCAATTACTAAGTGAA
This sequence comes from Devosiaceae bacterium, assembly GCA_963676075.2. Taxonomy (GTDB): domain Bacteria; phylum Pseudomonadota; class Alphaproteobacteria; order Rhizobiales; family Devosiaceae; genus JAHJQZ01. The sequence continues at coordinate 81,282 of CAXXNZ010000025.1, forward strand.
ATAGGATTAATAATATTAATTTACTATGGATAAACAGGCCTTAAAAGCTAGTCAAACTTTAAAATTTATTTGTGGATGATGAAAATTTTATTTATTCTTGGAGGAATTATGATAATTTGCGGTCTTGCCTTCGCTTTGTTCATACTTTGTGCTTTTGCAGTTTATCAAACTTCAAATCATGAAAGCTAGATGTTTCTTGAAGTTTGTATTGCTTGTGGAGTTTATTCATTAATTCAAATTTATTGCTTAATTTTAATACATTCGTATTATGTCAAAAAATATGATAATGAGTAAATTCATGAAGTTATAGATACATCATTTTATCCTAATTAATAGCCTTTAGTTTATGGTTAATAACTTTAAACTAATTCACCCACAAATCAAGCAAATTAGTCAGACCTCTAAATGCCTCCTGTACAAACCCTTGTTTATGGCGAATAAGTATGAAAAATAATTTTTATACTCATATTAAAATACAATATAAATAAAAATTTATTTTAAACAATTAATAAAATAAAAATTTAATTTAAAAAATAAAAGCAATTTAATTCCTACAACTATATTTTTTTTTAATTATAATAACTTCAGTTCTCATCGTTATTTTCTATAAGCAAAGCTTTGACAGTTTCAAAATCTATTTCATTGGCTTATCCACCAAGACTTTCAAAAATCAAATCTTTATCAGGAATTTCCATATTAATTTCTTGTTTCAATTATTTAACAGAAAAAATAAACTAAATTTTTCTACTAAATCATCAAACTACTCTCTAGTTATTATTTAGCTTTCAGAATTATTTATTAATTAAAATATATGCTAAATTTCATCTTCCTAGAATGCGTAATCATTGAAAAAAATGTACTTTAAAAAAGTTCAGTTTAAATAATTCTGAAAATTCTGTTTCATCATATTCATCTACATCTGAATTCTCAAGCGTTTTTATCAGTAATTAATAGGTGGATTAGGTCTCTAAATATCATTATTATTCTACAAAATTAACCAGACATTCTCAGATTTTCTAAAAATTCTTATCGATTGACTGAATTGTTTTCATTTTTAAAAGTATTAAAAAGTTCATTGATATATTAAACTTCAAACATTAAAATTACAATATTTAGAACCATTATCACTAATTGATGAATAATTGTTATCGCCATCATTGGAAATCATTTGATTATATTATGGAACTACTAAAATGTATTGTTTTATCTATTTTGTAATAAAAAAGGAACCTTTATTTAGTTCTGAGTTATCTAAAGAAGGACTGTTTAAAATTTATTATTGTTCCTTTTTGATTTAAATTAAAAATATTTGCTTACCATAAAATTTGATTGCATTGCCTTTAATTTTAAAACAAACAAATATAATTATTAATAATTATAAAATAGTAAAATAATAATGAATTTAATAACATTATTTGAAAACAAATAAAAATTATTGTGATTCACTTCCTAAATATTTAATAAATAATAATATTTTGTATAACAGAATAAAAACATTTAAAATTTAAATAATTAAATGAAAAATGAAAATTATTCGTTTAATTACAAAATTTTTTTATTTTAGCATAACGGCTATCTAAAACTTATCTTAAAAATTAATAATTGATTGAATTTTTTTTTAGAAACGAATAATTATTATGTCAGTCTTAGAAAGTTTTCTCTTTTATTTAAAAAGTGACTGCTATTATAGAAAATTTGAAGCATTATTTGGTCAATAAGTATAAAACTTAACCTTTGTAGGAATCTATCTAGAGATTGATGACAAAGGTAGCACAAATTTTGAACAAAATTCTAAAATTTGATTTAGTAAAATTTCAAGTCGAAAATATCTAAAGAAAATGACCCCGAAGCGAGGAGAACTTCAATCCACCCTACGAAGAAATTAGTGGTAAACTTAACTTTTAAATTTTTTTCTTACTTTTCATTACTTTTAGCATGCGAGTTTGAAAAAATAAATCAGATAAAAATTTCCCAAAAAAATTTCCAAGTTGAAATAAGAAAAAATCAAAGGGGAAAATGCTAAAAAAAAATAATAACTCAATGAAGAAAAATTGGGTGAATATTTAGACTCATCTTAATAAAAAGCAGAGGAAGCTATCCCTTAGCAATTATTTTTTCCTTTTTAATAATAATTATGCCAAATAAACCAAAATATGAATTAGAACATAATATATCCTATGCCACAATTAGATTAATCTTAAGAACTTTATGCTAATTTGAGTTAAGTTTATGACTAAAAATAAAGAATTCTTCTCTAAATTTAATAAATTTAACAAGTTTTAAAAACAGATTAAAATAAATTAAATAAGAAAGAATAAGAGTATTGTTAGAATATTATAGAATGGCTTAATTCCTAACTGGATTAACTTAAAAGCATTGAAATTTAGTAAACAGCATTTTATAATGGACTTTATAACATAGTGAATCAAAATAATTTTTAATACTAATCAAATTATATTAATGTTATTAATAACCCTTCTATGCCAATTAATTTAATTCAGAATTATCCATCCTATATTTAGTTATTTCCTGTTGAACCTAATTAAAGCCAATAAAGTGAGTTACAGCCTAAGAGTGAAATAAAATTTGAATAAAATTGAATAAAATAAATATAGTTTTTAACACAAAAAAATTTGTAAAGTTGTTATTAATAAATTCAAAATAATTTCATTTACTCTTTTCATTATTACTTATTTTTCTTTTTTAAAACTAACTTTTATTTCCTTTAATTTGTTGAGACGTAGATAAAACAGAATGTCCTAATTAGGAAGGGTTTTATGAAAGTTAACTCGAACTAAATTGTATTAAATAACTAAAAAAAGTTATTTAAAACTTTTAATTAGCAATATTTTAATCCAGCTATTCTTCCAATTTATCAAATTTTTATTTTAATTTCGCTATTTCAAGATCTTTTGTATTTTTTTAAAAAATTTTATCAACTTTTTTTATTTCGTTATTTTCTTTCTAAATCAATTATATTTTGAAAATTTTAATTTCTTTACTTAAATATTAGCTTACAATTTCTTTGAAAATTTATCTAATTTGTTTAATTTTTACCTTAATTCTGACGAAGTTTTCTACAAAAACAAACATAAAAATTTAAAAATTGATTAAAAAAAACTTAGTTAGTATTATTTAGTTTATTAATTCCCTCGTTTGGATTAAACATAAGTTCATTAAATGCAAATTATTATTTTAAATATTATTATTCTTTATTATTTTTATCATTTATTTTTTCATTTTAGATTTTTTATGATGATGATGGAATTGAAATAAATTTATCAATTGCGAAATCCTCAATTTTTAAAACTTCGCTTGTTTCTTTTACTTCTTGTTTTATTGGTTCCATTTATTAAAGAGATAAATTAGATTACGATTGCGATATTTGAAAATTCTTAGATTCTTCAAGAGTTTAATTTTAGTTTTAAGGTATACTTACATGCACAAATGAATTATAATTGAATAATTCATTGAATAATTGGGTTTAAAATTAATTTATATTCATAATTTCTATGATCGTTAACAAAACAGAATTTAAAATAATAAAATAAAAAAGTATTAATTCATTTAAAAACTATTTAAATTAAAATTATTGTGCTATTTTTTTTTATCTTTAATCAGAATAATCAATTTATTATCTATTTTTCAATAAAAATAGTGTGTTTTAAATGTCGCTTTCAAAACATCATCTCGAACTAAACAAAGTTTTAAGCAAAGTTTCGTTATAAAATATCAAAGAAATAATAAGTTATCTTGACAATTTTGAAATGGATCCTTAAGTTGTTTCTATAATAATAATTTATTATTAGATTGAAGTAAATTTATATACTAGTGAAATAGCTTGCTTTCATTTACTTGCATATTTGATAGATTGGGATCTAGTTAATGCTAGATTTTTATGAAAGAGATAATCAGTTGAAAAATTAATTTATATTTAAATATTTTTAAATTTAGAAAGAAATTAAATCATATTAGCCATTAATAGTTATTTATGAAAATCTGAAAACAATTTGGGTTAAAAATTATAAGAATGCACTCAAAGAAATAAAAGAATCCGTATAAAAACTAAATCAATTAAAAGCTAACTAAACTCTTATAAACATGATGAAGCTATTTTATGAATCCAGTCAGAAATAATTATTATAGATAATTGCCAAAAATTATTCAGTAATAGGTGTCTAAGAGTTTGCTTAGTTTTTAAATATCAAGTTAATTTTACTTTTTTTATTACAATTATTTTAAAGAGAAGAATAAGCATAAAGTTAAATAAAAGAATTAGGATGGAAACTCAGTGGAGATAAAAATTAATTTATTTAAATTGACCCTAAATATTTATTTAAGCTTAAAGAAAATGATATGCAGAAACAATAATTAGGACAGATTACTGATATTGTTAGTTTTATGGAAACTCTTTATTGAAAGTAAAAATTCCTTCCCAAAAACAAAATAAAAAAAATAAGTTTAATTTCCCCTATAAAAAAAGAATTTTAATTTGAAATTATAATTTTTTATTTTGTTTCTCAAGCTAAAAATTCAATTTTTTCAAATTAACGACCTGATTTTATTTCTAAGTCTGTCTTCATTTAAGTAGCTACTCCTTTTTTAATGCCATTATTTCTAATGTTTAATTTTAAGTCTGTTAACAAATCCATTGTTTTGATTGCATCAATTATACATTTTGCTCCTTCCATCTAAATTTCATTTCCAGAAATATTTAAGCTTAAAGAGTTAAGTTTATTTGCAGTTAATAATTTTGCCAATTTATTTGCACCTTTAATATCGATTTTATTATTATTCAGATTAAGGCTAAGCTTCTGTAATGATACTAAGTTAGGTAATGCTATTAATAAATTCTTAATCAAATCTTTTTTAATCTAATTATTATCAAGCTCTAAATCCAATGATTTCAGAAGTGTAGCCTTTTTAAGTAATTAAACAAGTATGCGAGAGATAGTTGAGTCAACTGAATTTAATTTTGGCTTGTCTGTGCATCCTCCTAAGTTTATTCTTAATTAAAGTAGTTTTGGGAGGATTTTTTCTAAATTTTCTTGAAAGGTTAAAAATCCTGCTGTTTTAATAGGATTTCTTTCCATTGATAGACTTAAACATGAAAGTTTAGTTAACTTTGAAAGCTCATCAGATAAGAACGCTAAGCCGGTACTTGTTATTTTGTTAGAACCTAATTCAAAGTTCAGTCCGAAAACATTAGGAATAAAAGTTAGCATTTTAGCTAGTTATTAAACACCTGAATCCCCTAGTTTGGTACCATAAGCTTTGATCGTAACTGATTGTATCTTTTTTAGGTATTCAAATGGCTTTATAAATTATTCAACACATTAAACTGGGAAAATACCACCATCTACATCAAAAACTAAATGAACGAGGTTTGTTAGCTTTGCAAGGTGTACAGTAAAAGTTTCCATGTCTTTTTCCGTCAACGATTGACCAATTAATTTGACTTAAAGTTATGTATCAGGCTTAATCATTTCATTTGTTACCATAGTAAATTCTTGTAGACTATTAATTTCTAAGGGAACATACAAAGTGCAACTGCAGAGCATATTCTTAAATACATTTGCATCAGCCTTAACTTGGGAAATCAATTTATCTAATCCCCCGACCCAGGTTTCCATCAATTTATCAACATTTGCTAATTGTGGGGCATGAGTTACTTATTTTTCAATAATATTTTTATAAAATTCTTCAGTACGCTATCCCAAAGTTTGGATGCTTTGAGATGCTGTTTTCCAAGTTTTTTTGTTTTAATAAACATTTTGAAGGTAATTTTCAATTTATACAGGATTATTCATTTCTTTTACCTTTTTCTTGATTTCCTCATACTTTGTTAAGCCTGCTTCTTTCTCCCTATCTGCATTTAATTCATATTAAAGCTTATTATAGCTTTCACCAAATAATTAATTCTAGCCCTCTAATTCTTTTTAAAGTTTGTCAACTAATTCTGAGCATTTATTTTTATAAAGTTCCTATAACCTTTCACTTAATAATCGTTTAACTCCAAGCTTTTCATCATCAATTTTTTTGTTAAAATTCATAATATTTTGTTTTTTATTTTTCATTAATTCTTATGCTTTTTATTTTTCTTCCTCATCAATCGGCACAATATTTGGTTAAGATAAATAGTTACAAAATTCTTCATATGTTTATAAAGTGGAACGATCACCAGCTGTACCATCAATTACATCCTATACACTTATAAAGAAACGATCTGTCTAGTCAGGTTCAATTCGAGTCATAATAACTGCTTGATTGTGTACTGAACTCAGTATTTATGGGAAATCTAATTTTTGTTGAGGTTGTGATTCCATTGTAAAAGCAAATTTTTATTTTTCAAGTTTTGTGTTTTTGTTTGTTTTGGATTTTTCGCGCGAATAAATATTGATTTAAAATAATTGAGATTTGAGATTTAGTTTGTGATTGGTTAAAATCAATTAATTTAGAATTTTAAAATAATTAAAACTATCTTATAAATTTTATTATTTTGCTTTATTATTAATTTTATTAAAAATTTGAGTTTTCATTTTTATTTAAATTTCTTCCTAATTTATACCCTTTAAAAGCTTTAAATAGCTTTAAAGTACAAATTCATAGCAGGATTTGATAAAATATTTTCAATCATCACGCTATTCATATTTATTAATTCCATTAGTTCCATTACAACATGTTTAATTCTAAAAAACTTCTTTTTAATTAATTGAGAAAATACAGCGTTTAAGATTAAGGAAAAAACATATCGTTTTTGTATTAGATAAGGTAATAGTATTTCTGTTTTTATCGCTTTAGCTTAATCAGGTTTTGACTATTTTTAATAAGCAAATAAATCTATTTTAAGTTTGTAGAGATACGGTAATTCGATAAACTAATTAATAATTTTGCATTCAGTTTCTGAATTATAAATATTTTCACAACTAATAAACAGTTTTCTCAGATTTTTCATCTTCAAAAAAATTCTCAGAATTTTCTACAAGTAGATCATAGTTTGCATATCAAATCAACTGAGGACAAAAGTCAGGTTCTCAAATTCATTTAATGTTGATAAAGATTCCATACTTTAACATAATTATTTATTCATAATAGAGTTCTCATAAAGATTATTCAAATAAAACTTAGCTGTTTAAAGTTTAGGTAATTTTGAGAAATCTAAAACGAAATTATTATATGTATTTCCTTTAAGAATTAATTCTAAATTCTCCAGATCTGCAAACTATTCAATTGTTGTACATAGTGTTTATACACCTTCATCATTTATATCATTTTCAGCAAGATCAAGATGCAGTAACTCTATTTTTCTGTTTGAAAGAGACTCCATCAAAAGTGCTAAATCTTTGTTCGTTAAGAAATATTAATTCAGTATGATTTTAATTCTTTTTAAGTTGCTTAATGAAGATATGAATTACAATAAAATAGTAAAACAAGATGGATGAGCAAAGACTAAATCTTATAGATTTGGAAATTCTTACAATTTTTGTATTAATTATTACAAATTAGTCCCATTTTCAATAAAAGTTCTTTTCACTGATAATTATGTTAAATTTTATAAGTTTTGAAGATTATTTTAAAAATATTGTTTATTATTAATAACATTTTCCATCAAATTTTCTATTAATTTCAGTTTTTTTATTTACACAAAATTCATATTTATAAACTCATCTAAAATAGTTTCAAAGCTTTTTATTAAATTTAATCCTAATTACTAAAGCAGTTAGTTTATATTTTATAAATATTATGCAATTACTTTGCTTTCTTTACATTTATTATTTTGCATAATTGAAATTAAAAATACTAATTAGTAATAATACACTGATTTTACTTTTATATTTTATTGTTCCGTTTCAATTTCAATTGTTTAAATTTATGATTATTAAGTGATAAATGTTTTTAGTTTTATTATTATTTTTTATAAAAATTCTTCATAAAGTTACATTTCTTTAAAACACTTTGGTTCTTATATCTCGTTCTTTGCTTTTATTGGCTGAGAAAAATAAATATCACCTAGAGCTTTTTTAATTAACTTATAGCAATATTCAATTATCTATTCATTTTTTGGTCCATTATCTATTTCTAATTCAATCATTTTAATTATTTTTTAAAAAACTTAAATTATAATTTGAAAAAAAAATTTAATTATAATTTTATAAAAATGTAAAATTTTTAAAATAAATTAAAATTCTGAATCATCAAAGTGCTTTAGAAAATAAATTGATTTTAAATTTGGATTGTTTTTTTGATTATCATTAAATAGACTTTACAAGCACTAAAGCATCTCTTGGTTCAATATCATTATAATAATTTTCAAGTCTTTCATCAACTTTAAATCCATGTTTCTCGTAAAATCTGATTCCAGCTAAAAAATTTATCATAAAGATTGTTTTCTAAACCTTCATTAATAGACCAGACATGCAAATACAGACTTTTAACTTCTTTATCTTTTTTTGCTTTTCTTTCCAAATTTTCAAGCAATTAGCTAGCAATTCTATATCTCCTATAAGGTTTCAGAACACCAAGTGTTAAAATATATAAAGATTATTCTTCATTTTATATATTGGCTTGTTTGTCTTCTTCACTTTATTTTAATTTACGCGCTTCTTAACGAGCAGCCAAAGCACCAACCATAACATCATTAAAATAAGCTAATTTAAATAAATTACTAAAAAAAGGGAAAATTTACCTAATCGAGTGTATTTTGTGTAAAGCAAATAAGTTTGAAAATAGAAACTTTAGCTGTATTGTACTGGGATAACAATGGTGTTAAGAAGTTTGAATAATTCAATGTTTTAATTATTTACTTTGCCAAAGGATACTTTTAATAAATCAAGTTTCTTTTCTTTCTTTTCTGATAATTCTAAATCGCATTTCCACTTTTCTAATTCAAAAGGAGCCTCAGTTGCATTTTCTTATTACTATTCTTACGATTTTTCTTTATTAGGTTCAACCATTTTCCTATATTATTTTATTAATTTTAAATAAAGATATGAATTTCTTTTTAATGTTTTTGTTGCAATTTTTATTTTTTTTTTTGAAAAATCACAATATTAAAGATAAATAAATACTAAAAATATTGAAACAAAATTGTATTCAACATAAAAAAAAGAAATGGAAAAATAAGGAGCTTATGATTGTATTGTTAAGATTTTAGTTTTAGGTTCTTTCATTTTTAATAGAAATAATTTATTGTAGGAGATTAAGGAGTTGGTTTAAAATAATAATTTTCATTAATAATAATTTTTTAAGGGAAAACAAATTTATTATACAGGATGTGTGATAATAAATTTTTAACAAATCATATGCCAACAATTGGTATTATTTTTTTTGTATGAAATACTTTAATTTTGAAGGGATTGACTTTAAATTAAAAATGATTGAAATTGATAAAAAAAAAATAAAATTATAGTTATGGGATACTGCAGGATAAGAACGTTTTCGAACAATTACATAGACTTATTATAAAGGAGCAATGGGAATTGCACTTGCGTATTTTTGTTATTAATTTTAATGAATTTAGATATTCGATTATTGAGAGAAAATCTTTTGATAATATTGAGAATTGGGTTAATTAAATTCGCCAACATACATAAGATAATATTTCATTAATTTTAGTTGCTTGTAAACTAGATTTATAAGAAGTTGAAAATATTTTTAAATTATATTTTTAAAGCAAAGATAAGTATCTACTGATGAAGGACAATAACTAGCTTAAAAATTTAATATGCTATTTATAGAAACTAGTGCAAAGAGTGGCGATAATGTGGAGAAAGCATTTGAGCAATTAACAAAATAAATAAAAGAAAAAATATTAGATCAAGATGAAATCGACTTTCAAAAAGAAGGTATTAATTGATAAGAAAGTAAACTTTTTGTAGAAAAGATTGTGTTAGAGACGAAAAAAGTGAATTAATAATAAAGAAAATAAAATAAAAAGGAATGTTGTTGAGTATCGAAATTTATTAAACTAAATAATGCTTACAAATTAGAATAACTATATTAAATTTGTATTAAAAGTTTTTTTGCTAAATAATAATTAATGTTTATTTTCATTTTTTAAACATTTAAAAATATAAAATATTATTAATTTTGAATTTAATAAAGCAAATTAATATTTGTTAATTTTAAAATAATTTATAAAAAAATTATAATAAGTTTATACTTGTTCAAATTTATAAAATTTTTTATAAAAAATTTACATGTGTGCAAGATTATATTTTTAATTTAACTGCAATTTTTTATCTTAATTCTAAACTATTAATTTAAGCTTAAATAATGTTTTTAGTTCATTTTTTTAAAAACTTTCTTACTTCCATAGGCTTTTTCAAAAAGCATGGCAAGATTATATTCCTTGGCCTTGATAATGCTGGCAAAACAACTTTATTAAAACGATTAAAAGACGATAAAGTAATCAATTGTAGTAATTAATATGTAATGTTTATAGATGTCGTAGCATGATCCAACAATGTTTGCTAATAATGAAGAGCTTTAGATTGGAAATATTAAGTTAAAAGCATTTGATATAGGAGGGTAAACTTTAAATTGTTTTAAATACAAATAGACATGTGGCTGCTAGAAAAACTTGGAAAAATTATTTTCCAAATATTGATGGAATAATTTATTTAGTTGATGCGGCTGACATAAAACGTTTGTCGGAGAGTAAAAATGAACTAGAATAAGTTTATTCTTGTCCAAGTCTTAGAAGTGTTCCTATTGTGGTTTTAGGTACTTAAAGAGCATTATTAAATTACGATTTAGGGAATAAAATTGATAAAAAACGAGCATTACCTGAAGAAGAATTTTGTTTATAGATGGGATTAAATACAATAGAATATGAAAAAAGTTGTGAGTATTAAGAAATTAACGACAAGCCGATAAAATGTTTTATGTGTTCAATTTCCAAAAAATAAGGGTAACTATAAATCAATAACAAATTTTTTGTTAAAGATATTTTGAAGCATTTGAATGGTTAGGACAATTTTTAAAATGACACAAAATAAAATTAGTTTTAAGTCAATAATTATATAATTTTTTAAATTAATCAAAAACTAAATAATTTTAATTTTAATTCAATTATTATTTAAAAAGAAGTAAAATATAAAAATCAATCTCTGGATTATAATTTTTTTAAGTAGTTTTATTAATAATTTTATAAAGGCTATCATTAAATGCAAATCAAAATTTTAGAAGCAGAAAACAATGATTTAGATTTTCCTTCAGAACAAAGTTATTAGCTAGACAAAAGCCCAGACACAAACAATAATACACTTATCCCCCCTAGCATAGATAAGCCAAGTAAAAGTATATTGCTTGCAAGATAAAATTCATAAGAAATCAGAACTGCTGTTGAAGAATTAAATAAATAAGAATTTTTTGATAGTTTAAACTCTTAAATTAATGAATATAGATCAAAACGAGTTCAAACTAAACGAGAAATTAAAAAGCTTTTATCTTTTAATGTATTTGATTCTATTAATAAAAGCTAATAATCAACTAAAATTTATGAGCATTGCTAACATTTATTTAGTAGCATTAGTCCAATAAAAACACACAACTAGAACGATTCATAAAAAAATATTTCTTAATAACTGGATTTGACTAAAAACGTTCCATTGGTTAATAATAGGTACAAGAGTCTTGATTTTACTTCAATGAAAGGAAAAGGATAACGGTATGCTTCGAATTCCTCAAAATTCTTGAATTCTATATAGAATTTATCAAAGTTAAGTTAAGTTTCAATGAATGAAAGATAAAATAAAAAGAATATATTAGATGAATTAAGTTAATCGTAAGTTCATAATAGTTCAAGATAATAAGTTCATAATAGTTAAAAATAAACAATTTTCCCATAATTTTTTGGAAAAAAGTTACCAAAAATTGGCTAAGAACCTACAATGGATTTATCTTAAATCTCATAAATTGAGGATACTATTGAGGATGAAAGTTTAGTGAAGCCAGACTTTTTAATGCCAAATTCAAGCCATAAAATATCATTATTATAAAAAGATGAATAAAATTTTGAAAATAAAAAATGTCGGCTATTACGAAGCACAAGAGAATTATTAAAGTGTGTAAATAAATAATAATAAGCTGGGCCAAAATTATAAAGATCCAAAACTTTAGAAAGAAGACATATTTTAGAAAAAAATTAAGTAAATGATTGGGAAGAATTCTGTGAATCTGGAAAGAATAGGAAAAAGATTGTCTTGCGACCAATTAATTTTAAAATGAGTGCTAAATCAAAAGATCCTTGGACTCGCAGATCAACTAAAGAAATTGAAGAAAATAATTGTAAATTGAGAAATTCAATTTCTGAAAAGGTGTTGTAAAAGAGAGCTTTGATAGTAAATGAATAAAAATTAAAAGAAATTTAAAAAAGGGAGGTTGAACGAGAAAATGAAAGAATTAAAGTCAAACTGAACTAGGTGATATGCTACAGAGAAGTTGTAATAATTCACAGTGAATTTAATTTTTATTCTGGTTTGAAAATGGCATCAATTGATATCCCGAAATACGTTTTTTACTATTTAATCAATCAAATTTATTAGGGAATAATTTCTGACTAAGATTCATTAAGAACAGAAATGACCAATTTTTTATTACTTGCTAAAAAAAAATTTAATTTGACTTAACCATTGACATCAGTGTTTTTGATTAATGGTGTTGCAATCGATTGTTTGTGTGAAGTCCCTGATATCTGCTCCATTCTCCTTGTGAGTATAATTTTAGTTTGTTTATTAAGAATCTGAATTAGATACAATGGAAAAATGCGAATTTTGGTAAAATTTTACTATGTTCCATTAATTACCTCTGCTCAGAACGGAACACTTTAATTGCTTTTTATATTTAATTAACTCAAGAACATAATATTTTGAAATTAATTAAATTCTTACGGATTAATAAGTGGTTAAAAAGATTATTGAGGCATGTAATAAGGATGAACTCTGTGAGATTTTTAGTGTTGGATTAAGTGAACTTACAAAACTTAATTTTGCGATTTTTTCTAAATTTTATGAATAGATCTGTGGTGGTTGTAATTAAATTGAAGAAGATTATGAGAAACTGAATTATGTTCCGTTAGTTAATTGGGAATAATAAATGTAAGAAAATTAGTATTCAAGACTTGTGGGTTTTTTATTTCTCTAATTACTCTTAAATGAATTGTTTAGATAAGGTATTATGTTCTGTAAAAACAGTTAATAAAAATAAAAAAACTTATGAAAGAATATTAAAAATGGATGACAAGATAAAAAATTTTTATTAAAACGAAGATGATGTATCTGCGTAATTTAAAGGAGAAATTGCAGGATTATTAAATACATAAATTTAGGATAATGATAAATTTTTGCATTTTAGAAAAATGTAATTGAATTAAGAAAAGTTAAATTTTGGTGATAAGTAAATTGAGAAAAAGAATTTTATTAAAAAAAATGCTCAGATATTAGGGAATGCTAATAATAAAATTAAAGACAAAGTAATTTAGTTTCTTTAAAAATTATGATTAGATTGAAAGCAAATATCCATCATTGTGTGAACTAAATATTCCTAATTTAGAATAAAAATATACATTTAGTCGAAAGGACCTCCATATATTTTATGCCAAATATAAATCTTTAATACAACTCAATGCCTAGACAGTAAATACAAAAGATTTTAGTAAATAAAGATTTTTAAATTATGTGTTTTTAGTGGTTTAGGATGGAATTGATATGGACACATTTAGAATTGGGATGGTGGAGAAATTTGCAAGTTCTAGTAAACTCTTTATGTAGACAATGTTCAAGACAGAAGCTATTGAAAAAATGTAATGGTTACAGTTTCTAAATATTGTCAATGCTGTTCGCTCTCGGAAACTAGAAGATCGTTTAAAATTATTTTTCTAAGTAACAAAACTACTTTAATATATATTCATTATAGTTAATTGGCCAAAATTCCAATGGGACATTGACATGGTCAGAGATTTATCAAGTCTGTTAGTAATCATTATGCCGTGTGATTCGCACTGAAAACTAAGAATACATTGACATGATGTCAGATGTTCTAACAAAACAAGCTTTTGAAGTTGTAGGATTGCCACATAATGCAGAAATTCCAATTGATAACATTATAAAAGCTATTCTGGAGAATAAATCCAAATTAAAGTTAGAGATTGCATTGTTGCTATTGATGTGCTGTACAGAAGAAGAAAGTGAAAATGAAGGTATTGAGAATGTGGTTTCTTAAGTTGATATTAATAATATTTATCCATTATGGGCATAATAAGAGAAAAATTAAGAAATAAATAAGTCATTATTATATTCATCTTCAAATAAATAGAATTCAATTCCTTTATCGTTCTATAATTGCTTTATAAAAATTAAAATTTTAAAAGGGTATAACTAGAAGCTTCAACAGTAAAATAGAATTAAGAACTTTAAACCTAGATTAAAAATAAAAAAGCTGCGAAAATTAAAACAAAATCAATAATTTCTGAGGAATTAGAAGAAAAATTACAAAAATTAGTTTAAGAAAAAAGAAAAATTGTACATTTTGATGATGATATTGTCTATGCAATGGTAATTTTTTGTTGTGTAATATCTGTTTTTCTAGGAAGCAAAAATTATGAAGACTATTCGGAATTAAGCAACTGTTTTATGACATAAAAAAGCTTTACTCAATATTAAATTTTCATCTATTTATAATGATTACTCAATTTATTTCCATTATTCTTTTTTAAAACAAACAAATGGGATTTTATATTTCCATAAAAGATTTAAAACAAAAATAATCATAAATTTCTCAAAAGTTTTCTCATTCTCATAACTCTTCCGCTGCCACTGGTTTATCCTGTCTAATTTTTGCCCAGATATGCAATAATACAACAATTCCAACATAGACCAAACTTATTATCAATACAGTTTAAGGGGAAATCTTTAAACCAGGTGCATCATCTGAAAATAAACGAAGTTCTCCTGTGCCTGAATGACCACTGGAACTTGTTGATTTGCCCAAACCTTAATAATTATTAATCAAAGAAAACTAAATGAATAACTTGATTTTCCAAGACTGCGCTTTTTAATTGCTTCTTTTGCTGCATCACGTGAACTCATTTTTTTACTTAAATGCAATCTTTAATTTTAAATTTTTATTATAGATTATTGAATTTTAATAATTTATTTTTAATATAGAGTTGCACGTGCTTTAACAAATACTATATTAAATATATATATAAATAAAAAAATAACAAGAAAAGAATTGTTAGCGATAAAATTAATTTAACATTCTACGGTTGATTAAAAATCATAATTTTGCCAAAAATATATTTAATTACTTAAATTTTAAATCTGTTTTGTTTACGCATTTTAAATAAATTAAAATAATTTTCAATTGCAAAAAGTTAAATTTGATCAAAGTTTATAAATTATATACCACAATCCAATAAATTCTCTATTTAAAAATTTAAAATATAATAATGGAAGAAGACTTTGGTGAAGAAAGAGGTTAGCATATGTAGCGCTATGATGAAGAAAATGATATTCTAGATTAAGAAGAAGATGACGAATGTTAATAAATACTTTTTTTTTAAACAACTTTATTTAGTTATTGAAGAAGGACAAGGAGGTGAAGAAGAATAAGAAAGAGGACAAGAAGAAAAATTTGATGTAATAGAAAAAAAGGCAGATATGTAAAAAAAGAAAGCAGTTGAAAGAATTACTCCAAAATTTATGACAAAGTATGAGAAAGCAAGAATTATTGGAACACGTGCTCTTTAAATCAGCAAAAATGCCCCAATTATGGTATAGTTTGGAAAAGGTAAAAATCAATAAATAAAATTAAGCTTTATCAAATTAGATGATTATGATCCAATTTAAATTGCAGAAAAAGAATTGACTGAAAAGAAAATTCCTTTCATTGTGAGACGATATTTGCCTGATGGAAGCTATGAGGATTGTTAAAATTTTTATTTTTTTTTTGTTGAAAATTATTTCAGGGGATGCGAATGAGCTTATTGATTTGCTCAGTGAAATTTATTGAGTAGAAATATTTTATAAAAACTGAAAATAAGTTCAATAATTTGTTTACAATTTTATAAAACATTTTAATATGAAAAAACAACTTCAAATTCTAAACCGAAAAAAATAATAATAATAGTATTTGATTATATTTTTATACAAATAAACTCATAGTCAACTTTCTGCTATTTTAATATTTTGTAAATTTAGTAATTTTAATTTAATTATAAAAATAAATTAAATCCAATTGTAAAAAAAAAATTAGTTTACTAAATGGAAGAAAAATTAGCTTATTTAAAATTACAAGGAATTAATAATAATACAACATTTATCAGAATGCTCCCTTCATTATTAGTTTTAAAAAGTAAAACACAAGAGAATAATATTAATGTTATTGATGAGTTTTAGAAAAATATGATTTCACTTGGAAAATGCAAATTTATGTAAAATTATCTATCTATAAAATTAATGGTTTCTCTAAGTACACCCAATGTAAACTCTTATAAATTAGTGGGATATATTGGATATAATTCCAAGACTGAAAAATTTTGTTTAATACCATTAACTAAAATGTTTGTTGATGATAAAGAATGCAATTATTTACCAGAACCTTACAATTATGATGACTTTTTGAATATGAGTTTGTCGTTTTCTAATAATTTACTTCAAAAACATGGTTTTAAATATATAATAAACTAATAGATTAATTAGAATCAGAATTAATAGAATTATCTAACTTATAAAAAATCTATATTCCTTGTTCTGGGTGCGAAATCCCACATATATTTTATTTCTTATTTCCTAATCTTACAAAAGAGGTTACACCAAATAAAACTACTAGTTCAACCAATAAAATAATATCTATTTTTAACCCAATTAAATAGGGTAAAAAATAATAATTATAATGAATATTTTTATAAAAAGGGAAAAGAATAAGATAGTCACCTGATACTGAATTAGCGAAGAAATGGACTTAAGATGAAAGAGAATAATTAAAAAAATTTTTATTATTGTACATTTATCTTGAACAAATTTTAAGTATTTAAGGTATGGATATGGAAGATGGAAATAAATTTAAAAAGCTTCGAAATAGTTAGGTGGCAAACTTGCTGAAAAACCAAAAGTGGAGTTAATAGCGTTTGCGAATGCTCTAATTAATAGCATAAGTTATATTTTTAATTCAATTATTTATTTCAGTTGATAATCTTAATTATGAATAATAATAACTTAAACAGTTTTTAGAAAATCTATTAGATGAGAGAAAGGAAGTCCCGTATTTATTACCAAACTTTAGTAAAATTTCTTTAATGTTATCTAAATAAAGTGGAATGGGATTTTTCATAACAGCCTTCACGGGCGATCCAATGGGGGAAGAGATTGCAGTTGCTTCATAGAATTAAGGTCTTCATAAAAAAATTTAAAGAAGAGCAGTTAAAAATATCTTAAAAAAGTAGTTTTTTAAATTAAACTAAAATATTAAGTTTAATGGAACAACATGCTTAACTTTTTGCCAACAGAATTGTTACTAGGGCAAACCCCATCCTCATGGTGGACAAAAAAACATGATATTGATCTTTTGAGAGGAATTTTCAAGTATGGATATGCTAATTATAATTAAATGAAGAGTTCTAAGTTATTATGTTTTCATGAACTCGAGAAAAGTTTTATAATCATTTTTTTTTCTTATCAAAAATTAAATATAAGAAATTGATAATTTTTCAAATGAATTTCCATCAGCGGATAATATAACAAGACGACTTAAAAGATTAATCTAAATTATTATGCGATATGAAACTGACAGTGGAGAAATCAATTTTAGTAATTCAAAAACTGATGAAGAGCTAAAAATGTACTAAATTTGTGGATTTTAATAAATATAAAAGATGGTCTCAAGATGAACGTAATAAAATCTTTAATTTTGTGAAATTCTATGGAATTCCTATTAATGAAGAAGGGAAACCTAATTGGTCTGATTTGAAGACTCGATTTATGAAGGAATAAAATTTGAACTAAAAAGATTTTGGTAAAAATACAACATAGTTTGAACGTATGGTAAATAAATTTCGAGAATAGTGCAATAATATATTATTTCATGATGAAAAAGCATTTACAAAGCCAAGCATAAAGGATCTGAAAGAAATCAAAGAACCAAGTAAAGATCAATCAGAATAAGCTGATAAAGATAAATAAAAATCAGAACTCAAAATTACATATGAAGAAGCAAATGAATTCCATTCAAATCTTAGTTTATTCCATGTAATTCGAAAAAAAATTTTATTCAAAAATAATAAACTATTTCTTAAAGCGTTGGACAAATTGAAAGATGAAACTAGTAAACTGAAACCTGGGGAATTGGGGTTTATTAGCTAGGAATATGATAGTGAAACTTAGGATTTGTAATTTTTTGTGTTTATCATTTGAATTATTTCAAAGGGCATTGTTATTTTGTGTGTCCGAGTATGGGTTGCATTGTTTAGAGTAATTGAAATCGTCAGAGCATTATGGATTTAAAAAGTCAGAAATTAGTTAGAAAATGATAATGGATAGAATCTTGTATCTTAAGAATTTCTTTAAGAAATTCGAAGAAAAAATTGGTTTGCAAAAAAAATTTGATTACTTTTTTTAGGCTCAAAAAAAAAGAAATCTAATCATTAGCCAAGCTATAAAGAGAATCATCTAAAAAAACGCAAGTTTTCACTCAAGCGCGATGAAACAAATAATGTGATTCTGCCTTAATAAGTTAATAACAGTTTGACATTGCTTAATATTGGGATAATTAATACTTAACCTGCCTATCATTCAGAACATAATTTGTTTCCAATAGGATTCAAAACTATTAGAATTCATCCGAGTATGTTTACAAAAGGAATAAGGTGTGAGTACACTTGGTTACAATATTATACATATTATTATTATTTGATTTAGTGAAATACTTGAAGGTTAAGACAGTAAACCAATGTACAGAGTAACTTCCTCAGAAGACCCAGATCATCCCATTGTTAGGGAATCTAGTTCAGGATGTTGGCATTATATTTCCAGTCGAGTCAATGAATTGTAGGATGTAAAAAAAGAAAAAGTCACTATTAGTGGCACAGAAAGATTTGGACTGTTAGAATCAAATGTTGTTAAGTTATTGGAATCATTGCCTGACGCTTAGTTTTGTTCAAAGTATAATTTCAAATATAAAGGAGCCTCATTAAATGAATGAATTAATCAAATAATAAATTAAACAAAAATTTTAAAATAACTAAAATTATATATATAATATATTATTATCATTTATATTTTTGCTCAACTTTCGTAAAGTTTTAAACTAATAGTCTTGTTGCTTGTTCAACGTCATCCAAGGATACAATATTTTGTAACCATATATAAACTTCCTAAATTACTTCATTTATCTTCGATTTGTTTGATTCTGATAATTTTTCGGAAGAAATTTGCTTGAGCCTATTAGTCATGTAAATACAATAGTATCGAAGAAGCAATTTCTAATTTACTACAAGCTAAGAACCAAGTGTATCTTGAAATAGCTTGCATTCTTCTATAATTTGTTCACTTAAATCATTATTAACAACCTTCAAAGTTTAATAATTCAATGTTTCTCGAATAATTGATTTGAAGGCGCAACTATTATTTTAATCAATCTCAATCTGCAACTCTATTTCTTAATTCCCTTTTTCATTGGGCGGTATACCTTTAATTATCATTTCATTTAGGAAAATATTATCCTACATATTATAACTGGACCCTTCAAAAAACTTAATATTTAATTCTGTTTAATTATCCTTTTCTGTTTAAATGATTCAATTTTTTCGAAGAGGAATTATTTCATGTTTATAGACACTTTATAATTATTCTCCATCTTCTACTTTGATTCAAACTTTGTTTGGAGTCCCCTCAAGATAAAAGTTATTTTAAAAAAAAGAAAATTCGGCATAAAAAAATGGAGCTTAAATTGCAGCACCCATAACTGCACAGTTTTAATTAATCACTGAATTTTACACTTTTCCATTGAAATACTTTGTAATTAATGAATTAAGCTTTGGGATTGAAGCACCACCTCCCATTAATACAATATCTTCGATTTATTCTTTTGATATTGAATACTCATTTAATAAATTATCTATGAGATTTAGGCATTAGTTAAAATAAGGATAGCATAATACATTAAACTAATGGCGAGATAAATTAGTGGTATAGTCAATATTATTCACAATTTTTAAAACTTTTATTTCAACATTACGCTCTTGAGATAGAATTATTTTTGCTTTTTCGCATTCTATTTTCAATCTATGGATTGCTTCAAAATTATTTTGTAAATTAATTCCGTTTTTTTCTTCAAATTCTTTGACACAATGCTCTACTATTTTTTAATCGAATTCTTCTCCACCAAATCTGTCCCCTTTGGAACTAACCATTTTAAACATATGATCTTAGAGATTCAATACCAATAATGAGATATCTATAAACCCAGCACCAAAATTGCAAATCAACATATAACTAATTATTTCTTTTGTTTCTTCTCTTTCTCTTATTTCTTTTAAATATAAATAAGGAAGCACGACTGCTGTTGATTCTGTAAGAATGCGTAAGGTTAATCCTACCATTTAACCAGCTTGCTTAACTGCTTCTCTTTGTATTAAATTAAAGCTGACAGGTACTGTTATAATTGCTTTTGTAATTCTTTATGCTAAAAACTTTTCAGCATTTCTTTTTAATTTTTACAGAAGCATTGCATAAATTTCTTCAACATAAAAAGCCCTTTGGATATCTTAAAAATTTTTAACAATTAAGCAATGATTGTTCTGATTCAATGAAATTTAGACTGGACTTTTGTTTACTACAGTTTTGCATCCAAGAATTCTTTTGCAATTGTAAATTGTGTTCGACAAATTAATCAAAGATTATTCAACTGCTTCTTCTCCAATCAAATATTCATCAGCAGTAAAAGCAGCACATGATGGCGTTCATAAACTCCCCTATTCATTTGGAATAAATACAACATCCATTTTTTATACATCCCAATAAGCAACACGAGAGTACTATGTTCCGATATCTATCCCTATGACATAGTCAGATTCAGAATTCATTTTATTTTTTTTTAATAATTTATATATTTTTCTCAGTATTTGAATAATTTGCAATTTTAAATCTTATATATTTGTTTTTTATCAAAGTTATTATTTAAAAGAAAACACTTCAATATCACTTAATTTAAATTTTATTAATTTATATTTGTTCATTATTTAATTTATCTCTATTGGTGTTTAAAATGTTAATGGATTCATCTGTTCTATATCTTCGCTTTCAAAATAGAAAGGAAATTTGTTATTTTTGTAAAGACCATTCTCAGGCAAAAAAGAATAGAATTAATCTTTTGAAGGTGTCTTACCTTTCAATGCGAATGTTCCTATTCCTCCCTTTTCTTATATTCCAAAGCATGGTCCCATATTTTTATCACAATTAATTGCATAATTTTTGTCACAGCATTTCCATATAGCTAAATAAATTCGATTTTAGTACAACGAAATTTTGAAAATTAAACTAGATTAATTTTCTGGATCCTTTGGAAAAGACTATGCAGAATTTCATGAAGGAATAGCCAGACCGCCAAATATATTATTTGGTTCATTAAAGCTTTTCATAATTATGAGTGTAGATCCTTTGTTATCACAACATTTATGAAATTCGTTATGATTATAATTACAATAATCACCAAATCCTCAAAATTTTTAATTGTTTAATTCACGGTAAAGTAAATTAAACGAAATATTTTATTATTACTCAAATAATCATTTTTTTAAAATATGCTAATGGATTGGATTTACAAGAATTTTAGAGTAAAATAATTATTTGTACTCAATAGTTTTTTGTATATAAGGTGCAAGAAAATACTATAGTATTTCTGTTTGTGGTTTTTCTGAAAGAATTATTGCTGAATTTCAATTTTTTTTTTAAGTCTCAATATCAGGAGGATTTTCTATTTTATTTATCAGTTCATTAATTATTGTATCAATCTCTATAACTCCTATATTTTATTTAGTTATTATTTTTAAATCAATTAAAGATAAAAACAGATCTAAAGTTGATACCCGAAGTTTAGAGTTAAAATTTACCATTTCAATAATTATTCTGGTTAATTCCTGCTTATTTATATAAAATTCCAATTTTTGCAACAACAGTTGTTTAATTGATTCAAATTCCTTTTAAAATCTTTCTTCATTATCAAAATTTCTTTGTAATTTAGCTTTTGGATTTAGTTTAAGCATCTCTAATACTATAATTCCTAAACCATAAATATCTGCTTTCATTGGATTGTACTTTCCAAACATTTTAAAATTTTTTAAAATATCTTTCATTTCTGGCGGGAAATAAGCTGGCGTTCCTACCAAGGTCAAAGTTTAATCAATAATCAATTTAATATCAGTTTTGCTTTCTCCAAAGTCTCCTAAATAGTACTATCATTAATTATTAATTTTATTCATATATATATTTGCTGGTTTCAAATCTCTATGAAAACACCCAGTAGAATGCAAGCAAACCAACCCTATGCACACCTACCCTAAAAAATTTAGTATTTCTTGAAGATCACATTGAAAGTTATCGTTATTCATTTAATCTTCTAAATTAGTTTGGCAAAATTCCATAAAAATTGCGTATTGAAATGTTTAATCGTTTACAGTAATTTGCTACTCTTTCATTCCAAAATATTCGACAATTCTTGAGCATTGATGATCTTTTAGCTAATTTTCTATTTTTTCTAGAATTTCTTTTTCTTTTTCTGCTTTATTTTTATTTTTAAAGCATTTTACTGCTATTGATTTCCCTTATATTATAAATTTGTACACAAAACCATTTGTTCCTTTTCCAAGGAAATCTGCCTAATTTAATTTAATTTATTGAAATAAATCTATTTCTTTTTATAATGTATTTGATTCCATAAAAATTATTATTATTAATAATAACCAAATTGTATTAATATACATTAAAATTTCATTATAATATTAAATTTCAGAAATAAAACGCTAAAAATGGATAATAGTTTGATTTTTTTTCTAAAATTATGTAGTTTTTTCTTAGAAAACTATTTTTTGCTAAAACATTAAAACAATATTTATTCAGAGTAATCCTCACGCAAAAAGAATTATATGGTAAAAGATCCATTCAAATTATAATCAAAAATCTATCTTGATTAATTTTTATATCACGAAAAACCATCATAAGATCTATCAGAATCTGATACAAATTGTTAAAATAAATTAAAACAAACCCATTGCTAATCATCTAGAAATGATACTGCGCCTAAAACATTGTAATATCTTTACGATAAAAGATATAAACTTTCTAATCCAAATTTAAAAAAATTATTGAATGTCGAATAAGGTTGAAATAATATCAATAATGAAATTGCTTCTGCTTCTTCAAATATTTTATAAATTAAGCCTCTCCACTAAAAAAGCAAAATAAATTATTGTAAGTTGCATTCTTATCAATTAAGAAATAAATAAAATTAAATGTCAAATATTGATATTTAATTAATAAAAAATGGCCCTTGAAAAAATTATTACTTTTAATAACTCAAATAAGTAGAGAAAGAAAAACTGCGTAATGACACTGTTCAAAAAATAATAAAATCCTATGCATTAGCAAATAATTATAATTCTATGACAAATATCAAAGAAAATGAAACAATAAGTCTTGGAAAAAATTTAAAATCAATGGTTTAATTATCTAAATATTATGATCCTGAATGGTTCTGGAAAACAGAATGTCATAATATAATATCTGAACAAGATAAGAAGCCCGTATTATAGACAACAATGAGTTGTAAAAGTGAGGAAGGTTCTCTATTTTCCGGAAGCAAACTAATGCAGAATAAATTATAAAAAATGAATTAACTCAAAGAAACTTTTACTTTGCTAAACAAAAATGAAGAACAAAACAAATTAAAGAAATAATTTATTTTATCTTCGAATACTAATAAAGAAAATTATCGTATTTCAATGGCCAAAAAAATAAATAAAACAAACGTTAAGCATTTAAATATTGTAAAACTTAAATCTTTGAAATAATCACTCAATGAAAAAATTTCGAATGAATATTTATTGCGGAGGTTGATAGAAAAGAAATAAAATTAAATTAATCTTTGAATTAATTAAAGAATTATTTTATTAAATTTTTTATTTTAAAAATATCCTTTCTTTTTTTCAATTTTTAAAATAAACAAAGATAATAAGTATTAATCCAATAAAAGCAATCAAATAGAGTGGACGATTAACTATAATAGCGATTAAAATAACTCCACTTGATAACAGTACTGAAAGCAAAAATGAAAACAGAGTAATTCCAGTACTTGCAATAGCCCCTAAAAATGAAATAAATCCTAAAATTTCTGCAATGGGATTCAAAATAAGCAAAAACGAAATAAACATGATCAGCCATCCAAGAAAACGTAAAACCCATGTTTTGATTTTATTGGATTATGCTTGCTCAGAAAAGGCTTGGTTCTTCGAAATAAGTTTGGAAAAGACCCATTCTATTTGTGATTCTGTTTCTTCTAGACAGTAAGGAATTATTAAATTATTTTTTTGTTACCCAACAATTGACATTGATTAAAATTTCACCTAAAATTAAATTCTTTAAAATAAATTTGAAAACCTAATCATAAAAGATCCTTAAATCCCCGATGCTATCCTAGATTTCTATCTATCTAAAATAAATATAATTCCCAATTTTTTTAATAAAAGGAAAAAATTAAGAATGCTATTAGTAGAAGCTTGCCCATGAAGGATTTCGGACTAAATTTTAGTTTATTGAGTATTCATTCAAAAAGGCAAGGTCCACTGTCTCATGGGTTAATTGGTTAATTTAATGCTCAGAAATTAAGAAATTCCCTAAGTAGCAGGTTTGGCACTTAAATTCTTTTGGTTCAATGAGCCAGGAACTGTGATTAAGGTTACAGTAGCTTTTATTTTTAAAACTATTGCTAATTTTAAAATTTTTAAAAAACGGTATATATATAATAAAAAACCTTGATATTTTCTGACTAGACCATTTTTTGTTATAAATGTAATCAATTTTTCGAACCTCCCCTCCACCAATTGCATCTTTAACAACTCTTTCTTTTTTTTCTTCCACAAATTAGTACATTTCAACTTTTCGTCTTAACTGTAATGCTCCTCTATATTAGAATCCTAAATCATGTTCATAGATTTCTTCATTTGAATGAATCATTCCCGTAACAAGCACTAACTGCCCATTGTTTTTTATATCAATCGTTTCACTATTAATTTCTTTGCATATTGATTTCCCAAAAGCAATTGTCTTGGCAGTCTTGACATTAGAACTTTCATTCCACCAAAGTAATCCAAATGAGGCAATAAAGAGGATTCCACCAAAAATTGCACCGCCAAATGAATTTGATAGTTTTTCCTAAATATAATTATTTATAAATAAATATAAACTCCATAGCCAACACGCTAATATTCTGTATAACCAATTTCACCTTCGCCTGGCGACTATTAGGCAAATTTTTAATGAAGCTTTTATTAAGTGACAAAACCTTATTCATCATTATATGCTTAATAAGCTTCGTCAGGATTGAGTTCTTATGCTTTCTGGATGTTTAAGGCACTACTTTGTAGAATTGCTAAACTCAAAATTAATAATAGTAATAATATTTTCATTAAATTAGTTTTTGATTTTTGTGATTGTAAATTTTAAATTTTATTAAATTATTAAATATTACTACTATATTAATTTTAAAAATTTATTAATTTTAATTTTTAAAACTAAGAAATAATTAAATATTTACATTTATTTTCTCTTAATTATTAATTAAAAGAATGTCAATAGCATTTAAAAACTGCACACCTTTCATAATAATAAATATGGGAGGAGAAATGATCTACATTCTAGACTAACGTCTCAAAACTCAAAATATTGCTTCAGATAAAGGCGTGAAAGTTCTCAGTGACATCACTTAATCGCTTTTTACCGAGGAGTTTTTTGATTAATTATTTGATCCCTCTCCAATGGTAAAACAACTTTCAAAGTTACTAATTACTTTTAAGGTCAGTTTGGCTTTTTGCAAATAGATGTTTTTCAAAATCGCACATTGTTCAATAATGAAGCTAAATGAAGTTAGTATGGGGAAAGTTTGCATGTTTTTTATTTTAAAACTATCTTTTAAGTTAATTGATCTAATGACGATGGGATTGAAATACTTTTTACTTGCTTCCACTAATCCAACAGAACTTTTTCTTGTATATTTTTATTATTTTATTTCTTAAATTTACCCCTTTCAAAAAGATTACTTTAAATCATCTTAATGAAATTATTGTTTTACTTAAAAAATCTCCATTAGTCTAGGTTGTGGAAAAAGCACGTTAAAGATTTATCTCAGTATAATACTTAATAATTAATTTTTAATTCTATTTCTTAGGAATATAATCAATGCTCACTTTTAGATTTTATTTACATTCGATCAAATTTATTATCTTTTCTTTAAGACAAGATGATCAAAATCTCGGTATTTCTGTAGGATGGTATTTTATAAAATTTATTTTATCTTTAATAAGGGTTATAAAACACTGATGGAACCTTAAAAATTAATTCAGCAGGACAGGCAGGCCCATTAATAGGCGAACCTGGGATAATTTAGTATTTGTTTCAATTATGATCATTAATGCTCTAGGTTTTATAATTAGACGGGAAAATTTATGAAAAAGTCTATTATTGATATCAAATCTGCAAAAGGATTTATTAAAAATGTTTATTATAATATAATTATTATTTTTTTCTTAAGCCATTAATATCTTATTATGATCCCTTTGCAAATTATTCACAACTAGGCTTCAATTTGTACATTTAATTTTATTTATCTGGGATTCAAGATATGATAAAAAAAAAATAAAAACTGGATTATCACCTTCTACTAATGTTCAAGAATCATACGATATTGACTTTAATAATATTAATTAAACGCTTTCTAGAATTAGTGCAAAGCAATCATAACTACAAAGCAATCTCTAATCACAATTAGTTGTTTTTTTTAGTATAAATAAAGCTATCTAGCTTGTGAAAGAAGCAAAAGAACTTAATGAACTTTCTGCAATCCTCAAAGGGAATTAAAAGGAAGATGACGATGATGAAATAGTAATAGATTTTGGATTTGAAAGTTCAAGTAGTCAGAACTATAAAAAGGCTGATTCATTGAATTTATATTCTGATTCAATTGCCCCTACTGCTTCATGCAATTAAAATTTATTAACTATTTTTTTTTTCAAGAGTATTCTCCTAATAAAGCCACAAATTTGAAAACTAAAATCAAAGAATATTTTGAGGGTTATTAATAGTATTTATTATAAAATTTAGATGACGAAAAAGATTAAAAAAAGGATGGTGATGATGATGATGATGATAATTTGCTAGACCTTATGGATAATATTTGAAAATGAAATAAAAAGTAATTAATTTTAGTTTGAATTTAGAGGCATATAATTGAAAATAATTAAATTATTGAATTACCATTTTCTCAAAGAAATACATTTTCGTTTAATTCTGCTCTTAATTACTCATCATCTTCATCATCTTCTTCAACGACCATATTAGGATTCTCCAAATCTGCTTCAGTTATATTTTTCCCTTATTTGGCTTTCAATAATAACTCTTAGTATTGATTAATAATTTGTTTCAGTTTCTTGTTTTTAACTTCTGTTTTTCCAAGTAAGTCAAAAATTGATTTATTAGTTTCGATTTAGTTTTTCATTAATAAAGTTTTATTATCCCTAAAAATTATTGTTATATCAATATCAAATTAATTTAATCTAACTCTTAAAAGAATATAAATTCGGGGGCAGCGTTAACATATTTACTAATCATTCCAGGCTAATGATATCCGAAATATTCTTTCCATAACCTTATGTTTTTTAATTATGTTGTTGGACTTAAATAGTATTTATAGACATCCTTTGCTTGGATATTGCCTTTTTATGTAAAGAATGGATTCAAGTACATTTCCTTTTGATTATTTAGATAACTCCAAAGAGAAATTGTTAATTTTTCGAAATTTTTTTGTTTTAAATCCTTTTTAAAATGTAATTATTAACCAAATTAACTTTTTCTGAATTACTTAAGAATGTTCCATACAAGGTTTGATAATAATTAAATGCAATATCCCTAAGGAATTTAAAATTAAATTCAAATGAAAGTGAAAATTAGTCTATTAATTAATGAACACAATCCAAAAATTATATAAAAATTGGCGAAATTTAGTCCTTTTTTTTATGATGTGCATCTTAAATTTTAATAATTTTATTTTAATAGTTACTAATTCCTGAACGTAAAGCAAATTAATGTCCAAAGAGTAGCCAATCCTTTGTGATCAGTTTCTCAAACCCTTCAATAGTTCTTGTATTTAATTATAATTGTAATATTTAAATGTACCTAAAGTATGGATCCAAAAGAATTTAAGTTAAAGAAATTAATTAAGTTGTACGATCCCAACCATCAGAACAATGAATTAAAACAGAAATTCCTTTCTACAAATTATAAATTAAATTAACGATATAAAATAGTTAACTTTCATTTCAATTGATGCTTATTTTGCGCCTTCCAGAATCAAAGATATATAGTTCAGCCATTTACTTTTTTAGAGTGCATCGAAAAATGTTTTGGAGTGATCTTCACTTTTTTGTTTCATAATTATTAATCAAATTAAGATAATACTTTAAAGCTGAAGTTAGCATATTCTATGACTCTCTGACAGCATGTATATTATCAATTCCTAGAAATGTCAACCAACAATTTTTATAAAATTTTAAGTCTTCATACCCCGCACCTTTAAAATATTTGTTTCCAGATGCAGCACCAAATGGCCTTTTATACTTGAACAAAATTGAATTTTTAAACCTAGCATCATAAACATGAACTGTTTTTTTAATCACCCCATAAGAAGATTTCCCAGTAGGATCACCAATAAGAATTAGCATTTTTTCATCAGCGGCTGAACGATGGTTCGTTACTCCTGGCTACGAATACATTAAATTAAATTGATTTAAAATTTACTTTATTTTAACTACTTCTCCATAGGGTTGCTTTACTCCCTTATCTTGTAGAATAATTAAAAACTAAAGTCGGAATTCTATTTTTCGTTCTAAACCCTGCAGACTGTTTTACTTCATCATTTGTCAACAAAGCAGGTACGATAATCACGGACGGGTATGTCTCGCATATTTCACCATAACTATTATCCACATATTTATATAATTGCATATCTATTCCCCCTTATCTAAGCATTTCTTGTGATAAATCCGATGATTAATACAATTTCCATCCTTTCAGTTTTGCTTCCAATGAATTATCCACCTCGCAGTAACGAATAGCAAAATAATCATTTCCTTGAACTTTTAAACTCTCTTATAGATACTTATACATCTGTTCCACTTTACTTGTACTGAAATAAAACGTGAAGAAGCGTCCATCTTTGAGCTGAATCTTGAGTTATTGTTCATGCTATTATTGTTAACGATTCAAGGAAACAATTAATGTCAAAGGTATATCAAAATAGTCGGATCTGAGTTCCATGCGATTGACAAAATTACTATCAGATGGGAAAAATATTAACTAAGAATAGAAATCATCAAAAGATATAAAAACCATACACGAAAATTAGTAATCTAGATTTTTCCTTAAATATCCTTGAAAATATTATTTGAAAAAAATGTTGTAATGTGTTTAAATTTATCCACTTCTGCTGGCAATCTTTAATCCTACAATTCTAAAAAAAATAATTTAGAAGACAAAAAAAATCACCATATTTCCAATTAGCATCATCCTATCCAACTTCACTATACACATGTTGCACAGGTTAATTCTGCTCATGTAGTGTCTGGAAAGAAAGCTCGGGCTCTTTTATTTATTTCATTTCTTTTAATTATTGTTCTGCATGCTCTATTACATCGAAATTAAATTGATTTTTATGGATATGTACATTAAAGTAATTATAACACTGATTCATCCATTGTTTAGCTTGAATGGAAATTATCATCAAAGTCCATGTCCACCAATGTTTAATTAGAAATTTTTTACCGGTCTTAATTTTTCGTAAATACACTTTTTCGTTTAGAAAGTTGTTTCTGGAATTGTCTTCTTTGCTCTTAGAAATCACCCTTTCACAAAATAATATAATTCATCCTCAATAAAAATTTATACTGATTTGAAGTCTTCTGTTGTTTAATATGCTAAAAAAAAAATTAAACTACTTAAGTAAAATACTTTATGTCTGAAATTACTGACTATTTCCTCCAAACTCTTAATCTAATCAATTAATTAATACAAGAATCAATTAGTGTGCGTACCTTCGTGGAAAGTAGGAGCGTTACGTAGAGATGATAAATCTTTTCGAAACATAAAAATTTATTTCGCACTTTTGTTTAACTATTTTTTAAAGATTTTTATGAATTTTTATTTAAAATACTTTTTAACTATTTAATTGAATAAAATGTATTAATCAGGACATATTTTAATTTTATTTTTTTTTTAGAAAGTTTTCAATTATTAAATAATGTTGGGTTTTTTCTCTTTATAATTTTATTATTATTATATGCATTAATTTAATTTTTAATAAATAGTTTGAACCAAACTTTTTAATAAATTAATATTGTTTTCTATAAAGATAAGGATACATAATTATTATATTATGATAAATTTGTTTATTCTTATATAAAAACATTGACAAATCCAATTATCGAATAATATTTGTCTTTGAGAAAAATAAATTTGCCAAATTGATTAATCAGAATAAAAGTTGATAAATAAAAATAAATTTACAATTAACTAAACTATATTAGTAAACAGTTATTAAATATAAAATTGATATATTAATTAACATTTCTAAAAAAATTCATAAATAATTTTGAAAAATTATTAGAAATTGTTTTATCACAGAAAAACTAAATAAATATCAATATATTTTCTGTCGTTATACCGGCGATGGCAGGAGATGACCTCAAGGCAATTGCGAAAGACTTCAAGTCTCGCTGGCCGGATAACACTCTCGACTGGCGCGACGTGTTTGGCGATCATCCCGGCACACAACCTCCTGATGATCTTCTCGCAAACCCCGACGAAGACAAAACCCATCTGGGAAAGCCCGCCCTGCAGCAAATGGGGCAGGCCATAGCCGAGTTCATCCAGCAAAAAGGCTGGTAATGGGTTCGATTGTTCTCTAGTTGCGTTGGAGGTGCAGCCCATCGGTCAAGCTGCCAGCGCAGTGCGAACTGCACTATCAAACCAAGCCCCAAGCGTCCGGTGGCCGGCGTTGTCGGGATGCGTTCCATCGGCTTTGGTGTATTCAACGCTTTCCGGATCGAGGAACCAGAAGCCGGCACGACTGCCCATCGCGGCTTGAAT
Source organism: Devosiaceae bacterium (assembly GCA_963676075.2). Lineage (GTDB taxonomy): Bacteria > Pseudomonadota > Alphaproteobacteria > Rhizobiales > Devosiaceae > JAHJQZ01. The sequence continues at coordinate 112,688 of CAXXNZ010000025.1, forward strand.
GGCCGATTTGGCGGCGGCGTAATCAGCATCAGTTGACGGGGCAGTCGGATTCCAGCTCCCAACGACAAACACGAGAGCATCAGGCAATTTCTGGCGGATGATGTCGAAGCACGTGATCGCGGCGTCCTCAATGCCGGACATCCCAAGGTCATTGATACCCATGGCAACGACAACGACATCAACCGACCCAAAGGCGATGCAACGGTCGAGATCGGCGGCGACGCGCGTGGGGAGCGCAAAAAGCGTTCCGGACTGCGTGTTCACATAGCCTGTCCCGCCAACGCCGGATGCCCACAATTCGGCACCGAGATAATCGCTGGCGACCGTGACATAGCCGTCATCCTGATGGGTGGCGCCGGTGCCGGTGGTGAAACTGTCACCCAGCACAATGCCGCGAAGCTGCTTTGTAGCGGGCTTGGTCAGCGTATCACCGGCGGCAACATGGATGCCGTCGATGGCCCAGGCCGCATAGCTCTCGATCGTGATCGTCCGCTCTGCCTTGGTGCCAAAATCCAGAACAATGAAGACGCGACCGCCGTCCGCGCCGGCAACCATGTGGTCGCGATCGACATAGTGCCCATCGACGATGAAGCGATAGGCGTCGTTCCTGCTCGAACTGAGCACGCGAAATGCAACCCGCTGCGCATTGGCGACCGTTGTCACGCGCCAGCCCGTGGCGTCCTCGGTTGTCGTGACATTGCCGTTGGAGTCGCCGCGCGTCGCCACAGGAAAGCGGCGATAGTCATCAAAGAACGTGGCGCTGCCACCTCCCTCGCACAATGCAACGTCCGTCAACGTCCCTGCGGTGTGCCGATAGGCAACGGTCATATCCTCGTAGCCAGGACCGGGAGAAGCTCCGTCGACCGCCCCATATTGCGGATCGGGAATGGTGATGGTTGGCGGCGATGACATTTCCGCCACGGTTTGGGGATTATCGGCGCCGCTGTTGTTTGCAAGAAACGCCGCCGCCGCCTGTTGGGTGGCAACCCATGCATCCGCGCCCTGTAAAGGGGCGTGACCCACGACCAGAATGTCATTCGATAGCTGAATGCTCATCTCGCCCCCTAACTCGGCCAGTTGCTGTCGTCGGCGTAGTCGGCGGGTATCGGGGCCATCGATTCGAGCAGGAACGAGGCCTGCCAGAGCGGCTGTTCGAAGTTCTGCGCCTCATAGAGCAGGATCGCGTTCCACTCCAGCGCGGTCACGTCGGCAGTGCCGGTCTTGGTAGCGATGCGGATCGTCGTCGTGGTGTCCCCGGCGGCGAGCAGGGCGTCCTTGAGCTTGGTCACCCGGTCCCAGCCCTTCATGTCGGCGTCGCTCGTGCCGAACTTATGAACGCCGCGAACATCGCCGAAGTCATAGGAAAACCCGCTGGCAAGACGCCGGTCCCGTTCGTCATAGACCTGCTGCTTGGTGACGGCCGGCGGCTCATAGGGGGCTGGAGAGAACTCCGGATGAGCGCCCAGCCACGCCCCCACTTCCGGCGTAAGCCCGTAAGGATCGTCGGGCGCGTAGCCAAAGGGAATCTCAAACGGCTCTCCACCGTCTCTCACACGTAGAACAAGATCGAGCAACCCTGGCTCGGCAGTCGCCGTCCCGGACACGACTTCGATAAGCGTGATCGCCATCTTTGCCCTCCTAGTTGTAGCGGCGGTAAGCGCTAACGGCACTGGCCGCTACGCTTCCGCTTGAATTAGAGCCGCCCGCTACCTGCCAGATGCCCGGCAACGGCCCCCCCAGGACGTCGCCGTAAGCTGACGCGGGAACAAGAACCGCTCCCGATACATAGGCTCCGGGTCCGGCGTTGACCCCGGATGTGTTCTTTGCGAGCACATAGCTGCCGACTTCGGCGAAGCCCGGCACCGGTTGCGGGTTGTTTGGCGAGTAAACGCGCTGCCCCTGTTCCTGCAAAACAGCGGCGGACACGTTTACGACGCCCTTCGTGGCCTTGATCGTTCCCCACTGAATCGACCCAGCGAAGTTGGTGAACTGGATGATGGCCACGCTGTCGTCGGCCTTGGCGCGGGCGCGAAACGCATAGTTTCCGCTGGCGCTCGTGACGGAATCAACACCGTACTCGCCCGTGGATCGAAAACCAGCGATGGAAACGAGAAGGCCTACATTGGTATCGCCAGCCTTGTTGATCTTGGAACCGATCAGACCGATTATCGTGGTGGCGAAACTGGGGTCGTCCCCGAGAGCGGCGGCCAGTTCCGTGAGAGTGTCAAGCGCCACGGGAGCGGCGCCGATGACAGCGGCGATCCGCCCGTCCACGTAGGTTTGGGTGGCGAAGGTGGCGAGCACCAAGGGAAGGTCAGTGATGTCCGAGATCGTGTGACTATGTTCGCCGATCAGCGTCGCTGCCTCGCGCGGCACCCATCCGATCGCCTCCTTGACCAGGACGTACTGACCCGTTGCCGGTGCCGCAGCGGCGCCCGAGACATCCGTCAGGCTGGACAGAGCGTGCGAATGGGTTGTTGACGCCTTGCCCACAAGGGCGGACGTCAGCCCCTCAATACCGGAGATCGAATGCGTGTGGTCACTTGCCGCTTTGCCGGACATGGCGGTGAAAAGATCATGCACATCGCCGTCGATCGCATCGAGCGCAGCCTGAAGAAGAGCTACGTCACCCGAAACGAGATTAGTGCTGACGGGCTTCGGATAGCCCCTGTTGGTTGTGTCTGCCATCACTCGCCCCTAAAAAATCGCCGCTCCGAAGTCACCGACGACCGGCCGAGCCCCAGGTCCGCCTGTCAGTGTCAGCCTGATGCGCCCCCGTGCCCCGGTAATCCCGGTCTCTTCGTGCTTCGGCTCAGTCCAGTTGTTGAAGGCGAGCGCCTCGGTCGCGGCGAGCGGCAGCGGCTGCCAGTTGGCATCGGTCAGATCGTAGTCGATAGCCACCCCGGAACCCGCCGGCCTGAACGCCTTGAGATACGAGGTCAGGCGAACGTCCGAGCCGAAGTCGAAGGCGCGGGTCACATAGGTGGCTGTCGTGGCGATCTCGCCAGAGATGACGGCGACAGGCGCGTAAAGGATCGGAGACAGCTTTGCCGTCCCCTTCAGCTTTGCCCGCAGCACCACCGTCTCGGTGATAAACTCGTTGAGCTGCAACACCTGGAACGGCAAGAGCTCAACCACGGTTCCATTGGGACGCTCAACCTCGAACACCACCGAGCAGTCCCCGGACGGCAGTTCAACAGCCGCGCGAATCTGGAGATCGGAACAATTCACCAGATCGATCGTGCCAAGATCCACAGTCTTGGTCGTGGCCGTGTAGCGCGCCGCCACGGCGCGGAAAGTCAGTGCCGACTTCTGATGCGCAGTCCAGGTCCGTGCATTGACCGAACTGAGGCGCACACCGACAGGATAAGGGGCGGCCGAAACCCATTGCTGGTTGTCGACATCGAAGTCTCCGAGGTTGGCAACCGAGATGGCATGTTCTCCGTCGTCGGTCTTGATGACGAAGGCATGCTCTCTGTCTGGTGAGGTCGTCAGCGGCAGCGAGAAACGCGCCGATTTCCACCCGGCGGCGCCGGCCATATCGACCAAAGCTTCGGCCTCGATATTGGTGGTCGGCCAGCCGTTCTCAACCGTGACCTGGTTGACGAGCAGATCATTTGCTTCATCGCCGATGGCGCATAGTTTGAAGTCGATGCCGATGACCTGCCGCAGTTCCGGCGGCGTGAATGTCTGCGCCTGTGGGTCCGGGCCTCCGCGGTTAGTTGTTGACCCGCTATCAGACCATTCGCCCGAGGCGACGGCCACGCGCGTCCAGCGGTCGATGGTCGTGACCTGGCGCATGGTCGAGATGTTGATCACACCCTGCCCCGTAAAGACGGCTGATGCAGTCGAGCCGCCTTCCCCAGTGACATCAACCAGCTTCGATCCGGCCGTCACATTGGCGGGTATGGCGAAGGTCACGTCGAGATTGCCCGAACCATCTGCCGTCTGGGTGCCGGCCGGTTTCACGTCGATGCCGTCGAAGGTGAGGGTCGCGAGGTTTTCCCCCGCGCCCATGCCGGACAGATGCGCCGTGATGTCGATCTCGCGCAGGAACTCCGCCTGTTCGGTGCGACTGCCGAGCATTTCCGTGCTCTCGGCAACCGCTTCCAGCGGGCCGTTGTCGCTTCGCGCGCCGCGGTTGAATTCGAGCGTAACCCCGGACGTCCACACCGTCTGGTCGACATTCCAGAAATCGACGGCGGGTTCGAGCGAAATAGCAGCCGGAAGCGGCGTAAAATTATGGTACGGATTGATCTTCTCGCAGCCGGTCGACAACTCCTGCGAGATGATCACCTCTTCGGTGTAGTCGAGCGTCACCGGCGCCGCGAGGTCGGCGAGGTAGAAAGTGGGCGTGATCGGCAGTTGCAGCATGCCGTTGCCGATCGCCGCCGTCTGCGCTTCGCCTGCATCGCGATAGGTGTCGTCGATGAACGGGTCGACGAACATATTCTTCTTGGCAACAGGCTCCCGGCTGTCGATGGACGATTTGGAGCGCTCGATCATGGTTAGGCGGAGCAGGTTTTCAAACGCATTCGCCATGCGGTCGATCTCGGCGAATGTCCGGTTGTAGATGCCATTGTTGACGATCACCGGCTTGCCATCCCAGGAGTTGTGGATCTCGGCGAGCTTCAGGATCGATGTCGGTTCGGCCGGAGCGAGTGTGTTGCTGGCCGACGACACACCCTTGACGTAGACCGCCTGTCCGTTCTCCCCGAGGCACATCAGATCGATGCGCGGCAGTTTCCATGTGTAGGCGATGATCGCCTCGCCGCCGGCAACGCCGCCAGAGACGGTCACCGTGGTGCCAGTAACGCTGTCCGCCGTCACGCTGGCGCGATAGCGATAGGTGACGGTGTAGCTCGACCCGCCCGCCGGCTCGGCCCCGCCCGGCGCCCAGGACACGCTGTCGCCCGACTTCACATAGTCGGCGGTTTTGGTATAGGTCGTGCCGCCCTGCACGACAGAGACGATTTTAGTCACCGAATTGTCAGGCAGGGCATCCTGCCCGTTCGCCGTTGCCCCCCTCGTGACAGAGACCGTCCTTTCCTTGGTCAGAAGGATCGAGATGATCTCATCGATCGGTGCGTGCGAGACGGTCAGGACTTCGGCACCAGACCCGGATATCGCGTGCGTTTCTCCGGGTACCGCCGCGACGTCCCAATCCTCGGTGTGGGCAACGCGCAGCGCCGACCGGCGCACGAGCTTGATGCCATGGACATTGGCCTCGCCCTGCTCGATCGAAAACACCTGGTCTTCGCCGGTCTTGCCGAGCGCCGTCACCCGGCATCCGGAAACGATGTAGTGGCCGTGCGCCGCGAAATCATAGGTAGCGATCGCATTGGTGATGCCGCTCAAGGCAGGCGGCGGCGTTTGGTCAAGGATCGTGCCGTCCTGCAGCACGTAGACCACGGCGAACTTGCCCTCTCCGCTGTCGCTCGCAAGCCCCCATGTCAGGGATACGATCTCGCGCGCCGCTCCCGGTTCACCCTCAGCAAGAGACCCCGGAACCTGACCAAGAAGATCCGGGTCATCCTCATGCGTGATATAGGCCGTGCCCATCCGCACGCCGACCTCGACGCGTCCGGTCATCGACACGCCTGCGAGTACGGTTCCTGCGACGGGAAGCACATCGCCGTCGATGTAGATCTCGCCGGCAGACAGTGTGACGGTTTCCGCGTCGACATCTACGATGGCGTCGGCGCCGATGATCCGGTCACCGTCGTCGGCAACAAGGTTCGATATGCGCCTGGCCCGTTGCCGGCCTATCGTCTGCAGTTCGTTGAGTTCGCCGCCCTGCAGCAGTGCATCGCGGCCATAGAACACGACCGAGCGCTGACCGGCCTCGCCGATGGAACGGTCGACCGCGTCGGGCAATCCGGAAGGATGGGTCATCAGAACCTCAAAAGCAGCTTGATTTGTTCCCGCACGGTCTGGCGCAGCGGGAAAGCGACACTCTGGGAGGCGATCTCGACACCGCCGGTCAGTTCATCGGGAGCGATCCAGAGCTTGCCCGGTTTCACACCACTGGCCAGAGCACCGCCGACCACGAGCGCAATGCTGGCGATATCGGCGTCTGCCTGACCAAAGTCCGACATGGCCTCGAAATAGACTTTCCCGCCACCGTCTGACGGCGAATAGGACGCGCCGGACACCCCGAAGATCCCGCCATCTTCCTGTTCCACAACATGGGCAGCGCGAACGCGCCGATATCCGACGACATTGTCCTCGGCATCCTTCAGAGCGAAATACGTGCCCCTGGCCGCATACCAGGTTGCAAGCGCTGCCGCGCGAACCTCAAGCGGTGAGCTAGTCCATGGAAAGTCGGCATCTTCCCATGTGATGTCGAGATCAATCCAACGCGCCTCGGCAGCATCCTCGACCTCCGGCCCTTCGGTGTTCCCGGCAATGAGCTTGTCCATTGCCTCTTCGAACTCATTCGCGGTGAGGTACCGCTTGAACACCGAGATCTGCTTGACCACCGCATCGGTCGCGACATCGCCAAACACTGGCCGCTCTTCATCCTCGGAGAAAGCGAGCGCTGCCGCACCAAATACCGTGGCGGCGTCGTTGATCCGGATCCTGACGGAAGAACCAGACCATGCCACCCCGATCGTCTGGACAACGGCCCCGATCGGACTGGTCCCGAGTGTTGCCCCGCCGAGATAAGCCGTGCCGCGAGTGACATTGACCGACAGATTGCCATCGGACCCGACGAAGATGGAGATCAGGTTCTCCGAGCTGTCGCTGCCGATCTCGAACACCCGCGACCACGCGCCAGTGTGCGTCGCCGTGATCTCTCCGCGCCATATGAATGCGCCTTCTGTCTCGGGAACTCCGGCGTCGGCAAGAGGCAACCGCAGGGACTCATCCACATCGCCATCAAACACAGCGCCGGCCGCAGTCATGGCAAGCGTGTCGGCGACATCGTCCCGCGTGAAATACGCCGCTTCAAATTCGGAGCGGGTCAGGGTTTCGTCACCGATCGAGTAGATGTCGTTGTCAAAATCGATGAGCGCCGCCGGCTCCTCGTAGAACACCGTGCTCTGCCAGTTCCCGGCCGCCAAGCCCTCCGCCTCGGTGAGCAAGTGCTCGCTTTGGTGGACTCGACCGAAGGACCAGACGGGGCCGTTTTCCTCTAGCCTTATGCCACTCTCATTGTCGAGCATGGCGCCGTCTAGCCGCGTGTTGTCGCGTTCGACAGGTCCTATATCGTACTGGTGTACCCCGCGCCGGAACTGGCTGCGCTTGGGCACGGACAATTGTGTGACGCCGGCAAGATTACCGAGGAGCGGATCGTCGTTTGCCGGCAGGCTGGCAAACCGCAGCTGAAAGGAATTCCAGAACTTGCGTGACGCCCTGGCTTCCTCGATCGCAGCCGCATATCCAAGCCAGGCAAGACCCTTGGCAACTGCCATCGGCGTGCCACGCACTCTTTGCCAGTCGATGCCGTCGTCGATGATCTGATAGAGATTCGGCACGTATGGCGTCAGTTCGCCAATGCCAAATTCCCAGACAATGAACGGCAACATCGCCGGTACCGGATGATCGAGCTTTGCCCCCCTGATGGCGCGAATTGCGCTCGTCACCACTTCCGGCGGAACGGCCGCATCAGCAACCGCGCGCTCCCACGAGGTCGCGTTGCTTGGCAGCAGTACGGAAGACATCAGAAATCCCGTCCTGCTTCGGAGAGCGAAACCGTGCCCAGCGCTGCTGCCCTGTTGAACGGAACGTCGAGGTCGCCAATGGGTGCCGTGATCTCGATCTTGTGCACGCCGGCCACCTGAAGCTTGGAATAGAGCCAGGACAAGGTGACGTCATGGCCAAGGGTCATCTCCTCAGTCCATGCCGATCGCAGCGCAGTCTCAATCTCGGCAATCAGCGAAGACGAAGCGGACGGTTGCAGCCAGATATTTGCCGCAACGTCGATCACTTCCTCGACTGCTCCCTCGACCACAATCACATCGTTGACCATGCGCACCGCATCGTTCTGCAGTGCCGCATCGACCTTGGCGATCAAGGCAGGGGACACGACACCACCGGCACCGGAGAAAATGGCAACCCGCACCGTCGGATCACGATCGATGGAATAAACCACGGCGTCGGACACCAGCGGATCGGCCGACAGCGCGACATACCGATAGCGCGGTGCTGTTCCGCCCGTGGAGCGCCCCTGGATGGCCAGCACGACCCTGCGGCGCAATGCATCGTCCGTCTCCGAATACAGTCGGGAGACGTCGTAGAACTGCGCGAGAATGTCGAGATCGGCGCCGGTCGCGTAGGCGAGAAGATTTGCGCGGGCGGCTTCGTTGATGCGTTGCCTCAGATTGAGGTCGGCATAAGCCATGACCTCGGTCAAAATGACGGCCGGGTCTGTCTCAAGCGCACCGACATCATACTCTACGCCATGGGCCGACATCTGTTGCACGAGCCGCTCGACAAGCTCAGCGAGCCGCGTCTCGTAATTCAGCTCGGCAATGATGTTCGGCTCCGGCAGCGAAGCCAGCTCGGCAGGAAGCGTCATTTACAGCAATCCCAGAATGACATCGGTGACAACGGACACCGCGCGCGAAAAATCACCCTTGTGTCCGTTCGGGTAATAGGTGCCGGCGCAATCAAGCGCGATCCGGCCATCGGCGCCGACATCGGTCACCCTCACCTGCTCGAGTCGGAAACGCGGTTCGCCATACCAATTGCCGTCGACGAGGCGTGGTTCGAGAGCGATTGCCGTGGCGGCAAACATGGCCATGACGTTCCGCGCGTTCATCGGCGCATCGATCAGGTTTTCAAGATCGGAGCCGAAATCGCGACGCATGACGCGACTGCCATAGGGCGTCGTCAGTATCCGCCGGATGGATTGCTGGACATGGTCCCATCCATCGAGCGTCGCGCCAGCTACTGCCACACCGGTCATGGCTAGTTCTTGGCGTTTCCGCCCTTGGTCGGCGCGGCGGCTTCCTTGGCGCGCGCCTTCGGCGCGGATGGCGCCTCAATCGCATCGCCAAGGGGCGGCACAAGATACTTGGCCTGGGCTGCGGAAACCGGAACGGGTTCGCCCTTTTCGTACCAGGTGCCCAGGATGAAGCCGCTCTTGGCGGCAGTGTAGAACTTGTTCATTTTGGGTTCCTCGTTGTTCTAGATTGACCGTGTTACCGGCGAGCCTTCAACGATAGGCCACAGCCCGGCGGAAGAGCCGGCGCCGACCTCAACCATGTCGCCAACGCGCGCAACACGCGGGCCACCTGGACCGCCGAGATCGATGCTGTCCGACTGGACAACCACCGACGGAGAGGTGACCGTGGTCAGATCATCGGCAATTTCGATACGGACATTTCCCTTGGTGATAACCGCCTCCGGGCCATCGTGTGGGCGCGGGTTCTCGTTCGATGGCGTCGACATATCGATCACGCCATCAGTCAGATCTCCGCTCTCGGAAACGACGTCGACCTGTTCGCCGACAGTCGGCGGAATGTGGCTTTTGATGCCGCCGCTGGCGATTTCCTTCCAGGGCATCCACGGCCCGAGATAGGGCTTGCCGTCGCGCTCCTCGAACTTCACGCGCGCCAGACCTTTTGCACAATCGACCTCGCCAACAACGCCGGTGCGCTTACGATTGCGATCACGCCGCTTGATTTCGGCAATCTCATTGACCAGCCAGGCAACCTGCCCGGGCAAATCGCTCGGCAGATGGCTGCTCATTCGGAGACGTCCATATCGATCTGCGCCTCGGCGATATCGGGTGTCGCCTCCATTCCCATAGCTGGCGTTACACCAAGCGCATCGCCCGACTGCCGGCTTGCGCCAAGCGCCCGCAACATCAGCCGCCAGGTTTCGATCGACGACCCGTCGGTTAGGAGCTCTCGGAAGTTGGTGGCGAAGTCTGCAAGGTGCGGCTCGGCTTCGGCTTGAGCCAGAAACCGCCCCCAAAAACTCCCGTCAGTGATTTCGATCCCGAACTCCGGATCATTGAGCGGTTTGCCGGTAAACACGACTTCACGGCCGGCGAAGCGCTCACCGCTTTGCGTTTTCATCGCGCCGCGACGACTGCCGGTCAGCTGAAGATCCTTGCACACGACCTTGAGCAGTTGCGCCCAGGCATTGCTTTCGTCGTTCAGGGCGACATGGATCTGCCGCTCCATCATGTCGATCAACGCCTCGATGCCGGAATCGGTGGGCGGGATGCCGGGCACGATCACATCCTTGCCGCTTTCCGGATCCTGCGCCGCCATGCGTGCCGACGCGCCAATCTCGAAGGTCAGCGTCACACCGTCTGGGGACTGGTCATCGGTGTAAACCGCGACGAACGGCTTGGTGTCGCCTTCATTGCCCTGCGGGTCGATCGGCACGATCTCGCTGTCGCGCACTTCATCACCGGCGAAGGTCCGGCCAGCAAGCGCATAGACGGCGCACATGCGTATCGCAAAGCGGTTAAGCATGACCAAGTCCTGACAGATGAACAACAATCCGGGCACGCTGTCGCTTGTCGACATCGTCGACGGCAAAACGCGGCTCGCCAGGCCGATCGAGCGCAACGGCGACGTCGCCTTTTCTCAGATCGGTATCCGCCGGCCAGATCGATCTGTGGATGAACAGCGTTTGCGCGCCACTGCCGAACCGGTCGGTGTCGCCGCGCCCCTTGGTATCGAGCGCCACAAGATCTCGGTTACTGATAAGAGGTGCAGAGATCACCTTGACCAGGCGCGACGGGTCAGCACTCCGTCCGGAGTGCTGATGCTCAACCATCGGCTCCAGGCGAACCCGCTCGGCATGAACGCTGTCGACCGCCGCCGCCGAAGCCGCGGCGATCGCGTGGATCGAGGACATGCGAAGCTAGTCCTGCTTGCTGTCGTCCGGCGCGGTCATGTCCTTGGCCTTCTTCTCAGCCTCGGCGACAATCTCGGCGGCCTTGGCATCGGCATTATCGGCCACCGTCTTGGCTCCGGCCTCGGCCTCCTCCGCGATCTTCTTGGCCTTGTCGCCTGCATCGGCGACAATCTGGTCGGCCTTATCCTTTGCCGCCTTGATGATCTCGAAGGCCCTGGCCTCGGCATCGGCCGCCGCGTTCGCTGCCGGCTTCGGCGCCGCCTTCGGATCGTACTCGTAGGCGAGGCGGTCAGCGATCAGGCTCTGGCCATAGGCCTCGTCGACGCTCACCGGCTCATGGGCAGCAACCTGCTTGTCCTTTGCCTCGGGCTTGGCAAGCACACCCTTCGGCACGATGCCACCGTTGGTGAAGGCGATTTTCATGGATTTGGCCATCTCGGTTCCTTTCGCTTCGGATCAGGGCGCCCACGCCCTCGTCGAAAGCGAAAGGGCCGGGAAATCCCGGCCCTTCTGCGTTTGAGGCGATCGGCCTCAGGTCAGCGTCAGCTTGCGCAACACCTTCGGCTTGGTGCAGAGCGAAATCGGATTGGACTGCACTTCCATATGCCGGCCCTTGCCATTCTGAGATGCCCACTGCTTCATGTAGAACGGGATGCCGACCGTATTGACGGTCTCCTCGTAGTCCGCAGGTGCGAAGCGCGTGATGAACAGTTCGCTCACACCGGTCGGCACGACGCGCGCCTCAGTGTCGGCGATATATGCCGAACCGAGATCCGCCGACGCCTTCGTGCCGGTCTTGTAGCGCTCGAAGGTGAAACCGCCGAGCGAGTAGATATCCGGCACGTCCTGGCGCAGGGCGACGGCTCCCGACGTGTTGAGGAACGTGTCTTTCACCGACTTGTGCCGCCACAGGAAGTTGTGAAGCGTGCGGCCGGTGTAGACGTGCAGCCCATCATAGGGTTCGTCGAGATCGTCCTCGATCGAATACTGCACGCCCTGCAGCAACTGGATGACATCGGTCGCATCAACGTCCAGCTCGAGCGACACCGCCGCTGGCACCGCAATGCCGAAGCGATTGTAGAGATCGTGCAACACCTTGCCGGACTTGGCGGTGACGATGCCCCTTGATTGCGCCGATGCGCTGATGCTCCAGCGTCATGGTCAGATCCTGAGCATGGCGCATGCCACGCTTTTCGACCCTCCCTTGCAGGGTTTCGACCACGTTGTCGGTACCGAACTCGCGCACGCCCTGCACTTCGTCAGCCTTGATGAAGTCATCGCGCTGATAGTGATCGACGTCGAACGGGATCAGCGTGCGATCGTCGTCGTCGGTTGTCTCACCAGGACCGCCGCGCGGCGACGGTTCGACGAGCGCAAGCTTGCCGTTGCGGTTTTCGATCGAAACGCGAATGGAGGTAACGCCGTCTTCCTCGAACAGGCGGGACTTGCCGATCTGGCCGGGGCGGTAGGGTTCGCTGTTGATGGCGGCGGTCAGGCTCTGCACCGTGAAGCCTTCGCCATCCCAGATATCAATTGCGGGCATTGGTGAATTTCTCCGTCATGCATCGGCCGGCCACAGCCGGCTGCGAATGCGCTACGTTGCTGGAAAGGCGCCCGCCTAGCGGACGTGGATGTTGACGCCGGCAGCCTTGAGCTGGGCGATCTTGGCGGCCACCTTGGCGTCGTCGTCGACACTGGCGTCGTAGACCATGAAGTCCTTCTTGACCTCGCCATCGCGGCGGAAGATCGCCACGTCGACATCGGCATCGGTCGCATCGACGCCATAAGTCAGGATGGCAACGGCGGTCTCCGCGCCCTCCTTGCCGACGACTTCGGCATTCGGGCTCGCGGTGTACTTTTTCGAAGCGGTGACCATGCCGAGCACGGTGCCGGGCTTGAGGATGCCGGATCCGGCAACGACCGTTGCATTCTCGTAGGAGCGATTGCCACTGGCCTCGCTCAGAACGAACCCCAGATTGCGAGGTCCCATCGTCTTGGTTTCGAGCGGCATGGTCTACTCCTTGTTCGCCTGTTTGCGCCGCGACTCGTAGATCGCGGTGCTGTTGAGGGAGCGGCCCTTGGCCTGCGGCGCCGAAGCGGGGCTGGCAAGACCGGCGACCGACGCGACACGTCCGGCCTCGTAACTGGCGGCAGGGTCGGAATCGGCCTTGGCGTCGGAGACATTGCCGGTGATGAACCCGGTCACGTCCTCGGCGCTCATGTCCGGAGACTTCGCCGCCAGATCGAGAGCGGCAGACATGCGCTTGCCGTCGCCCTTGATGCCCTCGGCCGACAGGATGCCGGTCAGGCGTTCGCGTTCGACCTTGGCGCCGCTTTCCTCGCCTTCAGTGAAGGCGGCCGAAACGGCGTCCTTTGCCGCTTCGGCAATCGCCTGGTCGGTGATGCCCGCCAGAATTGCGGCGGCGGACGTGCCATTGTTCACGCTCATCGAGATCTCCTCTTCCTGCGTGTCCGGACGTCCGCCAGTTGGGACATCCTCGTTCCCCGAATCCGGGGTGTGCTCAACCGCACCCGAGCCTGTCGCAGCACGGATGGCGGCCAAAAACGAATTGGCCATTGTCAGTTCCTGTTCGCTTCCTTGATGAAAGTGTCGAAGGCTTGCAGCGGGTCGCCGATAGCATCGACAAGTCCGAGATCGACGGCCTCACGAGCCGTGTAGACTTGCGCCTCGGTCTTGAGCGCCGCCGCCTTGTTGAAGCGCCGCCCGCGCCCCATGCCAACCTCAGCAGCGAAGCGGTCGCGCATGGTATCGACGACAGACTGCAGCTGCGCGGCGACGTCATCCGGCAAAGGTTCGTACGGGTTACCATCGACCTTGTGCTTGCCGGAATAGATGAAGGTCACATCGATCCCGTCCATTTCGAGAGCCTTCGACCAGTCCGCATGCATGGTCACCACGCCGATCGAGCCCGTGCCGCCGAACTCCGGCATAATGATCTGCCGGGCCTGGCTGGCGAGAAGATAGGCCGGCGGAATAGGCATAGTCGGTCAGGATCGATATGGTCGGCATCTGCTTGGAAAGCGCGCGCATGGCAGCGGCCGTTTCAAACGCCCCGTTGACCATGCCGCCGAAGCTGTCGATCTCGAACACCGCGCCCTTGATGCCGACACGCGTCGCAGCGCGCGAGATCTGGGTCATCAATCCCTGATAGGACGTCTCCCCTGACGACTGGCCAATCCAAGCCCCCTTTTGAACCAGCGTGCCTTCAATCGGGATCACAGCGATATTGTCGACAACCTGGAACGGCATGACGTCGTGGCGTTCATAGGCGCGACCAAGCCCGTCGCAGAGAATGCCGGCAGACGGTCGACCATTGGCAAAGGCCGTGTGCTCGACCGGCGCATCGCCGTTGACCACATGGATCGGCATGCCGGTCAGGCGTGGTCCAAGGGGCATGAACCAGAGTCTCGGCCTTGCCGGGATGATAGAGATGCGGCTGATCGAAAAGCAAATTGCAGATGCGGTCGAAAGACATGGGCTAGATCCAGTTCACGCGTTTGGCGAAGCCGCGTCCGTTCGCCTTTGGTCTTGGCGCATGCGGTCTCGTAGCGCGCAATCAATGCCTGCAACCGCGGCAGGTTCGCCTCGGTAAACTGCACCTTCCTCGCCCTGGATGTTCGTGAGCCCCCACGGCGCCACCGATGGCCAGCTTGATCTCGATGCGCTTTAGCGCATTGACCACGTCGCACGGGCTTTCGAGATCGACTTCGGTTCCATCGATCATCACCAGATTGCTCATGCGGCGGTCCCTGCCTTGCTGTCGTCGTCGGTCGTTTTCGACGATCCATTCTGGCGCGGCGCGTAAGGAGACTGCATGCCCGCCGCGACATAGCGTTTGTGCAGCTGCACACGCGCATCGAATATTTCCTCTGGATCGTGACCGAGTTCGCCAGCCTCAATCTCAACGGTCGACGTGGCGTTTTGCATGCGCTCGCTTGCACCCTTCGCGCTTTTTTCGTCGTCGGCTGTCGGCTTCGATGGTCCCTGCCACTGTGCCCAGCTGAGGGCCTCGCGATTGGCCACGAATGCCGCGTACCCGCCTTTGAACGGAAGGCGCCCCTCACCGACTTCCTCGTCGAGCCATGCTTCGAAGATCATCTGCGCCTGTGGTGCCGCAATGCGTTCGCGACGCCGAACGACAACCGGCCAGATCGACGAGTTTTCCATGCGCACCGAAGAATAGGTCGCACCCTCGTGGTTCATCGTCAGCCCACCATAGGTGATGCCGATGGCGCGCGCCATGTCGCGGCTGAGTGCGTTGGCGAATGGCTGGTACTGTTCGCCCGGCGTCTTGACGCCATGGGTCTCGAACTTCTCGCCCGGCCCGAGATGGGAAACCAGCGGATCGCCGCTCATGTCAATGCCGCTCTTTTTCGCGGCGCTGATCTGGGCTGCGAGCATGCCGATGAACTCTTTGACGATGGTTTCGCCGTTCTCGGTATCTAGGTCCTTCAGGGTTTCGAGCGCCTCGAAGGCTTCCTGAGACGGCCTCTCGCTGGTCAGTGTTGCCGCGAACACGGTCTGCAGGATGGCGGTTTGCAGCGTCGCATCATCGAGCGTTTCCGCCTGGATATGCTTGCGGAAAGCCGGCGCCAGTCGCGAGATGCCGCGAACGTCGAGCGCGTCCTGCGGATCGAAGATATGCATGACGACAGGGCGCCCGCTTCGGTCAAAGGCCGGCCAGCGGCGCTTGTCCCAGAAGCCGGTGTTGCGCTCCTGGAACAGGTACTGCACCGCGCGGCCATTGGTGTCGTGATAGACGCCCTGGAACAGACCTTCGATCTCATTCGTGTCCTGCACCAGCCGCGTCGGCGGTACCATCAGGGCCTTTGTGCCCGTCTTGATGCCATACTCTCTGCGTTCGGCCCGGGTCATGTAGCGCATGACGCCCGTGACTTCGCCATAGGCCATGTCGTGCCGGAGACCGATATCGATCATTTGCGGCACCGTGAACTTGCCGCGGAAGTCGCATTCCCTGGCGTTCCACGCCCACATTTTCCACTCGGACTTGACCAGCTTGATCCAGTCCGTCCGCTCGGATTCGCTATACCCGAGCCGGCTCATCACCTCCTTAGTCGGAAGGTAATTCAGCCCGAGCTCTGCCCCGACCGTGTCCGCGATCACCTGGTCCGCCGCGCCGCGCAACCGGCCCGAGTTCATCAGCAGGTCCATGGCTAGGCCTGCCGAGCGCCGCCAGATGCGACGCACCTCGTCGCGGTGATCCATCAGCACCGCTGGCCGCGTCGAGATGATGTTCGAGCGCGTGTCCCGCAGATAGCCAGCCGACGGGCGAACGGGCGCCGGCACGACAGCCGCCGCGGCCGCGACACTCCGCCCGGCCTTCACCCTCACCTTCGGCTTTACTTTCATGGTCTAGCGGTTCCAGCCCTTGGTCAGATCGTTGAGGTTGCCGGGTTTCTTCTTTTCCTGCGGCGCTGCGGCGATCGCCTCGCTCGCAGACGAGAGCAGATCTACCGGTTGAGCCGGAATGAGCCGCGCGCGAAGCGCCGCCCATCCGTCGCTTGTCAGCTTAGACAGTCCCATCAGCTCGGCCATGGCCATGGCGATCACCCTGCAGTCGAGATAGTGGTTGTCGCGCCGGAGCTTCATCCACTCTTGGTGCAGCTTTCCCTTGACCAGCTGCTGCGCGAAATACTCCGAGGTGATCTGCCGGAAATACTCCTTGTCCTGCCAGATCGCGAAATGGCAGAAGCCCGGCGGATCAGCATCCTGGCCGGAACTGCGACCGGGTGTGCGCAGATGGCCGTAAAACTCCGACTTGAGACCCCAAGTGCCGATAGGCCAGGTCTTCGCTCCACGTACCTTTTTGACCTTGCCGAGCTTGTTCGGCAGCCGCTTGACCGGCGTGCCGATCGCAGGAACGGCGCGCCCGTCAACACCCTTGGTCGTGTAGCAATTCGGCCGACGCGCGCACCACACAAGCACCTGCGTCGTGCGGTTGCCGTCGCCGCCGTCCACGCCCATGGCGTCGACGCGTCGCGTGCCGCCGAACGAGTCCTTGAACTCCCGTCTGTAGACCTCGTCGAGCCTGGGCCAGGCTCCGGCAAGCGGATTGTCCGTGTCGCCTTCGAGAAAGGCGATAAACACCGGCCAGCTTTGCCGGTCCTCGCCGAGCGCCAGGACCTCGACGTAGATCCCGTCATGCTGCACGTCGGCGCCAGCGACGAAGATCAGACCCTCGGGAGGAATGACTCCCTCCGGATAGTCTTCGCGACGTTCGAACAGGCGCTCCCAATCCGGCGCGTCGCCCTTGATCTTGTAGGGCAACCCAAGCACCAGGTTGGTGAAACCCTTGGCACCCTCCTCGCCCTTTTTCTCGCGGTCGAGCCACTCTTCGGCAATCGCCTCGTAGCTCATCATCAGCGAGATGAAGGCATCGACATGAAAGCCTGGATGCCGTCCCTCACCCGGAGCGGCGGCGATGAAGTCACCAAGGCGAACGGCCTCGACCCGTTCCATTTCCGAAATATGATGCCCGCAGTGCGGGCACTCGTAATGGCTCTTGTGCGGGTGCACCCGATCGATGGCAAAGCCTTCGTCGGACTGCACGAACACCTTGTGACACTCAGGACACGGCACATTCCAGTACCGCTGGTCCGAACGCTGAAACGACCGATCGACCCGGCAATGCCCTGGCTCGTCGCCGAGCGGATCCCCGCTATCGAGTTCCGGCGTCGACAGCTCAAGGATCTTCCACAGCTTCAGCCGCCGGAACGCCGTGAAGCGCCCAAAGAACAAAACCTCCGGGTCATCGCCGTTCGGCGTGTTGGCCCACTTGGAAACCTCGTCCTTGACGCCGTAGCGCGTCGTTTTTGCCGACAGGTCCATGACCGTGTTGGCATTGGCGAGGATGATCGATCCGCCGACGAACCGCTTTTCATATGTGGTCGACCCGGCACCCGAGCGGCTGACCGTCGGCAGGATGATCCGTTTCTTCGTTTCGCGCTGCCAGGCGTCGATCATCGGCTGAAGCTTCAGCCCATTCATTTCCTGCAGCGCATCCTTGCCGGGCACACCGTAAAGGATGTTGTCCGGCGCGACCTCGGCCAAATAGAGCGACCAGGCCAGCGCCAGAATAGAGATGCCGGTTTGCTGGCTTTTTCGGATCGTCACCAGGTTCGCCGGGTGATCGATGTCGAGCACGTCGGCGATCGGCCCGAGATAAGGGGCGTCGAACTCGTTCCAGTTCTCGCCCTTCTTCGGCCCGTCGATGAGAACGATATTCTTGGGCAGCCACTGCCGAAACGGTTGCGGCGGCTTCGGCATGATGGCCTCGGCCAGCCGCTCCGCCACGAAGCGAAGGGCGCCGGGATGATTTGTCATTCGGCTGCGGCCTCGTCCGCGATCGGCTCATCCTCCCGCGGTGCGTTGGCCGCGATTGACGCCAATCGTTCAGAAATGCGGGCCGCTATCTCCGCACTGATCTTCCTGAGTGTCATACGCGCGCCGCTCGTGCCTTCCTTTGAGACGGCGAGCGCGACGTCATCGGCATAATTCTGCAGCCGTGAAATGTCAGCCTGGATGGCCCTACCTGCCCGCAAGAGAGCATCGTCATATTTGTCGGTCCGGAGCAGCTGCCCCATCTCAACGTTATGATCCAGCTGCTCGCGCTGCAGCCGCAACCACGCCTGCCGCCGCATCGCCTCGTCGCGGCTATCGTCGTCCTCTGCGCCTTCTTCCCCGCCCTCGAACAAGTCCGGCTTTGTCTTGCGGCCAGCCTTCACCTTTGCCGAATCTGAGTAGCGTCCGCGCAGGTGGTCGAGGTGAGCCAGGCTGACCCGGATAACCCTGCCCCGGCCGTCGCGCTCGACCGGCAGCTCGTGACCACCATCGAGCAGGGCCTTCACGGTTTTGGAGATCGCCTGCTTGGAAACCCCTTCCCGCGTGGCGATTTCGCCGGGCGATAGCATCACGAGCGTGCTGTCAACCTGTCCCGGCATCCTGACAACCCTGTCAACCCAACCTCAAACACTGAAAAACTACCGAAATCCCGGGCTGCTTCCGCACCGCGTGGTGTTGGGGCGGGATACGGTCCCTAAACCGCCCGGCTAGGTGAATGCCCCGCCGGTGGCCCTGTTGATTTCGTGAAGAACGCGGCGCGGGAGGATCGCGCGGCTGGCCGCCTCGAACTGCTCGGCGCTTTCGTCCTTGACCATCTCGGCCGGGATGATCACGCCGGACGTTACTCGCATCAGAGGCAGACGGGACGAGCCGACGCGCTGCCAGACCTGACCGCCCATGTTCAGTTCGACCCTATTCGGGAACCGGCCGCCCTTCATGAAGGTCGACTGGAACACGCGGCGCTTGTTAAACGGTTTTGCCGACACGCCCTTGCGCGTTTCGCGCGCATCAAAGTAGTGCAGCCCGATGTCGCCACCGCCCGCCGATATCCGATAGGTCAGGTTGTTCCAGGACGGCTTGGTTTTCTTGAGCGCGCGGGCCAGAAGCTTGCGCTTGAGACCGGTCTGGCCGGTCAGGGCACGAACGACACGCGTCCAGACCATATCGCCGGTTCGGCTTAGCGCACGCTGATAGATTTGCGGCGCATCGTTCCGACCAAGCCGCCGGAGCGTGCGCTCGAACCGTTCGACCTCGTGGAAATCCTTCCATCTCAGTTCGGTCGTCATCGGCTTCTCCGGTCAAGACGCCAATTGGCATCTTGAAAGCGCCAATCAAAAACCCGCCGGGCGTGTTCCCGGCGGGTCATCGATCAGCAGCTTCGGGGTGAATCTCGATTCAGGCGTTTTCGTCCTGATTTGTTGTCCGCAACATTGTCAAGGATTGCGCGCAGGTCAAACCGGCATCAATAGGCCGCCCTACTCAATCGCCGGCATCCGGCCGCAAATGGGCATAGGCGCCGCCGCTGCCACGCGTGTCCGAGGGGCGGGCGTTCTCCCATCTCGCGTCATCCCGCCGCGCATCGAGCGATTCGACGTAAGGGATTTGCACCGGGCCTTTGTCCTCAAGCCCAGCCCATGGGCGCGCCGGCAGGAGTGGCCCGGTCACGGTATAGGCGGAAAGAGCGTCAGCCAGTTCCTTTTTGAGCGTGATCAGGGCCTCGCGCCACAAGGTCCACGCCGCCCGCTCATAATCGATTTGCCGGACATGGGCATCATAGGCACGCCAGTCGAGCATCGGCCCAATCTTGCCACGCCTGTTTTCCGGATCCTTATAGATCCAGCGCGGCTGGCCGTTACCGCTCAGCATTTGCGCCGGCTCGCCATAGCCTTCTTCGCCCCAGGACGGGCGCGAGCCTATCCGGCCATGGATGATCACCACGAATTGCGCTTCGGACGGCAAGCGATCGATGGCAGCGCGCACCGCAAGCGCATCGTCATTGTCATTGAGCCCGACGCCTGGCGGCGGCAGTCCGTAGCTCACCGATTTGTCGATCCGTGTGCCAAGCGTGGCGACGTCGCCGGCCAATACCGACCCGCCAGCATTCGACGTCCAGCCCAGACCCTGTTCACGCAAGGCCCAGGTCACCAGCCGCTCGATATCAATGCTTTGAGTGACCATGTCTGCCGCCCTTTCCTCTTGCGAGGTTTAGCGAGGGTTATTTCTAACCCTCGAAAGAAAATAACAGCGAGAGTTCAATGGGATGTGAGGGTTGCGATAGTAGCGAGGGTTGCCGGGCGTCATATGAACCAATTCGACTCATCCCATGAAAAGCCACCCCCACACCCCCTCATGTATTATAGGCGGCTTTAAAGGTCGCGACCCTCGCAAAATCTTCGTAAGTTGCTGAAATATCGATTGTTTTGGCGTTGCGATAATCGCATTCACACCCTCGCAAAATCTCGCAACCCTCGTATCGCCGCCGCAAGGCGGGCGAGGGTTGCGACTTCTGCTTTCTCAATCTGGGGGGTGCGGGGCGCGGCGCGGCAAAAGCGGTGCGAAACCAGCGGCCTAAGCAGCGCTAGATAGGTGGACCGGAGGGAATGATCGGTGGTTGAGGGTCGAAACGCGAGGGTACATCGCCGAGCTTGATGCCAAGGTAGGTGTAGATGCGGCCCTTGCGCTTCTGGTAGCCGAGTTCGCTCAGGCGGTCGCCAAAGCTGCGCTGCGTGGCCGCGCGCAACCCGTTGACCTCACACCAGTCCGTATAAGCCTTGTAAAGCGCGCCGCCGGTCACCTCGCCCCCCTCGGCCTTGATAATGCACGATTCGGCGAACACACCGACATTGTCGCGCTCGGAGCGATAGTCCTCGGTGAAGGCGGTGACCTCGTCCGGAATGAACGGCGCCAGGCCCTGTTCGAGATAGAGCTTTATGCCCTCGATCAGCCAGTTGAGGATGCCGGAACGCTCGGCATCGAGCTTATGCAACAGGCCGCGATCACGTTCTTCTTCAGGGATCGTCACGTTCCACGGCACGAGCAGCACGCGCCGCCAGATGCCATTGTCCGAGCCTTGTATCGACGGCTTCGAATTGCCTGACAGCGTCGCCGTGAAGATCGGCTCGAACTCGAAGATGTTCTGCATCAGGAAGCGGGCGGTCATCTTGGTGCCGCCCGAAACCGCCTTGATCAGTTCCTCACGCAAGGGCGCATGCTTGGGCAGTTCCTCGACGGTCACATAGCGCGTGTTGAACAGTCGGGCGATGTCAGGCGATGCCTGCTGCCCCTGGCGCTGCCCATCACCGGTGATCGTGTCGGGCGAGACGACGGTGCGATATGTGCCGGCAAAGCGACCGAAGGCTTCGATAAACACCGATTTGCCGTTAGCGCCGCCGCCATAGTGGAAAATCAGCTTCTGCTCATCGTTGCCGCCGATCAGGATCGAATAGGCCATGAAGACCTGCAGGAACAGGCGCATCTTTGGATCGGGCTGCACGCGCTCAAAGAATGCCTCGAACTTCGGACACGTGGCCTTGGGATCGTATTCGACGGCCGCGACCTTGGTGATCCGGTCCTCGCGGTCATGCGGACGGAAGGTGATATCGGCGATATAGCGCGGATCTTCGGGATCGGATTCCTCGTCCTCGCGGCGGGAAAAGCACAACGTGCCGTTCTCGACATTGAACAGCGTCTGATCGGCGTCGAGAAGATCCTGGTCAATCGCGGCGAGGCTGGCCGCCTGGTCGAGCATGGCCTTGGTCTTGCCGGCGTTGCCGCTCGACACGGCAAAATTCTTGCGCTTGGTGCGCTTGTTGTAGAGCGCTTTCAGGAGCGCATCGGCACGGTCGATCGCCTCCTTCTCGGAGGCGCTGCGCTCCTCTGGCGGTATGTCGCGATAGGGCTTGGCCTTGTCGACCTTGGCCTGTTGATCGCGATCAAGCCGAATGTAAAACGGTTCGAGCTTGATCTTGTCGACGATGTTCTGGGCCAGCAGCCGCGCGCCGAGATCGGATTCGTCGCGCTCCCAATGGGTGTCCTTCCAAACGAGCCAGCCCATGCCGGAAACATAGCAGAGATCCCGCCCGCACCAGTGCAGAAGGCGTCGACCGTTGTCGCGGTCGTTCTGGTCCAGTTCGGCGCACCGTCGCACCATATCCCAATCGGCGCTGATTTCGCCGGGATTGCCCCCCTCGTCCCAGTCATCGGCCGGGCCGGCATCGCCAGTCCCCATGAACTCCGGCGGCACGTCATAGCTCCAGCCTTCATCCTCGACGGGCTGGCCAGCGTCCATGGCTTCGCGCACTGGATTTTGGTAGTCGTCAACCAAGGCCCACCTCGTCTCCGGACGACATGCAACCGCCTCTCACCAGATCGTTCATGTCCTGCCCCGGCCCAGGTGCCGGGATCAGCACGGCCGTCAGACCAGGTCGCAGCCGCTTGGCGCGCCTGAGACCGCGTGTAAGCTTTTTCGTGTTGATGTCGCCGTCGTCGCCTTCGCCGAGGAAAACCAGTTCCTCGCACCACTCAGGCGGCACGAAGGCCTCCAGGTCGTCCATGTCGGGCTGATCGAACACCTGCTTGCCCGCGCCGTCGCGCAGGGCGCGGCCGGCCATGTTGCCGACGTCGCCGGCAGCCCAATAGGCGGTGTCCGGGCTGAAATCGTACAGCAGCGGTGTCGCCGTGGTCTCGAATCCCTCGCCCACAACGAGCCGGCGCGGGTTGTCGGGCGTGTAGATCCTGATCGCCCCGCCCTTTTTCGAGCCGAGCATCTTTTTCGACGACAGCTGCTTGCCATCGGGCGCGGTCAGCACGAGGCGCCCCTTGGGCCGCGTCAGATCGATCCACGTTTGATGCACCGCACCGAAGGAACCGTCGCGCCGCTGAATCGCCAAGGCCATTGCAGGCCCGCTCGCCAGCGTTTGCCAATCGCCTTTTGTGACTTCGTGGCGATAGGGGTGCGCCTCCAGCTCATGCACGATGTTGATGCCGAGCGACTTGAAGCGTTCGGGGTCAAGGCCGCGCAGGCGCAGGTAAGTCGCCACCGCCGAGTGCTCGCCGAAGTCCTGAAACCGGCGCGAGTGCGTCCAGATCTCGTATCCGTTGCGCCGGGCCTTTTCGCGATAGCGTTCCGCCTGCAGGCGGCGGCTTTCATCGTCTGCCTCTGCCTTTTCGCGCGCCTTGCGGGCGACCTCGGGGTCGACCTCGTCTTCGAGCATGCGGCCGGTGATCAGCTCGCAGGCATCGACGAATTTCAGCCCCTTGGTCTGCATGACCAGCTCGATGACACCCGAACCGCTCAGATCGCATTTGCGGCAGTGAAACTGGTTCTTTTTGGTGTGGATCGAGAACCGGTCATCACCGCCGCACAATGGACACGGCCCGGATCGATCGAGACCGCGCGACAGTTTCCAGCGTCGCCGCATGGCCCAGTTCTCGCAGCTGGTCTGCATGGCGATATCGCGCAGGGCGGCAAGGTTTGGTGGCAGGCTCATGGCTCGCCCCCGTCATCGTCGAGGATGTTGTCGATCAGCGCCGGCTCGGCGGCGATCGTATCGAGGAGGTTTCGAACAACCTGCTCCTGAGTCACGCCGCGCCGAAGGGCGGCGGCACGGAACGGATTATCGTCTCCACGTCCAAATCGGTATGTCACCTTGCCACGCCGTCGCCTGATCGCGGAAAGCAGCGAGGCAATAGTTGCCTCCGAACGGTCGACGCGTCGGGCAATCTGCTTGTAGGTTAGCCCCTGGTCCCATAGGGCTTCGACGGCACGGGTCAAGCTCGGGTAGCCGAGCGTTGGGCTTGGCGGGATGACGCTCATGCCGCTAGCTCTTGCAAATGGGAATGCTTGACGGACTTCGTTCCCTTCGCCTTCAATGGCACGTTATTAAAAACGTCCGTTTCAGCAATGAATTGAGCATGAGCAGCCCCGAACAACAGCCCGAACAAGACGATAAAACGCTTCTGTTCCTTCTCGGCGGATTTGTCGGCGTCGTGGTGTTCGGGTTGCTCTGCCTCATCCTCGTTGAGAGCATTCGCGTCGGCGTTTGGGGGTTCCTGACTTACGGCGAAGAGAAAACCAGCACCTCGCTGCTTGTGCAGAGATGGGGAGTGGTTGCAGCTGCCGTTGGAGGCGCGATAATTGCCATTTGGCGGGCTGTTGTGGCCGACAGAGCCAACCGTATCTCCCGCGTCGCCCATGATCGCGAAATCGAGCGGTTGAATTTCGATCGCTTTCAGCGCGGTACTGCTGGTCTTGGCGATGACAAGATGTCGGTTCGCCTCGCATCGATCATTGCCCTCCGCGATCTCGCGTTGATGCCGGGAAGTTCCAGCGCCGATCAGATCTGCGACCTGCTGGCTGTTTTCGCCGAAGATCAGACGACGGCCTTTTTTGGGCTGGACAAAGTCAAATTCAAGCCGCGCGACGAACGTCGGTACAACCCTTCGGAGCATGTGGCGGCGGCCCCAAAAGACATCGTCGAGGCAGTCAAAGCGGCCATCGCAATTGCGGTAGCTACGAACAAAACCACGCTGAGTTTTCGAAACGTCTGCCTTGACCATGCGGATCTTAGCAACATTCGCATAAATAATTCTGAGTTTATTAATTGCGGATTTGTCAATACTAATTTTGGCTACAGCAATATTTCTACTTGCGCGTTCCGAATGTGTATAATTATAGATGCTTATTCTGAGACAAATCTTACTTTTAGTAATTGCAAATTCGAGTATTGCAATATGTCTGGCGTATTTTTTACTAATTCTCGTTTTGATAGATGCTTCGTATCTAATTGTTCGATGGAAAGATCGTTTTTTCCTAACACTACGTTTTGTTATACAGAATTCAAAGAAGTTGATATATCCGGGTCTGAAATTGGGCACTCGGATATCGTAGCTTCTGGTACAAGAACTGGACTGTTTTGTTGGAGTGATTTTGTGCCACGAGGTATCCATGCTCATTTGCGACGGCACATAACGATACGTCAGCGTCAAATGACCGCTGCTACGGACCCGACCCTTCCTGAGTTCAACATCAACAACCATCCTGCGATTAGTTGGAAAGATTTTCTGGAAACAAGTGGCTATCAGGATGCTGATAAAGCGGACAGAGAGCACTTGAGAGAAGAACTTAGGCGGGAGCCCAGCGCAGAGGAATTGACCAAATTTAAAGGCGAGAGCTGAGTGAGAGGATGCAAAGAGCCCTGCAGACAATTGGTGGTTCCAGTCGTTGCCAGGCCTCCCCCCTACCCAAACACGGTCATTCATCCTCATCCTCCCACATGCTCCAGCCGCTGGCAGCAAAGCCCGTCGCGCGCAGGCGCTGATCGAGCGGCCACAGCTAAAAGCTGCCGCCTCCTCGGCCATCTTGCCGAGAATGGCGAGCGTCTCCCTGTTCGTTTTGGGCATCCATGCCAAGTTGCACGGCGCAACGCTCATCGTCTTTGTCTCGCTCTGAGCTTAAGCACCGCGCGCCCGTCATCGAGCAGATGCCCATGCGCTTCGCGACCATCTTCAAGGGTCACGCGGATCGACGTTGTCGTACGGCGCTTGAGAGACCAGGTGCGCCCGAAGGCAACATCGCCCGTCACTGGCTTGGCCAGGTGATCGGCCCCTGAAAACGTGCCGCGCCGGGTCACAACTCCGATGAAATCGGGCGCGCTCATGCGTCACCCATGATGTTCCACGCGGCATCCGACAGCGCCCGCAGCCGTGCCCGTGAACTCTTCGGCACGCGCAAGCCGCCGTCGGGCATCAGTTCGACCGGGATCTCGGCGCGAATAAAGCCTGTGCGCAATCGGCTGCGAGCTTCCGATAGTGTCGTGCCCATCCGCTTGGCCTGTTCGGTCAGCTGCTCGCGGGACATCTCACCGAGGCGGGCAAAAGCATCGGCGATCGACGCTGTCTTGGAGCCAACAGCAAAGGCGTAGCGCGGAACCGGCGCCGCGCCGGACACAGACCCACCTACCGGCGGCACGCGAGGCAGTTCGCCTGCGCGGCCGCGTTCCATCAGGTCGGCCAGGCGTGCCGGCGAGATGTTGAGCGTTTCTGCAAGGCGCGTGACGTCATTGCCACGCTCGGCATCCATGAGCAGAAAACAGACGGCCTCGGTCGTGTGGCCCCGGAAGGCTGAAGCGGCAGTCGTCATGTCTGGTCTCCGTTGTGAGCTGGCACCGGGCCGGTACGGCCGATGCGATAAATGTGCGACGGCGTCACGAGGCACTCTCCAGGCGCATCGAGAACGGCATCGATCGATGCCGAGATGAAATCGGTGACACTCATGCCGAGGCCGTCGACGCCGGTGTGCACGGCCCGAAAGCCCGTCTCGGAAAAGAACGGCGCGTCAGTCGCGGCAAAGAAGTTGAGCGTCGGCCAGGCGCATTCGACGATGGCGGTCATGCGCTTGCCCTTGAACATGAAGCAGCCGTTCTGACCCCAGAGAGGAGTTTCACCGGGCTTGGCTGACGTCGCCTTGCGGATGGCCGTCGGCGCCTTGGCGACGTCGAGTGCGTACATGCGGGCGCCATTGGCCTTGAACAGCACCGCGCCCATGCGCTCACCGGCCAGACGTGCGGCATCTACCGTGCCGGCGCGCATCGCCGTGTCATAGGCGCCCATGGCATCGACATAGGCTTTGATCAGCCCCGCCTTGGCTTTGGGCAGTTCAACGCCGATCGCACGAAAACGGTTTTCGAGCCCGTCGCTTTCCTGTTGCCAGCCAAGGTGAACCGCAGGCGCGGCGACAGGGCCGGAGGCATCCCCCGCCGCCGCGCCCGTATCCGACCCCCCAGGGCCGGAAACCGCGCCATCAAGAGAGGTGGCGGGGGACGCTTTGTCCCCGCCTGACGGCGCCGAGCTTGTGTCTGGTTTCTGCGTGGATCCAGATTGTGGGAGCAACGGCAGGTGGCTGGCGTCGGCAAAGCCGTTTTCGTCGACCGTCACGCCGTTTTCGGGGTCGGCTTCGACCTCATTGCCCCACGCCCACCAGCCGGGTCGCGGTTTGCCGCGCCGATGCAGTTCGAGCTTGGGCACCGTCGGATACCAGCGCTCGATGAGTTCGAGGACATCTTCCGGCTTGGCGGAATGCTCGCCGCGCAATGACTGCTGCACCGAGTTCGGCTGTGTGCCCATGGCCGGCGCGATGATGTTGCCACGGTGCGCCACCAGCAGGATCTCGTGGCCGTTGCGGAACCAGTACCCCGTGCCGTTCGCCGGCTCGCCACCGCTATCCGTCTTCACCCAGGCTTGCTGGCTGACATAGTAGCAATTGGATTTGTCCGGTAGCAGGAAGCCGGTTTCCGGGTCGCGGTTGATCGACACGAACCCGTAGGCGTCGAGGACACAGATTGCCTCGATCAGCATCGGCACAGTCGCCCAGAAGAAAATGACCGCGTCCTTGGCTGCCATATCGCTGACCGGGCGCTTCATGATGTCGATCAGCATCGAGGTCGGGTAGTGATTGTCTGCCGAGCGGTCGAAGCCATTGGCGCTGCGTGTCAAAAAGCGCCAGTCGATATCGACGTAGAGCACGGTTGCCTTGCGGTCGCCGATGGCCAGCAGCTTGCGCCCGAGCTGCTGCTCTTTCTCCGCCCGTTTCGCCTTCTTTTCGGCAGTCTTTTGCGCGCGGATATCCTTGACGACGACACTGAGTGCCGCCGGATCCGCCGCCTTTATGATCTCGATCTGCTTGTCTTTGGGCAGCGTGGCGATCTCTGCCGCCGCCGACACCGCGACCTCGCCCTGGCGCACGGCCTCGGCCAATTCGGGCACGCCCTGCTCCGCCACCTTGGCGGCACGCGCCACCGAGCGCGGCGACACATTGAGATCCTTGGCGACCGACTGGCGATCGCGGGGTGCGGAACTGTCGGAAGATGGTTCCTCATTTTCAAGCTGCCAATTGGCATCTTGACCGTGCCGCTTGCCGCCATGGGAATAGCCCTCAAGCTCATGAGCGGCCATCGCCCGCTGACTCTCGGTCATATGCCGCCGGTCGCGGTTCTTGAGAATGACCCATTCGAGCGGATCCATGTCCGGCTCGATCTCGCGGAAATCGACGAAGTTCACATCGGCGCGCCAGTCGACACCGTCGGAGAACTTGCCGGTCTCGATGCCCGCCTCGAAGCGGTTGCGCCCGTCGAGGATCTCCCCGTCCGGATTATCGTCGCAATAAACGACGATCTTTTCCTTGATGCCGTTGGCGCGAATGCTCTCGACAAAGGCGGCTCGGTCGGCGCCAGCGATCATCGGAAAGGCGTTTGCGAATTTGTGATAAGCTAGGGCCATGGTCAGAACTCCCCCAATGCCTTGGAAACGTCCTGCGTGCGCTCGGACGGCCGCCCGTCTTCGAAGGTTTGCTCGGCCTTGAATGCCTGAAGTGCCGCGATCATCCGGTCGACTTCGCCGACCCGGAGCGAGATTTCGCTGGAGCCGATCGCGACCTCGCACAAGTGGTTGCCACTCGATCGCCAGAACGCCTTTGCGCGCACGGGCCGTTCGAGACAAACGTCGGGCAAGTCGCGCGGCATCAGTCGTCCTCGTCTTCCGGCTTGGCATGGGCGATGAGGTCGATCTCACGGTCAATCTCGACGAGCTTCTGGATGGCCTCGCGGACTTCCTTGTGCACGCCCTGCGCTTCCCGGCGGGTCACGCGGTTGTCGCGCAGCGCGTCGGCGACACCGCCGGAGACGTCACTCACCTCGCGCAGCATTTCGGACACGCGCGAGACAAGGCTCACCGCGTCGGTCGCCGTTGCATCGGGCACGCGCACCAGCACGTAGCCGCTCAGTTCGGCCAGGTATTCGGTCACGATCGGTTTGCCGCAATGAGCCTCCAGGTCGGCGATCTCGTCGATCGGCGCGAACCTGTTGGCGTGCTCCTCGTCAACCGAGCCGCAGCGGGAGATCTGCTGCTGGGAAATGCGGGAGATGTGCTCGGCATTGCTCGGCCCACCGCAAGTGTCGGCGAGCAGGCGGAAGCGAACCTTGAGTGCGGTATAGACGCGGCCGGGATGGAAACGGGCGATCATGAGCGCGCCTCAAGCGGCCACGCGTGCACCTCGGGTGTCGCGAGCGTGCCAGCGACACCGAGACACCCGACCGCTGTCGCGACATCATCGCGACCATGGCACACAAAACACTCACCAACCCTGCCCTCGACCGCGCCATCGCGGCCTATCGGCAGGCACGTTCTCAACTCGAAAAGGTTGGAAACCGGCCAGCAGTCGTCAAAGGGCAAACGACACACCAGCCGGTCGGCCCGCCGGGGAGGAAGAGCAACGGGAAGAAATGAGCGGGTCATTGCGCGGCCGCGCTGTCAGACGACAGCCCTGCTCTGGCCATATATGCCTCGGCGAAGTCATTCGGTGTTACCTGACCGGAGGTGCCGATCATAATCTTGACCATCAGGTCGAGCGAGGTGGACGACCGGGCGCCAGTCAGGAGCCGGCTGATCGAGGAGGCGGGCACATTGATATCGGCCGCCAGCTTGGAGGGGCGAATCTTGTTCTGCGCTAGAAAAGCTTCAAGGGTCATGCGACGCACTATTTGCCAAATGGCAATAATTTGTCAAATGGCAATTTGCCAATTGGCACTGGCGCGCTTTTGCCAGATGGCAAATATGGCAAAATGACCAGCAACCTTCGCAGCATCCGCAACTCAAGGCAGATGACCCTTGAGGAACTCGCCGAAAAACTCGACGTGTCCGTGAGCTATCTGTCTCGAATCGAAGCCGGACAGAGAAACCTCGGCCTGGAACTGGCGATAAAGGCGGCGACGGCCCTGGGCTGCGACGTCGTGGATCTCACCAATGAGTTTTCCCAAGATGACGTCGATATTGCCGGGCGGTTGACCTCGCGTCGTCCCAAGGCCAAGGGCGACGTCCCCAACCTCACGATCCATGCCGGCATGGGAAATGCGGGCGTGGTTTCGGCCGAAACAAATGAGCACACGGGACTTGTCGCCGACGACTTCACCGATGGTTTTTGGTCATTTCCCGAAAGCGTGCGTAACGGCTTTAGCCAGTTGGCGCGAACGCTTGCCCTTCCTGTGAAGGGTGACAGCATGGAGCCGACGATCAGCGGCGGATCTTTTGCCTTTGTCGACACATCGCATCTCGTGCCCTCCCCGCCAGATATCTATGCCGTCGACTTTGGAGATGGCTTGGTCATCAAGCGGATCGAGCTGATTCCACGCAGCGACAAGGTACGCGTCATCTCGGACAATGAGCGCTATCAAACATACGAAATGAAGCGGGACGAGTTGTCGGTGTTTGGAAGAGTGGTCGCGACGTTCCAGTGGCGCGGGTAGACCTGATAACAGTTGCTCAACGCCGTTTACGCCAGACGCAGCCAGGCGCTGCCATCAAAGACGTTAAACGCGTACACCGCTCCAATGTTTTGCCCAAAATTCGATCTGTGTAACTGTCGCTAATTGAAGAGGGGAAAATGGGCGAAGAACAAAAAAGCGAAACGCTCAATACGAACGTAATTGATTCACTCCCCGATTATGCAGCACTTCGGCAGGTAAAGGATGCACTGTGGAAAGTTGGAGATGTCCATGGTGCGGCGGTTATGATTGGTGCCGGATTTAGCAGATTTGCAAAATTGGCAGCAGCAACAACGCCGAAGCCACCTCTTTGGAGCGACTTCAGAGATGCAATGTTGCGAGATCTCTACCCAGGCAGCAGCAAAGGTACTGCTGACCCGCTGATGCTGGCCGAAGAATACCGCTCAACGCTAGGACATGGGGCGCTGGAAGGGATTATTCGCAAGCATGTTCGCGATGCCGAATGGGAGCCAAGTGATGTGCACGGAAACCTGCTTCGGCTTCCTTGGGCGGATGTTCTGACAACAAATTGGGATACTTTGCTTGAACGCTCAGCTGCCTCGGACCCTGACACTTCCTATGATATCGTCCGAGTCACCGCCGATATTGCCCGCGCCCGCAGGCCGCGAATTGTTAAACTCCATGGCAGCATGCCCTCGCATTTGCCTTTCATCTTCACCGAAGAGGACTTTCGGACTTATCCTGACCGTTTTGCGCCTTTTGTGAATCTCGCTCAGCAAGCGCTACTCGAAAACGAGCTGTGTCTGCTTGGCTTTTCAGGCGAGGATCCAAACTTCCTAAAATGGGCAGGCTGGGTAAGAGACAAGTTGGGCGCCGCCGCAAGACCCATCAGGCTCATCGGCGTTTTGAATCTTGCCTCGTCAAAACGTCGTCTGTTCGAAGAACGAAATATCACACCCATCGACCTGTCACCCTTGGTACGAGACCTGCCGGAAGAAGATCGCCATCGCAAGGCGATGGAATTGCTTCTCGAATATCTATGGCAGGCTCGTCCCTCAACGAACATTGAGTGGGAATGTACCGACGAGAAAGAATACAATCTCGCCTCGGCGCCTGATTCAGAAGCTAAGATTGCCCTTCTCACTAGCATCTGGCGGCAAGATAGAAAGCGTCATCCTGGATGGCTGATTACTCCATACTACCAACGATATCATGGTAGATTTGAAATTCATGATGCCTTCCAAGTCCTGGCAAACGACTTGCCAAAAGCTTCCCCAAAAGTCAGAGCCACGATGCTGTTCGAAGCGACATGGCGTTGGAATACGCTTTTTTGGTCGTTACCCCCATTTTTTGAAGACATCGCAGAGGGGGCGCTGGCCTCTGGAGAAGATGTAGTCCTTCCTCAAGCACATCGCGCGCTGATTCATGCCGCTTTGGTACGCGCCGCGCGGCAGCGCCGCGACTGGACCATTTTCGAAACGCGAGCGGAGCGCCTTAAGGCTTTATCTGGAGAAGATGCCAGATGCTCTCACGCATATGAGTCATGTCTTCGAGCCAGAGACGAGCTAGACTATTCCTACATTCTCGAGAACGCCCATCAAGTAGATGGTCAAGACCCAATCTGGGGTCTACGCCGTGCTGCGCTCCTCGCCGAGATATTAGAGACAGAAGCGGCGGCCCGCACCGTTCAAATGACCTACAAGGATATACGCCGACGTCGCGCTCAAGACCGGCGCAGTCTGTGGCTGTTGTCCCGAGAGGCATGGGCGTTATTCATGATGCGCAGTGCGTGGTTCGAGCTGCGAAACACAGCGCAGGAAGGAGAAAGACCAGACTGGCCCCTTGTGTACAAAGCCAACAGAACGGACCCTTGGGACGAGCTTAATTCGCTAAGCGACGAAATAGAAAAGACTGATCAACGGCGTCGGGCTGATGCTGTAGATAGGCGGCCCTTGTTTGATCCTGGTCATTATCAGATCAACTCGGGCACGCGGTTTGTTAGCAACGCCGTATCCGAGCCACTTGAGCAAATCTCATTCTTGGAGGAGCAAGCTGGCCTTCCTCCTCGCATGGGAAACGGGGAGGTATTGGGACGGCGCACAGCTGCCGCTATTTCATGCGCGGATGGCGAGAACCTTCCATGGTTGGCGCTGCGTTCTATCATTTCTCATGATTATGAACTGTTGGAAGAGCATTTCAGCCGTCTAGCGGTCGCAAATCTGCCAAAACATGATGTCGATGCGATGGTCTATTGCCTGCGAAGTGCGATCGTTTTTGGACGAAAGCAGATGGCACGCAAGGAAGAAAAAGTTGGAGACTGGGCAAGCCAGCTCAGAGTTATGTGCGAGCTTTTGTCGCGCTTGTGCGTCAGGCTAGACGGAGACCGTGCAATTGAGTGCTTCCAGCTTGGATCATCTCTACTTAAAGATCCTTCTATTCGGCACTGGTGGGTACTGAAGGGTATCGGCAGCCTTTTGACCCGTAGTGTTCAGGCGCTTGAGCCTGAAAGACGCAATGAGATCGCACTTGATGTCCTTAGTCTGCCGTTGCCAGAGGAGGCGCGGTTTGGGGGACTGGAACGAGATTTCCCGGAGGCATCCGATCTTTTGGACGCGGAAGTCTGGAAAACACGAGAGCATAGTCACAGTTGGAATTCCCGCATTGCGTATCTTTTGGATCAGAGCAAGAGCTCCGAGCAAAACACGCGCCGTCATGCTATTTTCCGACTGCTTAGGCTGTTCGAAGCAGGTAGCCTTACAAGCGCAGAGGCCGAAGAATTCGGAGAAGGACTGTGGTCTGGCACAGAGCCAGACCGCGTAGCGGCAGAGACTACCTTGCTACCGCATGTTTTTCTTAGCCTTCCTAGCCCCGACGCCAACAAGCCAAAAGCGCTATTTTCCGAGGTCATTCAAAAGATCGCCGATGGATCGTATGACTCTGACCTGCTGATCTCCCTCCACAGCGCCTCCTACACCCTACAGCATGAATATCTCCCGTATCAGTTGGACGCCTCTGTTGCACAAAGGATTCTTGACAGTCTTTTGGCTTGGCTACCCAAGACCGCTGCGAGACGAACACTGTTTGATCTCGGAACTGACAACGAAAATGAACGTACAGAAATTAGCATAGCTCGGCTGCTATCTTCGACTATCTTACCGGCGGTTCCGCTTGAATCTTTGAATGATCAAGTGTGTGATACCATTTTTGACCGAATTTCAGACGGCTCAATGCCATCACTGTTGTTGGCCCTTCCGGCACTATTATGCCGAAACCCCTCGCAGTCCGTCAGAGTTCACAAAGCGATCCGGACCGGCCTATTGGGCGGTAGATCGTCTCCCGTTCAGGCAGCGCTCGGCGCAATATCCTTGCTAGTTAAGCAGTGGGAAGATGGAGGTGCCGAAATACCAGAGACAATCGTGTCCGAGGTTGTCACCCTGTGCTTCATGCGGAGAGAGCCAGGATTTGTTTCCGCGCTGCGGGTCGCAGTGAAATTGGTAAATTCTGGCGCAGTACCAGAGGGCGAGCGAAAGCGACTTATCGAGGGTCTCGAGCTTACTCGTGCCGAGACTGCATATGGAACTTGGGTAGACCAATCTCGTCGATCTGATGTTGGATTGATACGCCGCGCGTCTGTGCAGCTTTGCGAAGCCCTCAAGAAAGTCGGAGAAGCCGACCCCGCCCTTGATGCTTGGTTATCCGACATTGACTCCGATCCGATGCCCGAGGTGCGTTATGCGCTGCGGGAAGAAGATGGATGAATCTCACTCGCTCGCCAATGAGATGCCTCTTTCGAGTTGCGATAGCGTGGATATGGCGCCTGAAAATTGGGTGCAAAACCGAGGGCACTGATCAGAAAGCGCTTTTGGCTCATACGCTGACGATCGACGCTACCATCGTATATACTGGACTTGGAGTTCAATAATGCCATTGCCAGCCCGAACCAACTAGCTAGAGCCGATCAGCTACGCCTTTTGGCAATTTGCCTATTGTCAAAATTTTTGCCTTCTGGCAAATATGCCTCTATCGCAACCCGATGGAGGGCACCGATGCTATCCCATTCGCTTCCGACCACTCAAACTGCCCAGGCCGTTGTCGAAGGTGTGCACCCACGCGCCGAGGCCATGGCCAAGGCTATGATCGACAACTATCAAAACTGCGATGTCATCACCTTGTGCCGCGCCGGCTTTTCCAGGCACGAGATCGACGCGCACCACGAGACGGCAACCCGCGTGGCGCGTGACCGGTTCATGCGAGATGACACCCCACCAGACTATGACCGCGCCGAGCGCATCCGTGCGGCCAGTCGGGAAATCCTCACCCTGTGCCCCGGCACGCCGCGCATCGTCGCGAGGCTGAAAGCACGCGGATTCCAGCAGGCAGAGATCGACGACATTCTCGACGAGGCGCTCGCCAGGGCCGGCAACGCATTCGGTGCGACAGCAGGCCAACCGGGCGTCGGAGAGTAGACGATGCCTCAATGCTATGCCGTACGACACAAGCCAACGACCGAGTTTCAGGGCTGGTTCTTTGTCGACAGCCTCGAGCAGCTTTTTCGATGCGCCGATGACTTATTTCCGATTGATGAGATGGAGTATGCAGTTCTGCCTAGGCCTTTCACCATCTACACCGAGGCCCCGATTGGTTCCGGCATGAAACCCCTTCAATGGGAGGATCTGTCGGACGAGGAATGCGAGGCCATCGAAGATGGAGATCTGCTGCCTCTCGACATATTTCAGCATTACGACTTTGGAACCGAGCGCCGCCTGAATCGGTGGCACACGCTCAATTGGCGCGACATGCAGGCGAGCGCCACATGAACGCCCTCTCCCCTTTCTGGAAGGTCACCTCGTCGGGCGTGGCGTTCGATTTCGCCAACCCAGTGCCGGAAATGGTCGACATTTCGACGATTGCCCACGAGCTGGCGATGACCAGCCGGTGGGGCGGCAATGTCGCGTTTTCCTATTCCGTTGCGCAGCACTCGATGCTGGTGGCGCAGGCGATAGCGCGTCCCGAATGGCGCATCTACGGGCTGCTTCATGACGCCGCCGAAGCCTATACCGGCGACATCGTCACGCCATTCAAGGCCTATCTCGAAAGCAAGGGCGCGGACGTCATCGGGCTGGAGCGGCGAATCCTGCAATGCGTATGGACACGCTTTGGCCTGGCGCCCCCGCTCGCACAAAAGGCTGAGGCCGTCGACACGGCCGATGCCCGTGTGCTCGCAACTGAGTACCGCGATGTCGTCAAGGGCCGCTCATCGCGCTTTCAACCTAAGGCACCGCCTCTTTCGGCGCGCATCAGGCCGATGAACGCCCTGGACGCCGAGGACCGGTTTCTCGAAGCGTTTGGCAGCATGATGGAGCTGGCGCGCTCGTGAATGCCTCACCCCTGCAGCTTTTTTCGATGAACGAAACGGCCGAAATCCTGTCGATTTCGCGCCGCCGGCTGCAGGACCTGGTCAAGGACCATCCGCATTATCGCTTGAACGGAAACCGAAAGCTGTTTTCAAATGCCGACATCGCCCGCCTGATCGAGGCTCTGCCATGCCCCTCAAGCTCCACCCGCCCCGCAAAGGCCAAAGCCCGAACTGGCGCATCCGCGGCACGCACTTCGGCGTCCTCATTGACCAGAGTGCGCGCACTTCTGATCGCCGGAAAGCACAAAGGCTCCTCGTCAAGATCCGCGACGACATCGAACGTGGTGCCTTTACCCCCAAGCAGGCCGTAACATTTGCCGATGCCGTTCTGAGCTATATCCAGGCCGGCGGCGAGACCACGTTCCTGCCGCCGCTGGTCGACTACTTCGCGGCTCGGCCACTGACCGAGATCGATCAGGCCTCGATCGACGATGCTGCCGCAACGCTTTATCCCTCGGCCGCGCCGGCAACGCGCAACCGTCAGGTCTACACGCCGATGTCAGCGATCCTCAAACATGCCGGTGCCCACTTCCCGCTCAAGCGCCCCAAGGGCGCGCAGGGAAAGGCCCGCACTGAATGGATGACACCCGAGCAGGCCTCACGCCTGGTCGATGAGGCGACGATGCAGGATGCCGAATTCGGCGTCTTCGTAACGATCCTCATCTACACCGGCATGCGCCTGAGTGAGGCGCTCAATGTCGAGATCTCCGAACTCGATCTGTCGGCGGCAACCATCCTGCTGCCGGATACCAAGAACGACGACCCGCGCCTGGTGCACCTGCCACCGCCGGCAATCGCCGCGCTGGCAAACCACCCGCGCGGCCTCGACCGTCCCGACGAGCGCCTCTTCCGCTTCCGCAAGAACGGGCATCTCTATGGCTTCATGCGCGACGCGCGCAAGGCCGCCGGGCTGCCAAAAGTCAGCTTCCACACCTGCCGCCACACCTGGGCGACATGGATGCGCCGCTATGCCGGGCTGGATGCCAAGGGACTGGTCGACACTGGGGCGTGGAAAGACATGAAGTCAGCCGCGCGCTATGCGCATTCGGTGGTGACGGAGGAGGCGCGGCGGGCGGATAAGTTGCCTAGTTTGGGGTACAAAAGAGCCATCGAATGATCGGGGCTTCCGCTTCGCTCCGACCCAGCAGGTCATAGAGCGCTTGAAATGCCTCTGCCCTCGAAATGAGTCGCTTAACGCGCCGCGCAAATCAAGCCACCGGACTTAAGTATATGATCGTTATAGCAGAAAAAAAGTATACGACGCATGGCCAAACTACCGAATAAAGCTAGACATTGCCTCGCCAATAAAATTGACATAATTTCTACTCTTTCGAATATATTTACATGAAATGGGGCTAATATGAAGATCACCGTGCATTACGGTTCCCTATCTGAACTTCTTTCTGCAATTCAGGCCGCCTGGAACGACGGCGATTTGAAAGCCCATTCTGAGGCGAGTGGATTTGCACTCGCTCAATTGGCAATGTTTCCAGATAATTTCCTGAATAGCTCTCTGCCGGAGATGTTCACATACGTCACTGAAAATGGATCCTTAGGAATAGAGGGAGTGCTGCTTTCGACTCTGTCCGCGACCTTGGCGTTGGACAGCACGGCCTACTCTCAGGCAATGGGCGCATTTTCAGGACCACTTTCGAACAGCCACACAGGAAAGAGCGGGTTCGGACTGTATTTCGCGGATGTGGGTGGTCGGCTCGTTGAGTCTGGTGCAGCATTTGGCCCCGCCGTCACCTCCCCTCAAAAGTTAGGCAAACTCCGATTCTCGTTCGGCCCCGATGAGAGCAAATCGGGGATCCTCGGCCAAGCCCTCGGTGGCGCAATGCCAGGGGACATCTCCGGGTTCGCGGGGCTCATGCAAACGAGCACAAACAACGCCAACTCGAAGCTGCCGCCGACGAAGCACGATCAGCTTATGAGCACGGGTTCGGAGGGCTGTGTTCGATCAGCAGAACGCTGGGGTTATGTGGGTGGCTTCATCGCAGGAGGAGTAGTTGGCTATGCAATCGGAACGGGCTCAACAATCATTGGCGGCCCCGCAGGCGCCGCTGGTGGGGCGGGACTTGTGGGAGAGTTTGGCGAAAACCTCGTTGGAGCGATTGCGGACACTTGGTTTTGCGGCACCGAAACCGAAAACGAGACACCTGAGACACCAAAAGAGCCCGAAACGGGCGGCGGCGAGAAAGAGCCAGAAAAGCCCACAAATAACGGCGAGAGCGGAGGGAATAGTGACGAAGGCGGGGGGCAAGGCGAGAACGATGGTGAAACGCCGAAGCCTAAGTCAGATTCGGAATCCACGGGTGTTAAGGGGTCTGGCTCAGCCACAGTAGGTATGCCCCACCCTGATGGTTCTGGCGACGGCTCCGTTCCCGGACAAGGCGGTCCAAATCCCTATGCGACAATGATAATGCCAGGGGCGCCCAATGCCGTAACACTCGACGCCAAGGGGCTCCGGGCCATAGGCGGCATAGGCTCTGTGGCATATTTGCTGTCACTTGCACTTGCACGAGATCTCGCACGCCTGAATGCCGAGGGTCCAAATGTGGATATCCCGGATTTACCCGGCCCTGAGTTCTTGAAGGGCATGCCTTTGGGCAAAGAATTTATTCCGCATATAGATGCGATCCCTCCGGTTAGCGTCAGCAACGGGGTATTTGTCGTCGATTTCGATCCGAAATTCTGAGCTCTGACATGCCCAAAAGCGTAGAAGAACTACTGAAGGCGTGGAAAAGCGGATCCATCGACGACCTGAAAATGCTGGAAGAGCGTTCGCGGCAACCAATCGTCTACGGAGTCGGCGCAGCCGGCATTCGAATTGGAGAGGACATCGACGACCATCCGTTGCCAATGTCAGTCAGTTTCGACTCGTCTTGGAGCCAGGAGATTTCTTCAAAGGAGCCTGTGCACATAGGCCCCGTTTCAGTTCTATCAAAGCCTCGAATTGTGGCCGATCGGTGTGGAGTGACATTCACTTGCACACCTTCCGGTAGGGTGAAGAGCGCAACCGTGGGACTGCAGTATCTCGGAGACCTCGACTATGGCACCGGCTTGCTGAACGTTGAAACCCTCATCTCACCTGAAGTTTTTGAAGGAATTTACCGTGGCCTGGTGCCCAGTTGGCTACAGGTAAAGGAGCCTTGGGGTCGACACCTTCACCTGAGCCTCGACACTCATAACTTTGCACAAGACGTCGAAGTGTACGCGATGCCCGGCCTCGTCGTTCATGCGTCTGCCGATCGACGCAAGGTCTTCCGCATCACGACAGTCAGTGCCAACGAGTTTATGAGCGGTGAAACCGATGGTCGGGTCGACATTCCCTTTTCGCCCGCAGGTGCCGCCGTGTTGATGAACACGCTTGCCCAGGCCTTCGCCGACGGCAACGCTTGTTATGCCCCGCATCGAAGCGTTTTTGTTCCTGGAGGAGGATTTGCCCACGGCAGGCTTCTAACGTTCAGCGCCCCCCAGCCACCAGCCAGCTTGGTAGGCATTTGGAAGGCCACCATCGTCAGCCGGGCCGAGAGCATGGCCTATTTTGCCGAAGGCGTTAGCCTTCATGGTGCCCGTCTGCAGCAATACCGCAAGGCTCTGTTTGAGCACGTGGAACCAAATCAGAAGTCGTTGCTTGGGTACTCGCTGGGCGAGTCATTCATGATGAACTGGCATGCCATGGATGCCTTGATGGTCGGCATGGATACTATGCCCGGCTATACCAACAACAGTCGAGTGGAAATCGGAGGCATCGAAGAGCACTCCTCCATTCACTACATGGGAAGCTGGGGAGCGCGTCGATTCCGAATTCCGAGCCTTGACCTGGCCTTTTATACAGATATGCCGGCTTTCGAGAGCATGTTCGACATCCCAACGTCGGAAGACATGGAGGCCTTGTTAAGCTCAGAGTACAAGGGCGAAACTCATACAGGCAGGCTGATCGGCATCGCATGCGGAAATCAGCTGGGAACGGCAAACATTCATGTTGGATCGAAGATTCATCGGCTAGGACCGGGTTCGCTAATCCCGGAGGATGTGGCTGAGCTCCCCGGCGCCTTCAAGTTTGTTTGCGACGAAGGCGATCGGACGATCGGTGACACTCGGTTCCCCAAGACTGTAGACGAAGTTCTTGTTCTACCCGACCTGGGGCTAATGTTCGAACTCCTTGAGAACACGGTTTCGCGGATCGGAATTGCCGATTCTCAATGGCGGTCAAAGGTGTAGGCTCGTGCAAACACGTGTGTAAAATGCGTGTTGAGCGCGTTTATTGCAGCATTTTCAATGTCGTTCCCGCCCCTTGGTAAGGGAGAGGCCGTCAGTTCAATCCTGACCAGCAGCACCATTTTCCAGCGGACGCCCCTGCCAGGCAGTTGAGGTTTTCAGTCCGCCGGGTCAGGCTCTCGCCATGACCGCCACACGATTCTCGCGCCTGTTCATGCTGGCCGCCGCCATCTTGTCGGCGATTCTCGTCGTTGTGGCTCTGGTCATCGTTTTTTCGGCCAAAGAACGGATGCTGACCGTAGCGCAACCGCTCGGCGGCGATTTCATCAATCTGTATGCCGCGGCGCAGATGCTGGTTCAGGGACATCTTGATGGCATCTACCTGCCCGACGTCGTCATGGCCTTCGAGCGCACCATCATCGACGCTTATCTGGGGCTGCGACTGTGGGCCTATCCACCGCATGCGTTCTTTTTCATCTGGCCCTTTGGTCTCATGCCGTTCGAATGGGCCTTCGCCTCATGGTCTGTGCTGAGTGTTTCCGTGCTGACGCTGGCGGCACGGCGCTACGGGTTCTCCTGGTCCGAGAGCCTGCTGCTGACGTTCTCCCCCGCCGCGATTGTCTGCCTGCTGCTCGGTCAGACGGGCCTGCTGGTCACCGCCTTCGTGCTCAGTGCCTATAGCGCCCGGAGCGCGCGCGACGGGTTGGCCATCGCCGGCACTGCCATCCTGACCGTCAAGCCGCAGGCCGGATTCATCATCCCAGTGCTTTGGCTGCTGCGTCGGCAGTACCGGTTGGTTGTGCTCACCTCAATTGCCATCCTCGCTTTGATCGGAGCCAGCATCGCTGTGTTCGGCATCGATGCCTGGCGGTCCTATCTCCTCGACACGGTTTCGGTCATCACGACGCTCGAAAAACAGGGCTCCGGCCCGTTCATGCTGATGATGCCGAGCCTGTTTATGGCGGCGCGCCTCGTCGGCATCGACGGAGGTCTTGCCTTCGTCATCCACCTGGTCTTCGCCGTGCCGGTCGCCCTGTGGCTGCTGCTGCGTTTGTCGAAATGCACGTCACAATCCCGGCAGAACCTGCTTGCCCTTGTCGGGGTAACGCTGATCACGCCCTATTTGCACATCTACGACCTACCGCTGCTGTCAGCCGCCGTTCTGATCGCATTGCGCGAGCCCTCGCTGCCCGGGGCGAAGGGGGGCGTGCGCCAACTGCTTTTGGTCTTGGCGTGGTTCCTGCCACTGATGCTGATGCCGCTCAACGCCGCCCATGTCCCGCTGGCGCCACTGCTGCTAATGGCGCTGTTCATCGTGGTGTGAAACGAAAAAGGCCGGCGTGAAGCCGGCCTTTCCGTATTCGAAACCTGCGTATCCCTATCTCGCGACGATCGGCGAGATGTAGATTTCGACGCGGCGGTTGAGTGCCTTGCCAGCTTCGGTGGCGTTCGAGGCGATCGGCTGGCTCTCGCCATAGCCGATGACGTTGAAGCGCCGGGTATCGACACCCTGCTGGCCAAGGAAGCTTGCCACGGACTGGGCGCGCTGCTGCGACAGCGTGTTGTTGTAGGACTCTGAGCCATCCGAGTCAGTATGGCCGGCGATGTCGACCACGGTCTTGTTGTACTTCTGCAGGACCAGAGCCACCGAGACCAAAGTCTGCTGGAAGGCAGGGTTGATCGTCGATTGCGCCACCCCGAAGGTGATGTTGGACGGCATGTTGAGGATGATCTGCGCACCGTTGCGCGTCACCGACACGCCGGTCGAAGCAAGTTGGGCCCTCAACTCGGCTTCCTGCTGATCCATGTAATTGCCGACGAGTCCGCCGCCAATACCGCCGACACCGGCGCCAATCAGCGCCGTCACGCGCGGATCCGAGCCGGTGGCCGCGCCAAGAATGGCCCCGCCAATCGCACCGCCCACAGCACCAATCGTGGCGCCACCGGCCGTATTCGAAATCTTCTGCTGTCCAGTGTAAGGATCGGTGGTTGTGCACGCCGTCAAGGTCAGTGCCGCCACAATGCCCAATGCCGCTTTGGTCTTCATCCCCGAAGTCTCCCGTTTTGGTGATACCGCTTTGCCGAGCAATTGCGGCCAATTTGTTGCAGTTATTCCGCTGCCCACCGCAAAGCTAGCATGGCCAGCCCAAAAGAGTCACCTGGATGGGTCATGATACGGCCGCGCGGAGCCCTGACAGTCATACCGGCGCCGTAAACCTTGGGCTTACGTATGCGCCCAGCCCGCATCGATGAGAAAATTCTGCGCCGTGATCATCCGGCTGTCGTCAGCTGTCAGGAAGAGCACCAGCGCAGCAACGTCTTCGGGCGATATGTGGCCCTTGATCAGTTGCAGGGACTGCATGTGCGCATCCATTTCCGGCGTGATCACCTCGGTGCGCTGACGTTCTGTCATGATCGCGCCCGGCGCGATTGTGTTGACGCGGATATTGTGCGGCCCGAGCTCAGTGGCCATCGAACGCGTCAACCCGTGCATGGCGGCTTTGGCACTGCCATAGGCCGGAATATTGGGCGTGTTGATCATCCAGGCGATCGACCCGAAATTGACGATGGCCCCGCCTCCGGCCGCGATCATGCCCGGCGCAACGGCCTGGATGGCAAAAAAGGCCTGCTTGAGATTGACCGCCATGCGCTCATCCCATTGCTCCGGGGTGATGGTGCGCCAATCCTGGCGACCGTCATAGGCGGCATTGTTGATCAGCACCCGCGCATCGCCGTGCGCCTCGGCGAACCCCGAGATTGCCGACTGGTAGCCGGTAACATCGGTAATGTCGCACAGGGTAAAACGCACCTGCGCGCCCTGATCGGCCAGCTCCGTTTCGAGCCTTTGGCCCGCAGCTTCGGCAATGTCGACGAACCCGACCCTGGCGCCCTGCGCCGCGAAGCGCCGCACCATCGCCTCGCCAATGCCGGAAGCACCCCCGGAGATGACGACCGCAGCGTTCTCAAGGCTTGGATAGATGGCGGGTCTATCGGTCATGACTGGCTCCGTTGCACATCGATCAGGGAATTGGCGGTGCCGGCTTGTCGCTCGGAATGGCATTTCTGAAAATCAGTTCGCGATGCGGGAACGGAATGGAGATGCCTTCGGCCTTGAAGGCGTCCCACAGTGCCAGCATCACCTCACCGCGCGCATTGGTCACGCCGTTTTCGGGATCCTTGATGTAGAAGCGCAGGACAAAATCGATCGAGGACTCACCGAAATCGGTGAGATGACAGTAATTGGAGTAGCGCGGATGGTTGCTGATGACACGCGGGTGGCTGCTGGCAGCATTTACGGCAATCTCACGCACCTTGTGCGGGTCGCTGTCGTAGGAGACGCCGAACGTGATCTCGATGCGGATGAAACTGTCGCCGAACGACCAGTTCTCCACCGGTTGGGTGATCAGGTCCTCGTTCGGAATCAGCACCTCGCGCCCGTCATACATGAAGACTGAAACGTAACGGGCGTTCAGCGAGGATATCCAGCCGAACGTGTCGCCCACGGTGATGATATCTCCGGGTTTGATCGACTTGTCGGTCAAAAGAATGATGCCGGAAACGAAATTGGACACGACTTTCTGCAGGCCGAAACCAAGTCCGACGCCGATGGCGCCGGAGACGAAGGTCAGGGCGGTGAAGTCGATGCCGATGGCGTAAAGCCCGATCAACAGCGCCAGTGTGACGAGCAGGA
The DNA here is from genome assembly GCA_963676075.2 of Devosiaceae bacterium. Lineage (GTDB taxonomy): Bacteria > Pseudomonadota > Alphaproteobacteria > Rhizobiales > Devosiaceae > JAHJQZ01. The sequence goes on from CAXXNZ010000025.1 coordinate 156,502, forward strand.
ACCGCGCGACGGTCCCGATGAGCACCCGCTGGGCCGGCGAAATGTCCTCGACCCCGACGAGCTGTTTTTCGAGCAACTCGCTGGCCTTGCCTGCCGCCCACAACAGCACCCAGAGCACCACCACGCCCTGCACGACCAGCAGCAGCGAAATCCTGAGGCCACCGATCTGCAGCGCCAGCTGGTTCATCAGGTCCATGGCTTCCGGCAGGATGCCGAGTAACCCGAGCGTCACCAGAACCCAGCCGCCGACTTCAACGAGCCTGGCGAGCGAGCGGTTTCGGATGACCCGCGACGCGATGGTGATGGCAATCAACGACGTGATCAGCGAAGCGAACAGCGTCAGGAAATAGGAGCGGGAATTCCAGGTTGCTGCGCGCATGGCGGCGACACCGAGCCACGAGAACAGGGCAAAATAGATACCTTGCTGTCGGGTCAGCACCACACCGGCAATGCGCAACAGCGTCGGGCGTAGGCGGAAATGGGCCACCAACGCTTCCAGATGCCCGGCGATCAGCCGGTTGGCGATGAAGGCAAGCGAAAAGGCCAGCGCGATGATGCCGATCTGCACCACCGACCAGTTGAGGCTTTGCCCTGTGAGGCCGAGCCCGAAGAACCGCAAAAATGAATCAAGCAGCTTCGGCCATTGCTGCAGCAAGAGACCGAGTTCGTTCAGCCCGTCCACACTGCCTCCCCGCGCCTATCCGAACGATCTGGTTGGAAACCGTCGATCCGGATCTGCGAATTCAATAACGCGCGAATCAGGGATCCGCGTCTGCAGGATCGAACCTGCACACTTGCCCGTGCTCATTCAATCATCGTCCGCGATGGCTTTTTCCCGCGGCGGGATAACCATCGCCTCGACCCGTTCCAGCAGCTCGGTGATCTTGTCGACATTAGCGATGTGACGCTGTTCGGCGCTGAAGTTGAAGGTCACGTATTCGCGGCCCGGACAGAAGGTGCAGATATTGGTCGCCGGATGCCAGGCGCCGCAAAAGACCGGTTCGATCATACCGCTGGTCATCGGGCCGTGGGTACGGTGCGGCGGCACCAGGGTCAGAACGATGTCGACGGAATTGTTGAAGCGCCAGAAACGCCGGCCCGGCAGGAAGGGAAGCACCTTGTTGAGGGAACGCATCGTCCTGAACATCGCCGAGATCATGGTCTGGAATCTGGAGATGTCCTTTTTCTCGACCTTGTCGACCGTGTCGTCGATCTCTCGGACGAAGGTGACGAAATCATCGGAGACCGTGAACCTGGCATCGAGCGCCCTGACCCGGAAGAAATCGTCATCGAGATCGTGGCGCAAGGTATCGAGCATGGTGTAGGCGGCGGCGATCGCCTTCTTGCTCATGTGCTTGTCCGGTCCGTCGCCGTTGAGAGCGTGCGTCACCAGAGCGAAATAGAGCGAACGTTGACGTACGCCGAGCTGGTTGGCGAGCCTGCGCAGACGGTGCCGCTTGAGTGCGAGCGTCTTGAAGCCCCAGGGCCTCTCGGGTGGCGCCAGGATGTTGGCGAGCACGATGGAAATGAAGGTCATCGACCATCCGCGCAGTTCCCCAACGAGCTTGCTGGCAAGCGGCAGCTTGTTGGACTTGTCCGACATCACGCCGTGTGCGGCCGATTGCGAGCGCGTCAGCAGCGCCGAATCCGAACCTTCGAGCACGGCATGGCTGGAGCGCACGAGGATGACCGAGGCGCGACCCTCCGCGTCGGGACCGTTTCTGAGCACGGCCACGCTGACGCGGAAGAGCGGCAGGTCCTTGCGCTCGAAAATGTCCTGGGACTTTGTCAGCCAGCAATCAGGATAGCCGTCGAAACTGTCGACGGTTTCAATGCTGGTGACGGCGTCGAGCAGATGTTGCGGAAACGGCTGACCCGGCTGGGCGCCAAAAAAACCGTGCGTGAGCTGCGGCGCAAGAATGACCATCTCGGCCACAAGGTTCTGCAGCGACTGCCTGTTGAAACTGATCTCGGAAAAGGCAGTAAAAAAAACCGTATCCCGGCCTTCGTAAAGGAACCATTGGAAATCGGTAAACAGCGCGTGCGGATCGTCTTTGACCGCCAGCGCGACGTGTTCCCAGGCGTCGTCTTGTGGCGCGGCGTAACTTGCTCCGGAAAAATTCTTCACCTTGCGTCCCCCTCCAGTACCCCTAAAAGTCAGCTTATGGTTGTCAAACTGTGAGTGCAAGATAAGCCAAACCGCATGGTGTATGGCGAAACCGCCGGTTACGCTGGAGGAACCCCGGTCTTTTCAAACGGCTCCAAAAAGCTCATATGGGGGGCCCGGATCGTCTGGAGGGATGCCGGGTTTTGTTGGCAATGAGTTTTGCCAGATGATTTTGTCCCGGGGATCGGTGACATTCCCGGGTGCTCAATACGGAGAAAATGACCATGTTCGACTACGGCGACGCCTTCGAGGACGCGCTCAATGCCTTGCGAAACGAACGCCGTTATCGCGTCTTCGCCGATCTGGAACGTGTCGCCGGACAGTTCCCGAGGGCCATTTTCCGCGACAGCGCCGACAATGAGCGCGAGATCACCATCTGGTGTTCGAACGACTATCTCGGCATGGGCCAGCACGAGAAGGTCATCGCCGCCATGCAGGAGACGGCTGGCAAGATGGGCGCCGGCGCCGGCGGCACACGCAATATCTCGGGCACCAATCGCAAGCTGGTCGAGCTCGAGCGCTCGCTCGCGGACCTGCATCGCAAGGAATCGGCTCTGGTCTTCACCTCCGGCTTCGTCTCCAACGAAGCAGCGATCTCGACCATTGCGCGCCTTTTGCCCAATTGCCTGATCCTCAGCGATCAGCTCAATCACGCCTCGATGATTGCCGGCGTCAGGCAGTCGGGCGTGCAAAAGCAGATCTTCCGTCACAACGACATCGCTCACCTGCGCGAACTGCTCGAAGCCACCGACCGCTCGCGCCCCAAGCTCATTGTCTTCGAGTCGGTCTATTCGATGGATGGTGACGTGGCGCCGATCGCAGAGATCGCCGATCTCGCCGAGGAATATGGCGCCCTGACCTACATCGACGAAGTCCATGCCGTGGGCATCTACGGACCGCGCGGCGGCGGCATCACCGACCGCGACGGACTGGCCGACCGCATCGATATCATCGAGGGCACGCTGGCCAAGGGCTTCGGCACCATGGGCGGCTACATCTCCGGGAAGAAGTCGATCATCGACGCCGTCAGGTCCTATGCTGCCGAGTTCATCTTCACCACCGCCCTGCCGCCGGCGCTCTGCGCCGCTGCCGGTGCGTCGATCGAGCATCTGAAGCACTCGAACGACGAGCGCACCCGCCATCAGCGCCAGGCTGAACGGACCAAGCAGGTTCTGACCGAAGCGGGTTTGCCGGTCATGCCGACCAAGACCCATATCGTGCCGCTGATTGTCGGTGAGGCCCAGTCCTGCAAGGCAGCCTCCGACATGCTGATGGACCGGCACAATATCTACATCCAGCCGATCAACTACCCGACCGTGCCCAAGGGCACCGAGCGGCTGCGCATCACCCCGACGCCGTTCCATTCCGACATGATGATCGAAACCTTGCGCGACGCGCTGGTCCAGGTCTGGGAAGCGCTCGATCTGCCGCGCGGCATCGACAACTCGCAGCTCACCGCAGAAGCGCTCAACTCCGGTGATCTGACCCTGACAATCGGCGGCTAAGGCCGCACTGCTGCAATTGGCAAGACGAAAAAGGCCCGCCAATTGGCGGGCCTTTCTTTTCCAGTGACCGGACTGTCGCTCAGCAGCATTTCTCCGTCGGCAATCCATCGGCGATCCAGCCAGGAACCTGGCCATTGCCGGTCATACCGCCATAAACCGAGTAGACCCGGTCGAAACCTGCTTGACTCAGGGCCTTCTGCACCTGGCCGGACCGGTTGGAGGAGGCACAGATAAAGCCGATCTCCTTGTCGGGGTTGGACTGGCGCAGCTCGACCATTTTCTTGAGGAAGTCCGGATCTTGCATATCGACCGTCAGCGCGCCCTTGGCGACGCCGGTCTGCTGCCACTCGGGCGGGGTGCGCACATCGACGATGATCATCTCGCCCTCCTGCTGACGCGCAAGCGCCTCCTGGTCGGTAACGTCACCTTCGTTGGCAGCGCTGACGACATTGGGGAACAAGCCGGTTGCCAGGACAGCGGCAACAACACCTGCTCCGGCAAGTCCGCTGATAAGCGCCCGGCGCTTCGGCGATTTCACTGTGTCGTTCATGTCGGTCGATCCTGTTGGATGAGCAAGCCGGCACAACCAGCCATTCGACCGGGCGCGCCAGCGCAATGGTAGACAAAACCTGCGGTTCAGCCACGCCATCGCATAGCGGACGGACTGTCGCAGCCTGTTATTTTCGTATATTCTAATATAACGATATTGCTTGCCGGACAAGACGCTTTCTAGCCATTCTAGCCGCGCGTCAAACCGCGTTCAGGCTCGCCAGCGTCGGGCAACGGTGCCGAGCAGACCGGTTGCGGCGCCAATGGCGAACCAGAATCCCAGCGCAAAAATCAGATTGGCGGCATAAGAGTCCGCCAACACGGGAAACCGTGCCTCGACGAACGTCTCAAACATGATCGCCGGAAGCACCAGCCAGAACAGCGGATTGAACCCGCCGAGCGTTACGGCAAAGAGCACAAGACCGAGCAGAGCAACCGCCTGCACGATGGCCACCCCGGAAACCAGCCAATCGGGACTGTTTTTCAGCACAACACCCTCCCTGCAGCGCACAGCACGCGGCAAACCCCGGCGCCATCGCCATGCGATGCGCTGGTCTTGCCATGGGTTCTTGTTCGCTTTCGGGCGTAAGTTGGCGGCAAACCGTCTCAGGTGCAGTCGGCGCAGGCCTCAGCCATCGGCGCGTCGGCATCTTCGATCTCGATGGTGGCGTGGTCGATGTCGAAATCGGATGCCAGACCGGAGCGGATTCGCGTGAGAACGGCGTCAGCATCGGCACCCTTCGCGAGGCGTGCATGCAGCGTTGCCATATGCCGTTCCTCGCTGATCGACCAGACATGGACGTGATGGATATCGGCAAGCCCCGGCACCGTCGCCATCAGACGCTCGGCCATCTGGCGCCGGTCGACTTCCACCGGCGCGCCTTCGAGCAGGATATGGCCGGATTCCCGGATCAGCATCGCAGCGCTTCTGAGGATCAGCACCGCGACCAGCACCGACAGAATCGGGTCGATCGGCATCCAACCGGTCGCCATGATGACGCCAGCGGCGACGATGGCGGCGACCGAGCCGAGCAGGTCGCCCATCACATGCAGCGTCGCACCGCGCATGTTGAGATTGTGCCTGTCGCCGCCGTGCAGGATCAGGAAGACAATGACATTGACCAAAAGGCCGGCGACGGCAACGACCAGCATCGTGCCGCCGAGGATTTCGGGCGGCGCCATCAATCTCAGGATCGCCTCGTAGATGATGATCGCCGCGATGACGAACAGCGCCAGTCCGTTGATGAAAGCAGCAAGGATCGCCACGCGATCAAAGCCATAGGTCCACTGGCGCGAAGCGGGACGCGCCGCCACGCGCAGCGCGATGAAGGCCAGAACCAGCGCGGCAAAGTCAGTGAACATGTGCCCGGCATCGGCCAAAAGCGCCAGCGAACCGGAAATCAGCCCACCGCCAATCTCGACGGCCATGAAGGTGCCGGTCAGCACCGCCGCCCAGGCGAGCCGTTTGCCATTGCTGGATTCGGCCCGCATATGGCTGTGCGTGTGGCCTTTGTGACCATGTCCATGTCCGTGGCCATGCCCATGACTGTGTGTGCCCTTGCCGGCGTGTGCATGTGAAGCCGCCGGGTCGCCATGGCGGCCCGAGTGGTCGTGATCATGCTCCGCCGCCGGCATTGCTTCTGTCGCCCCGTGTGCATCGGTTTTCGCGTTATGGTGATCGGCCATGCCGGTATCTCCGCGTCGTTCTGACGACCCAAATCTGGGCTTCAGGCCTCCGACTTGTCAAGGGATGGGAAAAAATAATCTATTGAATTCAATATGTTATACTGTTTCATCCGAAGACGTCCCTAAGCACGACATGTCACTCGGACCGACGCCGATTGCGTCAAACCGAACCAAACTACCGGACCTGCGGATTAAGCTCGGCCAAGCCAGCAGAAATGACTGGCAACATCCAGGACGATTGCTGAGCCAATGATCTACCGAGACAACGGCGTCAGGGGGGCTTTGCCTGTGACGGTGGCGTACAGACATCGCCACAGAACGCACGACGGCCGCCAAACCACAGCTAGGAGCGCCCCCAGCAGACAATGGTGGCTCGCCAAACATAGCGGATCTGATTTCGAGGACGAGGAAATCACGAGGCGATGGCCCGCCCCGCAAACAGCAGCAGCCACCAGAACTGTCTAGCTAGACACCATCGGAAACGGACCATGCCAGCGAGACCATCGGACGATGGCGGGGAGCGCAGACACTATCGACAGCTGTGCTCGGTGATGAGGCCGAGCCAGAAAACATGCCTGCCGGGGGATGCGATCGCCGGCAGGCATGTCCACAGTCCGGTCCGCGTTCCCGAAAAGCTTTGGCAACTTCACGCTGAAACCGTGTCCAAAGCACCTGCCACCGCGATGCACCACATGGCGAATCCCGATGCTCAGCTGGTCAAGACAATCCGCATCAGATCGGCCGTGTTGCGCGCGCCCAGTTTTTCCATCACCCGCGCCCGATGCACTTCAACGGTGCGCGGCGAAATGCCAAGCTCGCGCCCGGCCTCCTTGTTGGACTGGCCATTGGTGATCAATTGCAGGACTTCGCGCTCGCGCGGGGTCAACTGGCTGAACCCCCGAATCTCGATGGGGCGCCGCCCCCCTTGATGGGCGCCGACATGAACATCGCGCCTCAGCGCATCACGCACCGACTGCAACAGGCGTTCGGTGTCGATCGGCTTGGCAACGACATCGCTGGCGCCAGCTTTCATCGCCGCGACCGCCAGATCGATTTCCGGCCTGTCCGCAACCATGAAAACCGGCGTTCCGGTGCGCATCGCCTTGATACGCTTGAGCACATTGAGCCCTTCTTTGCCATCGAGCTCGATATTCAGGACGATAACGTCGGGCGCACGAGTCGCCAGAGAGGAAAAAAGTCCTTGGGCGTTCAGCGAAAATACGGTCTGAAATCCTTCGAGGCGGAACAGAACGCTCAAGGCCTCACAGGTTGACGGGTCCTGATCCGCGATATGGACGAGGCGATCCGGTTGAGAAAAGAGTGGTAGTAGACTTTTCCTGTCATTTTCCACCGCATATACAATATCTTGCCTCGAGATTTGTCACAACGTAACACTCGAGTAATCGGGCGAAAGACGCGTCCTGATCGGGCTGGCGATGGCCCCAAAACCGTTTCGCAAAACGCGATTTGCGCCCGTTCTTAAGTTAATGTTCCACGCAAAATGCTATAAGTGGTCATGCCGTACGACCATGTAAGTACGTAGGTATCATTACCTAGGTAATAGGCTCTATATCCTATTTTTCTCGATTTCAATAGGAAATTTTGCCTTTTTGCGACAAGCTGATCACGGGCCGTCGGAAGACGGCCCGTGTCCACCCGCAGCTGCGGTGCTCTGATCAGATGCCGCGCGTCACAATCGGCAGGCGCGGCTACTTCTTCAACAGGTCGCGGATCTCGGTAAGCAGCGCGATGTCAGCTGGAGGTCCAGCCGGGATATCCTGCTTTTCCGCTTCCTTGCGCTTCAGCGCGTTCATCGCCTTGACCACCAGGAACAGGGCGAACGCGATGATGACGAACTTGACGATGGCGTTGATGAACAACCCGATATTAAGGGTCGGCACGCCGGCCTCTTTGGCCGCGTCGATGGTGTTGTAGACAATGCCCTTGGTGTCGGCGAGCGGCACGAACCAGGTCGAGAAATCGATGCCGCCAATGATGATGCCGATCACCGGCATGAAGATATCGTCGACCAGCGAAGAGACGATGGCGCCGAAGGCCGCGCCGATGATGATGCCGACCGCGAGGTCGACCATGTTGCCCTTGAGGGCAAATTCCCTGAATTCCTTGAACATGTATCCCCCTTGCCGGCTGCCACCCCATATTTCCGGCATGCCTGCTCGCTAACAAAACCCAACGCCGTCAGCACATGTTGAACCGCAGTGACGGCGCGTGTTGCCTTGCCGGATTCGCACAAGAAAAACCTCTGATTCCGGCAAAGGTTAACCGGTTCTTTACCATGTTTTCCAAAGAGTGCGAATGGCGGAGTCTTGTGAATCGCAGACCCGTGACCGCGTGCATGTGATTGGAACTGTTTATGGCGCGTCCACAAACGCAAGATCGTTGGTCCGAACCGGAGCGAACATCCGGTTACACGGATTGGGATTCGTTGCGCCATGACCTCGAAAACCTGCTGCGCCAGGTCGAGAACCGCCACGTTTTCGGCGAGCCGAACGCGCCGCGCCAGGAACCGCGCCAGCCAAACGATGCCAATGCCCGCCATCAGGCGGCTCTGCGCTCGGTACAAAAAGCCGTGGAGCGCTTTTCCGAGGCGGCACAGAGCGCTGCCGCCCATCCGCGCGACGATCTCGAAGCCGCCATCAGCGAAATTCGCGCCCGCACCAGCATGGACGCGCGCGAGACCGACCGGTCCGGATACGATCCGCGCCAAACCGGTTTTGCCCACGATGCAGGACCGCGTCCCACCTCTCCGGATTTCGAGGCGCGGACGTCACACGCACCACATCTGCCGCGGCCGATGCCGCGCGCACCCATGGGCGCATCCGAATCCGACTACTACGATGATTACAACCGCGCCGATGCAAGGCGTGAGCCGGCCCGGACAACGCCGCCGCGCGATGCCGAGGCAATCGAAGGCCTTAGGCGCCTGACCGGGGCCGTCTCCGCCATGAGCGGACGCCTAGAGCGCCTCGAAGCCGACATGCACGCCACCCGCGAGGCCTCGGGCGATATCGCCGAGGTCGCCGCCCAGGTCGGGCAATTGACCCATGTCGTCGAACTTCTGGCCGGCGCCGTCGGCGAGCAGAGCCAGTTCAAGCGCCTTGAAAGCCAGATCGCCGATCTGGCCCGGCTCTACGCCGAAGGTGAAAAACCCGAGATCAATGCCCTCACCCGCCGCATTGATGATTTGAGCGCCACCGTCGACCGCCTCGCCAGTCTGCAGGTCGAGGAGGGTGGACGCGCCGCCCGTGGGGTCGAAAGCATCGTTACCGGCCAGCAGGACGCCGCCCGCACCCAGACCCAGGCCTTCAAGTCCCAGGGCGAGACGATGCACGCTATCGAGAATGGCGTGCGCGCCATCTATGACCGCATCGACGCCCTCGAACAGGCCTACGCGATTGCCCCCGAAGATCTTGACCGCCTGACCCGGGAGATGAGCGGGGTCACCCAGGCGCTGAAGACGTCCGGTGATGCCGAAACGCTGGCGGGCATCGTCGACAGGCTCGAAACCCTGTCCGGACAGATCGATGGCATGGGCCGGGCCGGCGACAATACGGTTGCCGAACTGAGCCATGACGTGCGCGCCCTGAGCGACGCCGTGCGCGAAGCGATCGAGCCACGCTTTGCCGCCCTCGAATCGCGCATCGATACGCTCTCGAACCGTATGGGCGAAACAGCGCCCAACACTGCGCCGGACTTCTCCGAGCTCGAAGCACAGATCCGCCAGCTCGCCGCGCGCATGGACCAGACCGGCCAGCAACTCGACGGGCTTGCAGAGATGTACAAGGCCGATGCCGGCCGGGAAAACGGACCCGACATGCAGGCGTTGGCGAAAATGGTCGCCGAGAGCGCCTCCGAGGAAATGGCGCGCCTGCGCGGCAGCGAGAGTGGGCTCGGCAGCACCGATCTGGATGCCCTCGAAGCCAGACTATCCAGGATGTTCGACGAACGCCGGGCCGCCGACGGTCCCGGACCGCTCGGCGACATGGCCGACAATCTGACCAGGGTCGATGAAAGGCTTGATCGTCTCGAGGCGACGCTGGTCGGCCTGTCAACTCAGGTTGCCAGTCCCGATAGGGACGCACCGTCACAGGCGCGCGCCCGCAAGACCGCCACGCAGGGCGGCGCTGCGGACAACCAAGACGCGATGCTGGGCAACGGCACAGTCTCCGGAACAGCGGAACCGCCTGCCGCCCCAAACCCGATGCCCCCGTCTCGTGACCGGCAAGACGCCGCGATTGAAGACACAGGCGCTTTTTCCGATCCCTTGACCAAGCCGTCCTCACCGCGCCGGGCCCAGCGCGACGACGCCATGCCGCACGCGCCGGGCGACGAGCGGCCGCTGGTCGACGACGAACTGTCGATGCTGATCGCTCCGGTCGAGGATTGGTCCACCATCGGGATCGACGAGCCTCTCAAGCGCCAGCCAAGCCCGTCGCCAGCGCCCCAAGCCGGCAAGGAACCACCCAAACCCGAAGCGTCCGCACCCGCGCCGAAGCCGCGGCCCAAGACGATCGATCCGTCAGAGATCGAACGCCCGGCGCCACCGCGTTCGAGCTTCGAAGAGGAAATGTCCGGCTTCACGCCGATCCGCGACACCAATGACGATGCCCACACCGATCGTCACGACGCCGGGCCGGACGACGACATCGAATCGACGCCAGCCGACCGCAGCACCTTCATCGCTGCGGCACGGCGCGCGGTCCGGTCCAGTCAAGATGCCCGCGCTGCCGCCGACGCCGAGCCGAAGTCCCTGTTCGGCCGTGCCTTGGCACGTTTCCAGAATACCAAGACGTCGTCACCGGCGGACACTCCCGGCGCACCCGGGCTTGAGCCGGCGCCAGAGCCGGCGCCTGTCGAGACCTCGGTCGAGCCGGAGGCACCGGTACGGAACTACGCGCGTGGACGCGCAACGATCGAGGATTTCGAAGCCGATCTGGACGACAAGCTTTTCAATGAGCTGAGCGGCAAGAAACAGGGCAGTTTCCTGGCGCGAAACCGCCGTGCGCTGATGCTCGCCGGTGCTCTCGTGGTCACCGTGCTGCTGGCGGCCAACCTGATCGTTCAGAGATTGGCTCCTCCGGCGGCTGCCACGCCGGACGCGATCAGTGCCATTGAACCGGAACAGACCACGCTGCCCAACACGCTGCTCGACCCCAACCCGACCGGATCGATCAATCCCGATGTCGCGGTAAAAATGAGCGCGCCATTGCAGCCGGAACCACCGCGCCAGGTCCTGCCGAGCACGCTGACGTCCGAACCGCTGCCCGGAACCTCGACGCTCGATCCGACCTTCACCCATTCGGTGCCGCCAGCCGATACCCCGCAACTGATACCCGAGCCGACCCCGGTCAAGCTCGATCTGCCCCCGGAATCCGTCGGTCCGCTGGAATTGCGCCAGGCAGCGGCAGACGGCGACCCGCGCGCCCAGTTCGAAATCGGCGCCATCTATACCGAAGGCACCGTAACCGCTCAGGATTTCAAATCCGCATCGGTCTGGTACGAACGCGCCGCGGCGCAGGGCTTTGTCCCGGCGCAATACCGGCTCGGGAATCTGTACGAGCATGGCAACGGTTGTCGACAAGGATCTCGAGGAGGCGCGCTTGTGGTATTCACGCGCCGCCGAAGCGGGCAATCGCATGGCCATGCACAATCTGGCTTCGCTCTACGCCAGTGGCGACCTCGGCGAACAAAAATTCACCACCGCCGCCGAGTGGTTCGAGCGCGCCGCGAATACCGGCCTGACGGACAGCCAGTTCAATCTCGGCATGCTCTATGCGCGCGGACTGGGGGTCACCCAGGATCTCAAGGCCTCCTACAAATGGTTCGCGCTGGCCGCCGAGGAAGGCGACAAGGATGCGGCGACAGCCCGTGACGATGTCGGCAAGTCGCTCGATGCCGAGGCGCTCAAGACCGCAAAGGCCGAGGTCAGCGCCTGGCACATGACGCCGATAAACATTCCCGCCAATTTTGCACCGATCGGCACCTGGTCGAAGACTTTCGATCCCGGACAGACCATCACCGAAAAGAAGGTCACCGAAGGCGTGCAGCGGGCTCTGGTACGGCTCGGCTACGATCCTGGATCGGTCGATGGCGTCATGGGACCCAAGACCAATCAGGCGATCAAGGACTTCGAACAGGTCATCGGCATGTCGCCGACCGGGCTGATCAATCCGCGACTGCTTGCCGTACTGGGAAGCCAGCCCGTCTAGTGTAAAGACGTCTGCGGCTTACCAGCGTTTGCGTTGACTCACACTGCGTGCGGCGCGAGCATGGTCGCGCGGGTGTGTGTTCGTCCCGAGGTTGTCTCACCAGGTGCAAATCTATCTTCCCATCGCCGAACTGTCCTTGAACGTCTTCTATCTGGCAGGCATCGGCGCGGCCGTGGGCTTTCTGTCGGGACTGTTCGGCGTGGGCGGCGGATTTCTGCTGACACCGCTGCTGATCTTTTCCGGCATCCCGTCGCCGGTTGCCGTCGCATCGGTCACCGGCCAGGTCGTGGCTGCCTCGACGTCTGGCGCACTGTCCTATTACCGCCGCGGCGGCATCGACTTTCATCTGGCGCTCTATCTGGTCCTGTCGGGTGTTATCGGGGCGTTGGGCGGCGTTTCCACCTTTTCGATGCTGCGATCGGTCGGCCAACTCGATCTCGTCATCTCCCTGAGCTATGTCGCCCTGCTCGGCGCCGTCGGGGCGCTGATGCTCAACGAAGCCGTGCGGGCCCTGCTCAAGCGCAAGCGCGGTCTGGTCACGCGCGAGCGACTGCCACGCCAGCACAACTGGGTGCACGGCCTGCCGCTTCGCATCCGTTTCAAGCGCTCCAAGCTCTATGTCAGCGTGCTGCCTGTCCTGGCCATCGGTGGCACTATCGGGTTCCTCGGGTCGATGCTCGGCATCGGCGGCGGCTTCATTCTGGTGCCGGCGCTTGTCTATATTCTCCGGGTTCCGGGTGCGATGGTCATCGGCACATCGCTGGTGCAGGTCCTGGTGATCATGGCAGCCTCGACGGTGCTGCACTCGGTCTCGAGCCAGAGCGTCGATATTCTTTTGGCCTTCTGCCTGATGGTCGGCGGCGTCATCGGGGCCCAGTTTGGCGCCTCGGCCGGCCAGTATCTGAGGGGCGAGCAATTGCGCGCCCTTCTGGCCCTGCTGATCCTGATCGTCGCCATCCGCTTTGCCGTCGGCCTGATCGTGCCGCCGGAGGACGTGTTCTCGACCTCCGCATTCGGCGTCATGGGGCCCTGATATGATGGCACGCACCACACTGGCCCTGCTGCTTTTTGCCCTGATGGCCCTGCCGGCGGAGGCCCAGCGCCTCGCCGGCGCCCTGACCGAACGCCAGATCGAGATCACCTCCGATTTCGTCGGCCAGACGCTGACCCTGTTCGGCAATGTCGAGCCGGCCATCGGCCTGGCGGACAAGCCGGTCAAGGGGCCATTCCAGGTCATCGTCGTCGTCACCGGGCCGACCCAGAACCGTGTGGTGCGCGAACAGACCAACACCTTCCTGATCTGGCTCAACACCAAATCCGAGACCTTCACGCGGGTCCCTTCGTACAAATGGGTGTTTTCGAGCGCCCCGCTGGCAGCGATCACCGATCCCGACACGCTCGCGGCCAACCATATCACTTTGAACTCGACCGGTGTTCAGGGCACAGCTGAAACCAATGGCGTTCCGAAACTTTATCGGAGCGAACTTGTGCGGCTGATGACCGACAAGGGCTTGTACGGTGTCCGGGAAAGTGGCGTGCAGTTCCGTTCGCCGACGCTTTATTCGGTGCGGATCAACCTGCCGGGCGATGTCGCCAACGGCACCTTCCTGGCTGAAACCTACCTGTTCCGCGAGGGGACCCTGATCGCCCACGAGGCCGAGAGTTTCGTGGTGCGCAAGGCCGGACTCGAGCGCCTGCTCGGCGATTCGGCCCGCGACTACCCGCTCGCTTACGGGCTGGCCTGCGTGGCGCTGGCGCTGATGACCGGATGGCTCGGCGGCGTCGTCTTCCGGAGATAGGCATGGACGATCTGCCGCTTGCCGCGTATCGTGCTTGTCGCCACCAGCCTGAGCCTTCTGCCACTGCTTCATCGGGCTGCTGCTGGTCATCGCGCCGGGCGTTGCGCCGCTCAGTCCGCTGATCGTTGAACGGGCCATTATCGGCTATGCGGCGCTGCTTCTTGCCTTCCTCGGCGGCGTGCGCTGGGGCATCCGCGCCGGTTCGGGCACCGGCACCGACAGAACCTATCTGCTTGGCGCGCTCGGGGCGCTCATCGGACTGATAACCCTCGTCCTGCCGTTTCAACCGGCCATTGCCTGCCTCACGGTCGGCTTTGCCGGACAGGGCGCATGGGACGTCTGGGCAGGCTATCGCGGCACCATCCCCGACTCCTATGCCCGCCGCCGCATGAGCGCGACGCTGATGGTCTGTGCCGTGCTCGTCGCGATTTTCGCGGTAAACGCTGCCTAGAGCATTTTCAGCAAAAGTGGCTACCCCGGCACGAGACGGCGCGGACTGACCGGATAGACACGGTCGCGCCCGGTCATGACCACCTGCATGCGATCGCGGCGGATCAGCCCCTGAAAGGCCGGATCGAGAACATTGAGGCTTCCGGTTGCCGATCCATAGGCGGGCAGAATCATCAGATTGTCGTCGCACACGAAACACGAGGCGCGCACCGAGCGGCCGTTGATCGCGATGCGCGCCGCCGGGTGCAGATGTCCCGCAATCGATGGCGTGCGCCCGGCGTCAGGATGATGGGCAAGACCGATCCCGGCAAGAGCTGCTTCCTCGGCGCTCGCGCCTCCGAGCCCGTGCGGCAAGGGATCGTGATTGCCGCACAGCCAGAGCCAGTCGGCCATGGCCGTCAAGCGGTCCAGCCATTCGCGGTCGCGCTGCTGCAAGCCGTCTGCGCCGTCGGCACGATGGAAGCTATCGCCGAGGGCGATCACCTTGCTGGCTCGTGTGTGGCTGATGTCGGCCTCGAGCTGCAACAGCGTCAGCCCGGTATCGTATGGCGGCAGCAACTGCCCCCTGCGGGCAAAACTCGCCAGCTTCTCGAAATGCAGATCGGCGACGAGCAGGGTTTCTTCGGAGCGCCAGTAAAGCGCACCGGATGGCAAGAGCTCGAAGCCCTGGCCGGCAAAACGGATCATCGGCGCCGCCGGCTGCTCCTCGGGAAACGTGTCGAGCGCGATGTCGGACATCAGCTCAACGCCATCGTATAGGTGACGATGCGACCCTTTTCGGCAAAGCCGAGCGCTTCATGCGCCTTCTGGCTGACCACGTTGGCAAGCGCGACGTCCGAGCCGAAAAAGCGATATCCCTCCTGCCGTGCCCAATCGGCGGCGGCGGCAATCAGTGCCGCGCCGACGCCAAGCCGGCGAAAGCCTGGGTCGACATAAAAGCCTTCCAGATAGGCGGCAGACCCGTTGCCGGCACCGGCGACGACGGAGCGCTCCGAGATCTCGGCGAACCCGATCGCAGCACCGCCGGAAAAGGCGAGAAAAACGATCCGCAGCGCGCCGGCAGGATCGGCAAGCGCCCGCATGTCGTCCGCATTGTCCTCCGGGCCGCAATCGGGCCAGAGCCGGGTGCGCAATCCGCCCCAGACAGTTTCCTCGCCGGTTTTCATGGGCCGGATTGAATACTCAGCAGTCACCGTCCCGTCGCCTCGCCCGTCACCTTTCGTATTGCATCCACCATAGCAGATTCTCCCCGTCCCCGAATGCTGTCACACCGCCGAGAGCGGACAAAAAAAGCCGCCGGGGCTAAGCCCGGCGGCTGTCGAAACAAGAAGAACAGAGAAGGGACAGATCAGTTGAAGACCATGCCGCCATCGATGATCAGCGCCTGGCCGGTCATGTAGTCGGAATCGGGTCCGGCCAGATAGGAGACACAGGCCGAAACGTCTTCAGGCTCGGAAATGCGACCGAGGGCAACGCTTGATGCCCATTGCTGCAGGCCCCATTCCAGCGACTCGCCGTTTTCGTCGGCGACCTTCTGGGCAATGCCTTCCATCATCGGTGTCCGCACGATGCCGGGACAATAGGCGTTGACCGTAATGCCGAGGGCGGCAAGATCCCTGGCGGCGGTCTGGGTGATGCCGCGAACGGCAAATTTGGTCGCGCCATAGACCGCGAGATCCGGGTTACCGACCTGACCGGCCTGCGACGAAGCATTGATGATCTTGCCGACGACATCGCCCTTCTTGGCCGGCTTGCGGGCCTTGAAGTGTTTGATGGCCGCTTGGGTGCCCCAATAGGTGCCGCCGACATTGACGTCGAACACCTTGTGATAGATTTCCGGGGTGATGTCCTCGATCGGGGTCGTGGGACCGAGACCGGCATTGTTGATCATCACGTCCAGTCTGCCGAACGTCTTGACCACTTCGTCGACCGCGTTGAAGACATCGTCACGCTTGGCGACGTCCACCGCAACGGCATGCGCCTTTCCGCCAGCCTTGACGATCTTGTCCGCGCAGGCTTCGGCGGTTGCGGGATTGTTGTCGAGACATCCAACCGCAAATCCGTCCTTGGCGAGACGTAGGGCAATAGCTTCTCCGATACCCTGGCCGGCTCCGGTGACAATGGCAACTTTCTGACTGCTAGACATGGCAAAACCTCTAAACTTGTTATCGGCTCTGCGGTCTGGCGCCCGAGGTGAGGAGGGGGATCGCGCTGAGAACACATCGCCTGACCAACAGGTAGGCGCCTGTAGTGGGGTTACAACCGCTTGGGACAGCCTTCTTTTTTCGAATCCGTCCTAAAATCGCCCAAAAGCAGTCGTATTTTCGTTTAGCGCCCTGTTGCCTCGCGCATCAACTCATCCGCAGCTTCCGCCATGGCCGATTCTTGCCCCTCCCCGAAGATCGGCACAGAGCCGATTTCGAGCATGACCGGCACGGCCAACGGTGAGATGCGCGGCAGCGGCTTGTGGACGATGTTCTGGCGGATGCGCTTGAGGCAATGCCCGAGCCGCTCGATGTCGAGCAGGCCGCGGGCCGCATCGCGCCGTGTCGCCTGGATGAGAATGTGGTCCGGCTCCTGGGCATAGAGCACGTCGTAGATGAGATCCGCCGAATTGGTGATCTGGCGCCCGGTCTTTTCCTTACCCGGATGCCGGCGCTCGATCAGTCCGGAGATCAGGGCGCAATTGCGGAAGGTGCGCTTCATCAGGCTCGATTCGTCGAGCCAAGCCTCAAGGTCGTCGCCGAGCATGTCCTCGTCGAACAGATCGTCGAGCGACAACCGGCGCGAACGGATCAGCGCCGACAGATCGTCGACGCACCAGATGGCAAGGGCATAATCGGAGGCAACGAAACCGAGCGGCCGAGCGTGGGCGCGTTCGAGCCGCCGTGTCAGCAGCATGCCGAGAGTCTGATGCGCCAGCCGCCCCTCGAACGGGTAGCACACCAGCATCTGCTTGTTCTCGTGCGGAAAGGTCTCGACCAGCATTGTTTCCGGGTCGGGCACCACCGATTCCTCAACCTGCAGGCGCAACCAGTCCCTGACCTGCTGCGGCAGCCGGTGCCAGGAATGCGGGTCGCCGAGCATGCGCCTGACGCGTTCAGCCAGATAGGTCGATAAGGGGAACTTGCCCCCCATATAGGACGGGATCTTGGGGTTTTTGGCATAGGAGCGCGAAACATAGGCCTCGGTCTCGCGCATTGCCTCAAAAGCGACGATCTCACCGCCGAACAGGAAGGTGTCGCCACGCACCAGGTGATTGAAGAAATACTCTTCCATTTCGCCGAGCACCCGCCCGCCCCGACCGATCGGTCCGGTGGTGGCGCCTTTTTTCTCGCCGCGCGAACGCACCAGCCGCACCTTGACCATCGGCTCCTCGATGATGGTGCCGACATTGAGCCGGTATTGCTGGGCGACCTGTGGGTTGGAAATGCGCCAAAGCCCATCCTTGGTCTTTCTGAGCCGCGCAAAGCGCTCATAGGCCCTCAAGGCGTAGCCGCCTGTAGCGACGAATTCGACAACCCGATCGAACTGGGCGCGCTCAAGATGGCGATAGGGCCATGCACGGGTGATCTCGGCGTAAAGCGTGTCTGCGTCGAACGGTGCATGGCAGGCGCAGCCGAGGATATGCTGGGCCAAGACGTCGAGCCCACCGCTGACCGGGTCCTCGCTGTCCTGCGCCCCTTCGCTCACAGCCTCAAGCGCCGCCTCGCATTCGAGCACCTCGAAGCGGTTGGCCGGCACGAACAAAGCCTGGCTCGGTTCGTCGAGCCGGTGGTTGGCGCGCCCGATCCGTTGCAGCATGCGCGAAGCACCCTTGGGCGCACCGATCTGGATGACCAGATCGACATCGCCCCAGTCGATGCCGAGATCGAGCGTCGAGGTACACACCACCGCCTTGAGCAGGCCGGAGGCCATGGCGCCCTCGACCTTGCGGCGCTGTTCGACATCGAGCGAACCGTGGTGCAGCGCAATCGGCAGATTGTCGTCATTGACCTCCCATAACCCCTGAAACAGCATCTCGGCCTGCGAGCGGGTGTTGACGAAGACCAGCGTCGTGCCATGGGTCTTGATGACCTCGTAAAGCTCTGGAAAGGCGTAAGCTGCCGAATGCCCGGCCCAGGGCACACGCTCGGCGCTCCTCAGAATCTCAAGCTCGGGCAAAGCACCGCCGGGCGCCGTCAGCAGCACCGCCTCGCGCGGCGCGATTGGCGCGGCGATCCAGTCGCGGATCAGGTCGGGTTGCGCGACGGTGGCGCTCAATCCGGTGATCTGGACACCCGGCGCCATTTGCGCGATCCGCGCCACGGCAAGCGACAGCAATTCGCCGCGTTTGGAAGTGACGAGCGCGTGCAATTCATCGAGCACGATGCGCCTCAATGAGCCGAATAGACGGTCGGCATCGCCGTGCGACAACAGCAAGGCCAGCTGTTCGGGCGTGGTCAAAAGGATGTGGGGCGGGTCGTAGCGCTGGCGCTGACGTTTGTGCTGCGGCGTGTCGCCTGTGCGGGTCTCAACCCTGATGTCGAGCCCGATCTCGGAAATCGGCGTATCGAGATTGCGCAACACATCGACCGCCAGTGCCTTGAGCGGCGAGATATAGAGCGTGTGAAGCCCGTCTGCGGTGTCGCCGGCAAGGTCGACGAGGCTGGGAAGAAAACCCGCCAGCGTCTTGCCGGCGCCGGTCGGAGCAATCAGCAGCGCCGACTGCCCCTTCTTATGCGCATCAAGGACGGCGAGCTGATGCGCGCGCGGTTGCCAATCCCGCGCCGCAAACCAGTCAGCAATCTTTGCCGGCATGCTCATTTGGTTAACAAATTCCATGCAAAATTATCTTTCAGCCAGAACTGAGAGATTTCAGGTGAGTCGGTCTTGGCGCAAGCCAAAACCGATGGAGAGGCATGCAGGATCGTCTGAAACTTACCCCCGAAGCCACAGCAGCGGAAATCGCACGCAGAGCGTTCGAGCTTGCAGCACAGGCACAACGGCGGATTCTTATCGGCATCATCGGTGGTCCGGGTGCCGGAAAATCCACGCTTACCGCCGACGTCATCGGCATTCTCAACGACAGGCTCGACGGATCGGCGGCGCGCGTGCCCATGGACGGTTTCCATATGGTGCAGTCCAAGCTCGAAGCCGAGGAGCTGACCGCCTTCAAGGGCGCGCCGCACACCTTCGAAGCCGAAAGTTTCGTGCAATTGCTCAAGCAGCTTAAATCGGCGCAGACACCGATCTCGGTGCCGGGCTATTCGCGCAAGACCGAGGATGTCGTGCCCGATGCCTTCACCATTGCCGGCAATGTGCCGATCCTCGTCGTCGAGGGCAATTACCTGTTGCTCGACTCTTCGCCATGGAATGAAATCGCCGGGCTGCTCGACCTGAGCTTTTTCCTGCACCTTTCCGAAGATGTGACCCGGGCGCGGCTGTTGCGGCGTCATGCCGAACATGGCCGGTTCACGCCGGAATGGATCGAGCGGCACGTCAAGGAAGTCGACATGGTCAATTACAGCGTGGTGGAATCCTCCAGCGACCAGGCCGACGTTTTCGTCGAACTCGACACCGAGCACTGACGTCCACGACCGGTTTCAGACCGGCGTAGCCAGCAGGTCATACTGCCATAGCCGGCCGTCGGCATGGTAGCGGACCTGCGTCGCCGCGCGGCCTTGCGCTTTGCAAGCAATCGTGGCACCTCGCGGGCACTTTATTCCCGCGAGGCAGACATGAGCATAACCATCTTCATCACCGGCGCCACCTCCGGTTTCGGCGCGGCCACCGCGAAGCTGTTCGCCGATAACGGCTGGCAGGTCGTCGCCACCGGCCGTCGCCGCGAACGGCTCGAGGCCCTTAAGGCCGAGTGCGGCGCCGATAAGGTACATATCGCCGAGATGGACCTGACCGACCGCGCCTCGATCAAATCCGCGATTGCTGCTCTGCCGGACGCGTTTTCAACCATCGACTGCCTGTTCAACAACGGTGGACTGGCGCTCGGGACCGGCGCCATTCCCGATATCGATGAAACCGACTGGCGGCAGATGATCGAGACCAACATCATGGGTCTGCTGCACGTAACCCTCGACGCCCTGCCGAACCTGAAGGCCGCCGGTCCCGGCGCCTCGATCATCAACACCGGCTCGGTGGCAGCACGGTTTCCCTATGCCGGGGGCAATGTCTACGGAGCGACCAAGGCCTTCGTGCATCAGTTTTCCTACAATCTGCGCATCGATCTTGCCGACACCGGCATTCGCGTCACCGATCTGATGCCGGGCATGGCCAAGACCGAATTCACGGCCGTCCGCAACCATGGCGACGATGCGGCCAACGAGCGTTTCTACGAAGGCGTCGATCCGATCCGGCCCGAGGACATCGCCGGCATGGTCTGGTACCTTGCCAACCTGCCGGCCCATCTCAACATCAACAGTCTCGAAGTCATGCCGGTGCAGCAGAACCCGGGCGGGTTCGCGGTCAAACGGCGGAGCTGATCGACGGGCGCGGCCGTCCGCCGGCAGCGCCGAACCGCCGCAGTCTGGTGGCACTGCGCAAGGCTTGTCTTGCGGCGGGTCGGGGCGGATAGTGCCTCACCCGCCTGGACCGCCCCCTTACGGATTTCCCTATAGCCATGCGCCCCGTTAACCCGTTCACGGTCCGGCATCGCGATGTGTTCTCCATCGCCCTGCCGGCAACCTTCGCCTTCATCACCGAGCCGCTGGCCGGCTTGACCGACCTGACCGTCATCGGCCGGCTCGGCGATGCAGGTTTGCTCGGTGGCGTGGTGCTCGGCTCGGTCGTGGTGGCCTTCGTGTTCGCTGCCGCGTTCTTTCTGAGGCTGTCGACGGCGGGATTGACGGCCCAGGCCATCGGCGCCAGGGCACCCGACGATGGTCTGGTTCACCTCGCTCGCGCTTTGCTGCTCGGGGTCGGGCTCGGATTGCTGGGCATTGTTCTCGGCAGTCAGATCGAGGCAATCGGCGCCTATTTTCTTAGCCCCCCGGACGCGACACTGCCGAGCTACCAGCTCTATTTCGAGATCCGGCTCTTGGCGACGCCGTTCGTTCTGATCAATTTCGCCCTGCTCGGCTGGTTCTATGGCCGCGCCGCCGCCACAACCGGCATGGCGCTGCAGATCCTCATCCACGGCGTCAACATCGTTTTGAGCGTTAGTTTCGTCTACGGGCTCGGCTGGGGCGTCGCCGGCGTCGCCTGGGCCACGGTGCTCGGCGAACTGGTCGCGGCGCTGGTCGGGCTGGCGATCGTCCTCAGGCATTTTGGCGGCTTCCGGCGCCTCAAGGGGCTGATCAGGCCCAAATCCCTGCTCGATGCCGGCGAGTTGCGGCGCCTGTTCAGCCTCGGGCGCGACCTGACCATCCGCACGCTGGCGCTCGAACTGGTCTATGCATTCTTTGCCGCGCAAACAGCACGGCTCGGCGATGTCTCGCTCGCCGCCAACCACCTGCTGCTTTACGTGCTGATGCTGATTGCCTTTTTCCTCGACGGCCAGGCCCAGGCCGCCGAACAGTTATGCGGCAAGGCCGTCGGCGCCAATTACCGCCCGGCCTTTGCCCGGGCCGTGCGCCTGACTCTTGGCTGGGGCCTTGTCATCGGTTTGTTCATGTTCGCGCTGATGGCCGGTTTCGGCGGCATGCTCATCGATTTCATGTCGACCAACGCGGA
This sequence comes from Devosiaceae bacterium, assembly GCA_963676075.2. GTDB lineage: Bacteria > Pseudomonadota > Alphaproteobacteria > Rhizobiales > Devosiaceae > JAHJQZ01. Next base: position 178,556 of record CAXXNZ010000025.1, read on the forward strand.
TATCCGCATGGCGGCGCGTGGCAACCTGCTGTTCGCCGCCCTGACTGCCTTCACCGGCATCGCGGCCTTCGTTTTCGACGGCGTGACCCAGGGCGCGACCCTCAACAAGGCCATCCGCAACGGCATGCTGTTTTCCGTCGCGGTCTATGTCCTGGCGGTGATCGCCTTGCAGCCGCTGTTTGGCCTGACAGGATTGTGGGTGGCGATGCACCTGTTCTTCCTGTCGCGCGGCGCCTATCTGGCGCTGGCGGTCAGGCGCAACATGCCGGCGCTGTTCGCCGCCACCTGACAGACCAAGCTAATCGAGGCTGGCCTTGCCGGAAGCCCAATCGTCAAGACGCGCATCCCTGAGGCCGGCGACAGTACCGCAGCCACGGCGCCGGACTTCGTCGGCAAGGCCGGACTTGATACCGCCCAAAAGCCCCAGCCCGCCATAAACCATGCCGGTATAGATCTGGATCGCGTCGGCGCCGGCCTCGAACTTGGCAATGGCGCCTTTTGCCGAGAACACGCCGCCAACCCCGATGATCGGCAAGAGGCCGCCAAGCCGCAATCGCATCTGCGCCAGCCGCTGCGTCGTCAGATCGAAGATCGGTTCCCCTGACAGGCCGCCGGTCTCCTCGGCATGCGGTTCGCCGGCAACAACATCGCGGGAAACCGTGGTGTTGGAGACGATCATGCCGTCGAGATCGGTCGAGAGCACCAGCTTGGCGATCTCGTCCATTTCGGTTTCGGTCAGGTCCGGCGCGATCTTCAAAAAGACTGGCACATGGGTCCTGGCGCGGGCCCGTTCGGCCAACACCTCGCCGAGCAGGCGCTTCAGCGCTTCGGACTGCTGCAGGTCCCTGAGGCCGGGCGTATTCGGCGAGGAAACATTGACCGCGAGATAGTCGGCGCAATCGGCAAAACGCTTCACCCCGAGAACGAAATCGCCAACGAAATCGGCGCTGTCCTTGTTGGCTCCGATATTGACGCCGATCACCGCCTTGGAGCGGAACCCTTCGAGCCGGCGCAACACGGCGTCATGCCCCTGGTTGTTGAAGCCCATGCGGTTGATGACGGCGTTGCGGGCGGACAACCGGATCAGGCGCGGGCGCGGATTGCCCTTTTGCGGGCGCGGCGTCACGGTCCCGACCTCGACCATGCCGAAGCCGATCTTCGCCAGGGCGCCAGGTATTTCGGCATTCTTGTCAAAGCCCGCAGCCATGCCGAGGGCGTTGACGAATTCGAGGCCGGCAAAGGAGGTCGCCAGTTCCGGCGGATCCGGATGGAGCTGCTCAGGGGCAGCACCAAACTTCAGCGCCATGATGGTGGTGCGGTGCGCCAGCTCGGGTTCGAGGCGCAGCAGTGTGTCGCGGGTCAGCCCCTGCACCAGGGAGTTGTTGAGCGCGAGCGATATCGGGCCAGGCATTAATCACATTCCTCGGGGAGTTCACAGCTGCCATCCACACCGACCGTGAGCGGATAATGGGCGGCAACCGCGGAAATCGGCAGTTGGGCGTAAAGATGGGGGAACAGCTCACCGCCGCGAGAGGGTTCCCATTTGAGATCGGCGGCCACGTGTTCGGTATCGACCGCGCAAAGAACCAGCCCGTCCTGGCCGGCGAAATGAAGCCTCAGGGTCTCGCGCAGCTGACCAGCGGTCGAAAAATGCATGAAGCCGTCCGCAACATCGACCGGGCTGTAGGGCAGCTGTCCGGCATCAAGGCCGAGCGCCCACAAGGGGCCGGTCGTTATCTTGTAAATCCGTGCGTCCATGATTTTCACCCCGCTTCCCGGCGCGCCATTCTTCAGCCAGCAAACCACCGCAGGCGCGCGCACACAAAAACCCGGAGTCGGTCGGCAATACAAGAAAAAGCGATGGGGCTTACCGGCGACATCATGCCCCTGTTACCGCAACCATTGGCGATGGCCGCAGCGCTCCGCTTTACAGCCACGACCCCTGCCGCTAGATGGTAGGACAAGTTTCCGGCACTAAGAACAATGTCCTTTTCGGGCATATGACAAGGCTATCGGGGTATGAGCCAGATCTCGCATTCTACCATCTGGGCTGGCATCGATGAACTCGCCAACAGGCACGGGTTGTCCGTTTCCGGGTTGGCGCGGCTGGCCGGGCTCGATGCCACCGCGTTCAACAAGTCCAAGCGCGTCAGCCGGGATGGGCGCGAGCGCTGGCCGTCGACCGAGAGCATTGCCAAGGTTCTCGATGCCACCGGCGAGACCTTCGACCAGTTCCTCACGGGAGGGGGGCTTTATGTGCAGACCGATCACGACACGATCGGGTTTGCCGAACAACCCGGCTCGTTTTCCATCCCGCTGCTCAGGCTGAGCGAGGCAGAGACAAGCGGATTTTTCGACGCCGGCGGCTTTCCGGTCGGCGACGGCTGGGACGAAATCGAGATGCCGACGTCCAACACCTCCAGCGCCTATGCGCTCGAGATTTGCGGAAGCGACCAGCAGCCTGTCTACCGCGATGGCGATTTTGTCATCGTTGCGCCGTCCGCGCAGGTCCGGCGTGGCGACCGCATTGTCGTGCGTACAACTGGCGGCAAGGTGATGATCATGACGCTTCAACGCCAGACCGCCAAGCAGGTGGAACTGCACCCGCTCAATCCGAAGGGTGCACTGGTCACGCTCGCCTTGACCGAGATCGAATGGATCGCCCGCATCGTCTGGGCGTCTCAATAGAGTGTTTTGAGGAACCGAAGGTCCGCTTCAGCGAACACTGGACACCACTTTTCCGGCCGAGCTTGCCGAAGCCTCGAAAACACGACCACTCAAACACACAGAGCAGATCAGACGATTCAACCGTATGCCTGATCTGCTCTAGAACCCGATGCGGGTGAATGCCAGCGTGGCTGCAATAACCAGTGCCAACGCGATGTCGTTGACGCGCCGGTAGATCTTGAGCGCACGATCGATATCGTCCGGTTCGACTTCGGCGCGACCGTCTCCCATGAAGGGCAGGTCGACCATTTCGCCATGATAGGCGCGCGGACCGCCGAGCTTGATGCCGAGCGCACCGGCCATGGCCGCTTCCGGCCAACCGGAATTGGGCGAATCCTGTCGCGGTGCGTCACGAGCAGCCGCCTGCTGCGCCCCGAGCGCATCTTCACCGCCGAACCGTGCCGACAGGCCGATCAGACGCGCCGTCAGCCGCGCCGGAACGAAATTGACCCAGTCGTCGAGCCGCGCCGAGGCCCAGCCGAATTCGCGATGGCGCGGTGTCAGATGCCCGAGCATGGAGTCGGCGGTGTTGATCACCTTGTAAAGAACGATCCCCGGCAATCCGAACAGGGCGAGATAGAGGAGCGGCGCGATGATCCCGTCGGATGTGTTCTCGGCCAGCGTCTCGATACCGGCGCGGGCCGTGCCATGGGCATCAAGACTGCGCGCGTCGCGTCCCACGATCGGCTGCAGCGCCAATTGGCCATCAAGGAGCGATATCCGCAGCCCCTTGGCAACGGCTCCAACCGCCTCGCCGAGCTGCCGACTGGCGAGGAAGGCAGAGGCGATAAGCGCCTCGATAACGAAGCCGAAGGGAAACGCACGACAAAAGCCGGCGACAACACCGGCCAGCAAACCGGCGACGAACAGCACCAGCGCCAATGCCACAACACCGGCCAGCTTGCCCTTTTCCGGCGCATCAGCGCCATGATTGAGCTTGGTGTCGAGCAAACCGATCAGTCTGCCGATCCATTCGATGGGATGCCCGATAAGCAGTTGCAGCGCCGCCGGATAGCCGAACAGGCGCTCGATACCAAAAGCCAGGGCAGCGACCAGGGCCGTCATGATCTGCCTTCCAGATGCGGCTCGCGGGCCAGGGCCAGTAGCTCGTCGAGATCGAGCGCGCTCTCAAGGTGAGCGGCAAGACGATCAAGAACCGTCTCGATCTCGGATTCATAACCGAGATCGGCGCTTGTCGCGGCGCCAAGTTTTTCAAGAAATGCTCGGCGGAACCGGTCCTCGGCAAACAAACCGTGCAGATAGGTTCCGACGATGCGGCCGGAGGGCGACACTGCCCCCTCACCGACACCATCGATCAGCGCGAAGGGCCGATCGCGGTCGGGACCTGCCGTCTCGCCCATGTGCATGTGATAGCCGGCAAGCGTTTCACCGCTCTCGGCGTGCACCGCCCGTTCGATGCGCAACTGCTTGGCCGGGGTCAGCACGGTCTTGACATCGAGAAGCCCCAGCCCTTCGCTCACGCCCGGTTCGCCTTCAACCCCGTCGGGATCGGCGATCAGCTTGCCGAGCATCTGGTAGCCGCCGCACAGCCCGATGACGGCGCCGCCAGTACGGGCATGAGCGAGGATGTCGATATCCCAGCCCTCACACCGCAAGCCGGACAGATCGGCGCGCGTCGCCTTGGTGCCGGGCAAAAGCACGAGGTCGGCGTCGCGCGGCAGTGGCGAGCCGGGTGCAATGACGCTGACCCGTACGCCCGGCTCGGCTCGCAGGGGATCGAGATCGTCGAAATTGGCGATACGGCCGAAGCGGGGCACGACAATGTGGAAGGCGCCGCCGCGCGGCCGCATCCGCTCCAACGCCAGCGCGTCCTCTGCCGGCAAGCGGTCAGCTTCGGCAAAATAGGGCACCGGCCCGAGCGCCGGCACGCTTGTCTTGTCGGCGATCAGACGCAAACCATCGGTGAACAGGCTCGCATCGCCACGGAAACGATTGATCAGCGTGGCGACAATCAGCGCCGCGTCCTCGGGGTCGATGACAGCAAAGGTTCCCGCCAGCGCAGCGATGACACCGCCACGTTCGATATCCCCGATCAGAACCACCGGTGCGCCGACGGCACGGGCAAAACCAAAATTGGCGAGGTCTGATGTCCGCAGATTGATCTCCGAGGCGCTCCCCGCTCCTTCGACCAGTATGAGGTCGGCATCTTCCGCAAGCTCGGCAAAACCACCGAGCACGTCGGGCAGGAAGCGCTGGCGCTCGCGGAAATAGTCGCGCGCCGCCATCGAGCCAACGCGCTTGCCACGCACCACAACCTGGGCACCACTGTCGGCTTCGGGCTTGAGCAGAACCGGGTTCATCGCCGTCAAAGGCGCCCGCTTCGCCGCCCGCGCCTGCAACGCCTGCGCCCGTCCGATCTCGCCGCCATCTTCGGTGACGGCGGCATTGTTCGACATGTTCTGCGGCTTGAACGGCGCAACGCGGAGCCCGCGATTGGCGAAGGCGCGGCAGAGCCCGGCAACGATCAGCGACTTTCCGGCATCGGACCCCGTGCCCATGAACATCAAGACCCGTGCGCCCATCAGCCGGCCTCGCTGGTGTCGATGACATGTGCATAGGAGCCGCAGACCTTGCCGTTGACCGAGCCCATCGGTCCGAGGCGCTTGCCTGTTGCATCGGCGGCAACGAACAGTTGCGGCGCGGATGGACCGGAGGCGGTCGAATAATGGAACTCGTGGCCGGATAGCGCCCGGGCGAAGGGCAGCGGCCCCTGGTGGCGCAACAGCCGGTAGCCAAGCGTGCGGTTGGGCCTGTCGATGCGACTCTGGTGCGGCAAACAGGCCGGTCATCTTGTGCGTCTTGCCTGTCGCATCGGTCAGGGCTTCACCCAGAACCATGTAGCCGCCGCACTCGCCATAGATCAGCCCATTGCGGTCGCGGGCCGCGATCATCCCCGCGTGAAAACGCGATGCGGCGGCGAGCGTCGCGCCATGCAGTTCCGGATAACCGCCGGGCAGGAACACCGCATCGGTATCGGGAGCTGGGGCTTCATTGGCGAGCGGGGAAAAAAAGCTCAGCTCCGCCCCGGCCATGCGCCAGTCACTGAGCCAGTGGTCGTACAAAAAGCCGAAGGCGGCGTCGCGGGCAATGGCGATGCGCTGGCCGAGCGGCGGCAGGCGGCGAGCGTTGTCGGAACCGGCGAGAGGTGCGGCGGCGGCGGTGAGCGCGTCGAGATCGACGCCGAGCGCCACCGCCCGCGCCGCCCGCTCGATCAGCGGATCGATGCCGGCGATCTCCTCGGGCTGGACAAGGCCGAGATGGCGGTCGGGCACACCGAGACTCTTGTCGTTCCTGAGCGCGCCAAGACAGGCAATGCCGCGTTCATCGAGTGCATCGCGCAACATCTTCTCGTGCCGATCCGAAGCGACACGGTTGAGGATGACGCCGACAAAGCCGAGATCGTCGCGAAAGCGGATGAAGCCCTCGGCCAGAGCCGCCACCGATTGCGCCATATGGGCGGCATCGATGATCAAAACGATCGGCAAGGCGAGCCGGGCGGCCAGATCGGCGGTCGAACCGCCACCACCGATCGCGCCGTCGAACAGGCCCATGACGCCTTCAACGAGCAGAAAGCCGTCACTGCCGGCGTGTGTCGCGGCAAGGGCCCGCAAGCGCTTCTCGCCCATACCCCAAGCATCGAGATTGAGACAGGCGCTACCGGCGGCCCGCGCCAGAAACTGCGGATCGATATAATCCGGGCCGGACTTTGCCGGACGCACGGGAACACCCCGCTGGGCAAGCGCCCGCATCAGCCCGAGCGCCACCAGCGTCTTGCCGGAATTGGAGTGCGGGGCCGCAAGGACGAAGCCTTTGGCAGGACTAGCAGCGGTGTCAGCCAAAACCGCTCTCCCTCAACACCGGCGCATACCAGTCGAGCCGATCGCGGAACTGGCTGACCGGGCCAATAACGACAATCGCCGGTGTCGGGATCGGCTCGTTTGCGGCGCGAGCGGTGATTTCGTCGAGCCGGCACTCGATGACCGATTGCTGCCGGAGCGTTGCATTGGAGACGACGGCAACGCGGTCCGACGGGTCGCGCCCGGCAGCGAGCAGTTTGTCGGCAATATCCGGAATGTGCTTGACGGCCATGAACACCACCAGTACCGGCGCGCATTGGGCGACGGTTGCCCAGTCGACCGAACCGGGGACATCGCCGCTGCCGTCATGGCCGGTCAGGAACAACACGGCGTGGTTGGTCTCGCGATGGGTGATCGGAATGCCGGCATAGGCCAATCCCCCGACTCCGGCGGAAATGCCGGGCACGATGCGGAAAGGAATGCCCGAGTTCTGCAGGGCCAGAGCTTCCTCGCCCCCGCGACCGAAAAGATAGGGGTCGCCGCCTTTGAGGCGCAATACGCGCTTGCCCGCCCAGGCGAGCTCGATGATCTTGAGCGTGATGTCCTTTTGTTTCGAAGACGGCTTGCCGCCGCGCTTGCCGGCCGGCACCAGTTCGGCCTCGGGGCGGGCCAGCGCCAGGATGTCGTTGGGCACCAGCGCGTCATGGACGATGACATCGGCCTGCCCGAGGGCATGATAGGCCAGAAGCGACAACAGGCCCGGCGCACCGGGGCCGGCGCCGACCAGCCACACCGAACCGGGAGCCAATTCAGGCAGGTCGGCGCGATCAAGCCGGCCGAAATGGTCCTTCTTGCGAAATCTTTTCAAGAGCGGCTTCATGGCACAACCCTGTTCCTTGCGGCTGCGGCTCCATATAGAGAACCCTGATGGGTGAGCAAAGCGACATATCCGGCAAACCGTCCGATCCGCTCAGGCGCGGCTGGACAACGGGCGCCTGCGCCACCGCCGCGACGCGCGCGGCGCTCGAAGCCTTGCTCGGCGACGATTTCATTGACCCGGTCGAAATCACCCTGCCCGGTGGCCAGACACCGGCTTTCGCCCTTGCCCATGAGAAAAAGGGCCCGGACTGGGCCGAAGCCGGTATCATCAAGGATGCCGGCGACGACCCGGATGTCACCCATGGCGCAACGGTCATCGCCCGTGTGGCGCGCGGCACGGCGGGAAGCGGCGTGAGTTTTCATGCCGGCCCCGGTGTCGGCACCATCACCAAACCGGGCTTGCCGCTGCCGCCGGGCGAGCCGGCGATCAATCCGGTGCCGCGCAAGATGATGGAAGAGGTGGTCGCCGCAGCCTGCGCCCGCCATGACGTTGCCGATGATATCTCGATCACCATCTCGATTCCGGGCGGAGACAAGATCGCCGAAAAGACCTGGAATCCACGCCTCGGCATCGTTGGCGGCCTGTCGATCCTCGGCACCACCGGCATCGTCGTGCCCTATTCCTGCTCGGCCTGGATCCATTCGATCCACCGCGGCATCGACGTCGCCCGCGCGACCGGGCTGTCCCATGTCGTCGGCGCCACCGGAGACCGCTCGGAAAAGGCGGCGCGGCGCGAACTCGGTCTGCCGGAGGCAGCCTATCTCGACATGGGCGATTTCGTCGGCGGCATGCTCAAATATTTGCGCCGGCACCCGGTCGAACGCGTCACCATTGCTGGTGGCTTTGCCAAGTTGACCAAGCTCGCACAAGGGGCGATGGACCTGCACTCGACCCGATCGACAGTCGATCTCGAAGCGCTCGCCGCCATCGTTTCCGCCCTTGGCGGCAACGCGGATCTTGCCGCCCGCTGCGCCGGCGCCAATACGGCGCGCGAGGTGCTCGAACTCGCCGAAGCCGCCGGCCTGCCACTGGCTGCGCGAATTGCGACACTTGCGCGACAAAGCGCCGAGGCGATATTGAACACTTCCGCCACAAACGTTGACGTGATGATCGTTGCAGGAAACGGCGACATCGCGGGACGATCCGGAGAGATTTAGTTCATGCGCATTCTCATTCTGGCCGGCACGGCCGAGGCTCGCGATCTGGCCCGCAAGCTGGCGTCCCGCCGTCACGACATCACCTCCTCGCTGGCCGGACGCACCGATGACCCGAACCTGCCGGACGGACGCGTCCGCATGGGCGGTTTCGGCGGCGCCGACGGCATGGCCGACTACATCGCCAGCGAAGATTTCGAACTGGTCATCGATGCCACTCACCCCTATGCCGGCACGATCTCGGCCGAAGCGATCGAGGCCGCCGCCAAGCGCGATATTCCGCTGATCCGCTTCGATCGCCCCGCATGGCCGGAAACCGACGGCGCCAACTGGACCCATTTTGCCGACATCGCCAGCGCGCTCAGAGCCGTTCCAGCCAAGAAGAAGGCGCTGGTCACAACCGGACAGAAGGAACTCGCGGTCATCGCCGAGTGTCCGGAAGCCGATTTCCTCGTGCGTGTCATCGATCCGCCGGACATCGAGATGCCGGACAACGCCCGCCTGCTGCTGGCGCGCCCGCCCTACACGCTCAAATCCGAGACCGATCTGATGGGGCGCAACGGCATTACCCACCTGATCACCAAGAATTCCGGCTCCACGCAAACGCGCGACAAACTGTCGGCGGCGCAGGCGCTCGGCATCTCGGTGTTCATGATCGACCGGCCGCCGCTTCCCGAGGCGAAGAGCGTGACGACCGTCGAAGACATGCTCGACTCGGTTCACGATCTGGCAGCCGCCTCTGCCTGAGCTTTGCGCTTCTTGCCCTTGTTTCTGAGCACATGGGCGTAGGCCGCGTCGTAAAGCCGGCTGTCGCGGAATTTCACGTCGCCGAAAACCGGACCGACGAAAACCAGCGCCGTTCGGGTGATCTTTTTCTCACGGACGCGGGCGCGCATGTCGGCGAGCGTCGTCACGATGATCTCCTCGTCGGGCCAGGTGGCGCGATAGATCACCACCACCGGGCAATCGGCGCCGTAATGCGGCGTCAGCGCCTGCTCGACATAGGCGAGATTGCGCACCGACAGATGGATGGCGAGCGTCGCCTTCGACGCGCCCAGCACCTCGAGGCTTTCGCTTTCCGGCATTGACGACGCCTTGCCCGATGTGCGGGTGAGGATCACCGTCTGGGCGATCTCGGGCAGGGTCAGTTCGACCCCGAGCCGCGCCGCCGCGCCGGCAAAGGCCGGCACACCGGGCACGATCTCGTACGGGATATCGAGCGCATCGAGCCGGCGCATCTGTTCGGCAATGGCACCGTAAAGCGAAGGGTCGCCGGAATGGACGCGGGTGACGTCCTCGCCGCGTTTCTCCGCCGCAGCCATTTCGGCGATGATTTCGTCAAGATGCATCGGCGCGGTGTCGCGCACCTGCGCATCTTCCGGCGCAGCGGCGACGATCTCCTCGGGCACCAGCGAACCAGCGAAAAGACAGACCGGGCAGCGCTCGATCAGCTTGAGACCACGCACGGTGATCAGGTCGGGAGCACCGGGGCCGGCGCCGATGAAATAGATGGTCATGAGACCTCCCTTCCCTCCCCTTGATGGGGAGGGTGGGCCGGCAAAGCCGGCTCGGGTGGGGTGGGGCCAAGGGCACGAAGCCAGTTCCGGGCATCACCCCCACCCAGGCTCACAACGGACTTGGCAAAAGCCAAGTCCTGTTCGCCAACCCTCCCCACAAGGGGGAGGGAAAGAGGTGATATTGCCGCGATTTGTGTAGTGCCCAGACCGTTCATTTCTTCCCCGCCTTGCGCGCATAGCCACGCGGGGTGAACGCCACCGTGCCGTCACCGCGCTTGAGGGCGCGCGACTGGCTCGAACCGATCAGCACGATGGTCAGCATGTCGACGCTTTCCGGACGGAACTCGCCGAGCGTGGTGATACTCACCTTCTCCTTCATCCGTCCGAGATTTGACGCGACGATCACCGGGGTATCGGGATGGCGATAGGCGAGAAAGAACGCCTTGGCGGCAACGATCAGTTCAGTGCGCCGATCCGAGCGCGGGTTGTAGAGCGCGGTGACGAAATCACCGAGCGCCGCAGCGCCCAGGCGCTTGCGGATGTCTTCCGCCGGGGTCAGCAGGTCGGACAACGAGATAGCGCAGAAATCATGGCCGATCAGAGCCCCGGCCTTGGCCGACGCCATCTGCAGCGCCGAAATGCCGGGATGGCAGACGACCTCCACCCGCCTTGCCGCATCGGGCAATGCGCGGGTCCCCGTCGCTTCGAGCAACTCATAGACGAGGCTCGCCATGGCGTAGATCTGGGCATCGCCGGAGGAGATCAGCGCCACCGTCTTGCCTTCGCCGGCAAGTTCGAGCGCATGGCGCACCCGCGCCTCTTCGTCGCCCAGGGGGAAGCGATGCTGGCGCTTGCCGGTATCGAGATCGGCGATCAGATCGAGATAGAGCCCGTAGCCGACCCAGTCGTTTGCAACCTCCAGCGCCGCGACCGCCGATGCGGTGCGCTGGGAGGCTTCGCCCGGGCCGATGCCGACGATATGAAGCGTGCCGCGGGCGCGTCCGAAATCGGCGACATCGATCGGCGCGGCAGCAAGGCCGATGGCGCAGGTGGCGCGGGCCGAGCGGCGCTTGGGCACGATCAGCGTACCGGCCTTGAGCGCGGCAGCCTCGGCAACGCCAGGCGTGCCTGTTTCGGCCCTGACCACTTCCGAGGGCGTCACCAGCCGCGCTTCCTCCTCGGCCAGTTCCTCAGCCGAGAACAGCCTCAGGGGCACGCCGAGCCGGGCGGCGAGCTCATTGAGCGCCCTCTCGTCGGCCTTGATGTCGATGCTGGCGATGGCGGCAAGGCTCTCGGTCGCCAACCCCTTATCGGCAAGGGTCGAAGTCAGAAGGCCCTGAATTTCCGAGGTCGTGGCGCCGCGTTCGCAGCCGATGCCGGCGACAAGGGTTTTCGGGTGATAAACGAGATCGGCTTCGACATTCTCCTCGCGCCGCGGCGTCGCGGCAATATGCACATTGCCGTCCCGGGACACAGGATAGCCGGCGTCTTGAAGCCAGGGGGCATCGCCGCTCAAGGCAATCTTTTCGCCGTCGAGCACCCGCGCCATGGCGGATTTTGCCTCCGCCGGATCGGCGAGCACGAAGCCGACAGGCGGTTCGTCGAGCCCGCGCGTGAACCGGGTATCGGAGGCCGTGGTCACGGCGGCGGTGCCACCGAGCGTTTCGGCGATGTCGCGCGCCAACGCATTGCCGCCATGATGGCCGCCGAGCAGTGGCACAACATGGGCGCCGTCTGCGGAAACCGCGACGACCGGCGGTTCGGATCGCTTGTCCTTCAGCGAAGCGGCGAGCAGGCGGATAAGGATGCCGGCGGCGGCAACGCCGATGATCGGCTGTCCTTCGGCGAACAGCCGCGGCAGCAAGTCGGCGGCACCCTCTTCGCCGGTACCGAGCGCGTGGACGCGCCCGCCTGTTGCGGCGGCGATTTTTGCTGCGACGGCACTGCCGGCTGTCGAGAACATGACGATGGCCGGCTTTTTCGGCTGGCCGTCGTCGACAACGACCATGGGCTGTGGCGCCACTGCCGGCGAACCGGGCTGCTCCGGCATCACCGAGGCGGTTTCGGCCCAAGGCTCCTTGCCGGCGTAAACGAGAATGGTGGCGAAATAGGGCAGCTCATCACCCTGAACGGCAGCAAGCGGGGTGAGCTTTTCGCCGTCGCGGCTGGCCTTTTCGACAACCAGCGCCGCCTCGGTCAGCCCCAGCCTGTCGATCAGGGCACGGATGCGCGGCAGATGCCTGCCGGTCTTGAGGATCGCCACCGAGTCGGCGCCAGCCAGTTCGCGTTCGAGCGCTGTGTCATCGAGCGGCCCCGGCAGCACCTTGAGGATCTCGTTGCGGGCGGCAAGCGGCCGCATGGCGGCGGCCGAACTGGCCGAAAGCGAGGTCACGCCGGGCACGATGCGCACCGGAACGAGCTGTTTCAGCCGTTCGAGCAGATACATGGCTGAGCCGTAAAACAGCGGATCGCCCTCGCAGAGATAGGCGACCGACCGCCCCTCGGCGATATGGGCCTCGATCGCCACGGCTGCTGCGTCATAGGCCTTTTGTGCCGGCGTGCGATCGCGGCTGATGGGCATGTCGATCGCCATCAGCTCGGCAGTTTCGCCAACCTTGGCCTGGGCGATGGCAAGGGCCTGAGAGGCTTCGCCCGGCTTTTGCGGATAGGCGATGACATCGGCCTCGGCAATCACCCGGGTGGCCGCGAGCGTCATCAGCTCGGGATCGCCCGGCCCGACACCGACAAGATAGAGTATCCCGCTCATTTTCCCCCCTTGGTGAGCGCATATTGCGTCACCCTCATGCGCGGCCGGAATGCCGCCTCGCCACCGATCATGTCGAGCGCCTCGACGCCGATGCGGGTGAGGTCACCCCCATATCGGGCATAATACGCCAACAATGCCGTTTCGCCGGATAGCGTTACCGCATTGGCAACCAGACGACCGCCCGGCTTCAGCGCGGCAAAAGCCGCATCGAACAGCTCCAGGTTGCCGGCATCACCACCCAGAAATAGCGCATCAGGCCGCTCTTGTCCGTCAAGCGTTTGCGGCGCCTCGCCGCAAACCACCTTGAGGCCGGGCACCCCGAGCGTTTCGGCATTGCGCGCGATGCGGGCTGAGCGTTCTGCATCGCGCTCGAAGGCAATGGCCCGCGCCCCGCGCGCCGCGCGCATCCATTCGATGGCGACCGAACCCGAACCGGCCCCGATGTCCCATAACAAGGCGCCGGGCACAGGCGAGAGCTTGGCCAGGGTCGCTGCGCGGACCTCCCGCTTGGTCAGTTGGCCATCGCTTTCGAACGCCGCGTCCGGCAACCCCGGAACAATCGACAGCAAGGGCGCATCGGCATCGGCGACGCATTCGATGGCAAGAACATGGAACGGGCCGACCGGTCTGTCTGCCGCTTCGGCGGCGCTGAAGGCGGTGATTTTCTCATCGTTACCGCCGAGACTTTCAAGGACGGTCAATCGCGACCGGCTATAGCCTCGCGCCATCAGAAGCGCCGCGACACGCGCCGGGGTCTCAGCATTTGTGGTCAGCGCCAGCACGCGATTGCCGGGCAGGACATGCGGCTGGACCAATGCGATATCGCGGCCATGCAGCGACAGGGTCGCGATCTCCTGCATCGGCCAGTGCAAGCGCGCCGCCGCCAGCTGGAACGAGGACGGCGCCGGGTGAATGGTGAAATCCTCATGCGGCAGATGGCGCAACAGCGTCGCGCCGATGCCGAACCAGTTCGGATCGCCGGAAGCCAGCAGCACCGTCGGGCCATGTTTGGCTGCCATGATCTTGCCGACCATCTCGCCAAGCGCACCGTCCCAGACCATCAACTTCCGGCCTTCGCCGGTGAGCCCTTCGAGCCGGCGCTTGACGCCGATGATGGTTTCGGCACGCGCGATCAACGCCTGGAGATCAGGCGACAGGGACGTGATGCCGGCCTCGGGCACGCCGATGATGTCGAGCCAATGGGTCATTTGCCGGCAAGCCCCGCAAGCGCGTTGATCGCCGCTGCCGCCAGTGCCGAACCACCGATGCGCCCGGACAAGGTGATGAACGGCACGCCGCGCGGATCGGCGGCGAATTCGGCCTTCGATTCCGCCGCGCCGACGAATCCGACGGGCAGACCGACGATCAGCGCCGGTTTCGGCGCGCCTTCATCGAGTTTTTCCATCAGGCGGAACAGGGCCGTCGGAGCATTGCCGATGACGACAACGGCCCCGGCAAGCTCATTATCCCAAAGATCAACCGCCGCTGCCGAACGCGTCGTGCCGTCACGCTTGGCCGCCTCGGCGACGCCCTTGTGGTTCAACGTGCAGATGACGCTGTTTTGCGCCGGCAGCAAACGCGCGATGATGCCGGAGGCAACCATTTCGGCGTCGCACACCAGGGGCTTGCCGCCTGCAAGGGCCTGAACGCCCGCAGTCACCGCGCCGGACGAAAACACCAGGTCTTTGGCAATTTCGACCTGGCCGCAGGCATGGATCATCCGTTCGGCAACCCTCGCTTCCTCAGGCGAGAAACGCGCCAGATCGGCTTCGGCCTGCACGATGGCGAAGGAGCGGCGATAGATCTCGTCCGGGTCGCGGAGATAGGCAAGTTTTGATGCGTCGGGCGATACTGCCATCGCCGTCGACACGGCCCGCTCGACCAAGGCCGGTTTTTCCACGCCGACGATCCAGCCTTCCTGCTCCACAACCGCCACCCTTTCAGGCTCTGAAAGAGTTTCGGGTGCAGCCAGCAGATTTGAAAGCTCGCCGAGATGATCCAGCTTTTGCAGCATCGCCGTGAACGCTTCCACCTGCCCCCGATCCTTCGGCTCAATGGTCGGATCGATCGGCACCAGCGACGGATAGATTTCCGCGATTAACACCGGCCGTGACAGATCCCGTTCGAAATCGGTCTCGAAGGGCCAGATCGCCATCTGCCCGCCGAAGCGGGCGCGCAGCCGGTTGAGTCTCGGGATGCCCAGCAGGGCCTGACTGCCAACGCACCCGACTCCGCTCAGCTTCCACACCGGCTGGGCGCTTTTCGTACGTTTCTCGACCAGCCGTTTCTCCGCGATGACACCATACGCCGACCGGTCCTTTTTGGGACCAAGATAGCCATAGTCGCGGCCGGGCGGATGCCCCCAGAAATGCCGTTGCGTTTGGGAAAGGCGTCGATTGAGTTCGCTTGCCACATCGAAGCGGTTGGAGGCGTTGTTGTCGTCATCCGTCACAAGTTCATCGAGTGCGTTCCACAGCGCCTGCCACGTCGGCGTGCCGCCGATGCGACCGGCGGCCCCTTCGGGATAGCCGAACGGGAAATCAAAGCCGATGAACACCCGCTCATTTGTCGCCAGCGCTTGCGCAATGCGCGCTTCGAGGTGCCGCATCGCTTCGGCTCGCGTCGCGGGGTTGAGCGAAGGACTGGCCCAACCCGACGCGGCGCGTTCGGAAATCCAGATGGAATCCTTGCCGGTTTTCGGCGTGTTCGCCGCCGACCAGTCAACCGCAATGTAGGTGTCGAACACCCCCACCGGCCTAGCGTCCCTTTTTCAGCGTCACCGGCCCAAGCGGATGGTCGGCATGCGGATAGGGCGCATGCGTGTGGGTGTGCTCGTGATGGTGATGATGCCCCTCGCCGTCATGGTGGTGGTGGTGCTCATGGTCGTGATCGTGGTGATGATGATCCTCGAGCGGGGTGAACGGCAGGCCATGTTCCTTGCAGAAGGCTTCGTCGCGGCAGGAGGCGTCGCAGTCGCCGTTGCAGGGGCAGTTTTCCAATCCACCGCCGATGCCCTCGACATGGTGGTGGTGGCTCTCCTGGGGCGCGCCGATATCGGCCTCGAAGCCGAGCACCGCCTCGCGGTATTTGCACAGGGCGCAATTCATGGCGTTGTCGCCGGCGACAAGCTGGCGCAGGCGATCGACAAAGGTTTCGATCACCAGCTCATGGTCGTTGAGATAGGGCGCCTTGACGAAATCGATCTCCGGATGAGCCGCTGCAGCCTCGTCGACCGCGGCATAGATGCGTTTGACCAGGACACCGGTGAACAGAAAATAGGGGAAAACAATGATACGCTTGAACCCGAGCCGGACCGCCCTGTCGAGCGCCGGAGCGACAAGCGGGAAGGTGACGCCGGAATAGGCGGTCTCGCCCCACCCGTAGCCCATGCCTTCCCACAGCATGCGCATCATCTTGGCGACATTGGAATTGGCATCCGGGTCCGAAGCACCGCGCCCCACCACCATCAACAGCGTCTCATGGCGCGAAACGCCCTGTTGTGCAGCCGCCTCGGCCTCGGCGATGCGGGCGCCGGCGGCATTGAGCATCTTGAGATCGACGCCGAGTTCGGCCCCATAAGCGATCTCGATGCCATGCTTTGCGGCATAGGTGTTGAGCACGGACGGGATGTCGTTCTTGGCGTGGCCGGCGGCGAACAGCATGCCCGGCAGCGCGAACACGCGCTTGACGCCTGCGTCCCTCAGCTTGTCGAGACCAAAATTGATCACCGGGTCGGCGAATTCGAGATAGCCGTATTCGACCGGAACGCCTTCAAGGCGCTGGCCGAGGACATCGGCCAGATGGGCGAATTCGTCGACGGCGCGACGGTTGCGGCTGCCGTGACCGCACAACATGACGCCGGAACCCTCCGGCAGGGTAAAATCGATAGTCACATCCACCTCCTAGTGGAGCGCGCCCTCGGCAAAGCGGGATGCTTTGGCTCCAGACGCAGCAAGTTCGAATCGGAGGCAGAGTTTCGTAGCAAGACGAATGCGCAGCTCCGGCCTTGATCCCCTGTTTGGGTCGATCGCACCGGACTGACTTTCAGTCCCTTACGGAACGCTGCATGTCGCTTCCCTGCGGCTGGCACTGCTGCCAACCGGCGAGAAAGCGCGAGTCGCCGAAGCGACCCGGTCGCTGTTTGTAGGAGCCCGGCCCGAGCCGGTCAATGTCAGGCAGTCTGGTTCGACAGCACGGGTTCGCTGGTGCGCGGCGGCGCCGCCGAACCGCGATAGCGCGGCTGCGTATCAAGTTCGACCATGGTATCGGGCGGCGTGGTCGGATCCTCCAGAACCCGCAACAACAGGTTCATCGCTTCCTTGCCGATACGCTCACGGGGTTGGGCGACCGTCGTCAGCGGCGGCGAATAGACATCGGCAAGGGTGCAGTCGTCGAACCCCACAACGGACAGGTCCTGCGGAACGCGACAACCGGCGGCGACCATTTCGCTGATCAGACCCATGGCCATTTCGTCATTGGAACACACCATCGCCGTCGGCAGGTGATCGCGCTGCTTGAGGATCGCCGCCACGGCGTGGCCGGCATCGGATTCGAACCCGCCCTCAAAAATGTTGTGTTCGGGCACCGGGATACCGGCATCTTCCATGGCCTGAAGAAAACCGCCAAGCCGTTCGAGGCGTACGGGCAGCTCCGAAGGCGCCTGCACCACGGCGATATCGCGATGGCCGAGATCGATCAGATAGCGAGTGAGATTGTAGGCGGGTCGGAAATTGTCGACGAAAACATGGGGAAAAGGCACGGATCCAGCCTTCTCCGAGAAACCGACAATCGGTGGCGTACCCTGATAGGGCGCCTTGAGAAACTCGAATACCTCCGGCGCCATGCCCATGGCGTCGAGCACGATGATACCGTCGACCCGTCCGGTGCGCAGACGCTCGATGATGTGATCGTCGCGACCGCCGGTGCGCGAGGTGATGATAATGGAATACCCGTTCTCTTCGGCCTTGCGCTGCACACCCTGAAACATCTTGGAATAAAAGATGTTGCCGATGTTCGAGGCGACGACGAGCACATTGTGCGATTGCTGCGCCTTGAGAGAGAAGGCGGCAGCGCTCTTGACGAAATTGAGTTCCTTGATCGCCGCCAGCACCCTGTTGCGCGTCTCTTCCGACACCTTTTCAGGGTCGTTGAGAACGCGGCTGACAGTCGCTGTCGACACGCCGGCCAGACGCGAAACATCGGTCACGCGAGCGCGCTTCATGTTTCCTCCAAGGGGCCACCGGCGATCTTGCGCCACCGTCCGGACAGGCAAACCGAAAGCTCCGGCCCTTCGGCACCCACATCATAAAGGTCAGGAGTGCCATGACCGTCCGGCTGCACCATGACATACCGTAACAGCGCTGCGGAAGTGCTAATGTAACCGATTTCATGGACAGATAAGGCGCAAAGCGCCACATCAGTCACGATCAATGGCCCCGCCGGCGTCGCGCCAGGCGGCAAAGCCGCCATCGATATGGCAGGTGGCGCCGACCCCCATTTCCATCGCCGTGCGCGTGGCAAGCGCTGACCGCCAGCCGGCGGCGCAGAAAAAGACATAGCGTTTGCCATCGCCGAGAGCCGGCCTGAAATAGGGGCTTTCGGGGTCTATCCAGAATTCGAGCATGCCGCGTGGCACGTGTACCGCGCCTGGCACCTTGCCATCGCGCTTCAACTCGCCCTTCTCGCGCAGATCGACGAAGATCACGCCTTCGCGGCCCAAAAGCTCTAGAGCCTCGGCAGGAGAAATCGTCTCGATCAGCGCTTCGGCCTCGGCGACCAGGGCCTTGTATCCCTTTTTCATGTGCCTTCCCTACCTCGAACAGCTTGCAACGAAGACCGGTTTGCGATCATTCTGGCCTCATGCGATTTGTTTTGAGCCTTCTCGTTATCCTTCTGACCGCCCCGGTTCTGGCCGCAGGCTGGTCGAGCTATCACAATGCACGCTACGGTGCCACTGCCGACGTCCCGCCGGGTTTCACCAAGACCGGACCGGAAGCACCGAACGGCAAGGGGCTGACCTTCCGGAACAAGCAGGGGTCATCGCTGGTCACCATTTACGGTGATAACGTCTCTGGCGGCAATTTCGAGGCCTATGTCGAACAGCTCATCAAGGACCTCAAGGCCTTCGAGGGTTGGAACGTACAGGGCAAGCGCGTGACGCCGGACTGGGCCGAACTCGACGCGTCGAGCGGGCCGACGATATTGCGTGTGCGGGTGGTTGCATCCTGCAACGGATCACGCGTTGCCGTTGCCAAGTATCAGGGCAGGATCGACAACGCGCTGATTTCGCACCTGTTCCGCTCGCTGAAATCGGACGGCTGCTAACCGCCTCCCGGACGCCAGGACAAACCGATGGCTGACACGCCCAAGGTCAAAGGCCCTGCCTCCTACTTTCCCGCGATCGAGAAGACATACGGCCAGCCGGTCGAACACTGGATCAACCTGATCCGTGGCCAGTCCGGCATGAGCCATATGCAGCTGGTGAACTGGCTCAAGCAGACGCACAGGCTGGGGCACGGTCATGCCAACGCCCTTGTCGCCCACACGCTGGCCGAAAACCGCAACGCCTAGCGCCGGATCCAGAAAGAGCTATTTGGCGTTCTTGATGACGTCCCAGCGGTTCTGCTGCGTGATCAGCGCCCTTATATAGGCCATGTTGTTCTCGACCTGATCGGCCGGCAGTTCGCGGGAATAGAGCTGGCGCGCCTCGTCGAACCGCCCTTGCAATCCGACGATCAGAGCGAGGTTCTGCCGGATCTGGCTGGTGGCGTTCTGCATGGCGACCGCCCGCCTCAGATGCGCCTCGGCCTGGCCGAGATCGTTTGTCATGGCGTAGGACAGCCCGATATTGGCTTCGAGCGAGGCTTCATTCGGGGCGCTGACTTGGGCCTGGGCGTAAAGGGCGCGCGCCTCCTCGTTGCGGCCCATCTGATCAAGAATGGCGCCCTTGACCGAAAGCGCATTCCAGTCCGGGCGCGCCGGATCGATCGTGGCATCGACAACATTGAGCGCCTGCTCGAACTGACCGTTCGCCGCCAGCGCCTTGGCATAGGCGACACGAACGCGCGCGTTGTTGCCGGCGATCGACATCGCCTGTTCCATGACCGCCACCGACTGGCTCGGTTGTCCGGCGGCGCGAAGCGCAGCAGCGAAATGGATGGCGGTATTGGTATCGCGCGGATTGGCCTTGTAGCGGGCGCCGAGCTGGGCGACTGCCGCGTCTGTCTGGGCCTGGCTGAGGCCGGAATAGTCCGCCATGTCGTAATCGCCCGAAGTGCGATTCGTGGCGCAGCCGGCGACCAGAACGGAAGCTGCCACAGCGAAGATGACAGCCCTGAAAACTTTCGACAACGACGCAGGCAACACGATCACTCGGCGACTCCCTCAAGGGCGCACGGCCCGCAAGACACTTGCTCTGGCAATAGGTCATTAACCCTAACGCCCGGTTAAGGTCGGCCACCGCTGAGGACACTTGTTGACTCAGTCAACCATATACTTGATAGTGTCAACAATAGAGGTTGCCATGTCCAAAACCGTATCCGAGACCACCGCCATTCGTGCCTTCAACCGTTTCTACACACGGGTGATCGGCCTGCTCGACGAGGGCATACTGAAAAGTCCGTTCGCACTGGCCGAGGCCCGTGTCATTCACGAGATCGGCGAGATCGGCTCAACCACACCCGCCGCATTGTCGCGCAGTCTCAACATGGACCCCGGCCAGTTGAGCCGGCTGACCGCCAAGCTCGTCGAACGCGGGGTGATCGTTGCCACACCCAACCCAACGGATGCACGTGCCACCGACCTGAGCCTGACGCCACCGGGCGAAGTCGCCTGCTCGGTGCTCAACAAGCTGAGCGATGCTGCCGCCGAGAACCTCATCGCGCCGCTGGCGCCGCCACAGCGGCAGGCCGTTGTCGATGCCATGAAAACGCTCTCCTCCTTGCTGGGAAACTCGGATCTCTCCCAGGACATCACCATCAGGGACCATCACAGGATCGGCGAACTCGGCTGGCTGATCCATCGGCAGGCCATTCTCTACAATCAGGAGCATGGCTGGAACGGCGCGTTCGAGGCGCTGATCGCCCGCATCTACGCGGAGTTCGAGGACGCGGCCGACACCCCGCCGAAGCGTTTGTGGATTGCCGAGAAAAACGGCGCCATCGCCGGTTCGGTCTTCGTTCTGCCCGCCGCCAACGAACCCGCAACGGCGCAATTGCGCATGCTCTATGCCGAACCGTTTGCGCGCGGATCAGGTGTCGGGCGACGGCTCGTCGGCGAAGCGGTAACGTTTGCCCGCTCGTCCGGTTATCGGCGCATCATGCTGTGGACCCAGGACTGCCTTGTCGCCGCCCGCCGCATCTACCAGTCCGCCGGATTCGAACTCGCACGCGAGGAACGCCATTTCTCCTTCGGCACCGAGCTCAATGGCCAGTTCTGGGAAATGGATCTCGCCGGCGATCAGTAACCCCGCGTGCGATCGACCAAATTGGGCAGGATCGCACCGGCTTCGTGATCGCGTATGACGCGAGCAAAATAGGTCGCGCCGGCCTGGGGATCGGAAACTGCAGCGATATGGGGCGTGATCCGGCAATTGGGCAGGTCCCACAGCGGGTTTGTCGCCGGTAAGGGTTCGGTCTCGAAGACATCGAGACTCGCCGCGCCGAGCGTGCCGTCGGTCAGCGCCTCAACCATGTCGGTTTCGACCTGATGTCCGCCGCGCGCCGCATTGATGACCACCGGACCGAACGGCAGCATGTCGCGCCGGAGCTTGCCGAAAGTCTCGCGATTGAGGATGCCGCGCGTCTCCCGCGTCAACGGCAACAGGCAGACCAGGATGTCGGTCTGGCGAAGAAAGCGGTCGAGCCCGTCCGGTCCGGAAAAACTCTGGACGCCGGCAACAATGGTCTGCGACCGCGACCAGCCGAGCCGTTCATAATCGAACACCGACAGCGCCTTGAGCGCCGCCTGGCCGAGCACGCCAAGCCCCATGACGCCGACATTGAGATCCTCGGCGCGCGGCGGCACGCTCTCCTGCCAACGCGATTGCATCTGGGCTGCGCGGAAGCGGGTTTCGAGGCGGCTGTGCGCCAGCACTTCGGCCACGACGTAATCGCGCATGCGCGAGGTCAGGTCAGGATCGACGAAGCGAACGATGGGCACGTTTTCCGGCAGCGCGGGATTGTTGAGCAAGGCATCGACCCCGGCGCCGTAGCTGAGGATGGCCTTGAGATTGGTAAGTCCGTCGAATGCGCCTGCATCCGGTTTCCAGGCCAGCACATAGGTGATGTCGTCCGGATCGAAGTCATCATTCCGGCGCTTGACCGTCATCGGGGCGATGAGAGGTTGCAGCAGTTCGACCCAACGCGCCTCGTTTATGCCGTTGAGATGAACAAGAAGCGTCATGATGAACCTGGGACCGAAGCGATGTGAGCGGAGAGGCGATCCTGCCCGGCCCGGTGCACGCCTTCAAGAGGGTTCGTTGCGCCGTCGACCTTATTCCCGCCTGTCATCGCGATCTGACGTCAAACAAACGAAAAGGCCGCGCAGAAAGCGCGGCCTTTTGCGAAACCGAGAGGTTCAATCCGTCACTGGCTGGCAGGCGCCGTGGCATCGCCGGCAGGAGCGGCGGTATCATCCGCGGGTGCAGCAGCATCGGCAGCGGGTGCAGCAGCATCAGCCGCAGTGTCATCGGCTGCGGGCGCTGCGCTGTCGCCAGCAGGTGTAGCAGTACCATCTGCAGGAGCGGCCCCATCTGCGGGAGCGGCAGCATCGGCAGCAGGCGCGGCAGCATCGGCGGCAGGCGCAGCCTCGACTGGCGGGAACGGCACGGGATCGTGCGACAGTGACTGCAGATAGGCCAGAAGATTGGCGCGGTCTTCTTCCTTGGACAGACCACCGAAGCCCATCTTGGTGCCGGGCGCGTATTTCTTCGGGTTGGTCACGAAGGCATTGAGCTCTTCATAGGTCCAGGTGCCGTAGGTGTCGGCCAGCGTATGCAGCGCGTCCGAATAGGAAAAATCGCTGATCGACGCGATGGGACGGCCGACGACATCGTAAAGATGCGGGCCGGTCTTGTTGCCCTCGCCCTCGCCGAAATTGTGGCAGGACACGCACTTCTTGGCGACCTTGGCGCCGTCCTCGGCCGAAGCATTGGCCAGCAACACCGGCAGCGGCGTTGCCGCCGCTTCGGGCTTGGCTGTTGCGACTTCGGTGCCGTCCGGCGACGGCAACGCATAACCGGGACCAGTGCTCCTGGGGGTGTAAATGGCTTCGGCCAGAAAACCGATCCCCATCACGAACAAAAGCGTGCCAAGAATGGCGCCGACGATTTTGTTCACTTCAAATGAATTCATATTCTGTCTCTCCCAGCGGCCTCGGCTTTTGCGGCGAGCCAACTGCCGCCAGCATTTCGAGCACAAAGTCCCAGCGGCAAACCCCCACCGCAGCGCGCGCGGAAGATATAGGCAAGCCCCCAAACGTGCAACCGCTTCTCGGACAGGTTGTCACACCCCCCATTTGCCGCAAAGGCGCGAGGGTTTCAAGTGCCCGTGCAAGAACGTGCAGCCGACAAAGGCCGATTTGTTTGACAGCTCGGTGAAGCGGTGACAATTAGGGCGCGGTTTACGGAGAGTGATTGTGGCGCAAAAGATAGCATTTCAGGGCGAAGCAGGTGCCTTTAGCCACCAGGCGGTCGCGACCGTATTCCCGGAAGACGAGCCGGTCTCCTGCATCACCTTCGAGGACACGATTGGCGCCGTGCAATCCGGCCGCGCCGACCTCGCCATGGTGCCGGTGGAAAACTCGCTTTACGGCCGTATCGCCGACATCCACTACCTTTTGCCCAATTCCGGTCTGTTCATCATCGGCGAGCATTTCCAGCCGATCCGCATGAACCTTTTGGGCGTGCCCGGCGCCACCATCGACGACATCAAATCGGTGCAGAGCCTTTCGGTGGCGCTCGGCCAGTGCCGGCGCTTTATCTCCGAGCATGGCTTCCGCACCATCTCCTCGGTCGACACTGCCGGCTCGGCCCGCGAGGTTGCCGAGCGCGGCGACAAGTCGATCGCCGCCATCGCCTCACGCCTCGCCGGGGAAACCTATGGCCTTGATCTTCTGGCCGAGAACATCGAGGACGCGGCGCACAACACCACGCGCTTTCTCGTCATGTCGCGGACCCAAAAGATCCCGCCCGCCGGCAACGGCCCGGTCAAGACGACCTTCGTGTTCCGCGTGCGCAACGTCCCGGCGGCGCTCTACAAGGCCATGGGTGGGTTTGCCACCAACGGCATCAACATGACCAAGCTCGAAAGCTACATGGTCGATGGCTCGTTCACGGCGACACAGTTCTATTCCGACATCGAAGGTCACCCCAATGAGCGCAGCGTTCAACTCGCCTTCGAGGAAATCGGCTTTTTCACCGACCGCTTCCAGGTGCTTGGCGTTTATCCCAAGGCCCTGAAACAGGGCGCCGTTTCCTAAGGCAGATTGGGTCTCTCTCAGACGGAATCGCCACCTGCTTCCCTCCCCTTGATGGGGAGGGTGGCTCGACGAAGTCGAGTCGGGTGGGGTGGAGCCACAGGCACCGAACATGGGGCCTTACCCCCACCCAGGCTCGCAACGAACTTAGCGAAGGGCTAAGTCCTGCTCGCCAACCCTCCCCACAAGGGGGAGGGAAAACCGGAAGCACAAGGCTCCGGTCCCTTTGAATCCTGCCGTCGCGCGAAAGCGCAAACGCTCGGGTTCGATCGTGCCTAGCTGAATGACTCGGTCGCCGCCTTCATGATGGCAAGGCCGGACCTGTACTGGTCGAGCCAGGCGCCATAGCCGGCGACATCTTCGGGATCGGGCGCCGCAACGTCGAGTTCGACGCCGGCGAACACCTCGTCCGACAAATAGGCTTCGAGAGACTTGCCTGCGCCGGTGCGCAGATATTCGGCCAGAACGGCAATGCCCCAGGCGCCGCCTTCGCTGGCGGTATCGCCGACACTGACCGGCGCGCCGATGGCCGCCGCCAGCAGGCGCTGCGCCACCCCGGCGGTGCGGAACATGCCGCCATGGGCGAACATCGAATCCAGCTTCACGCCCTCGCCGTGCAGAACATTCATGCCAAGGCTCAGCGTGCCGAAGGCGGCGTAGAGCTGGGTACGCATGAAATTGGCAAGGGTCAGCCGACTGTCGGGAGTCCGGACGACCAGCGGGCGGCCTTCGGCCAGTCCGGTGATCGGTTCGCCGGCGAGATAGTTATAGGCGAGCAATCCGCCGCCATCCGCCTCGCCCTTGAGCGCGGCGTCAAAGAGCGCGCCGAACACGGCATTGGCATCCGCCTTGGCACCAATGGCTTCGGCAAATTCGGTGAACACACCGGCCCAGGTGCCGAGCTCACTGGCGCCGTTGTTGCAGTGAACCATGGCGACGAGATCGCCGGCCGGCGTCGTCACGATATCGAGTTCCTCATGGACCGAGGTCAGCGGCTTTTCCAGCACCACCATGGCGAAGATGGATGTGCCGGCGCTGATATTGCCGGTGCGCGGGGCGACGGCATTGGTCGCAACCATGCCGGTGCCGGCATCGCCTTCGGGCGGGCAGATCGGGGTGCCGGGCTTGAGCGTGCCTGTCGGATCGAGCAGCACAGCACCCTCATCGGTCAAACTGCCGGCGTCCTGGCCGGCGACCAGCACCTCGGGGAAGACCTGAGTTGCATCGAGACCGGGCTGCAGAGCGGCGACCATGTCGCCGAACTGCTTCATCATCGGCGCATCGAACGTGCGCGTCGCAGGGTCAATCGGGAACATGCCGGATGCATCGCCGACACCAATGACCTTGCGCCCGGTCAGACGCCAGTGAACATAGCCGGCAAGCGTGGTGATATAGGCGACCTTTTCAGTGTGAGGCTCCTTGTCGAGCACGGCCTGATAAAGGTGAGACGCCGACCAACGGTGCGGGAAGTTGAAGCCGAGCGCCTTGGTCAATTCCACGGTGGCGCGTTCGGTATTGGTGTTGCGCCAGGTGCGGAACGGCACCAGCAGCTTGTCCTTGGCGTCAAAGGCCAGATAGCCATGCATCATCGCCGAGAACCCGAGCGCGCCGATGCGGGTGAGCTTGACGCCATGCCGGCTTTCGACGTCGGCCATCAGGGATTTGACGGCAGCCTGCAAGCCGGCCCAGATCGCGTCATCCGGATAGGTCCAGAGCCGGTCTACGAACTGATTCTCCCAGCCGTGAGTGCCCGTAGCGAGGACTTCGTGGTCCGGACCGATGAGGCACGCCTTGATATTGGTCGACCCGAACTCAATGCCCAGAGATGTATTGCCTCCGGAAATCGCCGCGACCATATCGGTCTCCTGCTGGCTCATCGGTCATTCCCTCCCTTTTCTAAGGTTCATTGTTCTGCCATTGCCTGTTTCCGGCGCATTTGACCGAACCATCCAGCGCAATTGCCAGTGATCTGCCAAGATCTGCGGGCGCAGGTCCAACCGGTTTTGTGGGATGGAAATGCGAGGCCAAAGCCACGGCCCAACCCTGCGATTCCAGCCAGACCTTACACCGAACCCAGCCAGTCGAAACGTCTGATTTCCGGTTCCGTTCTGGCCATGTCCTGCCGGGGCACCGGCATGGATGATCCGCCTTTTCTCTCCCGGGTGAAATCAGCGTCATTTTGGTATAAACTCCCCAAAAATCTACAGGGTGGGGGAAAATTTGGAATGCAGCATTCCGCTAATGACATGGATGATCAGGGCAGACCGGACGGCAAAGATCGTGACAAGGTCGACCCCGCACAGGATCCCCAGGTCCAGCGAATCATCGACAAGCTGGCGCACCCGACCAGCCCCGCGGGCGGTGTCGACCTCGACGTGGCGCCGCTGTTCCCGGGTTTTCCTTTCGATGTCAGGCTGGTGGCCGGAATCACCCCGATCGAGAAGGGCGGCCCGCTTGATTTCTACATCGACAGGCCCAATGGCATGGCGGGCTGGATCATCAATCTGACCATCGAAGGCAAGGGGCAGGTCTTTGAGGGAAAGGATTCATTTGTCGTCGAACAGGGCGATCTGATGCTGTTTCCGCCCGAGGCCGTGCACTATTACGGACGCGCGCCCGACGCTGACAAATGGTGGCACCGCTGGATCTATTTCCAACCGCGCGCCTTCTGGCGCTCCTGGCTGAAATGGGAGCACCAATTCCGGTCCGTGCATATTTTGCGCGCCAAGGGCGATCGCTTTCTCGGCGAGATAGCGCAATTGTTCGCCGAGGTGGAAAAGCACGCGACGCACAATGATTACCTGTCGGCCGACCTTGCCTTCAACCGGCTCGAGTTCATCCTTTTGTCATGCCAACGGGCCGACCGCGCTGCGCATGTGAAAGACGAACCGGTGGACGACCGGGTGCTCGCGGCGTGCCATCTGATCTCCTCGAACCTGCAAAGTTCCGCCAGCGTCAGCGAAATCGCCACCAGGGTCTGTCTGTCCCCGTCCCGTCTGTCTCACCTTTTTCGCAAGCATCTCGGCATGGGCGTGGTCCAGTGGCGTGAATGCCAACGTCTGCAATACGCCAAACAGCTGCTGCGCGTCACCAATGCACCCATCAAGTCGCTGTCACACATGGTCGGCTATGATGACCCCTTGTACTTTTCCCGGGTCTTCCGCCGCCATGTCGGCATGAGCCCCTATAGCTTCAGGGCGCGAAGTCTTGGCACCTCGCCTGAGGAGGAGACGCCGGCCCCGGGCTTCAAGGAAACGCTCAGCGAGGACTTCGACTGAGTCTTTCGCCAATGCATTTGCGGCATGGGGAAACCGGTGTGCGTGTTGATCGCGCCGCAAGCTGTCGCCTTTGGGGAAAGCCCCTTTGACGTCACGAGGCTTCGGAGCGGTCCAAGCGTCTTCCCTCACAAAAAAGAGCCCGGCCGAAGCCGGGCTATGCGCGTCCTTGGCCGGGAAGGATTCGGCCAGTTTGGGGATCCGCCGATCAGGCGACGAACCCCTTTGCGAGATGCCAGTAAACCTCGTTGGTCCTCAGATCCTGCTTGAACCGCGACAGTTCGGTGGTCTCGTCGATCACCGCCAGCTCGATGCCGGCAATGGTGGCGAAATCATCGAGCATTTCGGTGGTGACATCGTAGCTGTAGGCGGTGTGATGGGCGCCGCCGGCCAGGATCCAGGCGCTGACCGCCGTCTTGAAATCAGGGTTGCACTCCCAGACCGCCCGCGCGACCGGCAGCTTGGGCAGGTCCGGATGATCGATCGCGGTGACCGAATTGGAAATCAAACGGAAGCGGTTGCCGAGATCGACCAGCGTGGCATTGATCGCCGGCCCCTTGCGGGAGTTGAACACGAGGCGCACCGGATCGTCCTTGCCGCCGATGCCCAGCGGATGGATTTCAACTGTCGGCTTGCCGATACTGATCGTCGGGCAGACCTCAAGCATATGCGAGCCCAGTACGCGCGGCGTGTCCGAGGCGAAATCGTAGGTATAGTCCTCCATGAAGGAACTGGCGCCGGAGAGACCTTCGCCCATGACCTTGATGGCGCGCACCAGCGCCACGGTCTTCCAGTCGCCCTCGCCGGCAAACCCATAGCCGGACGCCATCAGGCGCTGGCTGGCGATGCCGGGCAATTGCGTCATGCCGTGCAGATCTTCGAACGTGTCGGTAAAGCCCTTGAACCCGCCGTCCTCGAGGAAAGCACGAAGGCCAAGTTCCTGCTTGGCATTGTACAATAGGCGGTCGTGGCGTGCGCCGTCCGGCTGCAGCTCCGGAACCACGTCATAGAGCTTGAGATACTCCTCGGCGAGTGCGGCAACATCTGAATCCGGGATCTGCTCCATGCGGTCGACAAGATCCATGATGCCATAGCCGTTGACCGAGAAGCCGAGCTTCATTTCGGCCCCGACCTTGTCGCCTTCGGTGACCGCGACATTGCGCATATTGTCTCCGAAGCGCACGAAGCGCCCACCTTGCCAATCGTCCCAGGCGCGGGCGGCGCGCATCCAGGTGTCGACCTGGGTCTGAACCGCCGGATCCGACCAGTGGCCGGCCACGACCTTGCGTCCAAGGCGCATGCGGGTGTGGATGAACCCGCCCTCGCGGTCGCCGTGGGCGGCCTGATGCAGGTTCATGTAGTCCATGTCGATGGCGTCCCAGGGCAGGGCGGCATTGAGCTGGGTATGAAGATGCATCAGCGGCTTGGTCAGAAGCGACAGGCCCCTGATCCACATCTTGGCCGGCGAGAAGGTGTGCATCCAGACGATGACACCACCGCACTCGGGATCGGCCGAGGCCTTGCGCATGGTATCGGCGATTTCGTCGGACGTGGTCACGACGCCGGCGAAATGGATCGGCAGCACCAGCTTGCCGCCTGCCGCCAGCCCCTCGGCAACCTTGCGGGCGCCGTCGGCAACCTGAGCCAGCGTCTCGGGGCCATAAAGGTGCTGAGCCCCGCAGACCAACCAGAACTTCAGCGGCTTCAATCCAATCATCTTCAAGCTCTTTCGTATCTCGCCTTCGGGGCGTGCCCGCGGGCATCTTTGTGTTCGCTCCCGCGCCAGTGCTTATGCATCGCACCGGGGGCGTGGTACTTGGCATCCGGCTATTTGCCGGGTGTATCGTCCTCGGGCATTGACGTCTGGCCGTACCAGGCATTCTTCCCGTGCTTGCGCTGGTAGTGATAGTTGAGGACATAGTCCTCCAGCGGCGGTGCATCGGAAATCTGATGGGTCAGCGTCGCCATGTGAGCCACTTCCTCGAGAACCACGGCGTTGTGCACCGCGTCTTCGGGGGTCTTGCCCCAGGTGAACGGCCCGTGGCCGGCAACCAGAACCATCGGCACGGACACCGGGTCGAGATCCTTGAAGCGCCGGACGATGCAATGGCCGGTGTTGGCTTCATAGGCGCTCTCCACCTCTTCCGCCGTCAACGGCTCGGTGCAGGGCACCGGCCCGGAGCAGTAGTCGGCGTGAGTCGTGCCGAGGGCAGGAATCTCCCGCCGCGCCTGGGCCCAGCTCACCGCATAACGCGAATGGGTGTGAACCACGCCGCCGACATGCGGAAAGGCCTTGTAAAGCACGGTGTGGGTCTTGGTGTCGGACGAGGGCTTGAGGTTGCCTTCGACGACATTGTTGTCGAGATCGACAACGACCATGTGCTCAGGCCGCATCTCGTCGTAGGACACGCCAGACGGCTTGATAACAACCAATCCACGCTCCCGATCGATGCCGGAAACATTGCCCCAGGTGTAGATCACCACACCGCGTCGATTGAGTTCGAGATTTGCCTCGCAGACAGCTTCTTTCAGTGGCTCGAGCATCGTTCCTTCTCCGTCAACTGGTCTTCCCGGCCGAACTGAACGACGAGACAACCCAGCGCTGGATAACGATAAACAGGAACAAAAGGAAGCCGGTTGCGATCAGGATCCAGGCACCATTCAACGTGCCGTTGAAGATGATGATGGTCGAGATCAGGGCCAGGATCATGCCGCCGAACAGGGCGCCGAAGACCATGCCGACACCACCGGTCAGCATGGTGCCGCCGAGAACGGAGGCCGCGATGGCGCTCAGCTCCAGCGTCATGCCCGCCAGCGGATAGCCCGAAGAGGTGTTCATGGCGTAGATGACCCCGGCGATGGCGGAGTAGAAGCCGGCCAGCGCATAGATCATCACCGTGGTTTTGCGCATTGGCACGCCCATCAGCACCGCTGACGTCTTGTCACCGCCAATGGCATAGACATTGGTTCCGAAGCGGGTGAAATGGGCAATGATAATCGCCACCACCAGCATCGCCAGCATCACCAGGGCACCGCCGGTCAGGAAGCCTCCGCCCGGCAGGTCGAGATAGATATTGTTGAACCAGCTGACGAAGTAGTTGCGCAGCGGCACGGAGTCCAGATTGACCATGAAGCTGGCGCCACGCAGCAGAAACAGGCCGCTGAGCGTTACGATGAAGGGTTGGATTTCGCAGAAATCGATGAGGAAACCCTGGAAGGCGCCATAAAGGATGCCGAAGGCCAGAACGATGAAGATAACGACGATCGGGTCCCATCCGGCTGCATCCATGTTCGCCATGACGACGCCGACGAAACCGATCATCGATCCGATCGACAGATCGATGCCGCCGGAAATGATGACAAAGGTCACGCCGATCGCGGCAAGGATGATGAAGGCGTTGTCGGCCAGAAGGTGACCGAACACCAGCGTCGAGAAAATCCTCGGATAGAACAGCCCGCCTGCGACATAGAGCGCGACGAAGACGGAGATGGTGGCGAAAAGCGGAAGATAACGGTCTTTCATTACGCCCTCCGACCGAACAGGGACATCACGGCGCCGCGGAAGTTGTTGGACTGCAGCAGCAGGATGATAAGGACCAGAACGGCCTTGATGATCAGGTTGTATTCAGGTGGCCAGCCGCTCATCAGGATCGAGGTCACCATGGTCTGGATGACGAGCGCGCCAAGTATGGTCATGCCGAGATAGATTCGACCGCCCATCAGCGACCCACCACCGATCACGACGGCGAGGATGGCATCGAGTTCGGAGAACAGCGCCACCGAGACCGGGTCCGAGGTGTGGACGTCCGCGGTCAGGATGATGGCGGCCCAACCGGTGCAGAAACCGGAAATCACATAGGCGCTGAACTTGATCAGTCGCGAGGGAATGCCGGCGATCTGCGCCGCTTCCGGGTTGCCGCCGACCGATTCGACGAACAGGCCGAGCGCGGTGCGCCTCAACAGGAACCACAAGAACAGGAAGATGGCGGCGAACAGGATCAACCGTGTCGGTATCGGGCCGATGGAGCCGACGCTCAGCCCCTGCAGCAATTCGCTGGTGAAACTGGGATCGGTGCCGCCATCGATCAGGTTGATCAAAAGGCCGATGCCGCGGCCGGCCACCATCAGGATCAGGGTGGCGATGATCGGCTGGATGTCGAGCACGGCAACCAGGAACCCGTTCCAGGCGCCGCAGGCGATGCCGACGAACAGCGCCAGCCACAAAATGACGAAGTGAGGATCGCCAGCCTTGATGCGCCAGGCAATGACCGCGCCGACCACGGCGACGATCGAGCCGACCGAAAGGTCGATCCCCTTGGTGCCGATGACCACGGCCATGCCGATGGCGATCAGCGCCGGGGCGGTGCCGCGATAGAACACGTCAACGATCGGGCCGAACAGACGTCCGTTATTGATCGACAGACTGAAGAAAGACGGAACCACAATGGCATTGACGATCAGAATGATCGCCAACACGACGAGGGGCCAGACGGCGCGGTGCGCCATCATGGCACGCAGGGTCGGGGCGAACGAGCTCTTGGTCTCCGAGCTTGAGAGGTCCTGGGTGTTCATCGGTGCGCAATCGAGTTGATGATGTTTTCGCGGGTGATCTGTTCGCCCGATATTTCGTCGACCTTCTTGCGGTCTCTGAGAACGGCAACGCGGTCGCTGACCGCGACGAGTTCATCAAACTCCGAAGATGCCACAAGCAGGGCCAGACCTTCCGAGCACAGGCGCCGGATCAGCGACACGATTTCGGCATGGGCGCCGACATCGATGCCGCGCGTCGGCTCGTCGAGCAGAAGGGCCTTGGGCTGGGAGACCAGCGATCGGGCCAGAATGACCTTCTGCTGATTGCCGCCGGACAGTTGTCCAACCGGCTTTTCGGCATCCGGAGTGGCGATGGCCAGGGCGGAGATCATTTCTGCCGCCAGCTTTTCCTGTTCGGCGCGCGAGATGCGGTTGAGCCAGCCGCGCTTGGCCTGCAGGCTCAGCATGATGTTCTCGCGAATGCTCAATTCGCCGATCAGGCCCTCGGCCTTGCGGTCTTCCGGGCAAAAGACGATACCGTTTGCCAGAGATGCGCGCGGGGACAGACGCGAGATGACCTTGCCGTTGAGCTTGATCGTCCCCGAATCCGGTTTGATGGCGCCGAGAACGACCTTGGCGGTTTCGGTACGGCCCGATCCGAGCAGGCCGGCGAGGCCGACGACTTCGCCGGCGCGCAGGGTCAGATCGAACGGCGCGATGGTACGGGAACGGCCAAGCCCTTCCGCCTCGATGACCGGGACGCTGTCCTCTTTGAAATAGCTGGCGGTGGGCCTCCCGCCGATACCCTCGATCTCGCGGCCGATCATCATCGAGATCAGCTTGAGGCGCGGCAGATCGGCCACGGCTTCCGTACCGACCATGCGGCCATTGCGCAGGACCGAGATACGGTCGGCGATCTGATAGACCTGGTCGATGAAGTGGGTGATGAAGACGATGGCGATGCCATGCGCCTTGAGATCCCTGACGATCTGGAACAGCAACGCCGTTTCCTCGGCGTCCAGACTGGCCGTCGGCTCGTCGAGAACCAGCACGCTGGTATCGTCTTCCAGTGCACGCGCGATGGCGATCAGCTGCTGGATGGCGACCGAATAGGACCCGAGCGGGCGCTCGACATCGATATCGAGCTTGAGCCGATCGAGGCGCTGGAGCGCGAGTTTCTTGGTCGCCTTCCAGTCGACAATCCCGAATTTGCGCGGCTGACGACCGAGCGTCAGGTTCTTGGTCACCGACAATGTCGGGATGAGGTTGACTTCCTGATAGACGGTCGAGATGCCCAGTTCCTGGGCTTCGCTGGTCGAACTGACCTCGATTTCCTTGCCATCGAGCAGGATCGTACCCTTGTCGCGCTTGAGCGCGCCGGTCAGGACCTTGATCAGGGTTGATTTGCCGGCGCCGTTCTCTCCGAGAAGAGCATGGACCTCGCCGGGTCTCAGTTGCAGATTGACGTCATCGAGTGCCCGGACGCCCGGGAAGGTCTTCGATACGCCGAGCATCTCTACGCGATAGGCCGATGACTCCGCCACGGCGTGTTCTCCCACGAATGTTCTGAAACCAGCCGGCAGGACTCAGGCCGCAGGCGCCAAACAGCGCGCTGCCTTTCCCGGACTGCCGGGGGTTGGTGCCCTGCCCTTTCGGGGCAGAGCACCGGATATTGGAAAGCGCTAAGCGCCTCACACGGTCCGATTACATGCCAGCGGCGTGAATATCGCCAGGAATGACGATCCACTTCGGCAGGTCCTTGGGGTCCTTCAGATAGTCGAGGACGACCGGGTAGATGAACTTGCCGATAGCGGAACGAAGTTCGACCGAAGCATTGGCATCGCCGGCTTCAAGAGCCTTGATCATCGCCGGGACATAGTCGACGGAAACCATCAGGACGTCTTTGCCAGGAACCAGGCCGGCTTCCTTCATGGCCTGGATCGCACCAAGCTGCATGTTGTCATTGTGCGCGAACGAAGCGCAGATGCCGTTGAGGTTGTCGGTCGCCTTGATGAAGGCTTCCATGACCTTCTTGCCGCCTTCGGTGGTGAAGTCACCAGACTGCGACCGGACGATCTCCATGGCCGGGAACTGATCGAGCACGGCTTCAAAGCCCTTCTTGCGCTCGATGGCAGCAGCCGAACCAACGGTACCCTGAAGTTCGACGACTTCGCACGAACCACGGCTCTTGGCGGCGAGCCATGCGCCGGCCAGCTTGCCTTCGAGATTGAAGTCGGCGGAAATGCGGGTCACGAACAGGGAATTGTCTTCGACTTCGACGTCACGGTCGGCGAGGAAGACCGGGATATTGGCGCGCTTTGCTTCATTGAGCACCTGATCCCAACCGGTGACGACCACCGGCGCAATGATGATCGCGTCAACGCCCTGGGCGATGAAAGCACGAACGGCGCGAAGCTGCTCTTCCTGCTTGCCCTGCGCGTCGGCGAACTTCAGGTCGATGCCGTATTCCTTGGCACTTTCCTGCATGTTCTTGGACCATGCCGGACGCCAGTCGCCTTCGTCGCCAACCTGCGAGAAGCCGATGGTGACTGCCATGGCCGAGGTGCTGGCCAGCATCATGGCACCGGCAAGCGCCGCGCCCAGAAGATTAAGTTTTTTCATGTATTCCTCCCACGGTTAAACAAACCACGATGACAGCAATCCGGATCGAATTAGACTTGATCCATTTTTGAGCCGACATCACGGTCTTTGTTGCAAGGCCGCTGTTTGCGATCCTTACGAACAATGCAAATTCCTCATCTAAAAAGTTAGTTCATTTTTTACCTTATCCGTAGACAGCATTTAGTCGTATATATGGACGATCGTGCTGGCGACAGAATGTATCGGAAACAGTGAAATAGTTGACCGATCGGCCTGAAAAGGCGATGCGGCCTCTGCAGGAAAATGGGGTTTTCTTGCCTATTTTCCGACATTTTTACCGATGTTATCGATACCAAGCCGTGTCGGGAAAAAACGCCCACAGTCTCCGAACAACCGCGAAATCGCCGAAATAGCCCCGGAACGGGTGGTTATGGCATGGATGATGATGTGTTCCTGACCGCGCGCAACGGGCATCGAGAGGGACGGCGCTGACGATAAAGCTGACTATTTCGCAAGTATTAACGATGAGATAGATGACTGCCGGAACGATGGGCAACGCTCCGGGCAGACAAAAAGCCCCGGACCATGATGGTCCGGGGCCTGAACTTTTCTTTTAGCTGATGCGCGCGGCGGCGATTGGCTCAGCCGCCGGTCGCGACCGGTTCGACCTCGATCTCCCGCCAACGGTGGCAGGCAACGCTGCGCAATTCGCCGGAGGATTCGATCTCGGGGCGTTTCTCGGCGCAGACCGGGATGGCGTAGGGGCAGCGCGAGCGGAAGGCGCAGCCCGATGGCGGGTTGATCGGCGACGGTATTTCGCCTCTGAGCTCGGTGATCTTGCGTTGTCGCGCCAGTTTCGGATCCGGCACCGGCACCGCCGTCAGCAGTGCCCGCGTATAGGGATGCTTGGGATCGTTGTAGAGCTCGTCGCGCGGCGCGTATTCGATCATCCGCCCGAGATAAAGCACCACGATCCGGTCGCTGACGTGACGAACTACCGAGAGGTCGTGACTGATGAAAATCAGCGTCAGATTGAACCGGTCCCTGAGTTCGGACAGCAGATTGAGGATCTGCGCCTGAATGGACACATCGAGCGCCGAGACCGGTTCATCGCAGACGATCAGCTTGGGTTCGGTGATCAGCGCCCGAGCGATGCCGATGCGCTGGGCCTGGCCGCCGGAGAACTCATGCGGGTAGCGGTTGATCATCTCGGGCAAGAGGCCAACGGCCTCCATCATCTCGATGACCTTGGCGCGGCGCTGCTTCTGGCTCATCTCGGGCATAAGGGTCCTGAGCGGATCCTCGATGATGCCCCCCACGGTCATGCGCGGGTTGAGCGAGGCCAGCGGGTCCTGGAAAATGATCTGCAGGTCGCGGCGATGCTTGCGCATCTCGTCGGGCTTGAGCGTGGTCAGATCCTGGCCGAGCCAGAGCACCTTGCCCTCCTCAGGCGTCAGCAACTGCAGGATGCAGCGTCCGAGCGTGGACTTGCCACAACCGGACTCGCCGACGATGCCGAGCGTCTCGCCTTCGTTGACCTGAAACGAGATGTCGCTGAGCGCCGTCAGCGTCAGCGGCTTTCTCATGAATCCGGTGGCGATGCCGAAGACCTTGGTGACGTTCTGGACGTCGAGCATTGGGGTCTGAGCGGTCATTGTGCTGCCTCCTTCTCGCTGAGCGTGCCTTCATAAAAGCAGGCTGCACTGCGTTTCGGCCCACGATCGGTCAATTTCGGCCGCTCCTTGCGGCACTCCGGCATGGCAAAGGCGCAGCGCGGATGGAAGGCGCAACCGGTCGGCAGGTGTTCGAGACTGGGCGGCAGACCGTCGATCGGGCTGAGCCTCTGGCCACTGGTCTCAACATGCGGTGTCGAGTGCAGCAACCCGAACGTGTAAGGGTGCTTGGGATCGTAGAACAGATCATCGACCCCGCCCGCCTCGACGGCGCGGCCGGCATACATGACCATCATGCGGTCCGCCAGACCGGCAACGACACCGAGATCGTGCGTGATGATGACCAGCGCCGTGCCGAAATCGGCGGTCAGCGTCTTGAACAGGTCAAGCATCTGGGCCTGCACGGTCACATCGAGCGCCGTGGTCGGCTCGTCGGCGATCAGCACCTTGGGCTCGCACAACAGCGCCATGGCGATCATGACGCGCTGGCGCATACCGCCGCTGAGTTCGTGCGGATACGAGGATGCGCGGCGCGACGCTTCGGGAATGCCGACGCGATCGAGCATCTCGATGGCGCGTTTGGCCGAATCCGCCTCCGACATGTGGCGGTGGCGCACCAGCACTTCGGACAGTTGCTTGCCGATCTTCAGGCTCGGATTGAGCGAGGTCATCGGATCCTGGAAGATCATGGCGATGTCCAGCCCACGATGTTTGTCGAGCTCGGACGACGACAGTGCCAACAGGTCCGTCCCGGCGAGCTTTGCCTTGCCGGTGGCGCGGCCATTGCGGGCCAGAAGACCCATCATGGCGAGAAAGGCCTGGGACTTGCCCGAACCGGACTCGCCGACGACCGCGAGTGTTTCGCCCTCGCCGAGCACGAAAGACAGTTCGCGCACGGCATGGACCTCGCCGTCATGCAGGGAGAATGTGACGTCTAGATTTTCGACTTCGAGAACGTTTGCCATGTGTCAGCGGTCCTTCGGATCAAGTGCATCGCGCAGGCCATCACCGATATAGGTGAGACACAACAGCATGCTGACCAGAACGATGGCCGGCGAAATCAGCAGCCAGGGCAGAGCCTCGGCAACGGCGGCGCCGTTGGAGATCAGGGTGCCGAGCGATGTCAGCGGTTCCTGCACACCCAGGCCCAGATAGCTGAGGAAGCTCTCGGTGATGATGATCTCGGGGACGGTCAGTGTTGCGTAGATGACCACCGGACCCGTCAGGTTGGGCACGATGTGGCGCATGATGATGGTGAAGGGTTTGGCACCGCCGGCGCGCGCCGCCTCGATGAATTCCTTTTCCTTCAATGTCAGGGTCTGACCGCGCACGATACGGGCCATGGTCAGCCATTCGAGCGCACCGATACCGACGAACAGCAGGATCGGCGAACGTCCGAAAACCACCACCAGGATGATGACGAACAGCATGTAGGGCAGTGCATACATGACGTCGACGAAGCGCATCATCATGGCGTCGATGCGACCGCCGAAATAGCCGGCCACGGCACCATAGGTGATGCCGATGACCACCGAGACGACGGTGGCGACGCCGGCAACCATCAGCGACATCTGCGTGCCCTGGAACAGGCGGGCGAGCAGGTCACGGCCGTTCTGGTCGGTTCCGAGGAAATGGCCCTTGGCGAAATCGGGCGGCTTGCGGATCGAGCCCCAGTCGACCTTGGCGACATCCCAGGGGGTCAGGTGCGGACCGATAAGCGCAGCGACGATGATGACACCGAGCACGATGATCGACACCAGTGCCGCCTTGTTGGCGATCAGACGCCGCAGCGCATCCTGGCCCAGCGAGCGGCCCTTGGGCGCATCGAGACGTTCGAGCGCCTCGGTATAGGCCTCCATGACCTCGTCTTTTTTCGTGATGGACGACATCAGTGGTACCTCACGCGCGGGTCGAGCCAGGCATAGACCATGTCGACGATCAGATTGAGCACCAGGATGAGCAGGATGTAGAACACCGTGGTGCCGAGGACGAGCCCGTAGTCACGGTTGAGCGCCGCCTGGACGAAATACTTGCCGATGCCGGGCA
This sequence comes from Devosiaceae bacterium, assembly GCA_963676075.2. Taxonomy (GTDB): domain Bacteria; phylum Pseudomonadota; class Alphaproteobacteria; order Rhizobiales; family Devosiaceae; genus JAHJQZ01. The sequence continues at coordinate 217,019 of CAXXNZ010000025.1, forward strand.
GGCCGAAGATCTGTTCGACGACCAGCGACCCGGTGAGCAGGTAGGACAAGCCCGGCCCCAGATAGGAGACGACCGGAATCATCGCCGGCTTCATGGCATGGCGGGCAAGCACCAGGCGTTCACCGATGCCCTTGGACTTGGCGGTGCGGATGTAGTTGGACCCCAAAACCTCGATCATCGAGCCGCGCATCAGCCGCGACACGCGCGCGGCGTGCGGCCAGGCGAGCACGGTGACTGGCAGAACCAAGTGCGAGATCGAGCCGTAGACAAAGCCGCCGGCGGGAAACCATTTGAGATAGACGCCGAAGAACAGCTGCAGCAAGGCTCCCATCAGAAAGTTCGGCACGATGACGCCGAGCATGACGGCGAGGACCAGCACATAGTCCGGCCACTTGTTCTGCTGCACCGCGGCGATGACGCCGGCAACGATGCCAATCGCGGTGGCGACGACGAAGGCGGTGAAGCCGAGCATCAGGGTGAAGGGCAGGCCGATCGCCAGCAGCTGGCTGACGGTGAACCCCTTGATGACCATGGACGGACCGAGGTCAAACTGCAGCAGCCCCCAGATGTACCGCAGGTACTGCATCACCAGCGGCTCGTTCATATGGTAATATTCGCGCAGGTTATTGAGGATTTCCTCGGGCAGCGCGCGTTCCCCGTCGAAGGGACCGCCCGGCGCCAGCCGGAGGACGAAGAAACAGACGGTGACGGCGATGAGCGCTACTGGAATAGCGGAAAGCACCCGTCGAAGGGCGTAACTCAACATGGGCCAGGACCTTTGGGAGTTTAGGGCGGACGATCACTTCGCGTCCGCAAAGGGGTCCGGGCCGCGCCCCTGAGCGCGGCCCGGATGTATCAGGTCCTACTCGGACTTCGAGATATAGCGGACAAGGTGCCGGTCGACGGCGTTGTCCTCGAAACCGCTGACCTTGGGCGAAATCACCCACTTGGCCACGTAGTAGTAGATCGGGATAACGCCGAACTCGTCCATGGCGATCTTTTCAGCAGCGTGCATGTAGCCGGCGCGCTTGACCAGATCCTGCTCGTTGGCAGCCTTGGCAAGAAGCTCGTCGTACTCGGCATTCGCGTAACGGCCGTAGTTGTTGCCCGTGCCGGACTTCAACAGGTCGAGCATGTTGGACGGATCGTCATAGTCCATGATCCAGCCGGCGCGACCGACTTCAAAGTCACCCGCAGTCAGGGCGTCGTAATGGGTCGAGACGTCGGAGTTGAACAGTTCAACCTTGACGTGGATCGGTTCCCACATCGCCGAGATGGCAACGGCGATACGCTGGTGGTTTTCGTTGGTGTTGTACCTGAGCTGCACGGTCAGCGGATTTTCGGCGGTGTAGCCGAGTTCTTCCATCAGCTTGGCAGCTTCGGCAACGCGCTCGTCATAGGTCTCGTCGGCATAGGCCGGCATATACTGCTCGCCCTCGTAGTTCGACGTTCCGGGCGGGACCCAGCCATAAGCCGGCAGTTCGCCGGTGCCAAGGATGTCCGGGCCGATGACCTTGCGGTTGATCGCGATCGACAGAGCCTTGCGGACGCGGACGTCGGTGAAGGGCTCCTTGGTCTGGTTGATGACGTAGTAGTACACGCCCAGGAACGGGAAGACGTGGGCCTGGCCCGGATACTGGTCCTGAAGCAGCTGGTACTGGTCGGAAGCGAAGTTCGACAGGATGTCGATTTCGCCGGCGCGATAGCGCTGCAGGGCGGCATTATCGTCATCGGTGATGTAGTAGTAGACGTCGTCGAGCTTAACGGTGTCGGCGGCATAGTACTTGTCGTTCTTCACCGAATGGATGTAGGAGCCCGGGACCCACTCGACCGGCTTGAACGGACCATTGGCCACCAGGTGGTCGATGCTCGCCCAGTCGTCGCCATACTCGGCAACCACGTGCGACGGCACGGGATAGGCGGAGTAATGGGTCAGAGCCTGCAGGAAGTACGGGGTCGGCGCGTTCAGGGTGATTTCGACGGTCTTGTCGTCGATGGCCTTGACGCCGAGTTCATCGAGATCGGTGATCTCGCCGGAGTTGATCGCTTCGGCATTGTCGATGAAATACTGCAGATAGGCATATTCGGCGGCGGTCTTGGGATCCTCGAGCCGCTGCAGGCCGAGCACGAAATCCTCGGCCACGACGGGTTCGCCGTCGGACCACATTGCGTTGTCGCGAATCTTGAAGGTGTAAACCAGGCCGTCATCGGAAACCGAATAGGAGGCTGCCTGTCCGAGGATGGCGCCACCCTTGGCATCGAGGGTCATCAGACCTTCGATATAGTCCGAAACCGGACGATCTTCCCAGTTGCCCGAAACGCGCTGCGGATCAAGAGACCGCGGATCGCCACCATTGTGAAGGTGCAGGGTTGCCGCCTGCGCCATACTGGCGGCGCCAAGCGCAAAGGCTGCCGCAATAGCGGTTGCCTTTACCAGAGTCTGGAATTTCATGAATTGCACTCCTGTATTGTTTCCACGCCTTGAAATGAACCGGCCTTGTCCCCCAAGACCGGTCGAGCGTTGCCGACATGTTGTCTGCCGGGCACATGAGGCGTGAGCTAATCACCCTCGAATGACCTTGGCAAGCGAGTTGGACAACAACATTTGCCGGCGAACACTTTTGACGTGGTGACACGGAAACGCCGCCATTAAACCAATACGCCGCCGGAGTCATCAACTCCGGCGGTGCCGTACCCGTTAGTCACAGTTGGTACGCAGTCACAGGCTCGCGGCGATATCGACAAGCCGTGCCATTTCGGCCTTGTAGCCGTTTTCGTCGGCGCCGCGCGCACCGCGCGCCAGCGCCGCGATATCGGCCCAATCCCAACCAGCAAGTGACGGATTGTCCCTCAGCTTTTGTCCGAAGGCGGCGACCGCAGCGGCAAAGCGTGCCGAATCAGCTGCGTCGGAGATTCGTGCCAACGCATTAGCGGCCAGCACCGTCTCGGTCATCAGCTCGCTGTCGTCAGCACCACCGGGCTTGTAGCGCAGCTTGACGAAGGCGAGTTCGCCATTGGCGCCCTCCTCTGCCGCCGCCGCATCCGCGCCATAGCGCAAGGGGTCGTTGAGCACGGCATCCGAGCCAACCGGCGTGATTTCATAAAGAGCCGTCACCGAATGACCGGAGCCGATATCGCCGGCATCGACCGCATCATTGTTGAAGTCCTCGGAGTTGAGCGCCCGGGTCTCGTAGCCGATCAACCGGTATTCGGCGATTTCGGCCGGGTTGAACTCAACCTGGATCTTGACGTCGCGGGCAATGGTGACAAGCGACGCGCCAACCTCGTCGGCCAACACCTTGCGGGCTTCCGCGAAGCTGTCGATATAGGCCGCCGTGCCATTGCCGTTCTGGGCCAGCGCCTGCATCGTCGCATCATCGAGGTTGCCCGAACCGAACCCGAGCACACTGAGGAAGATGCCGCTATCGCGCTTCCCGGCGATGAAACGCTCCAGGGCGTCCGGATCGTCGATGCCGACGTTGAAATCACCATCAGTGGCAAGGATCACCCGATTGGTGCCAGCATCGGTTCGCGCTTGAGCCGCAAGCTCATAGGCCAGTTCGATGCCGGCGGCGCCGGCTGTGGAGCCACCGGGCGTCAGGTCATTGAGCGCCGCCCTGATCTTCACCTTGTCGCTGGCCGGCGTGGGGTCCAGCACGACGCCCGCCGAGCCGGCATAGGCAACGATCGCCACCGTATCGGTGTCATTCAGCTGGCCGAGCAACACCTCGAAGCTCTTCTTCAGGAGTGGCAGCTTGTCGGGCGCATCCATTGACCCGGAGGTGTCGACGAGAAAGACGATAGTAGCCGGGGGCCTGTCCTCGGGCGGCAACCGATAGCCCTGGATGCCGATGCGCAGCAATTGCGTACCTTCGTTCCACGGCGTCGGGAACACGGACGTGTGGATCGCGAAGGGGACGTCGATGCTCTCGGGGCCTTCATAGCCGTAATCGAAATAGTTGATCATCTCTTCGACGCGGACCGCATCGGCCTGTGGCCGCGCACCTTCAAGCAACATGCGCCGGACATAGGAATAAGCGGCAGTATCGACATCGACAGAGAAGGTCGAGACCGGCTGCTCACGCACCGACAGAGTGCGACCATCTTCGAATGTCGTGAAAACATCGCCCTCGCCCGGAGAGAGCATGCGGCCTGACCGACCGCCGCCGGCGAACATCGGCGCCGGCGCCATGGCCAGGTTCATCTGCTTCATCACCAAAGGCGCCGCATCGGCCATGACACTTTCCTCCGCGAGAGGAATCTCCATGTCCGAGCTCGCCAGCACTGCGTCGCGCGGATCGGACAGACGACCGACAAACAGCAGGGCGCCGGAGCTGCGGTCGGCAATGGCGAACAGAAACGGCCGGTCGACGCGGATCTCGCGCGGCTCGGCCTGGTCCATGATCGCAGCGACGGCCATTTCGACTGCCGTCACCGCGGCGGCTTCGGTACCCGCCTCGTTCACCTCGATCATCGCCTTGTGCTTGGCTTGCGAAATGTAGAGCGGAACACCCTCGTCGGCGGAAATACCGCTGAAATCGGCACTGTCGGGATCGAATGGTGCGCTCAGGCCCATCGACTTGAGAGCCGGGATCAACCCTGCTCCGTAGTCGAACGAGAATTTCGGCAGGCTCAGGTGGATGCGTTCGGGCTCAACCGCGTCGAGCATGTCGAGGAGCGAGGCATATTCCGCCGCAGAAATCGCCAACGGCACATTGCCCATCCCGCCCCAGGCCTTGGGAAGGACGATGATCATTTCGAGATTACCGCCGGAATAGGGCAAGGCCAGCGCGGTATAGGTGCCCATGTCGAGCGTGCGCAGCGACAAGGTCTTGTGCATCATCGGCACCTGGATGATGTCCGCCGCGCTCATGTGGAAGGATGCGGCGCGGGTTGCATCGGTATCGAAGACGCTCTGCCAGCCCGCCTTGAAATCGATGGCATTGAGCAGCACCGCCACCGACAACGGATCGAGTTGATCGAGGATGGTGTCGATCTTGCCATCGGTTTTGGCGCTGACCCAGGAATTGACATCGGCAGGATCGGAGCCGGAGAAGAGCTCGGCATCGAAATCGCTGGCCACAAGCGCGCGATAGGCGTCGCTGACCATCTCGCCACGCGCCGACAGATACAGCCCGTTGGCAATCGCGATCGAGGCGTCTTCAGTCGAGGCGCGCCGGGTCACCAGATCGGCGAGCTCGGAATTGACAGTGCCGATCGTGTCCGGCAACCAGTCGAGACCGAGCCTGTCAGCCATTTCACTGGCCGTCGTTCCCCGCGCACCGGCATAGGCCATGGACAAGGCGGTGCCGATCGAGAATGGCGACACAACGATATTGCCGTCGGTCTTGCCGGCAAGATCGTCGAACAGCGCGATTCCGTCCTCGTTATAGGCCTCGGCCAGGCGGCGCGTGTCCTCGTCCGCTTCGGCAGCAGAGGGCAGGATGGCAAAACCGCTGAGCGCTGCACCCAGAATGGCGGGTGCCACGATCGTCTTGCGAAACAGCTGTGTGATTGGTGTCATGAAACGGCTCCCTCTTGCCCCCGCCTCAATCGACCCCGACCCGCGGCACACGATGCCGGCCCGATTTCGAGGCGCAAGGCTAGGGAGGGAAACCGCCGGAAATAAGGTCCGCTCCGGGCCACAGAAAGGTGCAGAAACGGCCAGAATGTGACACCGCCGCCTCGCGGCTGAGCGAGACGGCGGTGCAAATGCTGATCGTCCGTCACAGGCGGATGTGCCGGCTGGGCTCAGGCGTCGACGCCGCCCCAGATGGCTTCGGCGGTCTTCACCACCAGTTCGAGCTTGCGCTTCTGGTCGTCCTCGGTGATGGCGTTGCCTTCCTCGGTCGAAGCAAACCCGCATTGCGGCGCGATGCCGAGCTGGTCGAGATCGGCATATTTGCCTGCCTCGTCGAACTTGCGCTTGAGATCGTCGATGTCCTCGAGTTCGGCGGTCTTGGTGGTGATGAAGCCCGGCAGCACGCGCTTCTTCCCCTTGGGCAGAAGGCGCAAGGGCTCAAGGCCACCGGCACGATCCGAATCGTATTCCATGAAATAGATGTCGACATCGGTCTGGTTGAACACCGCATCCGCGGCCGGATCGAAACCGCCCTCGGCAACCCAGGTGGATTTGAAGTTGCCCCGGCACATATGCATGCCGATCAGCATGTCCTCAGGCCGGTCGGCGATAGCGTCGTGCATCATCTGGGCATAACGCGAGATGAGCCAGTCCGGATCCTCGCCCTTTTCCTTGCGCTCGGCGCGGATCTTCGGGTCGCACAGATAGGCAAAGAAGATGTCGTCCATCTGCAGATAGCGGCAACCTGCGGCGTAGAAGGCCTCGACGGCTTTCTTGTAGGTCGCGGTGATGTCGGCAAAATAGGCCTCGGCATCGTTTTTGTACTCGGCGACCGAGATGTCGTCCTGGGCGATGCGGAAATGGACGGCGCTCGGACCGGGAATGGAGATCTTCGGCGTCACCTTGGTGTTGGCGGCGACGAACTTGTAATGCTCCAGCATCGGATGGTCGGCCGGGAAGTCGAGCTTGCCGTTGATCACCGGCACGTCGGCATGGGTCGTGACGCCATGGAACTGGATGCCGCCCGATTCACGCCGTTCGACGTCCAGACCATTGAGCATGCCCATGAAATCGAAATGCCACCAGGCGCGGCGGAACTCGCCGTCGGTGACGGCCATGAGGCCCGCGTCTTCCTGCATCTTGATGACGTTCCGGATCGCCTCGTCCTCGATGGCATGAAGCTCCTCGGCGGACATTGTCTTGTCCTCGAAATGCGCCTTGCGTGCCGTCTTGATGGCATCGGGCCTCAGGAAACTGCCGACCACGTCGGCGCGGAACGGAGGTGTGGGCTTGCTCATTGCGGCAGATCCTCTTCGAAATGGAAATGCCCGCCGGACCGTTAGGGTCGCAGCGAGGCTGGGTCGGATCCGGCGGGACCGGCGATATTTCGCCCGTCCCGCCGATCATGATCATCATAGGCGTTCTGCCGCATGAAGCGGCAGAGCACCAGTCTTGTTACATGCCCGATTCGGCGGCCACAGCGGCCTGGGCGGCGGCATAAAGCGCCG